>NZ_JAIBOA010000001.1 GCF_019458805.1 Actinomadura parmotrematis
GCCCCCCGGCCCCCCGGGGGCCGGGGGGCTACAAGGGGTACCCCCCGGGGCGTTTGCAGTTGAGTTGCGGCGTGTTGGCCTCTGGGAGCGCTCCCACAGGCCAACACGCCGCAACTCAACGGAAGGCGACCGGGGGGTCATCGCGTCGGCCGGAGGAAGGCGGGGGGCGAGCGGGGCGGGGTCAGGAGGGGCGGTTGCGGCCGGCGTCGGCGTCCATGCGGGCCCAGGCGGCCTCCCACAGGTCGGCGCGGTGGCGGTCGCAGCGGCGCCGGACGAGCAGGTAGGCGGCGAGCACCGGCGCGCCCGCGGCGAGCGCGCCGCCGGCGCCGGCGTAGACGGCGTCGGTCACCGTCCGGCTGTGCCGCCGGGGCGGCGGCGCCGGGCGCCCGGCGGCGTCCACCCAGATCGGCTCGCGGGAGCCGGGCCGCGCGTTCTTCCAGGTCGGCAGCGGGCCGACGCGGGTCTCGCCGCCGGGGCCCGGCCACTCGGCCTGGACGGTCTCGTGGATGTAGCGGTCGCCCGCGACGCCGACGCCGCCGCTCGCCACGACCGTCGCCGTCACCTGGGTGCGGGACGCCCGCTCGGCGCGCTCGGCGCGGGTGCCGCCCTGGTAGGCGCCGCCGCCGCACCACAGCGCGGCCGGCACGGCCAGCGCCGCGAGCAGGGCGAGCAGGGCGAGCGCGAAACCGCGCTGGAGCCGGTCGATCCGCCGGCGCAACGGGTTGCGTTCGAGGCCGAGCCGCCGCCACAGCCTGCGCATCCGTCCCCACCTCCCCGGGGATCCGCTCCCGCCAGAAGGCCACTGGTTGCCCTTTTATCCAGAATATTCCCGAAATGTTGATATCGGGTAGACCCTGGCGGGTCCTATCGGCCTCGATCGGTGCGGCGTCCGGGCGGCCCGCTGGGCGGCCGCCCGGAGAGCCCGCCGATCAGCGCCGGGCCTCGGCCAGCAGCTCGTCGAAGCCCGCCGCGACGCCCTTGGTGAGGACGTCCAGGTCCGGCATCGCGTCGAAGTCGCCGGAGATCCCGAAGTGCAGCGTGCCGCAGTAGGAGATGATCGCGGTGACGACCCGGATGCCGCCGGTCAGCGGCACGTACGGGTAGAGCGCGACGGCCCGGCGGCCCATCACGTAGAGCGGGAAGTCGGGGCCGGGGACGTTGGTGGTGACCGTCTGCACGAGGTCCTGGCGGAGCCGCACCGGGATGCGGGCGCCGAGCGACAGCAGCGCGGGCGCGACGGCGGCGTCGGTGAGCCGGGTCAGCGTGCGGGTGCTCGCCACCTGGCCGCTCCGCTTGACGTCGTCGACCTGCTCGCGGACGAGGATCATCCGCTCCACCGGGTCGGGCTCGCCCGCCGGGAGGTTGACGAACACCGCGGCGACGCGGTTGTTCAGCTCGCCGCGCTGCCCGGTGTCGCGCACCGACACCGGGACGGCGGTGCGCACCACGGTGTCGGGCTCCAGCGCGCCGCGCCCGGCGAGCAGGTCGCGGTAGCCGGCGGTGACGGCGGTGAGCACGACGTCGTTGACGGTGCCGCCGAGCGCCTTGCGGATCTCCTTCACCTCGTCCAGCGGCACGGTCTGCCAGCACCAGCGCCGGTGCGGGCCGATCGGCCCGTTGAGGCCGCCCGCCGAGGGGCGGACGAAGCGGGCGGTGCTGCGCCCGAACCCCGCCGCGAACGCGCGCAGCCGGCCGAGCTCGCGCACCACGCCGAGGCCGCGCGCCACGTCGGCGAGCTGGCGGACCGGCTGGGTGACGCCGCGCTGCGCGCTGTCGCGCAGCAGGTGCAGCCCGGACGGGACCGGATCCGGCGCCCACGGCTCGGTCTCGGCCGGCGGGACGTAGTCGGGCGACAGGTCGAACATGATCGTGGCGAGGTCCATGCCGGCGACGCCGTCCACCATGCAGTGGTGGACCTTGGCGATGAGCGCCCAGCGGCCGCCCGCCAGGCCCTCGACGAGCCAGACCTCCCAGAGCGGCTTGCCCGGGTCGAGGCGCTGGGCGAGCACCCGCCCGGCGAGGTTGCGGAGCTGCTCGTCGGTGCCCGGCGCCGGGACGGCGGTGTGCCGCACGTGGTAGAGGATGGTGAAGTGCGGGTCGTCCACCCAGACGGGGCGGCCGAGGTGCAGGGGCACCGTCCGCACGCGCTGCCGGTAGCGCGGCACCTGGGGGAGTTTGGCGGCGAGGTGGCGCACCACGTCGCCGTAGGTGGGGGCGGGGCCCTCGAAGACCACCACCGACGCCACGTGCAGGGGGGTGTTCTCGTCCTCCAGGAGGTAGAAGCTTGCGTCCAGTCCGCTCATCCGATGCACGGCCTCACCGTTTCCTTTCTGCAGATGTCCAGGGGGATCGGGGACAGGGGGTCGCCTTTCAGCCAACAGCGGGGGGAAGGGCTCGACAAGGCCCTTGACTCCGCTTGACTTGCCGGTCATGGTCGGCGGGTCCGCCGGGCGGCGCCGTCGAAATGCTCGTGAGCTGGGTGGATGGGGAATCGGAACGGATATTTCGGACGTGTTAACGATCGAAAAGAGGGATGTCGTGCCGGACGGCCACATCCGGCCGGGACGGGGGATCAGGCGCCTTCGGCGGCCTTGGTCAGCTCGTCGAAGCCGATCCGGATGCCGCCCGCGAGGACGTCCAGGTCGGGCATGCCGTCGAAGTCGCCGGTGAGGCCGAAGTTCAGCCGGCCCCGGTAGGAGAAGATCGCGACGCCCGCCCGCATGCCGAGCGCGAGCGGGACGTAGGGGTAGAGCTCGACGAGCTCGCGGCCGAGCACGTAGAGCGGGAAATCGGGCCCCGGCACGTTGGTGACGACCGTCTGGAGCAGCGGCTGGCTGCTGCTGAGGGCGTACCGCGAGCCGAGCGCCATCAGCGTCGGCGCGAACCCGGCGAGCGCGGCGAGGGCCTCGCCGCTCGCGGCCTCGCCGGTGCGCTTGACGTCGTCCATCTGCCGGCGGACCTCGGCGAGGCGGCGGCGCGCGTCCGGCTCCCCGGCGGGCAGGTTCACCAGGACGCCCGACACCTTGTTGGCGAGCTCGCCCTTCTCGGTGTCGGTGCGCACCGACACCGGCACGAGAGTGCGGACGTACACGCCGTCCTCCAGCTCGCCGCGCCCGGCGAGCACCTCCCGGAAGCCGCGCGCGACGGCGGCGAGGATCACGTCGTTGACGGTGCCGCCGAGGCCCTTGCGGATGCGGCGGATCTCGTCCAGGTCCGAGTGCGCCCACATCCACCTGCGGTGCGGCCCGATCGGCCCGTTCAGCGACCCGGTGGTGGGCCGCGCGAGCCGCCCGAGGGTCCTCGGCACCTCGACGCCGACGGTGCGCAGCGTCCGCCTGCTGACCAGGCCGCGCGCCTGGCGGGGCAGCCGCAGCGCCTCGCGGACGGGCGCGGCGGCGCGCTCGCGCGCGGTGGCGGCGAGCAGCCCGGCGCCGGACGGGGCGGGCTCGGGCTCGGGCAGCTCGACGCGGTCGGGCAGCTCGTAGTCGGGGGACAGGTCGAACAGGGTGGTGAGCAGGTCCACGCCGCCGACGCCGTCCACGACGCTGTGGTGGACCTTGGTGATCGCCGCCCAGCGGCCGCCCGCCAAACCCTCGACGAGCCAGATCTCCCAGAGCGGCTTGCTGGTGTCCAGGCGCTGCGACAGGACGCGGCCCGCGAGGTTGCGCAGCTTGTCGTCGTCGCCGGGCGCGGGGACGGCGGTGTGCCGCACGTGGTAGAGGATGTTGAAGTGCGGGTCGTCGACCCACACCGGGTTGCCGAGGTTGAGCGGCACGGTCCGGACGCGCTGGCGGTAGCGGGGCACGTCCGGGAGCTTGGCGAGGACGGCGCGGACCACCTCCCCGTACGCCGGCGCCGGGCCCTCGAAGATGGTCACCGACGCGATGTGCAGGGGGTTGTCCTCGGACTCGGCGAAGAAGAATCCCGCGTCGAGGCCGCTCAAGCGCTCCATGTGTGCCGCACCGCCCGTGTCTGGCCGAGGGAAGAGTACGTAAGGGCTTCCCGACAGATCCCGATGCAATCGGACGAACGGGCACCAATTGGAGCCGGGCGGGTCAGGCGGCGAGCGCCCGCCGCCGGCGGCGGGGGCGGCGCCGGGCGGGCGGCTCGGCGCGCGGCAGGGTGTGCTCGCGGACGAACGCGCCCGCCTCGTGCAGCGCCGCGACGCCCTCGGGGACGAGGTCGGCGAGGACCTGGAACACGTGCACCTGGCCCTCCCACACCTGGAGGCGGCACGGCACCCCGGCGGCGGCGAGGCGCTCGGCCATCAGCTCGGCGTCGGGCAGCAGCATCTCGGTGGAGCCGACCTGGATCAGCACCGGCGGCAGCGCCGCCAGGTCGGCGTTGACCGGGGAGACGAGCGGGTCGAGGGGCACCGCGCCCTCGGTGAGCAGCCCGGCGAGGCGCTCGACGCGGCGGGCCGGCAGGTAGGCGTCCAGGCGGGCGTTGTCGTGCGCGACCTTGGCGGTGTGGTCCAGGTCGGTGAGCGGGGAGAGCGCGACGATCGCGCCGGGCGCCGGGAGGCCCGCCGCCATGGCCCGCAGCGGCGCGGCGAAGGCGAGGAACCCGCCCGCCGAGTCGCCCGCGACGGCGATCCGGGACGCGTCGACGCCCTGGCCCAGGAGCCAGCGGTAGGCGTCGGCGCAGTCGGCGACCGACGTGGCGAGCGGCGCGGCGGGCAGCTGCCGGTACCCGACCGACAGCACCGGCGCGCCCGCCGCCGCCGCGAGCCGGGCGACCATGCGGCGGTGCGTGCGCAGGCCGCAGGAGAAGAACCCGCCGCCGTGGAAGTACAGGACGGCGCGGCTCTCGTCGGCGCCCGGGGCGCGCACCCACTCGGCGCAGAAGCCGTCGAAGGCGACCCGCTCGACGCGCGCCCAGCGGGGCGCGGGCAGCGCCAGCGGCGCGGCGAGGTCGATCGCGAAGGCGGGGCGGAGCGCCCGCGCCGACAGCGGCCAGTGCGTCAGCACCGGCCGGATCGTGGCGCGCAGGCCCTGCGCGGCCAGCCTGGCTCGCACCGATGTACCCGGGCGCAGCTCCAGCGACGGTTCCATGTCCGCGACCTCCCCCCGTGCGCGTCTTCCGGGGCGGGACGCACGGACAGCGGTGTGACCGGGCGGTCGTCCGCTCGATCGGGAGGTCAGCTTGACGCCGCGGTGATCAGTGTGTCAAGGGTCACTCGGGCGGCCGGGGGTGGCGAGAGCGACCGCGGCGCCGAGCAGGCAGAGCCCCGCGGTGATCCAGAACAGCTCCTGGTACTCGGTGCGCAGCGCGTCCTGGACGGCGGCGGTGTAGGCCGCGAACTCGCGGTCGAACGCGCTCTTGGACATCAGGAACGGCAGCGGCGGCCTCAGGTCGGCGGTGAGCGCGTGGAAGCGGTGGAAGCCCCACGCCGACAGGGCCGAGACGCCGAGCAGCATCCCCATCATGCGGGCCACCACCACGGCCGCCGAGGCGATCCCGAACTGCGCGGCGGGCACCGTCCGCAGCACCGCCGCCGACACCGGCGCGATGACGAGGCCGAGGCCGAGGCCGGTGACGACGAGGTCGGCGTCCATGCGCGGCAGCGGCCCGTAGGAGGCGCCCGCGAGGTCGGCCGGCCACGTCGCGATCAGGGCGTAGCCGCCCGCGGCGACCAGCATCCCGATCACCAGCGGGACGCGCTCGCCGGTGCGGGTGGCGAGCAGGCCGCCGAGGACGGCCGCGACCAGCAGCGCGACGAGGAACCAGGCGAGCAGCAGCGCGCCGCCGACGGCGTCCTCGTCCAGCAGGGTCTGCGCGACCAGCTGGACGTCCACCAGCGTGGCGATGAGCGCGACGCCCGACAGCAGGGCGACGCCGAGGGTGGCGAGCAGCGGGCCGCGGCGCGTCCCGGTGAGGTCCAGCAGCCGCGTCCGGGACCGGATCTCCCAGGCGACGAACGCGGCGAGGACCGCCGCGCCGGCGGCGAGCGCCGGCAGGCCCCAGGAGGGCAGCGCGGACGTCCCGGGGTCGGGGTTGTAGACCGCGACGACGAGCAGGCCGAGGCCGAGCGCGAGGAGCAGGCCGCCGGCGACGTCGATGCGGGGCCGCTCGCCCGCCGGGCGGCCGCCGGGCACCGCGAACCAGACGGCGACCATGGCGAGCACCGCGACCGGCACGTTGATCCAGAAGATCCACCGCCAGCCGAGGGCGGCGGCGATCCCCGCCCCGTACAGGGGGCCGAGGGCGCTGCCGAGCTCCTGCGCCGACCCGACGGCGCCGAGCACGACGGGCCGGCGCCGCTCGTCCCACAGGTCGCCGGCGAGCGCCATCGTCACCGGCAGCAGCGCCCCGCCGGACATGCCCTGGACGGCGCGCCCGGCCGTCAGCGCCGGGACGCCGTCCGCGAGCGCGGTGACGACGGACCCGGCGGCGAAGAGCAGCAGGCACGCCTCGATCACCGGGCGCCGCCCGAACCGGTCCGACAGGCGGCCGAGCAGCGGCATCGCCGCGACGTAGCCGAGCAGGAACCCGGTGATGATCGGGGTGATGCGCTCCAGCCGGTTGATCGGGACGCCCAGGTCCTTGACGACGGTGGTGAGGACGGTCGTCACCACGTAGGCGTCGAGGGCGGCGAGCAGCACGACGGTCCCGCCGACGCCGAGCGCGAGGCCGCGCCGCGCCGGGCGGGGCGGCGCGTCCAGGGCGGTGCTCACTTCGGCGCGACGATCTTGTAGGGCTTGTCGAACTCGGTGAAGTCGATGGTGACGGTGCCGGTCCCGCCGCCGCCCTGGCGCGGCAGCCGCCCCTGCACCTTCAGCAGCCGGTGGTCGGCGGTGCCCACCCACACCTTGCCGGGGATGTCCTGGGTGACGCCCGGGATGACGCCGCCGATCGCGGTCTTCGGCAGCACCACCGCGACGCGGTCGGCCTCCTCGCCGTTCACCTTCTCGGTCGCCTCGGCCTTCGGGGACGTCACGGAGGTGAGCAGCTTGGCGATGCCCCGGTCCGGGTCGAGGACGGCGCTCGGGTCGTACATCGTGGCGGCGAGCATCTTCGGCACCTTGCGCCAGCCGCCCGTCCCGGCGTCGATGTAGACGCTGTCGCCGAGCGAGACCAGCTTCAGCTCCACGGTGTTGCCGGACTGCGCGACCTGGACGGTGCCGTCGGCGTCGCCGTTCTTCAGCAGCTTCATGTCACCGGACTTCACGGTGATCTGCGGGTTGTCCTCGGTCGACAGGTTGAACCGCACGCTGCTGAGCTTCGCCATCGCGTCCGAGGCCTGCTTCAGCGTGGTGCCGGCGTCCTGGCGGGGGGCGGACGCGCCCGAGCCGGAGCCCGAGCCGCCGCCCTTGCCGCCGCCGTCGTCGCAGCCCGACACGGCGGACAGCGCGAGGACGGCGGGGAGCAGCGCGGCGAGGTATCGGCGTCGAGACATAGGCGGACCTTACCGACCGGTCACCACGTCCGTCACTCGGTACCGGGGATGACCCGGATCGCCCGCAGGGATGAGATCGCCGCGCGGTGGCCCACGTCAGCGGGCCACGGCTATCATGACCACCGACGCGCCGGGCCGCGACCACCTGGCCCGCGCCGTCTCGGGGCGGTAGCTCAGCCGGTCAGAGCAGTGGACTCATAATCCATCGGTCGCGGGTTCGAGCCCCGCCCGCCCCACTTCTGTGACCCCGGAAAACGGCCCCTGACCTGGCTTCATCGAGTCAAGGGCCGTTCCCCGCTGTCCGGCTGTGTCCGGCCGTCACCGGCTCTGAACGGCCGTCCGTGCCCAATACGTGCCTAGAAAACTCAGCGGCCGCCGTCGCGTAGTGCCTGCTCAACGCGCCGCCGAGCCGCTTGATCCTGCCCGTCCATGAGCGCATTTCAAGAGCGACGCCGTGAGCCGGGCGACGATGTACGGGGGCCGAAATGCCAACGGTCTTCGCCATGCGGTGAGTGTCGATCGCCCGGGGCATCGTCCAAGCACACAGCGGGACGCTCGTCGCCGAGAGCGGGCGATGAGTTTCGCGGGGCGCGGCGGTCGTCACGTCGACAACGGTGGCGAGGAGGGTTCGTGATGCGCAAGGTGACCTATTCGATGGGCGTCTCGCTCGACGGCTTCGTGATGGGGCCGGACGGCGGGTTCGACTGGGGGGCGCCCGACAAGGAGGTCTTCCGGTTCAGCATCGAGGAGATCCGCCGGGTCGACGTCCACCTGATGGGGCGGCGGCTCTACGAGACGATGCTGTACTGGGAGGTCGAGGAGGACGATCCCAAGCTCGACGCCGACGAGCGCGAGTGGACCGCGCTGTGGAAGCCGCTGCCCAAGGTGGTGTTCTCCCGCACCCTGACGGAGGTGCGCGGCAACGCCCGCCTGGCCTCGAGGAGCCCGGCCGAGGAGATCGCGCGGCTGCGCGCGGAGCCGGGCGAGGGCGACATCGCGATCGGCGGCGCGGAGCTGGCCCATCAGGTGGCCGAGGCCGGCCTGATCGACGAGTACTGGCTGCGGGTGTTCCCGGTGCTGGTCGGCGGCGGCGTCCCGTTCTTCGCCCGCGACGAGAAGAAGGTGGAGCTCGAACTCCTGGACAGCCGTACCTTCGCCTCGGGCATCGTCCACCTCCGCCACCGGGTGGTCCGCTAGTCGCGGGTGCAGTCGTTCGACGCATCCGCCCCGGCGGCACGGGCGGTTAGTTTGCGCTGATGACGAGCGTTCTGTTCGGCCGGGACGACGAGGTCCGGGCCCTGACGGAGATGATCGGCCGGGCCGCCGGCGCGGGCCGGTGCCTGGTGCTCACCGGCGATCCCGGCATCGGCAAGACGGCGCTGCTGCGCGCGGCCCGGGACGCGGCGCGGCGCGCGGGGTTCCGGGTCCTGGCGGCCGCGGGCGTGCAGGCGGAGGCCCGGCTTCCGTTCGCCGGGTTGCATCAGGTGCTGCGGCCGCTGCTGCGCCGGGCGGGCGGGCCGCCGGGCCAGCGGCGGCAGGCTCTGCTGACGGCGTTCGGTCTGGCCGAGGGGGAGCGGCCCGACCTGTTCGGCGTCGCGCTGGGCGCGCAGAGCCAGGAGGTGCTGGCGTTCGTCGCGCACCGCCGCGCGCCGCTCCGGATCGCCCTGCTCGCGACCGCCCGCCCCGGCTACCCGGGTCCTTTCGTCGCCGCCGGGCTGCCCGAACTGGCGGTCACCGGGGTGGACGGCGAAGCCGCTGAGGAGATCCTGCGCGGTCCGGCGAGCGTGACCGGCGCGGCCGACCGGGGCCGCATCCGGGAGCAGGCGCAGGGCAACCCGCTGGCGCTGCTGGAGCTGCCCGCGACCCTCGCCGGGGCGGCCCGCCCCGACGCCCCGGACTGGCAGCCGCTCACCGCCCGGCTGGAGCGGGCGTTCGGCGACCGGGTCGTCGAGCTGGACCCGGCCGCCCGCGACGCGCTGCTGGTCGCGGCCCTCGACCCGGTCGACGACCTCGCCGAGATCCTCGCCGCCACGGCGGTGCTGCGCGGCGCGCCGGTCACCGCGACCGACCTCCGCCGCGCCGTGGCGGCCGGCCTGGTCCGGATCGAGGGCGGGCGCCTGGAGCTGCGGCACCCGCTGGTGCGGTCGGGCGTCCTGCAAGCCGAGACGCTGGAGCGCCGGCACGCCGCCCACGCCGCCGTCGCCGCCGCCGTGCTGGACGCCGACCCCTACCGGCGCGCCTGGCACCGGGGGCAGCCGATCGTCGGTCCCGACGACGGGGTCGCCGACGAGCTGGAGGCGAACGCGGCGGTGGCCGCCGGGCTGGTGGATCAGGACTTCACCGGGTGGCCCTGGCCCGCGGCCTGCGCGCACCTGGCGTACGGCGGGCGGCTGCGGCGGCTCGGGCGGCGGCCGGAGGCGGAGGCGACGCTGCGGCCGGCCCTCGCCGAGCTCGACCGCATCGGCGCCGGACCGTGGGCGGCCCGAGCGCGCGCGGAGCTCGCCGCGGCCGTGGGCGGGCGCTGAAATGGCGGCGCCCCGGTCGTCCCGGCGCCGCGAGGCGCCCGGACGGCCGGGACGATGCTCAGGCGGTGAACGCCTGGGCCGAGCTGTCGTTGCACCAGTAGACCTGGACCTTGGCGTGGTCGTTCTTCGACGCGCCGGAGATGTCCAGGCAGAGGCCGCTGCCGTAGTTCACCAGCGTCGGTCCGTGGGAGTTGGTCCGCTTGTACCAGAGCTCGCCGGCGGCCCCGCCGAGGTCGATGTGACCCCGGCAGGCGCCCTGCACGACCTGCGCCCCCGCGAACCTCGCGTCCCGGAAGACCGTCATGCACTTGCCGCTGCGCCGGCTGATGAGGACGTACACCGTCTCGCCGTTGCCGTCCTGGTTGACGGGCTTGACGTTCCAGTGCTGCTCGGCGACGCCGGTGCAGTGGTACTGCTGCACGCGGGCGCCGTCGGAGTAGTAGCCGTCCTCGGACATCACGTCCAGGCACTTGCTGCTGTTGTAGTTGCGGACCTCCTGGTAGGCGGCGGCGTGCGCGGTGCCGGTGAGGACCGCGCACGCCGCCAGTGCCGTTCCCGCCCCGATGAGGCCGCGCGCCCATCTCCCCCGAAGGGACATGCGGTCGTCCTTCCGCCGTGGCCCGGACCCCCGTCCGGGCCTTGTGTCCCAGTAGATGCGGAAACGCACGTCCGGGTTGGGGCGGCGGCCGGGAAAGATCGTCCGGGTCAGGCGGCGACGGCGGCGACGGCCTCGGCGATGAGGGCGGCGACGTCCTTCGGCCGCGACACCGCGACGGCGTGCGAGGCGCCGTCGGCCTCGACGACCTTGGCGCCCGCGCGCTCGGCGCCGAACCGCTCGACATCGGGGTTGATCGCCAGGTCGGCGCCCGCGACGAGCGCCCAGGACGGCTTGGTCTTCCACGCCGCGACGGACGCGGTCTCGGCGAACGCCTTCGCCGACAGGGCGCGCTGGGCGACCGCGAGGACCTCGGTGGTGGCGGCGGGCACGTCCGCGGCGAAGATCTCCGGGAACTTGGCGGGGGCGATGGTGAACTCGGTCCCGGGCTCGCCGCCCTCGACCGGGTAGGAGGCCGCCACGAGGTTGTCGCCGAGCGGGGAGGCGGGGAAGCGGCCCTGCAGCTCGCCGAGGCTCTCGCCCTCCTCCAGGACGTAGGCGGCGATGTAGACGAGGCCGGCGACGTTGTCGGCCGCGCCCGCGACGGTGATGACGCCGCCGCCGTAGGAGTGGCCCACCAGCACGACGGGCCCGTCGATCTGGGCCGCCACCGAGGCGATGTAAGCGGCGTCACCGGCCAGGCCGCGCAGCGGGTTCGCCGGGGCTACGACGGGGATGCCCCGCTCCTGGAGGTCGGCGATGACGCCCGACCAGCTCGTGGAGTCGGCGAAGGCGCCGTGGACGAGGACGACGGTGGGGACGGTGCTCTCGGTCATGATCGTTCCTCTCGGAAGGCGTGCGGGCGGTCAGGCGTGCAGGGCGTCGTGCAGGAACTCGCCGCCCTGCTGGGTGGCGGCCCTGGCGGCGTGGGTGTCGCGGAGGGCGTTCAGCATCACGAAGTCGTGGATGATGCCCTGGTAGCGGACGGCGGTGACGGGGACGCCCGCCGCGCGCAGCTTGGCGGCGTACGCCTCGCCCTCGTCGCGCAGCACGTCGGCCTCGGCGACGATGACGAGCGCGGGCGGCAGGCCGGCCAGCTCCTCCAGCGACGCCCGGAGCGGCGACGCGGTGGTCTGCGCCCGCTCGGCCGGGTCGGTCGTGTACTGGTCCCAGAACCAGCGCATCGCGTCGCGGCGCAGGAAGTAGCCCTCGGCGAACTGCTCGTAGGAGCCGGTGTCGAACGCGGCGTCGGTCACCGGGTAGTACAGGAGCTGCGCGGCGATGGACGGGCCGCCGCGCCGCTTGGCCAGCAGGGTGAGGGCGGCGGTCATGTTGCCGCCGACCGAGTCGCCCGCGACGGCGATGCGCGTGCCGTCCAGGTCGTGCTCCGCGCCCTCCTCGGCGATCCACTCCAGCGCGGCGTAGACCTGCTCCAGCGCGGCCGGGTACCTGGCCTCGGGCGACAGGTCGTAGTCGACGAAGACGGTCGCGGCCCCGGCGCGGACGGTCAGCTCGCGCACCAGCCGGTCGTGGGTGTGGGCGTTGCCGAACACCCAGCCGGCGCCGTGGGTGTAGAGCAGCACCGGCAGCCGGCCGGTCGTGCCGGCGGGGCGGAAGACGCGGATCGGCACGTCGCCGGCGGGGCCGGCGATCGTCAGGTCCCGCACGTCGGCGGCCGGGACGGGGACGTCGCCGTCCTGCACGCCGTCGACGGCCTTGCGGCCCTCGACGGGCCCGAGGTCGTACAGGTAGGGCGGGTTCGCGGTGGCCTCGACGAAGTCCTGCGCGGCCGGTTCCAGAACGGGCTTGATGTCGGTCATGCCGGCAAGCCTGCCGTGGCCTGCGCGGATGTACATCGGTCGGATGACTGGCAGGGCCGTCGCGGCGGCTAAGTCGGCGTCCCCGGCTCCTCGCCGCCGTGCAGGGCGGCGGCGAGGAACGCCGCGCCCTGGCGGACGGCGGCCCGCGCGGGCGGGCTGTCGCGCAGCGCCGTCAGGGACGCGAAGTCGTGCACCGCGCCGAGGTAGCGGACGCAGGTGACCGCGACGCCCGCGGCACGCAGCCGGCGCGCGTACTCCTCGGCCTCGTCGCGGGCGACGTCGGCCTCGGCGGAGACGACGAGGGCGGGCGGCAGGCCCGCGAGGTCGGCGGCGGTCGCGCGGAGCGGCGCGGCGGCGGGCTCGGCGAGCCGCCGCTCGTCGGGGCAGTACTCGCGCCAGTACCGGTGCAGGGCCCGGCGGGTCAGCGGGTAGCCGGTCGCGAACCGGCGCTGCGAGGCGCTGCCGCAGCCGGGGTCGGTCATCGGGTAGTAGAGGAGCTGGGCGCGCGGCCGCGGGCCGCCGCGCCGGGCGGCCAGGAGCGCGAGCGCCGCCGCCATCGTGGCGCCCGCGCAGTCGCCCGCGACGGCGAGGCGGTCGCCGCGCAGCCCGAGCCCGGCGGCGTTCGCGGCGGCCCACTCCAGCAGCGCGTAGCACTCCTCGACGGCGACGGGGTAGCGGGCCTCGGGGGCGCGGCTGTACTCGGGGACGAGCAGCGCGGCGCCCGCCCGCTCGGCGAGCGCGCCGGTGAGGAGCCGGTGGGTGCCGGCGTCGCCGAGCGTCCAGCGGCCGCCGTGCAGGTAGAGGACGGCGGGCAGCGGGCCGGTCGCGGCGGCGGGCCGCACGAGCTGGAACCCGACGAGGCCCGACGGCCCGACGGGCGCGGCGCGGAACTCGGTGCGGACGTCCGGGCCGTCCCCGGCGTGGTCCTGCGCGGCGCGCAGCGCGAGCCGCCCGTCGACGGGCCCGATGTCGTGCAGGTGGGGCGGCGCGGCCGAGGCGTCCACGAGGCGGCGCGCGGCGGGGTCGAGCACGACCGGCGGCGGGCGCCGGGCGCGCCCGCCGGGCGGCGTCGGACTGCTCATGCGCACCTGGCCCGCGTGACGATGTCGATGGTCGGGACACTGTAGCCGCCGCCCACCAGGCGTGTTTCAGCCGCCCGCGACGATGTCGCGGAGCTGGTGGCGGCTGCTCACGCCGAGCTTCGGGTACGCCTGGTACAGGTGCGAGCCGATGGTGCGCGGCGACAGGGTGAGCCGGTCGGCGATCTCGCGGTTGCTGAGGCCGGTCGCGGCGAGCCGCACGATCTGCTGCTGCTGGGCGGTGAGCGCCGCCAGCGGGCCGGCCCCGGACGGCCCGGCGGGCGCGGCCGTCGGCACGCCGCTCGCCCGCAGCTCGGCGGCGGCCTCGGCGGCCTGCGGGGCGGCGCCGAGCCGGGTGAAGGCGTCCAGCGCGGCGGCCAGGAGCGGGCGGGCGTCCAGGGGACGCCGCCGGCGCCGTAGCCAGCGCGCGTAGTCCAGGCGGGCGCGGGCGCGGTCGAGCGGCCACTGCTCGGCGGCGGGATCGACGGCCGCGAGCCGGAACGCGCGCTCGGCGGCGGAACCTTCCGCGAGACCGTCTGGGGCGTCGTCCAGCAGCGCGGACGCGTGGTGCAGCAGCAGCGTCGCCCGCTTGGACGGCCGCGGCCCGGCGGCCTCCCGGACGGCCGCGAGCGGCGCGGCGGCCTCGCCCTGGCGGCCGGTGCGCAGGGCGAGCGAGGCGAGCTCGGCGATCGACCGGCCCGACAGGACGTAGTGCAGCGGCTCGCCGTCGTCGGCGAACAGGGCGCGCAGGAGGCGGAACGCCTCGTCCAGGTCGCCGGCGGCCTCGGCCCGCGCGGCGGCGGCGCGGAGCAGCAGGGCGTGCGTGGCGCGGTTCTCGTTCAGGTCCACCGCCGTCCAGGACGCGCCGGGAAGCTCGGCGGGGCGGCCGCGCAGCGCGGCGAGGACGGCGCCGAGCGCGGCCGCGTCGACCTCGATGTGGGTGAGGTGGTGCACGGTGGCGAGCGCCGCCGCCTCCTCCAGGGCGGTGGCGGCCTCCGCCCAGCGGCCGGTGTCGATGAGCGACGCGGCGAACGGGACGAGGCAGGTGGCCGCGCTGCCCATGGCGCCCGCCGGGCGCAGCGCGTCGAAGGCGCGGCGCAGGGCGTCGGCGCAGCGCTCGGACTCGTCGGCGAACCAGGCGACCGAGCCGGCGCAGAGCAGCTCCGTCGCCGTGCCGCCGGGGCGCGCGCGGTCGAGCAGGACGCGCGCGTTGGCGGCCGGGTCGGCGGTGGCGAGGACGACGTCCCGCATCGCCGCGCACGTCTCGTCGTCGAGGTCGGCGGGCGCGCCGCCCGCCCCCGGCGGGATGCGGCCGAGCAGGCCGGCGAGCGGCCGCCGGAAGCGCGGCAGCCCGGACTGGTAGGCGACGGCGCCGAGCACCGACACGAGCGCGAGGGCGGTGCGGCCGTCGCGCGGCGGGGCGTCCTCCAGCGCGCCGAGGACGAGCCGGCCGGCCTCACGCTGCCGGGACGCCAGCGACAGGGCGAGCGCGGCGCCGCCGGTGGTGGGGCCGAGCAGGTCGGTGTCGCCGGTGAGCGCGGTGACCCGGGCGTGCAGGTCGAGCACCCAGGACCGGTCGCCCGCCCGGTCGGCGGCGTGCAGCGCCCTGGCGTAGCGGCGCGCGCGGTCGGGCGCGGCCGGGCTGGACTCGGCGGCGCGCTCCAGGGCGCGGCCCGCCGCGAACCAGTCGCCGCGTCCCTCGGCGAGCGCGGCGGCGGCCTCCAGGTCGGCGGCGATCGCCTCGTCCGGCCCGACGCCCGCGCCCGCCCGGTGCCAGGCGCGCCGCTCGGGGTCGCCGCCGAGCGCCTCCGCGAAGGCGTGGTGGGCCTCCTGCCGCAGCCGCGCGGTCGCCGTCCGGTAGGCGGTGGTGCGGGCCAGCGGGTGCCGGAACCGGACGCGGTCCTCGCCGACGGCGACGAGCCCGGCCTCCTCGGCGGGCTGCCACACCGCGAGGTCCGAGCCGTGCCCGGCGGCCCGCATCACCGTCGCCAGGTCCTCGTGCTCGCCGGCGGCCGCGTACAGCACCGCCCGCCGGGTCGCGGCGGGCAGCGCCCGCAGCCGGGCGGCGTACAGCTCCTGCACGCGCGAGGCGTCCGCCGCGTCCGGTGCGTCCGGTGCGGGGCGCCGTCGGGCGGCCCGGCACAGCTCGACGATCGCCAGCGGGTTGCCGCGGGCCTGCTCCAGCAGCTCCAGCCGGGCGCGGCCCGCCGGGGGCAGGGGCTGGCGGTCCAGCAGCCGGGCGGCGTCCGGCGCGCCGAGCGGGCCGAGCGCGAGCACCGGCGGGCCGTGCAGGGCGGGGCTGAGCGCGTCCCGGCCGGGCTGCCCGCCGCGCGCGGCGAGCAGCACCGCCACGTCGGCGCCCGCGAGGCGGCGGAGGACGAAGCCGAGCACCTCCGCCGAGTCGCGGTCGCAGTGGTGCACGTCGTCGACGACGAGCGCGACGGGACGTCCCCGCGAGACGCCGGTGAGCAGCGTCAGCACCGCGATGCGCAGCAGCATCGGGTCGGGGGCGCGTTCGGCGGGCACCAGGCCGAACGCCGCCTCCAGCGTGGTCCGCAGGTGCGCGGGCAGGCCGGCGAGATGCGGGTGCAGGGGGAGCAGGAGCTGATGCAGGCAGGCGAGGGAGTAGGGGGCCTCCGACTCGCCGCCCTCGGCGCGGAGCACGAGGCGGCCCGCCCGTGCGAGCCGCGCGGCGGCCTCGTCCAGCAGGGCGCTCTTGCCGGCCCCCGCCTCACCGAGGACCAGCAGCGCGCCGTCGCCGCCGGAGCCGGTCACCTCCAGGACGCGGTCCAGCTCCGCCCCGCGGCCGATCAGCGCCATGCCACTCCTTGCTCGGGAACCTCCCGGCGCCGCCGGCGGGGGTGGGGGCGGCGCTCGGTCGTACCGGACCAGGCAACCAGCGGCGGGCGGTCCGGACCAGGCAGAACCACAGGCAGAAGTGCGGAAACCGCCGGTAAGATCACTTCGTGCCGTTCTGGGGCGGTACATCGTTCTTGGGGGGATCGGTGGGCGGACCGGTCGGGTTCGGGGAGCTGCTGCGGGACCACCGCCTGGCGGCGGGCCTGACGATCGAGGGGCTGGCGGACGCGTCCGGGGTGAGCGTCCGCGCGATCGGCGACATGGAGCGCGGCCGGAGCCGCTCGCCGCAGCGGCGGAGCGTCGCCGCGCTCGCGGCCGCCCTCGGGCTGCCCGCCGGGGCGCGCGAGGAGCTGGCGGACGCCGCGCGCGGCGGGCGCCGCCCGGCCCCCGCCGCGCCGGGCGGGGTGAGCGGGGTGTCCGGCCTGCCGCGCGGCGTCCGCGACTTCACCGGCCGGGCGGCCGAGCTCGGCGTCCTGGACCGGCTGGCGGGCGCGGCCGGCGGCCCCGGCCCGGTGGTGGTCGCGGCCCTGTCGGGCGGCCCCGGCCTCGGCAAGACCGCCCTCGCGGTCCGCGCGGCCGAGCACCTCGCGCCCGCCTTCCCCGGCGGGAGCCTGTTCGTGGACCTGCGCGGCATGGACGAGGCGCCGCTCGCGCCGGGCGACGCGCTCGCCCGCCTCCTGCACGGCCTCGGCGTCGCCGACCGGCACGTCCCGCGCGACCTCCAGGAGCGCGCGGGCCTCTACCGGACGCTGCTGCGCGACCGCCGGGCGCTGATCGTCCTGGACAACGCCGCGGACGAGGCGCAGGTGCGGCCGCTGCTGCCCGGCGACGGCCCGGGGATGGTGCTGCTGACCAGCCGCCGCACCCTGGCCGGGCTGGAGGGCGTGCACCACCTGCCGCTGCCGGAGATGACCTCCGGCGAGGCGGTGGCGCTGCTGCGCACGATCCTCACCGCGGTCCGGCCGGGCACCGCCGGCGACGCCGAGCTGGCCGGGATCGCCCGGCTCTGCGGCAACCTGCCGCTCGCCCTGCGGATCGCCGCGAACCGGCTGCTCAGCCGCCCCGCCTGGAGCGTCGCCGACCTCGCCGCCCGCCTCGCCGGCGAGGAGCGGCGGCTCCAGGCGCTGTCGGCCGGCGACCTGCACATCGCCGCCGCGTTCGCGCTGTCCTACCGGCAGCTGTCGGAGGGCGCCCGGACGGCGTTCCGGCGGCTCGCGCCGATCCCCGGCCCGCACTTCGGCGCGCCCCTCGCCGCGCTCCTCGCCGGGACCGGCACCGCCGAGTGCGAGGAGGCGCTGGAGGAGCTGGTCGAGCTCGGGCTGCTCCAGATGCCCGACCACGGCCGCTACCGGCTGCACGACCTCGTCCGCCTGTTCGCCCGCGACCGCTTCACCGCCGAGGAGGACGGCGGCGCGCGGCGGCGCCTGCGCGAGGAGATGGAGGACCGCCTCCTGCACACCGCGATCCAGGCCGGGCGCTGGTTCGAGCCCGGCTACGGCGCCCCGCCCGACGACCCCGGCCTCGCCCCGCTGGAGACCTCCGCCGAGGCGCTGGCCTGGTTGCAAGCCGAGAGCGTCCACTGGCTGCCGGCGCTGCGCTCGGCGGCGGCCGCCGGACGCCACCGGCGGGTCGCCGACACCGCCGAGGCCATGCACTGGTTCTCCGAGCGCTGGACGCACTGGGGACACTGGACCGAGGTGTTCGGGCTCGCCGCGGCCGCCGGCCGCGCCCTCGGCGACCCCGCCCTGGAGGCCACCCACCTCAACTACCTGTCGTGGGCGGCGTCGGTCGCCGAGGGCCGCCACCGGGAGGGCGTCGACCACGCCCTGGCCGCCCTGGACCTGGCGCGCGCGGCGGGCGACGCCCGCCAGGAGGCGTGGTCGTTCGCCTACGTGGCGTTCGCGCTCCGCCACCTCGGCGAGTGGGAGCGGGTCGCCGACCACGCCGGGCGGGCCGCCGCGATGTTCGAGCGGCTCGGCGACTGGGACGGCTACCCGCAGGCGGTCAACGTCCGCGGCGACGCGCTCCGCCACCTCGGCCGCCCGGAGGAGGCCCTCCGCGACCACCTGGCCCTCATCGCCGTCCTCACCGACCCCTCCTACGCCGGGACGCCGAGCGTGCGGGAGCAGACCCTCGGCCTCACCTTGCGGCGCCTCGGCGAGTGCAGCGCCGCCCTCGGCCGCTGGGACGAGGCCGCCGCGTACTACGCGCGGGCCGTCCCGCCGCTGCGCGACCAGCGCATCCTCGCGGCGGTGCCGTCCGTGCAGCGCCTGCTCGGCGGCGCCCTCGCCCGGCTGGAGCGCTGGGCCGAGGCCCGCGCGGCGCTCGGCGAGGCCGTCGGCGGGTTCGAGCTGGTCGGCGAGCGGCTCCTCGCCGGGGAGGTCCGCGCCGAGATCGCCGCCCTGCCCGCCGGGTGACGGCGGGAGGTCAGCCGGTGGCGAGGACGATCGACTCCACCGGCTGCGTCCGCCCCGTCCGGCGGCGCTCCACCCACACGGCCGCCGCCGCGATGTCGATGTAGACCTTGTCGGCCACCGACGCGCCCGGCACGGCGAGCGCGACCAGCCGCAGCGTCCGCGCCGCCCGCGCGTCGAAGGGCGTGGACCGGTCGAACACCTCGCCGGCGAGCCGCACCACCTCCTCGTTGACGGTCTGCGACCAGCGCGCCGCGTACGGGCGCTCGGGCTGGCCGGCGCGGTCGGGCAGCAGCAGCGGCGTCCAGGAGATCCCGAGCAGGTGCGGCAGGCCGGTGAGCTGCGCCGCCGTCGGCCACGCCGCGGTCACGCCGTCGATCAGCGTCTCGGCGCGGTGCGGGACGGTGCGGAACGCGCGGCGCAGCCGCTCGCCGACCGCGACGTCGTCGACGGTGGCGCGGGCGAGCCGCACCGGCGCCGTCTCGCCCGTCCCCGCGTACGCCGCCGGGTGGCGGCGGCGGTCGCGGCGCAGCCCGGCGGCGAGGTCGCGGAGCGCCGGGCCGAGGTCGGGCAGCCCGGCGGGCGGGCCGTCCGGCGCGTCCAGCAGCGACGACAGGCCGGCGACGAGCTCGGCGCCGAGGACGCGGGCGAGCGCGGCGGCCTGCCCGGGCTTGAGGTTGCCCGCCAGCGACGGCAGCGCGTCGCGGACCCGCTGCTCCTCCAGGTCGTAGGCCAGGTCGAGGCGCAGCTCGGGGACGGTGCCGTCGAGCAGCCCCGAGCCGCGGACCTCCCCGAGGCCGGCGGCGACGGCGGGCAGCCGCGCGAGGGCGCGGGCCGCCTCGGGGTCGCCGGACTCCTCGGCGAGCCGCTGCGCGAACACCGCGACCGTCCGCGCCCACAGCAGCGACATCGCGGCGAGCGAGGCGCGGATGCGCGGCAGGTCGGCGTCCAGGGACCGCGCGACGAGGCCCGGCGACAGGGCGTGCGGGTCGGGGGCGTCCGGCGGCCGCCAGAGGACGGGCGCCTCGGCGGCGGCGTCCGGCCGCACCCACAGGCAGTGCCCGCCGGGCGGCAGCAGGTCGCGGACCCGGCGGTCCTCGACCTCGGCGCGGTAGGGCAGCCGGTGGCGGCCGCCGGTCAGCCCGTTCACCCAGTCGACGAACGCGACGGCGTCCTCGGCGCGCACGCCGGTGACGGCGGCGTCGGGGTCGCGGTCGCCGGGCGCGCGGTCGGGGTCGTGGCCCGGCCGCGCGTCGAGGAACTGCGCGTACATGGCCTCCGACACCGGCTGGACGCAGAGCCGCCCGCCGCTCGCCACCGGGAACGTCTGGCGGAGGCGCCGCGCCGTCGCCGCCGCGCCCGCCTCGGCGCGGCGGGCCGGGTCCAGGTCCGAGCCGGGCGCCAGCAGGGCGTTCAGCTCGGCGCGGAGGGCCGGGTCGAGCTCGTCGCCCTCGTCGGCGCAGGCGAGCGCGAGCTCCAGCGCGACCGCGCCGCCCGCGCCGTGCGCGGCGTCCAGGCAGGCCCGGACGAGGGGCCCGGCGTCGGAGCGGGCGGCGTACATCAGCGCGCACTCGCGCCACCAGTCGTCGGTGACCGACCCGGTGAGCGCGTCCACCGGGCCGTCGGCGGCGATCCGCTCGGCGGCCAGGTACTCCTGGAACGCCGGCTGCGCGAACGCCGCCCGGTCGCCGGGCCGCTCGGCGAGCAGCCCGCCCGCGCCGCCGCGCAGCACCGGGTCGAGGCCGTCGCGGGGCACGTCGCGGACCCGGTCGCGCATCATCGCGTAGGCCAGCTCGCGGAGCGGCCCGGCGGCGTCCGGCGCGCCGGGGACGTCGCAGACCGCCGCGAGCAGGGCGAGGCGGTCGGCGGGCGGGACGGCGCCGCGCCGGTCCAGGTTGGCGATCATGGTGAGGGACAGCGGGGCGGCGATCGCGCCGTCCAGGGCGGGCGCGGCGCGCAGCCGCTCGCGCAGCTCGCCCGCCGCGCGGTCGGGGGCGTCCTCGACGGGCGCCGCGCCGCGCCCGGCCGGCTCGACCGCTCGGTACCAGCCGCGCAGGAACGCGGTGACCTGCTCGCCGGTCAGCCCGCGCGTCTCCACCACCCGCGCGCCCTCGACGGGGGCCGCCCGGTAGGCGGCGGCGCGGGCGGCGACGACGACGTCGTTGCCGGGCAGCTCGCGGGCCTGCCGCGCGATCCAGGCGGCGACGGCGCGGCGGTCCGCGAGATCGGCGACCTCGTCCAGGCCGTCGAGCAGGACGGTGCAGGCGCCGGCGGCCAGCCGCTCGGCGAACCAGTCCGGCGCGCGGTCGGCGGGGACCTTGCCGGCGGAGGCGGCGGCCAGCTCGGCGAGGCCCGTCCCCGGTTCGGCGACGATCCGCGCCGCGTGGTCGCGCAGGCAGAGCAGGACCGGCACGGGGCGGCGCGCGCCGTCGGGGGACAGGGCGAGCCGCAGCGCCGTCCGCCGCAGCAGCGCTGTCCGGCCGCCGCCGGGCTCGCCGACGAGCGCGAGGACGCACGGCTCGGCGCCGCCGATCAGCGACGACAGCGGCACCCGCTCGCCCGGCCCGCCGTCGCGCGGGGTGACGTCCACCGCGACGTCCTCCAGCAGCGGCGCCGCGAACGCCGCCGGCGCGGCCTGGCGCGCGTCGCCGCGCAGCTCGGCGGCCAGCGACCGCGCGTAAGCTTCGCCGAAGCGGCCGGAGCTGCGGGTCAGCTTGCGCTCGGCCCGGTCCCGCCGCCGCTCGCGGCGCCCCGGCGCGGCCATGAACGCCGCCACCACCGCGTAGCAGAGCAGCAGCACGACGGCGATCGCGATGTTCGCGGCGACGATCGGCCAGAGCGCCACCGCCAGCAGTGGCGGGAGCAGCAGAGCGACCACCCAGAGCAGGCGCCGCGCGCGGCGCGGCGGGGTCCCCTCCGGGCCGCCGCTCGCGGCGGGATCGGTCCGGACGGTGTCGTCGGTCTCGGTCATCGGGCTCCTCGGTTCAGGCCCGATTCTAGGGAGCCCGTCCCGGTATGAGGAGGGTCGTCGCGCCCGCGCGCTCGCCCGTTCCGGCGTGCGGTGTCCGACCCGCGAAGTACGGTAAGGCCGTCAGGGGAAGAAGGGGCCTGCCGTGAAGCTGCTGACCGCCACCAACACGACTCAGGGCTACCGGGACAACGATTTCGACTGGTGCGTCGAGGGCGAGCTCGTCCACATCGGCGTCGTGTGCGCCCGCGACCGCGACGACCCCGACGGCGGCTGCGGCTGCGGCCGCGCGTTCGCGGGGCTGAACTCCCACCGCGCCACCACCACCGCGATGGTCCGCGAGGTCCCCGGCTTCACCGAGGCCGACTACCGCGAGGCCATCCGCAGCAGCCTGGAGCAGCAGGGCTACGACCCCTCCTACGCCGAGCACGAGGCGGCCACCCTGCGCACCCTCGTCCGCGACTGGCCGGTGGGGGTCATCGTCGAACGCCGGCTGGATGAGATCGTGGTGCGGCAGGTGGTCCAGCCGTAGGGGGGACCGCGGAGAGGGGGAGGCCATGCTGGTCGCGTTCTCGGTGACGCCGCTCGGGACCGGGGAGGACGTCGGGGAGATCGTCGCGGAGGCGGTCCGGGTGGTGCGGGCGAGCGGCCTGCCGAACCGCACCGACGCCATGTTCACCACCGTCGAGGGCGAGTGGGACGAGGTGATGGCGGTCGTCAAGGCCGCCACCGACGCCGTCGCCGCGCGGGCGCCGCGCGTCAGCCTCGTCGTCAAGGCCGACCTGCGGCCCGGCGTCCGGGACGCCCTGACGGCGAAGGTCGAGACGGTCGAGCGGCACCTCGCCGCGGAGTGAGCCCGCCGGGCGGCCCGCAATGAACCCGCCGGTGTGCGGCAAAGGCGTTGGAGATCACCGGTCGCGGGCGGGGCGGCGCTGGCTAGGTTGCTGCCCATGTCGAACAACGCGGCGCACGAGATGTCCCCGGCGCAGGCCCGGCTGGCGGGGCGTTTCGCCGGCAACCCCGGGGATCCCGGCATGGCCGGCGCCACCTACGCCGGGCAGCAGGTCATGACGGGCAAGGAGCTGGATCCCGCGGTCACCGGGCTGATCGCCTGGCTGCCGCCGGCGGGCGGCGCGCTCACCGCGGCCGCCATCGACCGGTGGACCGAGGCGGCCCGCTCGGTCCTCACGCTCGCCTACGTGTCGGGCGGCGAGGAGTAGGGCGGCGGGCCGGGGCGGGCGGCGGGGGCTGTACCGGGCGGGAGGATCTTCGTAGCCTGGCAGCCCCCGACCCGTTCGGCCCGATCCCGTCTGGAGGCGCCCGGTGGCCAGGTCCGCGGCCGTCGCCGAGACCCTGGGCTGCCTGGTGCGCGAGGCCGAGGCGGTCGTGGACCTGGTGCTGGACCGGGTGGCCGCCGAGATCCCCTCCTACGCGCGCGTCCCGCGCGCCCTGCTGCGGCCGGGCGTCGCCGCGAGCGTCCGCGACGGCATCGCCTTCCTCATGGACGGCGAGGGCCGCGGCCTGGACGCGGCGGCCGCCGGCGCCGACCGGGCGGCCCGCGGCATCCCCGTCGAGGACGTGCTGCGCGCCTACCGCGTCGGCGTCCGCACCGTGTGGGAGCGGTTCGCGGGGGAGGCCCGGCGGCGGTCCGCCGACCCCGACGAGATCCTCGCCCTGGCCGAGCGGGTGTGGGAGTGGGCCGACGACGTCATGGTCCGCGCCGCCCGCGAGCACCGGCGCGTCGAGCTGGAGACCGCGCTCGACGCGCAGCGGCGGCGCGGCGCGTTCATCCGGGCCGTCCTGTCGGGGACGCAGAGCCCCGAGTCGCTGCCCGCGCAGGCCGCCGCGTTCGGCCTGGACCCCGACCGCGCGTACGTGCCGTTCCGGGCGCGCGGCCCCGGCGACGCGCGCGCCATCGTCACCGCGCTCGTCCCCTACCTGCCGCACACCGCGCCGCCCGTCACCCTGCTGGACGGCGACGTCGCCGGGCTCCTCGCCCGCCGGCCCGCCGCGCTCCCGGAGGGCGTCGTCGTCGGCGTCGGCCCGGCCGTGCGGCCCGCCGCCGCGCGCCCGGCGTTCGAGCAGGCGTCCCGCGCGCTGGACGCCGCCGCCCGCTTCGGGCTGACCGGCGTGCACGACCTCGCCGGGCTCGGCCTGCGCGCCGCCGTCGTCGCCGAACGGGAGGTCGGCGCGCTGCTGCACGAGCGCTACCTCGCGCCGCTGCGCGCGCTGCCCGACATCGAGCGGACCCTCGTCGCCTACCTGGCGGGCGGGATGCACGTGGAGGACACCGCGCGGGCCCTCTACGTGCACCCCAACACGCTGCGCAACAGGCTGCGCCGGTTCGAGGAGCTGACCGGCGCCGACCTGCGCGACCACGGCACGCTCGCCGAGCTGTGGTGGGCGCTGGCCTATCAGGGCGTGATCACGCAGGGCGCGCCGCCGCACACGTCCACGACCTGACCGGTCTCCAGGAACGCCGCCTTCTGCCGGCGCGCGTCGGCGTTGTTGCGCGGGTCGGAGTGCGGGTCGCGGCCGGTGGTCGGCGGGGTGTTGGTGAGGGGCGGCGCGGCGGCGCCCGAGTCCCACATGACCAGCGCCGACCCCGCGTACGGGTAGGACGTGATCGCCGGGATGCCCCAGAAGGGGACCTTGTCGGCGCTGCGGCCGGGCACCAGCGCCGGGGCGTGCAGGCGGGCGCCGATGGTGCGGGCCTCGACCTCGGCGGCGACGGTCGCGACCTGGTGGTCGCCGAACGCGGTGTGCAGCAGGACGCGGTGCGCGGGGGTGCCGGGCAGCGGGTCGGTGGTCAGGTGCTGGGCGTAGCCGTCGGCCTCGCCGCGGTCCCAGAGCATCTGGATGAGCGCGAGGCCGAGCTGCTGGTCCAGCTTGTCGGGGTAGAACAGGTCGAGGACCTGCGCGTACTCGGGGAAGTCGGCGCTGCGGTTCAGCAGCGTGCTGTAGTTCATCGCCGGGACGCCGAGCACGGCGCGCCGGACGTCGGGGGAGACGGCGGTGAGGGCGCCGCCCATGATGCCGCCCTGGCTGTTGCCGTCGTAGGTGAGCTGGGCGGACGTGTCGATGACGGGTTTCCCGCCGGCGTTCTGGAACGCCTTGTCCCTGCCGAACCCGGTGGTCATGGCGCGGCCGAGGAAGACGAAGTCCAGCAGGCTCTGCTGGAGCCGGTCGGCGACGGTCTCGAACCGCGACAGGTCGGCGAGCGCGGTGATGACGTTGGGGACGTCCTCGCTGGACATCCCGACCCACTTGGTCGCGCAGAACACGAAGCCGTGCTCGGCCGCCATGGCCTTGACGTTGCCCGCGCCGACCTCGCCCTCGCCGCCGAGCAGGCCGTGGCCGTAGAGGGCTGGCTTGGCGGGCGCGGTGAGCGCCGAGCGGGGGATCTCGCACTGGAACGTCACCGGCTGCACGTTGCCGAGGGGCCGCGCGGGCAGGCCGTCCTTGCCGTAGTTGAACGCCGAGCCGGGGATGCCGCCGGGCAGGTTCAGGTAGCTGGGCGCGGCGAGGGTGCCCTGCACCTCGCGGGCGATGGCGCCGTCGGCGTTGTCGGTGACCTTGGTGACGACGAAGCCGGGCGACTTCCCGCCGAGCTGCTTCAGCGACTCGTCGCGCATCTTCAGGACGCGCCCCGACAGGCTCTGGCGGGACGCGACGGTGAAGTCCCAGGCCAGGTAGAGGCCCGTCCTGGACACGCCGTTGCGGGCCAGCGCGTCCAGGACGGGGCGGGCGGCGCGCTGGCGCGCGGCGAGCGGGTCGGACGCCGGCAGCGCCGCGCCCGCGATCTTGGCGAAGGCGGGGTTCGGGGCGAGGGCGGCGCCCGCGGAGTCCTTGAGGTTCCGCAGCGCGACGGCGTAGTGGTGGCCCTCCAGGAAGTTGCGGGCGGGCCGCACGATGAGCGCCCGGCGGGCGGGGTCGGTGGCGTTGGCGTCGAGCTCGGCCCAGTAGGGCCAGCGCTTCCCGGTGGCGGTGTCGACGATCACGATCGGCGCGGCGGGGTCCAGCGACGCGCCGATGTCGGTGATCGGCGCGGCGCCCGTCCGCGCCAGGTCCAGCCCGGCGACCCGCGTGAGCAGCGGCGAGCCGGGGGAGAAGCCGTCGGAGCGGTTCCAGGCGGCGGGCCGGATCGGCAGCCCGACCGAGTTCTTCAGCGTCGTGGTGAAGTGGATCCGGCGGCCGGTCGGCGTCGAGGGGTCGGCGACGGTGTTGTAGTCGTTCGGGAACGGCAGCAGGCACGAGGCCGGGTCGATCGGGTCGCAGCCGGGGTCGGGCGCCGCCGCGCGGGCGGGCGGGGCGCCCAGCAGCCCGCCCAGTAGCGCGGCCAGGACGAGGGGCGCGGCGACCGGCACCGTGACGCGAACACGCAAGGCAGACCTCCCGGAGACTCCCCGAGATCAGACCGCCGACCGCCTGCGGGGGTCAATCACGGTTCGCACACCGGGTGTTGTGGGTTCCCACCGGCCCCCGCCCGCCCCCGCGCCCGCGCGCACGTCAAGGGCCGGGCGGGGGCTCCTCGCGGCCGGGGCGGAGCAACGCGGGATGCAGCAGGGCGGCGCCGCCCGCCCGGTAGAGGCGGGGGCGCGGGCCGCCGCGGCGCCCGCCGGGCCCGGCGGTGCGGCCGGTGTCCACGACGAAGCCGGGCACCGACAGCACCTTGCGGTGGAAGTTCCCGGCGTGCAGCTCCTCACCCCACACCGTCTCGTAGACGGCGCGCAGGTCGGGGATGGTGAACTCGGCGGCGCAGAACGCGGTCGCGAGCGGGGTGTACTCCAGCTTGCCGCGGGCGCGCTCCAGGGCGTCGGCGAGGATGCGCGAGTGGTCGAAGGCCAGCTCGGGGACCTCGCGCACCGGCGTCCACGCCGCGTCCGACACGTCGCCGCCCGCGCGCGGGTCGGGCAGCGCGGGCGCGAACGCCAGGTAGGCGACCGAGATGACGCGCATCCGCGGGTCGCGGCCGGGCGCCCCGTAGGTGCCGAGCTGCTCCAGGTGGACGCGGTGCAGCGCGCCGTCGCCCGCGCTGAGGCCGGTCTCCTCGGCCAGCTCGCGGACCGCCGCCGCGGGCAGGTCCTCGGCGTCGCGGACGGCGTGCACGAACCCGCCCGGCAGCGCCCACATCCCCGTGTAGGGCGGGTGGCCGCGGCGGACGAGCAGCACGTGCAGCGCCCCGCCGCGGATGGTGAGCGCGACCACGTCCACGGTCACCGCGACCGGGTCGTAGTCCCTCGGGTCGTAGCCCGCGAGCTCCTCCCGCCCGGCGTCCATGGCGCCAAGGTATCAGCGCCGGTGGCGGCCCCCGGGGGAGGGCGGCGGCGCCGCCAGGGGCACCGGCGGCGGGGCGGCCGGGGGCGGGGCGTCCAGCCGGACGGCGGCGGGCGGCGGCTCGTCCAGCAGCGCCCGCATGCGGCTGCGGCGCCGCCCGTACAGCAGGTAGACGGCGAGGCCGGCGGCCATCCAGGCGCCGAAGCAGGCCCAGGTCCGCACCTTCAGGTTCAGCAGGAGCCAGCCGACGGCGACGAGGGTGAGGGTGGACAGGGCCGTCGCCGCCGGCATCCGGAACGGCCGGTGCAGGTCGGGCCGGTCGCGGCGGAGGACGGGCACGGCGGCGGCGACGAACAGGAACGCGAACAGCGTCCCGACCACCACCAGCTCCTGCAGCGTGAACACGTCGAGGACCTGCGACATCACCACGGCCGCGCCGCCCGCGACGGCGGTCGCGCGCGAGGGCGCCTGGAAGCGGCTCATCCCCGACAGCGCGGACGGCAGCAGCCCGTCGCGCGACATCGAGAACACCACCCGGGTCAGGCTGATCAGCACGACGAGCACGACCGAGGTGAGCCCGAGCACCGCGCCGACGTCCACGACCTTGCCCATCGCGCCCGCGCCGACCATCGCGAACGCGGCGCCGAGCGCCGGGCGGGCGGGATCCAGGCGCCGGTAGGACACCATCCCGACCATCGCGAGGGCGACGCCGAGGTAGAGCACGACGGCGGCCAGGAGGGCGTACAGGATGCCGCGCGGGACCTTGCGGGGCGCGTCCTCGGTCTCCTCCGACGCCGTCGCGACGAGGTCGAAGCCGATGTAGGCGAAGGCGATCGCGGGCGCGGCGGCGAGGACGCCCCACACGCCGAACACCTGCGGGGAGCCGCCGGTGAGGTGCCCGGCGACGGCGTTCAGCACGGTGGGCCCGCCCGACGCCGGCGCGGGCCGCGCCGGCGGCACGAACGGGACGAGGTTGGCGGGCCGGAAGTAGCGCAGCCCGGTGCCGATGACGAGCGCGATCACCAGCAGCTTGGCCGCCACCATGACCCGCAGCGTCCGCAGGCCGAGCCGCCCGCCCGTGGCGAGCAGCGCGACGAGCAGGAGCAGCAGGACCAGCGCGGGCACGTCGGGGCCGGTCTGGCGGCCCATCACGCCGGCGACCGCGGCCGGCACCGGCACGCCGAAGTCGGCGAGGGCCTGCGCGGCGTACAGCGACCAGGCCCGCGCGACGACGGACGCGGCGAGCAGCAGCTCGGCGATCAGCGCCCAGCCGACGATCCACGCCCACACCTCGCCGAACGCGACGTAGGTGAAGGAGTAGGCGCTGCCGGCGACCGGGACGATCGACGACAGCTCGGCGTAGGCGAGCGCGGCGAGCAGGCAGGCGCCGCCCGCGAGGACGAACGACACGATCACCGCGGGCCCGGCGGTGCCGGCCGCCTGCGCCCCCGAGATCGTGAAGATGCCCGAGCCGATCATCACGCCGAGGCCGAGCACGACCAGGTCGCGGGTCCGGTACAGCACGCGCAGCCGGTGCCGCCCGCCGTAGCGCTGCCCGGTCGCCAGCTCCACGGGCAGGCGGCGGAAGACGGTGTTGCGGTCCGCGGGCCGGGGCGCGCGGGTGTTCCAGGTCATCGGCGGGAGCCCCCCTGGCCTGGCTCGCGCGCCGGCCGCGCGGCGGAGGTATGGGAGTCCCCAACAATTCCCCATGAATAGGTAAATTCGCAAGAATTTCGCCGGTATTCGTCGGTCCGCGGCCCCGTATTGGCCTGCGGGAAGGGGTCCGCGGCGATAGAGAAGGCGCTAATTCGCGATCTGTACCGTCCGTATGCCGCCGTTTCGGCCGGGGCCGGACGGGAACGTGGCGCCGCGTGAAGTTCGGTGGCACGGTGGTGGCGCCGCGTTCCCCAGGAGGTCCCGTGTTCCGCAGCACGCGCCCGAACAGGCCGCTCCGCCGGCCGCTGGCCGCCGCCCTCGCGCTCACCGCCGGGCTGTCCGCCGCGGCCGCCGCGCCCGCGTCCGCGCTCGCCGCCCCGGCACCGGCCCGGCAGCCGGTCGCCACCGGCTCGGGCGGCGCGATCTCCACGGTGGACCCCGACGCCAGCCGCATCGGCCTGGAGGTGCTGGCCGAGGGCGGCAACGCGATGGACGCCGCCGTCGCGGCCGCCGCCGCCCTCGGCGTCAGCGAGCCCTACGTCGCGGCGATCGGCGGCGGCGGGTACATCACCTACTACGACGCCCGCACGCACCGCGTGTCCACCTTCGACGGCCGCGAGACCGCGCCGCGCGCGATGCGCGCCGACTCGTTCGTCGACCCCGCCACCGGCAAGGCGCTGCCGTTCGACGAGGCGGTGACCAGCGGCCTCAGCGTCGGCGTCCCCGGCACCGTCGCCCAGTGGCAGCGGGCGCTCGACGCGTTCGGCAGCCGCCGGCTCGGCACGCTGCTCCAGCCCTCGATCGCGCTGGCCGACCGCGGCTTCGTCGTCGACCAGGAGTTCTACGACGAGACCGTGCTGAACCAGGCCCGGTTCAGCGCGATCGAGCCGACGCGGCGGCTGTTCCTGCCCGGCGGCGCGCCCCGGCCCGTCGGGTCGGTGTTCCGCAACCCCGACCTCGCGAACACCTACCGGGAGCTGGCCCGCAAGGGGCCGTCCTGGCTGTACGGCGGCGGGCTCGGCCAGGAGATCGTGAAGACGGTGCGCAAGCCGCCGGTCGCCGCCGACGCCACCCGCACCGTGCGTCCCGGCCTCATGCAGGCCGGCGACCTCGCCGCCTACCGGGCGCTGTCGCCGAAGCCGACGCGGGTGAGCTACCGCGGCCTCGACGTCTACGGGATGCCGCCGGACTCCTCGGGCGGCACCACCGTCGGCGAGGCCCTCAACATCATGGGGAACTTCCGGCTGAGCGCCAAGGACACCGTCGGCGCCCTGCACACCTACCTGGAGGCGTCCAAGCTCACCTACGCCGACCGCGCCCGCTACGTCGGCGACCCCGCCTACGTGAAGGTCCCGACGCGCGAGCTGCTGTCCAGGGGCTTCGCCCGCGAGCGCGCCTGCCTCATCGACCCCGCCAAGGCGCTCACCGCGCCCGTCGCGCCCGGCGAGCCCGACGGCCGCTACGGCGGCTGCGCGCCCGCCGCGCAGGGGCAGGCGCTGCCCTACGAGGGCCAGCAGACCACCCACATGGTCGTCGCCGACAAGTGGGGGAACGTCGTCGCCTACAACCTCACGATCGAGCAGTGGGGCGGCAGCGGCATCACGGTGCCGGGGCGCGGGTTCCTGCTGAACAACGAGCTGACCGACTTCACCCTCCAGCCGCCCGCGCCCGGCGCGGCGCCCGACCCGAACCTCCCGGCGCCCGGCAAGCGGCCGCGCAGCAGCATGGCGCCGACCCTGCTGCTGAAGGACGGCCGGCCGAGGCTCGCCCTCGGCAGCCCCGGCGGGTCCACCATCCCGACCACCGTCCTGCAGATCCTGCTGAACCGCCTCGACCTCGGGATGAGCCTGCCCGCCGCGCTCGCCGCGCCCCGCGCGACGCAGCGCAACACCCCGCAGGTGCAGGCCGAGCAGGCGTTCATCGACCGGTACGGGGCGGCGCTCGGCGCCCGGGGGCACCAGTTCGCGCTGTTCGCGGGCCCGCCCGCCGGGGTGATCGGGGCCGCCACCGCGCTGGAGTTCGTGCGTCCGGGCGTCGTCCAGGCCGTCGCCGAACCGTCCCGCCGGGGTGGCGGCAGCGCCCTGGTGGTGCGGCCCGCCCGCTAGGACCGGCGGCCGGCGCGGTGGAAACGGCCGCGGCGGGGAAGGAAGCCCGGCATGGCGTCCGCATACGTCCAGGTGACCACCACGACCGATTCGCGCGCCGAGGCCGCCGCCATCGCCAAGGCGGCGGTCGCCGAGCGCCTCGCCGCCTGCGCCCAGCTCGTCGGCCCGATCGCCAGCACCTACTGGTGGGAGGGGGAGATCGAGTCGGCCGAGGAGTGGCTGGTGCTGTTCAAGACCACCGCCGGCCGGTTCGACGAGCTGGCCGCGCTGATCGGCGACAACCACTCCTACGACACCCCGGAGATCATCGCGACGCCCGTCGTCGCGGGCAGCCTGGACTACCTGGCCTGGATCGCCGAGCACGCCGACCCGGCCGGGCCGGGGGACCCGGCCGACCCGGACGCGCCGGGCCCGGCGGGCGTGTGACCTGCGCCATACCGGGTAGATAAGTGGGTGATTACCCTGGAGTGAGCGGCGGCGCGGGCCGCCGGGCGAGAGGGGGCCGGTCGTGGCAGGGGTCGTGGCGGGGCAGGACTACGGGCTGTTCGGTCCGGGCTCGGTGACCTGGCGGGTGATGGGCGAGCCCGTCCTCATCGTCGGCGGCGTCCGGGCGCTGCTGCTGCAGTCCCTGCATCCGCACACCATGTGGGGGACGGCGCAGAACTCCGAGCTGATGGACCCGAGCGCGGCCTGGTCGCGGCTCGCGCGCACCGTCGAGTTCGTCCGCGTCCGCACCTACGGCACCCGCGACGAGGTGGAGCGGGTCGGGCGGCGCGTCCGCAAGCTGCACGCCAAGATGTCGGGCGTGGACCTGCGGACCGGCGAGACCTTCCCGCTCGACGAGCCGGAGAACCTGCTCTGGGTGCACATGGGCGAGGTCGACTCCTACCTCGACGTGGCGCGCCGCTCCGGCGTCCCGCTGAGCCGCGCCGACGCCGACGCGTTCGTCGACGAGCAGCGCCGCGCCGCCGAGGTCGTCGGGCTCGACCCGGCGAACGTCCCGGCGTCGGTGCAGGACATGCGCGACTACTACCGCGACATGCGCCGCCACGTGTGGGCCTGCGACGAGGCCCGCCTCGGGCTGCGCCGCATGTTCAACCCGGCGGTGCCGGCCAAGCTCGTGCCGCTGAAGCTCGCCGCGCCCGCCGTCGGGGCGCTGGTCGTGTCGACGCTGCCGCGCTGGGCGCGCCGCATGTACGGGCTGCCGGGCCTGCCGACGTCCGACCTCGCCGCGACGCTGACGCTGAAGGGCCTGTACCGGACCACCCGGGTCATCCCCGAGCGGTACCGGTACTCCCCGGACGCCCAGCGCGCCCTGCGGCTCACCCGCGAGAACGGCGACGGCGCCGCGGCCCTGTCGATCGCCTCCTGACGCGCCCCGGGCGCCGGCGTGCGGCACCCGGGGGCGGGCCGTCAGACGGGGGGCTCGACGGGCACCGCGTTGTGCGCGCTGCCCTTCCGCGGCAGCAGGAACGCGGGCAGGATCAGCACCGCGGTGATGCCGAGCGCCACCCAGAAGGTGGTGCCGAAGGAGTCGGCGAGCTGCGGCGCGACGTGCACCCGCACCGACTCGGGGATCTGCCCGAGGTGGCTCTCGCCTCCGCCGCCGCCCGGCTGCTGCGGCAGGTTGCCGCTGATCTGCCGGGTCAGGATGACGGCGAGCAGGGCGCTGCCGAACGAGCCGCCGAGCTGCATGATGATGTTGAGCGAGCTGCTCGCCCGCGACACCGCCGCGCGCGGCAGCGTGGTGAGCGCCGCCGACATCGTCGGCATCATCGTGCAGCCGAGGCCCATGCCGCGCACGAACAGCGAGGCGCTGAGCAGCCAGTAGGAGGTGCCGGCCTCCACCTGGGTGAAGGCGACGGTGCCGAGGACGATGAGCACCACCCCGAACGGGACGACGCGCCCGGCGCCGAGCCGGTCGGTGAGCAGGCCGCCGACGGGCATCGCGAACGCCGCGCCGAGGCCCTGCGGGGCCAGCAGCAGGCCGGCCGCGAGGGCGCCCTCGCCGCGGCCGATCTGGTAGTACAGCGGCAGCAGCAGCAGCGACCCGATCAGCGCGATGCCGACCAGGAACACCATGAACGAGGCGGTCGCGAAGGTGCGGTCCTTGAACAGCCGCACGTCGATCAGCGCCTTCTCGCGCCGGCTCAGGCTGTGCGCGACGAACAGCGCGATGAGGACGGCGCCGCCCGCGATCCAGGCCAGGGTGGACGGCTCGCCGAACCCGCCGTTGCCGCTGGCGGTGGACAGCCCGTAGATCAGCAGCACGAACCCCGGCGGCAGCAGGGCGAGGCCGCGCAGGTCGAGCGTCGCGCGCGCCTCGTGCGGCGCCTCGCCCGGCACCTTCCACCAGGCGAGCGCGAGGGCGAGCGCGCCGACCGGCAGGTTCACGAAGAAGATCCAGCGCCAGTCGGCGTTCTCCACCAGGTAGCCGCCGATGACCGGGCCGAGCACCGGCCCGAGCAGCATCGGCACGCCGATGATCGACATCATCCGGCCCATCCGGCGCGGCCCGGCGGCCATGGTGAGGATGGCCATGCCGGTCGGCATCAGCATGCCGCCGCCGAGTCCCTGCACGACCCGGAAGGCGATCAGCGACTCCACGTTCCAGGCGAGGCCGGTGAGCGCGGAGCCGAGCACGAACAGCACGATGGAGGTCATCCACACCCGGCGGCCGCCGAAGCGGTCGATGGCCCAGCCGGTGAGCGGGATGACGGTGCCGAGGGCCAGCAGGTAGCCGGTGACCACCCACTGGATGGTGGACAGGTCGGTGCTGAAGTCGCGGCCGAGCGTCTGCAGCGCGACGTTGACGATCGTGGTGTCCAGCACCGCCATCACGGTGCCGGACACGATGACCAGCCCGAGCACGATCAGGGAGCGGTCCAGCCGGTCGGAAGGGGCGTCCGCGGGCGCGGGGGGAGCCGCCCCCGGTGCCGCGGGCGCGTCGGTGGTCGGGTGGTCGGTCATGGTCGGGTCCCCTCGCCATGAGATAGCTTGAAGTTCAACGTTCTTGAGTCCATCACGAAGATGTGTTGAAATTCAAGACATGAGCGGAAACGGTATCGGGGACGGCGCGGAGACGGACGTCGCCGTCCTGGTCCGGCTGCTCGGGCGGATGGTGCGCAACGTCAAGAGCCACGGGGGCGGCCGGCTGATCGAGCGGGTCAAGGACGCGGGCCTCGGCCCCCGGCACATGCCGGTGATGTTCGCGCTGGTCATGGGCGGCCCCGCGCCCGTCGGGGCGCTCGCGGCGGAGGTCGGGCTGAGCCCGGCGACGGTCAGCCAGCTCACCGGCGAGCTGGAGCGCGCGGGGTTCGTCGTGCGCAGTCCCGACGAGGCCGACCGGCGGCGCACGATCGTCAGCGTCCACCCCGACTACGGCGCCGACGCCGAGCGGTTCGTCGAGAGCCGGCTGGCGCCGATGCGCATGACGATGGAGCGGCTCGCGCCCGAGGACCGGGCGGCGTTCCTGCGCGGCTGGGAGCTGCTGGTGCGGATGCAGGAGGAGGTGCTCGGCACCGGGCCCGGTTCCGGCGGGCACGGCCTCTGCGGCCCGCCGGACGGCGGCTGACGCGGGGCGGGCCGGAGGGGGGCGGGCCGGAAAGGGGCGGGGCGGTCAGCCGCGGCGCATGAGGCGGCCGACGGCGGCCATCAGCTCGGTCGACATCTCCTCGCTCTTGCCCTCCTCGGCGCCCTCGACGACGCAGTGCCGGACGTGCCCGTCCAGCAGCCCGAGCGCGACCTTGTCCAGGGCGGCCTGCACGGCGCTGATCTGGGTGAGGACGTCGATGCAGTAGCGGTCGTCCTCGACCATGCGCTCGATCCCGCGCACCTGGCCCTCGATGCGGCGCAGCCGCGTCTGGAGCTGGTCCTTGGTGGCGGTGTAGCCGCGGGTCGGGGTGTCGCTGCCGGCCATCGTCGGTCCCCTCCTGAGTAGCCCCGGGGGGAAACCCCCGGAGGGGTATTCTATATGGCCCGTTCTGTCCTCGGCCGGGCGCCGACCGGGAGTCGGCCGCCGGCCGGCGAGGAGGCCCGGGACGTCAGCGCGCCGGGACGTTCCAGGAGGTGATGACGTCGCGGTCGTGCTCGGTGCCGAGCGTGGACAGCGTCCCGGTGCCGAGGGCGAACAGCCGCCCGCCGGCGGCGGGCAGGCCGAGCCAGCGGGCGGTGAGGACGCGCAGCACGTGCCCGTGCGCGACGAGCGCGACGTCGCCGCCCTCCAGCCGCTGCCGGGCGCGGGCGATGACCCGGTCCACGCGGTCGCCGACCTGCTCGACGGTCTCGCCGGGGTGGCCCTCGGCGCCGGGGACGACGCCGTCGTCCCACAGGTACCAGCCGGGGCGCTCGCGCTGGATGTCGGCGGTGGTGATCCCCTCGTAGCCGCCGTAGTCCCACTCCCACAGGTCGGGGTCGATGGCGTCGGGGGTGAGGCCGGCGAGCGTCGCGGTGCGCTGGGCGCGCTCGGCCGGGCTCGCGACGACCTGCGCGACGGGCCGGTCGGCGAGCAGCGGCGCGAGCGCCCTGGCCTGCCGTTCGCCCTCCTCGGTGAGCGGCAGGTCGGTGCGGCCGGTGTGCCTGCGGGCGCGGCTCCACTCGGTCTCGCCGTGCCGCAGCAGGATCAGTTCCCCCATGGGGTCACCCTAGCGGGCGGCGCGGCGCCGCCCGCGGGCCGCCCGGTCACCCGGCGAGGACGTCCTCCAGCGGGGTGTGCGCGAGGCCGTGCGCCTCGGCGACCTGCGCGTACACCAGTTCCCCGGCGTGGGTGTTCAGGCCGAGCGCGAGGGCGGGGTCGGCGCGCAGCGCGTCCCGCCAGCCGAGGTCGGCGATCTGCACCGCGTAGGGCAGCGTCACGTTGGTGAGCGCGTTGGTGGAGGTGTTCGGGACCGAGCCCGGCATGTTCGCCACGCAGTAGAAGATCGACTCGTGCACCCGGTAGGTGGGGTCGTCGTGCGTGGTCGGGCGCGAGTCCTCGAAGCAGCCGCCCTGGTCGATGGCGATGTCCACCAGCACCGAGCCCGGCCTCATGTGCGCGACCAGGTCGTTGGTGACGAGCTTCGGCGCCTTGGCGCCGGGGATCAGCACCGCGCCGATGACGAGGTCGGCGGCGCGCACCTCCTGCTCGATCGTGTAGGCGTTGGAGACCAGCGTCTTCAACCGGCCCTGGTAGATGGCGTCGATGTGCCGCAGCCGGTCGACGCTGACGTCCAGGATCGCCACCTCGGCGCCCATGCCGACGGCGATCTGCGCGGCGTTCAGCCCCGACACGCCGCCGCCGATCACCACGACCTTCGCCGGGGCGACGCCGGGGACGCCGCCGGGCAGCACGCCGCGGCCGCCGTTGGAGCGCATCAGGCTGTAGGCGCCGACCTGCGGCGCGAGGCGCCCGGCGACCTCCGACATCGGGGCGAGCAGCGGCAGCGACCGGTTCGGCAGCTGGACGGTCTCGTAGGCGATCGCGGTGACGCCCGCCTGGAGCAGCGCGTCGGTGCACTCGCGGGACGCGGCGAGGTGCAGGTAGGTGAACAGGGTCTGGCCGCGCCGCATGCGGTGGAACTCGTCGGCGACCGGCTCCTTGACCTTCAGGATCAGCTCGCCCTCGGCCCAGACCGCGTCCGCGGTGTCGGCGATCTTGGCGCCGGCGGCGGTGTAGTCCTCGTCGGGGATGGCCGAGCCGGCGCCCGCGCCGCGCTCGACGACGACCTCGTGGCCGTGCCGGGCCAGCTCGTGCACCCCCGCCGGCGTGATGGCCACCCGGTACTCGTTGTTCTTGATCTCGCGGGGTACGCCGACCTTCATGATCTCCTCCGGAGTCGCCGACCAGGGCGCTCGCCTGGCCTTACGACTTCAGGGTGGGCCGGGCGGCCCCGGACGTGCCATGTCCAACATGTACGGTCGTTCCCCGATAAATTGACACTATGTAAGAGCGGGGGCGTCAGCGCCCGGCCGGCGCCGGGGGCAGCCACTCGGCGGCGATCGCGACGGTGAGCTCCTCCAGCAGCGATCCGGCCCGCCGGGTGCGGCGGGCCGGATCGCGCTCGATGTCCTCCAGGGCGTAGACCGCCTGGATGCGGGCCCGGCGGAGCTGCTCGCCGGTGAGCCCCCGCCGGCAGGCGACCGCGACGACCTGCGCGCCCGCCCGCGCCGCCGCCCGCGCCACCCCGGCGGGTGTCCCGCCGCGCAGCGACGCGGCGTCGAGCGTCGCCTCGCCGGTGACGACGAGCCGCGCCCCGCGGGCCTTCTCGGTGAAGCCGAGCAGGTCCAGCAGGAACGGCGTGCCCGGCTCCACGGTGGCGCCGAGGAAGGCGAGCGCGGCGAAGCCGACGCCGCCCGCCGCCCCGGCGCCCGCCAGGTCGCGGGCGGCCCGGCGGGACGCGGCCTCGGCGAGGTCGGCCCAGCGGCGCAGCCCCGCGTCGAGCAGCCGCGCCTCTTCCCGGCCCCCGCCGCTCCGGTGGCCCGCGGCGGCGACGCCGGCGCGGCCGAGCAGCGGCCCGCCCGCGTCCCCGGCGATCACCACCCGCACCCCCGACAGGTCGGGCAGCCCGCGCAGGTCCAGGGCGTGCAGGGCGCGCAGCGCGGCGCCGCCGGGCGGCAGGTCGTTGCCGAGCGCGTCGAGCAGCCGCCCGCCCATGCCCTGCACCATCCCGGCGCCGCCGTCGGCCCCGGCGGCGCCGCCGAGGCCGAGGACGATGCGGCGGGCGCCCATCCGGACGGCGTGGACCAGCAACTGGCCGGTGCCGGCGCTCGTCGCGGTGAGCGGCTGCGGGCGGCCGTCCGGCACCCGCCGCGCCCCCGACGCCTCCGCCATCTCGACGAGGGCGGTGTCGCCGCGGACCGCGAGCGCCGCGGTGACCGGGCGCCCGGTCGGCCCGCAGACCCGCACCTCCACCCGGCGCCAGCCGGCCGCGATGGCGGCCTCGGCGGTGCCGTCCCCGCCGTCGGCGACCGGCAGCGCGACCAGCGGGACGTCGGGGCGGACGCGGCCGAGCCCGGCCGCCAGGTGCCCGGCGACCCGCGCGGCGCTGAGCGCGCCGGCGAACCGGTCGGGCGCCAGCAGCACGTGGCCGCGCGGGCGGGCGTCGAGGCGGGGGTCGGGGGGAGAGTCCGCGGACACCACAGCCACGCCTTTCGCGCCGGGGGGTAAGGCCCTACCTTCTGCTTACGCCATGTCGGCACTATTTGACACCCAGAACGTCCTCCACGACGTTCAAACCGAAGTAGAGCAGGAACACGACCGACACGACCCAGAGCAGCCAGCCCGCGTCGCGCGGGCGCCCGCGGCTCACCTTGATCAGCGTGTAGGCGACCAGGCCGGCGCCGATGCCGTTGGTGATCGAGTAGGTGAACGGCATGAACACGATGGTGAGGAACGCCGGGATCGCGATGTCCAGGTCGGCCCACTCCACCTTCGCGACCTGCGCCATCATCAGCGCGCCGACCAGCACCAGCGCGGGCGCGGCGGCCTGCGCCGGGACGACCGCGGCGAGCGGGGTGAGGAACAGCGTGACGACGAACAGCGCGCCCGTCGCGATGTTGGCGAGGCCGGTCCGCGCTCCCTCGCCGACGCCCGCCGCCGACTCCACGAACACGGTGTTCGCCGAGGACGAGGTGATGCCGCCGAAGGCGGCCGAGACGCCGTCCACGGTGAGGATGCGGCCGAGGCCGGGCAGGCGGCCCTGCTCGTCGACGAGGCCGGCCTCGTCACCGAGGCCGAGGATCGTGCCCATCGCGTCGAAGAACCCCGACAGGACCAGCGTGAACAGCACGACGAGCGCGGTGAGGACGCCCGCCTCGGCGAACCCGCCGAACAGGCTCACCTCGCCGAACAGCCCGAAATCGGGGACGGCGAAGAACTTGTCGGGCAGCTCGGGGGTCACGATGCCCCAGGAGCCGACGCCCTGCTTGGGGATGGAGGCGTTGGACTGGATGACGATCGCGACGATCGTCGCCACCACGATGCTGATCAGGATGGCGCCGGGCACCCGCCGCACGTACAGCACGATCATCAGGACCAGCGCGAGCGCGAACACCGCGCTCGGCCAGGTCGCCAGCTTGCCGCCGATGCCGAGCGCGAGCGGCGGGCTCGCGGCGCTGGAGGAGATGAACCCGCCGTCGTAGAGGCCGACGAGCGCGATGAAGGCGCCGATGCCGACCGCGATGGCGTGCTTGAGCGCCAGCGGGATGGCGTCCATGATCAGCTGCCGGACGCCGGTCAGCGCGAAGATCACGATGATGACGCCCTCGATGACCACCAGGCCCATCGCCTGCGGCCAGGTCATGTGCGGCGCGGCCTGGAAGGCGACGACGGCGTTGATGCCGAGGCCCGAGGCGAGCGCCATCGGCACGTTGCCGACGAGGCCCATGACGATCGTGGTGACCGCGGCCGACAGCGCGGTCATCGTGGTGAGCTGCGGGATGGACAGCTGCATCCCGTTGACGTCCTTGGCGCCGCCGAGGATCAGGGGGTTGAGCAGGATGATGTAGGCCATCGCCACGAAGGTGGTGACGCCGCCGCGGAGCTCGCGGGGGACGCTGCTGCCTCGCTCGGTGAGGTGGAAGAAGCGGTCCAGGGCGCCGCGCGGCTCGCCGGGCGGCGTGCCCTCGGCCGTGGCGGTGGTGGGGTGGGACATCGGATTCGGCTCCGGTGGTGTTCGGCCGGTCAGGGGCCGGCCTGGGAATAAGGCCAGCTCAGCCTAACTGCCCGTGATCACCCGTCGGTGAACCGGTGCCCCCCCGGCCGGCCCCGCGGCCCGGCCGGTCAGCCGCCCCGGTAGGTGGAGTAGCCGAAGGCGCCGAGCGCGAGCGGCACGTGGTGGTGCTCGCCGCCGTCCGCCACCGTGAAGATCACGCTGATCTCGGGGTAGAAGGTCGCGGCGCCCCGCCCGGCGAAGTAGCTGCCCGACCCGAAGCGGAGCCGGTAGGTGCCGGGCCCGGTCGGGTCGTCCGCGGCCGCGCCGGGCGCCGCCGGGGCGCTCCAGCGGCCGTCGTCGCCGGTCGCGCCCTCGGCCAGCGGCTCCCAGGTGTCGTCACGGTAGCGGTCCAGGCGGACGGGCAGGCCGGCGGCGGGCCGGCCCAGCTGCTGGTCCAGCACGTGCGTGGAAACGGTCATGGCGCTAGTACAGCAGCCGGCGCCCGGCGGGGTGGGGGAGGTCCGGCGCGGCGCCCGGCGGGCGGTCCGTAATAGCCTGCCTTGGTGCGAATGCGAGAGTTGGCGGGAACGACGGGCGACGCGGGCCGCCGCGTCGACTCCTACGCGCTGCTGCTGGCCTCGGTGCCCGCGCAGGTGCGGGGGGACTTCCGGCGCCGGCTGCTCGGCCCGCTGGAGGACTACGACGCCGGCCGGCACGCCGACCTCGTGCACACCCTGGAGGTCTTCCTGGCCTGCTCGGGGTCCTGGAGCCGGACGGCGTCCCGGCTGCATGTCCATGTGAACACGCTTCGATACCGAATCAGGCGGATCGAGGAGCTCACGGGCCGGGACCTCGGCACACTGGAGGACCGAGTCGACTTCTTCCTCGCCCTGCGCACCGCGCGCCCGGCGGGTACCTCCTAGGTGGGTGGACGAACGATGGACCGCGAGACGTTGGGACAGCGCATCCGCGCGCTGCGCATCCGCCAGGGCATCAGCCAGGCCCAGCTGGCCTTCCCCGAACTGTCCGACAGCTACATCTCGCTCATCGAGAGCGACAAGCGGGTGCCGGCCCCGAGCGTGATCGACCTGCTGGCCGGCAAGCTGAGCTGCTCGGCGACCTACCTGGTGAGCGGCGTCAGCGAGGACGTGGTCGACGAGCTGCGCGTCACCCTGGACTACGCCGAGATCGCGCTGCGCAACGGCGCCGCCGCCGAGGCCCGCACCCGCTTCGCCGAGGTGCTGGCGAGCGCGGACGCGGTCGCGCTGCCCGACATGCTGCACCAGGCCCGCTGGGGCCACGCGCTCGCGCTGGAGGCGGCGGGCGGCCTGGAGGAGGCGATCGGCGAGCTGCGCACGCTCACCGCCGAGGCGTCCGCCGAGGCCGACCTCGACCACTGGGCCCGGGTGCACATCGCGCTCAGCCGGTGCCTGCGCGAGCGCGGCGACGCCACCGCCGGGGTGCAGGTCGCCGAGGAGGCGCAGCGGCACCTGGTCGCGACCGGCGCCGACTCGACCGAGGCCGCGGTGCGGCTCGGCGCCGCGCTGCTCGGCGCCTTCGTCGAGCGCGGCGACCTCGTGCGGGCCCGCCAGCTCGCCGCCCAGGTCGTCGAGCGGGCCGAGCGCGTCGGCACCGCGAGCGCCCGCGTCGTCGCCTACTGGCAGGCCGCCGCCGTCGCCGAGGTCCGCGGCGAGTACGACGAGGGCGTCGCGCTGATCGAGCGGGCGCTGCTGCTCGCCGGCGAGCTGCCCGACCCGCGCGAGCTGAACCGGCTGCGCGTCTCCTACGCCGGGCTGCTGCTGCGCGCCCACCCCGACCAGGCCGCGCACGCCCTGGACCTGCTCGGCCGGGTGCGGGCCGAGAGCGCCGCGCAGGCCGCCGGCGAGATCGACACCGCGCTCTGCCTGACCGAGCTGGCCCGCGCCGAGACCGCCCTCGGCCGCCCCGGCGAGGCCGTCGCGCTCGCCGAGGAGGCCCTGGACCTGCTCGGGGACGCGCCGCGCCGCGCCGCCGCGAGCGCGCTCACCGTGCTCGGCGAGGCCCACGTCCGCCTCGGCCACCGCAACCGGGCGGTGGAGGCGCTGACCGGCGCCGCCACCCACCTGGAGCGGATGGAGTCCGCGCGGGAGGCCGCGCAGACCTGGTTCGATCTCGCCGAGCTGCTCGCCGAGACCGGCGGCCAGGAGGACTCCCGGCTCGCCGCCTACCAGCGCGCCCTCACCTGCGCGGGCGTCTGACCGGATGTTCGGAGTCGTCCGCCCGTGCAGGCACGGGCTCTGCGGGACGCTGTTCAAGGACTGGATGGCGCACCTGTGCGGCCTCTGCCTGGCGCTGCGCGCCGAGCACGGCCAGGCCGCCCGGCTCGCCACCAACTACGACGGCCTGCTCGTGTCGGTGCTGGTCGAGGCGCAGGCGCCGGACCGCTCGCCGCGCCGCGAGGCGGGGCCGTGCGCGCTGCGCGGCATGAAGGGCGCCGAGGTCGTGGCGGCCCGTGCCGAGGGCGCCCGGCTCGCCGCCGCCGCGTCGCTGCTGCTCGCCGCGGGCAAGGCCCGCGACCACGTCGCCGACGGCGACGGCCCCTACGGGCGCCGGCTCGTCGCGGCGGCCGCCGGGCGGATGGCCGGGCGCTGGGACGCGGCGGGCGGCCGCACCGGCGCCGCCGTCGGGTTCGACCCGGCCGTGCTGCGCGACGCCGTGGCCCGCCAGCCGCTGCTGGAGGCCGCGGGCGGGCGGACGCTGCCGGAGCTGACCGAGCCGACCGAGACGGCCGTCGCGGCGGTCTTCGCGCACACCGCCGTCCTCGCGGGCCGCCCGGGCAACGCCGCGGCGCTCGCCGAGGCGGGCCGCTCCTTCGGGCGGCTCGCGCACCTCCTCGACGCCGTCGAGGACGCCCCCGCCGACCTGGCCGCGGGCGCCTACAACCCGCTCGTCGCGACCGGCACCGCGCCCGCCGAGGCGCGGCGCCGCTGCGACGACGCCCTGCACGGCCTCCGGCTCGCCCTCGCCGACGTGGAGCTGGCGGAGCCGCGCCTCGTCCGCGCCCTGCTGGACCGCGAGGTCCGGCGCTCGGTGGACCGCGCCTTCGCCGCCCACTCCGGGCAGGGCGGCCCCGGCCGGTGGGAGCGGCCCTACGGGCCGCAGCAGCCGTACCCGCCGCAGGGGCCGTACCCGCCGCAGGGGCCGCCGCCGTCCCATCCCGGCGGGGGCGGCGGCTGGGGCGGCCACGGCGGGGACGGCTTCCACGGCAAGGGCGGGACGCCGCGTCCGGGCTTCCCGCTGCCGTGCCTGGCGGGCGGCGTCGTCTGCGTGACCTGCGGCGTCTACCAGCCCGAGTGGAGCGAGCACCGCGGCGCGGACTGCGCCGACCGCTGCTGGTGCACCCGGCACTGCGACGGGAGCTGCGACTGCGACTGCGACTGCTGCGACTGCTGCTCGTGCTGCGACTGCGGCTGCTCTTGACCAAGCGACCGCTTGGGTGACACGCTCGCGCCATGGCGAGCGGGATCTTCGCGGAACTGGTCCTGGCCCGGGCGGGCGACGCCCACCCGGGCCTGCTGTTCGAGGACGAGGTCCGCAGCTGGGCCGAGGTGGTGCGCGAGGCCCGCGCCCGCGCGGCCCTGCTGGACGCCTTCCCGGCCCCCGCCGGGCGGCCCCGGCACGCCGGGGTGCTGCTGGAGAACGTGCCCGAGTACGTGTACTGGATCCTCGGGGCGGCGCTCGCCGGGGCCACCGTGGTCGGCATCAACCCGACGCGGCGCGGCGCCGAGCTCGCCGCCGACGTCGCGCACACCGACTGCGACCTCATCGTCACCGACACCGCGCACGCCGGGCTGCTCGGCACCGGCCCGGCCGGCGCGCCGGTGCTGCTCACCGACTCGGCCGAGTACCGGGCGGCGCTGCCCGCCGACCCGCCCGTCCCCGACGTCGCGGGCCTCGCCCCCGGCGACCGGCTCCTGCTGCTGTTCACCTCCGGCTCGACCGGCGCCCCGAAGGCCGTCGTCTGCAGCCAGGGGCGCCTCGCCGCCATCGCGGCGGGCGGCGCCCGGATGGGCATCGGGCGCGGCAGCGTCACCTACTGCGCGATGCCGCTCTTCCACGGCAACTCGGTGATGGCCAACCTCGCCATGGCCCTGCACGCCGGCGCGACGGTCGTGCTCCGCCGCCGGTTCTCGGCGTCGGGGTTCCTGCCCGACGTGCGCCGCTACGGCGTCACCTACTTCAACTACGTCGGCCGCGCGCTCGCCTACATCCTCGCCACCCCCGAGCGGGACGGCGACGCCGCCACCACCCTGGAGGCGGTCTTCGGCACCGAGGCGTCCGCGCAGGACATGGCCGGGTTCGCGCGCCGGTTCGGCTGCCGCATCATCGAGGGCTACGGGTCCAGCGAGGGCGCCATCTCGATCAACAAGGTCCCCGGCACGCCGCCCGACGCGCTCGGCCTGCCCCCGGACGGCGTCCGCGTCGCCGTCCTGGACCCCGCGACCGGCGACGAGTGCGCCTGCGCGGAGTTCGACGCCGCCGGGCGCCTCGCCAACCCCGGCGCGGCCATCGGCGAGCTCGTCGGCCTCAACACCTCCGGCTCCTTCGAGGGCTACTACAACAACCCCGAAGCCGACGCCGAGCGCGTCCACGACGGCCGCTACTGGAGCGGCGACCTCGGCTACCGCGACGCGGAGGGCTTCTTCTACTTCGCCGGGCGCGGCGCCGACCGGCTGCGGGTCGACAGCGAGAACTTCGCCGCCGCGCCCGTCGAGCGGATCCTGTCGCGCTGGCCCGAAGCGGTCATGTGCGCGGTCTACCCGGTGCCCGACCCGCGCACCGGCGACCAGGTGATGGCGGCCCTGGAGCTGCGCGGCGCCTTCGACCCGGCCGCGTTCGCCGCGTTCCTGGCCGCCCAGCCCGACCTCGGCACCAAGTGGGCGCCCCGGTTCGTGCGGATCGTCGGGGCGATGCCGCTCACCGCCACCGGCAAGGTCGACAAGCGGCCGCTCCGCCGCCTGTACTGGGCGGGCCCGGACCCGGTCTGGTGGCGGCCCGGCCGCGACCTGGCCTACCGGCCGCTCGGCGCGGAGGACGCCGCCGCCCTCGACGGCCGGTTCGCCGCCCACGGCCGCGGGCACGTCCTCGGCTCCTGGTAGGGCGCCCGGCGGTGGGACGCGGCGGCGAGCCGGAGCCGTACCGGTGCCGCAACGGTGCGCGGGCTCAGTAGGCTGGACGCGCCTTCTTTCCCATAACGCCCTTCCCTACTGGAGAATCCGGCCTCCCATGAAGCGCCCCACCTTCCGCCCCCTGCGCCGCGCCGGCGTGGCCGCGGCCCTCGCCGCGCTGTCCGGCGCCGTGCTGTTCGGCACCGCCACCCCCGCCCTGGCCCACACCCGCCTCGTCAGCAGCACGCCGGGCAAGGACGCGACGGCCGCCGGGGTGACCCGGATCGAGCTGGTGTTCAGCGACAAGATCAGCGTCGCGAAGGTGGTGGTCAAGGACGGGCACGGCAAGACCTTCCAGTCCGGCGCCGCCGCCCACGAGGGCACCAAGGTCACCCAGCGCCTCACCGGCGCGCTGCCCGCCGGGCAGTACACCGTCGCCTACGCCGTCGTCGGCGAGGACGGCCACCGCGTGCAGGGCGACGACCTGTCCTTCACCGCCGCGCCCGCCGCCGCGGGCGCCGAGGCGGCCCCGTCGGAGGGCGCCGCCGCGGCGGTGCCGGTGACGGCGCCGACCGACACCGTCCCGGCCGAGGTGGACGAGAAGGCCGACAAGGCGGAGGGCGGCTCCGGCACCACCAAGTGGATCATGATCGGGGTGGGGGCGCTGGTCGGCATCGGCATCGGCGTCGGCATCGTGGCCTTCGCCAAGCGCCGCAAGCCCGCCGCCAAGGCCGGCACGCCCGCAGCGCCCGCAGCGCCCGCCGCCGGCGACGGCGACGGCGCCGACCGGACCGACGCGGCCGCCGGGGACGACGCGGCCCGGAAGTGATGCGCCCATGAGCAGGAACGCCCTGGCCGTCGTCCGCGCCGCCGCGGTCGCGGTGGCCGCCTCGATCATCGTGCTCGCGGCGGCGCTGGTGCTCGGCGGCGCGGTGGCCGAGAAGATCATCCCCGGGCTCGGCGACGCGGGCACCGCGACCCGCTGGGGGCTGCCGGTCGCGCGCACGCTGATGGACCTGAGCGCCGCCGCCACCGTCGGCGGCCTGCTGGCCGGGGTGTTCCTGCTGCCGCTCACCGGCGCCAAGGGCGCCGTGCGGCTCGGCGACGACGCGGCCGGCTACGTGCGGGCCGCGTCCTGGGCCGCCGCGGCGTGGGCCGCGGCGGCCGCCGCCACGCTGGTGTTCACCGTCGCCGACGTGCTCGGCCAGCCGGTCGGCGAGGTGCTGACCGGCAGCGAGCTGAGCGGCTACGTCGGGCAGCTCCCGCAGGGCACCGCGCTCATGCTGGTCGTGCTGCTCGCCGTCGTCGTCGCGCTGCTCGGCCGCACCACCACCACGCCCGGCGCCACCGCCGGGCTGCTCGTCCTCGCCGGGATCGCGCTGCTGCCGCCGCCGCTCACCGGCCACTCGGCCTCGGCCGCCAACCACTCGGTCGCCGTCACCGGCGTCGCCCTGCACGTGGCGGCCGTCGCGCCCTGGGTCGGCGGCCTCGCCGTCGTCTGCGCGCACGCGCTGCTCGGCCGCGACCGGCTCGGCGTCATGGCCGAGCGGTACAGCCGGATGGCGCTGTGGTGCTACGTCGTCGTCGGCGCCAGCGGCCTGGTGAACGTCATCGCCCGGCTGCCCGACCCCGCCGAGCTGCTGAGCACCGACTACGGGCGCCTCGCCCTCGGCAAGATCGTGGCGTTCGCGCTGCTCGGCTGGTTCGGCTGGTGGCACCGCCGGCGGACGCTGCCCGCCGTCGCGGACCGGCGCCCCGGCGCGTTCGCCCGGCTCGCCACCGTCGAGATCGCGGTAATGGGCGCCACCATGGGCCTCGCCGTCGCGCTCGCCCGCACCGCGCCGCCCGCCCCGGCCGGCGAGGAGACCCCCGTCAAGGCGCTGACCGGCTACGACGCGCCGCCGCAGCTCACCTTCGGGCGCCTGGCGGGCCTCTGGACGTTCGACTTCTTCTTCGCCGCGCTCGTCCTCGCGCTCGGCGGCCTCTACATCGCCGGGCTCGTCCGGCTGCGCCGCCGCGGCGACGCCTGGCCGGTGCTGCGGACCGTCGCCTGGTTCACCGGGCTGGCCACCATCGTGGCCGTCACCGAGACCGGGATGGCGCGGTACGCGCCCGTCCTGTTCAGCATGCACATGATCCAGCACATGGTGCTGAACATGCTGACGCCGATCTTCCTGGTGTCGGGCGCGCCGGTCACGCTGGCGCTGCGGGCGCTGAAGCCCGCGCGGATCCGCGGCGACCGGGGGCCGCGCGAGTGGCTGACGGCCGTGCTGCAGAGCCGGTACACGTCGTTCGTCGCGCATCCGGCGGTCGCCACGATCATCTTCGTGGCGAGCACCTTCGCGCTGTACTTCACGCCGCTGTTCGAGAGCGCGATGCGCAACCACCTCGGGCACATCGCGATGACGGTGCACTTCCTGCTGGCCGGCTGCCTGTTCTTCTGGGTGCTGATCGGCGTGGACCCGGCGCCGCACCGGCTGCCCTACCCGGGCCGCCTGCTGCTGCTGTTCGTCACCATGCCCTTCCACGCCTTCTTCGGCATCGCGCTGATGAACCTGTCACAGCCGGTCGCGGCCGGCTGGTACGAGGCGGTGCGCCCCGAGTGGGGCACCTCGGTGCTGAAGGACGTCCACACCGGCGGCGCGATCGCCTGGGGCTTCGGCGAGATCCCCACCTTCATCGTGCTGATCGTGCTCGGCTTCCAGTGGTTCTTCGACGACCGGCGGCAGGCCCGCCGCGAGGACCGGCGCGCCGACCGCGCCGCCGCGCGCGGCGAGAAGGGCGCGCAGGACGACGAGCTCGCCGCCTACAACGCCCGCCTCGCCAGGCTCGCCGAGCGCGACGAGACGGGCCGCGGCTAGCGGGGGCGCCTCCCCCCGGCGGGGGAGGCCCGGGACGCCCGGCCCTGCCAGGATCGGGGGGTGCGCCGAACCCTGCGGGTCCTGATCGCGCGGACCACCTGGCGCCGCTGGTCCTACCTGGTGGCCGGCGGCGCCCTGCTGCTGCCGTACTGGATCGCGGGCATGGCCGCCGCGTCGCTGGTGCCGGTCCCGCACGCGGCGGCCCTCCAGGCGCCGCTCGTGCTGCTCGTCCTGCCGGTGGCCGGGACGTTCGTGACCGGCCTCGTCCCGACGGTCCGGGTGCTGGAGGGCACCGCCGCCAAGGAGCTGCTCGGCGGCGCCGCCGCGGACCTGCCGGCGGCGCCCGCGCGCGGCTGGCGGAGCCGGGTGCGGACGGGCGCCTGGTTCACCCTGCACCTGCACGCCGGGGTCGCCGTCGGCGCCCTCAGCCTGGCGGTGCCGGCGGTCGCGGCGGCCGGCGCCCTCTACCCGCTGCTGCGCTGGGGCGCCGGCGAGCCCGGGACGGGGCGCTTCACGCGCGGCCCCTGGCCCTGGCTCGTCCCGCCCGCCGCGCTCCTCGCGCTCGCCGCGCTGCTCGCGCTGATCATCGGGACGGGGGCGCTGCTCGCCCGCCTCGCGCCCCGCCTGCTCGGCCCGGCGCCCGCCGAGCGGCTCGCCGCGCTGGAGGCGCGCGCGGTCCGCCTCGCCGAGCGCAACCGGCTGGCCCGCGAGCTGCACGACTCGGTCGGGCACGCCCTCAGCGTCGTCACCCTCCAGGCGGGCGCGGCCCGCCGCGTCCTGGACGCCGACCCGGCGTTCGCGCGCGAGGCCCTCGGCGCCATCGAGGAGTCGGCCCGCGCCGCGCTGGAGGACCTCGACCACGTCCTCGGCCTGCTCCGCGAGGACGCCGCGCGCACCGCGCCGCAGCCGACGCTCGCCTGCCTCGGCCGGCTGCTGGACCAGGCCCGCCTCGCCGGGGTGGAGCTGGACGCCGAGGTCGGCCCCGGCCTCGACCGGGTCCCGGCGGCGGTGTCGCGCGAGGCGTACCGGATCGTCCAGGAGGCCCTCACCAACGCGCTGAAGCACGCCGGGCCCGTCCCGGTGCGGCTGCGCGTCGCGGTCGCGGACGGCGAGCTGGCCCTGGAGGTCTCCAACCCGCTCGGGTCCGGCCGCCCGGCGCCCGGTCCGGGCGGCGGGCGCGGCCTCGGCGGCGTCCGCGAGCGGGTGCTCGTCCTGCACGGCGCGCTCACCGCCGGGCCGGACGGCGACCGCTGGCGCGTCGGGGTGTCGCTGCCGCTAAGGTCCGCCTCATGACGATCCGGGTGCTCCTGGTGGACGACGAGCGGCTCATCCGCGCCGGCCTCGCGGCGATCATCGCGGCGGAGGACGACCTGGCGGTGGCCGGGGAGGCCGCCGACGGCTCGGAGGTGCCCGGCCAGGTGGCGCGGCTCCGCCCCGACGTGGTGCTGATGGACGTGCGGATGCCCGAGGTGGACGGACTCCAGGCGACCCGGCGGCTGCTCGCCGCGCACGCCGACCCGCCCCGCGTCATCGTCGTCACGACCTTCGAGAACGACGAGTACGTGTACGCGGCGCTGAAGGCGGGCGCGCACGGGTTCCTGCTGAAGCGGGCCAGGCCCGAGGAGATCGTCCAGGCGATCCGGCTGGTCGCGGGCGGGGAGAGCCTGCTGTTCCCGGCGGCGATCCGCGCGCTCGCCGCCGCGCACGGCCCGGCGGGCGCGCGGCCCGGCGCGGCGCGCTGGCACGCGCGGCTCACCGAGCGGGAGGCGGACGTGCTGCGGCTGATGGCCAAGGGCCGCTCCAACGCCGAGATCGCCGCCGAGCTGTTCGTCAGCACCCAGACGGTGAAGACGCACGTCGGCAACGTCCTCGGCAAGCTGGCGGCGCGCGACCGCACGCAGGCGGTCATCCTCGCCTACGAGACCGGCTTCATCGTCCCCGGCTGACGCGGCCGGGGTAAGGGGTCGCTTGCGCCCCCGCCACCGAACGCGATTCTATGGGGGTGACCTGCACCACCATCATGGAAGGACGGTGTCGGATGGCGAAGGGCGCGACGTCTCCCGCTGTCACCCTGGAGTACCCCGACGTCCCCGTGGGCGCGATCCTGACCGGCGCGGCCCGGCGGTGGGGCGGCCGGACGGCCCTGCACTACCAGGGCCGCGACATCTCCTACACCGAGCTCGCCGCCGACGCGGCCCGCTTCGCCCACGGACTGCGGGCGCGCGGCATCGGCCGCGGCGACGTCGTCGCGCTGCACCTGCCGAACATCCCCGAGTTCGCCGTCGCCTACTACGGGACGCTGCTCGCCGGGGCGACCTTCTCGCCCTGCAACCCGCTGCTGCCGGTCGACGACCTGGCCTTCCAGCTCGCCGACTGCGGCGCGGTCGCGGTGGTCACGGTCGACCTCGTCGCCCCGTCGGTCGCGGCGGCGCTCGCCCGCACCCAGGTCGCCACGGTGATCGTCGCGGGCGCGTTCGGGCCGGTGGACGCGGCACAGGTCTGCGACGGCGCGTTCGCCGGCCGCGGCGCGGCGTTCGAGGACGTCGGCGCCGGGCGGCCGGACGAGCCGCCCGCCGTGGACATCGACACCCGCCGCGACCTCGCCCACATCGCCTACACCGGCGGCACCACCGGCCGGTCCAAGGGCGTGATGCTGCCGCACCGCAACGTCGTGGTGAACGTGATCCAGTTCTCGCACGGCGCGACCGGCGGCACCGCGACCGTGGACGAGGCGGGCGGCCTCGTCCTGGACGCTCCGGCGGGCGACCCCGACTTCCCCATCCCGCTCGGCGAGAACGTGCTGGTCAACGTGGCGCCCTGGTTCCACGCCATGGGCACGATCGGCTACCTCAGCAACCCGCTGCTCGCCGGCTCCACGATCGTCGTGCATCCGCGGCTGGACGTCCCGGCGTTCCTCGCCGACCTGGAGAAGTTCCGGGCGACCGCCCTCGGCGGCGCGCCCGCGCTGTTCTCCGCGCTGTTCGCCGACCCCACCTTCGCCGAGCGCGACCTGTCGAGCGTGCAGGCCATCCGGTCGGGCGCGGCGCCGCTGTCGCACGACATGATCGCCCGGCTGGAGGCGACCTTCCCCGGCGCGATCGTGGTCGAGGCGTACGGGCTCACCGAGGTCAGCATGGGCGCGACCGCGAACCCCGGCAACGTCTCGGGCGTCCGCAAGGCCGGCACCGTCGGCCCGGCGGTCGCCGACACCCTCGTCAAGGTCGTGGACGCCGGCGAGCCCGAGGTCACCGACGCCACGCCGGGGCTGCCGGCGGGCGCCGAGGGCGAGGTGTGCGTCAAGGGCCCGCAGGTCATGGCCGGCTATCTGAACCGGCCCGAGGAGACCGCCGCGGTGCTGAGCGACGACGGCTGGCTGCGCACCGGCGACATCGGCGTCCTCGACGAGGACGGCTACCTGGCCATCGTGGACCGCAAGAAGGACATGCTGATCTACAACGGCTACAACGTCTATCCGCGCGAGCTGGAGGAGAAGCTGCTCGCCCACCCGGCGGTCGCCGGGGCGGCCGTGGTGGGCCGCCCCGACGAGGCGGCGGGGGAGCTGCCGACGGCGTTCGTCGTGCGCGCCGGCGACCTCGCCGAGGACGACCTGCTGGCGTACGTGAACGCGCAGGTCGTCCACTACAAGAAGCTGCGCGAGGTGCGGTTCGTGGACGAGATCCCGGTGTCGGCGGCCGGGAAGATCCTCAAGCGGGAGCTGCGCGACCGGCTCTGACGAGGCCGCCGAGGAACTCCAGGGTGCGGGCCGGCTCGCCGCCGTGCGGGCTGACGAGCAGGTCCGTGACCCCGGCGTCGGCGAACCGGGCGATCTCGCGCTCCAGGAGGGCCTCGTCGCCCGCCACGACGGTCTCGTGGACGCCCGCCAGGCCCTGGCGGTCCAGCAGGGCGCGGTAGGCGGGCAGGTCGCCGGCGAAACCGAGCCGCGCGGCGAGCTCGTCGCGGGCGGCGTCCGGGTCGGCGGTGAGCGCCATGACGGTCCCGGCGAGCACGCGCGGCGCCGGGCGGCCCGCCGCCTCGGCCGCCGCCGTCACCTTCGGCACGATGTGGCCGGCGAGCGCGGCGGCGCCCGTCCAGGTCGTGACGACGCCGTCGGCGAGCTCGCCCGCGACGCGCAGCATCACGGGCCCGAGCGCCGCCACCACGAGCTGCGGGGGAGCGACGCCCGCGGGGGCGACCTGCCCGACGGCCGTCAGCGTCTCGCCGTGGTAGTCGACGGCCTCGCCGTGCAGCAGGGGGCGGAGGGCCGTCAGGTACTCGCGGACGTGCCGCGCCGGGCGCGCGTAGTCGTAGCCGTGGGAGTCCTCGATGTACCACCGGTGGCTCGGCCCGACGCCGAGCACGAACCGGCCGCCGGTCGCGGCCTGGGCGGTGAGCGCCTGGCTCGCGAGCGCGAGCGGGTGGCGCGGGTAGGTCGGGACGACGGCGGTGCCGACCTCGACGCCGGGCGCCGCCCGCCCCGCGAGGGCCGCGACGGTGATGGCGTCCCACTCGCCGAACTGGCCGAAGTAGGCGCTCGCCAGCCCCGCCTCGGCGGCCGCCTCGACCTGGCCGGTGAGCGCGTCCAGCGGCGCGCCGCCGGCGCCGAGGAACAGTCCGATCCGCATGGCACCTCCGATTAAGGTGAACCGGATCTTCCGGTTCCGTGCGGCTAGACTAACGTGAACCGCCGATTCCGGATAGGGGGCGCCATGCGCGCCGACGCGCGCCGCAACCGCGACCGCATCACCGCCGCCGCGCTCGCGCTCGTCGCCGAGCGCGGCCCCGAGGTGCCCATGGAGGAGATCGCCCGCGCCGCCGGCCTCGGCGTCGGCACCCTGTACCGGCACTTCCCCGATCGCGGCGCGCTGCTGGAGGAGATCTCCGTGGCCGGGCTGGTGGACCTGCGGGACGCCGCGCGCGCCCTGCTGGACGCCGGCGGCCCGCCCTGGGCGGCGGTCGAGGGCTTCGTCGCGCACTGCGCCGGGCGGCCGCTCGCCCTCATCAAGGCCCTGGCCGAGACGGTGCCCGCGCCGCCCGAGCGCGAGGAGCTCCAGGGCGAGGTGGACACGCTGATGCTGCGGATGGTCGGGGCCGCGCAGGCCGCGGGCGCGCTCCGCGCCGACCTCGCGCCCGCCGACGCCGTCGCCGTGCTGAGCGCGGTCGTCTGCCGGCCGGGCGTCCGCGCGGGCGACGCGCTCACCACCGTCCTGCTGGACGGCCTGCGCGCCCGCTGAACGCCCGGCCGGAGCGGGCCGGGCCGGGCCGGGTCAGCTTCCGGGCAGCTCGCCGAGCTTGACGTCCACGGTCCTCGTCGCGCCGCCGGTGTCCTTGATCTCGACCTTGGCGGTGTCGCCCGGGCTGAGCTGCGCGAGCACCTCGGCGAGCTCGGTCTGGCTGGGCGTCCGCGTCCCGTTCACCGACACGATCATGTCGCCGGCCTTGATGCCCGCCGCGTCCGCCGGGCCGCCCCTGGTGACCGACACGACGCCGACCGAGGTCTCCTCACCGCTCTGGTCGATGATGGTGCGCACCGTCACGCCGAGCGCGGCGCGGCCGGTGTTGCTGACCTTCCCGTCCTTGATGAGCTGCGGCACGATCGACTTCACCGTGTTGCTCGGGGTGGCGAAGCCGATGCCGACGGCGGCGCCGCCCATCTGCGGGTCGGACGCGGCGGCCGTCGGGATGCCGAGCACCTGCCCGCTCATGTCCACCAGCGCGCCGCCGCTGTTGCCGGGGTTGATCGCCGCGCTCGTCTGGATCGCGTTGCCGATGGTGGCGCCCGGGAAGGCGCCCTCGCGCTGGGTGGACACCGTCCGGTTCAGCGCCGACACGATGCCGTTGGTGACGCTGCCCGCCAGGCCGAGCGGGTTGCCCATCGCCAGCACCATCTGGCCGACCTTGGCGTTGCCCGAGTCCGCGAACCGCGCGGCCTTCAGGTTCGCGCCGCTCACCTTGACCACGGCGAGGTCGTCGGCGTTGAACGAGCCGACCAGCTCGGCGTCCAGGGCCTGCCCGCCGCTCGCCGCCGTCACCGTGATCTGCTTGGCGCCCGCCACCACGTGCGCGTTGGTGACGATGTCGCCCTGGTCGTCGTAGACGACGCCCGACCCCTCGCCCTCGTCGGTCTTGATCTGCACGACCGACGGCAGCACCTCGTTGACGACCTTCTCGTACTGCGCCTCGGTCTGCGCCACCGGCGCGCCCGCCGCCGCACCGCCCGCCGCGCCGGACGACGCCGTCGCGGAGGCGCTCGCGCCCGTCCGCGCCGCCGTCCTGCTGTCCTCGCCGCACGCCGCCAGCGCGAGCGCGCCCGCGAGCACCACGGCGCCCGCCCGGACGCCGATGCCGATCCTGTTGTCCACCGAGCCCACCTCCGACTGGTCCCTGCCCACCGCGGGCGGTCCCGCACACGCGGGACCGGCCGACCCGGCGTGATCTTGAATTTCCGGCGGTCCCGGCATGACCCGCCGCGTTCATCAATCGCCTCTTACGCCTCGTTTACCTGCGGTTCGTTAGAAATGAGACAGCAGGGACAGCTCGCCGATCGGGGGATCATGGACGCCGTCACTCTGTCCGACCTGCGCAAGCCGCGCACCTTCCCGGCGGTCTCGGTGCTGATGCCGACCCACCGCCGCCCGCCGCAGAACCAGCAGGACCAGATCCGGCTGCGGAACCTGCTCGCCGAGGTGCGCCGCCGCCTCCGGCAGGACCCCGGCGTCGCCGACGCCGCCGCCGACGAGGTGCTGCGCGGCCTGGAGCGGGCCGCCGGCGAGGTGGACCTGCGGCACGCCGAGGACGGGCTGGTGCTGTTCGCCACCGGCGACGGCGAGCACCACGCGTTCACCGTCGCCCAGCCCGTCGACGAGCGCGTCGTGGTGGACACCACCTTCGCCACCCGCGACCTCGTCGCGGCCTACACCCGCAGCACCAAGTACTGGCTGCTGTCGCTGTCGGACCAGGCCGTGCGGCTCTGGGACGGGCAGGGCGAGGAGCTCGCCGAGCACGCCGCCGACGGCTTCCCGATCGAGCCCGAACCCGGCGACGAGCCGAACGGCACCCGCTCGTCCCCGCGCGGCGCCCAGCACGGCGACGAGCGGCACCGCAAGCTGATGCGCGAGGCCGTGTCCGCCCTGGAGGGGGTCCTCGCCGGCGACCGGCGGCCCGTCGTCGTCGCGGGCGTCACCCGGCACCAGGCGTTCTTCGACGAGGCCGCCGGGCCCGCCGTCACCGTCGCCGGCCGGGTGGACGGCGCCTACGAGGGCGCCCCCGCGAGCACCCTCGCCGAGCTCGCCCGCCCGGCCCTCGACGCCTACGAGGACCTCCGCGAGGTCGCGGTGCTCACCGAGCTGGAGGCGGCCCGCGGGCTCCAGCGCTACGTCGCGGGCGTCCGCCGCGTCGCCGAGCTCGTCGGGGAGGGCCGCGGCGAGCACCTCGTCGTCGAGCGCGGCTACTACGCGCCCGCCGTCCGCACCGGGACCGGCGAGCTCATCCCGGTGGACGGGCGGCTCGGCGCGCTGCGCGGCGCCGACGTCGTCGACGACGTGGTGGACGACATCATCGAGACCACCCTGGAGTACGGCGGAGAGGTCACCTTCGTCTCCGACGGGTTCCTGGTCGACCACGACCGGATCGCCCTGGTGGTGCGCTTCTAGCGCCGTACACGGCGGGATCCCGGAACCGCCCCCGGGATCTCGCCCCCTCGCCCCGCGCCGCCCGGGTCAGGTGCGGGTGAGCCACTCCGCGCCGACGTCGCCGAGCGCGGAGCGGACCGCGAGGATCGCGACGCCGAGGGTGAGCAGCGGCACCACGACCCAGCGCTCCACCTTGCCGTCGGTGCGCGGGATCAGCGGGATCTCCACCCGCCACGGCACCGGCCAGAGGACCGGCACCCCGCGCGGGGTGAGCGCGTCCCCGAGGATGTGCGCGAGGCAGCCGAGGAACACCGCGAACCCGACGAACGTCATGTCCAGGCCGTGCATCAGCCAGACCGCGATCAGCGCGAGCGCGCAGTCGGCGATCGCCGACTGCGGCTCCCGGCCCTCGAAGTCGAAGCCGATGCCGCGCAGCCCGAACCCGACGATGACGAACAGCGCGACCCACCACCCGTAGATCGCGTGGGTGGCGAGCCAGTCCATCGCGTAGCCCATCGCCGCCGCGAACAGCAGCGAGTGGGTGGCGTGCCGGTGCCCGCCCGACAGCTTACCGACGTACTTGCAGAACACCCGCGTGATCGGCCCGTAGGTCTGGGCGATGCGGCCGCTGTGGTGGTCGATGTCGGGCAGCAGCGCGGCCCCCGCCGCGACGACGCCGCCCGCCAGCAGCTGCTGGGCGTCCAGGTGGACGGCGTGCGTCCCGAGCAGGCGGTCCGAGCTGAGCAGCGGCATCGCGCCGAGCCACAGCAGCGCGCCGCTCATCGCGTGCGTCTTCCCCATCATCGCGTGCGCTCCCCGAAGTGCAGACCCGCGGTCGCCGTCCCCGTGCGGCCGCCCGCCGCCCCGGACTCTAGCCCGGTAATGATCGCTTTCGCGGGCGGCGCGCCGATGGCGGCGGTTGGTCCGGATTGGACGTCCCGCCCGATCACCGCGTTCCGCGGGCGGGGCGCGGCGGTCAGCGGATGAAGACGGCGTAGTCGGCGACGTCGCCGGTGATCGCGGGCGGCAGCCCGGCGACCGCCGACAGCTCCTCGGCGGACACGAACCCGCCCGTCTCGGCGCGCACCCGCTCGATCCGCTCGGCGAGCTCGGCCGTGATGCCCGGCAGCGTCATGAGCGCCTCGGCGGGCGCGTGGTTGACGTCGACCAGGCCGCCGTCCCTGTACTGGCGGGGCAGGTCGGGGCGCCCGATGCGCAGCTCGCGGGCGAGGCCGGGGTCGCCCGCGGCGAGCGCCCGCGCCTTCTGCCGGAGCAGCCGCTGCTGCCGCACCCGCTCCACCACCGCGTCGTTGCCGATGCCGGCGAGGCCGTGGGGGTCGAACACCCGGCGGCGGACGACGAACGCGTGCGCCGACCCGCCGATCGCGAGCAGGAACATCAGCACGCCCGCGGTGGTCTGCGAGCGGTCGCCGGCGCGCACGTCCGGCAGCACCGTCATCAGCAGCGCGAACAGGCCGATGTAGACGGCCGCGGACACCAGCAGGTGCGCCGACCGGCGCCAGAGGGCCGCGGCCGCGAACGTGAACGGCGTCGCGAAGCCCAGGCTGAGGAACGGCAGCGCGGCCCACGTCACGCTGATCGCGGCCCGGCCCGGCGGCATGCTGTCGGAGGGGACGCGGGGCTCGTACGGCGCTGGCACGTTCATCGAGGCGTACTCCCGGCGGGGGGATCGGGGTGACTCTGCGACGAAGACTCTGGCGAGGACGTTCCCGCGAACGGGCTAGGGCAGTGTCAGGATCTCGTGGCCGTCATCGGTCACCAGGATGGTGTGCTCGAACTGCGCGGTGCGCCGGCGGTCCTTGGTGACGACCGTCCAGCCGTCGTCCCACATGTCGTACTCGTAGGTCCCGAGGGTCAGCATCGGCTCGACGGTGAAGGTCATGCCCGCCTCGATCACCTTCGTGGCGTTCGGGTCGTCGTAGTGCGGGACGACCAGGCCCGAGTGGAAGGTGGTGCCGATGCCGTGGCCGGTGAAGTCGCGCACCACGCCGTACCCGAACCGCTTGGCGTAGGACTCGATCACCCGGCCGACGACGTTCAGCGCGCGGCCGGGGCGGGCCGCGCGGATGCCGCGCAGCGTCGCCTCGCGGGTCCGCTCCACCAGCAGCCGCGACTCCTCGTCGACGTCGCCGGCGAGGAACGTGGCGTTGGTGTCGCCGTGCACGCCGTCGACGAAGGCGGTGATGTCGATGTTGACGATGTCGCCGTCGCGCACCACGGTGTCGTCGGGGATGCCGTGGCAGATCACCTCGTTCAGCGAGCTGCAGAGCGACTTGGGGAACCCCCGGTACCCGAGCGTGGACGGGTAGGCGTCGTGGTCGATGAGGAACTGGTGGCCGATCGCGTCCAGCTCGTCGGTGGTGATCCCGGGGCGGACGTTGCGGCCGACCTCCTGGAGCGCCTGCGCGGCGATCCGCCCGGCCACCCGCATCCGCGCGATCGTGTCGGCGTCCTTGACGTCCGGCTCGCTCGTCCTCGGCCGCGCCTTGCCCACGTACTCGGGGCGCGGGATGCGCGCCGGGACCTTGCGCATCGGCGAGACGTGTCCGGGCTCCAGGAGGTGGGTCGTCATACCGAGGAGTTTAGTCAGCCCGATCGGGGCACGATCCGGGGCGGCGGGAAGATCAGAGGAGGAACGATGAGCGACAACGACGGCGACTGGTGGTTCTGCCTCACCCATAAGAAGGTCGAGCACGGCGCCGGCTGCCCGAACAAGGACCGGATGGGCCCCTACGCCTCCGAAGCGGACGCGGCGAACGCGCTCGAACTCGCCCGGCAGCGCAACGAGGCGTGGCGGGCCCAGGACGACGACGACTGATCCCGGCGTCAGTCGACCACGGCGTCAGTCCACCACGGGCCCGCTGATCGTCTCCAGGACCCTGGCGAGGCGGGCGCGCAGCCCGGTGCGGCCCCGCGCGGCGGCGGACCCGGCGTCCGCCGCCGCCGCGCTGACCAGGTGCTGGGCGCCGTCGAAGGTCACCAGCGGGTCGGCGGCCGGCACCGACAGCGCCTCGTGCGCGAGGCCGCGCAGCTCGCGGTCGCCGCCGTCCAGGGACAGGATCACCGCGCCGGTGCGGCGCGCGTCGTCCACCCGCTCCAGCAGCGGGACGGGCGCCTCGCCCTCGGCGACGACGAACAGCGTCTCGCCGCGCCGGGCCGCCTCCAGCCGCTCCAGGCCGACGGCGAGGTGGGCGGGCGCGCCCGGCGGCGGCGCCCACCGCACGAGCGTCGGGGCGAGGCCGGGCAGGGCCGCGAGGCGGCTCTCGTCGTCCAGGTGCGCGGCCAGGTGCCAGGGCTCCTCCGCGGGCGTCCCGACGAGCATCAGCCCGCCCGGCGTGCGCGCCGAGACGCGCAGCGCCCGCGCGAACTCGCGGGTGCGCTCCAGCCATCCGGTGGTCGCGAGCACCTCGCGCAGCATCGTCACCTGTTCGCCGTCCACGGGTCACCATGGTGCCCCAGCGGACGCCGGGGGCACCTGCTTTCGGCCGGATGCCCGCCTGGCACACTCGGCGGTATGAGCGAACAGCAGCAGAAGACCCCCTATGACCTGCCGGACGTGAGCGGCCTGCGCATCGGCATCCTCGGCGGTACCGGCGACCAGGGCAAGGGCCTCGCCCGCCGCTTCGCGCTCGCCGGCCACCAGGTGGCCATCGGCTCGCGCAAGGCCGAGCGCGCCCAGGAGGCCGCCGACGACCTGCGCGCCACCGACGCCGGCCTGCCGGTGCGCGGCGCCGAGAACGCGGTCGCGGCCGGGGAGTCCGACGTCGTGGTGATCGCCGTTCCGTGGGAGGGGCACAAGGCCACGCTGGAGTCGCTGCGCGCCGAGCTCGCCGGCAAGATCGTCGTGGACTGCGTGAACCCGCTCGGCTTCGAGAAGGGCAAGGGCGCGTTCGCGCTGCCGGTCGAGGAGGGCAGCGCCGCGCAGCAGGCCGCCGCCGTGCTCCCCGGCAGCCGCGTCGTCGCCGCCTTCCACCACGTGTCGGCCAAGCTGCTGCTGGACCCGGCCGTCGACGCCATGGAGCTGGACGTCCTCGTGCTCGGCGACGACCGGGAGGCCACCGACACCGTGCAGGCCCTCGCCGGGCGGATCGGCGGGATGCGCGGCGTCTACGGCGGGCGGCTGCACAACGCCCACCAGGTGGAGGCGCTCACCGCCAACCTGATCTCCATCAACCGGCGCTACAAGGCGCACGCGGGGCTGCGCGTCACCGACGTGTGAGCCGGCGCGCCGCCGCGGTGATCACGTCCTGCTACGCTCACCCTCCGTGAGCGATCGCAGGCAGGGCGCCCGGCCGCCGCGGGTCCTGCTGCCGCGCCGCCGGGTCGGCCCGTTCCAGGCCGTCCTCGGCCGGGTGCTCGCGGCGAACCTGCTGCTGCTCGTCATCGTGCTGGTGGTCTACGCCGGCCGCGGCGGCTACCGCGACGGCGCCGGCGGCCCGCTGTCGATGCTGGACTGCTGGTACTACGCCACGGTGACCGCCTCGACCACCGGCTACGGCGACATCACGCCCGTGTCCCCGGCGGCGCGGCTGGTCAACATCGTCGTCATCACGCCGCTGCGGGTGATGTTCCTCATCGTCCTCGTCGGCACCACGCTGGAGGTGCTGGCCGAGCGCACCCGCGACGAGCTGCGCCAGAACCGCTGGAGGAACCGGGTGCGGGATCACTACGTGGTGGCCGGGTACGGCACCAAGGGCCGCAGCGCGGTGAAGGCGCTCCTGCACATGGGGGTGCGGCACGACCTCATCGTCGTCGTCGACCCCGACCCGCGGGCGGTGGGCGACGCCGCCGAGAAGGGGTTCGTCGGCATCGTCGGCGACGCGACCCGCAGCGCCGTGCTGAAGCGGGCGGGCGTGCCGACGGCCCGCCAGGTCGTCGTCGCCACCGCGCGCGACGACACCGCCGTCCTCGTCACGCTGACCGCGCGCCAGCTGAACCCGGGGGCGGGCATCCAGGCGTCGGTGCGCGAGTCGGAGAACGCGCCGCTGGTCCGCCAGAGCGGCGCCGACCACGTCGTCACCTCCTCCGAGGCGGCCGGGCGGATGCTCGGGATGTCCACCACCCACCCGCACGTCAGCGAGATCATCGAGGACCTGCTGGACCAGGGCAGCGGCCTGGACCTGCGGGAGCGGCCGGTGCACCCGGGCGAGGTCGGCGGGCCGATCACCGCGACCCGCCAGCCCGCGCTCGCGCTCGTGCGGGACGGGCGGCTGCTGCCCTACGACGACCGGGCCTGCGCGGTGCTGCGCGAGGGCGACCGGGTGGTCGTGGCGACCTCGTCGCCGCGGCTGCGCCCCTGGAGCCTCGGCGAGCAGGAGGACGACGACGGCGCCGCCGACGACGGCGGGGACGCCGGGGACCGCTGAGGCGGGCGGGGGAGAAGGGAACCGAAAACAGGGGAACCGAGCGGATCGTTCGCCGCTCCCGGTGCGTCTGAACGCATGTGCCGGGGGATTCGCGGACTTCATACCACCCGACCCGGACGCGGCTTATGATCGAGCTGGGACAGGGCAGGTGAACATGAGGCAGATCCGCTCGGCAGACCCGTGGAGCACGTTCCTCACGTCGGGGAGGGACGACGCCGCCGGTACCGGCTCGGCGCGCTTCGCGCGCCGGGAGCCGCCGCCCGAGGGCGCCCGCCGCACGCTCGGCCCCGACCCCTCCGACGCCTGCCGCCGCGTCCTCGACCAGCTGCACGCCGCGCACGGCCCGCAGACCTTCGACCAGATCCGGTACGGCACCGGGCTCGGCCTGCTGGAGATCGCCGACGCCGTCGAGCTGCTGCGCGACCGCGGGCTCGCCCGGGTCGAGGACGGCCCCGAGGAGGCGGTCCGCCTGACGGCGGACGGGACCGCCGGATGATCGGCTACGCCGTCACCGTCGCGATCGCCTGCCTGGTCGGCGTCGCGGAGCTGGTCAGCCGCTACCGGGACCGGCCGGCGACGCTGGTCCGGGTGCCGAGCACCTGGGCCTACGTGATGATCAACGCGGCGGCCGGCGCGGGCTCGCTGATGCTGCTGCACACCTTCGGCTGGCGGTTCGGCGTGCAGTCCGAGGCGACCGCCGCCGCGACGCAGGTGCTGGTGGCGAGCCTCGGCTCGATGATGGTGTTCCGCAGCGCGGTGTTCACCGTCCGGGTCGGCGACGAGGACGTGGCGGTCGGCCCGTCCACCCTGCTCACCTCGCTGCTCGCCGCCGCCGACCGCGGCGTCGACCGGATGCAGGCCAAGACCCGCGCCCGCGAGGCCGGGCAGATCATGCAGGGCGTGGAGTTCGACGAGGTCTCGCTCGCGCTGCCGACCTACGTCCTCGGGCTGCTGCAGAACGTCTCGGCGGAGGACCAGGCGGCGCTCCGCACGGCGGTGGACGCCCTGTCGGCCAGCCCGATGTCGCCGCAGCACAAGTCGCTGAGCCTCGGCCTGCTGCTCATGAACGTGGCCGGTCCCGACGTGCTCGGCGCCGCCGTCGAGACCCTGCGCAGCAACGGCGGGGACGGAGAGCCCCCGCCGGCGCCCGCCGGCGACCGCGCTCCCGGAGAGCGCGGGGCGCCCGCGCGGGTCTGACCCGCGCGGGCGCCCGTCGCGGCGATCGTCAGCGGTAGGTGTGCTCGGCGGCCGGGAAGGCGCCGCCGACGACCTCGTCGGCGTAGGCGCGGGCCGCGTCGCCGAGGACGGTGTTCAGGTCGGCGAACTTCTTGACGAACTTGGCGGTGTGCGGGGTGAGCCCGGCCATGTCCTGCCAGACCAGCACCTGCGCGTCGGTCTGGTTGCCGCCGCCGATGCCGATCGTCGGGATGGACAGCGACGCGGTGACCTTGGCGGCCAGCTCCTCGGGCACGCACTCCAGCACGACCGCGAACGCGCCCGCGGCCTCCAGGCCCTTGGCGTCGGCCATCAGCTCGTCGCCCGCCTGCCCGCGGCCCTGCACGCGGTAGCCGCCGAAGGCGTTCACCGACTGCGGGGTGAGGCCGAGGTGGCCCATCACCGGGACGCCGGCGGCGACGAGCGCCTCGACCTGGGGGAGCACCCGGCGGCCGCCCTCCAGCTTGACCGCGTGGGCGCCGCCCTCCTTCATGAACCGGGCGGCCGACGCGAGCGCCTCGGCGACGCCCGACTGGTAGGAGCCGAACGGCAGGTCGGCGACGACCATCGCGCGCTGCGAGCCGCGCACCACGGCGGCCGTCAGGGGGAGCAGGTCGTCGACGGTGACCGGGATCGTGGAGTCGTACCCGTAGACGACCATCGCGGCCGAGTCCCCGACGAGCAGGACCGGGATGCCGGCCTCGTCGAACACCCGCGCGGTGAGGGCGTCGTAGGCGGTCAGCATCGGCCACTTCTCGTGCCGCTCCTTGGCGGCGGCGATGTCACGGACGGTGACCCTGCGGCCGCCCTTGCCGCCGTACAGGGCGGTCGGCTGTGCGGACGCTGCGGAAGAAGACATGAGGAACCTCCGACGTCTTGAGGCGCCACGGTGGCGTACCCAGACCCCAACGATCGTGCCACTTCCTGAACGATTCGGATACCCCGGTCATTCCGCGGCCCGCGCTCCGAACGAAACGATACGGTTGCGTATCGGTGCGGGACGGCGTACCGTCGATACGGTACGTTCTCGTATCGGATCCGCTCCCTCCCGGAAGGTCTTCCTTGGACCCGCAGAGCATCCAGAAGCGCCGCTGGATCATCCTCGGCGTGCTGACCCTCAGCCTGCTGGTGGTCGTGCTCGACAACACCATCCTCAACGTCGCCCTCAAGACCATCGCCGACCCGCGCCAGGGCCTCGGCGCCACGCAGGGCCAGCTGGAGTGGTCGATCAACTCCTACACGCTGGTCTTCGCCGGGCTGCTGTTCACCTTCGGCGTCCTCGGCGACCGCTTCGGCCGCCGGCGCGTGCTCGTCGCCGGCATGGTGGTCTTCGGCCTCGGCTCGCTCGCCTCGGCCTACGCCCAGTCGCCCGACCAGCTCATCTGGGCGCGCGCCCTGATGGGGCTCGGCGGCGCCGCGGTGATGCCGCAGACCCTGTCCATCATCACCAACGTCTTCGAGCCCGCCGAGCGCGGGCGCGCCATCGGCATCTGGGCGGGCGCCGTCGGCCTCGCCGTCGCGATCGGCCCGGTCACCGGCGGCCTGCTCCTCGCGCACTTCTGGTGGGGGTCGGTGTTCCTCATCAACGTGCCGATCGTCGTGGTGAGCATCGCGCTGATGGCCGTCCTCGTGCCCGAGTCGCGCAACCCCGCCCCCGGCGGCCTCGACCCGCTCGGCGTGCTGCTGTCGGTGATCGGCCTCGTCGGGCTGTCCTACGGCATCATCCAGGGCGGCGACCGCTCCGACTGGCTGCACCCGGCGGTGCTCGGCCCGATCGCGGGCGGCGTCGCGATGCTCGCGCTGTTCGCCTGGCACGAGGCCCGCACCCCCGACCCCGCCTTCGACGTCAAGCTGTTCCGCGACCCGCGCCTCGCCGCGGCCGTCGCCGCCATCGCGCTCTGCTTCTTCGCCGCCGCGGGCGTGTTCTTCTTCTCCGGCTTCTACCTGCAGTCGGTGCGGGACATGTCGGCGCTGGAGTCGGGCGCGATGATGCTGCCGTTCGCCGTCGCCCAGCTCGCCTTCTCCCCGCTCAGCGCGGGGTTCGTGCGGCGCTTTGGCGCCAAGGCCGTCTGCACCGCCGGGCTGCTGCTCGTCGCCGCCGCGCTCTTCGGATTCCACGAGGTGGACGCGGACACCTCGCTCTGGTTCGTCGGCGCGGTGTTCTTCGTCCAGGGCGCCGGCATGGCCAACGTCATGCCGCCGGTCACCGAGTCGGTGATGTCGGCGCTGCCGCGCGAGAAGGCGGGCGCCGGCTCGGCGATCAACAACACCGCCCGGCAGGTCGCCACGGCCATGGGCGTCGCCGTCCTCGGCTCCATCGTCGGCTCGTCCTATCGCGACCGGATGCACGACCACCTCGCCGCGCTGCCCGCCGGTGCGCGCGAGGCCGCCGGGCAGTCCATCACCGGGGCGCACGCGGTCGCCGACCGGCTCGGCGCGGCCGGGCGGGGCCTCGTCGGGCCCGCCGACGGGGCGTTCGTCCACGGGATGCACCTCGCCGCCCTCATCTCGGCCGTGGTGGCGTTCGCCGGCGCCCTCGTCGTGCTGAAATGGTTGCCCGGCCGCCCGAAGCCCGCGCCGGCGGCCGCCGAACGGCCCGCCGAGGTGACGGCGGACGTGTGACAAGGTGAGCGAGACATGACGCAGACGACAGCCCGCCCGCCCGGACGCCCGCGCAGCGAGCGCGCCGAGAAGGCGATCCTGGAGGCCACCCTCGACCTGCTCGGCGAGGAGTCCGGCGTGGCCGGCGTCTCGATCGAGGCGGTGGCCGCGCGGGCGGGCGTCGGCAAGACCACGATCTACCGCCGGTGGGCCAACAAGGAGGCGCTGATCGTCAGCGCCCTCGCCTACGGCAAGGATCCGCTGCCCGAGCCGCCCGGCCACTCGGCCCGCGCCGACCTGCTGGAGCTGGTCCGCGCGCTGGCGGCCGGGCGGAACGGGCCGCACGGCCGCTGCTTCCACAACGTGGTCGGCGGCGCGGAGAAGTTCCCCGCGCTCTACGAGCGCTACCAGCACGACGTCATCGAGCCGCGCCGCGAGCTGATGCGCGGCGTGCTGCGGCGCTGGGTCGAGCGCGGCGAGTTCCGGCCGGACCTCGACCTCGACGTCGTCGTCACGCTGCTGGTCGGGGCGGCGACGCTGAAGACCGCCGAAGAGGTGCTGCCCGCGGACTGGCCCGAGCAGGTCGTCGCCACGCTGCTGCACGGAATCGCCCTTTGACGGATCATCTCGGCCATTCCGGTTCGGTATACGTGATCTTCCCCCCGGACCGGCCCGGCATGCTCCATACTGGCGCAGGGGAGTGGTATGACGACCGTCTGTCTGGAGCGCGTCAGGTGAGATCCGTGATGGCGCCGCGTGGCGATGCACCGGTTCGGGACTCCGCCTCCCGCACCCTCGTGCTGGGAGTGGACGGGGCGCACCGCGTCGTGCAGTGCGGCCCGAACGCCGAGGCGGTGATCGGCCGGGCCCCCGGCGACCTCATCGGGCGGCCCGCGGCCGCCCTGGTCACCGAGGACGCCAAGGCCGACCTGGAGGCCCTGCTGGAGGCGATCTCCCAGGGCCAGGAGCGCACCGCCGTGCTGCCGGTGCGCCGCGGCGACGGCGGCACCGACGACGCCGTGGTCACCGCGCAGCCGATGGTCGGCGAGGTCGCCGGCCCGGCCGGCGCGCTGCTGTTCGTCCGCGTCGCGCTGCCGCCGAGCGAGCGGTACCAGGACCCGGCGCTCATGCGCCGCGCCCTCATGGACGACCCGCTGACCCGCTTCGGCGCCTCCCTGGACCTCGACCAGTCCGCCCGCGGCCTCGTCGACGTCATCGTCCCGCACTACTGCACCACCGCGTCGGTGCTGGTGCTGGAGAGCCTGGTCGCCGCCGACGAGGTGCACGCCGAGTCCGGCTCGGCGGTGCTGCGCCGCATCGCGGTCACCTCCGACGACAACGACCCGCGCTGGACGGCGACGTTCCCGGTCGGCGAGGTGCTCATCTACCCCGAGGGCACCCCCTACCGCGAGGTGCTCGACACCGCCCGGCCCGTCCACCTGCCGCACGTCAGCACCCAGGCGGCCGGCGACATCGCCGGCAAGTGGCGGCGCGGCCCGGCCGGCACGCTGCTGGACGGCGTGTCGATGGTGCTGCTGCCGCTCATCGCCCGCGACACCCTGCTCGGCTTCATCGCCTGCACCCGCGTGCCGGGCTTCCGCCGCTTCGACGCCTACGACGTCGAGATCGGCATGGAGTTCGCCGCGCGCGCCGCGATCGTCATCGACAACGCCCGGCTGTTCAGCCGCGAGCGCGCCACCGCGCTCGCCCTGCAGCGCTCGCTGCTGCCGAACCGGCTGACCGCGCCGTCCTCGGTCGAGGTCCGGCACCGCTACCTGCCGGGCAGCAAGCTCGTCGAGGTCGGCGGCGACTGGTACGAGTCGATCGCGCTGCCCGGCGCCCGCGCCGCGCTCATCGTCGGCGACGTCGCCGGCCACGGCGTGCGCGCCGCCGTCACCATGGGCCGGCTCCGCACCGCGCTGCACACGCTGGCGAACCTGGAGCTGCCGCCCGCCGACGCGCTGCACGTCATGCACGAGCTGATGATCGAGCTCGGCGAGCAGGAGCCGCACTTCGCCACCTGCGTCTACGCCGTCTACGACGCCACCACCGGCAGCCTGGAGATCGCCTCGGCGGGGCACCTGCCGCCGCTGCTGGTCGGCCCCGACGGCACCAAGGAGTACCTGCGCGTCCCGCCCGCGCCGCCGCTCGGCGTCGTCGGCGGCGCCGCCATCGAGAGCCGCGAGTTCGCCGTCGAGGACGGCAGCGTCTTCGTCATCTACACCGACGGCCTGGTGGAGAACCGCGGCCGCGACATCGACGACGGCCTGGACCGCCTCCAGGCGGTGTTCGGCGAGGACACCGCCACCCGGTCGATGGAGGACATGGCCAAGGCGACGCTCGCCGGCGTCTACGCCGACCACCACCGCGACGACATCGCCGTCCTCATCTCCCGGCTGAAGCGCCTGCCGGCCGACCGCGTCGCGTCCTGGACGCTGCCGGCCGACCCGGCCGCGGTCCGCCGCGCCCGCGGCTTCGTCCGCGGCAAGCTCGACGAGTGGGGCCTGTCGGAGCTCACCTACGCCACCGAACTGCTCGCCTCCGAGCTCATCACCAACGCGATCCGCTACGCCACCGGCGGCAGCGACCTGCGCGCCGCGCCGCCCGGCATCGAGCTGCGGCTGCTGCGCGAGCGCACCCTCGTCTGCGAGGTGCTGGACCGGTCCGCCGCCCTGCCGCGCCTCCGGCACGCCTCCGACGACGACGAGAACGGCCGCGGCCTGCTCGTCGTCAGCGAGCTCACCCGCCGCTGGGGCACCCGCCGCACCCCGACCGGCAAGGTCGTCTGGTGCGAGCAGATCATCCCCGGCGTCGACCCCGAACCCGAGGAGCCCGAGGCCGCCTGGCCCGGCGAGGCCCACCACCGCGAGTAACCCACCCCACCGGCCGGGGACCGCCTCTTCACCCCGATCGCCGATGCCCTCGCTCTTCTTGAGAAGCCCGCCGGTCAAGCGAGCATCCTGACCAGGGCCGCGATCACCGCGAAGGCACCGATGAAGAAGAGAACGCAGGCGCCGCCCCAGCGCGCCACCGCGTAGGGCTCCTCCCCGGAGCCGGCCCGCCATCGATGGGTGATCTTGGCGGTGAAGATGAGGTAACGCTCGATGAAGGCCAGCCAGGCGCATCCGAAACCCAGGATGATGCATCCGAGAACAATTTGCAGCACATCTGCCTTCATTCGCACCACGATAGCGGCTTCGTGGTGGCGCGGGTGGCCATGCTGAGACCAGCGGCCCCGCGAGGCCATCGAAAAAGGTTCAATGTATCTCGATGGAGTGCGCCGATCCGGGATCGAGAACGATCGCCGCATCGGGACCGACCCTCTTGAGAAGTGCGTCCGCGGACAGCCGTGTCCAGTCCGCCGGCCCGCGGGATCCGTAAAGAGCCACGGTGGAGGTGAAGACGGGAAGCGGAGAGCCCTCGACCACTGACGGGAACGGTGTCGGGCAGAAGAATTCGCCGGTGTGAAAATATTCGGCGAACTCCGGCCTGCTCATTCCCGCGCCGTGGCGCGAAGCGGCCAGTCTCAGCACTGTCGCGTCCACCTCTCTTGCCTGGTCCGCAGGAATGAGTGGGCCGCGCTCGTCGGGGAGGATCATGCTGTTATCCGGCAGCCGCTCCACCAGTTCATCGAAAGAGATCTTCGCCCAGCGCACCTTCTCGTCACCGAGATCGGGGCGACGGGCGGGGTCGGTTGAGGCGGGAAGCCAGGTGATGTGGCTTTCGCGGTAGAGGAAAATTCCTCCTGCTTCGTTGAAGGGGGCCCAGATGGTCGCGTGGACGAGGCGGGAAACCTCCTCGGCGCGCCTCATGTACTCCTTCCGCATCCGGGCTCCCCAGGAGCGGGCGCTCTGAGTGACGTCTCTATTGCGCTTTCCTGCAGGATGCTCGTTGATGAAGTAGACGAGCAGGTCTTCCTTCGAGGGGTCGAGCTCGAAGCGGATGCCGTGATCCCCGGGGTAGGGGTTGCGGTGGTCGAACCCACCTGTCTTCAGGTCGCTGGGGATCGCCTCTGGAAAGGCTTGGCAGAACCAGGTGGTGACCTCTGTCGGTTCGTCGTTGTCCGAATCGAAGTCGGGGTTGACCATTTTTCGCAGATGCGTGCAGGCGCTGCAGATGCTGGACGGCGGAAGATAGCTGGTCATCGGCGCCCTTCGCAATTCCTGCCTCGCGCAATTATATGGAGGCTCGCTTGTGGGTGCAGGGCCGTTGGATAATCGTGTTCCGCATGGTGCACAAGGGCTGGGGGACCGAAAAGGGGGGCGCCGCCATGGCGAGCGGTATCCGCGAGGGGAACGCGAACTCGGGTGCGGGGCGGGCCCGCCGAGCCGCCCGGGGTGTTCGGGGCCGGGCGGCTCGGGGCGGGCGGCGGGTGGGGTCAGTCGGCGGCGGGTTCGCGCCAGCGGGTGGTGATGGGGACGCGGCGGTCGCGGCCGAAGTTCTTCGGGGTGACCTTCGGGCCCGGCGGGTACTGGCGGCGCTTGTACTCGGCGAGGTCGACCAGGCGGATGACGCGCTCCACCAGGGCCGCGTCGTGGCCCGCGGCGATCAGGGCGTCGCGGCCCATGTCGTGCTCGACGTAGTCGACGAGCAGCGGGTCGAGCTCGCTGTAGGGCGGCAGGCTGTCGCTGTCCTTCTGGCCCGGGCTGAGCTCGGCCGACGGCTCCTTCACGATGATCGCCTCGGGGATGGGGGCGGTCGCGAAGGGGTGCAGGAACGGCAGGCCGGCGCCGGCGCCGGCGGCGGCGTTGCGCCAGCGGGCCAGGTCCCACACCGTGGTCTTCACCAGGTCCTTGATGGGCGCGAAGCCGCCCGCCGAGTCGCCGTACAGGGTGGAGTAGCCGGTGGCGAGCTCGCTCTTGTTGCCGCCGGTGAGGACGAGGTGGCCCTCCTCGTTGGACAGCCCCATCCACACGTTGGCGCGGATGCGGGCCTGGAGGTTCTCGGCGGCGAGGCCGTGCAGGTCGAGCTCGGCCTCGAACGCCTCCACCATCCCGGCGATCGGGACGGTGCGGGCGTGCAGGCCCTGCCGCTTGGCCAGCTCCTCGGCGTCCGACACCGAGTGGTCGCTGGAGTAGCGGCTCGGCAGCAGCACGGCGTGCACGCGGTCGGGGCCGATGGCGTCGGAGGCGATGGTGGCGACGAGGGCGGAGTCGATGCCGCCCGACAGGCCGAGGATGACCGACCGGAACCCGTTCTTGCGGACGTAGTCGCGGGTGCCGAGCACCAGCGCCCCGTAGATCTCGGCGAGGTCGTCCAGCGGCTCGGCGCACTCCTGCGGCTCGACCGGGTAGGCGGGCAGCGGGTCCGCCGACAGGACGCGCCGGTCGACGGTGATGGTGGTGCCGTCGAGCGCGTCGATCGGGGTGAGGCCCTCGGGGACGCGGGCGCTCGCGCCGGGCAGCGCGAGGTCGGCGACGAGCAGGTGCTCGGTGAACTGCGGCGCGCGCGCGAGCAGCGTGCCGTCGGCGCCGACGATGATGGAGTCGCCGTCGAAGACCAGCTCGTCCTGGCCGCCGACCATGTTGACGTAGGCGACGGCGCAGCCGGCCTCGCGGGCGCGCTGGGCGCAGAGCTCCAGCCGGACGTCGTCCTTGTCGCTCTCGTAGGGCGAGGCGTTGATCGCCAGCAGCAGCCCGGCGCCCGCCTCGCCGGTGACGCCGACCGGGCCGCCGTCCTGCCAGAGGTCCTCGCAGACGGCGGTGGCGACGTCCACGCCGTGCACGCGGACGACCGGCAGCCGGTCGCCGCGCACGAAGATGCGGTACTCGTCGAACACGCCGTAGTTCGGCAGGTGGTGCTTGGCCGAGCGGACCAGGACCTCGCCGCCGTGCAGCCAGGCGGCGGCGTCGAGCGGCGAGCCGGCGGGCTGCCCGGCGCGCACCAGGCTGACGGTGCGCCGGTCCAGGTAGCCGGTGACGACGGGCAGGTCGCCGAGGCCTTCGGCGGCGAGGCGGCGGGCGACGTCCGCCAGGGCGCGCTGGGACGCCTGCACGAAGGAGGTGCGGAGCGCCAGGTCCTCGACGGGGTAGCCGGTCAGCATCATCTCGGGGAAGGCGACCAGGTGCGCGCCGGCCGCGGCGGCCCGGCGGGTCCACTCCACGATCAGGTCGGCGTTGCCGTCGAGGTCGCCGACGGTCGGGTTCACTTGCGCGAGAGCGATCCTGAGCTGTGCCACGGTCACCAGCGTAGACGATCGCCCCCGCGTATCGTCAATCTGACGATAAGCAGGTGCGGGGCCGCTCAGCGGGCCCCGGCGAGGGCGGCGTGCCGGCCGGACTCGCGCAGCCAGTCCAGGTGGACGCGCGGCGCGTCCAGCAGGGCCTGGACGGTGCGCTCCGTGACGGCCTGCTCGGCGGCGGTGAAGCGGAGCCGCTCCAGCGTCGCCGGCAGGGTCCGGGCGGCGGCCGCGACGTCGCCCGCCCGCTCGGCGATGCGGTCGGCGACCGAGCGGGCCGCGTTCGCCGCGCCGAAGCCGTACGCCTCGCCCAGCACCGCGACGTGGTTGTGCCGGTCGCCGCGCTCGCGCTCGGCGTCGTAGGACGCCAGGTCGTTGCACCAGGCGAGGATGTCGGCGACGCCGTCGAGCAGCGCCCGCCACGCCGGGGCGGCGGCGAGCGCGGGCGGCAGCTCGGCGCCGAGGACGGGCTCGGCCAGGTCGAACAGGTAGGGCGCGGCGGCCCGGCGGCGGAGCGCCGGGTAGCCCGCCGGGCCCGGGACGGTGCCGGTGCGCCGGTTCACCGCCTCCTCGGCGCACCCGTCGCGGTGCTCGCCGAGGTGCTGGAGGAACCGGCGCCGCCAGTCGCGGCTCAGCTCGGGGCCGTCCGGCGCGCGGACGGTCGCGTGCCAGAGCGCGACGAGCGCCGACTCCAGCGGGCGCGCCCCCGGGCTCGGCCGGCCGCGCCGGAGCGCCGCCAGCAGGTCGTCGTACAGGGCGCGGACGCCGGTGCCGCTGTCGCCGAGCGGCGGCCGGTCCAGGGCGTCGTCGAGCGCCAGCGCCCAGACCAGCCAGCGGGCGAGCAGCTCGACGCGCCCGGCGGGCGCGCCGGGGAACAGGCGGGCGGCGAGCAGGTCGCAGCGGGCCGCGCCGGGCGCGAGGCCGGCCGCGCGGGCCCAGCGGTCGAGCCGGTCGGCGCGGGCGGCGTCCGGCGCGGCGTCCGGCGCGGTGGCCGGGACGGCGGCGGGGCCGGGGCGCGCGGCGAGCAGGGGCACCCGGTCGGTCAGCGAGAGCAGCAGCGAGACGTCCACGGTCCGCCCACGCTAGCCGCCCGCCGCGCGGCGGCCGGGGGAACGCCACGTCAAGTCTCGGGAAACGGGGAACGGCGGGACCGTGCCCCCGATCGGCCCGGCGCGGCCCGCGATAGGGCACCATGGGGCGGTCTCGATGATCGAGCGGACGACCCTGGAGGACCCCCGTGCCCGCGACGACCCCCCGCCGAACCCTCACGGCCGCAGCGGCCACCGCCCTGCTCCTGGCCGCGGCCGCCTGCAGCAGCAGCGGCTCGTCCACCGTGCAGGGCGCCACGCTGGTGAAGAAGGGCAAGATCACCACCTGCACGCACCTGCCCTACCCGCCGTTCCAGTCCGAGCAGGGCGGCAAGGTCGTCGGCTTCGACGTCGACCTGATCGACCTGGCCGCCAGGAAGCTCGGCGTCACCCAGGAGATCGTCGACACCCCGTTCGAGACGATCAAGACGGGGTCGGCGCTCAACGCCGGCAAGTGCGACGTCGCCGCCGCCGGCATGACGATCAAGCCGGACCGGGCGCAGTACATCGACTTCACCGCCCCCTACTTCGACGCCACCCAGGGCCTCATGGGCCGCAAGGGCAAGACCTACGCCAGCCTGGACGAGGTCAGGGCCGCGGGGCTGAAGGTCGGCACCCAGGCGTCCACGACCGGCGAGGACTACACCCACTCCAAGAAGATCGACTCGGTCTCGTTCAAGGACTCCCAGGCGCTGCTGAACGGGCTGCGCACCGGCAAGGTGCAGGTCATCGTCGAGGACTACCCGGTGCTGCAGGGCTGGCTGAAGGACCCGGCGAACGCCGCCTACGGGATGCTCGGCAACTTCAACACCGGCGAGCGGTACGGGTTCGCGGTGCGCAAGGGCAAGAACCCCGGGCTGCTGAAGATCCTCAACGACGTGATCGCGGCGTCCCGGACCGACGGCTCCTACAAGCGGATCTACGAGAAGTGGATCGGCCCGATGCCGGCGGGGTCCTGACGTGGCGGCCCTGCGAACCGCCCCGCCCGCCGGGGCGCCGCGGCTGTCCCGGCGGCGGCGCCGCGGCCTCGTGCGCGGCGGCCAGTACGCGGCCTTCGTCGTCGCGGTCGTGGTCCTCGCGCTGCTGGCGGACTGGCACTCGATCCAGCAGAACTTCCTGAACCCCGCCACGGCGCGCGGCCTGTTCCCCGACATGATCACCGTCGGGCTGTTCAACACCCTGGTCTACGCGCTGTCGGGCTCGGCGCTCGGCCTCGCCGCGGGCCTGGTGCTCGCGCTCATGCGGCTGTCGTCCGCGGCGCCCTACCGCTGGTTCGCCACCGCCTACATCGAGGTGTTCCGCGGCCTGCCGGCGCTGCTGATCTTCATCTTCGTTGCGGTCGGCGTGCCGCTGGCCTACCCGGGCCGCGAGCTGCCCGGCGGCGTCTACGGGCAGGCCGCGGTGGCGCTCGGCCTGGTGTCGGCGGCGTTCATGGCCGAGATCATCCGGGCCGGCATCGAGGCGGTGCCGCGCGGCCAGACCGAGGCGGCGCGCTCGCTCGGCATGTCGCACGCCCGCGCGCTCCGCACGATCGTCGTCCCGCAGGCGCTGCGGATGGTGATCCCGCCGCTCACCAACGAGCTGGTGTCGCGGATCAAGGACTCCTCGCTGGCGCTGTTCATCGGCGTCACGCTGACCGAGCGCGAGCTCAGCAAGTTCGGCCAGGACCTGGCCAACCAGAAGAGCAACTCCACCCCGATCGTCGTCGCCGGCGTCTGCTACCTGGCGATCACGATCCCGCTCGGCTACCTGGCCCGGCGGCTGGAGGACCGGCAGCGGAAGGAGCGGCGATGAGCGCGGCGGACCCTGAGGGCGGCGCGCCCGCCCCGGCGATCGAGATCGCCGGGCTGCGCAAGGCGTTCGGCGACCACGAGGTGCTGCGCGGCATCGACCTCGCCGTGGCGGCGGGCGAGGTCGTCTGCGTCATCGGGCCCTCGGGCTCGGGCAAGTCGACGCTGCTGCGGTGCGTGAACCTGCTGGAGGAGCCGACGGGCGGGACGGTGCGGGTCGCGGGCGCCGAGGTCACCGATCCCGACGCCGACATCGACGCGATCCGCCGCGGCATCGGCATGGTGTTCCAGTCCTTCAACCTGTTCCCGCACCTCACCGCGCTCGGCAACGTCACCGTCGCGCAGCGCAAGGTGCTCGGGCGGGGGAGGGCCGAGGCCGAGCGGATCGGCCGGGAGGGGCTGGCGCGCGTCGGCCTCGCCGACAAGGTGGACGCCTACCCCGACCGGCTGTCGGGCGGCCAGCAGCAGCGCGTCGCGATCGCCCGCGCCCTCGCGATGGGCCCGGCGGTCATGCTGTTCGACGAGCCGACGTCGGCCCTGGACCCCGAGCTCGTCGGGGACGTCCTCGGGGTGATGCGGGACCTGGCGGCCGAGGGCATGACCATGCTGGTGGTCACGCACGAGATGAGCTTCGCCCGCGAGGTCGCCGACCGGGTGGTGTTCATGGACGGCGGCGTGGTCGTGGAGGAGGGCCCGGCGGCCCGCGTCATCGGCGCCCCCGAGCACGAGCGGACCCGCGCCTTCCTGTCCCGGGTGCTGAACCCGGCGGCGGCCCGCGTCGGGGAGTGAGGAGCGGGGAGTAAGGGGCCGGTCGCCGGTTCGCTGCTGTGGCATCGCCGGACGTATGGCAGAGTTTGCCCTGATGTCGGGGGTTTCTGCGGGCGGCGCCCGCGGCGCCCCGGCGGCCTCCGTAACGTCCCGGTAACAGCGGCGGGGCATACTGCGGAGGAGCCGCACCTGTCGGCGCCTGCGCGCGGGTGGTCCGACATCGTTAGACCACGCCCGGGGCGGGCATGGGCCGGAACACGAGGCGTCCGCGGGCGCCGAGCGAACGGCACCGGCCGGCCGGTCGGCACGCACCACGAGGGAGAAGGCCTTGGACCGTCAGCAGGAGTTCGTGCTCCGCACGCTGGAGGAGCGCGACATCCGCTTCATCCGGCTGTGGTTCACCGACGTGCTCGGGTTCCTGAAGTCGGTCGCCGTCGCGCCCGCCGAGCTGGAGGGCGCCTTCGGGGAGGGCATCGGCTTCGACGGCTCGGCCATCGAGGGCTTCGCCCGGGTGCACGAGGCCGACATGATCGCCAAGCCGGACCCGTCGACGTTCCAGGTGCTGCCCTGGCGGAGCGAGGCGCCCGGCGTCGCCCGCATGTTCTGCGACATCCTCATGCCCGACGGCACGCCGAGCTTCGCCGACCCGCGGTACGTGCTGAAGCGCTCGCTGGCCCGCGCCGCCGACCTCGGGTTCACCTTCTACACCCACCCCGAGATCGAGTTCTACCTGCTGAACGACCGCCCCGAGGACGGCGGCGAGCCCGCCCCGGTCGACTCCGGCGGGTACTTCGACCACACCCCGCACAGCGCCGCGCACGACTTCCGGCGCAACGCGATCACCATGCTGGAGGCCATGGGCATCTCGGTGGAGTTCAGCCACCACGAGGGCGGCCCCGGCCAGCAGGAGATCGACCTGCGCTACGCCGACGCGCTCACCACCGCCGACAACATCATGACCTTCCGCCTGGTCATGAAGGAGGTCGCGCTGGAGCAGGGCGTCTACGCCTCGTTCATGCCGAAGCTGTTCACCGACCACCCCGGCTCGGGCATGCACACCCACATGTCGCTGTTCGAGGGCGACCGCAACGCCTTCTACGAGCCGGGCGCGGAGTTCCAGCTGTCGAAGGTCGGCCGCGCGTTCATCGCCGGCATCCTGCGCCACTCCGCCGAGATCACCGCGGTCACCAACCAGTGGGTGAACTCCTACAAGCGGCTGTGGGGCGGCGTCGGGTCCACCGCGGGCGCCGGCGGCGAGGCCCCGTCCTACATCTGCTGGGGCCACAACAACCGCTCCGCGCTCGTCCGGGTGCCGATGTACAAGCCGCACAAGGGCCACGCGACGCGGGTGGAGTTCCGCTCGCTGGACACCGCCGCCAACCCCTACCTGGCGTTCGCGGCGATGCTCGGCGCGGGCCTGAAGGGCATCGAGGAGGGCTACGAGCTGCCGCCGGGCGCCGAGGACGACGTGTGGGCGCTCACCTCGGCCGAGCGCCGCGCGCTCGGCATCGAGCCGCTGCCGCAGAGCCTGGACGAGGCGATCCACGCGATGGAGCGGAGCGAGCTGATGGCCGACGTGCTCGGCGAGCACGTGTTCGACTTCTTCCTGCGCAACAAGCGCCAGGAGTGGGAGGACTACCGGCGCCAGGTCAGCGCCTACGAGCGCCAGCGCCTCATCGCCGTCCTGTAGGCGTGCGGAAGGGGCCGCCCCGGCGGCTCGACGCCGGGGCGGCCCCTTCCGCGTGCGCGCCTAGTGCAGCAGGTAGGCGCCGAGCTCGGCCTGGCGGCCGCCGATCCCGAGGGAGTCGGGCCCGAACTGGACCAGGCCCTTCACCGTGAGGCCGGCCTTGGCGCCGGGGAACACGTAGATGCGCCCCTCGGCCTTGTTCTCGCCGCGGTTGCCGACGGCCAGGTCGGCGCGGCCGTCGCCGTCGGCGTCGGTGAACGCCACGTCGTAGCCGAACAGGTCGCCCTTCTCGGCCGCGCCGGCCACCCCGGCCGTCGCCTGGCTGATCAGCTTGGCGCCGGTGGCGGTCCAGCCGCCCTTGGCGCCGCGCAGGACGGTGACGGTGCCCGCCTGCTCGACCTTGCCGACCGGGGCCGTGGGAGCGCCGATCGCGATGTCGGCGCGCCCGTCGTGGTCGGTGTCGCCGACGGCGAGGGACCGGCCCCAGCCGTCGCCGGCGGCGTGCGAGCCGGGCACGCCCTTGGCGGCCTGGGTCACCACGTGCTCGGGGCCGAGGCCCTTCGCGGTGCCGTAGCGGATGCCGATCGAGCGGGCGCCGGAGGCGTCGTCGCCGTCGCGGGCGTACACCAGGTCGGCGCGGCCGTCGCCGTTGACGTCGCCGGCCGCGCCGCCGTCCACCATGCGGCGGGCGACGACCTGGCGCGCGCCGAGGCCGGAGGCGGTGCCGAGCCGCAGCTCGATGCGGGGCGCCTGCGGCTCGCCGTCGATGTCGTCGTTGGCGAGCAGCACGAGGTCGGTCCGGTGGTCGCCGTTGAAGTCGGCGGCGACGGCCTTGGTCCGGACGAACTCGCCGTTCTCGGGTACGAGCGCGATGGTCTGCGGCGTGCCGGGCTTCGCGCCCGGGTTGCGGTAGACCAGCAGCGCGTCGCCCTGGCGGACGATCACGTCGGCGGTGCCGTTGCCGTCGAAGTCGCCGACGGTGCCGCCGTCGCCGTAGGTGGTCCCGGGCAGCGTGGCGGTGCGCCCGGTGAGGCCCTTCGGGCCGCCGTACACGATGCCGGTGCCGTTGCCGTTGCCCTGGGACACGACGAGGTCGGCGTAGCCGTCCTTGTCGAAGTCGGCCGAGGACGGCCGCTGGCCGAAGCCGGCGTCGTCCTCGGGCGAGCCGGGCAGCCCGGGGCCGGCGGCCGTGAGCACCTGGTGCTGCTTGGGGTTCGCGCCCTTGGCGGAGCCGTAGGCGACGGCGATCAGGCCGGCGCCGCGCAGGCCGCCGACGGCGGCGTTCGGCGCGCCGGTCGCGACGTCGCGCCGGCCGTCGCCGTTGAAGTCGCCCGGCAGCGCGGGCTTGCGCGGCGCGGCGGCGCTCGCCGGGACGGCGAGGGCGCCGAGCGCCACGGTCACGGCCGCGGCGGCCGTGGTGAGGGTGCGGAAGGCCATGGGCGGCTCCTCGGTCGGGGGTGTCCGGAAGAGGACGCTTCTTGATCACCAGTGGTTTACCCGGCGTTCCGCGACCGGCCGCCGAACCGGACGCCGGGGCCGTCGCGGCGACGAACCGCCCCGCCCCGCCCCCATGATCGAGATCTTCTCGTGCCCGCATCCGGCCCCGGAGCGGCTCCGGCGGATTACGCTTGGAAGCCGTGAGCGAGCCCTGGACGTCCGACCGCCGCCCCTCCCTGACCGGCCGCCTGGCGAGGCTCGGGTTCACCGACCCCGCCCGCGCGGAGCGGCTGCTGGACTCGGCCGCCGCCCCCGGCGCCGACCTGCTGGAGGCGGCGGGCGGCGCCGCCGACCCCGACCTGGCGCTCGGCGGCCTCGTCCGGCTGCTGGAGGCGGCCCGCGAGGCGGGCGAGGACGAGGCGCTGCGCGCGGCGCTCGCCGCCGAGCCCGCCACCCGCGCGCGGCTCCTCGCCGTCCTCGGCGTCAGCGACGCCCTCGGCGACCACCTGGCCCGGCATCCCGGCCACTGGCGGGTGCTGCGCGCCGCGGAGCCCGCGGACGAGACGGACACGGACGAGACGGACGAGACGGGCGCGGACGGGGACGAGGCGGGCGCGGGCGGCGAGACGCGCCGCCGCGAGCTCTGCGCCGACCTGCTGCGCGCCGTCGGCGCCGACCCGGCCGGCGCCGAGCCGGTCGCCCGCGACGCCGGCCCCGGCACCCTCGTCGCGCTGCGCGCCGCCTACCGCCGCCACGTGCTCGCCCTCGCCGGCCGCGACCTCACCGGCGCCGCCGGCGTCGCCGAGGTCGCCGCCGAGCTCGCCGACCTCGCCGCCGCCGCCCTGCACGCCGGCCTCGCCGTCGCCCGCGCCGAGGTCCCCGGCCACGCCGACTGCCGGCTCGCGGTGATCGGCATGGGCAAGGCCGGCGGCCGCGAGCTGAACTACGTCAGCGACGTCGACGTCGTCTTCGTCGCCGAGGCCCGCGAGGGCCGCCCCGAGGACGCCGCGCTCCGCACCGCGACGCGCCTCGCGTCGGCGATGATGCGGGCCTGCTCGGCCAGCACCGTCGAGGGCTCCCTCTGGGAGGTCGACGCCGCGCTGCGCCCCGAGGGCAAGGCCGGGCCGCTCGTGCGGACCCTCGCCAGCCACCGCGCCTACTACGACCGGTGGGCCAAGACGTGGGAGTTCCAGGCGCTGCTGAAGGCGCGCCCCATCGCCGGCGACGCCGCGCTCGGCGCCGCCTACCTGGACATGATCACCCCGTTCGTCTGGCACGCCGCCGAGGCCGACCACTTCGTCGAGGACGTCCAGGCGATGCGCCGCCGCGTCGAGGCCGACCTGCACCAGCGCACCGCCGAGGCCGAGCGGCAGCTGAAGCTCGGGCCGGGCGGCCTCCGCGACGTCGAGTTCGCCGTCCAGCTCCTGCAGCTCGTGCACGGCCGCTACGACGAGGCGCTGCGCAGCCCCACCACCCTGGACGCCCTGGACGCCCTGTCGGAGGGCGGCTACGTCGGCCGCGACGACGCCGCCGCGCTCGCCTCGGCGTACCGGTTCCTGCGCCGCGTCGAGCACCTGGTGCAGTTGCACCGGCTGCGCCGCACCCACCTGGTGCCCGACGACGAGGGCGACCTGCGCCGCCTCGGCCGCGCCCTCGGCCTGCGCGGCGACCCGGTCGCCGAGTTCACCGCGCTCTGGCGGCGGCACGCCCGCGAGGTCCGCCGCATCCACGAGAAGCTGTTCTACCGGCCGCTGCTCCGCGCCGTCGCGCGGCTGCCCGAGGAGGAGGCCCGCCTCACCCCCGAGGCCGCCCGCACCCGCCTCGTCGCGCTCGGCTACGGCGACCCGGCGGGCGCCCTGCGGCACCTGGAGGCCCTCACCGCCGGGGTGTCGCGGCGCGCCGCCATCCAGCGGACGCTGCTGCCGGTCATGCTCGGCTGGTTCGCCGACGCCCCCGACCCCGACGCGGGCCTGCTCGGCTTCCGGCAGGTCAGCGACGCGCTCGGCACCACCCCCTGGTACCTGCGGCTGCTCCGCGACGAGGTCACCGTCGCCGAGCGGATGGCGTGGGTGCTCGGGTCCAGCCGCTACGCCACCGACCTGCTGCTGCGCGCGCCCGAGGCCGTCGGGATGCTCGCCACCGCCGCCGAGCTGGAGCCGCGCGGCGCCGCCGCCCTGCGCGGCGAGACGCTCGCCGCCGTCCGCCGCCACGCCCAGCCCGACACCGGCGCGGCCGCGCCCGCCGAGGTCGCCGTGCAGGCGGTGCGCGGCATCCGGCGCCGCGAGCTGCTCCGCGTCGCGGTCGCCGACCTGCTCGGCCTCACCGACGTGCGCGCCGTCGGCGAGGCCCTCACCGACATCACCGCCGCGACCCTGGAGGCCGCGCTCGCCATCGCCACCGCCAAGATCGAGATGGAGCGGCGGTCACCGCTGCCCACCCGCATGGCGATCGTGGCGATGGGCCGGCTCGGCGGCCACGAGCTGTCCTACGGCAGCGACGCCGACGTGATGTTCGTGCACGACCCGCGGCCCGGCGCCGACGAGCGCGACGCCGGCCGCGCCGCGCACGCCGTCGCCGAGGAGCTCCGCCGCCTGCTCGCGCTGCCCGCCCCCGACCCGGCGCTGCGGATCGACCCGAACCTGCGGCCCGAGGGCCGGCAGGGGCCGCTCGTGCGCACCCTGGCGTCCTACGCCGCCTACTACAAGCGCTGGTCGGCGCCCTGGGAGGCGCAGGCGCTGCTGCGCGCCGACCCGATGATCGGCGACCCCGGCCTCGGCGCGGCGTTCCGCGCCCTCATCGACCCCGTCCGCTGGCCCGAGGACGGCATCGGCGAGGACGCGCTCCGCCAGATCCGCCGCCTGAAGGCCCGCATGGAGTCCGAGCGGCTGCCCCGCGGCGTCGAGCGGCGCCTGCACACCAAGCTCGGCCCCGGCGGCCTGTCCGACGTCGAGTGGGTCGCCCAGCTCCTGCAGCTGCGGCACGCCGCCGAGGTCCCGGCGCTCCGCACCACCCGCACCCTCGCCACCCTGGACGCCGCCGTCGGCGCGCGCCTGCTCGACGCCGCCGACGCCGAGGTGCTGGCCGAGGCGTGGCGCCTGGCGACCCGCATCCGCAACGCCATCATGCTCGTCCGCGGCCGCCCCTCGGACCTGCTGCCGACCGACCACCACCACGAGCGCAGCGCCGTCACCCAGGTGCTCGGCTACCCCGCCACCGGGGAGCTGCTGGAGGACTACCGGCGCCACGCCCGCCGCGCCCGCGCGGTGGTCGAGCGCCTCTTCTACGGCGCCGACTGACGCGGGCGCGGGGCGCCGGGGGCCACCGTCACGGCGCGGCCCGGACCGGCGGGGGCGCCGTCGGGCGGCGCGCCGCGCCAGAGCAGCCGCTCGGCGACCCGCTCCCCGATGCGGGCGCGCCGGCGGCGCACCCCGTCCGGGCAGCGGTGGTAGGCCAGCCACGACAGGCCGAGGGCGGCGCCGATGATGGCCATGCCGACCACCGCGTCCAGCAGGTAGTGGTTGGCGGTCGACAGGATCACCAGCACCGTCGTCGTCGGGTACAGCACCCCGAGCACCCGCGCCCACCGCTGGGTCGCCACCCGCACCAGCACGACCCCGCACCACAGCGCCCAGCCGGCGTGCATCGACGGCATCGCCGCGTACTGGTTGGTGAGGCTGCCGGACGCGTCGCTGGCGTACAGGCCGAACGAGTGCAGCGCGGTGACCGGGTCCACGAACCCCTGGTCGGGCAGGAACCGCGGCGGGGCCAGCGGGTACAGCCAGAAGCCGAGGACGGCGACGGCGGTCGCGGCCATCAGCGCGGTGCGCAGCCACCGGTAGTGCTGCGGCCGGTACCGGTACAGCCACGCCACGAGAGCCAGCGTCACCGCGAAGTGCGCCGTCGCGTAGAAGAAGTTCGCGGTGCGCGCGAGCCACGGCACCATCAGCAGCGTGTGGTTGAGGTCGAGTTCGACGTCGATGCCGAGCGCCCGCTCCCACCCGAGGATGGTGTGCGCGTGCGCGAACGCCGGGCCCGTCCCGTCCTGGACCAGCACGATGCGCGTGAGCGTGTATCCGGCGTAGAAGAGCGCGATGAGGAGGAGCTCGCGCCACAGCGGGGGAGCGGTCAGCGCGCGCGGCCATCGGCCTGAGCCGGGACGGGCGCCCGCGGGCGCCGGTTCGCTCTGGCCGCGGGGAGCTGGTGGGGCGGTTTGGGCCATGCTACCTATCTTTGCCGCGCGGCCACCTCTTTGAGATCACCGCGACGAATGGTCTTCATCTCAGACTTGAGTAGTACGCCGTGCCACCGGCGTCCGGACCTTTGGGGGAGGCGCCCGCGGACCGGCCCGAGCAGGAGTCAGCCTATGAGCCGATGGGTAGATCACGTCACGCCCCCCACCGCTGCCGACGGGCGTGTCAAGGAGGGGCGATGTCACGGTGGGGTCCGGTGCCCGCGATGACGGCGATCATCACATGCGGATTGTCCGCGTTCGCGCTGACCGCGTGCGGGAACGAGGACGCCCGCGCCGTCCGGCCCGCGGTGACGGGCGTCGCGGCGGCCCGCTGGGGGCCGTGCGCGGGACTGCCGCCGAGCCAGCGCGGCGGCCGCACCGACTTCCAGTGCGCCACCGTGCAGGCGCCGCTGGACTACGCACGGCCCGCCGGCGAGAGGATCGATCTGGCGCTCGTCCGGCTGAAGGCCGCCGACACCGCGCACCGCATCGGCTCGCTGCTGCTCGGCTTCGGCGGCCCCGGCGCCTCCGGCCTGCAGACGTTCGCGCAGTCCGCCGCCGACTACGCCGCGCTCGGCGCCCGCTACGACCTCGTGGCGTTCGACCCGCGCGGCGTCGGCCGCAGCGCGCCGGTGAGCTGCGCGAGCGACGCCGACATGGACCGGATCACCGCCGCCGACGCCACGCCCGACACCGGGGCCGAGGAGCACGCCTACCGGGCGTCGCTGGCGGCCTTCGCCCAGGGCTGCGCGGATCGCTCCGGCACCGTCCTGCCGTTCGTCGGCACCGCCAACGCCGCCCGCGACATGGACGTCGTCCGCACCGCCCTCGGCGAGACCCGCCTCGACTACTTCGGCATCTCCCACGGCACGCGGCTCGGCGGCGGCTACGCCCACCGGTTCCCCGAGCGCGTCGGGCGGGCCGTCCTCGACGGCGCCGTCGGCACCGGGACCGGCCCCATGGACCTGGCACTCCAGCGGGCCGCCGCGTTCCAGCGCGCCCTCGGCCGCTTCGCGGACGCCTGCGCGAAGACGGGCGCCGCCGCCTGCCCGCTCGGCGCCGACGGCACCGCCGTCGCGCAGGGCGTGCACGACCTGCTGGACCGCCTGGACGCGGCGCCGCTGCCGGCCGGCGGCGACCGCGCCCTCACCCAGAGCCTCGCCACGACCGGCGTCGGCGCCGCCCTGTACTCCGAAGACCTCTGGCCCTACCTCGCGCAGGCCCTGGCGGCGGCCGCCAGGGGCGACGGCCGCGACCTGCTCGTCCTCGCCGACGCGCAGAACGGCCGCCAGGACACCGGCCGCTACACCAACCTGATCGCCGCGGACACGGCCGTCACCTGCGCCGACGCGCCGCAGCGCTACAGCGTCGACGACGTGCGCGAGCAGCTCCCGCGCTTCCGCGCCGCCTCGCCCGTCTTCGGCCCGTCGATGGCCTGGGGCCTGCTGGCGTGCAGCGACTGGAAGGTGCCGGGCGACGACGCCGGGCAGGACGTGTCCGCACCGGACGCCGCGCCCATCGTCGTCGTCGGCAACACCGGCGACCCGGCCGCGCCCTACGCGTGGGCGCCCGCGCTGACCCGGGAGATCGGCGGGAAGGCCACCCTGCTCACCCTGAACGGCGAGGGGCACGGCGCCTACGACACCGGGAACGCCTGCGTCCAGAAGGCGGTGAACGCCTACCTGCTGGACGGCGCCGTCCCGGCGCGCGGAGCGTCCTGCTCCTAGCGGCCCGCTCCCGCCACGGGGTCAGAGCTCCTGCTCGACCGTCATCGGCTCCTTCAGCGCGTTGCCGACGGTGCAGTACCGGTCGTGGACGCGGTGCGCGACGCCGGCGAGCACCTCGGCGGCCTTGCCGTCGCCCGCGGGCAGCTCGACGTCGTAGGCGACGGTGATCGTCCCGAGCCTGCTGGTGGCGACCTTGTCGGCCGACACCGTCGCCGCCAGCCGCGCCATCCGGTGGCCGCGCTGCGCCGTCAGCGGCTCCACCGTCACCAGCTCGCAGCCGCCGAGCGCGGCCAGCAGCAGCTCGACGGGCGAGAAGGACCCCTCGTCGTCGGCGCCGCCGATCGCCACGCTCGCGCCGCGGTCGTTGGTGGCCCGGAAGCCGCCGTCGCCGGTGCGCTCCACGTTCACCGAGGGCATCTGCACTCCTTCGCTCGCCGTAACGGTCCGCCAGCGCAACACCGGCGGCCCGCCGGATCTTCCCGCCGGGCGCGTCAGCCCGCGAGGCGCTCCTGCTCGGCCTCCACGATCCGGCGGGCCAGCGCCCCCTCCGACACGTCCGTCGCGTCGGCCGTCGCCTCGGCGAGATCGCTCCGCCGCGCGTAGGAGTCGAACAGGTTCGCCTTCACGCTGAGGATGTCCAGCATCCGCTGGTCGACGCTGTCGGGCGTCAGCAGCCGGTGCACCTGCACCGCCCGCACCTGCCCCATCCGGTGCGCCCGCGCCACCGCCTGCGTCTCCATCGTCGGCTTCACCTGCGGCTCGCACAGGATCACCACCGACGCGGCCTGGAGGTTCAGCCCGACGCCGCCCGCCTGGACCTGCCCGAGCAGCACCGCGTGCCCCGGCTCGCCGGAGAACGCGTCCACGATCTCCTGCCGCCGGTCCGGCGGCACGCTCCCCGAGATCGGGCCGTGCGCCCGGCCGCCGAGCGCGGCCCCGACGGCGTCCAGCACGTCCCGGAAGTAGGAGAACACCACGACCTTCAGGTCGTTCTCGTTCGCCTCGCCGACGAGCTCGACGACCCGCCGCAGCTTCGCCGACCGCTTCGGGTCGGCGTAGGCGGCGCGGCGCATCGCCATGAAGTTGCCCTCCCGCACCGCCCGCTTGTAGATCCGCGCGTCCGCCGGGGAGAACTCCTCCCACTCGTCCACGTGCACCACGTCGGGCAGCTCCACCAGCACGTCCCGCTGGTTGCGGCGCAGGTAGACGGGCGCGACGGCGGTCCGGAACGCCTTCGGGCCGAGCGCGGCGTCGCTCTGCCGCACCTCGGCCAGCAGCTCCGGCCGCAGGTAGCGCACCAGTGTCCGGAACTCCTCGACGCGGTTCTCCATCGGCGTGCCGGTGAGGAACAGCACCCGCGGCACCCGCCGGCACCACGCCGCGACCGCCTCCGACCGGCGCGTCTCGGGGTTCTTCACGTAGTGCGCCTCGTCCACCACGAGCATCGCGACGTCGACGCCGTCGGGCGCCCGGAAGGTGTGCAGGCTGTCCAGCGTCGTCACCGCGATGCCGCCGTCGGCCGCCCACTCGCGCAGCGCGCCCGCGCGCCCCGAGCCGTGCACCGCGTTCACCGGGACGGCGCTGTGCGCCTCCACCTCCCGCACCCAGTTGATGAGCACGCTCGCCGGGCAGACGACGAGGAAGTGCGTCGCGCCGCGCGCCCGCAGGTGCGCGATCGCCGCGATCGCCTGGGCGGTCTTCCCCAAGCCCATCTCGTCGCCGAGGACGACGCGCTCCTGCGCGAGCGCGAACCGCGCCCCGAACGACTGGTAGCCGCGCAGCGACACCCGCAGCTGCTCGTCGTCGAGGGGCTGCGCCTTCACCTTGGCGGCGAGGTCGCCGGGCAGGAACCCCTCGGCGGCCTCGTGGTCGGGCGTGGTCGAGGCGATCTCGGCGAGCAGCGTCTGGTACTCGGCGGCGCGCAGCTCGTAGTCGATCCACGCCTCGTCGCGGGCGGCGGGGCGCAGCAGGTCGGCGGAGGCCTGGTTCAGCAGCAGCGGCGCCGTGCGGGCGTCCTCGGCCGCCATGACCTCGGCGATCCGGCCGAGCGCGACGCGGGCCCGGTCGCGCTGCGCGCGCGTCGCGATGAGGCGCCGCCACCAGTTGCGGGCGGGGCGCGCGTCGGCGAGCAGCGGGCTCAGCGTCTCGTCGAAGCCGTCGGCGGCGCGGCGCGCCTTGCCGAGGTCGCTGCCGGCGTGCACGAGCGGGTAGAGGGCGCCGACCAGGCCGTCGGCGACCTCGTCGCGGCGGTCGACGTCGACGCGGACGGTCGCGGCGCGGCGCGCCGCCTCGTGGATCTGCCGGGCGGCGCTGTGGATCTGCTGCGCGGTCTGCGCGCCGACGCCGGGCAGGAGCTGGAGCCTGTAGGGGGAGGAGTCGAGGACGTCGAGGACGCTGGTGTAGCCGCCCTTCTCCAGGGCGGCGATCCGCACGCGGCCGCCGGTGACGTCCTTCAGCCGGCCGAGCGGGATCGCCGTGAGCTGCTCGCGGGCCTGCTCGTCGCGCAGCGGTTCGAGCGCCCGGTGCACCCCGGCCCGCGCGCGCTGGTGGTCGGCCTGCAGGGCGTGCGCGGCGTCGAGCAGCCGGTGCGCGTCGCGCAGCAGCTCGCCGGGGCTCCTGCGCTGCCCGCTCCGCTCCGTCAGGGTGCCGTGCGCCATGCCGTCCGTGCCCTCCCGCCCGCGTCCGCAGCACATGATGCCACCGGAGTACGACAGCGCCGGTGCCCTTCCCCGCCTCGATCCGATCACACCGGCGCGGAGTAGCGTCGGCGGGATGTCCGGCGCGCGGTGGAGGCTCCACGGGCTGGCGCGCAACCCGGGCGCGCCGGCCGGGATCCTGCTGCGGATCCTGGCGTCCGGCGACGACGACGTCCGGCGCGCGCTGCTGTGGCGTCCCGGGGTGCCGGCGGAGGTCCACGCCGCCGCCGCGTCCCATCCGGACGCGGGCGTCCGTCTGCTGCTGGCCGACAACTGGTACGTGCCGGCGGCGCGGCGCGCCCTTCTCGCCGCGGACCCGTCGGCGGCCGTCCGCGCCGCCGTCGCGGCCGGGCCGAACCCCTTCCACGCGGAGGTCCCGTTCGAGCCGCTGCCCGCTGGGACGTGCGTCGTGCTCGCCCGCGATCCCGATCCGGCGGTGCGCGAGGAGCTGGCCCTCTGCCGCCGCACGCCCGCCGAGGCCCGCGCCGTCCTCGTCACCGACCCGGAGCCCGACGTGCGCGCGATCGCCGTCGCCTGGTGGGAGGACCCGCCGGAGGACGTCATCGACGCTCTGCTCACCGACCCGTCCCCGCACGTCCGCGAGGCGGCGGCTCGCGCGGGCTACCGGACGCGCCCGCCCTTGGCGGCGGCGCTCCTGGACGGCCCCGGCGCCGCCGAGGTCGCGGCGGACGCCCCGCTCGACCGCCCCGACGCCACCCGCCTGGCCCGCAGCCCCGACCCGTCCCTGCGCGCCGCCGTCGCCGCCAACCCGCACCTGCCCGCCGACCTGGCGGACGAGCTGTCCCGCGACCCCGACCCCGCCGTCCGCCTGGCGGCGTCACTGCGCCCCGAACTCACCGAAGAGCAACGCGCGGCGATCGACTACGCCGTGGAGCCGGGCACCGTCCTCGACCCGCCTCGCTGGACGGCCGGCCCCGGCGTCCTGCGCCGCTGCGCGACTTCGGCGCACCCCGTCCTCCGCCAGGCCGCCGCCCGCAGTCCCCGCTTGCCGCCCGACCTCGTCGAGACGCTCGCCCGCGACCCCGACACGGTCGTCCGCGCGCTGCTCGCCGAGCACCACCCGGACGCCCCTGCCGACCTCCTCCTGCGAACCCTGCTCGAATCCCCGCTTCCCGCCCGCTGGACGCTCCTGGACCACCCGGCCTTCCCCCGCGAGGCCCTGTCCCGCCTGGCCGACTCCGACGACCCCTTCCTGAGAACGCTGATCGTCCACGACCCGCGCTGCCCCCCGGCCACCGTCGAACGCCTCCTGACCGACCCCGACGACCTGGTCCGCCTCACCATGGCCGCCGACCCCCGCCTCCCGCAGCCGCGCATCCTGGAGCTCCTGCACGATCCCGACCTGGCGGGCGCCGCCGCGAGCAACCCGGCCCTCCCCGCCGAGGCCGTGCACGCCATCCTCACCGAGGCCGGCATCCCCTGAGTCAGGCTTCGAGGGCGTGGCCCGTCGTGGCGTCGACGTGGGCGGGGACGGGGGCGTGGCGGTCGCCGACGGTGGAGGTGCCGGTGGGCTCGAACAGCAGCAGGGTGGTGCCCGGGGCGGCGGACGGCTTGTGCTCGACGCCCTTCGGGACGGTGAAGACGGCGCCGCGCGGCAGGTGGACGGTGCGCTCGCCGGCGTCCTCGCGGAGGGCGATGCGCAGCTCGCCCGACAGGACGAGGAAGAACTCGTCGGTGGTGTCGTGGGCGTGCCACAGGTGCTCGCCCTCGACCTTGGCGACGCGGACGTCGTAGTCGTTGACGCGGGCGACGATGCGCGGGCTCCACAGGGCGTCGAAGGAGGCCAGGGCGTCGGCGAGAGCGATCGGTTCGGTGTTCACGGGCCGATCCTGGCGGGGCGGCGGCCGTCCGGCGAGTGCTAGGAATGGCACATGCCGCAAGGATCCTCGCACCGCGTCGTCGTCATCGTGGACGAGAACTCCAACCCGTTCGAACTCGGCTGCGCGACCGAGGTGTTCGGGCTGCACCGCCCCGAGGTCGGCGGCCACCTGTACGACTTCCGGCTCTGCTCGCCCGAGCCCCGCACGCTCATGCGGGACGGCTTCTACACCCTGACGGGCGTCGCGGGCCTGGAGGCGGCCGATTCAGCGGACACGCTGATCGTGCCGAACCGCCCCGACGTGCGGGTGCCGCGGCGTCCGGCGGTGCTGGACGCGGTCCGGCGGGCGCACGCGCGCGGGGCGCGGCTCGTCGGCTTCTGCAGCGGCGCGTTCACGCTGGCGGAGGCGGGCGTCCTGGACGGCCGCCCCGCCACCGCGCACTGGCAGTGGGCGGACGAGTTCCGGGCCCGCTTCCCGCAGGTCGAGATGCGGGCGGACGTGCTGTTCGTCGACGACGGCGACATCCTCACCGCCGCCGGCAGCGCCGCCGCGCTGGACCTCGGGCTGCACCTGGTGCGCCGCGACCACGGCGCCGAGATCGCCGCCTCGGTGAGCCGCCGCCTGGTGTTCGCCGCGCACCGCGACGGCGGCCAGCGCCAGTTCGTGGAGCGGCCGGTGCCCGCCGTCCCCGACGCGTCCCTGGCGCCCGTCCTCGCCTGGGCGCTGGAGCGCCTGGACGAGCCGCTGACGGTCGCGGACCTCGCCGCCCGCGCGGCCGTCAGCCCCGCCACCCTGCACCGCCGCTTCCGCGCCGAGCTCGGCACGACGCCCCTCGCCTGGCTGACCGGCGAGCGCGCGGCGCTGGCCTGCCGCCTCATCGAGCGCGGCGAGCCGCGCCTGGAGGTCGTCGCCCGCCGCAGCGGCCTCGGCACCGCCGCCAACCTGCGCGCGGTGCTGCGCCGCGCGACCGGCCTCACCCCCACCGCCTACCGCCGCCGCTTCGGGCGGGCGTGACGAGGCCCCGCGCGCACGGGGCGGGCGGGGCCTCGTCGGGGCCGCGGCAGGGGCCTAGATGTCGTAGTAGAGCTCGAACTCGTGCGGGTGGGGGCGGAGGCGGATCGGGTCGATCTCGAACTCGCGCTTCATCGAGATCCAGGTCTCGATGAGGTCCGGCGTGAAGACACCGCCCTCCAGCAGGAAGTCGTGGTCGGCCTCCAGGGCGTCCAGCACCGCCTCCAGCGAGCCGGGGACCTGCGGGATGGCGCGGGCCTCCTCGGGCGGCAGCTCGTAGAGATCCTTGTCGACCGGCTCGGCCGGCTCGATCTTGTTCTTGATGCCGTCCAGGCCCGCCATCAGCATCGCCGAGAAGGCGAGGTAGGGGTTGCAGGACGGGTCCGGGACGCGGAACTCGACGCGCTTGGCCTTGGGGTTGGAACCGGTGATCGGGATGCGGATGCACGCCGACCGGTTGCGCTGCGAGTAGACCAGGTTCACCGGCGCCTCGTAGCCGGGGACGAGGCGGTGGTAGGAGTTCACCGTCGGGTTGGTGAACGCCAGCAGCGACGGGGCGTGCTTCAGCAGGCCGCCGATGTAGTAGCGGGCGTTGTCCGACAGCCCGGCGTAGCCGACCTCGTCGTAGAACAGCGGCGAGCCGTCCTTCCACAGCGACTGGTGGACGTGCATGCCCGAGCCGTTGTCGCCGAAGATGGGCTTCGGCATGAACGTCACCGACTTGCCCGCGGCGCGCGCGACGCTCTTCACGACGTACTTGTAGAGCATCAGGTTGTCGGCGGTCTTCAGCAGCGTGTCGAAGCGGAAGTCGATCTCCGACTGGCCGGCGGTGCCGACCTCGTGGTGCTGCATCTCCACGTGGATGCCGACGCCGAGGAGCTGGGCCACCATCTCCGAGCGCAGGTCGGTGTAGTGGTCCATCGGGGGGACGGGGAAGTAGCCGCCCTTGTAGGGGGGCTTGGCGCCGAGGTTGCCGCCCTCCTCCTCGCGGCCGGTGTTCCACGCGCCCTCGATCGAGTCGAGGAAGTAGTAGCCGGCGTTCTGCTTGGTCTCGAACCGCACGTCGTCGAAGATGTAGAACTCGGCCTCGGGCCCGCAGTAGGCGGTGTCGGCGATGCCGGTGCCGCGCAGGTAGTCCTGGGCCTTGCGGGCGACGTTGCGGGGATCGCGGCTGTAGGGCTCGCCGGTCAGCGGGTCGTGCACGAAGAAGTTCAGGTTCAGGGTCTTGTGCTGGCGGAACGGGTCCAGGACCGCGGTGGCGGGGTCGGGCAGCAGCAGCATGTCCGACTCGTGGATCTCCTGGAATCCGCGGACCGACGACCCGTCGAACATGAGCCCGTCGGTGAAGACGTTCTCACCGAAGCTCTCCACCGGGAAGGTGAAGTGCTGCATCTTGCCGGGCAGGTCGACGAACCGGCAGTCGACGAATCGGACGTTCTCGTTCTCGATGTAGCGCAGGACCTCATCGGCGCTGCTGAACATCCAGCCTCCTCGGGGCGCTTCGTGGGCTTCGGGGCAGGCTATGGAGGGGCGGTTTCCCGACCGTGTCCCATATGTTTCGCCTGTGTTACGAATCACGTCGTGGCGTCGCTCACACCCGGCCGGGCGGCGGGGGAGACCACGACGGACACCCCTACCCGCGCAGCGGATAACGTATGCGCATGAGCAGCGGAAAGCAGGGCGGGCCGGGCGGCCAGCGGTGGACGCAGACATGGCTGGGCGGCGCCCGCTCGGCCGGGGTCGACCTCGGCAGGCCCGGCGAGCGGCTCGGGCTGCCCGCCGAGGGCAGCGGGTCCGCCGCCGGCTACGGGCGGCGCCTCGGCGCGCTGTTCATCGACTGGGTCATCGCGCTGCTCATCTCCACGCTGCTGACCCGGGTGCTCGACTGGACGCCCTCCCAGCGCAGCCTGACGACGCTGGCGGTGTTCGCGCTGATGTCGTGGATCCTCGTCGGGACGGCCGGTGTCACCATCGGCAAGGGCGTCACCGGCATCCGCGTCGCGCGCCTCGGCGGCGGCCCCGTCGGGCCGGTCTGGGCGCTGGTGCGCGCCGTGCTGCTCGTCCTCGTCGTCCCCGCGATGATCTGGGACCGGGACTACCGCGGCCTGCACGACCGCGCCGCCGACACCGTCGTCGTCAACCGCTGACGCCGCCCGCACGCGCCCGCACACGCGCGAAGGGCGCCTCCCCGCGCGGGGAGGCGCCCTTCGCGCGTGTGCGGGCGCGGAGCGCCCTAGCGGGTCTTCGGCTTCGGGCCCTTCGGCATCCGAGCGCCGCGCGGCATCGGGCCCTTCGGCATCTGCATGTTGCGCGGGAGCGCCTGGAGGCGGCCGTTCAGCTCCGACACCTGCGCCTTGGTCAGGTTGCGCGGCAGCTTCATCAGGTGCCGCTGCAGCTTGTCGACGGGCACCTGGCCCTCCTCGGTGCCGACCTGCACGTCGTAGATCGGCACCTGCTGCGCGGCGCGGGAGATCCGCTTCTTCTCCGCGCCGAGCAGCGGCCCGACCCGGCTGCTCGGCCCCTCGGAGACGAGGACGACGCCGGGGCGCCCGACCGCGCGGTGCACCATGTCGAGGTTGCGGTTGCCGGCGACGGCCTCGGTGACCGTCCAGCCGCCCCGCGTGTTCTTCATGATCGCCGCGGCGGCGCCCGGCTGCCCGGCGATCACCTTGTACTGGGCGCGCTGCGCCAGCTGCCCGAAGGTGATCATGCCCACCGCGATCGCGACCAGGATGCCGAGGGGGATGAAGAACCACAGCTGGTCGATCAGCAGCCCGATGAGGATGACGACGACCAGGGAACCGAGCGCGGCGGCGAAGACGATCGGCAGGGCCTTCGGGTCCGCCTGCTTGAGGACCTGCGCGACCATGCGGATCTGCTTGAGGCGGCCCGGACGCTCCTGGGCCCCGTCCGTGGGCTTTTTCGACATGTTGCCAAGGATAGTCGGGTGTCACCCGTCCGTCGGTCACCCCCGGCGGACCGTTCCGGCCGGCCCCGGCGGGCCGCGCGGGTCAGCCCCGGCGGGCGTCCACGGCCTGCCGGTAGAGCCGCCCGGCCCGGTAGCTGGAGCGCACGAGCGGGCCCGACATGACGCCCGCGAAGCCGATCTCCTCGGCCTCGGCCGCCAGCTCCACGAACTCCTCGGGCTTCACCCACCGCTCCACCGGGTGGTGGCGGGGCGTCGGCCGCAGGTACTGGGTGACGGTGATCAGCTCGCAGCCCGCCGCGTGCAGGTCGCGCAGCGCCTGCGCGACCTCCGCGCGCGTCTCGCCCATGCCGAGGATCAGGTTGGACTTGGTGACCAGGCCGGCCGCGCGGGCCTGCGTGATCACGTCCAGGGAGCGCTCGTAGCGGAACGCCGGCCGGATCCGCTTGAAGATCCGCGGGACGGTCTCCACGTTGTGCGCGAGCACCTCGGGCCGGGACGCGAACACCTCGGCGAGCTGCTCGGGGACGGCGTTGAAGTCGGGGATCAGCAGCTCGACCCCGCAGCCGGGGACCGCCGCGTGGATCCGCCGCACCGTCTCGGCGTACAGCCAGGCCCCGCCGTCGGGCAGGTCGTCGCGGGCCACACCGGTGACGGTGGCGTACTTCAGCCCCATGGAGGCGACGGACTCGGCGACGCGGCGCGGCTCGTCGCGGTCGAACTCGGCGGGCTTGCCGGTGTCGATCTGGCAGAAGTCGCAGCGCCGGGTGCACTGGTCGCCGCCGATGAGGAAGGTGGCCTCGCGGTCCTCCCAGCACTCGTAGATGTTGGGGCAGCCCGCCTCCTGGCACACCGTGTGCAGGCCCTCGGACTTCACCAGCGAGGTCAGCTCGCGGTACTGCGGCCCCATCTTCAGCCGTGTCTTGATCCAGTCGGGCTTGCGCTCGATGGGCGTCCGGCTGTTGCGGACCTCGATGCGGAGGAGCTTGCGCCCCTCGGGTGTCGCCGTCGTCACGGACGCCAGCCTACGTCCGGATCACCCGGCTCGGCACATCGGCGGACCGCGCGGCCCACGGAGGACGATTCGGTGACGAAACGGAGGCGGTTCGGCCGTTCCACCGTGCGTAGCGGTTGATCTCTCCTAGGGTGACTCCCTGTCGTTGCGAGCAGCAAGTTCAGCAGGAGGACCACCGTGGGTCTGGCAATGTCGTACCTGATGGCGCCGGCGGGCGGGCAGGACCCGGCCCGGATCGCCCGCGGCCTGTTCGGTACGCCGGACTGGCGGGCCGGCCGGCCCGTCCTGGACCTCGGCGGCGCCTGGCAGGCGCTGCACTACCTGATCACCGGGGACGCCTGGGACGGCCGCCAGCCCGAGGCCGACGTGGTGTGCGGCGGCCGGCTGCTCACCGAGGACGGCGCCGCCGAGCTCGGCCTGGACGTGATCTACCTGGACGCGGGCCGGGTCAAGACCGCCGCCGACCACCTGGCGGCCACGCCCTTCGACGCCGTCGCCGGCCGCTTCGACCTCGCCGCGATGGCCGGGGCGGGCGTCCAGGACGCGGACCGCATGGACCCCGGCGTCCGCGACCGGGTCCTGCGGCCCGCCTACGGCGCGCTCGGCCGCTTCTACCAGGACGCCGCCGCCGAGGGCCGCACCGTCTACAAGGCCATGATCCCCAGTTGAGCGCAGCCCCGGCCCGAGCACTCGCCTGGCGGCTCGCACTCGGCCGCGCCTGGGGCGAGTGCGACATCGCTTCGCGATCTGACCGGCGGGGACTCGCCTGCGGCATCGCCCCACCGGTCAGGTAGCGCACTCGCGTGACGGCCGAGGTTCCCGCGCGACTCGCCGGCGGCGCGGTCAGGCGAGCTGGGCGACGGTGCGGTGCAGGACGCCGGGCACGCCGAGCCGCTCGGCGAGGTGCCGCTCGACGAGCGGCACCACCTCGGCGACGGGGACGGGCCGGCCGAGCTCCTGCGACAGGCTCGTCGACCCGGCGTCCCGGATCCCGCACGGGATGATCCGGTCGAACCATGACATGTCGCAGTCGCAGTTGAGCTGGAAGCCGTGCATCGTCACGTTCCGGCGGACCCGCAGGCCGATCGAGCCGAGCTTGCGGTCGGGGGCGCCGGGCACCCAGAGGCCGCTCCGGCCGTCGACGAACTTGGTCTCCAGGCCGAACTCGGCGCAGACGTCCATCATCATCCGCTCCAGCAGCCGGACGAACGCCACGCCGCCGGTCGAGCCGGCGAGCTTGACGATGGGGTAGCCGGTGAGCTGCCCCGGCCCGTGCCAGGTGATCTTCCCGCCGCGGTCGACCTCGACGACCGGCGCGCCCGGGTCGCCGACCGGCCGGTCGAGCGGCTCGGTGCGCTTGCCCGCTGTGTAGACCGGCCGATGCTCGAGGAGCAGGACGGTGTCGCCGATCTCGTCGGCGATGCGGCGCTCCTGGGTGCGCCGCTGCAGGTCCCAGCCCGCCTCGTAGGGCACCGCCGCGGTGCCGAACCCCGCGTGCACGACGACCAGCTCGCGCGTGCCCGCCTCGATTGTGTCCACGTCGCTCACGGCGCCCAGCCTACGGCCCCCGGTCAGGGGGCGGTCAGCAGCCGCGGCTCGATCCGGGTCTCCTTGGCGCCGCCCGACCCGTCCGGTTCGACCAGGTACGCCCCGGCGCCCTCGCGGAACGACACGGCCTGGACGAACTCGGTGCCGACGTAGTGCAGCGCGACCGACTCGTCGGCGGCGTAGCCCCGCGGCAGGGTGCCGTCGCCGACCGAGGCGTGCAGCAGCTCGCGGCGCTGCGGGTCGGAGTCGTAGTGCACCCCGCACGAGTAGGGCAGGAACGCGAGCCCGTCGGTGAGGGGCCGCAGCGCCGGGCCGTAGGAGTCGGTGTTGCCGCCGACGTGCCAGCAGAGCGCGCCCGCGCTCTGCCCCGACAGGACCACGCCCGCCTCCCACGCCTCGCGCATGACGTCGCCGATGCCGTGGACCCGCCAGAGCGCCAGCAGGTTCGCGACGCTGCCGCCGGACACGTAGACGAGGTCCTGGGCGAGCAGGTGCTCGCGGATGTCGTCGACGTTCGGCATCGGGTAGACGGCGAGGTGGCTGACGTCGGCGTCCAGCTTGGCGAAGCCGGCGTAGAAGTAGGCCAGGTAGTCGGGGGCGTCGCCGACGGCGGTGGTGAGGAAGCAGACGCGCGGCCGGTCCTGGCCGGTGAGGTCCACCGCGTAGCGGATCAGCGGCGACGGCTCGCGCACGTCCCGCCGATCGGAGATGAAGCTGCCCCCGCCGATGGCGAGGATGTGCGGCTGCCCGTCGGTGCTCATGAGATCTCCCACTTCCAGGTCCTGTGCAGGTCACGCTACGGGCCGGGCCGCCGGGCGGGCGCGATTTTGGCGATTCTTGGCATCGGCCGCGCGGCCCGCCCCGGCCGCGCGGCGTCAGCGGCCGAAGACGGCGCGCAGCGCCTCGCCGATCCCGGTGTGGCGGAAGGTGAAGCCCGCGTCGAGGAGCCGTGCCGGCAGGACGCGCTGGCTGACGAGCGGCCCCTCGTCGGCGAAGTCGCGGAGCGCCGCGCGGAGCAGGAACGCCGGCACCGGCAGCGCCGTCGGGCGGCCGAGCACCTCGCCGAGGGCCCTGGTGTACTCGGCGTTGGTGACCGGGTTCGGGGCGGTGAGGTCGACCGGGCCGGAGAGGTCGCCGTCGATGAGGAAGCGGAGCGCCCGGACCTCGTCGTCCAGGGTGATCCAGCTCATCCACTGGCGGCCGTCGCCGAGGCGCCCCCCGGCGCCCAGCCGGAACAGCGGCAGCGTCCTGCCGAGCTGGCCGCCCTGGGCGTCCAGGACGATGCCGGTGCGCGGGTGCACGACGCGGACGCCGCTGTCGGCGGCGGGCCGGGCGGCGTCCTCCCAGTCGCGGGTGAGGGCGGCGAGGAAGCCCGCGCCGGCGGGGGAGGACTCGTCGACCTCGCGGCCGCCGGTGTCGCCGTAGTAGCCGACCGCCGAGCCGGAGACGAGGATCCGCGGGCCGCTCGGGCACGCCGCCAGCGCCGCGGCGATGGTGCGGGTGCCGTCGATGCGGCTGTCGCGGATGCGGCGCTTGTAGGCGGCCGTCCAGGGCCGGTCGCCGACGCCGGCGCCGGCGAGGTGGACGACCGCGTCGGCGCCCTTCATCGCGGCGGCGTCCACGTGCCCCGCGGCCGGGTCCCAGCGGGCCTCGTCGGGCGCCGCGGGGGCGCGGCGCACCAGCCGGACCACCTCGTGCCCGTCGGCCAGCAGGGAGCGGACGAGGGCCGTCCCGATCAGTCCCGTGGAGCCCGTCACCGTCACCTTCATACCGTCACCCTACGGTGCTCCCCCGTCACCGCGCGGCCCCGGGCGTCCCGGCGCGGCGGCCGGCGGGCCGGTCCGTAGGATCGGGGGGCGGGGCGCGGACGGCGCGCCGCCGCGCGCCCACCGCACGTCCACCGCCTCTCAGGAGATGCGTCCATGAGGATCCCCACCGCGGCCGTCGCCGCGTCCGGCCTGGTCGGCGGGTACGCCGCCGCCCGCTTCACCCGCCGCCGCGAGCTCGGCGGCGCCGTCCTCGCCGCGGCCGGCGCCTGGTGCGCCCGCGAGTGGGCCCGCACGAGCGGCCCGGCGGGCGCCGCGGGGCTGCTCACCGTCTACCTGGCGGGTTTCGGCGGGTCGCACCCGCTGGCGAAGAAGGTCGGCGCCTGGCCCGCCGTGCTCGGCGCGGCGGCCCTGTCGGCCGGGACGGCCTACGCCGTCTCCGACCGCCGGTCCGGCTGAGCGCCGGGGGCGTCGCCGTCCGCCTCCGCGTAGGTGAAGCAGTGGCGCGTGCGGGTGATCGACAGCAGCCGGTCCACCGCCTCCGACGCCCCTGACAGCCGCAGGGGGACGTCGAGGCGGCGCGCCGCGCGCTGCGCGGCGAGCAGCGCCCCGAGGCCGGCGGCGTCGATGAACACCGTCGCCCCGACGTCCAGGACCAGGACGCGGGGGAGCCGGCCGTCGGCGAGCGTGCCGTCGACGCGCGCCAGCAGGTGCGGCGCGGTGGCCATGTCCAGTTCGCCGGCCACCGAGAGGACCGCGGTGTCCGCGGTCCGGCGGGCGGACAGGTGGAGCGTTTCCATGAGGCGGGTCCTCACGCTGGTGATCGGTCGGGTCACCGGCCGCCGGTCCCGTGCCGCGGAGACGGTGCGGGCACGGCGGGCCGAGCCGGATCCGACGCGGCGCGAGGTCTGGGCGTCACGCAAGATCTCTCGGTGGGGCGCCGCCGGCGGCGGAGATGACCACCTAAGGCGAACGCCCGTGTACAGAAAGTACCCGCTCTGTGCGCAGGAGGTCACCCGTTCCCCCATTTCGGCGGGCTTCGCGCGCGGTTCCGGGGGCGCGCCGGCTAGCGGTCCGCCTGCGGGGACCGCGGGACGCGCCCGGCGAGCGCGGCGCTCTCGGCCTCGCCCAGTCCACGCGAGACGACCGTCTGGGCCAGCGCGGTGAGCGGCCGGCCGTTGTCGCGGGCGTGGCCGCGCAGGGCGGTGAAGGCCTGGTCCATCGTCCAGCCGTGGCGCTCGGCCAGCACCCCCTTGGCCTGCTCGATCACCACGCGGCTGGTCAGGGCCGTCTGCAGCTGGTCGGTGAGGACCTGGCCGTGGCGGATGGTGCGCTCCTGCAGCAGCCCGATGGTGGCGATGTCGGCCATCGCCTGGCCGAGCCGGACGGTGTCCTCGGCGAGCGGCCCGGAGTCGTTGCGGAACAGGTTCAGCGCGCCGATCACCTGGTCGCGCAGGCGCATCGGCAGCGCGCTGACCGCGGCGAACCCGCTGTCCCCGGCGCGGGCGGCGAACAGCGGCCACGCCGCGGCCTCCGCCGGGTCGCCGAGGTCGGCGCAGTGCACCGCCCGGCCGGTGGTGAAGGCGTCCAGGCAGGGGCCCTGCCGGTTCTGCAGCTGGAACAGCTCCAGCATCCGCGTCTGGTCGTTGGAGGTGGCCACGAGGCGGAGCCGGCCGTTCTGATCGGTCACGAGCAGGCCCGCGGCGTCGATGCCGAGCAGGTCGACGCTCCGCTCGGCCATCTGCTGGAGGAACTCGATGACGTCGAAGTCGGTGACCAGGGTGTCCGCCAGCGCGATGAAAGCCGCCGCCACCCGTCGGTCCGGCTCTCGAGCCGGGGTCCTCGCCATCCCCTCACCCTACGCTCGCGGTGCCGTCCCGCGGGCGCTCACGGGCCGCCGGGCCGCCGGTCGGGGGAGAAGCGGAGGGCGCGCTCCACGACCAGCAGCGCCGCCCGGCTCACCGTCAGGTCGTTGGCGAAGGCGTGGGCGCGCAGCCGGGCGAGGGCGTCCTCGACGGTGCAGTCGAGCTGCACCGAGACCATCCCGGCCGCCTGGTGGATCTCGGCGCCGAGCGCCAGCCAGTCGGCCGGCGCCGCCGGGTCGGCCGCCGCCTCCTCCTGCTCCCGCAGCAGCAGCGCCACCGCGGCGTCGGCGAGGAGCAGCCCGTCGCGGTACCCGGCGGCGCCGAGGCCGCCCGGCCGGTCGCGGCAGGCCGTCAGGACGCCGACCCGGGACCGGCCGCTCACCAGCGGGAAGGCGAAGACCGCCGCGACCCGGGCGGCCTGGGCGAGCGCGCTGAACAGCGGCCAGCGGCCCCCGGCCGCGCGGCCGTCCAGGTCGGCCGCCAGCACCGGGACGCCGGTGCGGACGGCCTCCACGCAGGGCCCGTCGCCGCTGACCATCGAGGCGTCCAGCAGGCCGCGGCCGAGCGCGCCGAAGGCGTGCGTCGGCTCCAGCCGGTCGCCGGCGAGCAGCGACACGCCCGCCCCGCCCGCCGGCAGCCCCCGCGCGCAGACCGCGCAGACGTCCCACGCCGACATCGGCTCGCCCCGGTCCCGGGCGCTGGCGGAGATCAGCCGCCAGACCCGGTCCCCGTCATCGCTGATCATCCGAGCGTCCCCCCCGCCACCTAGAAGCGCCGCCACCCACCGTATGCCCGAGGGCGCGCGATGCCGGGCGGCCGCCCCGCGCCCGGAGCCGTCAGGGCTCCCGGGTCGGGGACCACGCGTCGTTGCCGCCGTGCAGGAAGGGGTGGGACCAGCGGGGCAGGAGGGAGCCGGCGCGCTCGCCCGCCGGGAAGCCGTCCCTCAACAGGCGCCGGCTGAACCAGACGGTCTTGCCGGCCGGCGTCGGGTACCAGCCGCACGCGTCGGACAGCCCGAGCAGCAGGAGCAGGCCGCGCCCGTTCTCGTCGCCGAGGCCGGGCCGGACCGGGATGGGCGGGGCCGTGCCGCGGTCGCCGACCCCGCACACCAGGTCGACGCCGTCCAGCGCCATCTGCAGGGTGACGGGGCCGGGCCCGCCGTGCTGGACGGCGTTGCCGACCAGCTCGCTGACCAGCACCGCGCTCGCGTCGTCGCGCAGGGCCGGGGCCCGCGCGCGCAGCGCCGCGCGGACCAGCCGCCGCGCCTCGGAGGGGTAGCGCGCCCGCTCCGGCCCGTCCAGGATCCAGCGCCAGGACAGCGCGCCGGTCAGGTGGCCGTCGCGGGAGGGGGCCTCGCCGGAGGCGGCCGCCAGGTCCCGGCGGGCGCGGTCGAGCGCGGACCGTTCGAGGTAGCACTGCATGCTGACGTCCGCGAGGGCCGCGGCCCGTTCGAGCACGGTGCGCTGGTCGGCGGTCAGGGAGATCGGTACGACGCCGTCGGGGGCGAGGGCGCGGTCGTCGGCCCCGTCGGCAGGGAGAGGAAGGTCGCGCATGAGGGTTCGGCCCGCCGGATCGAGGGACGCAGGAGCCACCGGGTCCGGGGCGATCACCCACCGCGGACGCGCGCGGTCGCCGGCCGGAGCCGGGAGGGACGGGGGCGTGCACGCGACCGCCTTGCCGCCAGCGTACGCCGCCGCGCCGCCGAAGAGGAGACCCGGACCCGCGACGGGGAAGGCCCCGCCCGAAAGGGCGGGGCCTTCGCGCCGGCTCGGCGGGCTCAGAGACCGAGCTCGGCCTCGAAGTTGCCCTCTTCCAGCCGGTGCTTGATCGTGGCGAGGAAGCGGGCGGCGTCCGCGCCGTCGATCAGGCGGTGGTCGTAGGTCAGCGCGAGGTAGACCATGGACCGGACCGCGATGACCTCGCCGAGCTCGGGGTCGTCGATGACGGCGGGGCGCTTGACGACGGCGCCGGTGCCGAGCATGCCGACCTGCGGCTGGTTGAGGATCGGGGTGTCGAACAGGGCGCCGCGGCTGCCGGTGTTGGTCAGCGTGAAGGTGCCGCCGGACAGCTCGTCCGGGCTGACCTTGTTGGTGCGGGTCCGGTCGGCGACGTCGGCGATGCGCTGGGCGAGGCCGCCCAGGTTGAGCTGGCCGGCGTTGTGGATGACCGGGACCATGAGGCCGCGCTCGGGCACGTCCACCGCGATGCCGAGGTTCTCCACGTCGTGGTAGGTGACCTCGTTGTTCTCGGTGTCGATGACCGCGTTCAGCTTCGGGTGCGCCTTCAGCGCCTCGATCGCGGCCTGCGCGAAGAACGGCATGAAGGACAGCTTCACGCCCTCGCGGGCCTGGAAGTCGGCCTTGGCGCGGTCGCGCAGCCGGGCGACCTTGGTGATGTCGACCTCGACGACCGTGGTGAGCTGCGCCGAGACCTGCAGCGACTCGACCATGCGGCGGGCGATGGTCTGCCGGATGCGGGTCATCTTCTCGGTCTTGCCGCGCAGCGCGAGCTGCTCGGCGGGCGCGCCCGCCGGGGCCGGCGCCGCGTGCCGCGGGGCGGACGGGGCCGGGGCCTGCGCCGCCGGGGCGGCCGCGGGGGCCTGCGCCGGGGCGGCGGGCGCCTGCGCGGCCTGCTGCTGGGCGCGGGCGGCCTCCAGGACGTCCTGCTTGCGGATGCGGCCGCCAACGCCGGTGCCCTCGATCGAGGTGAGGTCGACGTTGTGCTCGCCGGCGAGCTTGCGGACGAGCGGCGTCACGTACGGGCCGTCGCCGGAGGGAGCGGACTCCTGCTGCTCCTGCTGCGGCTGGGCGGCGGGCTGCTGCTCGGCGGGCGCCGGCTGGGGCGCCGGCTGCTGCGGCTGCGACTGCTGCTGCTGGGCGGGCGGCGGCCACGCCGAGGGCGGCGGGCCCTGCTGCGCGGCGGGGGCGGCGGGGGCCTCCTCCTGCTCGGGGGCCTCCTCCCGCTCCTGCTCGGCGGCGGGCTCCTCCTGCTGGGCGGGCTCGTCGTCCTGCTGCGGCGCGGGGGCGTCGCCCTCGTCGCCGATGACGGCCAGCTCCGCACCGACCTCGACGGTCTCGTCCTCGGCGACGGTGATGCTGGTGAGGATGCCCGAGGCCGGGGAGGGGATCTCGGTGTCGACCTTGTCGGTCGACACCTCCAGGAGCGGCTCGTCGGTCTCGACGCGCTCGCCCTCCTTCTTCAGCCAGCGGGTGACGGTGCCCTCGGTGACGCTCTCGCCGAGCTGGGGCATGGTGACGGAGACCGGCATGTCTCTCGCGACTCCTTCTAACGATGAAACGTGCGGCCGTGGTTCAGCCGTGCACGTGCAGTGGCTTGCCGGCGAGGGCCAGGTGGGCTTCGCCGACCGCTTCGGACTGGGTCGGGTGGGGATGGATCAGCCGGGCGACCTCGTCCGGCAGAGCCTCCCAGTTGTAGATGAGCTGTCCCTCGGCGATGAGCTCGCCGACACGCGCACCGACCATGTGGACGCCGAGGACGGGACCGTCCACGGCGGCGATCACCTTGATCTCGCCCTGCGTCCCCAGGATCTTGCTCTTGGGGTTGCCGGCCAGGTCGTAGGCGACCTCGTTGATCTCGTAACCCCGGTCGCGGGCGGCCCGGGCGGTGAGGCCCACCGAGGCGACCTCGGGGTCGGAGTAGGTGATCCGCGGCACCCCGTCGTAGTCGATCGGCGGCGGGGCCAGCCCGCCGAGCCGCTCGGCCACCAGGATGCCCTCGGCGAAGCCCGCGTGGGCGAGCTGCGGGGTCGCGATGAGGTCGCCGACCGCCGAGATGGTGGGGACGCTGGTACGGCAGTGCTCGTCGACCGTGACGTACCCGCGCTCGGTCGCGACGCCGGCGGCGTCCAGGCCGATGTCGTCGGAGACGGGGCCGCGGCCGACGGCGACGAGCATCAGCTCGGCGTCGACGTCGCGGGTGGCGCCGTCCGCGCCGGCCAGGGTGACCGACACGCCGCCCTGGGTGGTCTTGACGCCCTGGAAGCGGGTGCCGAGCTCGAAGCGGATGCCGCGCTTGCGGAACGCGCGCTCCAGCCGCTTGGAGCTGGACTCCTCCTCCAGCGGCAGCAGGCGGGGGAGGGCCTCGACGATGGTGACCTCGGCGCCGAAGGAGCGCCAGACGCTGGCGAACTCCACGCCGATGACGCCGCCGCCGAGGATGACGACCGAGGCGGGGACGCGGTCGAGGCGGAGCGCGTGGTCGCTGGACAGGACGCGCTCGCCGTCGATGTCCAGGCCGGGCAGGGACTTCGGCCGCGACCCGGTGGCGAGCACGATGTGCTGCCCCTCCAGGATGCGCTCGGACCCGTCGGCGCCGGCGACCCGCACGGTCGTCGGGCCGGCGAGGCGGCCCCAGCCCGCCACGACCTCGATGCCCCGGGACTTGATCAGCCCGGTGAGGCCCTTGACGGTGCCGGCGACGATGCCGTCCTTGTAGGCGTTGACGCCGGCGATGTCGACGCCCTCGAAGGACGCCCGGATCCCGTACCGGGCGGCGTCGCGGGTCTGGTCGGCGATCTCGGCGGCGTGCAGGAGCGCCTTGGTGGGGATGCAGCCGCGGTTCAGGCAGGTGCCGCCGAGCTCGGCGCCCTCGACGAGGGCGACGCGCCTGCCCAGCTCGGACGCCCGCAGCGCGCAGGCGTACCCGCCGCTGCCGCCGCCGAGGACGACGATGTCGTAAGGGCCGCTGTTGGCCACTGGACGCTCCTCCCATGGGACGGGCCCCGTCGCCCGCCCCGGCACAAATCTATTCGGCCGCCGCCCCCCGCCGCACCGAACCCGCGGCACCGGTGCGGCCTGACCCGGCCGCCGCGGGGGCGGCCGGACCGGCCGGCCGGCGTCAGAGGACGCCGGCGGCGACGTCCTCCGCGATCTGCACCAACGTACGCGTCGCGGCCCCGGTCCCGCCCTTCGGGGTGTAGCCGTAGGGCTCGCCCTTGTGGAAGGAGGGGCCCGCGATGTCCAGGTGCGCCCAGCGGACGCCGGCCGGCACGAACTCCTTCAGGAACACGCCGGCGACGAGCATGCCGCCCCAGCGCTCGCCGGAGATGTTGGCGATGTCGGCGACGGCCGAGTCCAGGCCCTTGCGCAGCTCCTCGGGCAGCGGCATGCCCCAGGACGCCTCGCCGGCGCGCAGCGCGGCGGCGACGACCTTCTCGCGGACCTCGTCGCCGTTGGCCATGACGCCGGTGGTGCGGGTGCCGAGCGCGACGAGCTGGGCGCCGGTGAGCGTCGCCACGTCCACGATGAGGTCGGGGTCGTCCTCGCCGGCGCGGACCAGGGCGTCGGCCATGACGAGGCGGCCCTCGGCGTCGGTGTTGAGGACCTCGACGGTCTTCCCGCCGTAGATGCGCAGCACGTCGGAGGGGCGCTGGGCCGAGCCGCTCGGCATGTTCTCGGCCATCGCCAGGTAGCCGACGACGTTGACCTTCGGGCCGATCGCGGCGATGGCGGCGAGCGCGCCGAGGACGGCGGCGGCGCCGCCCATGTCGGACTTCATCCAGTCCATGGAGTCGGCGGGCTTCAGCGACAGGCCGCCGGAGTCGAAGGTGATGCCCTTGCCGACCAGCGCGAGGGTCCTGGCGGCCTCGGGGTGGGTGTAGGCGAGGCGGACGAGCCGCGGCGGGTTCGCCGAGCCCTGGCCGACGCCGGCGATGCCGCCGTAGCCGCCCTCGACGAGCGCCTTCTCGTCCAGGATCTCCACGGCGAGGCCGGACTCGCCCGCGACGCGCTCGGCGACGCCGGCGAAGTCCTCGGGGGTGAGGTCGGAGGGCGGGGTGTTGACCAGGTCGCGGACGAGGACGACCGCGCGGGCGAGGACGCCGGCCCGCTCGACGGCGGCGTCGTGGCCGTCCGCGCCGGTGAGCGTGATCTCCTCGACGAGGCCCTTGCGCTCGCCGGTGCGGTAGGTGTCGAAGGCGTAGTTGCCGAGCAGCGCGCCGAGGGCGACGGCCTCGGTGTCGGCCGCGTCGGCGATCGGCAGCGCGACGACGGCGCGGCCGGTGCCGGCGAGGGCGCGCAGGGCGGCGCCGGCGGCGCGGCGCAGCTCCTCGGCGCCCGGCTCGGCGCCGAGGCCGGCGGCGACGACGACCTTGGCGGGGAGCGCGCCGAGGGTGGGCAGCTTGACGACCTCGCCGGCCTTGCCGGTGGCGCCGAGCGCGGCGAGCGAGGCGGCGAGGGTGCCGCCGAGGGCCTGGTCGACGCCGTCCGCGCCCGCGGCGGGCACGGCGCCCTCCGGGCCGGGGACGACCCCGATCACGATGGCGTCGGCGTCGAGGCCGGCCGGGACTGCGCTGTCAAGGCTGATGGTCGTCACGTTCCTCGATGTTAGTCCTCCCGGTGACCGGTTTCGCCCTTTTGGATCAAGCATTGCCTTCGGCCCGCGCGCCGCCGGGGCTGGTCACGGGGCCCACCGCGCGCCGAGCGCCCCTCTCACCGCGCGCCGAGCGCCCCGCTCAGCGCGCGCTGAGCGCCCCGCTCAGCGCGCGCTGAGCACCCCGCTCACCGCGCGCTGAGCACGACGAGCGCGGCCGTGGCGGCGATCTCCACCAGCGCGCCGAGGACGTCGCCGGTGATGCCGCCGAGGCGGCGGCGCGCGTGCGCGAGCATCGCCAGAGCCGCCGCCAGACCCGCCGCGACGGCGAGGACGCCCGGCACGCCCGCGACGGCGCCGAAGGCGAGGACCGCCGCCGTCGCGGCGGCCGCGCCCGCGGTCGGGACGGTGCCGGCGACCAGGTCGCCGAGGCCGCCGGACCGCGCGGACGGCACGCCCGCCCGGCACGCCCACGGCAGCGCGAGCCGCCCGGCGGCCGCCGCGACGAGCACCGCGAGCGCCGGATGCGGCGCCCCCGCGACCGCCGCGACCTGGACGAGCAGCACCAGCAGCAGCGTCACGACGCCGAACGGCCCGATGTCGGATCGCTTCATGATCGCCAGGGCGCCGGCGGCGGGCTTCCGGCTGCCGAGGCCGTCGGCGAGGTCGGCGAGCCCGTCCAGGTGCAGCGCGCGGGTGAGGGCGGCCGACGACCCGACCGCGAGGACCGCCCCGAGCGTCCCCGGCAGGCCGAGCGCGCCCGCCGCGAGCAGCACCAGCGCGGCGGCGCCCCCCACGAGCAGCCCGACCGCCGGGGCCAGCAGCATCGCCCACCGGGCCGCGCGCCGGTCCACCGCGCCCACCGGCACCGGGACGACCGTCAGCAGGCTGACCGCGAGCCGGATCCCGTCGATCACGCCAGCTCCAGCACGCGGCCCGCCACGACCAGCGCGGCGTCCTCGGCGTGCGCGGCGAGCCGCTGGTTGACGGTGCCGAGCGCGTCGCGGAACAGCCGCCCGGCCCGGGTGCCGGGCACCAGCGACAGCCCGACCTCGTCGGTGACGGCGACGACGCGGGCGGCGGTGGCCCGCCAGGCGTCCACGAGCTCGTCGACGCAGGGGGCGAGGGCGTCCGGGTCGTCCCAGGCGCGGGTGCGGTCCATCGCGGCGGCGAGCCAGGTGCCGACGCCGTCCAGCAGCAGCGTCCCGCGATGGGAGGCCAGGACGGCGGCGGCGTCGGCGGTCTCGACCGTGTCCCACCAGGCGGGGCGGCGGGCGCGGTGCGCGGCGACGCGCGCGGCCCATTCGGCGTCGCCCGCGCCGTCCGGCCCGGTCGCCAGGTAGGTGACGTGCGGCTCGGCGGCGAGCCGCAGCTCGGCCTCGGCGGACTTGCCCGACCGCGAGCCGCCCAGCAGCAGCGTGCGGTGCGGGGCGTCCGGCGCGGGCCGCCAGAGCCGCAGGCGCCGCTCCAGCTCGGCGGGGCGCAGGGCGCCGTGCAGGTCGCGGACGTCGGTGGCGGCCGACACCGCGCCGCGGCGGCGCAGCAGGCCGAGGTGGTCGGGGGCGGCGGCCAGGTCGAGCAGGACCGCGTCGTAGACGGTGCCGGCGACCGGCTCGGGCCGGGCGCCGGGGCCGCCCGCCACCAGCAGGCGCCCGCCGCCCGGGGCCGTCGCCCGGAACCCGCCGGGGACGTCGCGGCGCGGCAGCCGCTCCAGCGGGACGCCCTCGACGGTCACCGGGCCGGCGGGGGAGAGGTGGATGTCCATCGTGAGCGCCAACTCTAGGACGCCCGCGAACGTCCACTTCACCAGGCAGGGCGGTACGTTCGCAGGGATCGCACGAAGAGGAGTGGACGTGGGCAACCCCTCATGGCCCGGTCAGCAGCCTCCCGGTGGCTACGGGCCGCCGCCGGGCACCCCCTGGAACCCCGGCGGCCCGCCCGCCGGACCGCCCCCGGGCATGCCCGGCGGCCCCTACGGGCCGCCCCCGGTCCCGCCGCGCAAGCGAGGCCCCGGCCTGGTCATCGGCCTGATCGCGGCCGGCGTCGTGGTGCTGGCCGTCGCCGTCATCGGGATCGTCGCGCTCACCAAGAACGACGACGACGGCGGCGGCGGCGGGGGAGGCGCCGCCGTGGAGCTGCGCACCGGCGAGATCGCGGGCGGCGCGCAGGCCGTGCCCGGCAGCGACGGCAGCCTCGCGATGGCCCGCCCCGGCGTCGAGCGCCCGCTCGTGGAGATCTTCGAGGACTTCGCCTGCGACCACTGCGGGACCTTCGACAAGATGCACGACCCGATGCTCAAGGAGCTGGCGGTCGCGGGCCGCGCCAAGGTCGTCTTCCGCCCGATGGTGGTGTTCGGGACCTCCCAGCGGCCCGCCTACGACAACTCGGTCCGCGCGGCGGCCGCGCAGCGCTGCCTCGGCGACGGCGCCCGCTGGCTCGCCTACCAGGACGCCCTGTACGCCCACCAGCCCGCGACGCTGGACACGCCCGGCTTCCGGGTCGAGGACCTGGTGTCCTACGCGGCGCCGCTCGGCATCACCGGCGCCGACTTCCGCACGTGCGTCACCTCGCAGCGGTACGCGCGGTCGGTGCTGGACGTGAGCCGCGGCTACGTCGCGTCCGGCCTCCAGGGCACCCCGTCGGTGCGGCTCGACGGGACGTGGCTGACGTCGGACCGGACGTCCTCGGCGGACGCGCTGCGCGCCGCGATCGAGTCGGCGGGGTGAGGGAACCCGCCACCGGCTAGTCTCACCGCGACAAGGAGGGCGGACCATGGCGTGGATCTGGCGTTTGGAAAAGGACGGCGGCCAGGAGGCCGGCATGTCCGAGGAGTCGTTCTCCACCCAGGCGGACGCGGAGTCGTGGCTGGGCGAGAACTGGCGCGCGCTGCGCGCCGAGGGCATCGCGCAGGTCGTGCTCGTCGACGGTGAGCGCACCGTCTACCCGATGAGCCTGGACGACCCGCAGTGAGCGCGCGGGCGGGTGCGGGCGGGACGCCCCGGCGTCCCGCCGCCCGCCCCCGGGCGGCCGCTCAGGCGGCGGCGCCGCCGACCTTGTCGCCGACCTTGACCTGCGGGGCGGGCTGGCGCAGCCGGCGGATCTGCGCGGCGCGCATCGCCGCGTAGAAGCCGGCGCCCTTCCGGTCCTCGTCGGGGTAGCGCTCGGCGGCCAGGCGGCCCACCCGCCGGCTGATCCAGAAGCCCTCCACCACCACGACCACCAGCATGATCATCGGCAGCAGGGTGAACAGGAACTGCACCGCGGGCGGCAGCGGCGTCACCGACAGCACGATCACCACGAACAGCACGATCATCAGGTAGGAGCTGAGCGTGCGCCGCGAGTCGACGAAGTCGCGGGCGAGCCGCTTCACCGGGCCCTTGTCCCGCTTCAGCAGGTACTTGTCGTCGCCGCGCGCCATGCCCTCGCGCACCTTGACGCGGTCGGACGCCTGCCGCTCGCGCATGCGCGCGTAGGCCTCCTTGCGGCTGGCCGGAGCCGTGATCGGCTTGCGGCGCCGCTTCTCGGCCTCGCTGCGCTTGGGCGTCGGACGCCCCTTGCCTCCGGGCTTGGCCACCGGTTCGGGAGCCGCGGGGGCGTCCTCGGCGTTACGTCGAAACACGCGTTCAGCCTACCCCCCGCCCAGATCGCGGCCACCGCCCCGAAGCGAAGGCCCTCAGAGGGCCTCCCAGGGGACGGCCTCGTAGCGGGCCAGCAGATCGCGGGTGAGAGCGCCGTCCTGCGGGATCGCCAGGTCGTCCAGGCGGCCGACGGGGGTGACGCCGCCGGAGTTGGTGACGAAGACGGCGGCGCAGCCGGGCAGGTCGTCGCGGTGCACGCGGCGGCGGGCGGCGCCGAGGCCCGCCCGGTCCAGGGCCCGCATGGTGACGCCGGCGAGCGCGGGCGCGTCCGGCCAGACGAACCCGGTGCCGTCGTGGCAGAGCAGGTTGGCGATGCCCGTCTCGGCGACGACCCCGGCATGGTCGACCAGCAGGACGTCGTCGAACCCGTCGCGGGCGGCCAGCTCCCGGTGCCGGAGCTGCCCGAACGCGCCGACGTGCTTGATGTGCGGGAACGGCCGCCGGTAGGCGGCGGTGCGCAGCGCGACGGGGCCGGGAACGGCGCCGCGCGGCGCCGACACCGCCACCATGATCCGCACCCGGTCGCCGTCGCGGAAGGCGACCAGGCGGACGGACGCGTCCGCCGCGCCGTCCAGGGCGTGCCGGATCCGGTCGCGGACGAGGCCGCCGTCCAGGCCCTCGCCGTACAGCTCCCGGTTGGCGGCGTCGAGCCGCTCCAGGTGCAGGCCGAGGCCGCGGGCGGCGCCGCCGCGCACCTGCATGACGGTGAGGTGGCCGTGGTTGACCTGCGCGGGCACGAGCAGGTCCGCGGCGTCCGGGGGACGCCCGTCGATCTCGGTGCGGGACGGCATCCCCGCACGCTAGCGCGGCCCGGCGCGGTGCGGGGGTGAGGGAACGCGCCGGGATGGGTAGGACGATCTCACGCCGCTGACCTGCGAGGACGGAAAGGTCCGCGAAGGAGGGGGAACGGGGACCGGGCGAGGGCGCGTCCCACTGACAGAATGGGACGTCTCCACCGGGGTTCGCGCGGGGTGCAACAGCCTGCCGGCAACATCTCGCCGCCGTCGCGCGTTACCGCGTAGGGTGATAAGAACCCCAGCAGTGGTCATTGAGCCCAGTTTGCGACTGAGCGACAGCACACGAAGGGACCGGCGCCGGCGCGATGAGCGTGATGAAGCGAATGTCGATGGTCTTCAAGTCCAAGGCGAACAAGGCCCTGGACCGCATGGAGGACCCTCGCGAGACCCTGGACTACTCCTACCAGCGCCAGCTGGAGATGCTGCAGAAGGTCCGGCGGGGCGTCGCGGACGTCGCGACCTCGCGCAAGCGCCTCGAGCTGCAGATCAACCAGCTGGAGGGCCAGCAGAACAAGCTGACCGAGCAGGGCAAGAAGGCGCTCCAGGTCGGCCGCGAGGACCTCGCCCGCGAGGCGCTGACCCGCCGCTCGGGCCTGGACTCCCAGCTGAACGACCTGCGCGCGCAGTACCAGCAGCTCCAGGGCGAGGAGGAGAAGCTCACCCTGGCCTCGCAGCGGCTGCAGGCCAAGGTCGACTCCTTCCGCACCCGCAAGGAGACCATCAAGGCGACCTACACGGCCGCCGAGGCGCAGACCAAGATCAACGAGGCGTTCAGCGGCATCTCCGAGGAGATGGGCGACGTCGGCCTGGCGATCCAGCGCGCCGAGGAGAAGACCGAGAACATGAAGGCCCGCGCGGGGGCGATCGACGAGCTCCTCGCGTCCGGCGCCCTGGAGGACTTCTCCGGCCCGAAGGACGACATCCAGGCCGAGCTCGACCGCATGGGCTCGGGTCCCGGCGTCGACCTGGAGCTGGAGCGGCTGAAGGCCGAGCTCGGCCAGGGCGGCGCCCCCAAGGAGCTGAACCCCGGCCAGCAGGGCGGCCAGCACCACGGCGCTCCGCAGCAGGCCCCCCAGCAGGCCCAGTGGCCGCAGCAGCCCGGAGGCCACCAGTGATCGTCCGGATCATGGGGGAGGGCCAGTACGACGTCGCCGACGACGACCTGAACGCCCTCAACACCCTCGACGACGAGCTGGAGTCGGCGATCGGCACCGGCGACGAGACCGCCTTCCGCGCCGCCCTGCACGGGCTGCTGGAGGACGTCCGCCGGGTCGGCAAGCCGGTGGCGCCCGACAGCCTCGTGCCGTCGGAGCTGATCCTGCCGCCGGTGGACGCGGACATCGACGAGGTCAAGAACATGCTCGGCGACGAGGGGCTCATCCCCGACTAGCGGGGGGACGCACGGGCGCGACCGGGCGCGACGGCGCGGGGGGAGCGGGCGGGGACACCGCCCGCCACCTGCGTCCCGGGCACAAACACCCCGCCTAGATCGTTCTAGTGGGTGGATTCACTCAGGGTTGGGGACAGGGGGTTCGACATGGCCCGGACGCGCTACGCGTCGGATCGCGGGCTGACATCGCGCATGCTGCTGACGATGTTCCTGCTGGGGCTGGTGTACGTCGTCTTCGTCGGCGCGTTCTTCGTGATCGCGCCGAAGTGGGGCGGGGTCGCGCTCGCGGTCGCCGTGGTGTTCCTGCTCGCGCAGTACTTCTTCAGCGACCGCCTCACGCTGTTCGCCATGCACGGCCGGGAGGTCTCCGCCGAGGAGGCGCCCGAGCTGCACGGCGTCATCGACCGCATCATCGCGCTGTCGGACGCGCCGAAGCCGCGCGTCGCGATCGCCGACACCGACGTGCCGAACGCGTTCGCGACCGGCCGCAACCAGAAGAAGGCCGTCGTCTGCGTGACGACCGGGCTGCTCCGCCGCCTCGACCCGGTCGAGCTGGAGGGCGTCCTCGCGCACGAGATGGCGCACGTCGCGCACAAGGACGTCGCGGTCATGACGATCGCCTCGTTCCTCGGCGTCTGCGCCGGCCTCATCACCCGCTTCGGGCTGGAGTGGGGCCTGTGGGGCGGCTTCAACCGGCGCGACTCCAACGACCAGAACACCGGGCTGATCCTGCTCGCGGTGGTCGCGGTCAGCGCCGTCGCCTACGCGATCAGCTTCCTGCTGACCCGCGCCCTGTCGCGGTACCGGGAGCTGTCGGCCGACCGCGCCGCGGCGCTGCTGACCGGCCGCCCGTCGGCGCTGGCGAGCGCGCTCACCAAGGTCTCGGGCGAGATCGCCCGGATCCCGAGCCGGGACCTGCGCTCGGCCGAGCCGTTCAACGCCTTCTTCTTCGCCCCGGCGTTCACCAAGGGGTTCAGCGTCTCCAACCTGTTCTCCACGCACCCGTCGCTGGACAAGCGGCTGGCGCAGCTGCAGAAGATCTCCGCCCAGCTCGGCCGAGGGGAGTGACGATGGGGTTCCTGGACACCCTGCTCGGCCGGTCCAAGCCGGCGCCGCCCGACCTGGACCGGCTGTTCGCGCTGTCCACCGCCGCGCTCACGCTGGAGGCCGCCGCCGGCTTCACCCCGACGGGCCTCGGGTCGGTGTGCTTCCGCGCCGCCGAGGGCGGGGCGTTCGCCCGCCTCCAGCAGGACGTCCAGGAGCTCCTGGACGCCGACCGGGGCCCCCAGGTCGAGATCAGCCAGGACTCCTACGGCTACACCTGGCTGCTCGCCCAGCACGATCCGCAGGACGTTCCCGGGCTCGTCACCGACCTGCACGCGGTGAACTCGACGCTGGAGGGCGGCGGGTTCGGGCCGCACCTGCTCTGCTCGCTGGTCAGCTTCACCGGCCCCGAGCGGCAGCGGCTCGCGCTCGTCTACCTGTACAAGCGCGGCACCTTCTACCCGTTCGCGCCGCTGCCCGGCGACAAGCGCGACAACGCCCTGGAGATCCAGGTCAAGGGCGCCGTCGGCGCCGACCTGCCCTTCGAGGACGACCTGTCCCGCTGGTTCCCCGTCTGGGGCGCGCCCGGCCTCTGAGCCGGGACCACCGGAACCGCCGACGCGCGGCCGCTCTGTGTCATAGGACACCGAACGGCCGCGCGGAACGTCCTACCGTCGTGACCACACCGGCGGCAGGGGATCCAGATGGCGGCTCCGCACCTCGCACCCGAACCGGCGACGGCGCGCCGGACGGCGGCCGCGCTCGCGCCCGTCCTGCTCGTGTACGCGGCGACGGTCGCGCCCGCCTTCCTGCTCGGCCCCTGGTGGGGCCTCGCCGCGGTGGCCGCGCTGCTCGCCGCCGCCGCCGTGCTCTGCCGCACCATGGACCGGTGGGTGCTCTGGGCGGCCGGCGCCCGGCCCGTCGGCGCGGACGAGGAGCCCGAGCTGCACGCCGTCGTCGAGCGGCTCTGCCTGTCCAGCGGCCTGCCGAAGCCGCGCGTCGCGGTGTCGGCGGCGCGGGAGCCGAACGCGTTCGCGGCGGGCTCGGGGCCCGGCTCCGCCGTCGTCTGCGTGACCGAGGGCCTGCGGGAGCGGCTCGGGCCCGCCGAGCTCGCCGCGGTCCTCGGCCACGAGATGGCGCACGTCGCCGGCCGGGACGTGCTGGCCGGCTGCGTCGCCGCGTTCCCGACGCTCTGCGCGGGCCTCGTCCTGGACGGCTGGGCGCTGCTCTGGCGGGGCGGCCCGCTCGGCGCCCTCGCGGCCGTCCTGCTGGCGCCGCTCGCGGCCGTCGCGGCCCTGCTGTACGGGGCGGGGACGCTCGCCGCCATGGCCCTGTCGCGCCGCCGGGAGCTGCGCGCCGACGAGGCGGGCACGCTGCTCACCGGGCGGCCGGGCGACCTCGCCGAGGCCCTCGCCAAGATCAGCGCCCGGCCGGGCGGGAAAGCCGGAGCCGGGCCGGGCGCCGGGCCGGCCGGGCGCCGCACGCTGCGGCCCGTCAGCACCCTCTGCGTGGTGCCGGCCGCCCTCACCGCGAGCCACCCGCCGGTCGCCGACCGCCGCGCCCGGCTCCTGACGGTCGCCCGCCGGCTGGCAGCGGGGGCATGAGCCGCCGCGCCGGGCGCCGCCCCGGGCCGCCGACGCTCGACCGCCTGTTCGCGATCCCCGACGCGGGGCCGCCGCTGGAGGCCGCCACCGGGTTCACCCCGACGGGCGTCGGCGCCGTCGGCCACCGGATCGTCGAGGGCGGCCCGTTCGGCGCGTTCGACCGGGCCCGCCGCGACATGCTGAAGCTGCTGACGTCCGGCAACGCCCCCGGCGTCGCCGTCTCCGACGACCCGCACGGCTGGGCCTGGCTCCGCGTCACCCGCGCCCCCGGCAGCCTCGGCGAGCTGCCCGGCGACCTGCACCTGGTCAACGCCGTCATGCAGGAGGCCGGGTTCGGGCCGTTCCTGTTCTGCACCGTCGTCTGGTTCGGCCGCCGCGGGCGGCGCCTCGCCCTCGTGCACGCGCGCCGCCGCGGCACCTTCTACCTGTTCGCGCCGCTGGACGGCCGCCGCCGCGACGCCGGCCTGGAGGCGCTCGCCGCCGGCGCGCTCGGCGAGGGCCCGGGCGGCGTCCTGCCCCTGGAGCCCGACCCGGGCCGCCGGTTCCCGCTCTGGGACGCGCCGGGCCTGTCCTGACGGGAGCGGTGTGGCAGGCTCGCCGCATGAGCGAAGCCCTCCCGCCCGACGCCACGTGGGACCACGCCCGGTACTGCGCCGCCACCGCCGCCGAGATCGCCGCGTTCGGCGCCGCCGCCCGCGGCGCGGACCCCGCCGCCCCCGTGCCGACGACCCCCGGCTGGGACGTCGCGGCCCTCGTCCGCCACCTCGGCGGGACGCACCGCTGGGCGGGCGGCCTCGTCGCCACCCGCGCGGACCGCGCCACCGGCCGCCGCGCGCTCGGCGTCACCTTCCCCGACGACGACGCCGCGCTGTTCCCCTGGTACGACGAGGGCGGCGTCGCCCTGCTGGACACCCTGCGCGGCACGCCGCCGGAGACGCCCGTCTGGACGTGGGGGAGCGGCGGCGACGCGGCCTGGTGGGCGCGCCGCATGCTGCACGAGACCGCCGTGCACCGCGCGGACGCCGAGCTCGCCGCCGGCGCGCGCCCCGTCGTCGACACCGCCGTCGCGGTGGACGGCGTCAGCGAGCTGCTCGCCAACCTCCCGGCCGCCGCCGCGTTCGCGCCCGCGATCAAGGAGCTGGGCGGGGACGGCGGGACGATCGCCCTCACCGCCGCCGACGCGGGCGCCCGCTGGACGATCCGGCTGCGCCCGGAGGGCTTCACCTGGGAGCGCGCGGACGGTGCGGACGGTGCGGACGGCTCGGCCGACGCCGAGATCCGCGCCGCCGCCTCCGACCTGTACCTGCTGCTCTGGAGGCGGCGCGACCCCGCCGACGGCGCCGCCGTCGAGGGCGACCGCGCCCTGGTGGACCGCTGGCTGGCGCACGCCGCCTTCTGATCTTGACCGGGTCTTGCCCCGGCGGGCCCGCCCGCGCCGCGGGCCCGGTGGTGCAATGCCGCCATGAGCACCACGATGATCACCCGGGCGGCGGCGGCCGCCGCCGCGGCCCTCTGCCTGGCCGCCGCCCCGGCCCCCGCCGCCGGGGCCGCCGCCCGCGAGGACCGGATCGAGGTCGCCGGGCAGGGCCGCGTCCCGGTCCGCCCCGACGTCCTGTACGTGCGGACCGGCGTCGAGGTGCGCGGCGCCGCCCCGGCCGACGCCTACCGCCGCGCCGCGCGGGCCGCCGCCGCGCTCGTGCGGGTGCTCACCGCGTCCGGGGTCGCCGGCGCCGACGTCCGCACCGCCGAGCTGTCGGTGGAGCCCGAGTACGACCCCGACCGCGCCGGGAAGGTCGTCGGGTACCGGGGGAGCGAGGCGGTCGACGCGACCGTCCGCGACCTGCCGCACGCCGACCGCACCCTGAGCGCCGTCCTGGACGCCGGCCCCGACGTCCGCCTGCACGGTGCGACCTTCGACAAGGAGGACACCCGCGCCGAGCAGGCCGAGGCCGAGCGCCTGGCGATCGAGGACGCCCGCGACCGCGCCGCGCGGGCCGCCGAGCACGCCGGACGCGCCCTCGGGCGGGTGCTGTCGATGCGGCTCAGCACCGTGGACGCCATCCCGGCGCACCTGTACGCCAAGGACTCCATCGCCGCCGCCGGCGGCCACCTCAGCCCCGGCGAGGGCGTCCAGCGCGTCACCGCCACCGTCGTCTACGCCCTCGCCTGACCCCCTTTTCGCGCGCCGATCCCGGAACACGGCCGCCGCCACCGCGGTTGATCACCGGTGGGCTCGGCGGGCGGCGCGCGGAGGGGATCACCTTGCGGCACTACGTGGCGGTGTGGCGGATGCCGGGGGCGCCGCTGCTGCTGGTGGCGGGCGTCCTCGCCCGCCTCGGCCTGGGCGTGACGCCCCTCGCCCTGCTGCTCCTGGTGGAGCAGGCCACCGGCCGCTACACCCCGGCGGGCGTCGCCGCCGGCGCCTACGCGCTCGCGGGCGCCCTGGTCAGTCCCGCCGCCGGGCGCTGGGCCGACAGGTTCGGGTCCGCGCCCGTCCTCGTCGCGTGCGCCGTCGCCCACCCGCTCGGGCTGGTCGCGCTCCTCGCCGCCGCGGGCAGCGGCGCGATGCCGCCGATCTGGGCGGCGGCGGCCTTCGCCGGGGCGACCTACCCGCCGCTGACCGCTGCGGTCCGCGGCGCGTGGATCGGCCTCACCGAGGCCGGCACCGGCCGGGCCCACCTGCGCACCGCCGCGCTGGCCGTGGAGACCTCGCTGTTCGAGCTGGTGTTCGTCGCGGGCCCGCTGCTGGTCGCGATCGTCGTGCTGGTCGCCTCGCCCGCCGCCGCCGTCGCCGGATCCGCGGCGGCGACCCTGGCCGGGACGCTGGCGCTCGCCCGCGGGTCCGCGATCCGCGGGCAGGGCGCGGCCCCGGCCGGGACCGGGACGCGGGGGGCGGGCGCGCTGGCGGTGCCCGGCTTCGTCGCCGTCCTGGCCTGCGCGGGCTGCCTCGGCCTGGCGTTCGGGACGGTCGGCGTCGCCGTGCCGGCCTACGCCGGCCGGCACGCGGACGGCGGCGGCCTGGCCGGCGTCCTGCTCGCCGTGTGGGGGCTCGGGTCGGGGCTCGGCGGCCTCGGGTACGGCCTGCTGAGCCCGCGCGCGCCGCTCCCGCGCCAGCTCGCCCGGCTCCTCGGCGCGGTCGCGCTGACCACGGCGGCCCTCGCGGTCATGCCGGGCCCGGCGGCGCTCGGCGCCGCGCTCGCGGTCGCCGGCGTCGCCATCGCGCCCACCCTGACGGTCTACACCGCCGTCACCGGCCGCATCGTGCCGCCCGGCATGCGCAACGAGGCCGGCACCTGGCTGGTGACCGTCCCCGTGGCGGCCAACGCGGCCGGCGGCGCGGTCGCCGGCCTCGTCGTCGACCGGCCGGGCGGCACGCCGTACGCGTTCCTGCTCGCGGCCGCCGCCGTCGCCGCGGCCGTCCTCGTCGCCGCTCCGCCCGCCGGGCCGATCGCCCGCGCCGACGCGGCCGCGGCCGCCCGCGCCGCCGGCGAGGACGCCCGCGGCTGACCGCGGCGGCCGGCCCGCGCTACGGCAGCGCCAGCATCTGCTCGAGGGCGGCGCGGGCGTGGCGGGCGGTGTCGGCGTCGACCTCGACGGGGTTCGGGACGCGGCCGGCGACGAGCTCCTCCAGCGCCCACACCAGGTGCGGCAGGTCGATGCGGTTCATCGTCGAGCAGAAGCAGACGGCCTTGTCGAGGAACATGACGTTCTTGTCCGGGTGGGCGCCCGCGAGCCGCTTGACGAGGTTCAGCTCCGTCCCGATCGCCCACGAGGAGCCGGCCGGTGCGGCGTCCAGGGCCTTGATGATGTACTCGGTCGAGCCGACCATGTCGGCCGCGGTGACGACCTCGTGCCGGCACTCGGGGTGCACGAGGACGGTCACGCCGGGGACGCGCTCGCGCACGTCGTCCACCGACGCCTTGCTGAAGCGGCCGTGCACCGAGCAGTGGCCCTGCCACAGGATCATCCGCGCGTCCCGCAACCGCTCGTCGGTGAGGCCGCCGTTCGGGCGGTGCGGGTTGTAGACGACGCAGTCGTCCAGCGCGAAGCCCATCTCCAGCACGGCGGTGTTGCGGCCGAGGTGCTGGTCGGGCAGGAACAGCACCTTGGAGCCCTGCGCGTAGGCCCAGTCCAGGGCGCGCTTGGCGTTGGACGAGGTGCACACCACGCCGCCGCGGCGGCCGACGAACCCCTTGATGTCGGCCGAGGAGTTCATGTAGGTGACCGGGACGACGTCGCCCGCGATCCCGGCCTCCTCCAGGGCGTCCCAGCACTCCTCGACCTGGTCGAAGGTGGCCATGTCGGCCATGGAGCAGCCGGCCGCGAGGTCGGGCAGGACGACCCGCTGGTGCGGGGCGGTGAGGATGTCGGCGGACTCGGCCATGAAGTGCACGCCGCAGAACACGATGTAGGGCGCGTCCGGGCGGGCGGCGGCCTGCTGGGCCAGCTTGAAGGAGTCGCCGGTGACGTCGGCGAACTGGATGACCTCGTCGCGCTGGTAGTGGTGCCCGAGCACGAACACCCGGTCGCCGAGGGCCGCCTTGGCGGCGCGGGCCCGCTCGACCAGCGCGGGGTCGGAGGCGGGGGGCAGGTCGCCGGGGCAGTCCACCCCGCGCTCGCTGAGGGGGTCGGAGCCGGCGCCCAGCAGCAGCAGTGGCAGGTCACGCACCGGAGTGGTCATGGCTGTGTCTCCTCCTGCGACGCGGACTTATCGTCGCTTTGACGACTAATGATGACACACGTCCGTAACAAGCGGGATGGACGGGGCGATGTGCTCCAGACCACATCGGACCCGGCGGGAACGCCGCAGGTCGCGGCGCCGGGGGGACGCGGCCGAAAATTCACCGGTGAGCGGAATGGGAATGCCGCGAGGTACGTTGTCTAACGGAAGAGGCGTACGACGTCCTCCAGGACATGCGACAGATCACCGCCGTCCGGCGGTTTGGCGAGACCCGGGAGCTGAACACATGACGGTTTCAGGCGAGACCGCGCAGGAGACCACCCAGCAGGGCGTCATCCTCACCGACGCGGCGTCCGAGAAGGCCAGGGGCCTGCTGGAGCAGGAGGGCCGCGACGACCTCGCGCTGCGGGTCGCGGTGCAGCCCGGCGGCTGCTCCGGCCTGATCTACCAGCTGTTCTTCGACGAGCGCGAGATGGACGGCGACCAGGTCCAGGACTTCGACGGCCTCAGCGTGCGGGTCGACCGCATGAGCGCCCCGTACCTGACCGGCGCCACCATCGACTTCGTCGACACGATCGAGAAGCAGGGCTTCACGATCGACAACCCCAACGCCTCCGGCTCCTGCGCCTGCGGCGACAGCTTCAACTAGGGCGTGTCTCGACGTCGTCGTCCGTCGCGCAGTAGGACAGATGACGTTGAGACACGCCCTGGCGCTCCGGCGGCCCACGCGCCGCCTTTCGAGCGATGCCGGAACGGCCCGGTCCCCGCGGGGACCGGGCCGTTCCGGTGTTCCGGGCCGACCGGTCCGCGCCGGGCGGCGGCGTCCCGTGGGAAACTAGAGGGTCGGCCCGCGCCCCCGCCGGGTTGAGAACAGCCGGTAAAGAAACCGGACGACCCACCACGAGGAGAGCGACGCAGTGCGCATCGCCGTGACCGGATCCATCGCCACCGACCACCTGATGACCTTCCCCGGACGGTTCACCGACCAGCTCATGCCCGACCAGCTCGCCCAGGTGTCGCTGTCGTTCCTGGTCGACGAGCTGCAGATCCGCCGGGGCGGCGTCGCCGCCAACATCTGCTTCGGCATGGGCAGCCTCGGCCAGCCCTCCCTCCTGGTCGGCTCGGTCGGCGACGACTTCGACGACTACCGCTCCTGGCTGGAGCGCCACGGCGTGGACACCGCCTCGGTCCACGTGTCCGAGCTGCACCACACCGCGCGCTTCCTCTGCACCACCGACCAGGACCAGAACCAGATCGCGTCCTTCTACACCGGCGCGATGAGCGAGGCCCGCGAGATCGAGCTCGGCCCCGTCGCCGCCCGCGTCGGCGGCCTCGACCTCGTCCTGGTCAGCCCGAACGACCCCGACGCCATGCTGCGCCACAGCGACGAGTGCCGCTCCCGCGGCATCCCGTTCGCCGCCGACCCCTCCCAGCAGCTCGCCCGCATGGACGGCGCGGCGGTGCGCCGCCTCGTCGACGGCGCCGCCTACCTGTTCACCAACGAGTACGAGAAGGCCCTCGCCGAGGAGAAGACCGGCTGGAGCGACGCCGAGGTGCTGGCGCGCGTCGGCGTCCGCGTCACCACCCTCGGCGCCAAGGGCGCCGTCATCGACCGCGCCGGCCAGGAGGGCGTGCACGTGCCCGCCGTCGCCGTCGGCAACGTGGTGGACCCGACCGGCGGCGGCGACGCCTTCCGCGCCGGGTTCCTGTCCGGCGTCGCCTGGGGCCTGCCGCTGGAGCGCGCCGCGCAGATCGGCTGCCTCATCGCCGCGCACGTCCTGGAGACGCCGGGCGGCCAGGAGTACTCCTTCACCAAGGCCGGCTTCCTCGCCCGCCTCGCCGACTCCTACGGGCAGGACGCCGCCGACGAGGTCGAGCCGCACGTCAAGGCCGCCTGACGGGCCGTCCGGCGCGGCGAGGGCCGTCCCCGGCCGCCGGGGGCGGCCCTCGCGCCTTCAGTACATGCGGCGGATGTGGAAGCCCCAGCCGCCGCGGGCCAGGGTCTCCTCCCAGACGAACTCCTGCGACTTCATCCGGCACCAGGCCGGGACGTCGGTGTGCGCGGCCGGGTCGTCGGCGAGGACCGCCACGATCTGGCCGACCGGCACCTCGCGGATCCGCTCGGCCAGCATGATGATCGGGATCGGGCACTTGCGGCCGAGCGCGTCGATCACCAGCACCGGCGGCGGGCCGCCCGGCTGCGGGGGGACCGGCGCCGCGGCGGGCTCGGGCTCGCGGCGGGTTCGGCCTCGGAACCTCATCGGCGCGGCCGCCTCTCTGTCCTGGTCGCGGTGGTGGGCCCGGTGGTGGGCCCGGTGGTGGGCACGGTGGTGGGCACGGCCCGGCGGGCGGGGCTGGTCACGGCGCGGTCACCCCTGCCGAGCGGCGCAGCCGGGCCACGGCGTCCGGGAGCACCTCCAGGAAGCGTTCCACATCGGCCGCGCCGGTGCCACGCGGCAGCGACACCCGCACGTTCCCATGGGTGATCACTCCCATCGCCTCCAGCACATGGCTCGGTCGCAGCGTATCCGCCGTGCACGAGCTGCCCGACGAAACCGCGAAACCGAGCCGGTCCAGCTCGGCCAGCAGCGCCTCGCCCGCCACGTACAGGCAGGAGAACGTCACCAGGTGCGGCAGCCGCCGCACCGGGTCGCCGACCACCTGCACGTCGGGGACCAGGCGCGGCACCTCCGTACGGATCCGGTCCACGAGCGCGGCGAGGCGCGGCCCGTCGTCGGCGGCCTCGGCCCGGTGGGCCTCCAGCGCCGCCGCGGCGGCGACGGCGCCCGGCACGTTCTCGAACCCCGGCACCCGGCGCCCGCCGCGCTCGTCCTTGGGCAGCGGCGACCGCCACCGCACCCCCTTGCGGACCACCAGCACGCCGACGCCGGGCGGCCCGCCCCACTTGTGCGCGCTCGCGGCGAGGAACGACCAGCCCGCCGGGACGTCCGCGCGGCCCGCCGACTGCGCGGCGTCCACCAGCAGCGGCACCCCCGCCGCCCGGCACGCCTCGGCGACCTCGGCGACGGGCTGGACGGTGCCGACCTCGTGGTTGGCCGACTGGAGGCAGGCGAGCGCGGTGTCGGGGCGGAGCGCCGCGGCGAACGCGGCCGGGTCGACGCGGCCGTGCACGTCCACCCCGACCGCCGTCACCTCGCCGCCGTCGCGCTCGTGCAGCTCCGCCGCGTGCAGCACGCTGGAGTGCTCGACGGCGCTCACCACCAGGTGCCGGCCGGCGCGGCGGCGCGCCGCCGCCCCGCCGAGCACCGCCAGGTGCACCGCCTGCGTGCCCGAGGAGGTGAACGCCACCTCGTCGGGTCGGACGCCGAGGACCCCCGCGACACGCGCGCGCGCACGGTCGAGTTGCATCCGCGCCGCGCGCGCGGCACCGTACAGACGCGCCGGGTCGGCCCACGCGCCGTCGAGCGCCGCGAGCAGCTCGGCGCGGGCGGCCGGATGCAGCGGCTCGGTCGAGGCGGCGTCGAAGTAGGCGCTCATCGGACGGGCCGCGGATCCGCTCCGGCCGCGGGGAAGCGCCCGCCGGGGGCGTTGCGATTAGCCACGCCAGAACACTAACCGGCACCCGAGCGGGGGTCCCCGCGACCCTCGCGCTAATGTGTCCAGCGAACATATGACAACTGATCTCACCGCCCGGGAGTTCCCTGGGCTCTCATCCGTGGGGAAGGCAATCCGTGAGTCCGACCCGCTCTAGGGAGCGGCGTACGCCAGTGCGCAGTCGCCGCGCATTGAGAAGCGCCGGTGCGCTGGGCCTTTTGGCGATGACCGCGACCGCGTGCAGCGGCGAGGCGTCCCGCCTGGGCATGCCCGAACCGATCAGCGACCAGGCCGAGCGCATGCTGAAGCTCTGGCAGGGCTCCTGGATCGCGGCCTTCGCGGTCGGAGCCGTCGTCTGGGGCCTGATCATCTGGGCGGTGCTGTTCCACCGCAAGCGCTCCGACGACCTGCCGCCGCAGGTGCGCTACAACATGCCGATCGAGATCCTCTACACGGCGGTCCCGTTCGTCATCATCGCGGTGCTGTTCTACTTCACCGCGCGCGACGAGAACTACGTCGAGAAGCTGTCCAAGGACCCGGCCGTCGTCGTCGACGTGACCGCCTTCCAGTGGTCCTGGCGCTTCGACTACGTGGAGAAGGTCGGCGGCCAGGACAAGTCGGTCGCCTCGGTGACCGGTGTGCCGGTGGCGCCGAACGCCCCCGCGGGGGCCAAGCCCGTCCTGACGATCCCCGAGGGGCAGAAGGTGCGGATCCGTCTGCACTCCAACGACGTCATCCACTCCTTCTGGGTGCCGGCGCTGCTCTACAAGAAGGACGTCATGCCCGGCTACACCAACGAGTTCGAGTTCACGGCGAACAAGACCGGCACCTACGAGGGCCGGTGCGCCGAGCTCTGCGGCGTCGACCACAGCCGGATGCTGTTCCAGCTCCAGGTCGTGTCGCCCGAGCAGTACAAGACCTTCATCGACAACGCCAAGGCCAAGGCGGCGGCAGGGGGTGTGCGGCAATGACGGCCGTAGAGCACCACGCGACCGGTGCGACGATCGCCCCGCCGCGGACGAGCAAGGGGCGCATCGTCGCCAACTGGATGTCGTCCACCGACCACAAGGTGATCGGCTACCTGTACCTGATCACCTCGTTCGTCATGTTCATGATCGGCGGTGTGCTCGCGCTGGTGATGCGCGCCGAGCTGTTCAAGCCCGGCCTGCAGATCGTCAGCAACGAGCAGTTCAACCAGCTGTTCACCATGCACGGCACGGTGATGCTGCTGATGTTCGCGACGCCGCTGTTCGCCGGCTTCGCCAACGTCATCATGCCGCTGCAGATCGGCGCGCCCGACGTGGCGTTCCCGCGCATGAACATGCTGGCCTACTGGTTCTTCCTGTTCGGCAGCCTGATCGCGCTCGGCGGGTTCCTCACCCCGGGCGGCGCGGCCAGCTTCGGCTGGTTCGCCTACTCGCCCCTGTCGGACGCCGTGCGCTCGCCCGGCATCGGCGGCGACATGTGGGTGCTCGGCCTGTCCCTGTCGGGCATCGGCACGATCCTTGGCGCGGTCAACTTCATCACCACGATCCTCTGCATGCGCGCGCCCGGCATGACGATGTTCCGGATGCCGATCTTCGTGTGGAACATCCTGCTGACCTCGATCCTGGTCCTGCTGGCGTTCCCGGTCCTCGCCGCCGCGCTGCTCGCGCTGGAGGCCGACCGCAAGCTCGGCGCCCACATCTTCGACGCCTCGCACGGCGGCGCGCTCCTCTGGCAGCACCTCTTCTGGTTCTTCGGGCATCCCGAGGTGTACATCATCGCGTTGCCCTTCTTCGGCATCGTGACCGAGATCCTGCCGGTGTTCGCGCGCAAGCCCGTCTTCGGCTACGTCGGCCTGGTCTTCGCGACCATCGCGATCGCCGGCCTGTCGGTGACGGTGTGGGCGCACCACATGTTCGTCACCGGGCAGGTGCTGCTGCCGTTCTTCTCGTTCATGACGTTCCTGATCGCGGTACCGACCGGGGTGAAGTTCTTCAACTGGGTCGGCACGATCTGGCGGGGGCAGCTCACCTTCGAGTCGCCGATGCTCTGGTCGATCGGCTTCCTCGTCACGTTCCTGTTCGGCGGCCTGACCGGCGTCATCCTGGCGAGCCCGCCGATGGACTTCCAGCTGTCGGACTCCTACTTCGTGGTGGCGCACTTCCACTACGTGGTGTTCGGCACCGTGGTGTTCGCGATGTTCGCCGGCTTCTACTTCTGGTGGCCCAAGTTCACCGGCAAGATGCTGAACGACCGGCTCGGCAAGGTGCACTTCTGGATGCTGTTCGTCGGCTTCCACGGCACCTTCCTCGTGCAGCACTGGCTCGGCGCCGAGGGCATGCCGCGCCGCTACGCCGACTACGCCAGCGAGTTCACCGGCCTGAACGAGTTCTCGACGATCTTCTCGTTCATCCTCGGCGCCTCAATGCTGCCGTTCTTCTACAACGTGTACATCACCGCGAAGAAGGGCAAGCGGGTCACCGTCGACGACCCGTGGGGCTACGGCAACTCGCTGGAGTGGGCGACGTCCTGCCCGCCGCCGCGGCACAACTTCAACTCCATTCCCAGGATCCGCTCCGAGCGGCCGGCGTTCGACCTGCACCACCCGCACGTGGGTGCCAAGGGCGAGCTCGCCGGGACGAAGGGAGAGTAGCCCGATGCGCGTTCAGGCGTTCATGTTCTACGGGTGCGCGCTGTTCTTCCTCGTCACCGACATCGTGTACTGGCTCTGGTCGGGCGACTGGACCGGCACGACGGCGCTCGCGCTCGCGGTCGGCCTCGCCGGGCTGATCGGCTTCTACGTGCACTTCACGATCCGGCGGCTGGAGGGGCAGAACGGCGGCCCGCTCTACGAGGACGACCCCGAGGGGAACATCGCCGACGCCGCCGGCGAGCTGGGCTTCTTCAGCCCGCACAGCTGGTGGCCGCTGTTCGTCGCGATCGGCGCGGCGTTCATGGTGCTCGGCGCCGTCTTCGGCTGGTGGCTGTTCCTGCTGGGAGTCGCGTGGACGCTGATGGCGTCCATCGGCCTGGTCTTCGAGTACTACCGAGGCCACTTCTCCCACTGATCGGTAAAGACACCCCCAGGGGGCCGGAGTTTCGCGGAAACGCGCGCTCCGGCCCCCTTCATAATGGGCACCATTCTTCGCGGGCACGCGGTGCGAGCGTGCAGGTGCACACAGTGATTACCAGGGGGATGACGGTGCTGGTCGGCTGCGCAGAGAATCGGGGACGTGGCCGGCGGGCCATCGCCGTCCTCGTCGGCATCACCACAGTGGCCGCGGGGGCGGCCGCCTGCTCGGACAGCGACGCGGTCGCGGGCAAGGACGCGGTCCGGCTCACCGTGAAACCGCTCCAGCAGGACGGGGCGGTCGCGCCCGACACCCCCATCACCGTGCAGGCCGAGAACGGGACCGTGGAGAACGTCACCGTGCAGGCCAGGGGGAGCGCGGTCGCGGGCGGCCTGGACCAGGCGCGGACCCGGTGGACGTCGCGCTGGGGCCTCGTCCCCGCCACCGACTACACGGTGACAGCGACCGGCCTCGGCCGGGACGGGCGCACCGAGACCGTCACCGGCAGGTTCCGCACCGCCAAGGTCAAGCGGACGGTCGCCGCGAACGTCGAGGCGCCCTCCCCGAAGGAGACCGTCGGCGTCGGCATGCCGATCATCCTGCGCTTCGACCGGCCCGTCACCAACCGGGCCGCGGTGGAGAGGGCGATGGAGCTGCACTCCACCAAGCCGGTGGAGGGCGCCTGGAGCTGGTTCGGCGACCAGAGCGTGGTGTTCCGCACCCGCAAGTTCTGGCCGGCGCACACCAAGGTGAACCTCGTCGCGCACCTGAGCGGCGTGCGCGCCGCCAAGGGCACCTGGGGCAAGGACTTCACGCTGGACTTCCGCATCGGCGACTCCCACATCAGCAAGGGCAGCGCCAAGAGCCACATGATGACGGTGCGGACCAACGGCCGGAAGGCCCGCACGATCCCGGTCAGCATGGGCATGGGCGGCAGCACCAAGTACACGACGACCAACGGCGTCCACCTGACCATGGAGAAGTCCAACCCGGTCATCATGGACTCGGCGACGACCGGCTGCGGTCCGGGCTGCCCCGGCTACTACCGCGAGACCGTCTACTCGGCGGTGCGCATCTCCAACAGCGGCGAGTACGTGCACAGCGCGCCGTGGTCGGTGGGCTCGCAGGGCAACAGCAACGTCAGCCACGGCTGCGTGAACGCCAGCCCGTCCAACGCCCGCTGGTTCTACAACCTGGCCTACCGCGGCGACCCGGTGATCATCACCGGGACGAGCCGCGACCTGGAGCCCGAGAACGGCTGGGGCTACTGGCAGAAGAGCTGGAAGGACTGGCTGAAGGACGGCGCCACCCACCAGACCCTGAAGATCGCCAACGGGGACGCGGCCCCCGCCTGACCTTCGGCTCCGGTCTCCGCGACGGTCCCCGCCCGGCACCCGCCGGGCGGGGACCGTCCGCTCTCCCCGGCGGGTCAGCGGCCGGCGAGCGGCGGCGGGACGGCCGCGCGGTGCATCCGCGCCCAGTCGCGGGCCATCGCGATGCGCTCGGGACCGGACGGGTGCGTCGACCAGAGGAGCCGCTCCAGCACGTCGGGCGACAGGTCGGAGATGTTGCGGACCGACAGGGCGTGCTGCATCGTCGCGAACGTGCCGGGGTCGCGGGTGAGGTCCAGGGCGTGCGCGTCGGCGCGGGCCTCGATGTGGCGGCTGACGAGGTTCTGCACCGGTCCCGAGACGGTGGTGCCCGCCGTCACCAGGGCGAGGAGCAGCGCGACGGCGCGCGGGTCGGCGGCGCCCGAGCCGCGCTCGCCCGGCGCGCGGGCGCCGACGCCGGCGCGGCGCAGGACGCGCGGCGAGGACGCCAGCAGGTACAGCAGGCAGACGCCCCCCGACACCCCGAGCGCGCCGATCAGCGTCCCCCACAGGACGTCCTGGTGCTCGGCGTGGCCGAGCTCGTGCGCGACGATCGACTCGATCTGCGGCCGGGGCGACTTCAGCAGCGTGTCGTAGACGACGATGCGGCGGGTCGACCCGAACCCCGACACGTAGGCGTTGAGGGCGGTGGTGCGGCGGGAGGCGTCGGCGACCAGGACGTCCTTCACCGGGACTCCGTCGCGGTCGGCCATGGCGAGCAGGTCGGTGCGCAGCCGCCCGGCGGGCAGCGGCTCGAACTTGTTGAACACCGGCTCGACGACGACGGGGTAGGCGAACGACACCACCGTGACGAGCACGAACGCGCCCGCCGCGGCGCCCGCCCACCAGTAGCGGGGGAAGCGGCGCAGCAGCGCGTACAGGAGCAGCAGCGCGATCGTCCAGATGACCCAGGTCACCGCCAGGGAGCGGGCCTGGTCGCCGAGCCAGGCGCCCCAGGACTGGGTGGACAGGCCGTAGCGGCGGAGCACCGCCTCGCTCCAGGCGTCGAACGGCAGCCCGATCAGGCGGAGCAGGGTGGTGAGGACGATCGCGGCGGCGGCGACGCGGAGCGGCCAGCGCCGCACGCGCGCGGTCGTCCAGCCGAGCAGGCGGGCTCCGAGGGGGGTGAAGCCGAGCCCGAACACCACCAGCAGCCCGACGGCGAGCCCGGTGTAGGCGGGCGGGGTGAGGGCGTGGTCGAAGGCGCGGGACCGGGCGATCTCGGCGGGGGTGAAGTCCAGCGCCGGATCGGGCCGGGCGCGGCCGCCGGGGACGTCGCCGGGAAGCGGCTGCCAGGGCGTGCTCACGGCGAGGACGGCGCCGACGCCGGCGAACAGCACGGCGGCGGCGACGGCCGCCGCGATCCGGGGGCGGCGGTCCGCCGCGGGGGGTTCCGGGCCGGTCTCCGGATCGCTCAACGCAGTTCCTTCCGCAGGTAGTCGCGCCACGCGGCGGTGAGGGCGGCCGGGCCGGCGCCCAGCACGGCGCGCAGCGCGGCGCTCTCGGAGGTGCGCCCGGCGGCCCGGTAGAGCCGCACCAGCGCCGCTTCACCGTACCGTCCGGCGATCATCCGGCAGGCCAGCCACGCCTCCTGGTAGGACTGGGCGAGCCGCCCGGTGGCGCCGTCGAAGGCGGCCCGGTCCGGCAGCTCCGCCGGGACGCGCCCGGCCCGCACCTCGGCGGCCAGCTCGGCCGCGGCGGCGGGCGCGGCGACGCCGGTGCCGCGGTAGCCGACGTAGTCGGCGAACCCCTCGATCAGCCAGAGCGGCGTGCGGCCGTCGCGGGCGCCGCCGGTGGCGACGTGGGTCAGCTCGTGGGTGAGGACGACGGTGCGCCCGAGGTCGTTCAGCCGGGCGAAGGTGGCGGGGGAGATGACGATGCGGTCCTCGCCGCGGCTCCCCGGCGGGCCGGGGGCGACGGTGGCGAGCGCGGCGATCTGGGCCAGGTCCTGGCCGGGCCCGGCGAGGGCCTGCGCGATCGCCGGCGAGGCGGGGGCGAGCGCGACGGCGCGCCGCGCCCAGTCCCGGCCCGTGACGGCCGTCACCTTCGGGACGGCCGCGTCCAGCCGGCGGGCGATCTCCGCCAGGCCGGCCGCGTCCCCGGCGACCAGGCAGGAGCGGCCGCGCACGACCCGCAGGGCGCCGCCGTCCCAGATCTCGGGGTCGTCGCCCGGACCGGTCCCGACGATCACCCAGGCGCCGCCGCGGCGGGCGAAGGCCAGGCGGCGGGTGCGGGCGACGGTCCCGGCGTCGTAGCCGCGGAACCGGTAGCCGAGGGTGACGCGGACGGCGGCGGCGCCGTCCGCCCCGGCGGGCTCGGCGGCCGCGTACCGCTCCCGCCAGCCCTCCAGCGGCAGCGCGGCGAGGTTGTCGAACATCTGGAGCTGGGCGCGCCGCACGTCCGCGGGCGCGGCGGCGACGGTGGCGAGGAAGGCGATGCGGTCGCGGTCGCGGACGGCGGCGGCGCGGCGGGCGAGGACGGCGGCGACGTCCCGCTCATCGGGGGTGCCGCCGGGCGCGGCGGGCGGGGAGGCGGCGCCGCGCGGCGCGCCGGCCGACCGCGACCCGGTGAGCGCGGCGCCGCCGGCCGCGGCCGCCGCGGCGGCGAGGCCCCCGGCCGCGACGACGGCGCGGCGCCGCACGGGGACCGTGCGGCGCCGCGGGCGCTCGTTCGGATCGTCCTGCATGGGCGCGATCCTATTGACCTTCATCGGGTCACTTGGCGTAGTCGGGGTAGCCGTAGCCGACGATCTGGTCGGCGCTGCGGGTCTTGATCTGCACGGCGTTGCCGGTGTTGCCCTCGACCGTCTCGACGGTGCCCCGGCCCTCCCGCTTGATGACCATGCCGACGTGCTCGATGGAGTTCAGCGACTTGGAGCCGTCGAAGTTGAAGAAGACGACGGCGCCGGGCTTCGGCGTGGTGCCCCAGCGGCCCTGGGACTTGAACCACTTGGCGTGCTCGACGGTGTAGGCGTCCTCGCCCACCTGGCCGCTGAAGCCGATCTTGTTGCCGACCCAGGAGACGAACATCGAGCACCAGGCGGCGTCGTCGTAGGCCTTGATCGAGCCGCCGTCGCGCCGGACGGTCTCCTTGGCCCGCTGGGTCGTCATGTACCAGTCCTGGAACTTGGTCTCGCCGCTGCGGTTCTCCTTGACGCCCACCTGCGACTCGGCCACCTTGATGGCGTCCTGCGCGGTCGGCTTCTTCTTCGCCGTCGACTTCACGGCGCTGTCCGAGGCGGCCTGCTTCGCCGCGGGCCGCTTCGCCGCGGCCTGCTCGGAGGCGTCCTGCGGCTGCGCGGCCTTGACGGCCTGCTCGGCGGCGGAGCCCTGCACCCCGGACGCCTGCGCGGCGGCCGCGGCGGCCATCGCGCCGGCGCGGGGGGCGTCCTGGCCGGGGACCGGGACGGTGGCCTGGGCGGCGGTGCCGATGCCGGTGACGACGGCCACGCCGGCCATCACGGTGCCGGTGGCGCGCAGGGACTTGGACAGGGCGGTCTTGCGGTGCTTGCCGGACAAGGGATGTCTCCTATGGCTTCCATACCGCCTACCGGGTTAGCTGTCGGGTTCGGGCGTGGAAGCTGCCCTACGGCCTGCGCGCAGGCCGATTCACCCCGGGGAAGAGTGGGTCCCCGGCTCCGCTGTGCGCCCGGGCGGGCACGGTGCGGACTCGGCGGTGGACGCGGTGGTGCGTCCGAGATTCATCTGGTCAGGCCCCCGGCCTGGAAACGGCGGGGGAGGGGGGACGTGGCCGCGAGGGGAGAGCGGCCACGTCCCTGAGGGAGAGGCTGCGGATCGCCCGTCAGTAGGGGCGGACGGCCCCGGCGAACGTGCGCTTGCGGTAACCGTCCAGCTTGACCGACTTGACCTTGCTGCCGGTGTGCGGCGCATGGATCATGTAGACGGCCTTGCCCTTCTTCTTCGACACGATGCCGACGTGGCTCTTGCCGTTGAAGAACACCAGGTCACCGGGCTGCAGGTTCTTCCAGGACACCTTGTTCCGCACGCTCTTGTACTGCGCGGTGGTGACCCGGGGGAGCTTGACGCCGGCCTTGCGGTAGGACCACTGGACGAGCCCGGAGCAGTCGAACGCCTTCGGGCCCGCGGCGCCGTAGCGGTACGGCTTGCCCTTGCGGGTCGCCGCGTACTTCACGGCCTTCTGGGCGAGCTTCTGGCGCTCGGTCCAGGACGTGGTCCTGGCCTGCTTGACCACCTTGGCCACCGGGACGGCCTTGGCGGACGCGCTCGCCGGCGCGGTGCCGACGACGCAGAGGACGGGGGTCGCCACTGCGGTGACGGCCACGAGGCCGCCGGCGAGCCGGACGCGGCGATGGGTGCTGCTGGCAGCGGTGCTGGACAGGGTCTCTCCTTTTTCCAGACGCCTACCGGGTTAGCTGTCGGGTTCGGGCGGGAAGTGGCCCTACGGCCTGCGGGCAGGCCGATTCACCCCGGTCGAGAGTGGGTCCCCGGTTCCGCGCGACGCGGATTCGGCGCTGCCGACTCGCCCGAAGGGCCGTGCAAGGGGACGGCCCGAGGAGATGAGGACGGGGCGAGACGAGCCCCGGCCGGGCGAGCGGCGCTGATGGTGTGGTCGGGCGGCCCCGGGAAGCGGGGAACCGCCGGGCCGGTGATCCTCGGCCGGCGCGGCGCGCTGAGCGCCATGCACGCGCTCGGCGTGCGCACGGTCGGCCTGACCGGCCTTGCTGCTGCGGTGCGCCGGGCTCTGGCGGGGGCCCGGCGGCGGCGTCGCATGGGATGTGACGCCGGTGCCCGTGCGGGACGGTGCACCTCCGGTGACGCCTGGTAAGCGCCGCAGGTGGACACAAGGTACCAAACGACAACGAGAAGGCAAATCAGTAGCAAAAATGCCTACAGACCAGGTCAACGGCCTGGTCTGCAGGCATATTCCGGGTCGGCCCCGGGGCGGGTCCGCTAGGGGCGGGCGGCGCCGTAGACCGTCGACTGGTAGTAGCCGGAGAGGCTGACGATCTGCACGACCGAGCCGGTGTGCGGGGAGTGGATCATCTTGCCGCCGCCGACGTACATGCCGACGTGGGCCAGGTTGTTGAAGAAGATCAGATCGCCCGGCTGGAGCTGCGCCCACGTCACCCGGTGGCCCGACAGGGCGCTCCACTGGGTGTAGGTGGTCCGGGTGATGTTCACCCCGGCCGCCGCCCAGGACGCCATCGTGAGGCCCGAGCAGTCGTAGGAGTTCGGCCCCTCGGCGCCCGACACGTAGGGCTTGCCGAGCTGGGCGTAGGCGAAGTTCAGCGCGGTGCGCGCGTTGCCGCTCGCCGGGCCGGTGTAGGTGCCGCCGGTGCCGCCGCCGGTCGGGGTCTTGCGGCCGAGCTTGGCGAGCAGCCTCTTCTGCTTCGCGACGGCCTTGTCCACGTCGGCCTTCTTGGACCGCAGGTCCTTGGCCTTGGCCGCGACGTCGTCGTAGGCGCTCTGCGCCTGCGCCTGCTGGCGGGTCATCCGCTGGGCGGCCGCGACGTACTGGGCGATCTGCCCGTCGCGGTTCGCCGAGAGCTGCGAGACGAACGCCGACTGGTCCAGGACCTTCTGCGGGTCGCCGCTGCCGATGAACCCGGTGACGCCGCTCACGTTGCCGTTCTTGTAGGCGGTGGCGGCCAGCTCCACGATCTGCTTGCGCTGCTCGTCGAAGACCTTCTGCTGGGCCTTGTTGGCCTTCTTGGCCGCGTCCAGCTTCTTCTTGGCGGCCTTCAGGTTCTCGCTCGCCTGGTTGTACTTCTCGGTGGCGACGTCGGCCTGCTCGTTGAGCTTGGTGAGCTTCTTCTGCTCGGTCGCCGGGTCCGGCTTCGCCTGCGCCTGCGTCAGGGGCAGCGGCAGGGAGAAGGCCACGGTGAGGCAGGTCGCCGCGGCCAAGCGGCGGGTCGCGCCGCGGGTGCTCCTGCGGGGGGAGGCACCGGTGTCGTCACTGGCCAAGGTCTGTCTCGCCCCTCTCGGTCCACGTCGTTCAGCGGACGACCCTAGCGACGGGTTCACATCACTCACAACTGGTTCATCACTATTTGCAGCAATTAAAGACCGATGTCCACATTCCGTGATGTCATGATCACGCGGTGCGCGTTCCGGTCCAGGTGGAGCGGGCTTTTCGGGCGCTCTCCGGAACCGGGATCAGCCGCGGCCGAGGCGGCGCAGCAGCAGCGCCGAGGGGACCGGCCGGGCGTGCGCCCGGCGCGCCGCCGTCGCGACCTCGCGGTCGCTGGAGACGACCACCACGGCGCGGCCGGCGGGCTCGGCCCGGACCAGCTCGCCGATCAGCTCGTCGGCGGTGCGGCCGGACGGGCTGAACCGCACCCGCACCCCGCGCGGCGCGGAGGTGGGGACCGGGGCGTCCAGCTCGGCGCCGTCGAACACGCAGGTGATCTCGGCGCGGGTCTGCGAGGCCAGGCCGCCGAGCCCGGTCACCAGGCGGCTCCGCTGGTCGGCGAGGGTGAGCTCGCCGTAGCCGGTCTTGGTGACGTTGTACCCGTCGACGATCAGGTGGACCTGCGGCAGCGCGAGCAGCCGGTCCAGCAGCTGCGGGTCGCTGTCGGACACCGAGGCGCCGGGCAGCGGCCCCGCGCCCGCGCCGCCCGCCCCGACGACGTCGGCCGGGCGCTCGATCGTCGCGGGCAGCGCCAGCTCGCGGCGCACCCCCTGCGCGGCGTCCACCAGGGCGTCGAGCAGGACGCGCAGCCGCACGTCGTCGACGTTGCGGCCCTCGCGGGCGGCGCGGCGGGCCGCCTCGACGGCGGTCTCGGCCTGCTCCAGCCGGCCGCGCAGGCGGCGCAGCTCCTTGTCGGCGGCGGCCTTGGCCTCGCGCAGCCCGGCGAGCTCGCGGCCGCTGCCGTCGGCGGTCTCGGCGGCGCTCCGCTCGGCGGCCTTGGCGCGGACGCGCGTCTCGTGCAGCTTGCGGCGCAGCTCGGTGTTCTCGGCCTTGGTGTCGCGCAGCTCGCCGCGGACCTTGTCCAGCTCGGCGCCGCGCGCCGCGCGCAGCTCGGCGATCTCGGCGACGAGCGCGGCCTCGCGGCGCGCCGCGTCGGCCTCCTGCGCGACGCTCGCCGCGCGCTCCAGCTCGGCGCGGGCCGCCTCGACCAGGCCGGGCCAGCCCGCCGGGCGGAGCAGGTAGGCGATGGCGGCGACCTGGACGGGGTCGGCGGCGGGCGGCACCCGCCCCTCCTCGACCTCGCCGACGAGGTCGGGCTGCGCGGCGCGGAGCGGCTCGGCCGCGCGGTGCCGGAAGCCGTCGTCCTTCTCCAGCAGCGCGGCGATCGGCGGCCCGGCGAGCTTGGCGCGCTTGCGGGGCTCGAACCGGGCGAAGCGGCGGAGCGGCGCCGGCACCTCGGCCGCGGGCAGCGTGCCGAGCAGCCCGGCCGCGGCCTCCACCACGCGCTGGCGGACCGCCTCGGGAAGGGGGCCGGCGGGCCGCTCGGCCTCCGCGGCCCCCGCCGCCTCCGCGGCCTCCGCCCCGCTGTCGATGATCCCGCTCCTCCCGCGCCCTGCCCGCCGCCGTTTGCTCTGTGCTTCCCGGGCGGCGCGCACCTTAACCGGTGGGGACACCGCGCGGCACGGCGGAACCGCCGCGCGGCCGCCCTCTCGCGGCCCCACCCTAGGGCATGCGCGCCGCGTCCCCGCGCGGTCGCGCGAGGCCCGCGCACGCCCCGCGACCGAGGAGCGCGACCGAGGAGCGCAGCCGGGGTGCGCGGCCGGGGCGCGCGGCTGTCGGTGGCGTGCTCTACCGTCGCGGGCATGACGTCCTCCCGCTCCCTCCCCGACGGCCCGAGCGGCGTGCAGGGCACCCTCGACGACCTCGGCACCCCGCTGGCGGACCTCGCCTTCGTCGTGGTGGACCTGGAGACGACCGGCGGCTCGCCCGCCGACGCGGCGATCACCGAGATCGGCGCGGTCAAGGTCCGCGGCGGGGAGGTGCTCGGCGACTTCGCCACCCTGGTCGACCCCGGCGCGCCGATCCCGCCGTTCATCACCGCCCTCACCGGCATCACCCAGCAGATGGTGTACGCGGCGCCGCGCATCGAGGCGGTGCTGCCGGCGTTCCTGGAGTTCGCCCGCGGCTGCGTGCTCGTCGCGCACAACGCGCCGTTCGACATCGGGTTCCTCAAGGCCGCCTGCGCCGCGCACGGCCACCCCTGGCCCGCCTTCCCCGTCGTCGACACCGTCGACCTCGCCCGCCGCGTGCTGTCCAAGGACGAGGTCCCCAACTGCAAGCTGGAGACCCTCGCCCGCTTCTTCCGCACCGACGTGCGCCCGAACCACCGCGCCCTCGCCGACGCCCGCGCCACCGTGGACGTCCTGCACGGCCTGATCGAGCGGCTCGGCGCGTTCGGCGCCACCTCCTTCGAGGAGCTGCGCGGCTTCGCCAAGGCCCCCACCCCCGAGCAGCGCCGCAAGCGCCACCTCGCCGACGCGGTGCCGAGCGCCCCCGGCGTCTACCTGTTCGAGGACGCCCGCGGCGAGGTCCTCTACGTCGGCAAGAGCGGCGACCTGCGCACCCGGGTGCGCAGCTACTTCACCGGGTCGGAGACGCGCCGCCGGGTCCGCGAGATGGTCGGCCTCGCCGAGCGGGTCCGCCCGATCGTCTGCGCCACCGGCCTGGAGGCCGAGGTCCGCGAGCTGCGCCTCATCGCCGCGCACAAGCCCCGCTACAACCGCCGCTCCAAGTTCCCCGAGCGGGCGAGCTGGCTGCGGCTGACCGGCGGCCCGTTCGCCCGCGTGGCCGTGGTGAACGACTGCCGCGCCGAGGGCGCCCACGTCGGCCCGTTCGCCTCGCGCCGCCGCGCCGAGGAGGCCCGCGCCGCGCTGCACGAGGCCGTCCCGCTCCGCCAGTGCACCCAGCGCCTCACCCTGCGGCTCATCGAGAGCGGCAAGGCGGCCGCCTGCACGCTCGCCGAGCTCGGCCGCTGCGGCGCGCCCTGCCTCGGCCGCGAGACGCCCGAGGAGTACGCGGTGCACGCCGAGACGGCCCGCGCGATCATGCAGGACGACGTGCGGCCCGTCGTCGCCGCCGCGCAGGTCCGCATCGAGCGCCTCGCCGCCGAGCTGCGCTACGAGGAGGCCGCCGCCCAGCGCGACCGGCTCGCCGCGTTCGTGCGGGCCGCCGCCCGCGGCCAGCGGCTCGCCGCGCTCGCCGCGCTGCCCGAGCTCGTCGCGGCGCGGCCCGCCTTCGACGGCGGCTGGGAGCTGATCGTCGTCCGGTACGGGCGGCTCGCCGCCACCGGCACCATGCCGCCCCGCACCCACCCGCGCCCCTACCTGGACGCGCTCGTCGCCACCGCCGAGACGGTGTCGCCCGGCGGCCCGCCCGCCGACGGCATCCCGCCCGGCGCCCCCGGCGCGGGCGCGGGCGCCGAGGAGATGGAGTGCGTGCTGCGCTGGCTGGAGGGCCCCGGCGTCCGCCTGGCCGCCGTCGACGGCGACTGGACGTGCCCGGCGCACGGCGCGGGCGGCCTGCGGCAGTGGCTCGACAACGCCTACGCGCCCGTCGAGCCGGAGGCGCGGCGGCCCGCGCGGCCACTAAGGTGACCGGACAAAGCCGATAAAAGGTGAGGACGCCCGCGCATGGCCGTGCCCCTGTACGACAGCCAGCCCGCCCGCCGGGTGCCGTGGATGACGTACCTGCTCGTGGCGGCCAACGTCGTCGTGTTCCTGCTGACGCCGATGGCGACCTCCGCCACCTGGTACGGAGGCGGCATGGCCCGCGAGTGCCGGGCCGCCGACTTCACCATGCAGTGGGGCGCGGTCCCCAAGGAGCTGACCACCGGCGAGCAGCAGCCCCTCCCCGCCGAGATCGAGCGGCGCTGCGGCCCCGCCGACTACCGCAAGAAGCCCTGGGTGTCGGCGTTCACCTCGATGTTCCTGCACCAGGGGGCGCTGCACCTGATCGGCAACCTGGTCTTCCTGTTCGTCCTCGGGATGGGCGTGGAGGACCGGCTCGGCCGGATCCGGTACCTGCTGGCCTACCTGCTGTTCGGGCTGGTCGCGGTGTACGGCTTCGCCTACACCTCGCCGGACTCGGGGGTGCCGCTCATCGGCGCGTCCGGCGCCATCGCCGGCGTCCTCGGCGCCTACCTGGTGCTGAACCCGCGCGGGCGGATCGTCAGCTACGTCGCGCCGGTGTTCGTGGCGCGGCTGCCCGCCTGGGTCGTCCTCGGCGCCTGGTTCGGCCTGCAATGGCTCTCGCTGGGGGACGAGGAGAGCAACGTCGCCTACGTGGCGCACATCTTCGGCTTCGCGGGCGGGGTACTGTTCGCCCTGCTGGCCCGCCGGGCCGGCCCGGCCCGCCGGGTCGCCGCGCTCAGCCGCGGCTAGACCGCGCCGGCACACGCAACGACAGGGAGGGTGCGGTGGTCACCGCAATCGTGTTCGTCAAGGCCGACGTCGCGCGGATCCACGAGGTGGCCGAGGCGATCGCGGCGCTGGAGGGGATCAGCGAGGTGTACTCCACCACCGGCCCCTACGACCTCATCGCGATGGTCCGGGTCCGCCGCCACGACGAGCTGAACGACGTCATCCCGGGCCGCCTCAACAAGGTGCCCGGCATCGTGGACACCGAGACCCACATCGCGTTCCGGACCTACTCCCAGCACGACCTGGAGGCCGCCTTCGCCCTCGGCCTCCCCGGCGCCGACTGAGCCGGCCCGGACGCGGACGAGGCCCCGCCGGCCGTGCCGGACGGGGCCTCGCGCGTCGTGCCGCGCCCCGTCAGGACGCGCGCATCGCCTGAGCGGTCGTCACCCAGCGGTCCAGCAGGCCCGCGGACGCGCCCGAGTCGACGGCCTCGGCGGCCCGCTCGAACGCCGCGCCGAGCGTCGGGGTGAGCTTCTCGGCGGCGGGGGCGCCCTCGTAGGCGACCATCAGCGCGGCGGCGTTCAGCAGCACCATGTCGCGGACGGGGCCGGGCGTCCCGGCGAACACCTCGCGGGCGACGCCCGCGTTGTAGACCGCGTCGGCGCCGCGCAGGTCGCCGGGTTCGGCGGGGGCGATGCCGAGCTCGGCCGGGTCGAACACCGTCTCGGTGGCGGCGCCGTCGCGCACGACCCAGACGGTCGAGGTGCCGGTGGTGGTGAGCTCGTCCAGGCCGTCGTCGCCGCGGAACACCAGCGAGGAGTTGCCGCGCTCGGCGAACACCCCGGCGACGATCCCCGCCATCCGCGGGTGGAACACCCCGACGGCCTGCGCCGACGGCCGCGCCGGGTTGGTGAGCGGCCCGAGGAAGTTGAACACCGTCGGGGTGCCGAGGTCGCTGCGGGTGCGGGCCGCGTACTTCAGCGCCGGGTGGTAGCGCGGCGCGAAGCAGAAGGTGATGCCGACCTCCTCGGCGACCTGCGCGGTGCGCTCGGGCGACAGGTCCAGCGGGACGCCGAGGTTCTCCAGCAGGTCGGCGGCGCCGCACGAGGACGACGCGGCCCGGTTGCCGTGCTTGACGACCTTGACGCCGGCCGCGGCGGCGACCACCGCCGCCATCGTGGAGATGTTGACGGTGTGCGCGCGGTCGCCGCCGGTGCCGACCAGGTCGGCGATCCGGCCGGGGACCTCGATCAGGGTGGCGTTGGCGAGCATCCCCGCGGCGATGCCCGACACCTCCGCCACCGTCTCGCCCTTGGCCCGCATCGCGATGGCGAACCCGGCGATCTGCGCGTCGCTCGCCTCGCCCGACATGATCTCGTTCATCGCCCAGGCGGCCTCCTCGCTCGACAGCGCCGCGCCGTCGAGCAGGGCGTTGAGCAGGGCGGGCCAGGTCGTGCGCGCATCCATGAATTCCCCCAGGGGTGAGGTTGGTGTCCCGGACCCGGCCGGGGGCCGTCCCCCTGGAGCCGGGGGCTCACCCCCGCCTGCCCGGTGCGGGTGCTACAGAGCCGGAAGGCGGTTGTCCGCGCGCCGGCGGAGCAGCCCGGCGGCCGCCTCGGCGAGGGCGATCGGGTCCAGCGGCAGGCTGACCACGGCGTCGGCGCGCGACCAGGTGGCGAGCCAGCCGTCGTCGCGGCGGGCGATGACCGCCAGCACCGGGGGGCAGTCGTAGACCTCGTCCTTGGCCTGGCGGCACACGCCGAGCCCGCCCGCGGGCTGCGCCTCGGCGTCGACGATCGCCACGTCGATGTCGCCCTCGTCCAGCCGCGCGACGACGGCGGGCTGGGTGGCGACCTCGACGTACTCGACCTCGGGCAGGTCGGCGGCGGGCCGGCGGCCGAGGGCGAGCCTGATCTGGGCGCGGGTGTTGGCGTCGTCGCTGTAGACCAGAACCTTCATCGAACTCTCCGAGGCCGCGGTGCTCATGGCAGAGAAGGCTACCGGAGCGGCCCCCGCCGCACGAGGTGCCCGCCCGGTTCGCCGCGGCCGGCCGGGCCGTCGCGGACCGTGTCCGAATCGTGGCCGGCGGCGGCGGCGCCCGGCCGAACCCGTTCTCGATCGCTGAAACCCCTGGTGTGCAAGGGAATGCGAGCGATCGGACGGCATCGCCGTGACACGCTCGGGAACTCCAGAAGGGGGGTCATGCGTCAGTCCTGGATCGGGTGACGTAATAATGCTGCCCGTGGCAACAGCATCCGCGATAGAGACAACACCTCACGCTCGGGCGAACCGCCCCAGTCTGGTCAACGTGGGGACGATCGTTTGGCTGTCGTCCGAGCTGATGTTCTTCGCGGCACTGTTCGCGATGTATTTCACGATCCGCTCAGTGACGATCGGCCAGCACGGGCACCATTCCTGGCCGGGCGCCAACCTGAACCTGCCCCTGTCCGTGGCCAACACGACCATCCTGGTCCTGTCCTCGGTGACGTGCCAGATGGGCGTGTTCAAGGCCGAGCACGGCAAGGTCGGGCGCGACGGCGGCCTGCTGGACTTCCGGCGCTGGGGCCTCCGCGAGTGGTACGTGCTCTCGTTCCTGATGGGCGCCTACTTCGTCGCCGGTCAGGCGTACGAGTACTACAGCCTGGTGACCGAGGAGGGCCTGACGCTCTCGTCGTCGGCCTACGGATCGGTCTTCTACCTGACCACCGGCTTCCACGGCCTGCACGTCACCGGCGGCCTCATCGCCTTCCTGTTCGTCCTCGGGCGCACCTACGCCGCCAAGCGGTGGACCAAGGAGCAGGCGACCAGCGCGATCGTCGTGTCCTACTACTGGCACTTCGTCGACGTGGTCTGGATCGGCCTGTTCGCAACGATCTACCTGCTCAAGTGACCCTGACCGTTCCGACCACCGACACGACCCGAACGGGGATTTCCGTGAAAAGGTTCACCGCATGGCGCCGGCGCCCGTGGGCGGGCTACGCCGTCGTGCTGGCGGCCCTCGCGGCGATCGGCGCCATCTACGCCGGCTTCTCGCCGCAGACCGACCGCGCCGAGGCGGCAGACACGACGCGGGCCGCCGCTGACCTGAACAACGGCCGCCAGCTGTTCAACGACAACTGCGCCAGCTGCCACGGCCTGAACGCCGAGGGCACCAAGGACGCCAAGGGCAAGCCCATCGCCCCGAGCCTCATCGGCGTCGGTGCCGCATCCGTCGACTTCCAGGTCGCCACGGGCCGCATGCCCGCGATGAACCCTGGCGCGCAGATGCCGCGCAAGGAGCCGATCCCCGCGTTCAACACCGAGATCAAGACGGACTACAAGGAGCCGGAGAAGCGCGAGGAGGCGGAGAAGCAGAAGGCCGAGGCGGAGAAGAACCTCGCCGACCTGCGGAACTACATCACCTCCCTCGGCGGCGGCCCCGAGGTCCCGTCCGCGGCGGCGGTCGACCCCGAGGGCGGCGACGTCGCGCTCGGCGGCAAGCTCTTCCGCACCAACTGCGCGCAGTGCCACAACTTCACCGGCCAGGGCGGCGCCCTGACCGGCGGCAAGTACGCGCCCGAGCTCTCCAAGAGCGACGTGACGCCGACGCAGATCTACGAGGCCATGCTGACCGGCCCGCAGGCGATGCCGGTGTTCAACGACACCACGCTCACGCCGAAGGACAAGCAGGCCATCATCGCCTACCTGGTGAAGACCCGCGAGGAGCCGAACCCCGGTGGCAACGGCCTCGGCCGCATCGGCCCGGTGTCGGAGGGCCTCGCCGGCTGGCTGATCGGCATCGGCCTGCTGGTCCTGGCGTCCATGTGGATCACCGCGAAGAAGCCCAAGAAGCTGAAGAAGTCATGAGCGACGACACCAACGAGAACACCGCCGCGGACGAGCCCCGCGGCGAGGGCGCGCGGCCCGCGCGCGTGGTCGGCACGCCGTCGCCCGCCGCCGGGCACCGGGTGCTGGCGGCGCAGGAGGACGACCTGCGCCCGGCGCCCGGCGCCGCCGACGACTACGCCGCGCCCGCGGGCGCCGGCGCCGAGCTGGACGAGAAGGCGGCCAGGCGGGCCGAGCGGATCGTCTCGGCCTTCTTCCTGCTGACCTTCCTGGCCAGCGTCGGCTTCATCGTCTACTTCATCGGCTGGTCCGGCCGCGACGGCGGCATGCACGGCGTCGTCCGCACCCGCGAGAGCAACTTCTGGCTCGGCGGCCTGATGGCGCTGGCCTTCCTCGCCATGGCGGCCGGCGTCACCATCTGGGTGCGCCGCCTCATGACGAGCGCGCCGATCATCCAGGAGCGGCACGAGCTGCGCACCGCCGAGGCCGACCGCGAGGGGTTCGGCGCGGCCTTCATGGAGGGCGCGCGCGACAGCGGCATCACCAAGCACAAGATGATGCGCCGCACGCTGCTGCTCGCCGCGGCGCCGCTCGGCCTCGCGCCGCTGTTCCTGCTCCGCGACCTCGGCCCGCTGCCGGAGAAGCGGCTGCGCACCACCTTCTGGGGCGAGGCCGTCGCCAAGGCCCAGAAGGAGGGCAAGAAGGGCGTCCGCCTGGTGGTGGACGGCACCAACGCCCCGCTGAAGGTCAGCGACTTCGCCAGCCCCGGCGGCATGATCACCGTGCTGCCCGAGGGCATCGAGGAGGACCTGCCCGAGGGCGACGTGCTCACCCAGACCGCCAAGGCGGTCACCATCCTGATCAACGTCCCGGCCGACGAGTTCAAGCCGGCCAAGGGGCGGGAGAACTGGCACGTCAACGGGATCGTGGCGTACTCCAAGATCTGCACGCACGTGGGCTGCCCGGCGGCCCTGTACGAGCAGACCACGCACCACATCCTCTGCCCGTGCCACCAGTCGACCTTCGACGCCACGGACGCGGCGAAGGTCGTCTTCGGCCCGGCGGCCCGACCGCTGCCGCAGCTGCCGCTCGGCGTGGAGGACGGCTACCTGGTGGCCACCAGCGACTTCCACGAGCCGATCGGCCCGAGCTTCTGGGAGCGCGGATGAGCGACACCACCGCCCCGAAGGCGGTCGAGGGAGGGCTCAACTTCCTCGACGACCGGCTGGGGTCCACCACCTTCCTCAAGCGGAACCTGAAGAAGGTCTTTCCGGACCACTGGTCGTTCATGCTGGGCGAGATCGCCCTGTACTGCTTCATCATCCTGCTGCTGACCGGGACGTTCCTGACGCTCTGGTTCAAGCCCAGCATGACCGAGGTCATCTACGACGGCTCGTACACCAAGCTCGACGGCGTGAAGATGTCGGAGGCCTACGCCTCCACGCTGCACATCACCTTCGACGTGCGCGGCGGGCTGCTCATGCGGCAGATCCACCACTGGGCCGCCGTGCTGTTCATGGCCTCGATCCTCGCGCACATGCTGCGGGTGTTCTTCACCGGCGCCTACCGCAAGCCGCGCGAGCTGAACTGGCTGATCGGCATCGGCATGTTCACCCTCGGCATGCTGGAGGGCCTGTTCGGCTACTCGCTGCCCGACGACCTGCTGTCGGGCACCGGCCTCCGCATCACCCAGGGCGTCGCCGAGGCGATCCCGCTCGTCGGCACCTACATCTACATGTTCCTGTTCGGGGGCGAGTTCCCCGGCGAGGACATCGTGCCGCGCCTGTTCACGCTGCACATCCTGCTGATCCCGGCGCTCATCCTCGGGCTGGTCACGGCGCACATGATGATCATGTGGCACCAGAAGCACACCGCGATGCCGGTGCGCAACCAGACCGAGGAGCAGGTGTACGGCTACCCGTTCTACCCGGTCTTCATGGCCAAGACGGGCGCCTACTTCCTGTTCACCTTCGGCGTGCTGGCGCTGCTCGGCGCGTTCGCGCAGATCAACCCGATCTGGCTGTTCGGCCCCTACGACCCGGGCGCCATCTCGGCCGGGTCGCAGCCGGACTGGTACATGGGCGTGCTGGAGGGCGCGCTCCGCCTGATGCCGAACTGGGAGATCACCGCCTGGGGCCACACGCTCAGCCTGAACGTGCTGATCCCGGCGCTCATCCCGCTCGGCATCATCTTCGGCGGCGCGGCGGCCTGGCCGTTCATCGAGCAGTGGGTGACCGGCGACAAGCGGCTGCACCACGTCAACGACCGGCCGCGCAACGCCCCGGTCCGCACCGGCGTCGGCATGGCGGCGGTGACGTTCTACGGGCTGCTCTGGCTCGCCGGCGCCAACGACGTGCTGGCCGACAAGTTCCACGTGTCGCTGTACGCGACCACCTGGTTCTTCCGGTTCGCGATCTTCATCGGGCCGGTGCTGGCCTACATCCTCACCAAGCGGATCTGCCTCGGGCTGCAGCGCTCGGACCGCGCCACGATCGAGCACGGCGTGGAGAGCGGCGTCATCCTGATGTCGCCCGACGGCGCCTACTCCGAGCGGCACGAGCCGGCCCGCGCCGAGGAGCGGCACGTCATCCTGAGCAAGGAGAACCCGCGCCCCGAGCGCCCGGCCGTGGACGCCAACGGCATCCCCGCGCCGAGCACCAAGGGCCCGGTCGGGCACCTGCGCTCGCGCCTCAACCGCGCCTGGATCGCCGACGACGTCCCGATCGAGGACGTCGGCCACGACGGCCACGGTCACGGCAACGGCAACGGCCACGCCGCGATCGAGGCCGGCGAGGACCACAGGGAGATCAGCAAGCACTGATCCGCGGATCGCCACGCGCGAGGCCCGCCCCGGAACCCTCCGGCGGCGGGCCTCGTCGCGTCCGGGGGAGGAGGCCGCCCTACGCTGGGCGGATGACCAGGACGCTCGTGGTGACCAACGACTTCCCGCCGCGCCCCGGCGGCATCCAGGCGTTCGTGCACAACCTGGCGGTGCGGCGCCCGGCCGGGTCCGTCGTCGTCTACGCGCCCGCCTGGAAGGGCGCGGCGGCCTTCGACGCCGCGCAGCCGTTCCCGGTGGTGCGGCACCCGACGTCGCTGATGCTGCCCGAGCCGTCGGTGCTGCGCCGCGCCGCCGACCTGCTGCGCGCCGAGGACTGCGACTCGGTGCTGTTCGGCGCGTCCGCGCCGCTCGGGCTGCTGGCGCCCGCGCTGCGGCGCCGGGGCGCCCGGCGGCTCGTCGGCATCACCCACGGCCACGAGGCGGGCTGGGCGTCGCTGCCGGGCGCCCGCGGCCTGCTGCGCCGCATCGGCGACGGCGTGGACGTCCTCACCTACCTCGGCGAGTACACCCGGTCGCGGATGGCGCGGGCCCTGTCGGCCGACGCGGCGGCCCGGACGGCGCGCCTCGCGCCCGGCGTGGACGAGACGGCGTTCCACCCCGGCGCGGACGGCGGCGCGGTGCGCGAGCGGCACGGCCTGACCGGCCGGCCCGTGGTGGTGTGCGTGTCGCGGCTGGTGCCGCGCAAGGGGCAGGACGCGCTGATCCGGGCCTGGCCGCGCGTCCTCGCTGCCGTCCCCGACGCGGCGCTGCTGCTGGTCGGCGGCGGCCCCTACCGCGCGGACCTGGAGCGGATGGCGGCCGAGGAGGGCGTGACCGGCTCGGTGGTGCTCACCGGCAGCGTGCCGTGGGAGGAGCTGCCCGCCCACTACGCGGCGGGCGACGTGTTCGCGATGCCGTGCCGGACCCGCCGCCGCGGCCTGGACGTCGAGGGCCTCGGCATCGTCTACCTGGAGGCGTCGGCGACGGGGCTGCCGGTGCTGGCGGGCGACTCGGGCGGCGCGCCCGACGCGGTGCTGGAGGGCGAGACCGGCACGGTCGTCCCGGGCCGGTCGGTGCCCGCGATCGCCGCCGGGCTCACCGGGCTGCTCACCGACCCCGGGCGGGCCCGGAAGATGGGCGCGCGGGGCCGCGCGTGGGTCGAGCGGGAGTGGCGGTGGGACGTCCAGGCGGCCCGCCTCGGGGCTCTGCTGGAGGGCTGAGCCGCCTCTGAGGGGGATCGGCGGCACGACTCCTGCGAAGGTACGTATCGCGGCAGGTACGCCGGGTGGCAGGATGCCAGCATGGCGGACGTCGAGGACGCGTGGACCCGGGTGTCCGGGGAGGCCGTGCGCTGGCTGAGCGAGCTTGACCCCGAGCACTGCTACTCGGGGTTCGAGCCGCCGGGCCGGCCGGACGCGGCGTGGCTGCTGCACGCCATGTACGTGTGGCGCGACGGCCTGGTCACCACGACCCACGACGACGTGTACCGGTCGGTGCGCGCGGCCGGCCTCACCGAGGCCGAGCCCGCCGGGGAGCTGGACGTCGGGGAGCTGCTGGAGGGCTCGGTCGTCACCGGCACCGAGCTCGGCCGGAGCGGGCATCCGGGGCCGGGCTGGCGGCGGCTCCGCTGGGCCGAGCTCGCGCGCGGCTTCGGGGAGCCGGTGGTGCCCGAGGGCGAGTCGCCGGGGCACCGCTGCCTGCGGCAGGCGCACCCGACGGGGAGCTGGTCGGCGGCGATCGAGCCGCCCGCCGAGGGCTGCCTGGACCGCGAGAGCTGGCACCGGCTGATGGCGCTGCTCGCCCGGCACAGCCCGGACGGCGCCGACACCGCCTGCCTGGCGTACTACTGCCCGCTCGTCACCGCCGACTGGGACGACGAGACGGTGCTGAGCGGGCGGCTCATCGACGCCCCCGAGCTGTACGACCATCCGGGGATGTCGAGCTGCCCGTCGAACCTGTGGGCGGCCGACCGGTCGTGGGTCGTCTACTGCGACTGGGACCTGTGGGGCACCAAGGTCGTCGGCCCGGCGCGGCTCGTCGAGGCGGTCCTCGCCGACGGGGAGCTGGAGGCGCTGCGGCTGCCCTGGACGTCCTGACGGGCGTGCGGGCGGGCGTCCTGGCGGGCGCCGGCATCGGACGGCGCGCCCCGCAGGGCGGGGCGGGCGGCCGGTCCGGTGCGTTCTCATCCGGGCCGCCCTCCTGCGGTGCGCGCCGTCGACGCACCTGCGACGGTAGGCCGTCCGGGCGGTGCGCGGCGGGGTGTTAAGCCCGCCTTAAGGCTCCGCGAAGTTCCCGATAAGCCGCGAACGTTCTGCTTTCGTTGCCGTTCCGTCACCGGAGCCCGCTGTGATGACAGTGATCATCACAGCCGGTCAAGGGGGGAGCGGGCATGCGCGGGAGATGGGTCGTCCTCATAGGCGTCGCCCTCGTCGGGGCGCTGGCCGCCGGGACGTTCGCGGCGCTCCGCCTCACCGGGGACCGGTCGCGGACGCCGCAGCAGGTCGCCGACGCCTACTTCGCCGCCTGGCGGAAGGGCTCGTTCGGCGCGATGGCCGGCCTGGTGGACGGGCCGCCCGCCGACTTCGCCGCCGAGCACCGCGACCTGTCGCGCCACCTGGAGGTCGTCGCCGTCGAGTTCGTCCCCGATCCCGTCCGGCGGACCGGCCCCGACGCGGCCGTAGCCGGCTACGAGGTGGTCCGGACCCTGGCGGGCGGCGCGAGCTGGAACTTCCGCTCGACGCTGCGCCTCGCCCGCCGCGGCGGCGTCTGGCGCGTCGACTGGACGCCCGCGACGCTCCACCCCGACCTGAAGTCGGCGGGGACGTGGTCGGCGCAGCAGGTCCGCGTCCCGGCGGTCACTTTCACCGACAGCGGCGGCCGGGCGCTGCCGGGCGGGCTGCTCACGCCCTACGTCGACGACCTCTTCGAGCGCTACGCCGGGGTGCTGGAGGACGAGGACGCCGACGAGGGCGCGGACGGCACGGCGGTGTCGATCGAGGTCGCCGAGGCGGGCGGGAAGCCGCGCCGGGTGGCGCTGGTCGGCGGCCCGAAGGGCAGGAAGGTCCGCACGACCGTGGACCGGCGCGTCCAGGCCGCCGCCGAGCGCGCCGTCGCGTCCGGGCCGCCCGCGGTGCTCGTGGCGCTCCGGCCGTCCACCGGCGAGGTGCTCGCGGTCGCCGACCGGGTCGGCGGCGAGACCGCCTTCGTCGGCGGCTACCCGCCCGGCTCCACGTTCAAGACCGTCACCGCGGCGGCGCTGATGGCGGCGGGGGCCGGGCCCGGCACGCCCGCCGACTGCCCCGCCGGCGTCGTCACCGCGCAGCGGACCATCACCAACGACGAGGGCCGCGCGCTCGGCGCGACCACCCTGGCGGGCGCCTACGCAGCGTCCTGCAACACCACGTTCGCGAAGCTGGCGGTGGACCGGCTGGACGGCGGCAGGCTCGGCGACACCGCCCGCGCCTTCGGGTTCGGCGTCCGGCTGCGGCCCGGACCCGGCGCGACCATCGGGGAGTTCCCCGAGCCCGGGAGCGGCGCCGAGCTCGCCGAGGCGTCGTTCGGGCAGGGCCGGGTGCTGGCGAGCCCCCTGCTGATGGCGACGGTCGCCGCGGCGGCCGCCGACGGCACCTGGCGCGGGCCGCGGATGCTGGCCCGCAAGGACCTGAAATCCGTGGGAGCCGCGCCGGTCGCCGCACACGACGTCCCGGGCGCGCCCGGGCTGCGCGCCATGATGCGCGCCGTCGTCACTGAGGGGACGGCGGCGGGCGGCGGGCTGCCCGGCGGGACGGCGGGCAAGACCGGGACGGCCGAGGCCGCCGGCGCCACGCACGCCTGGTTCATCGGCTTCAAGGGCGACCTGGCGTTCGCGGTGCTGGTGCCGGCGGGCGGCTCGGGGCCGAAGGCGGCGGTGCCGGTCGCGGCGCGCTTCCTGCGCGGCTGAACCTTTCGCGGGCGCGGCGCGTAGGCGTCGGGGAGGGCCCTCCGGTGGCCGGAAACGGTACCGGGGGGTTTTCCGAAGCGACTAGCGCCAGAGTGTCCCCCGGGGCGTATGCTCCCTGGGTGTCGGGCACGGCGGGAGCTGAGCGGGCTCCCTACGCCGGATCCGTCCTGTCTCAAGGGCGCGCGGCCTCCGCGCTCCCGCCGGGCGTCCACCGCGCTCTCCGGCCTTCTCCACAGGAGAGGGCATGGCGCGAACCGACACCACGCATGATGCCTTTTGGTCCAAGCCGGGCAAGGAGCCCTGGCGGGCCGCGCAGCAGCCCCCGGAGCGGCGCCGCAAGCGGCAGCCGCAGCGGCGGCGCGCCCGCGGCGGCCTCGGCACCGGCGTCCGCAACACCGACGCGCGCGGCGCCGACGTCCGCGGCACGGACCTGCGGGACGGCGCCCGGCCGCGCGCGGCGGACACGCGCGCGACCCGCGCCACCCGCGAGGACCTGAAACCCCTCGACACCCGGCTGCTGGACGCGCGGCTGCCCGACCCGCACGGGAGCGTCCCGCCCCCGCCCCCCGCCGTCCCGCCCGCGCACGGCGCGCGGCGGCACGGCGCCCGGCGGGCGTCGCGCGCGCCGCACGTCCGCGACCGGCGGGCGCGCCGGTCGCTGTTCGGCGCGTCCGACCGGATGGGGACCGGCGCGATGGTGCTGTCGGTCGTCGTGGGCCTCGCGATGCTGGCGATCGTCGAGCGCAGCCTGCTCGGCGGCCCCGCCACCGGCCCGAACCGGCAGGCGGGCGCCGAGCGCGGCCTCGCCGACCGGCGGCCCCGCGACGGCGCGCCGGCCCGGTCCCGCCCGAGCGCGGCGCCGCCGGGCCCGGCCGCGCCGGCCCCCGCCGCCCCGCCCGGCCCCGACCTGCGGCGGCTCGCCGCCGACGTCCGGGTCGCCACCGTCAACGAGCGCGGCCCCGCCGCCCGCGCGGAGTACGGCGTGCCGTCGGTGCGGACGCCGCTGGTCACCGTCGACCGCACCAGCCGCGACCGCACCTGGGCGTTCGGGACGACCGCGATCCCGGTCCCGGCGGGCAGCCGGGCCGTCCCGCAGATCGCGTTCTTCGCGGCCCGCTGGACGGTCCGCGACGGCTGGCGCACCGCCCTGTCGGGCACCCCGGCCTTCACCGCCATCGCCGCGGGCCTGCCGGCCGCCGTCATGTCGGCGGGGGAGGGCCGCGCCCTCGTCCGGTTCAGCGCGCTGAGCGCCGGGCGCGCGCCCGCCGCCGCGGCGGCCGACCGGCTGATGCTGCCCTGGCGGGCCGGGACGGCCTGGGCGATGGACACCGCCGACTTCGGGCGGCCGCTGTCGGCGCTGTCGTTCAGCGGCGGCGACGGCGTCGTGCGCGCCGCCGCCGGCGGCCGACTCTACCGGTTCTGCGGCGCGGGCCTGCTGATGATCGTCCATGACAGCGGGCTCGCCTCCGCCTACGACGGCCTGCACGCGCCCACCGCGCTGCGCGACGGCAGCGCCGTCGGCCGCGGCGACGTCCTCGGCCGGACCGGCACCGCCCGCCCCTGCGGCGGCGCCCCCCTCACCCACGCCCAGGTCGGGTTCACGCTGCGGCGCGGCGACGGGAGCGTCCCGCTGGACGGCGTCGGCCTCGGCGGCTGGGTGTTCCGCGAGACCGGCGCGCCGCCCGCCGGCCGCGCCGAGCGCGGCCCGCTGCAGGTCCTGCCCGGCGGCCTGCTGGCCAACCTCGGGCCGGTGCCCGCCGCGACCGCGCCGCCGGACCCCGCGCCCACCGGGGACGCCGGCGACGCCGGGGACGACCCGTCGCCCGCGCCCGAGGCGTCCGCCGACGGCGCCGCCGCCGGCGCCCCCCTCGACAAGGAGCCCGAACAGTGAAGACCCGAAGCAGTGACGACCCCCTCCTGCCCTCCTGGGTGCTGCGCGCGGTCATCGTAGGCGCGCTCGCCGTCCTCGCCGGAGCCGCCACCCCGCCGGGCGCGGCCCTCGCGGGCGGCGCCCAGTCCTTCCTGTCCTACTACGCCGGCGTCTTCACGCTGCTGGCGCTGACCGCCGCCGTCGTGTTCGGCCTGCTCGCCACCGACCGGCTGATCCTCGGCATCCGGCAGCGGGTGGTCGCGCAGGCCGCGCACCGCGCGGCGTCGGTGCTGGCGTTCACCTTCGTCGTCGCGCACCTGCTGGTGAAGGTGCTGGGCGGGCTCGCCGCCCCGGCGCAGATCGTGGTGCCCGCCGTCGGGCCCGTCGGGCTCGGCACCCTCGCCTTCGACCTGCTGCTGGTCGTCCTCGCCACGGGAGCGCTGCGGGCCCGGTTCGCGCGCCGCGCCCGGCCGTGGGTGTGGCGGACGCTGCACTCGCTCGCCTACGTCTCCTGGCCGCTCGGGATCGCGCACGGCCTGACGGCGGGCCGCGCCGCCGCCCCCTGGGTCACGCTCAGCTACGTGCTCTGCCTCGGCGCCGTCGCGCTCGCCGTGCTCACCCGCTCGATCGCCGGGGTCCGGCCGCGGCAGGTGCGCCGCGCCGGGGAGGACGTCGCCGCGCCCGCACCGCTCCGCACCCGCGGGACGGCGCCCGCCGCCCGTGCGGCCGGCGCCCGCGGGGAGGCGGTCCGATGAGCACCGCGACCGTCACCGTCCGCAACATCGGCGGGCCGCGCCTCACCCTCGGCTTCGACCGGTTCGACCGGCTGGACCTGGAGCGCCACCAGGCCGTGCACGGCAAGCTCAGCCTGCCGCTCCTCGACGACCTCGTGCAGATGTGCGAGCAGGTCGACATGCGCGGCCGCGGCGGCGCCGGGTTCCCCTTCGCCCGCAAGCTGAGCGCGGTCGCCGCCCGCGTCCGCCGCGCCGCGGCCGCCGAGGACGCGCTGCCCGGCGAGAAGGACCGGGCGCGCCGCCCCGCCGAGGACGCCGTCGTCGTCGTCAACGGCGCCGAGGGGGAGCCGGGCAGCGCCAAGGACAAGACGCTGCTGAGCCGCGCCCCCCACCTCGTCCTCGACGGCGCGCAGATCGCCGCGTCCGCGCTCGGCACCCGGCGGATCATCGTGGCGGTGGAGAGCGACGAGGCGGCCCGCTCGGTGCGCGCCGCGATCGGCGAGCGCCGCCTCACCGCCCGCGTGGTGCGCCTCACCGAGCGGTTCATCTCCGGCGAGAGCGGCGCGGTGATCCGCGCCATCAACGGGCGGGCGCCGATCCCGCCCGGCGTGAAGGTGCGCGCCAGCGACGCCGGGGTGGACGGCTGCCCGACGCTGCTGTCCAACACCGAGACGTTCGCGCAGCTCGCCGTGCTGACCTCGCTCGGCACCGACCTGTACGCGTCGGCGGGCACCGAGGACGAGCCCGGCACGACGCTGCTCACCGTCGGCGGCACCCAGGTCGTCGAGGCGCCCTACGGCACGCCGCTGAAGGCCGTCCTGGACCTCTGCGACGTGAAGCCGGGCCCCGGCGTCCTCGTCGGCGGCTACCACGGTCAGTGGCTGGACCGGGCGGGGACGGCGCGCGCCGTCCTGTCCCGCAAGGGCATGAAGGCGGTCGGCGGCACCGTCGGCGCCGGCATCGTCCTGCCGCTGCCCGAGGGGACCTGCCCGCTCGGCGAGGCCGCCCGCATCGCCTCCTACCTCGCCGCGCAGTCGGCCGGGCAGTGCGGGCCGTGCCGGCTCGGGCTGCCCGACGTCGTGCGGGCGATGAGCGCCCTCGCCGACGGGTCGGGCAGCGCCGAGGACCTGCGCCGCGCCGCCGCCGTCGGCCGCGGCCGCGGCGCGTGCGGCCACCCCGACGGCACCGCCCGGTTCGTGCTGTCGGCCGTCGAGGCGTTCGCCCGCGACATCGACGCGCACCGCGACGACGGCTCGTGCGGCCTGCCGGTGTTCGGCGTGCTGCCGCTGCCGGTCCCCGACGGCTCCGAGGGGCGCCTCGCCATCGACTGGAGCCGCTGCGACGGGCACGGCCTCTGCGCCTACCTGGTGCCCGAGCTCGTCCAGCTCGACCGGCACGGCTTCCCGATCGTCCTCGGCACCGACATCCCGGTCTGGATGGAGCGCGACGTCCAGCGCGCCGTGGCGTACTGCCCGGCGCTCGCGCTGCGCGTCGTCGACGACCTTTCCCGGACGCCCGCGCGCCGTTCCTGACCGGCCCGGAAAAAGGGCGGGGGAATGAACCCCGCAGGGGCCCGCCGCGTATTCATGGGTGGTCCGCGGAAAGGCGGACGCGCGATACGCGGAATGGAGGGAAAGGTCCCTTGGGAAAGTTCTACGCGCGCAGCCGCCTCCCTTTCGGGTCGTGGTCCGGCGGCGGCCGGCTCCTCCTCGGCGCGGCGGCCCTCGCCGCCGTCATCGCCGCCGCGCTGGCGGTGCTGAGCCCCGCGCGGGCCCCCGCCGACGGGCAGACCGCGGGCGGCGGGAACCAGACCCGGTGGGGTCCGCTCAGCGACCTGGACCGCACCCTGCTGGTCAAGGTCCGCCAGGCCGGCCTCTGGGAGATGCCCGCCGGCCAGCAGGCCGAGCAGCGGGCGTCCAGCCTGCGGGTCAAGCAGGTCGGCAACATGATCATGACGCAGCACATGCAGCTCGACGCCGACGTGCGGGCGACCGCGCAGAAGCTGAACGTGCAGCTGCCGAACGAGCCGAACGCCGACCAGCGGAGCTGGCTGCGCGAGATGTCGGCGACGTTCGGCACCGACTTCGACCACACGTTCGTGCTGCGGCTGCGCGCCGCGCACGGCAAGGTCTTCGCCGTCATCGCCACGGCCAGGGCGCAGTCCAGGAACACCCTGATCCGGGCGTTCGCGGAGCGGGCCATGAAGTTCGTCAACACGCACATGACGCTCCTGGAGAGCACCGGCCTCGTCACCGATTCCGCCCTGCACTAAGGAGATCCCCCATGGTGAGCAAGAAAGGCATCGCCACGCTCGTGCCCGCGCTGCTGCTGGTCGCCGCGGCGGCCGAGGCGCCGGCCGCGTCCGCGATGGCCGCCCGCCCCAGCCCGGCCGCCTCGCCCACGCCCGAGGCGACGGACGGCGGCATGCCGGGCATGGACATGCCCGGCAGCACGGACACGCCCGGCACGGATGACGGCGCCACCGCCACCGCCGCCCCGAGCGCCACGAGCAGCGCCGGGGACGGCGCGCAGGATCCGAACCAGCAGAACGACCAGCAGGACCAGAACGGCCAGCAGGACCAGGGACAGCAGCAGACGGAGCCGCCGCCCCGGCAGCAGACGCAACCGCCGCAACAACCGCAGCAGCCGCAGGCCCGGCAGGGGCCCGTCCAGAGCGACTACGTGAACATCCGCAACGCGCCCCGCAAGGCCAGGGCACGCAACGGGCGCAACGCCTCCACCGGGTCGTTCACCTCGCGCTGCGGGCGCAACGCCAACGGCCACAACAACCCCGACAACTTCATCGTCGCGCCCGGGGTGTCGAACGGCGCGCACCACATCCACGACTACGTCGGCAACCTCAGCACCGACGGGTTCTCCACCGACCAGAGCCTCGCCGCCGCCGGCACCACCTGCGCGCGGGGCGACAGGTCCGCCTACTTCTGGCCGACGATGCGCGTCCGCGACCAGCGGGACCCCTCCGGGCAGGCCGCGCAGAGCACCGCCGACGGCAACGTCGGCAGGCCCGTCATCCCGGCGGCGGCGACCATGCGCTTCCTCGGCAATCCGCGCGCCAAGGTCACCGCGATGCCGCGGTTCCTGCGCGTCATCACCGGCGACGCCAAGGCGGCCACCAACGGCACGGCGAACGCGCGCGCCCAGTGGACCTGCTCGGGCGCCGCCGACCGGGTGTTCACCGACAAGTACCCGCTCTGCCCCGGCGGCAGCCGTGTCACCCGCGTCCTGGAGTTCCCGAGCTGCTGGGACGGCCGCAACACCGACAGCGCCAACCACCGGACGCACGTGGTGTTCCCGGCGGCGTCGGGCGCCTGCCCGCAGGGGACGCGGCCCGTCCCGCGCCTGCAGATGACGCTCGCCTACAACCTGCCGAACCGGGCGCTGGCCTTCGCCGTGGACACCTTCCCCGAGCAGGGGCACGCCCCCGTCACCGACCACGCCGACTTCGAGAACGTGATGCCCGACTCCCTGATGCGCCGCGCGGCGGCGTGCATCAACGCGGGCCGCGCCTGCTGAGCCCGCCGCCGGGTCCGCCGCCGCGCGCGCCGCGCGGGGGTCCGTAGGATCGGTGCCCATGAACATCGTCATCGCCGGCGGGCACGGGCAGATCGCACTGCGGCTGGCCCGGCTGCTCGCCGCCCGGGGGGACACCGTTCTCAGCCTGATCCGTAACCCGGACCAGGAGGACGCCGTCCGGGCGGCGGGCGCCGGGCCCATCGTGCTCGACCTGGAGTCCGCCACCGCCGAGCGGGCCGCCGAGGTCCTGGCGGGCGCGGACGCCGTCGTGTTCGCCGCGGGCGCGGGCCCGAACAGCGGCGCGCCCCGCAAGGACACCGTGGACCGCGGCGCCGCCGTCCTCATGGCCGACGCCGCCGAGCGGGCGGGCGTCCGCCGCTTCGTGCAGATCTCGGCGATGGGCGCCGGCACCGAGCCGGACGCCTCCCTCGGCGAGGTCTGGGCCGCCTACGTCAGGGCCAAGGGCGCCGCCGAGCGGGACCTGCGGCGGCGCGACCTCAACTGGGTGATCCTGCGCCCCGGCCGCCTCACCGACGACCCGGGGACGGGCCGCGTCACCCTCGCCGACGGCGCGACCGGCCGCGGCGCCGTCACCCGCGACGACACCGCCGCCGTCATCGCCGCGCTGCTCGCCGCCCCCGCCGTGAACCGCCGCGTCCTGGAGCTCGTCGAGGGCGGGACGCCCGTCCCCGACGCCGTCGCCGCCCTCGCGGCCCCCTGACCGGGGTCAGGAGTAGAGGGCGTCGATCTCGGCGGCGAAGTCCTTGATCACCGCGTGCCGGCGGACCTTCAGGCTCGGGGTGAGGTGCCCGGCCCCCTCGGTGAAGTCGCCGTCGAGGACCCGGTACCGCTTGATCTGCTCGGCCCGCGACACCGAGGCGTTCGCCTCGGCGACGGCGGCGTCCAGCTCGGCCCGCAGGTCCGGGTCGTCGCGGAGGCCCGCGGCGGTCGCCGCGGCGTCCTTGCCGTGCCGGGCCTTCCAGGCGTCCAGCGCCTCGGCGTCCAGGGTGATCAGGGCGGCGACGTAGGGGCGGCCGTCGCCGACCACCACCGGCTGGGAGACCAGCGGGTGGACGCGGAGCAGGTCCTCCAGCGGCCCCGGCGCGACGTTCTTGCCGCCGGCGGTGACCAGGATGTCCTTGCTGCGGCCGGTGACGGTGAGCCGCCCGGCGGCGTCGAGGGAGCCGACGTCGCCGGTGCGGAACCAGCCGCCGTCGAACGCCCCGGCCGTCGCGGCCTCGTTCCGCCAGTAGCTGGGGAAGACGCTGACGCCCCGCACCTGCACCTCGCCGGACGCGCCGTCGCCGGCGGTGCGGACGGCCATGCCGGGGAAGACGCGGCCGACGGTGCCCATCCGGTTGTCGGCGAAGCGGTTGCCGAGGATCGGCGCGGTCGTCTCGGTGAGCCCGTAGCCCTCGATGATCTGGACGCCGATGCCGCGGAAGAAGTGCCCGAGCCGCTCGTTCAGGCCCGCGCCGCCCGACATCGCGTACCGCAGCCGCCCGCCGAGGGCGGCGCGCAGGCGCCGGTACACGAGCGCGTCGAAGACGCGGTGCCGCGCCCGCAGCGCGAGCGAGGGCCCGCCGGCGTCCAGCGACCGCGAGTAGGCGACGGCCGTGCCGGCCGCGAGCGCGAAGATCCGGCCCTTGCCGTCGTCGTCGGCGCGCTGCGCGGCACCGTTGTGGACCTTCTCGAACACGCGCGGGACGGCCAGCAGGAACGTCGGCCGGAACGTGCTGAGGTCCTCCTGCAGCCGCGGCACGTCGCCGTGGGCGAGGACCATCCCGCACTCGATGCAGGCGACCTGGACGAGCCGCGCGAACACGTGCGCGAGCGGCAGGAACAGCAGCGTGGACGCGCCCGGCCCGGCGATCTCGGGGACGCCGTGCAGGACGACGTTGCGGGCGGTGCCGATGAAGTTGGCGTGCGTCAGCTCGCAGCCCTTCGGCCGCCCGGTCGTGCCCGAGGTGTACACGATGGTGGCGGTGTCGGACGCGACGCGCGAGCGGCGCCGCCCGGCCATCACCGCGTCCGGGACGTCCGCGCCGGACGCGGCGAGCGCGGCCAGGCCGCCGGCGCCGTCGACCGGCCACACCCGGTACCCCTCGGGGACGGCGCCCGGCGACTCGGCGATCACCGCGGACGCGCCCGAGTCCTCCAGGATCCACGCCACCTGCGACGGCGACGACGTCTCGTAGATCGGGACGGTGACGCCGCCCGCCGCCCAGATCGCGTAGTCGGCGACGGCCCACTCGTAGCGGGTCCGCGACATCAGCGCGACCCGGTCGCCGGGCTCGATCCCGGCGGCGACGAGGCCGCGCGCGACCGCCGTCACCTCGGCCGCGAACTCGCCGATCGTGACCGCCGCCCAGGCCCGGCCGGACCGGCGCCGCAGCGCGATGCGGCCGGGCCGCTCGGCGGCCCGGCCGTACAGCGCGTCGGTCAGGTTGGCGGAGTCGGGGACCTCCGCCTCGATGGGCGCACGGAACTCGCGCACGTCTGCTCCTCGGCTCCGGATCCCTCGGGACGGATCCGCTGGAACGACGATATCCGCAGGTCAGCGTAAGGGATCGGTGACCCGGGCCCGGAGCCGGGGGAGCGGGCGGTCAGCCGTAGAGCGAGTCGATCTCGTCGGCGAAGTCCTTGATCACCGCGTGCCGGCGGACCTTGAGGCTCGGCGTCATGTGGCCCGCCTCCTCGGAGAAGTCCACCCCGAGGATCACGTACTTCTTGATCGCCTCGGCGTGCGAGACGGACCTGTTCGCGGCGGCGACCGCGCCGTCGATCTCGGCGACCAGGTCGGGGTCGGTGCGCAGCTCGGCGACCGTCATCGCGGCGGGCTTGCCGTGCTGCTCCTTCCAGGGACCGAGCGCCTCCTCGTCGAGGGTGATCAGGGCGCTGATGAACTTGCGGCCGTCGCCGACCACCAGGCACTGGCTGATCAGCGGGTTGGCGCGGAGCCGGTCCTCCAGCGGCGCCGGGGCGACGTTCTTGCCCGCGGCGGTCACCAGGATCTCCTTCTTCCGCCCGGTGATCTTCAGGAAGCCCTCGTCGTCGAGCGCGCCGAGGTCGCCGGTGTGGAACCAGCCGTCCTCCAGCGCCTCCTTGCTGGCGGTCTCGTTGTTCCAGTAGCCCTTCAGCACGTTGACGCCCTTGACCAGCACCTCGCCGTCCTCGGCGATGCGGACGGTGACGCCGGGGATGGGCTGCCCGACCGTGCCGATCTTGATGGCGGAGGGGCGGTTCACCGCGAGCGGCGCGGTCGTCTCGGTGAGGCCGTAGCCCTCCAGGATGACGATGCCGGCGCCGCGGAAGAAGTGCCCGAGGCGCTCGCCGAGGGCGGCGCCGCCCGACACCGCGTACTGCACCCGGCCGCCGACGGCCGCGCGCAGCTTGCCGTAGACGAGCACGTCGAAGACCTTGTGCCGCACCTTCAGCCCGAGCGAGGGCGAGCCCTCCTGGAGCGCGGTGGAGTAGGCGATGGCGGTCTCGGCGGCGGCGGCGAAGACCTTGCCCTTGCCGCCGGCGATGGCCTTCTGCTCGGCGCCGTTGTAGACCTTCTCGAACACGCGCGGGACGGCGAGCAGGAACGTCGGCTTGAACGAGTCGAGGTCGGGCAGCAGGCTCGGGATGTCGCTGTGGCCGAGGACGATGCCGCCCTCGATGCAGGCGACCTCGATGAGCCGGGCGAACACGTGCGCGAGCGGCAGGAACAGCAGCGTCGCGCTGCCGTCCACGGCGACCTCGGAGATGGCGCCCTGGATGGCGTTGCGGGCGGTCAGCACCAGGTTCCCGTGGGTGATCTCACAGCCCTTGGGGCGCCCGGTGGTGCCGGAGGTGTAGACGAGGGTGGCGACGTCGGCCGACACGGCGACGCGGCGGCGCTCCTCCACGGCCTCGTCGGTGACGTCCGCGCCGCGCGCGACGAGCTCGGCGAGGTCGCCGTTGTCGATGCCCCAGACCGACTCCAGGCCGGGCAGCTCGCCCCGGACCTCGGCGACGGCGGCGAGGTGGGCGTCCGTCTCGGCGAACACGGCGCGCGCGCCCGAGTCGCCGACGATCCACTGCACCTGCTCGGCCGAGGACGTCTCGTAGATCGGCACCGCGACGGCGCCGGCCGTCCAGATCGCGTAGTCCAGGACCGTCCACTCGAAGCGGGTGCGCGACATCAGCGCGACCCGGTCGCCGGCCTCGACGCCGGAGGCGAGCAGGCCCTTGGCCACCGCGCGCACCTCGGCCGCGAACTCGCGGGCGGTCACCGCGCTCCACGCGTCGCCGTTCTTGCGGCGCAGCACGATCCGGCCGGGGTCGTCGGCGGCTCGGGCGAACGGCGCGTCGGTCAGGTTGGCGGTGCCGGGCACCTCCACCATGGCGGGAACGCTGAACTCGCGCACGGCCACTCCTCGTTGTTCTCTGCTGTCGGGCGGGACGACGGTACCGGCTCCCTGCCGACAAAGGATACCCGTGAGTAAGTAAACCCCCAGATGGCGGCTGTGTCCCGGATCACGGCGCCCTGGATCGCGGCGTCCCGGACGGTTCCGGTAAGGGCCGGGCAAATTCCCGCCCGCCCCGTCCGGGCCGCACCGGGCCGTCCCCTAGCCTTGACCGACCGGAGGAGAGGGAGGGCCATGCCGACGCTGGAAGTCATCGCGCTGACCGCCGCCGACGCGCGGGCGGCCGAGCAGGGCGGCGCGGACCGGCTGGAGGTGGTGGCCGACATGGCCGCCGACGGCCTCACCCCCGACCCGGAGCTCGTCGCCGAGATGCGGCGCGCCACGTCGCTGCCCCTGCGGGTGATGCTGCGCGCCAACGCCGGGTTCCGCACCAGCGTCCCCGAGCTGGAGCGGCTGTGCGCCGCCGCCGGGGCGCTCCGCGAGGCGGGCGCCGACGGCTTCGTCCTCGGCTTCCTGGACTCGGCCGGCCAGGTGGACGCCGCCGCGACGGCCAAGCTCGCCGCCGCGCTCGCCCCGCTGCCGTGGACCTTCCACCGCGCCCTCGACCACGCCGCCGACCCGGCCGCCGCCTGGGGCGCCGTCCGCGAGCTCGGGCCGGACGCGGTGCTCACCGCCGGGTCGCCGCGCGGCGTCGACACCGGCGTGCAGACGCTGCTCCGCCGCGCCGCCGAGGGGCCGGACGCGGCGGCGCTGCTCATGGCCGGGGGAGGGCTGCGCCGCACCCACGTCGCCGTCCTCGCCGCCGCGGGCGTGTCGGCGTTCCACGTCGGGACGGCGGTGCGCGCCGACGGCACCTGGGACGCCCCCGTGGACGCCGGTCTCGTCGCCGAGTGGCGGGCGCTCGCCGCGGCGGCGGCGCAAGACTGACCGTTCCGCTGGCGGAACATCCGCGGGCGCCCCATTAGAGTCTGTTCATGCGGATCCATGTGGTGAGCGACGTCCATGGCCGCGCGGACGCGCTCCGGCACGCCGCCGACGGCGCCGACGCCTTCGTCTGCCTCGGCGACCTGATCCTGTTCGTCGACTACGCCGACCACGGGCAGGGCATCTTCGCCGACCTGTTCGGCGAGGAGAACGCCGACCGGTACGTGGCGCTGCGGCTGGAGAAGCGGTTCGACGAGGCGCGCGCGTTCTCCCAGGGCCTCTGGGAGTCACTGGAGGGCGGCGCCTGGCCGCACATCGAGAAGGCCGTCCGCCGCCAGTACGCCGACCTGTTCGCGGCGATGCCCGTGCCCGCCCACCTGACTTACGGCAACGTCGACGTGCCGAGCATGTGGCCGGACTACCTGCGCGAGGGCCACACCGTCGTGGACGGCGCCACCGCCGAGATCGGCGGGCTGCGCTTCGGGTTCGTCGGAGCGGGCCTGCGCACCGAGTACCGCACCCCGAACGAGATCGACGACGCCGAGTACGCCGCGAAGGTGGCTGCGCTCGGCGAGGTGGACGTGCTGTGCAGCCACATCCCGCCGGCGGTGCCCGAACTGCTCTACGACGTCGTCGCGCGCCGCTTCGAGCGGGGCAGCGAGGCGCTGCTGGAGCTGATCGAGCGCACCCAGCCGCGGTACGCGCTGTTCGGCCACGTGCACCAGCCGCTGAGCCGCCGGATGCGCGTCGGCCGCACCGAATGCCTGAACGTCGGGCACTTCCGGGCGACCGGGGTGCCCTTCGCGCTCACGGTGTGAAGGATACTGCCAGGGAGCGCCCGAAGATCGGGCCGGGAAGATCGGGCACGACGAGCCGGAGGGACGGCGGCATGGCGGACCGGACGAGTTCATCCATCAGCGTCGCGGCGGGCAGGGGCGCCATCATGGCGGTGATCGCCGATCTCGGCGCCTACCCGTCCTGGGCCAGCGGGATCAAGTCGATCGAGGTCGGGGACACCTACCCCGACGGCCGCGCGAAGGACGCCCGCCTGACCTTCGACGGCGGCCCGTTCAGCGACACCGTCGACCTCGTCTACACCTGGGACGGCGACGCGGCGGTGCACTGGGAGCTGGTCGGCAAGGGCGCGGTCGTCACCGGCCTGCACGGCTCCTACACCCTCGCCGAGGGCCCGGACGCGACCGAGGTCACCTACGAGCTGGCGGTGGACGTGCGCGTCCCCATGATCGGCATGGTGAAGCGCAAGGGCGAGAAGCGCATCATCGACTCGGCGCTGAAGGGCCTGAAACGGCATGTCGAGGGCTGAGTACGGCGAGGGCCGGGTAATAGGTTCGCGCCCGAGCGGGGCGGTGGCGTTCCGCGCCGACAACGGATGGAAGATGTTCTCATGACCGAGCAGCAGCCGGGCGACGTCCTCGACGAGGCCGTGCGGCTCCTCGCCGTCCTCCGCCGCCGGGCGGGCGCCCTGGGCGGGTCCGCCCGCCGCGCCGCCTCCGGCGGGCCGGGCGGCGGCGACGCGTGGGGCGACGCCGTGGACGAGGCGGCGGACGAGGCGGCGGACGAGGCGCGCGACGCGGCGCTGCGCGACCCGCACATCGCGACCGGCGCCCCCGAGTGCCGCAACTGCCCGATCTGCCGGGCCATCGCGGTGGCCCGCGAGTCCGGGCCCGACGCCGGCCGGCACGCCCGCGCGGCGGGCCGCTCGCTGCTGGCCGCCGGGCTCGACGTCGTCGCCGCCTTCGAGCGCACCCGCGGCGGCGCCCGTCCCCGCCCCGACGCCGGACCGCCGCACACCCGGCGGACCGCGGCGGACGAGCCCGCGCAGGCCGCTCCCGCGCAGGCCGCTCCTGCGCAACCCGCGAAGGACGCGGGCGACCCCTGGTCCGCCGCCACGGGCGGCGACCCCATCGACATCGGCTAGCGGCGAGGCTCCCGTCCCGCAGCAGGGACGCGGCGAAAGAGGAGGAAGCGTACATGGCCCTGACCATCGGCGTGGATGTGGGCGGTACGAAGGTGGCGGCGGGGGTCGTCGACGACACCGGCAGGATCCTGGAGCAGGTACGGCGGCCCACCCCCTCCACCAACCCGCAGCAGACCGCCGAGGTCATCGCCGAGGTCGTCGACCTGCTGAAGGGCAAGTACGAGGCGGTCACCGCGGTCGGCCTCGGCAGCGCCGGGTTCGTCGACGAGGCCCGCTCCACCGTGCTGTTCGCCCCCAACCTGGCCTGGCGGGACGAGCCCATCAAGGCCAAGGTCGAGCACCTCGTCGGGCTGCCGGTGGTGGTGGAGAACGACGGCAACGCCACCGCCTGGGGCGAGGCCCGCTTCGGCGCGGGCCGCGGCCACGACTGCATCGTGCTCGTCACGCTCGGCACCGGCATCGGCGGCGGCATCATCATCAACGGCGAGCTGTACCGGGGCCGGTTCGGCATCGGCGCCGAGGTCGGCCACTTCCGGGTGGTGCCGGACGGGCGCCGCTGCGGCTGCGGCAACCGCGGCTGCTGGGAGCAGTACGCGAGCGGCAACGCCCTGGTGCACGAGGCCCGCGACCTCGCCCGCGTGTCGCCGGCGATGGCGGGCCGGCTGCTGGAGCTCGGCGACGGCCGCCCCGACGGCATCAGCGGCCCGGAGATCACCCAGGCCGCCCGCGAGGGCGACCCGGCCGCGCTGGAGTGCTTCGGCACCGTCGCCCGGTGGGCCGGGCAGGGCCTCGCCGACCTCGCCGCCATCCTGGACCCGGGCCTGTTCATCATCGGCGGCGGCCTCTCCGACGCCGGCGACCTGCTGCTCGACCCGGTGCGGACGGCGTTCGACCGGTCCCTCACCGGCCGCGGCCACCGGCCCCACCCCGAGATCCGCATCGCCGAGCTCGGGTCGGCCGCCGGCATCGCCGGCGCCGCCGACCTCGCCCGGCTCTGAACGGCGCGGCGCCGTGCCCGACGTCCGCCTGGTCTCCTACAACATCAGGTCGCTGCGCGACGACCCGGCCGCGGTGGCCCGGGTCGTGCGCGCCCTGGATCCCGACGTGCTCGTCCTCCAGGAGGTGCCGCGGTTCCGGGGGTGGCGGCGGCAGCGCCGCGCCCTCGCCCGCGCCTGCGGGATGCGCGTCGCCGCAGGCCGCCGCGCCTGCGGCCTCGCGGTGCTCGCCGCGCCGCGGGTGGAGCGGGTGGCGCGCGAGTTCCACCTGCTGAGCCGCGTCCCCGGCCTGCACCGGCGGGCGCTCGCCATCGCGGTCCTGGCGAAGGACGGCGCCCGCTTCACCGCCGCGAGCACCCACCTGGACCTCGCCGACGAGCCGCGCCGCGCGCACGTCCGGCAGCTGCTCGGCATGCTGGAGCGGGCGTCCTGGCGGCACCGGGCGCCCGCGGTGCTCGCCGGCGACGTCAACGAGGAGCCGGGCGGCGCGTCCTGGACGCTGCTCACCGGCCGGTTCCAGGACGCCCACGCGACCGCCCCGGCGGGGGAGGAGCTCACCTTCTCCTCCCGCGACCCGCGCCGCCGCATCGACGGGGTCTTCGCCGACGCGGCGTTCCGGGTGCTCGGCTGCGGCGTGCCCGCCGACCCGGCGATCGCGGCGGACTACCCGGCCGCGACCGACCACCGGCCGCTGCTCGCCGACCTGCGGCTGCCCTGACCCGCCGGAAAAGGCGGAGCGCCCCGCGGACCGGCCGGCCGTACCGGTCGTTCCGCGGGGCGCCCCGGGGAGTCCTCGCTCAGGCGGGGACGATGTTCTCCGCCTGGAGGCCCTTCTGGCCCTGGGTGACGTCGAACGACACCTTCTGGCCCTCCTGGAGCTCACGGTAACCGCCCTGGGAGGCGATGTTGGAGTAGTGGGCGAAGACGTCGGGGCCGCCGCCGTCCTGCTCGATGAAGCCGAAGCCCTTCTCGGAGTTGAACCACTTGACGGTACCGGTGGCCATCCTGCTCTCCTTCTACGTCGGTCCCGATCCCGCACCGTGCGGGACGGGGACGCCGCGATGCCCATCCGGAAGATCCAGAAAAAACAGAAAACGCGCCCGGGGTATAAGAACCTCTAGGCGCGTGCACATGTCCATGGGAACCGCAACTGGGACCACCGTAGCACACCCGCGGCGGTGGTCCCCGAACCGCGCCGGGCCCGCCACCTGCGCAATCGTCCCGCCCCGGGCGGACCGGAGCGGGCCGCGGGGGAGGCGCGGGGGAGGCGCGGGCGGTCAGACGACGGCGCCGTCGTCGGGGTCGCGGGGCTCGTCGCCCATCCGCAGGACCAGCGTGACGAAGCCGCCGATGAACGCGGCGACCGCGAGGAACGCCGCCCAGCCGGGCACGTACCAGTCCATGATCACGGTGGCGAGCAGGTAGAGCGGGCCGCCGACGAGCGCGATCCAGGCGCCCTTGGTGAGCGGGTCGGCGCTCGGCAGCGGGGGCGGCGCCGGCGGGATGTAGTGGCCCTCGTCGCCGGGCGCGTCGAACCCGGCCGGGTCCTCCTCGCCCGCGGGCTTGACGACCCGGGCGCGCGGCAGCCGGCCGGTCCGGTCGTCGCCCTCGGCCGGCGGCCGGCGCGGCTCGGACAGGTTCTCCTGGTCGGGCCAGGGCACCCGCTCGCCGTCGGCGGGGGCGCTGTCGAACCCGGCGACGATCTCGGCCCAGATGGCGTCCTCGTCGCGCTCGGGCGCGTCGGCCTCCCCGGCGGGCGGCGCCGGGGCCTGCTGGGCGGCGGCCGCCGCGGCCGGCGGCGGCCGGTGGTCGTCGTGCTGGCCGGCGGTGTCGCGGAGCTGGGCCAGATGCGCCTGCAGGACGCCCTCGGCGGTCGGCTTCAGCTCGACGTCGACGTAGAGCCGGTCGAGCGCGTCGTCCTCGTCGGCGGCGGCCCCGGGACCGGCGGCGGGCGGCCGCGCGGCCCCGTCCGCGGCGCCGGGCGTCGCGTAGGCGGCGACCCCCGCCTCGCGCAGCGCCGACAGCATGGCGTCGGCGAGGTGCGGTGCCAGGTCGACCAGCGGGGCGTAGGCGTCCGCGATCAGTCCATTGCCTCGGCGATTCACGGGGCCGGCTCCTTCGTCGACTCCGGCGTGACCGACAGCACCGGCATGGCGGCCTCCGCTCCCCCATCGAAAAACGTGTGTCCCACGGTATTCGCTGTGATGCCCCGGACAAGCCCCCCGGGCGCATCCGCGGGGAGAATTCCGTCCAGGACACAGAGACTACGTTCCCCGGGCGCCGTTCGCTCCCCCTCGCCGCGACCGCGGTCCTCCCGGCGCCCGGGGTGTGGGCACGACCAGGCGGGGATGGGAGGATGGCGCATCATCCCCCCGGTGCGGGGGTCGCTCATGCGCGCCGCATCCACACGCGGTCGAAGGAAGGTGTCGGGATGCTCTGGTTCTGGATCCTGCTGAGGATCGTGCTCTCGCCGATCATGTACCTGGGCTGGCGGCCGCGGAACCGGGGGATGCGCAACGTGCCGAAGCGGGGCCCGGCGCTGCTGGTGAGCAACCACCTGTCGTTCGCCGACCACTTCTTCGGGCCGCTGCCGCTGATGCGCCCCATCTTCTTCATCGGCAAGGGCGAGTACTTCACCGGCACCGGGATCAAGGGCCTGATCAGCAAGGCGTTCTTCACCGGCGTCGGCGTGGTGCCGGTGGACCGCACCGGCGGCAGCGCCGCGGAGGCCGCCCTGGAGACGGGCCTGCGCATCCTCGGCGAGGGCAAGCTGCTCGGCATCTACCCCGAGGGCACCCGCGCCCCCGACAACCGGCTGTACCGGGGCAAGACGGGCGTCGCCCGGCTGGCGCTGAAGTCGCGGGTGCCGGTGATCCCGATGGCCATGATCAACACGTTCGAGCTGATGCCGCCCGGCAGGCCGCTGCCGCGCCTCGGCGTCCGCCCCGGCGTGCGCTTCGGCGAGCCGCTGGACTTCTCCCGCTTCTACGGCAAGGAGGACGACCGGGCGGTGCTGCGCGAGATCACCGACGAGATCATGCAGGCGATCCGGGCGCTGTCGGGCCAGGAGTACGTGGACCGCTACGCCGCCGAGGTGAAGGCCGAGATGGCGGGCAAGGACGTGCGCCCGGTCTCCGACGACGACGAGTAGGCGGCGGGTGGTCTGCGGATGACGGGCCTGGACACCGCGCTCTGGCGGTCCGTGGCGATCTACCGGTGGGCCGCCCTGGCCTACGCCGCGCTGCTCATCGCCGTCAACGCCGGCCGCTACGCGCACCCGCTCGGCGGCTGGGCGGTGCTCGCCGTGATGACGGCCTGGACGGCGGGCACCACCTACGCGTTCGCCGCGCCCGGCCGGCGCGGCCCGGCGCTGCTCGCCGCCGACCTCGCCGTCACGAGCGGCTGCCTGCTCGCCACCGCCTGGGTCGAGACCGAGCACGGCATGACGCACGGGATGCCGACGCTGCCGGCGTCCTGGGTCGCCGCGGCGGTGCTGTCGTGGGCGGTGGCGGGCGGCAAGCGCGCCGGGCTGGCCGCCGCGGCCGCCCTCGCCGCCGGCAACATCGCGGTCAACGCCCTCGCCGGCGTCCCGGCGGTGCGCGGGCTCGGCTCGGGCACCCTCAACGGGATCATGCTGCTGTTCCTCGCCGGCCTGGTCGTCGGGCACGTCGTCAAGCTCGCCCGCGACGCCGAGGCCCGGCTCGCCCGCGCGGTCGAGCTGGAGGCCGCCACCCGCGAGCGCGAGCGCCTCGCCCGCCGCATCCACGACTCGGTGCTGCAGGTGCTCGCCCTCGTGCAGCGGCGCGGCGGCGAGCTCGGCGGCGAGGCGGCCGAGCTCGGCCGCCTCGCCGGGGAGCAGGAGGTCGCGCTGCGCTCCCTGGTCGGCGCGCCGCCCCCCGCGCGCCCCGCCCGCTCGGGCGCGCCGGTGGACCTGCGGCCGCTGCTCACCGCGCACGCCTCCACCGCGGTGACCGTGTCCACCCCCGCCACCGCCGTCCCGCTCCCCGGGCACGCCGCCGGCGAGGTCGCGGGCGCCGTCGCCGCCGCCCTGGACAACGTGGCCCGGCACGCCGGCGAGGGCGCCCGCGCCTGGGTGCTGCTGGAGGACGACGGCGCGGGCGGCGTCGTCGTCAGCGTCCGCGACGACGGCCCCGGCCTGCCGCCCGGCCGCCTGGAGCGGGCCGCCGCCGACGGGCGGCTCGGCGTCGCGCAGTCCATCCGGGGCCGCATCCGCGACCTCGGCGGCACGGTGGCGATCGCGTCGGCGCCCGGCGAGGGCACCGAGATCGAGATGTCCGTTCCGGCGCCGCGCCCGGCGGATGCGTAGGGTAGGGGCCGTGCGTGAGGAGACTCCCGGTCCGCTGCGGGTGATGGTGGTGGACGACCACCCGATGTGGCGCGATTCGGTCGCCCGCGACCTCGCCGAGGCCGGGCACGAGGTCGTCGCCACCGCCGGCGACGGCCGCACCGCCGTCCGCATCGCCGCCGCCGCGCGGCCGCAGGTCGCCGTCGTCGACCTCCAGCTGCCCGACATCAGCGGCGTGGAGGTGACCCGCCACCTCGCCGCCGCCGACCCGCCGGTGCGCGTCCTCGTGCTGTCGGCGAGCGGCGAGCAGCAGGACGTCCTGGAGGCGGTGAAGGCGGGCGCCACCGGCTACCTGCTGAAGTCGGCGGCCCGCGCCGAGTTCCTGGACGCCGTCGCGCGCACCGGCGCCGGCGACGCGGTGTTCACCCCCGGACTCGCCGGCCTCGTGCTGGGGGAGTACCGGCGGCTCGCCGCCGCGCCCGCCCGGCCCGACGACGACGCGCCGCGGCTCACCGAGCGCGAGACCGAGGTGCTGCGCCTGGTCGCCAAGGGCCTCACCTACAAGCAGATCGCCGCGCGCCTGGTGCTGTCGCACCGCACCGTGCAGAACCACGTGCAGAACACCCTCGGCAAGCTCCAGCTGCACAACCGCGTCGAGCTCGTCCGGTACGCCATCGAGAAGGGCCTCGACCGGGAGTGAGCTCCCGCAAAGCGTGATCTACCGGGCCTTCCCGCGTTATGGTCTAGACCAATGCGGCACGCCGAACGGGGTGGCGAATGCCCGGTGCGCGCCGGGCCCGGCCACTAGGCTGGCCGCGCGGAACGAGGAGGGAGCCCGGTGACTGCTGGACAGGGAGAGGCCATGCGCGTAGGGGTGCTGACCGGAGGCGGGGACTGCCCCGGACTGAACGCCGTGATCCGCGCCGTGGTGCGCAAGGGCGTGCAGGTCTACGGGCAGGAGTTCGTCGGCTTCCGGGACGGCTGGCGCGGCCCGCTGGAGGGCGACACCATCGCCCTGGACGTCCAGGCCGTCCGCGGCATCCTGCCGCGCGGCGGCACGATCCTCGGCTCCTCGCGGACCAACCCGGTCAAGGTCGAGGGCGGGATCGAGCGCATCAAGGACAACCTCGCCGGCCTCGGCGTGGACGCCCTCATCGCCATCGGCGGCGAGGACACCCTCGGCGTCGCGGCCGAGCTGCACCGCAACGGCGTGCAGGTCGTCGGCGTCCCGAAGACCATCGACAACGACCTGAACGCCACCGACTACACCTTCGGCTTCGACACCGCCGTCAACATCGCGGTCGAGGCCATCGACCGGCTGCACACCACCGCCGAGAGCCACCACCGCGCGCTGATCTGCGAGGTCATGGGCCGGCACGCGGGCTGGATCGCGCTGCACGCCGGCATGGCCGCCGGCGCCAACGTGGTGCTGATCCCCGAGCGGCCGTTCGACATCGACAGGGTCGTGGAGTACGTCGAGAGCCGCTTCAAGACCCGCTACGCCCCGATCATCGTGGTGTCGGAGGGCGCGCACCCGGTCGACGGGCAGATGGAGGTCGCCACCGGCGAGCTCGACGCGTTCGGCCACGTCCGCCTCGGCGGCATCGGCCAGCGCCTCGCCGAGGAGATCGAGAAGCGCACCGGCAAGGAGGCCCGCGCGACCGTGCTCGGGCACATCCAGCGCGGCGGCACCCCGAGCGCCTTCGACCGCGTCCTCGCCACCCGCTTCGGCCTCCAGGCCATCGACGCCGTCCACGACGGCGACTGGGGCAAGATGGTCGCCCTCCAGGGCACCGACATCGTCCGCGTCGGCCTCGACGAGGCGACCAAGGAGCTGAAGACGGTCCCGGCCGAGCGCTACGCCGAGGCCGAGGTGTTCTTCGGCTAGGCGGCCCCCCCCGCGGACCTGGGAACACGCCGGGCCGGTCGCGGTGTTGCCCTCTGTGGGCCACACTGGTGGCCGGCCCCTTCCCTTTCCCAGCCCAGGAGGACGACGCCCATGACCGCGCTCGACACCGCGACCGGCACCGCGCCCGGCTCCGCGCCCGACCAGGTCCGGGAGCAGGCGCCGGCCGTCGACGGGGAGCCGTGCGTGCTGGTCAAGCTGGGCGAGGTCGTCCTGAAGGGCAAGAACCGCGAGCAGTTCGAGCGCCGCCTCGCCGACAACATCCGGCTCGCCGTGCGCCCGATCGCCCGCGTCGACGTGGTCCGCCGGCACGGCGTGTTCATGGTCCGCGCCAAGGACGCCGACGCCGCCCTGGTCGACCGGCTCGCCGCCCGCATCACCGACGTCATGGGCATCGTCTGGGCGCACCGCGCCTGGCGCGTCGGCAAGGACGTGCCGAGCGTCGAGCGCGCCGCGCTGGAGCTCATGGCGGGCGCGCGGGGCTCGTTCGCGGTCCGCTCGCGCCGCCGCGACAAGCGCTTCCCGATGACCTCCACCGAGCTGGACCGCCACATCGGCGGCCTGCTGAACGACGCCTACCACCAGCCGGTCCGGCTGAAGAACCCCGACCACACGCTGTCGATCGAGGTCGACCGCGACGAGGTGTTCGTGTTCTCCGGCGGCCTGCCCGGCCAGGGCGGCCTGCCCGTCGGGATGAGCGGCCGCGGCCTCGTGCTGATGTCGGGCGGCATCGACTCGCCCGTCGCCGCCTACCGGATGATGCGCCGCGGCCTCCGCGTCGACTTCCTGCACTTCTCCGGCATGCCCTTCACCGGCCCCGAGTCGATCTACAAGGCGTACGCGCTGGTCCGCGAGCTGGACAAGTTCCAGGGCGGGTCGCGGCTGTTCGTCGTGCCGTTCGGCAAGGCCCAGCAGGCGATCAAGACCTCCGGCGCCGACAAGCTCGCCGTCATCGCGCAGCGCCGCCTGATGCTGCGCACCGGCGAGCTCGTCGCGCGGCGGCTGCGCGGCGCCGCGCTGATCACCGGCGACGCGCTCGGCCAGGTGTCCAGCCAGACGCTCACCAACATCACCGCGCAGGACGACGCGGTGGAGCTGCCGATCCTGCGGCCGCTGATCGGCATGGACAAGACCGAGATCATGGACCAGGCGCGCCGCGTCCGCACCCTGTCGATCTCCGAGCTGCCCGACGAGGACTGCTGCTCGATGCTCGCCCCGCTCGGCGCCGAGACCCGCGCCAAGCTGGACGACCTGCGCCAGATCGACAAGCGGCTGGACGTCGAGGAGCTCGCCGAGCGGCTCGCCGCCTCCACCCAGGAGCACCGCCCCGTCTACGGCGAGGGCTCCTGACGGCCGGCGGGCGTCAGCGCGCGTCGAAGTCGCCCGGCCGGGGCGGCTCGGGGCCGTCCGGGCCGAGCAGCGTGATCCGCTCGATCCGCACGATGCGGAACCGGCGGCCCGCCACTTCCACGCCGGCGCGGCGCGTGCCGTCGGCCATCCGCGCGGCCGCGCGCCGGTAGGCGGGCAGCTCGGCGGGGCCGGGCCGCTCCACGGCGGGCACCACCGTCCGGAGGTAGGACGCGAGCGCCGCCCGCGCCTGCGCGGGCGTGTCGTGCAGCCGCCCGGCGGGCCGCCAGCGCCCCGCCTGCCGCTCGGCGATCGTGAACGCCGGGGTGAGCGGCACCGGCGTGAGGAACCGCTCGGACGCCTCGCTGCCCGCGCGCGCCGCCGCGTCCAGCAGCTGGCAGAGCAGCTCGCTGGTGGTGCCGTCCGGCGCGTCGGGGACCGGGCGGATGAGGTCGTAGGGGCGCGGCGGCGCCGGGCGGTCCGGGCGGGGCCGGACGTCGGGGTCGGTCGGGCGCGGCGCCTCCGGGCCGCCCGGACCGGACCGGATGAGCTGCTCGACCCGGACGATGCGGAAGACGCCGCCCGCGGCCCGCACCTCGTCGAGCCCCCCGTCCACCACCGCGTGCGCCGCCGCCCGCAGGCCGCGCGCGGCGAGCGGGCCCGCGGCGGCGGCGCGCTCGGCCAGCAGGTCGGCCAGCAGCTCGCGGGCGCCCTGCGGGATCGGGTCGGCGCCGCAGCGGACCTGCCAGCCGTCGCCGACGCGCTCGGCCGCGGTGAACAGGGTGCCGACCGCGACCAGGTCGGGGTGGGCGGCGATGGAGCGGACCGCGTCGGCCAGCACCACCGCCGCCACCGGGTCCACCCCGTCCAGCCCCTCGGGGAACAGACGCCCGCCGGCGTCGCCATCGCCCGTCGTCATGCCGAGCATCATCCCCGCCGGGACGGGGTCTGGCGAGTGGTTCAGACCAATTCGTCACCGCCGGGCCGGGACGACCAGCGCCACCAGGCTCGCCGCCAGCAGGGCGAGCCCGGCGAGCGCGGCGGCGCCGAGCCGCTCGTGCAGCACCGCCGTGCCGAGGACCGCCGCGACGGCGGGCTCGGCGAGCGTCAGCGTCGTCGCGGTCGCGGCGCTCACCGTGCGGAGGCCGCGGCCGAACAGCAGGTAGGCGCCGCCGGTCGCGACACCGCCGAGGTAGAGCGCGACGAGCGCGCCCGCGCCCGTCAGCGCCCACGCCGGCGGGGCGACCGCCAGCACCGGCACGAACAGCACGGCCGCGGCGCCGAACAGCGCCCCGACGACGGCGCGGTCGTCCTCGCCGCCCCCGATCAGCGCCGCCGCGACGGTGGCGTACACCGCGTACGACAGGCCCGACAGCAGGGCGAGGCCGACGCCGAGCGGGTCGGTGCCGGCACCCTGGCCGCCGCCGGCGAGCAGCGCGCAGCCGGCGACCGCGCCGGCCGTCGCCGCGGCCCAGCGCGCGGTGACCGGCGCCTGCCGGGCGAGCAGGCCGAGCACCCCGGTGAACGCCGGGGCGCTGCCGATGGTGACGACCGTCCCGACCGCGACGCCGGTCCGGGCGGCGGCGGCGAAGAACGCCGCCTGGTAGACCGCGATCATGACCGCGCCGAGCGCGACGAGCGGCAGGTCGCGGCGCCGCGCGGCGAGCCGGCGGAGACCCCCGCCGCGCGCGGTGCACGCGGCGAGGGCGAGCAGCAGCACGCCGCCGATGACGATCCGCACGGCGGCGACGGACACGCTGCCCGCGGCCGGCGCGAAGGTGCGGACGGTCCCGGTGGTGCCCCACAGGCACGCCGCGGCGAGGACGTCGGCGCCGCCGGCGGGGCGCCGGATCGAGGTGGTGGCGCGGGCGCGGGAGGCGCCGCGCGCGAGGGTGCGCATGGACACGGAACTGCTCCTGGAGCTTCGGAACGGAAGGGGTGGTCCGAGTCCGGAGCGCAGGGATCAGCGGGACCGGGCGCGAGGCGCCGGGTCCGGCCGTCGTCGGAAAGCTCGCCGCGCTCCGGTCAGGAGCGGGGCGGGCCGCAGTTCGGGGTCCAGTAGTCCACGGCGCGACTCTAACAGCCGCCCGCGTCAGGCAGGGACGCCGTCCCGCGCGCCGTCCGGCGCGGTGGCCAGGGTGCGGCCGACCAGCGGCGGCAGCGCCCGCACGACCTTGGCGAGCTCGCGCAGGTCGCCGTTCACCAGCGCCTGCGGGCCGTCGCAGAGCGCCGTCTCGGGGTGCGGGTGCACGTCGATGATGACGCCGTCGGCGCCGACCGCGATGGCCGCGCGGGTGAGCGGCAGCACCAGGTCGCGGCGGCCGCCCGAGTGCGACGGGTCCACGATCACCGGCAGGTGCGAGAGCCGCTGCGCGACCGGCACCGCCGAGATGTCCAGGGTGTTGCGGGTGGCGGTCTCGAAGGTGCGGATGCCGCGCTCGCAGAGGACGATGTCGAGGTTGCCGCGCTGGGCGATGTACTCGGCCGCCATCAGCCACTCCTCGATGGTGCCGTTCATGCCGCGCTTCAGCATGACCGGCTTGCCCGCCTCGCCGGCCGCCTGCAGCAGCGCGAAGTTCTGCGCGTTGCGGGTGCCGATCTGCAGCATGTCGGCGTAGGAGGCGACGAGCTCGACGTCGGCGGCGTCCACGACCTCGGTGACGATCGGCATGCCGGTCTCGGCGCGCACGTCGGCGAGGATGCGGAGGCCCGCCTCGCCGAGGCCCTGGAAAGCGTACGGCGAGCTGCGCGGCTTGAACGCGCCGCCGCGCAGCAGCGTCGCGCCCGCGGCCTGCGCCATCTGCGCGGCCTGCAGCGTCTGCTCGGGCGTCTCCACCGCGCACGGGCCCGCGATCAGCGTCATCGTGCCGGGGCCGACCGGCACGCCGCCGACGCGGACGACCGAGCGCTCGGCGTGGTTCTCCCGGCTGACCAGCTTGTAGGGCACCGAGATGCGGACGACGTCGCTGACGCCGCGCATGCCGCGCAGGTTCAGCGCGCCGAACTGGGCGACGTCCCCGACGAGCCCGACGATGGTGCGCTCCACGCCCCGGCTGACGAACGCGGACCCGCCCGCCGTCTCGACCAGTGAGACGACGCCCTCGATATCCGCTTCGGTGGCCCCCGGGGCCATGACGACGACCATGATGCTGCCTCTCCTCGAATTACCCCTGGAACGACAGGAGCCCCGGGCCGATACCGGCCCGGGGCTCCTGCTCGTGGTCTGTCAGCGCAGCGTCTGGCAGACCGGCCTCCCGGGCCGGTCATACCAAAAGAAGTACACGACGTTGCGCATGTCCCCGAGGGTAGCCCATCGCGGGACCGGTCCGCGCGAAGGGGGCCGGTATGGCTCAGCTCACGCCGGATGGCAGGATGGCCGCGTCATGTCCGAGCCCGAAGAGCACGACGACGCCGACCGGTCCCTGCCCCCGGGGCAGTACGTGCCGCGCGGCTGGCCCGTGCTGCACTACGGCCCGGTGCCGAAGTTCCGTCCCAAGGACTGGGACCTGCGCGTGTTCGGCGCCACCGCCACCGGCGGCATGTACCGGTGGGGCTGGGAGGAGTTCGACGCGCTGCCGCGCACGCGGGCGGTCGCCGACTTCCACTGCGTCACCAAGTTCACCATCCCGGACAACCTGTGGGAGGGCGTCGCCGGGGCGTCGCTGGTCGAGCTGGCGCCGCCCGCCCCCGACGTCACGCACGTCATGGTGTGGGCCGACTACGGCTACAGCGCCAACATCCGGATGGCCGACTTCCTCGCCGACGGCGCGATGCTCGCCACCCACCGCGACGGCGAGCGCCTCACCCCCGACCACGGCTTCCCGACCCGCATGGTCGTGCCGCACCTGTACGCCTGGAAGAGCGTGAAGTGGGTGCGGGCGATCGAGTACCTGGTCAAGGACCGGCGCGGGTTCTGGGAGGAGCGCGGCTACCACAACGTCGCCGACCCCTGGCGCGAGCAGCGCTACTCGTACCAGGAGGAAGAGGGCGAGTCGCCCCCGCTCTGACCGGCCGCGCCGCCCGCCCGCGCCGGCGGCCGCCGGATTCGCCCGCCGCGGGGGGCGGACGGGCGTTACCTTCGGTTCCCATGGTCTCACCCTCCGTGCTCGACGTGGCGTGCTGCGCCGCGCTCACCGGCACCGCGCTCGCCGCCGACGCCCTGCGCCGCCGGCTGCGCGTGCGCCGGCGCGGCTTCGGCACCCTGGCCGACGAGGCGACCTTCGCGACCCTGCACACCATCTCCCGGGCCTCGCCCTCGCTCCGCTCCGGGCTGGACCGCGAGTCGGCCCGCAAGGCCGCCCGGCACCTGCGCGTCCTGCTCGGCGCCGACGCGATCGCGCTGCTGTCGGCCCGCGAGGACGAGGGCGGCGAGGACGGCGCCGGCGACCGGGCCGACCGGCTCGCCGGCGGCGCCGACGGGCCGGGCCGGCTGCTGGTGTGGGACGGCGCGGGCGCGCACCTGCACGCCGCCGACGCGCTCTTCCACGCCCGCCCGGTGCTGGTGTCGGGCCGCCCGCGGGTCGTCGCGCCCGAGCTGCTGGACTGCGAGGTGCCGCTCTGCCGGGTGCGGGTCGCGATGATCGCGCCGATCACCGTGGACGGCCGGGTCGAGGGCGCCCTCGCCGCCTACGTCCCGGCCGCGTCGGCGGCGCGGGTGCGGGCCGTCGGCGAGGTCGCCCGCTGGGTGGCCGGGCAGCTGGAGCTCGCCGAGCTGGACTCCTCGCGGGCCCGCCTCGCCGAGGCCGAGATGCGCGCGCTGCGCGCCCAGATCTCGCCGCACTTCGTCTACAACTCGCTCACCACGATCGCCTCGTTCGTGCGGACCGACCCGGTGCGCGCCCGCGAGCTGCTCCTCGACTTCGCCGACTTCGCCCGCTACTCCTTCCGCAACCCCCGCGACTTCACCACCCTCGCCGACGAGCTGCGCTCCATCGACCGCTACCTGCTGCTGGAGCGCGCCCGGTTCGGCGAGCGGCTCCAGTTCAGCGTCGAGGTCGCGCCCGAGGTGCTGCCGGTCGCGGTGCCGTTCCTGTCGCTGCAGCCGCTCGTGGAGAACGCCATCAAGCACGGCATGGGCGGCACCCGCGCCCGCTTCCACATCCGGATCGTCGCCCGCGACTCCGGCGCCGAGGCCGCCATCAGCGTCGAGGACGACGGCGTCGGCATGGATCCCGACCGGCTGCGCGAGGTGCTCGCGCGCGGCGCCGGGCCCGCCGGGCGCGAGCGCCGGAGCGGCGCGGGCGCCGGCATCGGCCTCGCCAACGTGGACGAGCGCATGCGGCAGGTCTACGGCGACGAGTACGGCCTCACCGTGGAGACGGCCGTCGACGCCGGCACCCGGGTGAACCTGCGGGTGCCCAAGTACCGGCCGGGCGTCTTCCCCGACTAGGCCCCTCCCCGGCCGGGGCCGCGGCCCTGACTGTGAACGTCGACTTTACCTTTACATTGCGGAACCGATTGCGCACGCAGCGTCATGGGTGAAGAGTCGTCCCATGCTGCGCGTCCTGGCCGTCGATGACGAGATGCCCGCTCTGGAAGAGCTGTCCTACCTGCTGCGCGAGGATCCGCGGATCGAGCGGGTCAGCGGCGCCAACGACGCGGCCGAGGCGCTGCGCAGCCTCAGCCGGATGCTGGTGGCGGGCGAGCGGCTGGACGCGGTGTTCCTCGACATCCGGATGCCGGGCCTGGACGGCCTGGACTTCGGGCGGCTGCTCACCGGCTTCACCGCCCAGCCCGCCGTCGTGTTCGTCACCGCGCACGACGACTGCGCGGTGGCGGCCTACGAGCTCGGCGCCCTCGACTACCTGCTGAAGCCGGTGCGCGCCGAGCGGCTCGCCGAGGCCGTCCGCCGCGTCGAGGAGGCGGTGCTGCGCGGCCCCGGCGAGGCGCCCGGCGGCGCGGTCGGGGGCACGGGCGGCGGCACGGGCGAGGCGTCCGCCGACGAGATGGTCCCGGTCGAGCTGGCCGGCCGCACCCGCCTGGTGGCGCGCAGCGCCGTCACCCACGTCGAGGCGCACGGCGACTACGTGCGGCTGCACACCGGCGAGGCCAGCTACCTGGTGCGGATGCCGCTCGCCGCGCTGGAGCGCCGCTGGGAGGCCGCCGGGTTCATCCGCATCCACCGCAGCACGCTGGTGGCGTGCGCCCACATCAGCGAGCTGCGGTTCGACGGCGGCCGTGCCGCCGTGCAGGTCGGTCAGGAGCTGCTGCCGGTGAGCCGGCGGCACACCCGCCAGGTCCGCGACCTGCTGGTGCGCCGGTTCCGGCACGCCGGCATCACCGGCGCCGACCCGGGCGCCGACGGCGCGGACGGCATCGACGGCGCGGACGGCGCGGATGACTGAGGACGGCGGCGGGACGCGGCGCGTGCTGGTGACCAGCCCGCGCACCGAGCGCGCCTGCAGCGAGCGCGCCGCCGTGCGGGCGCGGACCGGCGGGCACGGCTGGAGCCTCGCCCACGACCTGGACGAGCAGACCGAGCTCGGCGCGGTGTTCGCGCGCACCCTGATCCGCGCCCAGCTGCGCTGCGCGCTCCTCGCGGGCGGCACGGTCGCGGCCGTCCTCGCGGTGCTGCCGGCGCTGCTCGTCTGGGAGCCGGTGCTCGGCCGCCGCCGGCTGCTCGGCGTGCCGCTGCCCTGGCTGCTGCTCGCGCTCGCCGTGCAGCCGGTGTGGATCGCGGTCGCCGCCCGGCACGTCCGGCAGGCCGAGCGGATCGAGGCCGAGTTCGCCGCGCTGGTGGACCGCTCGTGATCGTCTTCGCGGTCGCCGCCGCGCTCACCGCGCTGGTGGCGGTGCTCGGCATGATCGCGGTGGTGGGCGGCCACGGCCGCGGCCGCGGGGTGGCGACCACCACCGACTTCCTGGTCGCCTCGCGCGGGGTGAGCCCGCTCTGGAACGCCTCGGCGATCAGCAGCGAGTACATCTCGGCGGCGGCGTTCCTCGGCACCGCCGGGCTCGTCCTCGCCTACGGCGCCGACATGCTGTGGCTGCCGATCGGCGCGACCGCCGGGTACGTGCTGCTCGTCGCGTTCGTCACCGCGCCGCTCCGCCGCTCGGGCGCCTACAGCATCTCCGACTTCGCCGAGTGGCGGCTCGGGTCGGCCGCGGTGCGCCGCATCGTGTCGGCGTGCGTGTGCGTCATCGGCTGGTTCTACCTGCTGCCGCAGTTCGAGGGCGCGGGCGTGACGCTGCGGGTGCTCACCGGCGCGCCGGTGTGGGCCGGCTGGGCGGTGGTGGTCGGGACGTCGCTGGCGCTGGTGCTGTCGGGCGGGATGCGCAGCATCACCGCGGTGCAGGCCGTGCAGTTCTGGGTGAAGCTCGTCGCGATCGCGGTCCCGGCCGTCGTGCTGCTGACGATCTGGCACCTGGACGGCGGCGGCGACCCGACCGAGGACCGCGTCCCGCGGTTCGCGCGGGCGACCGCCGTCGCCGTCCCGAACCCGGTGCGGGTGCGGGTGCCCGCGCCGGTCGCCGTCGCCGCGAGCGGCGTGGTGGACGGCGCGGCGCACGGCGGCGGGCGGCTCGTCCTCGGCGCGGGGTGGCACACCGTCGGCCGGGACGCGCGCCTCGTGTTCCCCGCGGGCGCGGCCGTGCCGCACATCGACCGGCTGCCGGTGCAGAAGGGCAGCACCTGGGCGATCCCGAACGCGCGCGGGCAGGAGCACGGCCTGTACGCCACGTACTCGGCGCTGCTCGGCGTGCTGCTCGGCACCGTCGGGCTGCCGCACATCCTCATGCGCTTCTACACCAACACCGACGGGCGGGGGGCGCGCCGCACGGCGGCGATGGTGCCGGCGCTGCTGTCGCTGTTCTACGTGTTCCCGGCGCTGTACGGGACGCTCGGCCGCGTCTACACGCCCGAGCTGCTGATGACGGGCGACACCGACGCGACCATCCTCATGCTGCCGCAGCGGCTCGCGCCGGGCGCGGGGGGCGCGGTGCTCACCGGGCTCGTCGCGGCGGGCGCGTTCGCGGCGTTCATCTCCACCTCCTGCGGCGTGGTCGTCGCGATCGCCGGGACGGCCGCGCAGGCGCTCGGCCGGCGGAGCGGCGGCGCGCGGGTCGCCTCGTTCCGGGCCGGGGCGGTGTTCGCGCTCGCGGTGCCGCTCACCGTCGCGTCGAAGATCGGCCCGCAGGGCGCGGCGGGCCTCGTCACGCTCGCGCTGACGGTGTCGGCCTGCTCGCTCTGCCCGCTGCTGGTGCTCGGCATCTGGTGGCGGCGGCTCACCCCGGCGGGCGCGGCGGCCGGGCTGCTCACCGGCGGCGGCCTCGCCGTCGGCGCGGGCGTGGCGTGGCTGCTCGGGGCGGAGCGGCAGGGCTGGTCCGGCGCGGTCATCGCGCAGCCCGCGCTCGTCGTCGCGCCGGTCGCGGTCGCGGTGATGGCCGGGGTGTCGCTGCTCACGCCGCACGCCGTGCCGCGCCGCGCGGACCGCGCGATGGCGCGGCTGCACCTGCCCGAGGAGATCGTCATCCGCTGACCGCGACCGCTCGTCGCGCCGGATCCGCCGCTCGTCGTTCGGCTACGCAGCGTATAGCGCTGACTACTGACCGTTTACCGAGTCGAGGGTTTCCGCAGCCCCGGAACGAGCGAGAACACCATTAGTGTTCTTGGTGTCGGCGCAGGCGGCCGCACCGCAGGACCCGCGGGGGAGACCCCGCCACAAGACAACACTGGAGATCCGGCGAGCGGAGGTTCGCACGCAGGATCAGCGCTGTCGGATCCCGTACCGGGGGGGTGGGATCCGACGGCCCGCGGCCCGGGTGCCGCTGGACAGTCGGGGGGTTGTCCAGCGGTGCCCGGGTCCTTTTCGCGCCCGGAGCGCCTTGGGCGCCCGGCGCGCCCGGTCAGGCGTCGCGGAGGCGCTTCAGCGTCTCGATGTCCCGGCGGTGCGGCTCGCCGCCCTCCTCGCGGCCGGGCGTCTCGATGATGAACGGCACGCCCGCCGCCTCGGGGTGGCGCAGCAGCTCGGCGAACGGCGCCTCGCCGATGTGGCCGGCGCCGATGTTCTCGTGCCGGTCCTTGCAGGACCCGCAGACGTCCTTGGAGTCGTTGGCGTGCACCAGCTTGAGCCGGCCGGTGCCGACGGTGTCCACCAGCTCGCGCAGCGTCGCGTCGACGCCGCCGGGCGCGGCGAGGTCGTGGCCGGCGGCGAAGGCGTGGCAGGTGTCCAGGCAGACGCCGAGGCGCGGGTGGTGCTCCAGCGCCGCGAAGTAGGCGCCGAGGTCGCGGGCCTTCGCGCAGAGCATCGCGCCCTGCCCGGCCATGGGCTCCAGCAGCAGGTCCGGGCCGTCGTCCGGGATCTCGTCGAGGAGCGGCAGGACGTGCTCGTGGATCTGCTTCATCGCCGCGTCGTAGGACTGGCTGACCGCCGATCCGGTGTGCACGACGACGCCGCGGGCGCCGATCGCGCGGCCCCGGTCCAGCGAGTGCCGGACCGACGCCAGCGACTTCTCCAGCGTCGCCTCGCTCGGCGTGCCGAAGTTCACCAGGTAGGGGGAGTGCACGAAGACGGGGATCTCGTCCTGGTCGCGGAGCCGCGCGTCCTCGGCGGCCCTGCCCTCGGGCAGCGCCCAGCCGCGCGGGTTCGCCACGAACACCTGGATCGCCTCGGCGCCGATCCGCGCGGCGTACTTCAGCCCGCCGGTGGCGAGGCCGCCGGACACGAGCACATGCCCCCCGATGGGGCTCGTGGAAGAGGAGCTCATAGGTGCCCGAGCCTAGCCCGGACCGGTGACATCGCCGGCCGGTCCGGGCGGGTGCGCGCCGGGCGTCAGCCCCAGATGGTGATCTCCGAGCCGCGGTCGGCGGTGGTGCCCGGCAGCGGGAGCTGGCCGACGACCTTGCCGCCGATGTTGGTGCGGACCTTCACCGTGAAGCCGGAGTTCTGGATCGCCTGGACGGCCTGGTCGATCGGCTGCCCGAGGACGCCCGGAACGGGGATCTTGTTCTGGTCGGAGGAGTCCTTGCAGAAGAAGTCGCCGATCAGGCAGTCCTTCTTGTTGACGACGAGGCTCACCTCGTCGCCGCCGGACACCCCGGTGCCGGGCGCGGGCGACTGCTCCAGCACCGTGTCCGGCGGCTGCGCGGAGTCGTCCCGCTTGGTGATCTTCAGGTCGAGGCCCATGGCGCGCAGCTTGTCGGCGGCGGTGTCGGCGTTCATGCCGCGCAGGTCCGGCATCGACATGCCGGTGCTGACCACCAGGTCGACCGGCTCGTCGGGCGACTGCTTCGCGCCGGCCGCCGGCCGGGTCCGCACGACCTTGTCCTTGTCGACCGTCTGGGAGCCCTGCCGGCTGACGTCCCCGACGCTGAACCCCTTGTCCTTCAGCGCCTGCCGCGCCTCGGCCTCGGTCTTGCCCGCGACGTCGGGGACGGCGACGGGGGTGCGGCCCCGGGACGGGACCAGCGTGATCGTGGCGCCCTTGGCGACGCGGGTGCCGGGCGGCGGGTCGGTGCGCGCGACGGTGCCCTTCGGCGCCCGGTCGCTGTACACCGAGGTGCCGCGCCGCACGACCAGGCCCTTGTCCTGCAGCGTCTTGGTCGCGGCCGCCAGCCTGGTGCCGACGATCCGGTCGGGGACGTGCTCGTACTGCCCGGAGGTCTGGTACCAGACGGCCCAGCCGAGGATGACGGCGGCGATCGCGCCGATCGCGATGAGCACGTACTTGCCGGTGATCGCGCCGATGAAGCGGTCGGCGGCGGTGCGCTCGGGCGGCGGCACGTCGCCGTAGGGGCCGGGGCCGCCCGGGGCGGCGCCGCGGTCCATGACGCGGGTGCCGCCGGCGGGCGGCGCCGCGGGCGGGCTCTCCAGGACGGCGGTGACGTTGCGGGGCTGCGCGGCCTGCGCGGCGAGGCGCTGGTCGAAGTCGCGCGGCAGGCCGTTGTAGACCTCGGCGACGGCCGCCAGGTACCGGTTCGCGTCCTGCGGGCGGCGCGCCGGGTCGTGCGCGGTGGCGCGGGTCACCAGGGCGTCCACCTGCGGCGGCAGCCCGGGGACGGCGGTGGACGGCGCCGGGACCGTCTCGTTGACGTGCTTGTAGGCGACCGACAGGGCCGAGTCGCCCTGGTGCGGCTGGCGGCCGGTGAGCAGCTCGAACAGCATGACGCCGGCGGCGTACACGTCCGAGCGGATGTCGACGTCGCCGGCGAGCACCTGCTCGGGCGCCAGGTAGCCGACGGTGCCGATGATGAGCCCGGTCTTGGTCATCTTGGAGTCGGACTCGGCGCGGGCCAGGCCGAAGTCGGCGACCTTGACCTGGCCGTCCGCGGTGATCAGCACGTTCTCCGGCTTGACGTCGCGGTGCACCAGGCCGGCCCGGTGCGCGGCGCCGAGCGCGGCGAGCACCGGCTGCATGATCTCCAGCGCGGCGCGCGGGCCGAGCCGGCCGCGCTCGGTGAGCAGGTCGCGCAGGGTGCGGCCGGGGACGTACTCCATCACCAGGAAGACGTGCTCGCCGTCGGTGCGCTGGTCGTACACCGCGACGACGTTGGGGTGGGAGAGGGCGGCGGCGGCCTTGGCCTCGCCGATGAAGCGCCGCACGAAGTCCTCGTCGGCCGCCAGGTGGCCGTGCATCACCTTGATCGCGATCTCGCGGTCGAGCCTGATGTCGCGGGCCGTGTAGACGGTGGCCATGCCGCCGCGGGCGATCCGGGACTCAATGCGGTAGCGCCCGTCGAGCACGCGCCCGACGAGGGGATCCGCAACCGTCGTGTCCATCAGAGCGAGTTTAAGGGTCTTTTGCCGTGGAGCCCATCAGTCCCGAGTATGAGGTCGCGGCGGGTCGCGCCGCGGGGCGCCGCGCCCTGCTGCGGGACACCGCGACGCCGCCGAGGCAGAGGACGCCGCCGGCGAGGGTGAGCAGGGCGGGGACCTCGCCGAGCAGCAGCCACGACAGGACGACGACGAGGGCGGGCGCGGCGTAGGTGGTGGCGCCCATCCGCCCGGCGGACGTGCGGGCCAGCGCGTAGGCCCAGGTGGTGAAGGCGACGGCGGTCGGGAACACGCCGAGGTAGAGCATGCAGGCGAGGGCGCCCCAGGAGGCGTCCCGGGCCTCGGTGACGAGCCGGCCGGCGAACGGCAGGCAGCAGGCGGTGCCGATCGCGCAGCCCCAGGTGGTGGCCTGGAGCGCGGACGCGTGCCGCAGCGCGGGCTTCTGGCTCACCACGCCCGCCGCGTAGGTGACGGCGGCGAGGAGGCAGAGGAGCACGCCGGCGAGGGAGGACCCGCCGCCGTCCGACATGGACACGCCGACGACGGCGGCGCCCGCGAACGAGACGGCCATCCCAGCGAGCAGGCGCGGCGGGAAGCCCTCCTTCAGCAGCCAGCCGCCGAGCAGCGCGATGAGGATCGGGCCGATGTTGACGACGAGCGCGGCGGTGCCGGCGTCCACCTTCCGCTCGCCCCAGTTCAGCGCGATCATGTAGAGGCCGAACCAGAGCACCCCCGACACGGCGATGCCGGGCCAGGCGGCGCGCGGCGGGAGGCCCTGGCGGCGCACCAGGCAGAACACGCCGAGGGTGAGGGTGCCGGCCAGCATCCGGCCGAGCGCGAGGGCGCCGGGGCTGAGGTCGGTCCCCGCGCTCCGGATCGCGACGAACGCCGACGCCCAGAACACCACCGTCACCGACGCGGCGGCGACCGCGCGGCGGTCCAGGGGGCGGGCGGCGGCGGGGGGCGCGGGTTCGGTGTCCGGCGGCTCGGTTGCGCTCATGCGGGGACCTTAGGATCGGGACGGTTCGACGGCCGTCGAACCGTCCCAGTCTCACCGCCCCGACCGTTCAGGTCCACCGATTATTCCTACAGAGGATCGTTAAGCGATTCTTCAGGAACCGCTGATCCCCTCGAACGGCGACGACGCCTGCGCGTAGCGGCGCTCCGGGATCCGCCCGGCGCGGCGGGCGAGCCGCCCCGCCTCGACGGCGTGCCGCATCGCGGCGGCCATCAGCGCCGGGTCCTGGGCGCGGGTGACGGCGGTCGCGAGCAGCACCGCGTCGCAGCCGAGCTCCATCGCCAGCGCCGCGTCGGACGCGGTGCCGAGCCCGGCGTCCAGGATCACCGGGACGCCCGCCGCCTCCACGATCAGCTCGATGTTGTGCGGGTTGCGGATGCCGAGGCCCGACCCGATGGGGGAGCCGAGCGGCATGACCGCCGCGCACCCGATCTGCTCCAGGCGCCGCGCGAGCACCGGGTCGTCGCTGGTGTAGGGCAGCACGGTGAAGCCGTCGGCGACGAGCCGCTCGGCGGCGTCCACCAGCTCGATCGGGTCGGGCAGCAGGGTGCGCTCGTCGGCGATGACCTCCAGCTTCACCCACGCGGTGCCGAGGGCCTCGCGGGCGAGCTCGGCCGTCAGCACGGCCTCGCCGGCGGTGAAGCAGCCGGCGGTGTTCGGCAGCACCCGGATACCGCGCTCGCGCAGCACGTCGAGGACCGAGCCGCGGGCGGCCGGGTCGACCCGGCGCATCGCGACGGTGGTGAGCGCGGTGCCGGACGCGTCGAGCGCCTCGCCGAGCACGCGCATGCTGGGCGCGCCGCCGGTGCCCATGATGAGCCGCGAGGCGATCGCCTCGCCCGCGATGACGAGCGCGTCGCCGGCGGCCCCGTCGGTGGTGGTCACGGTCATCCTCCCTGCACGGCGGTCAGCACTTCCAGCCGGTCGGCGTCGGCGAGCGGGGTGGCGGCCCAGGCCGCCCGGCGCACCACCTCGTCGTTCAGCGCGGCGGCCACGCCGGACGCCGCCGGGGTGACGGCGGCGACGGCGTCGGCCACCGTCGTCCCGTCCGGCAGCTCGCGGGCCTCGCCGTTCACGGTCACTCTCATCTGCCCACCTCGAAGCGGTCGGGGGTGAAGGGGCGCCCGACGCCGGGCACCTCGCCGTCCAGCAGGACCGACGCCAGGACGTCGGCGCTGACCGGCGCGAGCAGCACGCCGTTGCGGAAGTGGCCGGTGCCGAGCACCAGGCCGGGCAGCGCGCTGCGGCCCATGACGGGCGCGTTGTCGGGGGAGCCGGGCCGCAGCCCGGCGGTGACCTCGGCGAACTCCAGCTCGGTGACGCCGGGCAGCAGCTCGCGGGCGTCGCGCAGCAGCTCCCAGAGGCCGCCCGCGGTGACGCGGGTGTCGAAGCCCAGCTCCTCCTGGGTGGCGCCGACGACGATCTCGCCGTCGGCGCGCGGCACCAGGTAGACCGGGGAGCCGCGGACGAGGCCGCGGGTGGTGCGGCCGAGGAAGGGGACCGGGCCGCGGGCGCGCAGCCGCAGCACCTGCCCCTTGACCGGCCGGACCGGGGGGACGACGCCGTCCGGGACGCCCGCCACGTCCCCCGACCAGGCGCCGGCGGCGAGCAGCACCTGGTCGGCGCGGATCTCGCCGCCGCCCTCCAGGCGGACGCCGACGGCGGTGTCGCGTTCCACCAGGACGGCGGCCGCGCGCTCGCGCACGAGGACGGCGCCGGCCTTCTCGGCGGCCGCCAGCAGGGCGGGGGCGAGGCGGCGCGGGTCGATGGAGCCGTCGCCGGGGGCGAGCAGGCCGCCGCGCACGCCGGGGGCGAGCATCGGCTCCAGGCGGCGGGCCTCGCGTCCGGTCAGCGCCTCGGCCGGGAGGCCGAGCGACTCCTGGAAGCGGCGGAGGTCCGCCAGGGCGCGCAGGTCGTCGGCGTCGAAGGCGACCTGGAGGATGCCGTCGGAGCGGAACCCGGTCGCGCGGCCGGTCAGCTCCTCCAGCTCGGCGACGAAGCCGGGGTAGCGGTCGCGCGAGGCCAGGCCGAGGCGGAGCAGGTCCTCCTCGCCGTAGGCCAGCTCGCCGACCGGCGCGAGCATCCCCGCGGCGACGGACGTGGCGCCGCTCCCCGGGCGCGGGTCGACCAGGGTGACCCGGGCGCCCCGGGCGGCGGCCCGCCAGGCGGTGGCGAGCCCGACCACCCCGGCGCCGATGACGGCGATCTCCACGCGCGCTCCCTTCGCCGGCATGATCCGGATCAGGTCTGGCGGTCGGCGCCCGTGGCAGGCGCCCTCTCAGCCCGGTCGCCCGGACTCCCGCGGTATGTCCGGTTCTCACCCTAACGGCGTCCGGCAGTGGTCACCTGTCTGGACACCCGTCTATATATCTCCCCGGCCGGCCGGTTAGGGTGCCTCCCATGGACAGGGTGATCGTGGCCGGCGGCGGTCTGGCCGGGGTGCGTGCGGTGGAGGCCCTCCGGGCCAGGGGCTACCGGGGGGCGCTGACGCTGCTGTCGGCCGAGCGGCACCGGCCGTACGACCGGCCGCCGCTCTCCAAGGCGGTGCTCGCGGGCGAGAGCGACGACACGACGGTGGACGCCGACTGGGACGCGCTGGACGCCGGGCTGCTGCTCGGCGAGAGCGCGACCGGCCTCGCGCTGGCCGAGCGCGGCGGCGTCGTGGCGTCCACGGCGGGCGACCTGCCGTTCGACGGCCTGGTCATCGCGACGGGCGCGACGCCCGTCACGCTCCCCGGCGACGGGCACCAGCACGTGCTGCGCACCATCGACGACGCGCGGGCGCTGCGCGGCCGCCTCACCGAGGGCGCGCGGGTCGTCATCGTCGGCGCCGGCTGGATCGGCGCCGAGGTCGCCACCACCGCCGCCAAGAAGGGCTGCCGCGTCACCGTCGTCGAGGCCGCCGACACCCCCCTCGCCAACGCGCTCGGCCCCGAGCTCGGCGCGCTCACCGCGCCCTGGTACGCCGAGGCGGGCGTGGAGCTGGTCACCGGCGTGAAGGTCGCCGCCGTCGAGCACGACCACCTGGCCCTCGCGGGCGGCGCCCGGATCGACGCCGACGAGATCGTCGTCGGCGTCGGGGTGCGCCCCGAGACCGGCTGGCTCGCCGGATCGGGCCTGGACGTCGAGCGCGGCGTGCTCACCGACGCCGCCTTCCGCACGGCGGCCGGCGGCGTCCCGCGCCCCGACGTCGTCGCCGTCGGCGACTGCGCCGCCTGGTGGTCCGAGCGCTACGGGCGCCGCCTGCTGGTCGAGCACTGGGACACCGCGCTGAACGCCCCCGACGTCGCCGCCGCGACCCTGCTCGGCCAGGACGCCGCCTACGACGCCGCCCCCTACTTCTGGTCCGAGCAGTTCGGCCGCATGATCCAGTACGCCGGCAGCCACGCGCACGCCCAGCGCATGGTGCGCCGCGGCGACCCCGCCGACGGCACGTGGGCCGTGGTGTGGCTCACCGGCGACCGGCTCGACGCGATCCTCACCGTGGGCAGGCCGCGCGACCTCGTCCAGGGCCGCCGGATCATCGCCGCCGGCACCCCCGTCGACCCCGCCCGGATCGCCGATCCGCAGGTGCCGGTGCGGCAGGCGGTGCGCGACTGACGGGTTTGGGCGATCTCCAGGCGTGGTAGCAAGGGGGCGTGACGCAGATGCACGCAACCGTGGACGGCGCTCTCGACCCCCGCACCGACGCCCTCGTCGGCGACTGGCTCTCCCTCAAGGAGGCCACCGAGCGCCTCGGAACCAAGTCCGGACGCACCAAGCAGCTGCTCGCCGAGCGCAAGCTGCTGGCCGTCCGCCGCGACGGCGCCCCCGCCGTCCCCGCCGCCTTCATCCGGGACGGCGAGGTGATCAAGGGGCTGCCCGGCACGCTGACGCTGCTCGCCGACGCGGGCTTCGATGACCAGGAGACGCTGCGCTGGCTGTTCACCCCCGACGACACGCTGCCCGGCACGCCGGTGCAGGCGCTCGCCGAGAACCGCGGCACCGAGGTGCGCCGCCGCGCCCAGGCGATGGCCTTCTGACCGGCCCTCCGACCGGCCTTCCGGCCCGAGGGCGCTGAGCACGGCCCTCCGGGGCCCCGCCCGGCCCCCCGCGGGGGCCGCGGCCTCCCATGACAGGATTGCGGGACCCGTCCGGCACGCCGGGCGGGTCCCGCCGCCGTTCCCGACCCGAAAGGCCGCCGTGCCCAGGGACCTCCCCGGCGAGCGCGCCGTCGCGCTGCGCGCCCGCCTCGACCGCGCCCGCCTCTACCTCTGCACCGACGCCCGGGAGCGCCAGGGCGACCTGCCCGCCTTCCTCGACGCCGCCCTCGCCGGCGGCGTGGACGTGGTGCAGCTGCGGCAGAAGGGCCTGGAGGCCCGCCGGGAGATCGCCCACCTGGAGGTGTTCCGCGCGGCGTGCGACCGGCACGGCGCGCTGCTCGCCGTCAACGACCGCGCCGACGTCGCGCACGCCGTGCAGGCCGACGTGCTGCACCTCGGCCAGGACGACCTGCCCGTCGCGGCGGCCCGCGCCATCGTCGGCGGCGACATGCTGATCGGGCGGTCCACGCACTCGGCCGAGCAGGCCGACGCGGCCGCCGCCGAGCCGGGCGTGGACTACTTCTGCGCCGGGCCGGTCTGGCCGACGCCGACCAAGCCGGGCCGCGCGGCGCCCGGCCCGGAGCTGCTGGAGCACGTCGCCGCGCAGGCGCCGGCCCGCCCCTGGTTCGCCATCGGCGGGATCGACGCCGCCACCCTGGGCGAGGTGCTGGCGGCCGGCGCGCGCCGCGCCGTGGTGGTGCGGGCGATCACCGGGGCGGCCGACCCGCGGGCCGCCGCCGCGGACCTCGCCGCGCGGCTGGGAGAATGGGCGCCATGACCGAGCGACCCGACGACGAGCGTCCGGTGGACCTGGACGACGACCTGGAGATCCTGCCCGACCAGACCGGCGACGACACCGACGTCGGCTGGGGCGACTGGCGCGGATCGGCCGCCGAGGACGACGACGACCGCCTCACCGCGGAGCGCCCGCCGCACTGGTGAGCGGGCGGGCGCCCGCGCGGGCGCCCGCGCCTCAGATGAGCACGCCGAGCAGGAAGCCCGCGGCGATGACGAGCGCGAGCGCGACCATCATCCGCCGGCGGTAGCGCGGGATCCGCTTCGGGCCCTGGCGGGTCACCGGCTCCCGCCCGTCGCGGAGCGCCCGCACGAGCTGCCGGGCGGTGGGCCGGGCGGCGGGGTCCTTGTCCAGGCAGCGCGCGAGGAGTTCACGGAGCGGTCCCTCCAGTTCGCCGAGGTCGGGCCGGCGGGTGGCGACCCGGCGCCGCACCGCCGGGTCGGGGCCGGCGCCGAACGGCGGCCGTCCCGTCGCGGCGTAGACCAGGGTCGCGCCCCAGGCGAACACGTCGGCGGGCGCGCCGGCCGGCTCGTCCTCGATCTGCTCGGGCGCGAGGTAGGCCGGACCGCGGTGCGGCCCGGTGCCGAACGCGGCGCCCTCGCAGACGCGCGCGGCGCCGCCGGCGTGCACGACCTTGGCGCCGTCGGGGCCGAGCAGGACGGTCGCGGGCGCCAGGTCGTGGTGGGTCTCGCCGGCGCGGTGCAGCGCGGCGAGCGCCGCGGCGGTGTGCAGCGCGACCTCGTCCAGGCGCGGTCCGGACAGCGGGCCCTGCCCGGCGACCACGTCCTGCAGCGTCGCGCTGCCGGGCGCCGGGCCGTCGGCCAGGCGGCGGCGGTCCAGGGCGGGCGCGCCGCCGTCGCGGGGGCGGGGCACGGCCGCGTGCGGGCCCGCCGGGTGGGCGGGGCGCGGGCGGCCGTGGTCGGAGCGGGCGGACAGGGGGCGCTGCGCGTGCGGGCGCGTCCGCCCGTCGGGGGGATGGTGCGGCAAGAGGACTCCGACTCGGCGGGGACGGACGAAGATTTCCTCAGTTCTACCGTGTACCGGCGCGAAATGGCAGAGAAACCGGGATGTTTGCCCGGGGCGGGAAAATCCAAACCGCCCGCCCTGGGCGAACATGGCCGGATCCGGCCATTCCGGTTCAGTGGCAGGTCGCGCCGCCCTGAGCGAAGCGGCCCGACAGGGCGATGGCGCGCGAGGAGTCGCCCACCTCGGCCCGGTAGCAGCCCTTGGCGACCTTCCAGGCGTCCGCGCGGACGTCCCAGTACGACAGCGACCGGGCCGTCAGCGGGAAGGTGACGACGGCGCTCTGGCCCGGCGCGAGGACGACCTTGGTGTAGCCGCGGAGCTGGCGCGGCGGCTGCGGCGTGGCCGCGTCCGGCGCGGGCAGCCCGAGGTAGAGCTGCGGGACGGCCGCGCCGGTGCGCGTCCCGGTGTTGGTGACCGTCACCCGCACCCGGGACGCGCTCACGCTGAGGCCGCGGTAGCCGAACGTCGTGTACGACAGGCCGTGCCCGAACGGGAACGCCGGCGCGACCTTCGCCCGGTCGTAGTGGCGGTAGCCGACGAACACGCCCTCGGCGAACGTCGCGGTCCTCCCGGCGGCGGGGACGGCGGGGGCGTCGGCCTCGGCGGCCGGGAAGGTCACCGGGAGCCGCCCGCCGGGGTCGGCGTCCCCGTACAGCACGCGGGCGAGCGCGGTGCCGCCCTGCTGCCCGGGGTACCAGCCCTCGACGACCGCGGCGGCCCGCCCGGCCCAGGGGGTGAGGACCGGTCCGCCGGTCTCCAGGACGACGACGGTGCGCGGGTTGGCCGCGGCGACGGCGGCGATGAGGCCGTCCTGGTCGCCGCGGAGCGGGTCGCCGCAGTTGAGGGTGAGGCACGAGCGGTCGAAGAACTCGCCCTCGCTGTCGGTGGCGAACACGATCGCGACGTCGGCCCGGCGGGCCGCGTCGGCGGCCGCGCGGACGTCGCGCCCGTCGTTGTAGGTGACGGCGGCGCCGGCCCCGGCGCGCGCGGTGATCGCGGCGCGCGGGGTGACCGAGGAGAACGGCTGCACCTGCGAGGAGCCGAAGCCGCTCGGGTTGCCCTCGGCGGCGGCGCCGACCAGCGCGATCGACTTCGGCGCCCCCAGCGGCAGCACGCCGGCGTTCTTCAGCAGCGTGATGCCGCCCTCCTCGACCCGCCGCGCGGCGTCCTCGCTCGCGGTCCGGCCGATCGAGGTGAGGTCGTTGGCGTAGGCGGGCCGGTCGAACAGCCCGGCGGCGAACATCGTGCGCAGCACCGTGCGGGTGCGGGCGTCCAGGGTGGCCTGCGCGACCTGCCCGGCCCGCACCGCGTTCCCCAGCATCAGGGCGTTGTACTTGAGGCCGATCGGCAGTTCCAGGTCGAGGCCGCCGTTGGCGGCGCCCGCGCCGTCCTGCACGGCGGTGTGGTCGGAGGCGACCAGCCCCTTGAACCCCCACTCCTCGCGCAGCACGGTGTTCAGGACGCCGCCGTCCTGGCAGGCCCAGCGGCCGTTCAGCTTGCCGAACCCGCACATGACGGTGGCGGCGCCGCCGGTCTTCACCGCTGCCTCGAACGGCACGAGGTACACCTCGCGGAGCGTCCGCTCGTCCACCCGGGAGTCCAGCGACTGCCGCGACCCCTCCTGGGTGTAGACGGCGAGGTGCTTCACCGACGCCATGACGCCCTGGCCCTGCGCGCCGCGGACCCAGGACGCGCCGAGCGCGGCCGACAGGTAGGGGTCCTCGCCGAACGCCTCGAAGGAGCGGCCATTGCGCGGGGCGCGCAGCACGTCCACCGACGGGCCGAAGATCAGGTCGTTGCCGCGGTGCCGGGCCTCCCAGGCCGCGGTGGCGCCGTAGAGCCGCGCGGACGCGTCGTCGAACCCGGCGGCCAGCGCGATCGGCGCGGGCAGCGCGGTGCCCTTGCCCTGCCGGATGCCGGCCGGCCCGTCGGCCATGTAGAGCGGCGGGATCCCGAGGCGCGGGACGCCGTTGCCGGTGTCGGCGTGCGCGGTCTCGATGAAGCCGCCGAGCGGCCCGCCGAGCGGGTCGTCGGACGCCAGCAGCCCGATCCGCTCGTCCACCGTCATGCGGGGGAGCAGCAGGGCGGCGCGCGCGTCGGGGGAGAGGGAGGCGCGGCACCAGGGGCGCGCGGCGACGTCGCCGCAGCGCGACGCCGCCGCGCCCGCCGCCGGGGCGGAGGCGGGGACGGCGGGCGCGAGGACGGCGGCGAGCGCGGCGGCCCCGGCGGCGGCCCGGCGGCGCCGTGCCCTCACTCCTCCTCCTCGGGCTGGACGCGCAGCGCGTTCAGCGCGAACGCGACCATGTGGTAGTGCCCGACGAGCATGACCAGCTCGATCAGCCCGCGCTCGTCGAACCGCCCGGCGAGGGCCCGCCAGGCGCCGTCCGAGAGCGTTCCGGTCGCGTGCAGCTCGTCGGCGGCGTCCACGACGGCGCGGTCGGCGGGCGCCCAGCCGTGCGCGGCGGCGTCCAGGCGCAGGGCGCCGATCTCCGCCTCGGCGAGCCCGGCCTCCAGGCCGAGGCGCCGGTGGTGCAGCCACTCGTACTCGCAGGAGCGGTGGTGCGCGGTGCGCAGGATCGCGATCTCGCGGACCCGCGCGTCCAGGGTGCCCCGCATGAGCAGCCGCGACCCGAGCCCGATCCAGGACGCGAACAGGTCGGGGTGGCGGGCCAGGGTGGTGAAGACGTTGAGGGGGCCGGTGGACGCGACCACCGCCTTCAGGACGTCGTCCCACCGGTCCTCCGGGAGCGGCGGGACGCGCGGCACGGGCAGTTCTTCGTCGGCCATGGCGCCATTTCTGCCACCAATTGGTGTCACAGTGCTAGTCCCGCGCGCACCGGTGGCCGGAACGTGCCACTTTCCCGGTCCCGCGCCCCGGCCCGGGTGAGGGCGTCAGGACAGGCGCGCGGTCGCCGCGACGGCGAGCTCCTCCAGCGCGCCGCGCGCGTCGGCGGCGATCGGCGCGGCGGCGAGGGCCGCGGCGGCCTGCGCGGTGTACCGCTCGATCATCGCCTCGCAGCCGGCCAGGCCGCCGCTGTCGGCGATGACCTCGCGCAGCTCGGCGACGCCGGCGGCGTCCAGGCCGGGATCGCCGAGGCGGCGCTCCAGCAGCGCGGCGCCCGCCGCGTCGGCACGTTCCAGGGTGAGCGCGACGAGCACGGTCCGCTTGCCCTCGCGCAGATCGTCGCCGGCGGGCTTGCCGGTCGCGGCCGGGTCGCCGAAGACGCCGAGCACGTCGTCGCGGAGCTGGAAGGCGATGCCGAGCGGCAGGCCGTAGGCGCGCAGCGCCTCCACCACCCCGGCGCCCGCGCCCGCCAGCGCCGCCCCGAGGTGCAGGGGCCGCTCGATCGTGTACTTGGCGCTCTTGTACTCCACCACCCGCAGCGCGGCCTCGACGGTGCCCCGCCCGCGCACGCCCTCCAGCAGGTCCAGGTACTGGCCGCACATGACCTCGGTGCGCATCAGGTCGTAGACGGGCCGGCCGAGCGCGAGCAGGCCCGGCTCCAGGCCGCTCCGCTCGAACATCTCGCCCGACCACGACAGGCAGAGGTCGCCGAGCAGCACCGCGGCGCCCTCCCCGAACGGGGCGGCGGCGCCGGGCCAGCCCGCATCGCGGGCCATCGCCTCCAGGCGCCGGTGCACCGAGGGCTGGCCCCGGCGGGTGTCGCTGGAGTCCATCACGTCGTCGTGGACGAGCGCGCTCGCCTGCAGCAGCTCCAGGGACGCGGCGGCGTCCAGGATGCCGGCCCCGTCGTCCACCCCGCCCGCCGCGCGCCAGCCCCAGTAGCAGAACGCCGGGCGCAGCCGCTTGCCGCCCGACAGCAGGGCGTCCAGCGCCGCGAGCAACGGCGCGAGGTCGGCGCCGATGGAGAGCAGCCCGGGACGCTGCCGGTCGACGAACCCGAGCAGGGCCTCGTCGATCTCCTTGCGCACACCGCTCTTCACCATGGCGTGATCTTATGCATCCGCTTCCGGCGGGCGGGAGACGGGAGGGGGTGCGGGAAGGCGGAAAATGTGTGAAACGTGACTCAGTTCCGGGGGTGCGCGCCGGGCGTCACGCCCCGGAACGCCGCCCGCGGCCGTTCTGTAGGCTGGCGGAATGCGACACGTCCGGCCCGACCGCGCCCCCACCATCCGCGATCTGCTCGCCGGCGGCGGGCGCTCCTTCTCGTTCGAGTTCATGCCGCCGAAGTCGGCCAAGGGCGAGCGGAGCCTCTGGCGGGCCATCCGCGAGCTGGAGTCGCTGCACCCCACGTTCGTGTCGGTCACCTACGGCGCGGGCGGCAGCTCCCGCGACACCACCGTCGACATCGTCGAGCGCATCGCCACCGACACCACCCTCACCCCCGTCGCGCACTTCACCGCCGTGAACCACTCGCAGGCCGAGCTGCGCAACCTCATCGGCCGGTTCGCCGCGGCCGGCGTCCGCAACGTCCTCGCCCTGCGCGGCGACCCGCCCGGCGACCCGACGGGCGAGTGGGTCAAGCACGCCGAGGGCGTCGAGTACGCCGCCGAGCTGGTCCGGATGATCCGCTCCTACGGCGACTTCTGCGTCGGCGTGGCGGCCTTCCCCTACAAGCACCCGCGGTCGGCCACCATCGAGGAGGACACCCGCTACTTCGTCGAGAAGTGCCGGGCGGGCGCCGACTACGCCATCACCCAGATGTTCTTCCGCGCCGAGGACTACTTCGCGCTGCGCGACCGGGTCGCCGCGGCGGGCTGCGACACCCCGATCCTGCCGGGCATCATGCCGGTCACCAAGATGAGCACGATCGAGCGGTCCGAGCAGCTGTCGGGCGCGCCGTTCCCGCCCGAGGTCCGGGCCCGGTTCGAGGCCGTCGCGCACGACCCCGAGGCCGTCCGCCGCCTCGGCATCGAGCACGCCGCCGAGGTCTGCCAGGAGCTGCTGGACCAGGACGCCCCCGGCGTCCACTTCGTCACCTTCAACTCCTCGACCGCCACCCGCGAGGTCTACGAGTTGCTGGACGCCGGCCGCCGGTACTCGGCGAGCGGCTCGCTGAGCGGCAGCGCGCCGCCCATGACCGCGTAGCGCGGCCCGCCCCCGGGGAAGTCGAACGCCGTCAGCAGGTCGACCATGCCGACCGACCGGTAGAGGCGGCGGGCCGGCGTCTCCCGCTCGCCGTCCAGCGTCGACAGCACCACCGTGCGCTCGGTGCGGCCCGCGCAGAGCGACGACAGCAGCCCGCGGCCGAGGCCCCGGCCCTGCGCGTCGGGGTGCACGTGCAGCTCGGCCACCTCGAACGAGTCGTCCATCCAGTGCGCGGCGTGCGCGGGACCGCCCTCCCGGACGAGCGCCTCGTACACCACGTCGTGCCACCACTGGCCGCGCTCGCCGTGGAACCCGTAGGCGAAGCCGCGCACCGCCCCGGGCAGGCCCGGCACCGGCCGCGGCCGCTCGGCGACCATCGCCCGGAACCGCGGGTGGGCGGTGTGCCGCGCCATGATCGTGTGCCGGCCCGGCAGCTGCTCGTAGGGTGGGCTCATCGCCTCCGCGTACACCTGCACCATCGGGTGCAGGCGGCGCAGGAAGGCGCGCCCGTCGATCTCGCGCAGCTTCGGCTCCCTCACGCAGTAGAGGTTAGACCCGCGGGATGGTCCGCCGGGTCGCCGACAGCCGGTCGTAGATGTCCCAGAGGATCTGGTCGGCGGCCTTGCGCAGGTCGCCGCGCGCCGACTCCAGCCGCCCGTTCCACGCGCGCGCCTCCGGGCCGAGCCAGGCGTCGGTGCCGCCCATCGTCTTCATCGCCGGGTCCAGGGCCTGCCGCAGCCGGTCGATGCTGTTGTAGGCGTCGGCGTAGGACTGGAAGAGGCGCCGGTAGTCGGGGTTCGGCTGCTCGGTCGGCGCCAGCGTCGCGCTCGACGCGACGTCGAACGGCGGCGGCAGGCTGCCGGGCGGCGGCGGAGCGGCCATGGTCAGCTCTCCTTCGGCGCGGCCGGGGCGCCCGCCCGCAGGTCCAGTCTCGCGATCGCCTCGCGCGTGCGGGCGCTCACCTCCGCGCCCGTCACCACCTGCACCGCGACGGGCCGCACCCCGGCGCGGTCGGCCTCGTCCAGGAAGGTGCGCAGCCACTTCACGTCCATCGTCGCGTGGTGGCTGGCGACGCCGAGCGCCTCGCGGACGGCCTTCAGTTTCGCCTCGTCCCCGTGCGCGGCGGCCAGCAGGTCGGCGACGCCCGCCGGGCCGAGCCGCTCGTACAGGGCGGTGGTGTAGTCGGGGTCGTCGGAGTTGGCGGCCAGGTGCTTCCACACGTCCGCCGGGACCGCCTTGCGGTCGCCGACGGCCGCCTGCACGGCGAGCGCGTCGGTGCGGGCGGCCTTGGCGGCGGCCCGCTGGGTGGGGAAGTTGCCGATGTCGCCCGCGCCGCGCGGCGTCGGCTCCGGCGCGGTCCGCCGGGGGACGCGCGGCGCGCTCGCCTTCGGCGCGCCGGTGCCGCCGGTGCCGCCGGAGTTCTGGTCGGCGCCCGAGCCGGGGGCGGGGGACGCGGGCGGCGGCGTGACGCCGCCGCCCCTGTCGGGATGGGTGATCGCGTAGTTGTAGCGGCGGCTCAGCATTCCGAGCTGCTCGATCGTCCACCCGGCGACCTCGTCGGCCCGGCGGTAGCCCGTCTCGGGCACGCCGGGCGGCGGCCGGTGCGCGGAGAGCCAGCCGCGGATCGCGGTGCCGGCGTCGGTGACCTGCTTGACCAGGGCGTGCAGCGCGTCCGGGTCGATGCCCCGGAACTGGGCGTCGCGGGCGGCCGGGCCGGTGCGCATCTCCGCGCTCATCGCGCCTCCGCAAGTCGGTACGGTCGACTCCCCAGAATCACACTCGTCTCACGCGCTGTCGAGTGCGCGCCCGATCGAATCGGCGTCGCGGGCGACGACCGCGGAGCCCCCGGACACCACGATCGGGCGCTGGATCAGCACCGGATGGGCGGCCATGACCTCCAGCCACCTCGCCCGGTCGTGCTCCAGGTGACGAAGGTCCAGCTCCTTGGCCACGGTCTCGCCCAGCCGCGCCGCCTCCCACGGCTCCAGCCCCGCCTTGGCCAGCACCGCGTCCAGCTCGGCCGCCGTCGGCGGATCGTCCAGGTAGCGCCGCTCGGTGTAGGCCGCCCCCGCCCCGTCCAGGGCCGCCTTGGCCGCCCTGCTCTTGGAACAGCGCGGATTGTGCCAGAGCTCCGTACTCATCGCCTCACTCCGTTCGGCGCGAGCCGCCGCTTCACGCGCCGGCTTCCCTCGTCACTCCGGTCGCAGGCTCCCTGCGTTCCTCAGTCCAGCCGACGCGCGGCGGCTCGGTACTCATCGCCTCACTCCGTTCACTCCACCTCGGCCGGCGTGCCGCCGGTCATCTTCAGCAGCTCACCGTAGGTGGTCGGGAAGACGGTGTGCGGGACACCGCCCGCGGCCCAGACCTCGGCGTGCCGGTCCAGCCAGACGTCCACCAGGGTGCGGACGGGGGCCGGGTGCCCGACCGGGGCGACGCCCCCGATCGCCTGGCCGGTCGCGGCGCGCACGAAGTCCGGCGTCGCCCGCTCGACCTTCGCGGCGCCGACCAGCGCGGCGACCCGGGCGGTGTCCACCCGGTGCGCGCCGCTGGTGAGGACGAGCAGCGGCGCCCCGTCGGCGTCGAAGATCAGGCTGTTGGCGATGGCGCCGACCTCGCAGCCGACCATCTCGGCGGCGCGCTGCGCGGTCGGGGCGGCCCCGGGCAGCTCGACGATCTCGCCGGGGACGCCCGCGGCGCGCAGCGCGGCGGTCACCCGTTCGACGTTGGGATGCATGGCGCCCACCCTAGGGCGCGCCGCCCCCGCCCGGCCTCCCCTTCGCAGGTCGCGGGCCCCGGGCATGAAATGTCGGACCCGCCTGTTCTCCTGGTGACGGCACCTGACCAGGGCGATCACCTTCGTGATCGCCCAGGGTGGCGGCACGTGTTCGAACGCATTGACGAAACGGCACCGGGGCGCTTTACTGTGAAGGCGTCGAACTTATGTTCGACGTGATGCGGGACTCGCGGCCCGCATCAGGGCGACGTCCACGCCGCGGCCGGGTGCGCGACGGCAACGGCGGGACGGACGGCCGGGCGGGGTGAGGGGAAGCTCTCCGCCCGGCCCCGGCCCGAGCCCCGGAAGGGAGGACCATGTCCGGAACGATGACCGGGCCCGGCGGGCACGACGCCGCGCCGAGCCCGCGCCCCCGCTCGCACCCGGCCCCCCGGCCGGCCCGCACCGCGGTGGGCCAGCTCCGCAACGCCCGCATGGAGCTCGCGGAGGCCGCCGAGGCGACCTCGCCGAGCGTCCGCTACGTGTGCGCCCACCTGGCCGCGCTGCGCGCGGCGGCGGCGGTGCTGAGCTCCAAGGGTCCCGTCGACGCGCCGCGCCGCGGCCGCCCGCGCAGCGTGTGGGTGCTGCTGCCGGAGGCCGAGCCCGCGCTGCGCGAATGGGCCGCGTTCTTCGCCGCCGGCGCCGACAAGCGCGCCGCCGCCGAGGCCGGCCTGCCCCGCGCCGTCACCGCGCGCGAGGCCGACGAACTGCTGCACGACGCCGACATCTTCGTCACCCTCGTCGAGGACACCCTCGGCGTCACCAGCCAGCCCACCCTGCCCGCCACGCCCCTCCAGGCCACCGACGTCCGAGCGGGCTGACGCCGCCTCCCCACCGGCGACGGCCGACCTCCCGAGGCCGGCGCGGCGGCCCTCCCACCCCGGCCGCCGCGCCCGCCGCGCGCCGCCGCCGGAGCCGGTGCCCTCCCCCGAGCACCCCTCCGGCGGCGGCCCTTCCCCCGGCGGCGGACGGCGCGCGGAACGCGGGGCGGGCCCGGCGCGTTCATCGCTCGTGGACCTCACCGCCGGCGCCGGACGCCCCGCGCGCGGACGCGCCTCCCGGCGGGCGACGGCCGTCCGGCTGGCCCTGACCGCCCTCGTCATCGCGCTGACGGCGGCGCTCGCGGTCGCCGAGCGCGGCACGGTCGCCTCGGGCGTGCGGAGTCTGGCGCGGGCCGACCCCGGCTGGGTGGCGGTCGCCGTCGCCGCCAACCTGGCCACCTTCCTCGCCGCGCTCGCCGTCCAGTACGGGTCCATGCGGGCCGTGCCGCGCCCCGGCCGCCTCCTCGGCGTGCAGCTCGCCCTCTGCGGTGTCGGCCTCGTGCCGGGCGCGGGCGGGACCGTCTACGTCCGCTTCCTGCGCAAGCAGGGCCTCGGCGCGGGCGAGATCGTCGGGGCGTTCCTGCTGATGGGCCTCGCGGGCGGGATCGTGCGCGCCGGCTACCTGCTCGCGCTGCTGCCGGCCGCGCCCGCGGAGTGGCGCCGCTCCGCCGCCCGCTGGCGGGACTGGCGGCCGCCCGGCGCGGGGGACCGGCTCGGCGCCTGGACCGGGCCCGCCGCGCTGCTCGCCGGGCTCGCGCTCCTCGCCGCCGGCGCGGCGCTCATGTACTGGCTCGCCCGCCGGAACGGCGCCGCGCGGCTGCGGACCATGTCGTGGACGGCCCGGGAACGCGCCAGGACCGACGTACGCGCCGTCCGGGACGTCGCCGCACACCCGGGGCGGGCGGCGTGCCTCTGGCTCGGTGTGGCGGCGCTGACGCCGCTGAACGCCCTCGTCCTGTACGCGATGCTGCACGGCCTCGGCGTCGGGCTCGGATACGGCACGACGGTCGCGGTGTACGTCCTGCTGATCACGCTGGCGGCGCTCGTGCCCGCGCCGAACGGCGTCGGCTCCACCGAGGTGGTCATGACGGCCGGGCTGGTCCTCGGCGGCGTCCCGGCGGGCCCGGCGCTCGGCGCCGCCCTCGGCTACCGCCTGCTGACGTTCTGGACGCTGCTGCCGCCGGGCGTCGCCGCCTTCGCCTGGCTCTCGCGCCGCCGCGCCGTCTAGCCCCCGGGGCCCGCAACGGCGCGGGGGCCGCCCCGCGGGCGGGATGCGCCCGCGGGACGGCCCCGCGCGTGAGAAGGGAAGGGAATCAGAAGGACTCGACGGCGCGGCGCGCCTCCGGGTCGAGCACGCCCCAGCCGATGAGCTCCTCGGTCAGCTCGGTCGGGGACTTGTCGTAGATCACGGCGAGGGAACGCAGGTCCTCCTGCCGGATGGACAGGACCTTTCCGTTGTAGTCGCCCCGCTGGGTCTGGATCGTCGCGGCGTAGCGGGCGAGAGGACCGGCCTTGTCCTTCGGAAGCTGCTGCAGTCGCTCAAGGTCGATGACGAGCTTGGGCGTGGGCCCGAGCGGGCTCGGCGCGGCTCCGCCGGGCAGCAGCTCGGAGACCGGCACGCCGTAGAAATCGGCGAGCTCGGCCAGCTTCTGAACGGTGACGGCGCGGTCGCCCCGCTCGTACGAACCCACGACGACGGCCTTCCAGCGGCCGCGGGACTTCTCCTCCACACCGTGCAGGGAGAGGCCCTGCTGGGTACGGATGGCGCGCAGGCGCGCGCCGAGAGCCTTAGCGTATTCAGACGGCATTGTGCGGCCCCCAGGCTCACTCGGTCGTCGTTCACGGGCCCCCCGGCCGGACGGCCGGGCGGAGGCGGGTCGGCGGGGCGTTCCGGCCCCGACGGTCCGTCTCCAGGGATGGTTACGGACAGTGACGGTAAAACGGTGACGGCCCCAGGTCAAGCCGATTGGAAAAAACCGGTCGAATCCGCAGGTCTCGATCCGGGCCGTCCGGATCGAGCACAACCCCCGCAGGCGCGTCGTGACAGGGCGTTGCCGGACCCGTCCCGGCTCCGCCCGGCGGGCCGGGTGTGACCCCTCTCACCAGGGGCGATGGGCGCGCACCGGATGCGGGGCAGTCGGGCGGGACTGCTACGGTGAAGGGGACAAGGCGTCCTTTAAGACCCGTCCGGAGAGGCGGGAAAGGAGGTTTCGGTGGTGAACGCTGCCCTCAGGCCGGAGGACCCGGCCGGCGCGGGCGTGGCGGACGGTGACCCCCGGCCCAAGGCCGTTCTGGAGGGTCCCGACATCCGCCGCGCGCTGACCCGCATCGCGCACGAGATCCTGGAACGCACGAAGGGCGGGCGCGACGTCGTCCTGCTCGGCATCCAGACCCGCGGCGTGACGCTGGCCGAGCGGCTGGCGGGCGCGCTGCGCGAGGTCGAGGGCCACCCGGTGCCCTGGGGCTCGCTGGACGTGACGATGTACCGCGACGACCTGCGCATGAAGCCCGCCCGCGCCCTCGGCCGCACCGAGCTGCCCGCCGACGGCGTCGACGGCCGGGTCGTGGTGCTGGTCGACGACGTGCTGTTCTCGGGCCGCACCGTGCGCGCCGCCCTGGACGCGCTGAACGACCTCGGCCGCCCGCGCGCCGTCCAGCTCGCCGTCCTGGTCGACCGCGGCCACCGCGAGCTGCCCATCCGCGCCGACTACGTGGGCAAGAACCTGCCCACCTCGATGCGCGAGACCGTCAAGGTCCTGCTGGCCGAGAACGACGGCCGGGACGCGGTCCTGCTCGGTCCGAAGGGGGAGAAGTAAGTGAAGCGCCACCTCATCTCGGCGGCGGACCTGTCCCGGGACGACGCGCTGCTCGTCCTCGACACGGCCGAGGAGCTCGCCCAGATCGCCGGCCGGTCCATCAAGAAGCTGCCGACGCTGCGCGGCCGCACCGTGGTGAACCTGTTCTTCGAGGACTCCACCCGCACCCGCATCTCCTTCGAGGCCGCCGCCAAGCGCCTGTCGGCCGACGTCATCAACTTCTCCGCCAAGGGCTCCAGCGTGTCCAAGGGCGAGTCGCTGAAGGACACCGCGCTCACCCTGGAGGCGATGGGCGCCGACGGCGTCGTCATCCGGCACGGCGCGTCCGGCGCGCCCTACCGGCTCGCCAACTGGGTGCGGGGCAGCGTCGTCAACGCCGGCGACGGCACCCACGAGCACCCGACGCAGGCGCTGCTCGACGCCTTCACCATGCGCCGCCGCCTCGGCGACCTGGAGGGCCGCAAGATCACGATCGTGGGCGACGTGCTGCACAGCCGCGTCGCGCGCTCCAACGTGCTGCTGCTGGACACCCTCGGCGCCGACGTCACCCTGGTCGCGCCGCCGACGCTGTTCCCCGTCGCGGTCGACACCTGGCCCTGCCAGGTGTCCTACGACCTGGACGCGGTGCTGCCGAAGAGCGACGTCGTCATGATGCTGCGCGTCCAGCAGGAGCGCATGAACGCCGCCTACTTCCCGACGGTCCGCGAGTACTCGCGCCGCTACGGGCTGGACGCCGCGCGCATGGCGGCGCTGCCCGAGCACGCCATCGTCATGCACCCCGGCCCGATGAACCGCGGCGTGGAGATCGCCGCGGAGGTCGCCGACTCGGCCCGCTCGACGATCGTCGAGCAGGTCGCCAACGGCGTGAGCGCCCGCATGGCCGTCCTGTACCTGCTCCTCGGCGGCTCCGAGCCCGCCATCGGCACGGAGGTGTCCCAGTGACCGACCACCTCATCAAGGGCGCCCGCGTCCTCGGCGGCGACCCCGCCGACCTGCTGGTCCGCGACGGCCGCATCGCCGAGGTCGGCACCGGCCTGGACGCGGCGGGCGCGCGGGTCGTGGACGCGGCGGGCCTCGTCGCGCTGCCCGGCCTGGTCGACCTGCACACCCACCTGCGCGAGCCGGGCCGCGAGGACGCCGAGACGGTGGAGTCGGGCACCCGCGCCGCCGCCAAGGGCGGCTACACCGCGGTGCACGCGATGGCCAACACCGACCCGGTCGCCGACACCGCCGGCGTCGTCGAGCAGGTGTGGCGGCTCGGCCGCGAGGCCGGGTACTGCGACGTGCACCCGGTCGGCGCCGTCACCCGCGGCATCGCCGGCGAGCAGCTCGCCGAGCTCGGCGCGATGGCCGACTCGGCCGCGCGCGTGCGGGTGTTCTCCGACGACGGCCACTGCGTGTCCGACGCGGTCATCATGCGCCGCGCCCTGGAATACGTGAAGGCGTTCGACGGCGTGGTCGCCCAGCACGCCCAGGAGCCGCGCCTCACCGAGGGCGCGCAGCTCAACGAGGGCGAGATGTCGGCCGCGCTCGGCCTGCGCGGCTGGCCCGCGGTCGCCGAGGAGGCGATCATCGCCCGGGACGTGCTGCTCGCCCAGCACGTCGGGTCGCGGCTGCACGTCTGCCACGTGTCGACGGCCGGGTCGATCGACATCATCCGCTGGGCCAAGAGCAAGGGCTGCCAGGTGACCGCCGAGGTCACCCCGCACCACCTGCTGCTGACCGACGCCGCGGCGCGCACCTACGACCCGATCTACAAGGTCAACCCGCCGCTGCGCACCGCCGACGACGTCACCGCGCTCCGCCACGCCCTCGCCGACGGCACCATCGACTGCGTCGCCACCGACCACGCGCCGCACCCGGTGGAGGCCAAGGAGACCGAGTGGGCGGTCGCGGCCATGGGCATGATCGGCCTGGAGACGGCGCTGTCGGTCGTCCAGGAGGCCATGGTCGAGACCGACCTGCTGGACTGGGCGGGCGTCGCCGACCGCATGTCGTTCGCGCCCGCGCGCATCGGCCGCCTGAGCGGGCAGGGCCGCCCGCTGGAGGCCGGCTCCCCCGCCAACATCACGCTGTACGACCCGGCGCCGCGCCGCCGGGTGGACCCGACCTCGATGACCTCCAAGAGCCGCAACACCCCGTTCGCGGGCTTGGACCTGCCCGGCAGGGTCGTCGCGACGTTCCTGCGCGGCGAGCCGACCGTCCTCGAAGGGAAGCTTCAGTGACACCACCCCCCGCGATACTGATCCTTGAGGACGGACGCGCCTTCCAGGGCGCCGCTTACGGGGCGGAGGGGGGGACCGTCGGCGAGATCGTCTTCAACACCGGGATGACCGGCTACCAGGAGACCCTCACCGACCCCTCCTACGCCCGCCAGATCGTCGCGATGACCGCGCCGCACATCGGCAACACCGGCGTCAACGACGAGGACCCCGAGTCGGCCCGCATCCAGGTCGCCGGGTACGTCGTCCGCGAGCCCGCCCGCGTGGCGTCGAGCTGGCGCGCGACGGGGTCGCTCGGCGCGGCGCTGCGCGCGCAGGGCGTCGTCGGGATCGCGATGCCCGGCACCCGGGCGCTCACCCGGCACCTGCGCGACCGCGGCGCGATGCGCGCGGGGATCTTCTCCGGCGCCGCCGCCGCGGCGCCGGAGGCCGAGCTGCTCGCCAAGGTGCGGGCCGCCCCCGCGATGGAGGGCGCCGACCTCGCCGCCGAGGTCGCGACCAAGGAGCCCTACGTCGTCCCGGCGATCGGGGCCAAGCGCTTCACCGTCGCGGCCGTCGACCTCGGCATCAAGGCGATGACGCCGCACCGGATGGCCGAGCGCGGCTGCGAGGTGCACGTGCTGCCCGCGACCGCCACCGCGGCGGACATCCTCGCGCTGGAGCCCGACGGGGTGTTCTTCTCCAACGGTCCCGGCGACCCGGCGGCCACCGAGGGCCCCGTCGAGGCGCTGCGCGGCGTGCTGGACGCCGGCACGCCGTTCTTCGGCATCTGCTTCGGCAACCAGCTCTTCGGCCGCGCGCTCGGCCTCGGCACCTACAAGATGCGGTTCGGGCACCGCGGCATCAACCAGCCGGTGCGGGACCGCGCCACCGGCAAGGTCGACGTGTCCGCGCACAACCACGGGTTCGCCGTGGACGCCCCGACGGACGCGCCCTTCGACACCCCCTACGGGCGCGCCGAGGTCAGCCACGTCAACCTCAACGACGACTGCGTGGAGGGCCTCCGTCTCCTCGACCGGCCCGCCTTCAGCGTCCAGTACCACCCCGAGGCCGCGGCCGGCCCACATGACGCGACCGGCCTGTTCGACCGTTTCTGCGAGCTGATGGAAGGGTCGGGCAAGTAATGCCGCGCCGTGAAGACCTGAGCAGCGTCCTGGTGATCGGCTCCGGGCCGATCGTGATCGGCCAGGCGGCCGAGTTCGACTACTCCGGCACCCAGGCGTGCCGGGTGCTGCGCGCCGAGGGCCTGCGGGTGACGCTGGTCAACAGCAACCCCGCCACGATCATGACCGACCCCGACATCGCCGACGCCACCTACGTCGAGCCGATCACCCCCGCGGTCGTCGAGAAGATCATCGCCAAGGAGCGGCCGGACGCGCTGCTGCCCACCCTGGGCGGCCAGACGGCCCTCAACACCGCCATCGCGCTCTACGAGAGCGGCGTGCTGGAGCGGTACGGCGTCGAGCTGATCGGCGCCGACGTGGAGGCGATCCAGGCCGGCGAGAACCGCGAGCGGTTCAAGGGCGTCGTCGCCAAGGTCGCCGCCGAGCAGGGCCTGAACGCCGCCTCGGCGCGCTCGCTCATCGCCCACACCATGGACGAGTGCCTCGCCGCGGCCGGCGAGCTCGGCTACCCGCTGGTCGTGCGGCCCTCGTTCACCATGGGCGGCGCCGGGTCCGGCTTCGCCCACGACGAGACCGACCTGCGCCGCATCGCCGGCGCCGGCCTCGACGCGTCCCCGACCAGCGAGGTGCTCCTGGAGGAGTCCATCCTCGGCTGGAAGGAGTACGAGCTGGAGGTCATGCGCGACCGCGCCGACAACGTCGTCATCGTGTGCTCCATCGAGAACCTCGACCCGATGGGCACCCACACCGGCGACTCCATCACGGTGGCGCCCGCGATGACGCTCACCGACCGCGAGTACCAGAACATGCGCGACGTCGCGATCGCGGTCATCCGCGAGGTCGGCGTCGACACCGGCGGCTGCAACATCCAGTTCGCCGTCGAACCCGGCACCGGCCGCATGATCGTCATCGAGATGAACCCGCGGGTGTCGCGCTCCTCGGCGCTGGCGTCCAAGGCCACCGGCTTCCCCATCGCCAAGATCGCCGCGAAGCTGGCCATCGGCTACACCCTCGACGAGATCCCGAACGACATCACCGCCGAGACCCCGGCGTCGTTCGAGCCGACCCTCGACTACGTCGTGGTGAAGGTGCCCCGGTTCGCGTTCGAGAAGTTCCCCGGCGCCGACGGCACCCTCACCACCCACATGAAGTCGGTCGGCGAGGCCATGGCCATCGGCCGCAACTTCACCGAGGCGCTCCAGAAGGCCCTGCGCTCCCTGGAGCAGAAGGGCACGGTCTTCTCCTGGGCCGACGTCCCGGCCGACCCGGCGGCGCTGCTGGAGTCGGCGAGCGCCCCGCACGACGGCCGCATCCGCGACGTCCAGCGGGCCCTCGCCGCCGGCGCCACCGTGCAGCAGGTCCACGACGCGACCGGCATCGACCCCTGGTTCGTCGACCAGATCGCCGGCCTCAACGAGATCGCCGAGGAGATCCGCACCGCCGAGGACGCGCTCACCGGCGACAAGCTGCTGCGCGCCAAGCGGCACGGCTTCTCCGACGCCCAGATCGGCGAGCTGCGCGGCCTGTCGGAGGAGGTCGTCCGCGAGCTGCGGCACGCCCTCGGCATCCGCCCCGTCTACCTGACGGTCGACACCTGCGCCGCCGAGTTCGAGGCGCGCACGCCCTACCTGTACTCGGCCTACGACGTGGAGACCGAGGTCCCGCCGGGCGAGCGGCCCAAGGTGATCATCCTCGGGTCGGGGCCGAACCGCATCGGGCAGGGCGTGGAGTTCGACTACTCGTGCGTGCACGCCTCGTTCGCGCTGGCGGACGCCGGCTACGAGACCGTCATGGTCAACTGCAACCCCGAGACCGTGTCCACCGACTACGACACCTCCGACCGGCTCTACTTCGAGCCGCTCACCCTGGAGGACGTCCTGGAGGTGGTGCACGCCGAGCAGCGCGCCGGGACGCTCGCCGGCGTCATCGTCCAGCTCGGCGGGCAGACCCCGCTCGGCCTCGCCCGCAAGCTGAAGGCCGCCGGCGTCCCGATCGTCGGCACCAGCCCCGAGAGCATCCACCTGGCCGAGGACCGCGGCGCGTTCGGCCGCGTCCTGCACCGCGCCGGGCTGCTCGCGCCGAAGCACGGCACCGCCACGTCCTACGAGGACGCCCGCGAGATCGCCGCCGAGATCGGCTACCCGGTGCTGGTCCGCCCGTCCTACGTGCTCGGCGGCCGCGGCATGGAGATCGTGTACGACGACGGCGCGCTGGAGTCGTACATGGCCAAGGCGACCGAGGCGAGCCCCGACCACCCCGTGCTGGTCGACCGGTTCCTCGACGAGGCCATCGAGATCGACGTCGACGCGCTGTTCGACGGCGAGGAGCTCTACCTCGGCGGCGTCATGGAGCACATCGAGGAGGCCGGCATCCACTCCGGCGACTCGGCCTGCGCGCTCCCGCCGATCACCCTCGGGCACGACGACCTGCACCGCATCCGCGAGGCCACCGAGGCCCTCGCCCGCGGCATCGGCGTGCGCGGCCTCATGAACGTCCAGTACGCCCTGTCGGCGGGCGTGCTGTACGTGCTGGAGGCCAACCCGCGCGCGTCCCGCACGGTGCCGTTCGTGTCCAAGGCGACCGCGGTGCAGCTCGCCAAGGCCGCCGCCCGCGTCATGCTCGGCACGACCGTCGCCGAGCTGCGCGCCGAGGGCCTGCTGCCGGCGTCGGGCGACGGCGGCTCGCTGCCGCTCGACGCGCCGATCGCGGTCAAGGAGGCGGTGCTGCCCTTCGACCGGTTCCGCGACAAGAACGGCCAGTTCGTCGACACCGTCCTCGGCCCGGAGATGCGCTCCACCGGCGAGGTCATGGGCATCGACGAGGTCTTCGGCACCGCCTACGCCAAGTCGCAGCAGGCCGCCTACGGCGCGCTGCCGACCAAGGGCCGGGTGTTCGTGTCGGTGGCGAACCGGGACAAGCGGCACATGGTGTTCCCGGTGAAGCGCCTTGCTGACCTGGGCTTTGAGATTCTTGCCACGGAAGGGACCGCCGAGGTCCTGCGGCGCAACGGCGTGCATGCCAAGATCGTGCGCAAGCACAGCGCCGGGGCCGGATCGAGCGACGAGCCCAGCATCGTGCGGCGCGTCCTCGACGGTGAGGTGGACCTCATCGTCAATACTCCGTTCGGCAGCCCCGGACAGGCGGGGCCCCGCCTGGACGGCTACGAGATCCGCACCGCGGCGGTGCTGCGCGGCGTGCCGTGCGTCACCACCGTGCAGGGCCTCGCCGCGGCCGTGCAGGGCATCGAGGCGATCGCGGCGGGGCTGGTCGGCGTCCGCTCCCTTCAGGAGCACGCCGAGCGGCTGCGCGGCGCGCACGGCGTCCTCGGGCAGGGCTGACGCCCGCCGGGCGGCGGCCGCGCGGCCGCCGCCCGGTACACGAACGAGGAGAGGGAGACGGGTGTCCGACACACCGGTGCAGACGTCGGCGACGGTCCTGACGGTCCGCCAGGTGCAGGACTACCACGCGATGACGCTGGTGGCGCCGGCGATCGCCGAGCGGTTCCGGCCCGGGCAGTTCGTGGCGCTCGCCGTCGGCGGCGAGCACACGGGCCGGCTGGTCCGCCGCTGCTTCGGGGTGTACGAGGTCAAGTCGGACTACGGGGGGACCGTCGAGGTCGTCTTCGCCGACACCGAGCCCGGCACCGCCTGGCTCGCGGGCCTGCGGTCCCGCGACAAGGTGGACGTGATCGGGCCGCTCGGCCGCCCGTTCCGGCTGCCCCGCGACCCCGTCACCTGCCTGCTGGTCGGCGGCGGCCCCGGCGGCGCGGCGCTGTTCGCGCTCGCCGACACCCTGCACCGGCGCGGCTGCCAGGTGCACTTCCTGCTCGGCGGCCGCACCGGCAAGCAGGTGTTCGGCTCCCGGATGGCGCACCGCATCGGCGACAGCGCCGCCGTCACCACCGAGGACGGCTCGATGGGGGAGCGGGGCACCGTCGGCGCGGCGATGCCGCGCGTCATCGCCGACACCGGCGCCGAGGTCGTCTACGGCTGCGGTCCGACCGACCTGCTGCGCTCCATCACCCGCGTCGCCGGCGAGTTCGGGCTGCCGTCCCAGGTCTGCCTGGAGGAGTTCCTGCAGCGGACCGGCGCCTGCGGTATCGGTGTGTGCATGACCTGTGTGCTGCCGCTGCACGGCGAGGACGGCGTCACCCGCATGGTGCGCGCCTGCGCCGACGGCCCGGTGCTGCGCGGCGACCGCGTCCGCTGGGGCGACCTCGGCACCATCCCGTTCGACGCCCTCGGCGCCCCGCGCGTCCTCGGCGTCCCCGAAGGGGGAAGGGCCCGATGAACTCCCAACGGCTCAAGACGAAGATCGCCGGGCTGGAGCTGGCGAGCCCGGTGCTGACGGCCTCGGGCTGCGGCGGCACCGGCCGCGAGCTGGCCCAGTTCTGCGAGCTGACGCGGCTCGGCGCGTTCGTCACCACCTCGGTGATGGCGCGGCCGCGCGCGGGCCGCCCGACGCCGCGCGTCGCCGAGACGCCCTCGGGGATCCTCACCGCGATGGGGCTGCCGGGGCCGGGCGTCGAGGGCTTCCTGGAGCACGAGCTGCCCTGGCTCGCCGAGCAGGGCGTGCCCGTCGTGGTGTCGGTCGCCGGCAACAGCGCCGAGGAGTTCGCCGAGCTCGCCGCGCGGCTGAGCGGCGAGCCGGGCGTCGCCGCGATCGAGGTCAACGTGGCCTGCCCGAACGTCGCCGACCGCGGCCGCATGTTCGCCTGGCACCCGGGCGCCGCCGCGGCCGTGGTGCGCGCCGTGCGCGGCGCCGCGCCGGCCGGCGTCCCGGTGATCGCCAAGCTGACGCCGGACGTCACCGACATCGTCACCATCGCGCTGGCCTGCGTGGACGCGGGCGCCGACGCCCTCACGCTGATCAACACGGTGGAGGGGATGGCGATCGACCACCGCACCCTGCGGCCCGCCGTCACCGGCGTGTCCGGCGGGCTGTCGGGGCCGGCGATCCGCCCGATCGCGCTGCGCTGCGTCTACCAGGTGCACGCCGCGCTGCCGCGCACCCCGATCATCGGCTGCGGCGGCGTCGCGACCGGGCTGGACGCGCTGGAGTACGTCCTGGCGGGCGCGAGCGCGGTCGCCGTCGGCACCACGCTGTTCCACGACCCGGGCGCGGTGCCGCGCATCGCCCGCGAGCTCGACGAGGCGCTCGCCGCCCGCAGGATCGAGCGGCTCGCCGACGCCGTCGGCCTCGCGCACCGCCCGGCGGGCCACGCGCCGCCCCAGGTGCGCCCCGCGACGCCGCCCCCGCCCCACACAGCGCCCCAGACCGCGCCCGCGGCGGTGCCCCCCGCCCGGGAGGCCGCCGAGGCGCCCGCGGCGTCCGGGCGGCCCGCGGAGCCGGACCCCGCGCCCGCCCCGGCCGCGGAAGTGAAGGAGAGGACCCCGTGACCGCTGGACCCGCCCCCATCGCCGTCGCCCTGGACGCGCCCGACCTGGAGACGGCGGCCCGCTGGGCGTCCCTGGTCACCCCGCACGTGTCGACCGTCAAGGTCGGCCTGGAGCTGTACCTGCGCTACGGCCCCGACGTCGTCGCGAGCGTCCGCGGCGCCAGCCGGGTGCAGGTGTTCCTCGACCTGAAGCTGCACGACATCCCGGCGACCGTGGCGGGCGCCGCGCGCGCCGTGGCGCGGCTGAAGCCCGCCTACCTGACCGTGCACGCCGCCGGCGGCCCCGCGATGATCGAGGCGGCGGTGCGGGCCGCCCCCGGCACCAGGATCGCCGCGGTGACGGTGCTCACCTCGCTCGGCGACGCCGACCTCGCCGGCATCGGGCTCGCCGGGCCGGCCTCGGACGCGGTGCGGCGCCTCGCCGCCCTCGCCGTCGGCGCGGGCGCGCAGGCGCTCGTCTGCTCGCCGCAGGAGGCCGCGCTGGTGCGCGCCGAGGTCGGCCCGGACGTCACGCTCATCACCCCCGGCGTCCGCCCCGCGGGCGCCGACCTCCAGGACCAGGCGCGGGTGGCGACGCCCGAGCAGGCGCTCGCGGCGGGTGCGGACCTGCTCGTGATCGGCCGCCCGATCACCGGTGCCGCCGACCCCGGCGCGGCCGCCGCCGGCATCGCCTCCGCGCTCCGCCGCACGGCCGGCGGGGCGCCCGCCGAGGAGGCCGCCGGGAGGTCCCCCGAGGCGTCCCGGAGCGCCCCCGCGGGCGCCCCCGCCGAAGGGTGATCGATCACACGTTCGGGGGGCGCGGAGACGCTTTTCCGCCGCCGTGCGAAAGTCCCAGCAAGGACGCGGTGCGCCCGCCGGAAGGCGCCGAGTTGGGTACACTCTGTATTCAGGACACCGCAAGGAGTGATTTTCGTGATTTTGTGGCGGGCTAAACGGCACTTCACGTTGCCTTATGGGGCGTGAACTCGCTAGTTTCCCGTCCCGTCCGACTCCGTCGAGTGGAAACCTGAGGTGACCCGGCGTGGCTCTTCCGCCCCTAACCCCCGAACAGCGCGCCGCAGCCCTGGAGAAGGCTGCCAAGGCCCGCAAGGAGCGTGCCGAGGTTAAGAACCGGCTCAAGCACGGGGGGACCTCGCTCGCCGAGGTCCTCAAGGAGGGTCAGGCCGACGACGTCATCGGCAAGATGAAGGTGTCGGCCCTCCTCGAGTCCCTGCCCGGTGTGGGCAAGGTCCGTGCGAAGCAGATCATGGAGCGCCTCGGCATCGCCGAGTCCCGCCGCGTGCGGGGCCTCGGCGCTAACCAGCGCGCCTCCCTGGAGCGCGAGTTCGGCGGCGGTGCAAATCGCTAGCCCCCGACCCGCGAACGGGCGCCACGGTGAGACCGTCGCGGCCGGCCCGGCGCTGCCCGGCCCCGGCTCCATCCCGTTCAGTTCCGGCGCACCCATGACTGCACCGGGCGGCTCCACCGAGCTCCACCAGCACCATCCCCTTGCCCGGCGGCTGACGGTTCTCTCCGGCCCGTCAGGCGTCGGCAAGAGCACGGTCGTCGCCGAGATCCGGCTCGCCCACCCCGAGGTGTGGCTGTCGGTCTCGGTGACCACCCGGTCCCCCCGGCCGGGAGAGAAAGACGGTGTGCAGTACTTCTTCGTCGACGACGCCGGTTTCGACCGGCTCGTCGATGAGGGCCAGCTCCTGGAATGGGCCGAGTTCGCGGGGAACCGCTACGGGACCCCGCGACGGCCCGTCCAAGAGAGGCTCGACCGCGGCGAGCCGGTCCTGCTGGAGATCGACCTGCAGGGCGCCCGCCAGATCCGCGACACCATGCCCGAGGCGCGGCTGGTGTTCCTCGCGCCGCCGTCCTGGGACGAGCTGGTCCGCCGGCTCACCGGGCGCGGTACCGAGCCGCCCGAGGTGATCGAGCGGCGCCTCGCCGCCGCCCGCGTCGAGCTCGCGGCCGAGAAGGAGTTCGACGTCACCCTCGTCAACACGTCCGTCCAGGACGTGTGCGGCGAGCTGGTAGCCTTGATGGCTGTTCGCCAGTAACGCCTAGGGGAAGGCCACCGCGTGGCAGCCACCAGCAATGAGGGCATCACCAACCCGTCGATCGACGAGCTGCTGGAGGTCGTCGACACCAAGTACGGCCTCGTGAGCATCGCCGCCAAGCGCGCCCGGCAGATCAACGCCTACTACGCGCAGCTCGGCGAGGGCCTGCTGGAGTACGTCGGCCCGCTGGTCGAGACCCAGGTCCAGGAGAAGCCGCTGTCCATCGCGCTCCGCGAGACGCGCGAGGGCCTCCTGCACGCCGAGCCCGTCGAGGGCTGACCCGCCGGTCGCCCGGGGGCCGCGCCTCCGGGCAGCCCCGGGAAGGCGATCCTCGTCAGCACCCCATGAGCACCAGCACCGGCACCACCGGGCCCCGCGTCGTCCTCGGCGTCAGCGGGGGCATCGCCGCCTACAAGGCGTGCGAGCTGCTGCGGCGCCTCACCGAGTCCGGCCACGACGTGCGCGTCGTGCCGACGGCCGAGGCCCTGCGCTTCGTCGGCGAGCCCACCTGGGCCGCCCTGTCCGGCCACCCCGTGCGCACCGCGGTGTTCGAGGACGTCGCCGAGGTCCCGCACGTCCGGCTCGGCCAGGACGCCGACCTGGTGCTCGTGGCGCCCGCGACCGCCAACACCCTCGCGAAGGCCGCCGCCGGCCTCGCCGACGACCTGCTCACCAACACCCTGCTCACCGCGCGCTGCCCCGTGGTGTTCGCACCGGCGATGCACACCGAGATGTGGGAGCACCCGGCGACGCGGGCCAACGTCGCGACGCTGCGGGCGCGCGGCGCGCTCGTCGTCGAGCCCGCGTCCGGCCGCCTCACCGGCGCCGACACCGGCAAGGGCCGGCTGCCCGACCCGGCCGAGCTGTTCGAGGTCGCCCGCCGCGTCCTCGCCCGCGGCGACCTGCCGCGCGACCTCGCCGGCCGCCGCGTCGTCGTGTCGGCGGGCGGCACCCGCGAGGCGCTCGACCCCGTCCGCTTCCTCGGCAACCGCTCGTCGGGGCTGCAGGGCTACGCCCTCGCCCGCACCGCCGCCGCCCGCGGCGCCCGCGTCACCCTCGTCGCCGCCAACGTCGCCCTGCCCGACCCGGCCGGGATCGGCGTCGTCGCGGTCGAGTCCGCCGAGGACATGCGCAAGGCCGTCCTGGAGGCGGCCCAAGGCCCCGGCGGCGCCGCCGACGCGGTGGTCATGGCCGCCGCCGTCGCCGACTTCCGGCCGGCCGGCTACCGGAACTCCAAGATCAAGAAGGAGCCGGGGGCCGGGCCCGCGCCGATCGCGCTGGTGCAGAACCCCGACATCCTGGCCGAGCTCGCCGCCCGCCCGCGCGGCGGGCAGGTCGTCGTCGGCTTCGCCGCCGAGACCGACGACGTGCTCGCCAACGGGCGCGCCAAGCTCGCCCGCAAGGGCTGCGACCTGCTGGTCGTGAACCGGGTCGGGGCCGACCTCACCTTCGGCCGCCCCGACAACGAGGCCGTGATCCTCGCCGCCGACGGCGCGGCGCCGACCGAGGTGCCGCGCGGCGCCAAGGAGGCGCTCGCCGACGTCGTCTGGGACCTGGTCGCCGCCCGCCTCGCCCCGCCCGGCGGGTCCTGTCCCGAGGGCGCCCGCGGCCCCGCCGCCCCCTGATCCGGGCGGCCGTGCCCCGGGCGCCCGACCGGAGTACCGTGACCTGCGCGTCTGGCGATCGGCGCGGGCTATCCCGATAGACTCCGCCGGAAACCCGGCGCGGGCCCGGCGGGAGCCGGCGGTTCCCGCCACGCCGAATAACCCATCCGCTCTGCGACGTCAGTCAGCAGCCGCTGCAAGGAGTTCACGCACGTGTCTCGCCGCCTGTTCACCTCGGAATCGGTCACCGAGGGACACCCGGACAAGATCGCTGACCAGATCAGCGACGCCATCCTCGACGCGATGCTCAAGGACGACCCGCGCAGCCGGGTCGCCGTCGAAACCATGATCACCACCGGTCAGGTGCACGTGGCCGGCGAGGTCACCACCGAGACCTACGTGGACATCCCCGGCGTCATCCGGGAGAAGATCCTGGAGATCGGCTACGACTCGTCGAAGAAGGGCTTCGACGGCAACTCCTGCGGCGTGTCGGTGTCGATCGGCGCGCAGTCGCCCGACATCGCGCAGGGCGTCGACGACGCCTACGAGACCCGCGACGGCGACGACCGCGACAAGCAGGGCGACGACCTGGACCGCCAGGGCGCCGGCGACCAGGGCCTGATGTTCGGGTACGCCACCAACGAGACGCCCGAGCTCATGCCGCTGCCGATCCTGCTCGCGCACAAGCTGTCGCACCGGCTGTCGGCGGTCCGCAAGAGCGGCACCGTGCCCTACCTGCGGCCCGACGGCAAGACCCAGGTCACCATCGAGTACGACGGCGCGAAGGCGGTCCGGCTGGACACCGTCGTGGTGTCGTCGCAGCACGCGCCCGACATCGACCTGCTGGAGCTGCTCGCCCCCGACGTCAAGGAGCACGTCGTCGACCCGGTGCTCGCCGAGTTCGACCTCGACACCGACGGCTACCGGCTGCTGGTGAACCCGACGGGCCGCTTCGAGATCGGCGGCCCGATGGGCGACGCCGGCCTCACCGGCCGCAAGATCATCGTGGACACCTACGGCGGCATGGCCCGCCACGGCGGCGGCGCCTTCTCCGGCAAGGACCCGTCCAAGGTGGACCGCTCGGCCGCCTACGCGATGCGCTGGGTCGCCAAGAACATCGTCGCGGCCGGCCTCGCCGACCGCGCCGAGGTGCAGGTCGCCTACGCGATCGGCAAGGCGCACCCGGTGGGCGTGTTCGTGGAGACCTTCGGCACCGAGAAGCTGCCCGTCGACAAGATCCAGGCCGCCGTGCTCCAGGTGTTCGACCTGCGCCCGGCCGCGATCGTCCGGGACCTGGACCTGCTCCGCCCGATCTACTCCCAGACCGCCGCCTACGGCCACTTCGGCCGCCCGGAGCCGGACTTCTCCTGGGAGTCCACCGACCGCGCGACCACCCTCGCGCAGGCCGCCGGCCTGTAGGCGCCGCCCGCAAGAGCCGCACGTGCGAGAGGCCCCGGGGACGGCGTCCCCGGGGCCTCTCGCGTCCCGGCGTCAGCGGGCGGGCGGGCAGGGCGTGCCGCGGGGCGCGCCGTAGCGGGCGCTGACGGTGTAGCGGCCGGGGCCGGGGGCGTGCAGCCGGACGAAGTCGCCGTCGCGCTCCAGGCAGCCGTGGCCGGCGGTCCCGCCGCCGCGCACGTTCAGCCACGGCGACCAGGCGATCCGCAGCGTCGTCACGCCGGCGGCGGGGACGTCCACGGCGAGCTCGGCGGCGTCCACGCGCGCGACGGTGGACGGCAGGGCGACCAGCGGCACCGGGTCGGCGACGCGGTAGAGGCGCCAGTAGTCGTCGGACCAGACCGGCCGCAGGTAGGGCTGGCCCCGCTCGATGAGCGCGGCCTCGTCCTTGCCGGCCTTCTCGACCTCCTGCTCGGGCAGCACCACGAACCCGACGGACCACTTGCGCAGCCAGGCGTGGTAGGAGGCGGGCGTGAGGGCGCCGTCCTCGTAGAACAGGGCGTGCCGCTCGGCGTCCACCTGCCGGTTCCAGCCGCGGGCCAGGATGTAGTGGCGGGTGAGGCCGGCGGACTCCCAGTGCGAGCGCAGGGGGACGACCTCGATGCGGGTGCGGCGCGCGCCGAGCCGGTCCAGCTCGGCCTTCAGGCCGCCGGAGTTGGCGGCGGTGACGTTCGCGGGCCGGGTGTGGATCACGTCGTCGACGGGCTTCACGACCATCCACGCGCCGGTGACGATGAACGCGGCGCAGAGCACGCCGAGCTTGGCGAGGTGGTGGGTGCGGGCGACGGCGGTGAGCAGCACCACGCCGCCGAACAGCAGCGACAGCCGCTCGACGTTGCTGCCGATCGGGCTCGGGACCAGCCAGGTCAGCGCGATGCCGAGCAGGTAGACGCCGGCGCCGACGCGCACCACCGTCCACTCGCGGGGCGCGCAGAGCAGCACCGCGACCACGCTGGTGATCGCGGGCAGGACGACGGTGGCGAACCCGATCGGCTGCACGCCGGTGAAGGGGAACAGCACCGTGGTGACGCCGACGACGAGCGGCGGCGCGAGCGCCAGCATCAGGCCGGCGCGGCGCCGCCCGGTGAGGAACAGCGCGGCCGCGACGACCATGATGAACAGGCCCGCGACGGGGCTGGCGAGCGTCGCGAGGAGGCTGAGGCCGAACATGCCGGCCGCGCGGAGCGGCGGGGTGCCCCGGACGGTGAACGCCATCTGCACGGCCGCGAGCGCGAACACCAGGCCGAGCCCGAAGGTGACGCGGCCGGACGCGGCGTTGCACCAGGTCGCGAGCGCGCCCCACAGGGCGGCGGGCATCAGCGCCGGCACCCGCAGGTGGACGAGCAGCCGCGCCAGCATCGTCGCCGACAGCGTGCCCGCGATCACCGCGACGGTACGGATGCCGAACCACGACATCACGTAGGGCGACAGGACGCTGTAGGACGCCGGGTGCACGCCGCCGTACCAGGACAGGTTGTAGGCGGCGCCGGGGTGCCGCCCGACGAAGTAGGTCCAGGCCGACTGGGCGGCGAGGTCGCCGCCGTCGCGGGCCAGGAACAGCGCCCAGACGGCGTGCAGCGCCGCCGACAGCAGCGTGGCGGCGAGGATGGGGGGCCGCGTCAGCGGCCGCAGCAGCGGCGACCGGCGGGCGAACCGCGCGGCGGCGGCGAGCGGGCCGGGCCGCGCGGGCGGTGGCGTATCGATCGTGTCGCCTTCGGAGGGCGGGGTCTGCGCGGTCGTCACGGTGCCTGCATGCGCTCGGGGGACGGAACGGACGCGGAGGACATCGGGAAATGATCCACTGAACCTCCGCGGGAAGCAATTTCGCGCACCGCCCGCGCGGGCGCCGGCCCGTCCCTGATCTGGTAGGACGGGGACGTGACGAACGACGGCGGGGGAGCGGAGCTGATCCCGGGCCTGGGCGAGATCCCGCGGGTGCCCGCGGGGAGGGGGGCCCGGACCGGGCGAAGCCTACCGCCCGGCGGGAGCGCGGCGGGCGCGAAGAAGAAGGGGGCCAAGCGGCCGGCGGGCGAACTCCCGGTGGCGCGGGTCGCCGTCGACATCCCGCTGCCGCACCTGGACCGGCCCTTCGACTACCTCGTCCCCGACACGCTGGACGCCTCCGCCGTGCCGGGCTGCCGCGTCCGGGTCCGCTTCGCCGGGCAGCTCGTCGACGGGTTCCTGCTGGAGCGCGCCGCCGAGAGCGCGCACACCGGCCGCCTGGCCTACCTGGAGCGCGTCACCTCGCCCGAGCCCGTCCTCGCGCCGGAGATCGCCGCGCTGGTGCGGGAGGTCGCCGACCGGTACGCCGGGACGTTCGCCGACGTCGTCCGGCTCGCCGTGCCGCCCCGGCACGCCCGGGTCGAGGCCGAGGAGCCGCCCGCGCCGCCGCAGGGTCCGCTCGCGCCCGGCGGCCCCGGCCCCTGGGCGGACTACCCGGCCGGGCCGTCGTTCCTCGCCGCGCTCGGCGCGGGCCGCGCGCCGCGGGCGGTGTGGACGGCGCTGCCCGGCATGGAGGACCGCACGGCCGCGGTCGCGCGGGCCGTCGCGGTCGCCCTCGCCGCCGGGCGCGGCGCGCTCGTCGTGGTCGCCGACGGCCGCGACGTCGCCCGCCTGGACGCCGCCCTCGCCGCCGAGCTCGGCCCGGGGCGCCACGTCGCGCTGACCGCCGAGGCCGGGCCGTCCGAGCGGTACCGGAGCTGGCTCGCGGTGCGGCGCGGCACCGTGCGCGCCGCCGTCGGCACCCGCGCCGCGATGTTCGCGCCGGTGGCGGGCCTCGGGCTGGTGGTGCTGTGGGACGACGGCGACGACGTCCACGCCGAGCCGCACGCCCCCTACCCGCACCCGCGCGAGGTGCTGGCGCTCCGCGCGCACCGCACGGGCGCCGCCGCGCTGTTCGGCGGGTTCACCCGCACCACCGACGCCACCCAGCTCGTCGAGACCGGCTGGGCGCACGCGCTGGCCGCGGGCCGGCTCACCGTCCGCGACCGCATGCCGCGCGTCCGGCCGACCGGCGACGACGCCCAGCTCGCCCGGGACGCCGCCGCGCAGGCCGCCCGGCTGCCCGGCCTGGCGTTCGAGACGGCGCGCCGGGCGCTCGCCGAAGGGCCCGTCCTCGTGCAGGTGCCGCGCCGCGGCTACCTGCCGGGCCTGGCCTGCGGGCGCTGCCGCACCCCGGCGCGCTGCGGCGCCTGCCAGGGGCCGCTCGCGCTGCGATCGGCGCACGCGGCGCCCTACTGCCGCTGGTGCGGGCGGATCGCCGGCGACTGGCACTGCCCCGAGTGCGGCCACTTCCACCTCCGGGCCGTCGTCGTGGGCGCGCGCCGCACCGCCGAGGAGCTCGGCCGGGCGTTCCCCGGCGTCGCGGTCCGCACGTCCGGCCGCGACGGCGTCCTGGACCGGATCGCCGCCGGGCGGGCCCTGGTGGTGTCCACGCCGGGCGCCGAGCCGGTCGCCGACGGCGGCTACACCGCCGCGCTGCTGCTCGACGGCTGGGTGCTGCTCGGCCGCGCCGACCTGCGGGCGGGCGAGGAGACGCTGCGCCGCTGGATGAACGCCGCCGCGCTGGTGCGGCCCGGCGGGGCCGTCGTCGTCGGCGCCGACGCCGCGCTGCCCGCCGTGCAGGCCCTCGTCCGCTGGGATCCCGTCACCTACGCCGAGCGCGAGCTCGCCGAGCGGCGCGAGGTCGGGTTCCCGCCCGCCGCGCGGATGGCGTCGCTGACGGCGTCGCCGGCGGCGATCCGCGAGCTGCTGGAGGACGCCCGGCTGCCCGCGGGCGCCGAGGTGCTCGGCCCGGTCCCGGTCGGCGCGCCCGAGGAGGCGCGCGAGCGGGCCCTCGTCCGGGTGCCGCGCCCGGCCGCCGGGGACCTCGCGCAGGCCCTGCGGGCGGCGCAGGGCGTGCGCAGCGCCCGCAAGGCCGCCGAGGCCGTCCGGGTGCAGATCGATCCCCTGGAACTGATCTGACGGCTAGGCTCTGCCCAGTGGCCAACACTTGGGTAGACAGCACCGCCGCCGGCTTCGGGCAGTGGGCGGACGGACGCGACGACGACACCGCCGACGCGCAGGGCGTGCGCCTCCTGCTGGAGCTCGCCGACGAGGAGCTCGGCCTGCGCGGCCCCGAGGACCTGGACGCGGGCGCGCTGCGCGGGCTGCTGCTGGAGGTCTTCCCCGCCGCCGTCGTCGCCGACGCCGACGAGGTCCCCGCGATCGTGGCCACCGTGCGGCACCTCATCGCCTTCCTCGCCGAGCGCGGCGTCGCCGACGGCGCCGCCCTCACCGCCGAGCTCGGCCGGCTGGAGCCGGAGTTCGCCGCCGCCGTCGAGGCCGCCGACAGCACCGAGCGGCGCGCCGCCGCCGAGGTGCTGACCGGGCTGATGCGCGACGACGGCGTCGACCCCGCCGACCCGGCCGCCGCCGAGCGCTGGCTCGCCGCCTTCGACGCGCTGCCCGAGCAGGAGCGGTTCGAGCGCACCGACGCCTACCTGCGGCAGGTCGAGCAGCTCGCGGTGCCGCCCGTCCGGCTGGCGCCCGAGGCCGAGCTCGCCGCCGCCGCCCGCGCGTCCGGCCTGACCGCGCAGGCCCGCGCGCTCGCCGCCTGGACGGGGGAGCGGGCGGTCACCGAGTACGACGAGCTGACCGGCGCGGACGCCGCCGCGGCCGCCGCCGACCTCGGCATCGCCACGCCCCGCGCCGAGGGGGACCCGGCCGAGCAGGCCGACCTGCCGGAGATCGACCGGCTCTGGTGGGCGGCGGTGGAGGCCGACGTGATCGCCGTCACCGGCCGGCGGGCCCGCCCCGGCGGCGCCCTCGCCGACCTGGACGGCGGCGCGGACGCCGACGTGCTGCACGTCTGGCTGCGGCTGTTCGACGCCGCCGCCGTCCCCGAGCACGCCGCCGACGACGGCCTGGACGCCGTGGAGCTGGTGCAGAACGAGCTGACCGGCGTCCTCATCCACCTGTACGAGCAGGACGCGCCGGCGCCCGCCGCCGAGCTCGGCGACGCGCTGCTGGAGCACATCGGCGACGGCTACGAGGTGTCCGACGCCCGCGCGCTGGAGGGCGCCGTCCGGGACGCGCTGCGGCTGGAGATCGCCGACCTGCTCGCCTGGGGCGTCGTGCGGGAGGGCGCCGGGGACGGCCTGGAGCTCACCCCGCTCGGGGTGTGGGGCGTCCGCGAGCTGCTGCGCGCCGACGGGTTCGCCGCGCCGCTCGTCGGGGAGCTGGCGGGCGCCTCGGCCGCCGACCTGGTCGCGGGCCTGGCCTGGCACCGCGCGGACACCGCCGGCGAGGAGATCGACGGCTGGCTGGCCCGGCACGCCGCCAAGGACGCCGCCGCCGACCTGCTGGAGGTCATGCGGAGCGGCGGGCCCGGCGCCCGCAACCTGGCCGCCGGGGTCCTCGGCCGCATCGGCGACGAGGCCGCGCCGGTGGTGCGGGCCGCCGCGGGCGAGCCGCTCTGCCGCCCCTACGCGGCGCTCTGGCTCACCGCGCACGGCCACGACGGCTTCGCGCTGTCGCGCGACGAGTACCTGTGGGTGTTCGTCGACACCCTGGCCGGGATGCTGGAGACCGCCGAGCCGGACGCGGCGGTCCGCGCGGCGCTCGCCGGCGTCCCCGCGGACGCCGACCCGGCCGCGATGGTGAGCGACATCTGGCGGGCCGACCACCCGGGCACCACGGAGGTGCTGGACGCGCTCGGCGCCCACCACCCCGACCGCGAGATCGCCAAGGCCGCCCGCACCGCCGCCTACAAGGCCCGTTCGGCCCAGGGGCCCGCCGGCGGTTCGTAGACTGGTACACCCGCGCCCGCCGCACCCCGATCGGAGCCCCTGTTGGCCGTCAAGCCCATCCGCCTGTTCGGCGACCCCGTCCTCCGCACGCCCGCCGAGCCGGTGACGGACTTCGACAAGGAGCTGCGGAACCTGGTCAAGGACCTCACCGACACGATGGTGGACGCCCCGGGCGCCGGCCTCGCCGCGCCGCAGCTCGGCGTCGGCCTGCGGGTGTTCACCTACTACGTCGACGACGTCCTCGGGCACGTGGTGAACCCGACCCTGGACCTCACCGAGGAGCAGGAGACCGGCGACGAGGGGTGCCTGTCGCTGCCGGGCCTGGCGTTCCCGACGCCGCGGTCGGTCGGCGTCGTCGCCAAGGGCTTCAACATGCACGGCGAGCCGATCACGCTGGAGGGCACGCACCTGCTGGCCCGCTGCGTGCAGCACGAGACCGACCACCTGGACGGGATCCTCTTCATCGACCGGATGGACCCCGAGCAGCGCAAGGCCGCGATGAAGGCCGTCCGCGAGGCCGAGTGGTTCGGCGACCCGGCGCCCCAGGTGAAGGCGTCGCCGCACCGCACCTTCGGGAAGGCGATCTGAGTGAGGCTCGTCTTTGCAGGTACTCCCGAAGCCGCAGTGCCGCCGCTGCGGGCGCTGCTGGCGTCGTCGCACGAGGTGGTGGCGGTCGTCACCCGGCCCGACGCGCCCGCCGGGCGCGGGCGGCGGCTCGTCGCGAGCCCCGTCGCCGAGATCGCGGCCGAGGCGGGCATCGAGGTGCTGAAGCCCGCCAAGGCCCGCGACCCCGAGTTCCTGGAGCGGCTCGCCGAGATCGCGCCGGACTGCTGCCCCGTCGTCGCCTACGGGGCGCTGCTGCCGCGCGCCGCGCTCGACGTCCCCGCGCACGGCTGGGTGAACCTGCACTTCTCGCTGCTGCCCGCCTGGCGGGGCGCGGCGCCCGTCCAGCACGCCGTCCTGCACGGCGACGACATGACCGGCGCCGCCACGTTCCAGATCGAGGAGGGTCTCGACACCGGGCCGGTGTACGGGGTGCTGACCGAGCCGATCCTGCCGTCCGACACCTCCGGCGACCTGCTGGAGCGCCTGTCGGTCGCGGGCGCCCGGCTGCTGGTGGACACCATGGACGGGATCGAGGCGGGCGTGCTGGAGGCCCGGCCGCAGCCCGCCGAGGGCGTCTCCCTCGCCCCCAAGATCAGCGTCGAGGACGCGCGGGTGGACTGGACGGCGCCCGCGCAGCGCGTCGACCGCCTGGTGCGGGCCTGCACGCCCGCGCCCGGCGCGTGGACGACGTTCCGCGACGCGCGGCTGAAGCTCGGCCCGGTCCGCCCGGCGCCCGAGGAGCCGCGGCTCGCGCCCGGCGAGCTGCGCCCCGAGCGGAGGCGGGTCCTCGTCGGCACCGCGTCCGCGCCGGTCGCGCTCGGCGACGTGCAGCCGCAGGGCAAGAAGCCGATGGCCGCCGCCGACTGGGCGCGCGGCCTGGACCTCGGCGCCGGGGAGGTGCTCGCCTGATGCCGCCCGCCCGCAACCGCCATCCCCGCCGCGACGACAACCGCCGCCCCGGCGGGCCGCGCAGCACCGGCCGCCCGCAGGACCTGGTCCGCCGCACCGCCTTCGACGTGATCCGCGCCGTGGAGACCCGCGACGCCTACGCCAACCTGCTGCTGCCCGCGCGGCTGCGCGACCGCGGCCTCACCGGCCGCGACGCCGCGCTCGCCACCGAGCTCACCTACGGCACGCTGCGCGGCCGCGGCACCTACGACGCGATCCTGGCGCTCTGCAGCGACCGCGAGCTGCGCCGCATCGACGGCCCGCTGCTGGACGTGCTGCGGCTCGGCGCGCACCAGGTGCTCGCCACCCGCATCCCGCCGCACGCCGCCGTCGGCACGGCCGTCGACCTCGCCCGCTCGGTCGCCGGGCCCGGCCAGTCCAAGTTCGCCAACGCGGTGCTCCGCAAGGTCACCACCCGCGACCTGGACGGCTGGCTGGCGATCGTCGCGCCCGAGGGCGCCGACGCCACGACCCGGCTGTCGGTGGCCTACAGCCACCCCAAGTGGATCGTGTCGGCGCTGCGCGACGCGCTCGGCCCCGACCGCGGCGAGATCGCCGACCTGCTCGCCGCCGACAACGCCCGGCCGCGCGTCACGCTCGTCGCCCGGCCGGGCCGCGCCACCGTCGCCGAGCTGCTGGAGGCGGGCGCCGAGCCCGCGCCCCTGTCGCCCTACGGCGCGCTGCTGGACGAGGGCGACCCGGGTGCGATCCCGGCCGTCCGCGACGGCCGCGCCGCCGTCCAGGACGAGGGCAGCCAGCTCGTCGCGGCGGCGCTCGCCGCCGCCCCGCTGGACGGCCGGGACGAGCGCTGGCTCGACGTGTGCGCCGGTCCCGGCGGCAAGGCAGGGCTGCTGTCGGCGCTCGCGGCCGGGCGCGGCGCCCGGCTGCTCGCCGCCGACGTGCAGCCGCACCGCGCGGGCCTCGTGCGGCGCGCGGTGGACGCCCGGACCGGCGTGGTCGCGGCCGACGGCACCGTCCCGCCGTGGCGGCCCGGCACCTTCGACCGCATCATGCTGGACGCGCCGTGCACCGGGCTGGGCGCGCTGCGGCGGCGGCCCGAGGCGCGCTGGCGGCGCGGCCCGGAGGCGGTCGCCGAGCTCGGCCCGCTGCAGCGGGCGCTGCTCGCCTCGGCGCTGGAGGCGCTGCGCCCCGGCGGGGTGCTCGCCTACGTCACCTGCTCGCCGCACCTGGCCGAGACGCGCGTCGTCGACGACGCGCTGCGGGGCCGCACGGACGTGGCGCGGCTGGACGCCCCGGCGGCGCTCCGCGCGGTCGCGCCCGGCCTCACCGGGGCCGGCGACGGCGAGTTCGCGCAGCTCTGGCCGCACCGGCACGGCACCGACGCGATGTTCCTGGCGCTGCTCCGCCGCGACTGAGGCGCGACCGAGGCGGGCGGGGCCGGGATACTTTACGTGTCACTCGGACGTTGGCCAGGCGTGGCCCCCTAGCGTCGGGGGTCACCCGGCCGCCCGAACGCATCCGAGGGAGACCCGTGCTCACCGGCTTCATGCACGCCATGTCGTTCATCGGCAGCGCGGCGTTCTACGTGCCCGTGCTGGTGGTCGTCTACTGGTGCCTGGACCCCCGGTCGGCGGCGCGCGCGGCGGTGCTGCTCGCCGCCAGCTCCGCCGTGAACGGCGTGCTGAAGCTGCTGTTCCACGCGCCGCGCCCGTTCTGGACCGATCCGTCGCTCGCGCCGGGCGCGGCCTACGACTCGTTCGGGATGCCGTCGGGGCACGCCCAGAACGCCGTGGTGGCCTGGGGGTTCGCGGCGAGCCGGACGCGCCGCCGGCTGCTCTGGGCGGCGGCCGCCGCGGTCGCGGTGCTGATCGGCCTGTCGCGGATCTACCTGCACGTGCACTCGGTGGGACAGGTGCTGGCGGGCTGGGCCGTCGGCGCGGTGCTGCTCACCGCCGCCCTCGGCCTGGAGCCGATGGCGGTGCCGTGGTGGCGGAGCCGCCCGCTGCCGGTGCAGCTCGCGCTGTCGGCGGCGGTGTCGCTGGCGGCGCTCGGCCTGGCCTGGGCGGCGTTCAGCGCCCTCGGCGGCTGGCGCTGGCCGGCGGCCTGGGTCCGGGCGATCACCGCGGCGGGCGGGAGCGCGCAGCCGGTGGACCTCGCCGCCGGGGCGGGCGCGGCGGGCCTGCTGCTCGGCGTGCTCGCGGGCCTGTCGCTCGTCGCGCACCGCGGCGGGGTGAGCGCGGCGGGGGAGCCGTGGCGGCGCGCGGCGCGCGTCCCCGCCGGCGCCGCCGGGCTGCTGGTGATCTACACCGTCGGGCTGTTCTTCGGGTCGCACGCGGTGGCCGCGTACGTCGTGCAGGCGCTGCTCGGCCTCTGGGCGGTGGCCGGAGCGCCCGAGGCGTTCGTCGCGCTGCGCCTCGCCGGCCGCCCCACCCCCGCGATCACCCGGCCGGGTGAGGTCCGGGCCGGGGCCCGCCCGTAGGATCGGACCTCATGGCTCCGCAGATCTCACCCAGCATCCTGTCCGCCGACTTCGCCGACCTGGGCGCCGACGTCGCACGCATCGCGAGCGACGCCGACTGGGTGCACGTCGACGTGATGGACAACCACTTCGTGCCCAACCTCACCCTCGGCCTGCCGGTCGTCCAGGCGCTGCTGAAGACCAGCGCGATCCCGCTGGACTGCCACCTGATGATCGAGGACCCGGACCGGTGGGCGCCGCAGTACGCCGAGGCCGGCGCGGGCAGCGTCACCATCCACGCCGAGGCCGCCGGGGCGCCGATCCGGACGCTGCGCGCGATCCGGTCCGCCGGTGCGCGCGCCGGGCTCGGCGTCAACCCGGCGACGCCGGTCGAGGGCTTCGCCGACCTGCTCGGCGAGATCGACATGCTGCTGCTCATGACGGTCGAGCCGGGGTTCGGCGGGCAGAAGTTCCTCGACGTCGTGCTGCCGAAGGTGCGGCGCGCCCGCGAGCTGATCCGGGGCCGCGACCTGCCGGTCTGGCTCCAGGTCGACGGCGGCGTCAGCGCCGAGACGATCGAGCGCTGCGCCGAGGCCGGCGCCGACGTGTTCGTGGCGGGCAGCGCCGTCTACAACGCCGACGACCCGGCCGAGGCCGTCCGCCGCCTCCGCGCCCAGGCCCAGCGGGCCACCGACGCCGCCGGCTGGGCCGAGTAGGCGGCCGCACCGCGACGGCCGCCGGACGTTCGCACTCCGCGGTAACCGAGCGAGCGCTTGGTTGGCCGACTGTGGCCGTGGCGATTCTCACACGGCCCCGGGAATGCCGGACGTGGCACACTGGTTGCCAAGTAGTGCAACGCGTGCTCCGGGGTCGGTGCAATTCCGAACCGGCGGTGACAGTCCGCGACCCGGCCGGATCCATCGGCCGGTTGATCCGGTGGAATTCCGGGACCGACGGTGAAAGTCCGGATGGGAGGCAGCGCGCGGGACGCCCATGCCCTGGCATGGCGTCCGCCTGCGGCGTCCGTCCGCACCCGTGAACACACCCCCGGAGCCTCGCCCTTAGATGCAGGAGGCCCGGGAGAGATGTTCACCGGCATCGTCGAGGAGCTCGGCGAGATCGAGGCCGTCGAGTCGCTGGCCGACTCGGCCCGCCTGACCGTCCGCGGTCCGCTGGTCACCGAGGACGCCGTGCACGGCGCGTCCATCGCGGTCAACGGCGTCTGCCTCACCGTGGTGGAGCACAAGGACGGCGCCTTCACCGCCGACGTGATGCGCGAGACCCTCGACCGGTCCAGCCTCGGCGCCCTCGTCCCCGGCTCCCGGGTCAACCTGGAGCGCCCCGTCCGGCTCGCGGACCGCCTCGGCGGGCACCTCGTGCAGGGCCACGTCGACGGCGTCGGCGCGATCGTCTCCCGCGAGCCCGGCGAGAAGTGGGACGTGGTCACCATCGGCCTCCCCCCGCACCTCGCCCGCTACGTGGTCGACAAGGGCTCGATCACCGTCGACGGCATCAGCCTCACCGTGGTCCGCGCGGACGCCGACCGGTTCAGCGTCTCGCTCATCCCGACCACGCTGGAGCTCACCACGCTCGGCCGCAAGCAGCCGGGCGACCCGGTGAACCTGGAGGTCGACGTCGTCGCCAAGTACGTCGAGCGGATGCTCGGCGACCGGATCCGGGAGGAGCGGGCATGAGCTGGCTGAACGCGAGCTTCACGCTCTTCGGCGAGCACATCCTGTGGACCGACCTCGTCGGCAACGTCCTGTCGCTGGCCGTCGTCGTGCTCGCCATGTACAAGACGCTGTGGACGTGGCCGGTGCAGCTCGCCGGCGCGGCGCTGCTGTTCGCCGCCTCGCTGCACGCCCACGCCCCCGGCAACGGCCTGAAGCAGGTGCTGTTCTGCGTCCTCGCCGTCTACGGCTGGATCGCCTGGACGCGCGGGCGGCGCGAGGAGAGCGGCATCGCGGTCCGGCAGGCCACCGCCCGCGAGCGGATCGTGCTGCTCGTGGCGCTCGCCGCCGGCACCGTCCTCGTCGCCCAGCTCTTCCTGCACCTGGACTGGCTGAAGATCGCCTGGTCGCCGTGGGCGAACGCCTACATCTTCGTCGGCAGCGCGGCCGCGACGTTCGCGCAGAGCCGCGCCCTGGTCGACTTCTGGATCATCTGGGTGCTGGTGGACCTGGTCGGCGTCCCGCTCGCGCTGAAGTCGGGGCTGTACGTCTCGGCGGCGGTCTACGGGATCTTCTTCGTCATGGTCATGGTGGGCTTCCGCAACTGGCTGCGCGAGTCCCGCGACCGCAACACCCACGACACTCCGAGTAGGGCGGTGACCGCATGAGCGGCGGCGACGACACGGTGAACGGAGCGACCATGGACGGCACGGCGGACGGCGGAACGGCCGGCGGCATCTTCGACCCGGTGGAGGACGCGCTCGCCGACATCGCGGCGGGCCGGCCCGTCGTGGTCGTCGACGACGAGGACCGCGAGAACGAGGGCGACATCATCTTCGCCGCCTCGGCCGCGACCCCCGAGCTGCTGGCCTTCACGGTCCGCCACACGAGCGGCGTCATCTGCGTCCCGATGGAGGGCGCCGACCTCGACCGCCTGCAGATCCCGCTGATGACCGCGCAGAACGGCGAGCGGCTGCGCACCGCCTACACCGTCAGCGTGGACGCGGCGCAGGGCGTGTCCACCGGCATCTCCGCGGCCGACCGCGCCGCCACGATCCTGACCCTCGCCGACCCGGCGTCGCTGCCCGCCGAGCTGGTGCGGCCCGGCCACATCTTCCCGCTGCGCTACCGCGAGGGCGGCGTCCTCGTCCGCCGCGGCCACACCGAGGCCGCGGTGGACCTCGCCCGCCTCGCCGGGCTCGCGCCCGCCGGCGTCCTCGCCGAGGTCGTCAACGACGACGGCACCATGGCCCGGCTGCCCGAGCTGCAGGTGTTCGCCAAGGAGCACGGCCTCAAGCTGATCTCCATCGAGCAGCTGGTGGAGTACCGCAAGCGCACCGAGCGCCTCGTCACCCGCGAGGTGGAGACCCGCATCCCCAACCGGTTCGGGACGTGGCGCGCCGTCGGGTTCGCGAGCATGGACGGCGGCGAGCACGTCGCGCTCGTCTACGGCGACCTCGGCGACGGCGAGGACGTCCCGGTGCGGGTGCACTCCGAGTGCCTCACCGGCGACGTGCTGCACTCCGAGCGCTGCGACTGCGGCACCCAGCTCGACGCCGCCATGGAGCGGATCGCGGCGGGCGGCCGCGGCGTCATCGTCTACCTGCGCGGCCACGAGGGCCGCGGCATCGGGCTGGTCGGCAAGCTGCGCGCCTACGCGCTCCAGGACCGGGGCGCCGATACGGTGGACGCGAACCTGGAGCAGGGCCTGCCGGTCGACGCGCGCGAGTACTCGCTCGCCGCGCACATGCTGCTCGACCTCGGCGTCCGCTCGATCCGGGTGCTCACCAACAACCCGGCCAAGCTCGCGGGCCTCGCCGGCTTCGGGCTCGCGGTCCTCGGCCGCGAGGCCGTGCCGACGCTGCTCACCGAGCACAACCGGCGCTACCTGACGGTCAAGCGGGACCGTCTCGGACACCTGATCGAGGGGCTGTAGATGAGCGGCGCGGGACGCCCGGAGGACACCGCCGTCGATGCCGCCGGCCTCGGCCTCGGCATCGTCTGCACCCGCTGGCACGACGGCATCACCGGCCCGCTGCTGGAGCGCGCGCTCGCCGCCGCCAAGGCGTGCGGCGTCGACGAGCCCGTCGTGGCGCGCGTCGCGGGCGCGCTGGAGCTGCCCGTCGTCGCGCAGCAGCTCGCCCGCGAGCTGGACGCCGTCGTCGTCCTCGGCGCGGTCATCCGGGGTGAGACCGCCCATTTCGACTACGTGTGCGACGCGGTGACCGCCGGCGTGACGCGCGTCGCCCTGGACGAATCGACTCCGGTGGGCAACGGGGTCCTCACATGTGACACCATTGAGCAGGCACTGGACCGCAGCGGGCTGCCCGGCAGCTCGGAGGACAAGGGGTGGGAGGCGACGGTGGCCGCACTCGACACGGCACTGACCCTGCGAGGGCTGCGGCATCACGGGCACGCCGGGCACGGCGCGGAGCATCTGGGCTCCTGACGCTCGTCCCGGACCGACCCGACAGTCTTCCCTTCCCGAAAGGTTCTTCCGTGCTCTCTCTCGTGCTGCCCAAGGGGTCCCTGGAGAAGGCGACGCTGGCGCTGTTCGACGCCGCCGACCTCACCGTCCGGCGCACCTCGGACCGCGACTACCGCGCCTCCATCGACGACCCGCGCATCGACCGCGTCCGCGTCCTGCGCCCCCAGGAGATCCCGACCTACCTGGAGCAGGGGCTGTTCGACCTCGGCATCACCGGCCGCGACTGGATCACCGAGACCGACGCCGACGTCGTCAGCCTCGGCGAGCTGCAGTACTCCAAGGCGACCTCCAACCCGGTCCGCGTCATCATGGCGGTGCCGCAGGACGCCCCCTGGCAGCAGGTGTCCGACCTGCCCGAGGGCGTGCGGATCTCCACCGAGTTCCCGGCGATGACCGAGCGGTTCCTGGAGCGGCACGGCGTGAAGGCGCGGGTCGTCCCGTCCTACGGCGCCACCGAGGCCAAGGTCCCCGACATCGTGGACGCGATCGTCGACCTCACCGAGACCGGCTCCTCGCTCCGCAAGAACGGCCTGCGCATCCTCGACACGCTGCTGACCAGCTACACCGAGCTCGTCGCCAACCGCGCGGCCTACGAGGACCCGGCGAAGCGGGCCGCGATGGAGGACGTCGCGCTGCTGCTGCAGGGCGCGATCCGCGCGCGCGGCAACGTCCTGCTGAAGCTGAACGTCGCGCAGGAGGACCTGCCGGCCGTCCTGGAGATCATGCCGGCGATGGCCTCGCCGACCGTGACCGCCCTCGCCGGCGGCGCGTCCAGCGCGGTGGAGAGCGTGGTCGCCAAGCGCGGCGTCAACACGCTCATCCCGGCGCTGAAGCAGGCCGGCGCGCACGACATCCTCGAGATCCCGATCGCCAAGATCGTTGACTGACGCACCCGCCCTGCCGGCCGTGTGGCGCCCGCGCGTCACCCGGCTCGTGGCCTACGCGACGGCGGGCGTGATCGTGCTCGGCATGATCGTGCTCGCCGTCGTGGTGGCGCCCCAGTTCCAGCTGTTCGACCGGGTGCTGATGGTGCTGTTCGGGCTGTTCGTCGCCTGGATCCTGCACATGCTGGCGCGCTGCCGCGTGGTCGCGGCGGAGACCGGCCTCACCGTCGTGAACGCCTTCCGCACCCGCCGGTTCGCCTGGGCCGAGGTGCTGGACGCGCAGATGAACGCCGGCGACCCGTGGCCGACGCTCGACCTCGCCGACGGCACGTCCGTCGGCGCGATGGGCATCCAGGGCTCCGAGCGGGAGCTGGCCGCCCGCCAGCTCGCCGAGCTCCGCGCCACGCTGCGCGAGCGCGGCGAGGCGCCCGAGCGCCACTAGCGGCGCGGGCAGGAAAGTCTCCCGTCGGCTTTAACGACAATTGTAGATATTTGCGCCGTTCGTCCCGGTTGCTGAATTCCGGTTGATAGCTGCACTCTGCAGATGTACGGTACGTCCGCCTCTTGTATGTGCCATACAGATTTCAGGGGTCTCGCACCAGCAGAATGGAGCTCCGTGAATCCCCCGGAAACGCCGCAGTTCGGCAAGCGCCAGACCAGGATCATCCTGGGCGGGCTCATGCTCGGCATGCTGCTCGCCGCGCTCGACCAGATGATCGTCTCGACGGCGCTGCCGACCATCGTCCGCGACCTGAACGGCCTGGAGCACATCTCCTGGGTGGTGACCGCCTACCTGCTGGCGTCCACCGTGGCGATGCCGCTCTACGGCAAGCTCGGCGACCAGTACGGGCGCAAGCCGGTGTTCGTGTTCGTGATCGTGGTGTTCATCATCGGGTCCGTGCTCTGCGGCATGGCCCAGTCGATGACGCAGCTCATCCTGTTCCGCGCGGTGCAGGGCCTCGGCGGCGGCGGGCTGATGCTGTCCGCCATGTCGATCATTGCCGACGTGGTGCCGCTCCGCGACCGGGGCCGCTACCAGGGCGTGTTCGGCGCGGTCTTCGCGCTCGCCTCCGTCGCCGGGCCGCTCGTCGGCGGCTTCTTCTCCGACCACCTCACCTGGCGCTGGATCTTCTACATCAACCTGCCGATCGGCCTCGCCGCGCTCGCCGTCGCGGTGTTCGGGCTGAAGCTGCACCGGCCCGGCGGGCACCCGCGGATCGACTACCTCGGCGCGGCGCTCATCGCCGCCGGCGTCGCCTGCGTCACCCTGTTCACGAGCTGGGGCGGCACCCAGTACGACTGGGACTCCCCGGTCATCATCGGCCTCGGCGCCGGCGGCGTCCTGCTGATCGCGCTGTTCGCGGTCGCCGAGACCCGCGCCGCCGAGCCGATCATCCCGCTGCGGCTGTTCCGCCGCCGCACCTTCGGCGTCGCGAGCGGCATCAGCTTCCTCGTCGGGTTCGGGATGTTCGGCTGCATGGCGTTCCTGCCGCTGTTCCTGCAGATCGTGTCGGGCGCGAGCGCCACCAACTCGGGCTTCCTCGTGCTGCCCCTGATGGTCGGGATGCTCGCCACCAGCATCACCGCGGGCCGCATCACCAGCGCCACCGGCCGCTACAAGCTGTTCCCGATCATCGGTACCGCGATCGCGACCGGCGGCATGGGCCTGCTCGCCTCGATGGACGTGCACACCTCGCGCCTCGCCTCCAGCGCCTACATGGTGGTGCTCGGCGCGGGCCTCGGCCTGGTCATGCAGACCGTCGTGCTCGCGGTGCAGAACACCGTCGACCGCAAGGACCTCGGCAGCGCGACCTCCACGGTGACGTTCTCCCGCCAGGTCGGCGCCTCGTTCGGCGTCGCGGTGTTCGGCGCCATCTTCAACAACCGCCTCGCCGCCGAGCTGCGCGACGTCGTCCCGGCGGGCGTCCGGATGCCGTCCACCTCCTCCATCTCCCGCGAGATCATCGACCGGCTCCCGGCGCAGATCCGCGACGGCGTCCTGTCGGCCTTCGCCGGCGCCCTCACCGACGTGTTCCTCTACGCCACCCCGTTCATGGTCCTGGCCTTCGTCGGCGCCTGGTTCCTCAAGGAGGAGCCCCTGCACGGCAGCCCCCAGGAGACGTCCCACACCCCGGCCGCCCCGGCCGCCGAACAACCCCTCGAAGCCGCCGTAGAAGCCAACGACCACTCCTGACGCCCCCGCCCGAGCGCCCCTCCGGCCCCGGAGGGGCGCTCGGGCCGTTCCCCAGGAAGAGCACCCGCCGCCGCAGCCCTCGTAACTACACTGCGAAAGATGCCACCAACAGAAAGCCACTGCGCATGGAACAACCCTCCGCCGGCCTCACCGCAGACCACTTCCTCGCCCTGCGCGGGCGGGTGATTTCAGGTTCCCGGCCTGATGTACTTGATGCACTGAGTGCATAGACCGAGCGCCCGTCGATTACACTCCGAAGGGTGCTCTCAGCAGAAAGTCACCACATGGACGCCTCGTCGCTGCCAGACTGGGTCATCCCCCCGCCGGGCGGCTTCACCGCCGATGACTTTCTCGCCATGCGCGGTCTGCCCCGGCACACGGAGCTGATCGACGGGAGCCTCGTCTTCGTGAGCCCGCAGGAGAAATGGCACGCCAGAGTGATCGACTTGCTGCGTGCCGAGCTCGACCGGCAGGCTCCCGATGATCTGCGCACCGAACGCGAGATGGCGGTACGGCTCGCCAAACGTCAGATGCCGGAGCCGGACGTTCTGGTGGTCACCGTAGACGCGTACGAGCGGGGCGACCCGTCCACCTACTATCTGCCGGAAGACGTGGTGCTCGCGGTCGAGGCGGTCTCGCCGGATTCTAAAGATCGGGACCGGGAGACCAAGCCGCTGAAGTACGCCAAGGCCGGCATCAGGCACTTCTGGCGGGTGGAGCGGAGCGATTCGGGCACTGTGGTGTACGTGTACGAGCGCGATCTGGAGAGCGGGCGGTATGCGCTCACCGGTATTCACCACGAACGGCTCAAGCTCGCGGTTCCGTTCGCGATCGACGTCGATCTCAGCCGCGTCGGGCGCCGGGCACGGTGAGGAACGCCGCCGGCGGGAGGGCTAGGCGCGGAACTCGCTGGTGTCGCCGTCGGTCCAGGTCATGGTGAAGGCGCCGGACTTCGGGGCCGGGGCGGTGCCGTCGAACTTGGAGGTGCCGCAGTCGAAGGTGAAGCGGTAGTCCGCGGCGGCCTTGGCGACCTTGCCGGTGCAGTCGAGGCTGGTCTTGAAGGTGAGGGCGCCGGCGGCGTCGACGGTGAGGACGGTGCCGCCGTTGCCGACGTCGCCGCCGGCGGCGGAGCGCCAGGTGCCGGTGAAGGGGGTCGCGCCGGACGGGCGGGCGTCCTTCTTCGGGTCGCCGCCCCCGCCGCAGGCGGCGAGGGGGAGGGCGGCGGCGAGCAGGAGCAGGGGGGCGAGGGCGGTGCGCATCAGTCGCGTGACTCCGTGGTCCGCAGGAGCGAGTCGGTGGGGACGCCGAAGCCCCAGTTGAGCATCCGGGCGGCGTCGTCGAAGCGGTCCGCGGACGTGGGGGCGCCGAGGGCCGCGCCGATCAGCGTACGCCGTCCGCGGGCGGCGGTGAACAGCAGGCAGTAGCCCGCCGCGTCGGTGAAGCCCGTCTTGACGCCCGCGGCGCCCCGGTAGGAGCCGAGCATCTGGTTGGTGTTGGTCCAGGTGTAGGCGCGGTGGGCGCGGGTCTTGGCGAGGCGGTGGGTGCGGGCGGTGACGGGGCGGCGGAGCGCCGGGTAGCGCAGGGCGGTCCGGGCCAGGCGGACGAGGTCGCGCGGCGTGGAGGAGTCGGCGGTCCGCGCCGGCCAGGGCAGCCCGTCGAAGTTGTCGTAGCGGGTGTTGCTCATGCCGAGGGACCTGGCGGTCCGGTTCATCTTGGCGACGAACCTCGGCCAGCCGGGCCCGTAGGAGTCGGCGAGCGCGTAGGCGGCGTCCGAGCCCGACGGCAGCAGCATCGCGTACAGCAGCCGGCGCGCCGTGAGGCGGTCGCCGGCGCGGAGGCCCGCCATGCTCGCGCCGTGCCGGACGCCGTAGTCCACGTAGGAGCGCTTGACGGTGATGGTGCGGTCCAGGTCGCCGGCGCGGACGACGACCAGCGCCGTCATGACCTTGGTGACGCTCGCGATCGGGTAGCGGGTGTCGGCGCCGCGCGCCCAGCGGACGCGGCCGGCGCCGTCGGCGAGCAGCGCGGTACGGGCCTTGACGCCTGCCGGCCCGGCGGCGGGGACGGCCGGGGGCGTCGTGGCGGCGGCCGGCGGGGCGGCCGCGAGGGGGAGGGCCGAGGACACGGCCACCATGACCCAGAGGTACCGCATGTCACCCTCCGTTCTGGACGGCTTGCAGCATCGCAACGGCGGCGGGCGCCCGCAACCGGTTCGGGAAAGGTCGCGGGCGCCCGGCGGGGGGACGGCGGGTCAGTCGACGTTGGCGCCGGACACGACGGCCGGCGGCGTGTACGCGGCGGCCGCCTTCACCCCGAAGCCCCAGTTCAGGACCTTGGCGGCGTCGGTGAACCGGGCGGCCTCGGAGGTGGTGGAGCTGTTCAGCACCACGCCGAGGTAGGTCTTGGAGCCGCGCTTGGCCGAGAACAGCAGCGAGTACCCGGAGGCGTTGGTGTGGCCGGTCTTCACGCCGATCGCGCCCTTGTAGGAGCCGATCAGCCGGTTGGTGGTCAGCCACGAGTAGGCGTGGTGGCCGCCGCCCGACGGCAGCGTGTAGGTGCGGCGGGCGACGACGGCGCGGATGTCGGCCTTGGTCATCGCGTAGTACCCGAGCCGCGTGAGGTCGCGGGCGGTGGAGTACGTCGCGGTGTCCGACGGCCAGGGCAGCCCGTCGAAGTTGGCGTAGTGCGTGCGCGTCATCTTGAGCGCCGCGGCGGCCTTGTTCATCTTGGCGACGAACCCGCGCCAGCCCGGCCCGTACACGTCGGCGAGCGCGTAGGCGGCGTCGCAGCCCGACGGCAGCAGCAGGCCGTTCAGGAGCTGGCGGGCGGTCAGCTTGTCGCCGGCCCGCAGCTTGGCCATGCTGCCGCCGTGCCGGACGGCGTAGTCGATGTACTTCTGCTTGACGGTGATCTTGCGGTCGAGGCCGCCGGCGCGCACCACCACGACGGCCGTCATCAGCTTGGTGATGCTGCCGATCGGCCGCTTGGTGTCGACGGCGCGGCCCCACTTCACCTTCCTGGTGCCGCTGTCGAAGAGGATGGCCGACTTGGCGTTGACGCCGGACGGCCCGGCCGCCGCGGCGTCCGCGGCGAGGGCGGGCACGGCGACGAGCGGCAGCGTCACGGCGCCGGCGACGGCCACCCGGCCGGCCCGGCGGGCGATGGTGGGCAAGGGCATCCCCGTTCACATAAGGCGCATAGACCACATTCGTGGTGGAACGAGGGTGCCAGTGCGGGGCCGTGCCCACAACCGGTTCCGATCAAGCCGTGATCAAAGTGACCGCGCCGGCGCCGACGAGCGCGACCGCCCACACCCGGTCGAGGTTGAACCAGGCGCGGCGGAGCACCGCGAGCCCGACGATCTCGTAGACGAGGACGGCGACGGCGCCCGCGACCGCGAACATCGCCAGGGTGTGCACGGCGGTGACGAACACCGCCGCCGACACCGCGCTCCCCGTCCCGGCGGCGAGGCCGTGGTCGTGGCCGGCGACCGGCGCGGCCCCGGCGTTCAGCACCGGCAGCAGCATGAGGCCCGCGCCGTGCGCCGACGACATCAGGAACGACCAGCCGGCGAGCTGCCAGAGCGAGATCCTCATGCCGACCCAGCGGAAGTGCCGCTGCGACAGCAGCCGCCAGAGCCCGAACGCGACGAGCAGGACGCCCCCGCCGATCGCCACGGCCCGCGTCGCGACGACCGAGCGGGTGAGCGTCACCAGCAGCGCGACGGCGCCGACCGACGCGGCGTGCCCGGCCGCGATCGCCGGGAGCGACTGCAGGACGGGCGCGCGGCTGCGCTCCTGCAGTCCCCGGGCGACCGCGAACAGCCAGCCCATCGCCGGGTTCAGGCCGTGGAAGGCGCCGAGCGCGACGAGGGCGGCGAGCGACCCGTCCTTCACCGGGTCACGGGTAGCAGTAGGAGTCGGAGGACGCGTCGCCGCCCTGCAAGCGGGTCTGGTGCGGGCGCAGGCCGCGGAAGTCGTCGCCGTGCGGGAAGAACCGCGTGTCGAAGGCGAAGCCGTCCTCGGTGGAGTCGAGCTTGGCCATCCAGGCGCCGACGCCGTCGGGGTAGAACTGGTCGTCCCACGCGCCGTAGAGGGAGTTGGTGACGTAGACGCGGCGGCCGTCGCGGCTGACCTCGACCATCTGCGGGCCGCCCGCGAGCGGCTCGTCCGGCGCCGCCGGGTGCGGCGTCCGGTTCACGATGCCGCCGATGCGCACCGAGCCGGCCTCGACGGGGTGGAACGGGTCGCCGACGTCGTAGCGCTTCAGCTCGCCGGTGCCCCAGCACGAGACGTACAGCCACCGGTCGTCGACCGACAGGTCGATGTCGGTGACGAGCGGCGGGACGGCCCCGAACGGCGCGATCACCGGCGGCAGCGAGGCGGCGTCCGCGGGTTCCGCCGGGATCGTGATGACCTTCGTCGCGGCCCAGGCGTCGCCGTCGCGGTGCCAGAGCCAGACCGACGCCGACAGGTCCTCGACGCTGACGACGACGCCCGCGAACCCGTACTGCTTGGTCGGGTCGTGCGCGGGCCGGAGCTCCAGCGCCATCTGGTGCTCGTCGCCGAGGTCGACCTCCTGGACGTGCTTGCGCTTCCGCAGGTCCCAGAAGTGCAGCTTGTGCCCGTACTTGCGGCCGAGCAGCAGCTCGCCGACCACGCCGTCCTCGATCATCGAGGGGGTGCCCCACTCGGAGCTGACGAGGACGTCGTGCGCGATGTGCCACCAGGCGTCGTAGGCGAAGAACTGCGGCCCGCGCTCGACCTCCCACTGCCCGAGCACCTCGAACGAGGTGTGGTCCAGCAGCGCGATCCCACCGGGACCTTCCCGGCCGTCCGCCCCGCCGAGCGCCGTCACGTACAGCCCTTCCGGCCCGCAGTGGACGGTGTGCGGGCGCGAGTACCCGGCGCGTCGGGCCAGGTCCTCGGCCTCGATGGTCTTGACGAGCCGCGGGTTCGCCGGGTCGTCCTTGGTGTCCAGGACGTGGATCCGCGAGGAGCGGAGGCCCGGCACGATCAGGTAGCGGCGCTCGACGTGCGGGTGCGGCGACCCGGGGCAGAGCGCGCTGCTGCAGGCGTTCCACCCGAAGTGGTGCAGCTCGTCGCCGAGGTTCGGCAGCTCCGACCAGCCGACGACGCCGCCGTAGGACGCCGAGTCCGGATCGACGTCCAGGACGGCGATGGCGTCGGGCTTGGCGGCGGCGCGGTCGAACGCCGCGACGTAGGCGAGCTTCTCCGGCGGCGCCGCCAGGGCGTCGCGCGGCGAGGGGTAGAACGTCGGGTCGGGCTTCCAGAGCGCCATGGGGGGAGGCTCCTCACTGAACCGTGATCGGGTGGCGCGCGACGGCGCCGAACAGGTAGCCGAGCGTGTTGTAGGGGGCGGCGTCCGGCTGGACGGCGCCGGTGGCGTCGGTGGCGCGGGCGAGCAGCTCGTGCCGGCCGGCCGCCGGGTGCCAGGGCGCCGCCCAGCGCACCCAGCCGTGCTCGGCGGCCGGGCCGTGCAGGCGGGCGCGCCGCCAGGTCGCGCCGCCGTCGGCGCTGACGTCGACGCGCCGCACCCGGCCGCCGCCCGACCAGGACCGGCCGTGCAGGACGCGCGCGTCGCGGGCCTGGACGGTGCCGTCCCAGGGCAGCTCGAACGCGCTCTTGACGTTCATCCGCGTGAGCGGCGCGCTGCCCTCGGGCGGGTAGTCGGGCCCGAAGAACCGGTAGTAGGAGGTGTTCCAGGGCGACGACAGCGGCTCGCGGGACACCTGGATGTCGCCGAGCCACTTGATGGAGGCGATGCCGACCCAGGACGGGACGACGAGGCGGGCGGGGAAGCCGTGGTCGGGCGGCAGCGGGCGGCCGTTCATCTCGTAGGCGACGAGGACGTCGTCCAGGGCCTTGGCGATCGGCAGCGGCCGCCGCACGTGCCCGAGGTTCCGCCCCTTGTCCACCCACTCGGCGTCCAGGCCGCGCGGCATGACGTCCACCGCGTCCTTGAGCAGCCCGGCACGTTCCAACAGGGTGGACAGGCGGACGCCGCGCCAGCGCGCGACGCCGACCGCGCCGAGCTTCCACGCGGTGCCCGACACCGTCTGGCCCTGCTGGGTCGTGTAGAGGCTGCGGCCGTTGCCGGTGCACTCGATGGACGCGGCGATGGTGTGCGAGGGCAGCGCGCGCAGGGCGGCGTAGGAGAACTCGACCGGCGCGTCCTCGGCGGGGGAGCGGCGGAGGCCGTCGCCCCACAGCTTGAGGCGCCAGGTGCGGGCGTCGATGGTCGGCGTGGCGGTGTGGTTGCGGACGAAGAACCGGTCGATGGGGGTGTAGTAGCCCTGGCCCGCCATGGCCTCCCAGCGCATCTCGGCGTTGGTGCCCTGGGGGATGAAGAGCTCGGGCGGCAGCGGCTTGACGATGCCGGGGACGGGCGAGGGGGCGGGGGCCGGGTCGGCGGCGGCCGTTCCGGCGAGGAGGGGGCGGGCGCCGAGCGCGGCGGCGCCCGCGCCGGCCGTCAGGCGCAGCAGGCGCCGGCGGGACAGCTCGTGGACCGTTGCGTCGGTCGGGTGGCCGTTCATGGCCCTGATGGTGCTGAGCCGGTGACCGAAAGTCAACTTTCCCTACTGAATTAGCCTGCTTTCCGCGGGCTAGGGTGGTCGGGTGACGCACATCCCGGCGGCCGCTCCCGCGACCGACCCGTCCGCCGACCCGGCCGCGGATCAGGTCCCCGCCTCGCCGGCCGCGCTCGCGGACCTGCTGGACGCGGCCGGCTACCTCGCCGACCCGGGCCTCGCCACCGCCTGCTTCCTCGCGCTCCGCATGGGCCGCCCGCTGTTCCTGGAGGGCGAGGCGGGCGTCGGCAAGACCGAGCTCGCCAAGACGCTCGCGCGGGTGCTCGGCGCGCCGCTCATCCGGTTGCAGTGCCATGAGGGGCTGGACGCCTCGCGGGCCCTCTACGACTGGGACTTCCCGCGCCAGCTCCTGCACCTGCGCGCCGCCGAGGCCGCCGGGGAGCGCGACGTGGCGCGCCTGGAGGGCGAGCTGTACGACCGCCGGTTCCTGCTCGCGCGCCCGCTGCTGCGGGCCCTGGAGACCTCGCCGAGCGTGCTGCTGGTCGACGAGGTCGACCGCGCCGACGACGAGTTCGAGGCGTTCCTGCTGGAGGTGCTGAGCGACTTCACGATCACGGTGCCTGAGCTCGGCACGATCCGCGCCGAGCGGCCGCCCGCCGTCGTCGTCACCTCCAACCGCACCCGCGAGGTGCACGACGCGCTGAAGCGCCGCTGCCTCTACCACTGGCTCGACCACCCGACCTTCGACCGGGAGGTCGCCGTCATCCGGCGCCGGCTGCCCGCCGCCACCGAGCGGCTCGCCGGGCGCGTCGCCCGCGCCGCGCAGCGCCTGCGCGAGGCCGACCTGCTGAAGCCGCCCGGCGTCGCCGAGTCGCTGGACTGGACCGAGGCGCTCCTCGCGCTCGGCGCCCGCGACCTGGACCCCGACACCGCCGCGCTCACCCTCGGCGCCGTCCTGAAGTACCGCGAGGACCAGCGGCGCGTCGTCGCGGACGGCCTCGCCGCGCTGCTGGACGGGGGCTGAGCGGGTGCGGGGGGCGACCGAGACGATGGTGGGGTTCGCGCGGACGCTGCGCGCGGCCGGCGTCCCCGCCGATCCCGAGCGGGTGCACGCGATGCTCGCCGCGCTCGGCCACCTCGACGTCCTCGACCCCGCCGGCGTCTACTGGGCGGGGCGGCTCACCCTGTGCGCGGGACCGGACGACCTCGCCCGCTACGACCGCTGCTTCGCCGCCTACTTCGCCGGCGAGGCCCCGCGCCTCGCGCCGCGCCCGCCGGCCGTCGCGGTGCGGCGCGCGGCGGCGGTCCCGGCGGGCGGGGCGCCCGGCGGGGCGGAGGGCGACGCGCGGGCCGCGACCGCAAGCGCCGTCGAGGTGCTGCGGGACCGGGACGTCGCGCGCCTCACGGCCGCCGAGCGCGCCGAGGTGAACCGGCTCATCGCCGCCCTGTCGGCGTCCCCCGACCTGCGCCGCTCGCGCCGCCTCGCGCCCGCGGCGCGGGGCCGCCTGGACCCGGCCCGCACCGTCCGCGAGACGCTGCGGCGCGGCGGCGAGACCGCCGTGCTGCTGCACCGCGCGCCGCGCGTCCGGCCGCGCCGCGTGGTGCTGCTGGTGGACGTCAGCGGCTCGATGCGGCCCTACGCCGACGCGCTGCTGCGCTTCGCGCACGCCGCGGCCCGCTCGGGCGGCCGCGCGGTCGAGGTGTTCAGCGCCGGGACGCGCCTCACCCGCCTCACCCGCGAGCTGCGGCACCGCGACGCCGACGCGGCGATGGCGGCGGCCGCGGCGGCGATCCCCGACTGGAGCGGCGGCACCCGCCTCGGCGCGGAGCTGAAGGAGTTCCTCGACCGGTTCGGGCAGCGCGGCCTCGCCCGCGGCGCGACCGTCGTCCTCGCCTCCGACGGCTGGGAGCGCGGCGACGCGGCGCTGCTCGGCGCGCAGATGGCGCGGCTGCACCGGCTGGCGCACCGGGTGGTGTGGGCCAACCCGCACCGGGCGCGCCCCGGGTACGAGCCCCTGACGGCCGGGATGGCCGCGGCGCTGCCGTACGTTGATGTCTTCACGAGCGGGCACAGCCTGGGTGCCCTGGAACGGCTCGCGCAGATCATCGGAGGGGCCCGTGCGTGACGTGCTGGCGGAGATCACCGGCTGGTACGCGGCCGGGCGGCCGTTCGGCCTCGCCACCGTGGTGAACACCTTCCGCAGCGCGCCCCGCCCGCCCGGCGCCGCGATGGCGGTGTCGGCGGACGGCGAGGCCGCCGGCAGCGTGTCCGGCGGCTGCGTGGAGGGCGCCGTCTACGAGCTGGCCCGCACGGTGCTGGAGTCGGGCGAGCCGGTCGTGCAGCGCTACGGGGTGAGCGACGACGACGCGTTCGCCGTCGGCCTGACCTGCGGCGGGATCCTGGACGTCCTCGTCGAGCCGGTCGGCCCGGCGACCTTCCCCGAGTTCCCCGCCGTCGCCCGGTCGATCGAGGAGCGCGAGCCGGTCGCCGTCGCCACCGTCATCGGCGGCCCGGGGCGCCTCGGGGCGCGCCGCGTCGTCTGGGGCGACCGCGCCGCCGGCAGCCTCGCCCCCGGCGCGCCGCACGCCGCCCGCCTGGACGCGGCGGTCGACGACGACGCGCGCGGCATGCTCGCGCAGGGCCTCACCGGCGCCCGCCACTACGGCCCCGAGGGCGAGCGGCGCCGCGACGACCTCACGGTGTTCGTGCACGCCTTCGCGCCGCCGCCGCGCCTGCTGGTGTTCGGCGCGATCGACTTCGCCGCCGCCGTGGCCCGCGTCGGCAAGTTCCTCGGCTACCACGTCACCGTCTGCGACGCCCGGCCGGTGTTCGCGACCGCCAAGCGGTTCCCCGACGCCGACGAGGTCGTGGTGAAGTGGCCGCACAAGTTCCTCGGCGAGGCCGAGGTGGACGAGCGGACCGCGATCTGCGTCCTCACCCACGACCCCAAGTTCGACGTGCCGCTGCTGGAGGTCGCGCTCCGCACGCCCGCCGGGTACGTCGGCGCGATGGGCTCGCGCCGCACCCACGACGACCGCCTCGCCCGCCTGCGCGAGGCCGGCCTGTCGGCGGGCGAGCTGGCGCGGCTGCGGTCGCCGATCGGCCTGGACCTCGGCGCCCGCACCCCCGAGGAGACGGCGGTGTCGATCGCCGCCGAGCTCGTCCAGCTCCGCTGGGGCGGCAGCGGCCGCCCGCTGACCGACACGGGCGGCCGCATCCACGCCGATCCGCCCGCCGGGCGCCGTCCGGGCGGCTAGGCTCGCGCGATGATCCCGCATCCCGCGCACCCGCCGGCCGGCCTGCTGCTCGCGGCGGGGGAGGGGAGCCGGCTCGGGCGGCCGAAGGCCCTGCTGGAGGTGGGCGGGGAGCGCCTGGTCGACCGCGGCGTGCGGACGCTGCACGAGGGCGGCTGCGCGCCCGTCCTGGTGGTGTCGGGCGCGGTCACCGTCGAGCTGTTCGGCGCCGTCGTCGTCCCCAACGACGCGTGGCGCACCGGCATGGGGTCGTCGCTGCGGGCGGGCCTGGCCGCGCTGCCGCACGGGTGCCCGGCCGTCGTCGTCGCGCTCGTCGACCAGCCGCGCGTCACCCCCGCCGCCGTCCGCCGGCTCGTCGCCGCGTTCGAGGACGGCGCGCGCGTCGCCGTCGCCACCTACGGCGGCGCGCCCCGCAACCCGGTGCTGATCGCCGCCGAGCATTTCACCGCCGTCGCCGAGGCCGCAGAGGGCGACGTGGGGGCCCGGGCGTTCCTGCGCGCGCATCCCGAGCTCGTCACGCCGGTGCCGTGCGACGACGTCGCCGCGCCCGACGACATCGACACCCTCGCCGACCTCGCCGCCTACGAGCGCGAGGGCTGAGCGGCCGGGGCGCTGACGGGTCAGGCGCCGGGGGGCAGGACGGACTCGTCGAGGGCGCCGCAGTCGACGGCGCGGCGCAGGCGGGCGGTGAGGGCCTTGACGGTCGCGGGCTCGTCCATGACGCCGCCGTCGCCCGCGGCCTGCTCGTGCCAGGCCCGGACGCGGCCGATGACCTCGTCCACGCCCGTCAGGTGGAAGCCGTAGACGGCCGCGTAGCGGCTCGGCAGGTGCGCCGGGTGCAGGTCCCAGCCCTGGTAGAAGCCGTGCGCGAGGGAGTGCCGGACGTGCGCGGCGTGCACCGCCCAGGCGGCGTTGACCTCGTCGGGGCCGTCGTTGCGGGGGACGACGTTGGTGGAGCCGTCCGACAGGCGGACGCCGGTGCCGGCGAGCGTCACCTGCATGACGTTCCGGGCGAAGTCGCAGGCCGGGTGGTCGAGGCGCTGCTCGGCGGGCGGCAGGCCGCAGGCGGCGGTGTAGTCGAACACCCCGAAGTGCGCCGCCGCCATCCGGCCGCCCGCGGCGTCCACGATGCCGCGCAGCCCGATCCGGCCCTCGTGGTCGATGACCGACTCGGTCGTCTCGACCTGCACCTCGAACCGCAGGATCTTGGCCGGCAGGCCGAGCGCCTCCTCCAGCCGGTCCAGGTACTCCGTGAAGAGCGCGACGTGCCCGGCCATGACCACCTTGGGGAAGGTGATGGTGAAGCCGCCGGGCAGGCGGCCGAGGCGGTCGCGGAGCGCGGTGAGGAAGGCGTCCAGGGTGCGCATCGAGCGCTCGTGCCCGCCGTCGGCGAACGACTTGACGCGGAGGCCCCAGTAGTGCGGCAGCGACTTGGCCTCGTAGGCGGTCGCGACGGCCTGCACGACCTGCGCGACGTGCTCGTCCTCCTCGGCGTCGGAGCGGACGCCGTAGCCGTCCTCGAAGTCGATCCGCACGTCCTCCAGCGGCTCGGCCGACAGCTTGGCCGCGACGCGCTCGCGCACCAGCGCGGAGATCTCCGGCTCCAGGCCGAACGCGGTGCCGAACGAGCCCGCGCCCGGCGTGTGGGTGTTGAGCAGGCGGAGGGCCTCGGCGCCGAAGTCGGAGGCCGTGGACGCGGAGAAGCGGTCGGCCGGGACGTACACGGTGTGCACCGGCTGGCGCCCGGTCGCCGGGCCCGGGAAGTGCTCGGCGTGCTCGTCGCGGACGGCGGCGATGCGTGCGGACAGGTCGTCGATCGAGGAGACGCTCAGGTTCACCCCGCCATGATCTCGCATGTCGGGACGGATTGGGCATCGGCCGTATCACAGGCCCGTTGCGGCCAGTGCGGGGGAGGGCCGCGGGTCAGGCGGGCGCCCAGTGCTCGGTGCGGGCGCCGAGCGCGAGCGCGGCCCGGCAGCCGGCGAGCACGCCGTGCGCGAGGTCGGCGCCCGAGGTGTGGCCGACGGCGAGCAGCCGCCGCACGGCGGGGGCGAGCGGGCCGAGCCGGACGGCGCCGCGGAGGACGCCCGCGACCTCGGCGCCCGCGCCGCCCTCGGCGGCGCAGTGCAGCAGCGTCGCGGCGAGCGGGGTCGTGCGGGTGCCGGCGTCGGCGGTGACCGCGGCGCCGAGCCAGTCGGCGAGCCACACCGCGCGCGCCCCGGCCGCGCCGAGCGCGCCGCCGGCGGCGCGGAGCGCGATGAGCAGCCCGGCGATGATGTCGTCACCGGCCGGGGTGAGGCCTGGGCCGAGGCCGACGATCCGCTCGGCCGCCTCGACGGCGCCCGCGAGGTCCCCGGCGGCGCAGCGGGCGGCGAGCAGCGCCGGATCGGGGTGGCCGGCGAGGCCGGTCGCGACGCCGTCCAGCTCGCGCGCGAGCTCGGCCGTGCCCTGCCTGAGAACCTCCGCGCCGGGCGCCGCCGCATCGGGCGCGCCGAGCGCGGGCCGCGGATCCCACCAGCGGCGGACCCGCACGTGCAGGGCGCCCGCCTCCACGCGCCCGTCGCCGATCCGCGCCTCGCCGCCCTCGGCGGCGTGCCGGAAGGGCCGGTCGCGGCGGCCCGCCGCGACGACGACCGCGTTCGGCGGCCGGGCGGCGTCGCTCGCCACGACGGCGAGCACGCGGGGCTCGGGGGCGTCGCGCAGCTCCAGGTAGACGGCGGCGGGGAACACCGCGAGCACGCGCGCCGTGCGGGGCGCGCCGGACAGCGCCTCGCGGAGGGCGAGGCTCGCCGCGCCCGCGGGGGCGGGGCGGCCGGTGCGCGGCCGGACGGGATGGCGGGCGAGGGCGGTCATGATCCTCCAGGGGGCCGGGGAACCGGGGCCTCTGGCAGGACGGTAGACGCGTCCGGCGGCGGGTCGTATGGAAAAACCTGCCAAGACCGGTTGTCTTCGTTGGCTCGACTTGTCAATGTTGATCATAAAGCGGTAGCGATCGGGTGAATCGGGGCGATGTCCACCAAGAGCGAGGTGACCCCTGGCATGAACCACACCCCCGCGGCGGATCAGGGCCCACCGGCCCTGCGGCTCGCCAGCACCGGCACCCTCACCCACGGCCTGCCGGTCGCCGAGGTCCTCGGCGCGTCCACCCTGCACGGCGCCCGGCTGGTCGCCGGGCGGGCCGGGCTCGGCCGCGTCGTGCAGCGGCTGAACGTCATGGAGGTCCCCGACGTCCTGGCCTGGGTGAAGCCCAACGAGCTGCTGCTCACCACCGGCTACCCGCTGCGCGGCACCCCGCAGTCGCTGCCCGGCCTGGTCGCCGGCCTGGACGAGCGCGGCCTCGCCGCGCTCGCCGTCAAGCTCGGCCGCTACCTGGACGCGCTGCCCGACGCGATGCTCGCCGAGGCCGACCGGCGCGGCTTCCCCGTCATCCTGCTGCCCGACGACGTCGGCTTCGACGACATCCTGAACCAGGTCCTCACCGACATCCTGAACCGGCAGGCGGCGGTGCTCGCCCGCACCGAGGAGGTGCACCGCGCGCTCGTGCAGATCGTGCTGTGCGGCGGCGGGCTGCAGGAGATCGTGGACGAGGTCGCGCTGCTGCTGGAGGTCGCCGTCGTCGTGCTGGACGCCGAGCGCCGGACGCTGGCGGGCGCGGGCCCCGCCGAGCACGTCGAGGCGATGCGCCGCGGCCGGGCCGGCGAGCCCGAGGCGGGGTTCCTCGCCGTGCCGGTCGTCGCGGGCGGCTTCGACCACGGCCGCATCATCGCCTACGGGCCGCCGGGCGCCCTCGGCCCGGCCGACCAGTCCATCCTGGAGCGCGCCGCGCTCGTCGCCGCGCTCGTGGTCACCAAGCAGCAGGCCGTCGCGGCGGTGGAGAGCAAGTACCGGGCCGACTTCCTGCGCGACGTGCTGTCGGGGCGGGCCGGCGGCGCCGACCGGATCGTCGCGCACTGCGCCGGGTTCGGCTGGGACCTCGACCGGCCGGTCGTCGCGGTCGTCGCCGAGCTGGACGGCCGGGCGGGCGCGGCGCCCGGCACGGGCGGCGAGGGCGGGCGCGGCCCCGAGGAGCGCGCCGCGCAGGAGCGGCTCGCCGCCGCCTGGACGACCGCCGCCCGCCGCCACGACCCGGGCGCGGCGGTGGTGAGCTTCGCGCACGAGGTCGTCGCGGTCGTCGCCGGGGACGGCGGGCGCGGCGGGGACGGCGCGGGGGCGGCGGACGGCGGCCCCGCGCAGGCCGTCGCCCGCGAGGCGGCGGCGCTGTTCGCCGAGCACCCGGCGGGCCGCCGCACCTTCTCCACCGGCATCAGCCGGCCGGCGCCCGGGCCGTCGGCGCTGCCCGAGGCGTACGAGCAGGCGGCGAAGGCGGTGCGCGTCGGCCGGCAGCTCCACGGCGACGGCGCCCGCGCCCACTTCGACCAGCTCGGCGTGTACCGGCTGCTCAGCCTGGTGTCGGACCCGGCCGAGCTGCACGCCTTCGTCCGCGAGACGCTCGGCGCGCTCGCCGGCGACGACGAGCCGGAGCTGGTCGACCTGCGCCGCACCCTCGGCGTCCTGCTGGAGACCAACCTCAACGTCGCCGAGACGGCGCGCCGCCTGCACTTCCACTACAACACGCTGCGCTACCGCATCGGGAAGCTGGAGCGGCTGCTCGGGCCCTTCACCGAGGACGCCCACCTGCGCCTCAACCTGACCCTCGCGCTGCACGTGCTGCGGATGCGGGGGATCTGAGGCGCGGCCGGGTCAACCGCTGGTGATCATCCTCACAGGGGGCGCCCAAAGGTGCGCCGCGGGCGCGGCGGATGATGCCGGTGGCCGCCCGACGGGGTAGGTCACCCTTGCCCGCAGGGGGCGAGGGCCGCGTGACGAAGGAGCACCCGCATGGTCATCGGCTGGAAGCTGCACGGCGACGGGAAGACGCCGCCGCCCGGCGAGGTCGTCCGGCCCGACGAGCGGCTGAGCTGGCCGCGCACGGTCGGCATCGGCGCGCAGCACGTCGTCGCCATGTTCGGCGCGACCTTCGTGTTCCCGCTGCTGATGGGGCTGGACCCCAACCTGGCGATCATGATGTCGGGGGTCGCGACGGTCCTGTTCCTGCTGGTGGTGCAGGGCAAGGTGCCGAGCTACCTCGGCTCCAGCGCCTCGTTCGTCGGCGCCGCGGCGGCGATCCGCGCGGGCGGCGGCGACACCGCGACGGTCACCGGCGCGATCCTGGTGTCGGGCGCGGTGCTGTTCCTCGTCGGCGTCGTCGTGCACGTCCTCGGCGGCGCGGTCGTGCAGCGGGTGTTCCCGCCGGTGGTGACCGGCGCGGTCGTCATGCTGATCGGCTTCAACCTGGCGCCGGTCGTCGCCGACACCTACTGGCCGCAGGACCAGTGGGTCGCGCTCGCCACGCTCTGCTTCGCGGTGCTCGCCTCGGTGCTGCTGCGCGGGTTCTGGGCGCGGATCTCGGTGCTGCTCGCGCTCGTCTTCGGGTTCCTGCTCTCCTGGCTGCTGGACGCGACGGCCGGCAAGGTGACGTCGGTGCTGCCGGGGCAGAACCTGCTGGACGCCGCCGGGAAGGCGTGCCCGAAGGAGGGCCCGTACTGCGTCGCGACGGCGTTCCCGCACGACCGCATCGACCTGTCGGCGGTGAAGGCCGCCGACTGGTTCGGGTTCCCGACCCTGCACGCGCCGGGCTTCACGACCTCGGCGATCCTGCTCGCGCTGCCGCCGGTCATCGCGCTCATCGCCGAGAACACCGGGCACGTGAAGGCCGTCGCGGCGATGACCCGCACCGACCTGGACCCGGTGCTCGGCCGCGCCATCGCCGCCGACGGCGCGACGACCGTCCTCGCGAGCGCGGTCGGCGGCGCGCCGACCACCACCTACGCCGAGAACATCGGCGTCATGGCCGCCACCCGCATCTACTCGACGGCGGCCTACTACGTCGCGGCGCTCGTGGCGATCCTGTTCGGGCTCTGCCCGAAGTTCGGCGCGCTCGTCGCCGCGACGCCCGGCGGCGTCCTCGGCGGCATCACCGTCGTGCTCTACGGCATGATCGGCCTGCTCGGCGCCAAGATCTGGATCGAGAGCCGGGTGGACTTCGGCGACCCGGTCAACCTGGTGCCGGTCGCCGCCGCGATCATCCTGGCGATCGGCAACACCACGCTGGACATCACCGACGACTTCCCGCTCGGCGGGATCGCGCTCGGCACCATCGCCGTGCTGCTCTTCTACCACGTGCTGAACGCCCTCGGCGGGCCGCGCACCGGGCAGGGCGGCGGCATCATCGCGCCGGGCGAGCGCGACGGCGGCCCCGCCCCCGATCAGCCGGGCGCGTCGCCGCCGAGGGAGGCGGGGATGTAGTTCTGCACGGCGGCCGGGCGGAAGCCCTGCTGGCGGATCCAGCCGAGGATCGTCTGGAACTGCTGGGCGAGGCCCTTGCGGTAGTGCATGAGCACGATGTCGCCGGGCTGGAACCCCTTGCCGGATCCGGTGCCCCGCGCGAACCCGTTGTAGCCGACGCCCGGCCCCGTCGTGCCGTTGTAGAACTCCGCCGACCAGATGAGGATCGACTTGATGCCGCACGCCTTGGCGGCCTGCCGCGTCGCGGTGTTGTAGGCGCCGAACGGCGGCCGGAAGATCTGCGGCCGGTACCCGTACTGGGCGGCGATGGTGTCGGACGCGCCGCAGATCTCGTGCTGCTGCCCCGCCAGGGACAGCGTCGGCATGTTCGGGTGCGAGATCGTGTGGTTCTCGATCTTCGATCCGGCGTTGCGCATCGCCCAGAAGTACTGGCCCTCGCCGCGCGTGTAGGTGGTGGTGAGGAAGGTGAGGATCGGCACCTTCTCGCGGCGCACCAGGTTGACGAAGTCGTTGTCGTACTCGTAGCCGTCGTCGATGGTGAGGAAGACGACCTTGTCGGTGGTGTCGATGCTGTTGATGACCACCGGCAGCCCGTCGGGGGCGGCCTTCGGCGGCGTCCACGACCCCGGCTTCGGCCTCGCCCACGCCTGGTCGGCGAGCACCGCGCCGAGCTGCGCGGCCATGGACGGCCCGGTGTCCTCGGCCTGCGCCCCGACCGCCGGCACGGCCGCCGCCGCCACCCCGAGCACGCCGGCCGCCACCGTGGCGACCACGGGCATCTTCCCTCGCATCGGCCTCTTCTTCCCCGCTCGCATCGATCGTCACGCACCCGCCGCATCCGTTGACGCGGCCCGAGCACGCCGGGTTCGCACCCGCGCCAGGGATATCTGACCATGAACGAGGCCCTCGTGGTGGAATGCCGCGCCCGCCCAATATTTCCCGCCGAAGCGCGCATGTCCCACCCGCCGCCACCACCACGCCCGCCGCACCCGAAGCCGTTCGCGGCGGGCCGGCGAACCCCCGGCCCCGCGCGGCCCGCCCGCAGAACCGACCCGGACCTTCGCCGCGCGCACCCGTGCCGCCGGTCGAGCGACGGCCACCCCGCCCCGCCGCCAACGATGACCGGCCGGTCACGGGCGATGGGGCGGCCGTTCGCAGAGCGGCTGGGGGCGCGGGCCGTCTTGGGGATTTGTTAGGCAAGGCTTGCCTATGTTGCGGGAAGCGTCCAGTATCGGCGGAGGCGACTCTGATCACTACCGGGCGAGCTTGACAGCGGGTGGACGGCGACGGGATCTTAGGTAAGCCTTACCTAATCTGATCCCCTGAGAGGTGACGTCATGGAGCGGACCCCGCTCACCGCGGACCGCGTCCGCGCCGATGTGGCGGACGTGCTGAGCGTTCCCCCGGGCGAGCTCGACGAGGACCTCCGGCTCATCGACCAGGGCATGGACTCGATCCGGATGATGACGCTGGTCGAGCGCTGGCGCGCCGACGGGGCCGACGTCACCTTCGTGGACCTGGCCGAGGGACCGACGGTGGCCGAGTGGGTCGCCCTGCTCGGCCGCTGACACCCCCGACCCCCGCGTCACACCCCGAGGAGCCCCCCAGGTGAAGAACGAGAGCTTCGACGTCGTCGTGGTCGGCGGCGGTCCCGGCGGATCGACGGCGGCCACGCTGGTGGCCCGGCGCGGCCACCGCGTCCTGCTGCTGGAGAAGGAGACCTTCCCGCGCTACCAGATCGGCGAGTCGCTGCTCCCGGCGACCGTGCACGGCATCTGCCGGCTGCTCGGCGTCGAGGAGGAGATGGAGCGCGCCGCCTTCACCCGCAAGCGCGGCGGCAGCTTCCGCTGGGGCACCAACCCGGTGCCGTGGAACTTCCTGTTCGCGCTGTCGCCGGAGATCTCCGGCCCGACCTCCTACGCCTACCAGGTCGAGCGCATGAAGTTCGACGAGATCCTGCTGCGCAACGCCGCCGCCAAGGGCGTGGAGGTCCGCGAGAACGCCGCGGTGGGCGAGGTCGTCGAGGACGGCGGGCAGGTCACCGGCGTCCGCTACACCGACGCGGACGGCGAGGTCCACGAGGTGTCCGCGCGGTACGTCATCGACGCCTCGGGCAACCGGACCCGCATCAGCGCCGCCGTCGGCGGCGAGCGCGTCTACTCCGAGCACTTCCGCAACCTGGCGCTGTTCGGCTACTTCGAGGGCGGCGGCCGGCTGCCCGCGCCCGACGCCGGCAACATCCTGTGCGCCGCGTTCGACGAGGGCTGGATCTGGTACATCCCGCTCAGCGACACCCTGACCAGCGTCGGCGCCGTCATCAGCGCCACCCGCGCGCAGGAGATCCAGGGCGACCAGGCGGCGCGGGAGAAGGCGCTGCGCGGCTTCCTCGACCGCTGCGAGATCGTCCGCGACCTGCTCGGCCCGGACGCCGCCCGCGTCACCGAGGGCACCTACGGCGAGCTGCGCGTCCGCAAGGACTACTCCTACGCCAACACCCGGTTCTGGCGGCCCGGCATGGCCCTCGTCGGCGACGCGGCCTGCTTCATCGACCCGGTGTTCTCCACCGGCGTGCACCTGGCCACCTACGCCGGGCTCCTGGCGGCCCGCGCCGTCAACTCCGTGCTCGGCGGCGAGCTGGACGAGGAGCGCGCCTTCGGCGAGTTCGAGGGCCGCTACCGCCGCGAGTACAAGGTCTTCTACGAGTTCCTCAGCTCCTTCTACGACATGCAGGGGAACGAGGACGGCTACTTCTGGAAGGCCAAGAAGGTCACCGCCTTCGACACGACCGCGATGGAGGCGTTCGTGACGCTCGTCGGCGGCGTGGCGTCGGGCGAGACCGCCCTCACCGCCCCCGCGGAGATGGTGGACCGGTTCGGGGCCTCCGCCCGGTCCCTGTCGGAGGCGGTCGAGGCCACGGGGGACATGACCACCGCTTCGGGCGAGCGGATGAACCACCTGTTCGGCGTCCCGGTCGTCGGCGACGTCATGCACGAGATGAACGAGATCCAGCGACGCGGTGTCCTCGGCTCCGCCACCCGGGAGGCGCCCCTGCTCCCCGGCGGCCTCGTCCCCACGGCCGACGGCCTGGGGTGGACCGAACCCGCCTGACCCCGCCCCCAGGAGAACCAGACCATGAACCCCCTCTTCGGCCGCTCGCGGCTCCTCGTCGCCGCGCTCGCCGTCGGCGCCCTGTCCCTCACCGGCTGCGGCGACGACGCCAAGGACGCGGCCGCGCCCGCGCCGAGCGCGACCAGCCGCACCGTGCAGGCCACCAACGGTTCCGTCACCGTGCCGGCGAACCCCAAGAAGGTCGTCGGGATCAACTACGCCACCGGCGCGCTGCTGGACGTCGGCGTCGTCCCGGTCGGCACCACCAAGATCGAGGAGCCGCTGGACCTGGTGCCCGCGCAGCAGGCGCAGGGCGCCAAGATCCCCGAGATCGGCGCCGGCGACCAGATCAACCTGGAGAAGGTGGCCGCGCTCCAGCCCGACCTCATCATCGTCGAGGGCGCCGACTTCGGCTGGCCGATCGACAAGCTCACCAAGATCGCGCCGACGCTGTACTTCGAGGTGACCAAGCCGAGCGAGCTGGTCGGCTCGGCCGAGAAGATCGCCGCCGCGGTCGGCCGCGAGGCCAAGACCAAGGAGCTGAAGGCCGCCTACGAGAAGCGGCTCGCCGAGGTCAAGGGCAAGTACGCGACGGCGCTGCAGAAGAAGTTCACCATCGTCAGCACCTACGGCGAGGGCAAGTTCTACATCGACACCCGCACCTCGTGGATGGGGCAGGTGCTGAACGGCCTCGGCGCCGGCTTCGCCAAGGAGTCCGACAAGACCGACACGCACGAGAACGAGTACTCGCAGGAGAAGCTGTCGGTCCTGTCCGACGCGGACGTGGTGCTCATCGGCAACTCGGGCGGCAAGTTCACGCCCGAGGTCGACAAGATGCTCGCCACCCCGCAGTGGAAGCTGCTGAAGGCCGCCAGGACCGGCCAGGTCCACGGCATCGACTACAGCTACGCCGACCGCTACAGCACGATGTCGGCCGTCCTCGACCAGATCGAGAAGATCCTCCAGGGCCTCGGCTGACCGACCGCCGCCGGCGCACCGCCGGCGGCCCGGCCCGCCCCGCCACGGGGCGGGCCGACCCCCGCACAGAAAGGCCGTGATGTCCGGCGCACGCCCCCTCCCCCTGACCGGAGCCCAGGAAGGTGTCTGGTACGCCCAGCGCATCGACCCCGACCACCCGGGCTTCAACGTCAGCCAGTACGTGGAGGTGACGGGGCCGCTGGACGTCGCGGCGTTCGGCGCGGCCGTCGAGGGCGCCCTCGGCGAGGCGGACGCGCTCGGCGTCCGCTTCGCCGACGGCCCCGGCGGCCCGCGCCAGGTCCCCGGCGCGGCCCGCCCGTGGCGGGTCGACGTCGTCGACCTGCGCGGCGAGCCCGACCCGGCCGCGGCCGCGCACGCCCGCATGCGCGCCGACCTCGCCGTCCCCGCCGACCTCGCCGGCGACCGGCTCGGCACCCAGGCGCTGTTCGTCCTCGGCGACGGCGAGCACCTGTGGTTCCAGCGCTACCACCACCTGCTCATCGACGGGTACTCGGTGACGCTGCTCGCCCGCCGCGCCGCCGAGCTCTACACTGCGGCCGTGACCGGCGCGGACGCGCCGCCGTCCCCGTTCCGGCCGCTCGCGCCGCTGCTGGACGACGAGGCCGCCTACGCCGGGTCGGAGCAGCAGGCCGCCGACCGCGCGTTCTGGACCGCCTACCGCGGCGCCGCCGACCCGGTGCCGTTCGCCGCGGCGCCGCGCCCGGCCGCCGCGACGTTCCTGCGCGAGCGCGCCGACGCGCCGCCGGAGACCAGCGAGGCCGTGCAGGCGGCCGCCAAGGCGAGCCGCACGACGTGGGCCGACGTCGTCGCCGCCGCGTTCGCCGCCTACGCGCACCGCGCCACCGGCGCCGCCGACGTCGTCCTCGGGATGCCGTTCATGGGCCGCGTCGGCACGACCGCCGCGCGGGTGCCCGCGATGATGGTCAACGTCCTGCCCGTCGTCGTGCCGGTGCGGCCGGGCGCGACGCCCGCCGGGCTGGCCGCCGAGACGGGCCGGCAGATCGCGCTCGCGCGCTCCCACCAGCGGTACCGCAGCGAGGACCTGCAGCGCGACCTCGGCCTCGTCGGCACCGGCCGCCCCCTCACCGGCCCGACCCTGAACATCAAGCCGTTCGACTACCGGCTGCGGTTCGGCGACGCGACCGGCACCGCCGTCAACCTCGCCGCCGGCCCCGTCGACGACCTGGAGATCAGCGTCTACCAGCGCGCCGGCGAGCTGTCGTTCGAGTTCGACGCCAATCCGGACGCCCACACGCCCGCCGGGCTGCGCGCCCACCGCGACCGGTTCCTGGCGTTCCTGCACGACTTCGCGGCCCGCGCGGACGAGCCCCTCGGCCGCCTCGACACCGCGCCCCCGGCCGAGCGGGCGCCGCTCGCCGGCCCGGACGCCGGGCCGTTCACCGAGCCGCTGACCCGCGTGCTGGAGCGGCAGGCCGCCCGCACCCCGGACGCGACCGCGCTCGTCACCGCCGCCGGGTCGCTGACCTTCGCCGAGCTGGACGCCCGCGCCAACCGCCTCGCGCGGCTGCTGCGCGAGCGCGGCGCCGGGCCGGAGCGGATCGTCGCGCTCGCGCTGCCCCGCACCGCCGACCTCGTCGTCGCGCTCCTCGCCGTGCTGAAGTCCGGCGCCGCCTACCTGGCGCTCGACGCCGACCAGCCCGCCGCCCGTATCGCCGAGCTGCTCGCGGGCACCGGCCCGGTGTGCGTCGTCTCCGACGGCTCGTTCCCGCTGCCCGAGGACGCGCCCGTCGTCGCGCCCGGCGAGGCCGGCGGGCACGACACCGCCCCGCTGCCGGACGCCCCCGGCCCGGACGCGCTCGCCTACGTCATCTACACCTCCGGCTCGACCGGCCGCCCGAAGGGCGTCGAGGTCGCGCACCGGGGCCTCGCGAACCTGTTCGCGCACCACCGCGCCACGACGATGGCGTGGGCGTCGCCGGACGGGGCGCCGCTGAAGGTCGCGCACACCTTCTCGTTCACCTTCGACTCCTCCTGGGACGCGCTGCTGTTCCTGTTCGCCGGGCACGAGCTGCACCTCGTCGGCGACGACGAGCGCCGCGAGCCGCTCGTCCTCGCCGCCCGCGGGTACGGCGCCTTCGACGTCACCCCGGCGATGGCGGCCGAGCTGCTGGACGCCGGGCTCCTCGACGACCCGGCACGGCGGCCCCGGCTGCTCATGCTCGGCGGCGACGCCGCGCCCGCCGCGCTCTGGACGCGGCTGCGCGGCGTCCCCGGCCTCACCGTCGCCAACTACTACGGCCCGACCGAGTACACCGTGGACGCGCTCGGCGCCCGCGCCGCCGACCACGAGCGGCCGTCCATCGGCGCGCCGATCGCCGGGACCCGCGTCCAGGTGCTCGACGCGGCGCTGCGGCCCGTCCCGGCGGGCGGCGTCGGTGAGCTGTACCTGTCGGGGCCCGGCCTGGCCCGCGGCTACCGCGACCGGCCCGGCCTCACCGCCGAACGGTTCGTCGCCGACCCGGCCGGGGCGCCGGGGGAGCGGATGTACCGCACCGGGGACCTCGTCCGCCGCACCGCCGGGGGGACGCTGGAGTTCCTCGGCCGTGCCGACCATCAGGTGAAGATCCGCGGGCACCGGGTGGAGCCCGGCGAGGTGGAGGCCGCGCTCACCGCCGAGCCGGGCGTCGCCCGCTCCCTCGCGGTCGCCTTCGACGGGCGGCTCGTCGCCTACGCCGTGCCCGCGCCGGGGGAGGCCCTGGACGGCGCCGCGCTGCGGGCCCGGCTCGCCGGGACGCTGCCCGCGTCGCTGGTCCCGGCCGCCGTCGTCGTGCTGGACGCGCTGCCGCTCACCGCCGCCGGGAAGGTCGACCGCGCCGCGCTGCCCGCGCCGGAGTTCGCCGCGACCGGCCGCGCCGCCCGCACCGCCCGCGAGGAGGTGCTCTGCGAGGTGTTCGCGGCCGTCCTCGGCCTCGCCTCGGTCGGCGCCGACGACGACTTCTTCGCGCTCGGCGGCGACAGCATCTCCGCCATCCAGGCCGCCACCCGGGGCCGCCGCCGCGGCCTGGCCTTCGCCGCCCGCGACGTGTTCGACCACCGCACCGCCGCCGCCGTCGCGCTCGCCGCGTCGGAGACCGGGGACGAGCGGGAGGGCGGGCCCGAGGCGGGGCCGCTGCCGCTCTGGCCGATGGCCGAGTGGCTGCGCGGCCTCGGCGGCCCGATCGGCCGCTACAGTCAGTCGGTCGTCGTGCCCGTCCCGCCGATGGACGGCCCCGGCCGCCTCACCGCCGCCCTCCAGGCCGTCCTTGACCACCACGGCGCGCTCCGCCTCACGGTGTCCGAGGGCTGGGACGCCGAGATCGCGCCCGCCGGGGCGGTCGCCGCCGCCGACGTGCTCCGCCGCGTCGGCGCGGACGCCGACCTGGCCGCCGAGCTCGACGCCGCCGCCGACCGCCTCGACCCCGCCGCGGGCGTCGTCGTGCAGGCCGTGTGGAGCGACGCCGGGCCCGACGCCCCCGGGCGGCTCGCCCTGGCGATCCACCACCTGGCCGTGGACGGCGTGTCCTGGCGCGTCCTGCTGCCCGACCTCGCGGAAGCATGGGAGCAGGCCGGCGGCTCCATCACCCTGCCGCGCAACGGCACGTCCCTGACGGCGTGGTCGGAGCGGCTCGCCGCCCACCGCGACGACGACCACCGCGACGACGCGGCCGCGTTCTGGGAGCGGATGCGCGGCGGCGCCCCGCGCCCCCTCGGCGGCCGCCCCCTCGACCCGGCGGCCGACACCCTCGCCGCGTCGCGGACGCTGCGCCGCGCCCTGCCCGCCGCGCTCACCGCCGGGCTGCTCGGCGACGTGCCGTCCCGGCTGCGCGCGGGCGTGCAGGACGTCCTGCTCGCCGGGCTCGGCCTCGCCGTCGCCGCCCGCACCGGCCACGCCGACTTCGGCGTCCAGGCCGAGGGCCACGGCCGCGAGGGGACCTTCGGCGGGGGCCGCCCCGCCGACCTCGGCCGCACCGTCGGCTGGCTCACGGCCGAGTACCCCGTACGGCTGGAGCTCGGCGGCATCGACGCCGCCGCCGCGCTCGCCGGGGGACCGGGCGCGGGCGAGGCGGTCAAGCGCGTCAAGGAGCTGCTGCGCGCGCTGCCCGGCGGCGGCGTCGGCGCCCCGCGCGGCGGGACCGCGCCGCAGATCCTGTTCAACTACCTCGGCCGCTTCGGCGGCGGCGAAGGGCTCTGGGAGCCGGCGGGGGACGAGGACGCCTTCACCGTCCGCACCGACCCCGCCATGCCGATGGCGCACGCCCTGGAGATCAACGTGTTCGCCCGGCGTACCCCGGACGGCACCGTCCTCGACGCGCACTGGACGTGGGCGCCCGGCGTGCTGGACGAGGCCGCCGTGGCCGCGCTCGCCGGCGCGTGGCAGGAGGCCCTGGAGGGCGTGTCCCGGCACGCCGCCACCGGCGGCGCGGGCGGCCTCACCCCGTCCGACGTGCCGCTCGCCGGGCTCGGCCGCGCCGAGCTGGACGCGCTCCTCGCCCGCTTCCCCGGCACCGAGGACGTCCTGCCGCTCTCGCCCCTCCAGGAGGGCCTGCTCTTCCACGCCGGGTTCGCCCCCGACGAGGCCGACGTCTACACCTCCCTCGTCCACCTCGACCTGGAGGGCGACCTCGACGCCGCCGCGCTGCGGGCGGCCGTCGCGGCGCTGCTCGCCCGCCACGACGGGCTGCGCGCCGGGTTCGTGCACGCGGGCCTCGACCGGCCGCTGCAACTGGTGCCCGCCGCGTCCGCCCCGGACTGGCGCGAGACCGACCTGTCCCACCTGGCCGGCGCGGAGCTGGACGCCCGGCTCGCCGCCCTCGCCGACGAGGAGCTGGCCCACCGCTTCGACCCCGAGCGGCCGCCGCTGCTGCGCTGCCTGCTGGTCCGCACCGGCCCGGACGCGCACCGGCTGCTGGTCGCCAGCCACCACCTGATCATGGACGGCTGGTCCACGCCGACGTTCCTGCGCGAGCTCATGGCCGCCTACCGGGGCGCGCCCCTGCCCGCCGCCACCCCTTACCGCCGCTACCTGCGGTGGCTCGCCGGCCGCGACACCGAGGCCATGCGCGACGCCTGGCGCGGCGCCCTCGCCGGCGTGGACGGCGCGACGTTGCTCGCCCCGGACGCCGGACGCTCCGCGCCCGCCCGCCCCGCCGACCTCGCCGTCCCGCTGCCCGGCGCCGACCTCGCCGCCTACGCGCGCCGCCACGGCCTCACCCTGAACACCGTGCTCCAGGGCGTGTGGGCGCTCGTCCTCGGCGGCCTCACCGGCCGCGACGACGTGGTGTTCGGCACCACCGTGTCCGGCCGCCCCGCCGAGCTCGACGGCGTGGAGGACATGGTCGGCCTGTTCAGCAACACCGTGCCGGTGCGGGTGCGCCTCGACCCGGCGCTGCCGCTGCCCGCCGCCCTCGCCCGCCTGCAGTCCGAGCAGGCCGCGCTCCTGGACCACGCCTACCTCGGCCTCGCCGAGATCCAGGCGGCGGCCGGGACCGGCGGCGCGCTCTTCGACACCCTGCTGGTCTTCGAGAACTACCCGTCGGAGGACGACGCGGCGGGCGCGGGCGGCCCGCGCGTCACCGGCGTCGGCAACCGCGGCTACACCCATTACCCGCTCGCGCTGATGGTGCTGCCCGGCGCCGACCCGCGCCTGGTCCTGGAGTACCGGCCCGACCTGCTGCCCGAGGGCGCCGCCGAGGCGATCGCCGAGCGGACGCTGTCGGTCGTCGCGCAGCTCCTCGCCGACGACGGCCTCACCGCCGCCCGCGTCGACCTGCGCACGAAGGCCGAGCGGAACGCCCCCGGCCTGGACGGCCCGGCCCTCGACGGCGACGTCCCCGACGTGCTGACCGCCTTCCACCGGCAGGCCGACGCGACGCCGGACGCCACGGCCGTCGTCGCCGGGACCGAGCGGCTCACCTTCGCCGAGCTGGACGAGCGGGCCGCGCGGCTCGCCGCCGTCCTCGCCGCCGAGGGCGCCGGGCCGGAGCGCATCGTCGCGCTCGCGCTGCCGCGCACCGCCGACCTCGTCGTCGCGCTGTTCGCGGTGCTGAAGACCGGCGCCGCCTACCTGCCCCTCGACCTGGACCACCCGGCGGCGCGGCTCCGCGCGACCGTCGAGGACGCCGCGCCGGTCTGCGCCGTCGTCTCCGGCGGCGCCGGCCTCGGCGTCCCGTCCGTGGACGTGGCGGCCCGCGCCGCCGACATCGCCGCAGCGGCGCCGCACCCGCGCACCGCGCCGGGCGCGGGGCGGCTCGCCTACGTCATCTACACCTCCGGCTCGACCGGCCGCCCGAAGGGCGTGCTCGTCGAGCACCGCGGCCTCGCCGCGATGCTGGCGCACCACACCCGCACGGTGTTCGCCCGCGCCGTCGAGGCGGCGGGCGGGCGGCGGCTGCGCGCCGGGCACACCGCCTCGTTCTCCTTCGACTCCTCCTGGGAGCAGCTCCTCTGGCTGATCGGCGGCCACGAGCTGCACCTGTTCGACGACCTCACCCGCCGCGACCCGCAGGCCGTCGTCGCCGCCTGCGCCGAGCACGGCATCGACACCCTCGACGTCACCCCCTCGTTCGCGGCCGAGCTGTTCGCCTGGGGCCTGCTGGAGAAGGCGCCGCCGCGGCTGCTGCTCCTCGGCGGCGAGGCCGTCGCCGATGCCGTCTGGACGCGCCTGCGCGACGCGGGCGGCGTCCAGGGCCACAACTTCTACGGCCCGACCGAGTACACCGTGGACGCGCTCGGCGCCGACCTCGCCGACTCGGCGGAGCCGCTCGTCGGCCGCCCGATCGCGCGGACCCGCGCCCTCGTCCTCGACGCGCTGCTGCGGCCCGTCCCCGACGGCGTCCCCGGCGAGCTGTACCTGGCGGGCGACGGCCTGGCGCGCGGCTACCTCGGGCGCCCCGCCCTCACCGCCGAGCGGTTCGTCGCGCACCCGTCCGGCGCGCCGGGGGAGCGCATGTACCGGACCGGGGACCTCGTCCGGCGGCTGCCCGGCGGCGCCCTGGACTTCCTCGGCCGCACCGACGACCAGCTCAAGATCCGCGGGTTCCGGGTGGAGCCGGGCGAGGTGCGGGCCGCGCTCGCCGCGCTGCCCGGCGTCGCCCGCGCCGCCGTGGTCGCCCGCGACGGGCGGCTCGTCGGCTACGCCGTGCCCGCGCCGGGCGGCGCCCTGGACGGGGCGGCGCTGCGCGAGGCGCTCGCCGCCGCGCTGCCCGCGCACCTGGTGCCCGCCGCCGTCGTCGTGCTCGCGGAGCTGCCGCTGAACGTCAGCGGCAAGCTCGACCGGGCCGCGCTGCCCGAGCCCGCCGGCCTCCCGGGCGGCGCGCCCGCCGGGCGGGCGGCCCGGGACGTGCGCGAGGAGCTGGTGGCGTCGGCGTTCACCGACGTGCTCGGCGTCCCGGTCGGGCCCGACGGCGACTTCTTCGACCTCGGCGGGCACTCGCTGCTCGCCACCCGCCTCGTCGCGCGCGTCCGCGCCCTGCTCGGCGCCGACCTCGCGATCCGCGACCTGTTCGAGGCGCCGACCCCGGCGGGCCTCGTCCGCCGCGCCGCCGCGCCGTCCGGGCGCCCGGCGCTCGCTCCGGCGCGGGACCTGCCCGCGCGGGTGCCGCTGTCGGCCGCGCAGGCCCGCCTCTGGTTCCTCGACCGGCTCGGCGACGAGGCCGCCGGGTACGCGATCCCGTTCGCCGTCCGCATCGACGGGGACCTGGACGAGGCCGCGCTCCGCGCCGCCTGGGACGACCTGCTCGCCCGCCACGAGGCGCTGCGGACCGTCTACCCCGACGTGGACGGCGTCCCCTGCCAGCGGGTCCTGCCGTCCGGGCCGCCGCTCGGCGTCGCGGACGCCGCGCCCGGCGACGTCCCGGCGCTGCTCGCCGAGGCCGAGCGGACCCGGTTCCGGCTCGCCGACGAGCCGCCCGTGCGGGCCGTGCTGTACCGGCTCGGCGCGGGCGCCAGGCTGCTGTCGGTGGCGGTCCACCACATCGCGGGCGACGAGTGGTCGCAGGCCGTGCTGCTGCGCGACCTGGACGCCGCCTACCGCGCCCGCGCCGCCGGCCGGGAACCGGCCCTCGCGCAGCCGCCCGTCACCTACCGCGACTACACGCTCTGGCAGCAGGAGCTGCTGTCCGGCCCCGAGGCCGCGCGGCAGGAGGGGTTCTGGCGGAAGCGCCTCGCCGGGCTCCCCGAGGAGATCGCGCTGCCCGCCGACCGGCCGCGCCCCGCGACGCCCGACCCGTCGGGCGCCGCCGTCCGGATCGCGCTCCCGGACGCGCTGCACCGGGGCGCCGCCCGGCTGGCCCGCGCCACCGGCGCGACCCCGTTCATGGTGTGGCAGGCCGTCACCGCCGTCCTGCTCGGCCGCCTCGGCGGCGGCGCGGACATCCCGCTCGGCGTCCCGGTGTCGGGCCGCACGGACCCGGCCCTGGACGACGTCGCCGGTCTGTTCGTCAACACGCTGGTGCTGCGCGCCCGCCCCGACGAGGACGCTCCTTTCGCCGACCTCGTCGCGCGGGTCCGCGACGAGCAGCTCGCGCTGCTGGACCACCGCGACCTGCCGTTCGAGCGGCTCGTGGAGATCGCCGCGCCCGACCGGGCGCCCGGCCGGCACCCGCTGTTCCAGGTGATGGTGCTGCACCACCGCGACACCGGCGCCCCCGCCGACCTGTTCGGGCAGCGCACCCGGCTGGAGGACGACACCTTCGCCACCGCCCGCTTCGACCTGGCGTTCGCGCTCCGCGAGGCCGACGACGCCACCGGCCTCACCCTGATCTACGCGGAGTCCCGGTTCGACGAGGCGACCGCCCGCACCCTCGCCGACCGCTTCGCGACCCTCGCCGGGCGCCTCCTGGCCGCCCCGGACGAGCCCCTGGCGGGCGCCGACGCGCTGCTGCCCGCCGAGCGCGACGCGATCACCGGCGCCTGGAACGCCACCGCCCGCGACGTCCCCGCCGGGACGCTCACCGACCGGCTGGAGGCGCAGGCCGCCGCCACCCCGGACGCCGTCGCCGTCCTGTTCGAGGACGCGACCCTCACCTACGCCGAGCTGCACGCCCGCGCCGATGCCCTCGCCGCCGAGCTGCGCGCGCGCGGCGCCGGACCCGGCGCGATCGTCGGCGTCGCGCTGCCGCGCTCGCTCGACCTCATGGTCGCGCTCGTCGCGGTCCTGAAGGCGGGCGCCGCCTACCTGCCGCTGGATCCCGAAGACCCGGCCGCGCGCCGCGCCGGGATGCTCGCCGACGCGGGCGCCGCCGCGCTCCTCACCGGCGAGGCGGACGCCCCGGAGGGCTTCGCGCCGTCCGGCACGCCCGGCCTGCTCGTCTCCGAGGGGACGCCCGCCGCGCCCGCGACCGGGCGGGCCGCCCCGGACGACGCCGCCTACGTGATCTTCACGTCGGGGTCGACGGGCCGCCCGAAGGGCGTCGTCGTCCCGCACCGCGCCATCGTGAACCGGCTCGCCTGGATGCAGGGCGCCTACGGGCTGCGCGCCGACGACCGGATCCTGCAGAAGACGCCCGCGACGTTCGACGTCTCGGTGTGGGAGTTCTTCTGGGCGCTCTGCGAGGGCGCGTCGGTGGTGCTCGCCGAGCCGGGCGGGCACCGCGACCCCGCCTACCTGACCGGCCTGATCCGCGACCGGGCCGTCACCACGCTGCACTTCGTGCCGTCGATGCTGAAGGCGTTCCTCACCGACCCCGGCGTGCCGCGCTGCCGCAGCCTGCGCCGCGTGTTCACGAGCGGCGAGGCGCTGCCCGCCGACACCGCCGCCGGGCTGCACGCGCTGCTGCCGGTGCCGCTGCACAACCTGTACGGGCCGACCGAGGCCGCCGTCGACGTCACGCACTGGACCTACGAGCCGGGCGCGGCGGCCGTTCCGATCGGCGCGCCGGTCTGGAACACCCGCGTGCACGTCCTCGACGCGCGGCTGCGGCCGGTGCCCGTCGGCGTCCCCGGCGAGCTGTACCTGGCGGGCGTCCAGCTCGCCCGCTGCTACCTCGGCCGCCCCGGCCTCACCGCCGAGCGGTTCGTCGCGAACCCCTTCGGCGCGCCGGGGGAGCGCATGTACCGCACCGGCGACCTGGTCCGCTGGGACGCCGCGGGGCGGCTCGTCTACCTGGGCCGCACCGACCACCAGGTGAAGCTGCGGGGCCTCCGCATCGAGCCGGGCGAGATCGAGGCGGCGCTGCGCGCGCTGCCCGAGGTGGCCGACGCCGCCGTCCTCGTCCGCCACGACCGGCCCGGCAGCGGCCGCCTCACCGCCTACGTCGTCGCGGCGGGCGAAGGCGGGGCCGACACCGGCGCGCTGCGCACCGCGCTCGCCGCCGTGCTGCCCGCGCACATGATCCCCGACGACTTCGTCGGGCTGCCCGAGTTCCCCCTCACCAGTAGCGGGAAGCTGGACCGCAAGGCCCTGCCCGCCCCGGCCCGCCCCACCCGCGCCCGCCCGGCGGCGGCCCCGCCCCCGCCCCCGCCCGTCGCGGCGCCCGCGCCGCCCGACCGGACGGCGCTGATGGCAGGGGTGTTCGCCGAGGTGCTCGCCCTCGACGGCGTGGACGCCGGCCAGGACTTCTTCGCCCTCGGCGGCGACAGCATCCTGTCGATCCAGGTCGTCGCCCGCGCCCGCAAGGCCGGGCTGAAGGTGACGCCGCAGGAGGTGTTCCAGCACCGCACGCCCGCCGCGCTCGCGGCGGTCGCCCGGCAGGAGGAGGCCCGCACCGGCGACGGCGCGGCGCTCGCCCCGACCGGCCCGCTGCCGCCGCTGCCCGCGATGCACTGGTTCGCCGGCCTCGCGGGCGCGGACGGCCCGATCGGCCGCTTCCACCAGTCGGTGCTGCTGCGCACCCCGATGCGCGCCGACCTCGCGTCGCTGACCCGCGCCGTGCAGAGCCTCGTCGACCACCACGACGCGCTGCGGCTCCGCCTCGACCGCTCCAGCGGCGTGTGGGCGCTCGCCGTCGCCGAGCGCGGCACCGTCCCCGCCGAGGTCCGGCGGGTCGACGCGACCGGCGGCGACCTCGACGCGCTCGTCGCCGCCGAGTCCGAGGCCGCCGCCGGGCGCCTGGACCCCGACGCCGGGACGCTCCTGCAAGCCGTCTGGTTCGACGCCGGTCAGGACACCGCCGGGCGGCTGCTGCTCTGCGCGCACCACCTCGCCGTGGACGGCGTGTCGTGGCGGACGCTGCTGCCGGACCTGCGCGCCGCCTGGGAGGCGGCGGCGTCCGGCCGCGTCCCCGAACCGCCCGCCGCCGGCACGTCGCTGCGGGCCTGGGCGCACCGGCTCCTCGCCGAGGCCCACGACGGCGCCCGCCTCGCCGAGCTGCCCTACTGGAAGGGCCTCGCCGCCCCCGACGCGCCGCTCACCGAGCGCCTGCCCGACCCCGCGCGCGACACCGCCGCGACGCAGGAGAGCCTCACCGTCACCGTCCCCGCCGACCGGGCCGCGCGGCTCCTCGACGACCTGCCGCGCGCCTACCGCTGCGGCGCCGAGGACGTCCTGCTCGCCGGGCTCGCCCTCGCCGCCGTCCGCTGGCGCGCCGCCGAGCGCGGCGGCGCGCCGGCCGCGCTGCTGGTCGACCGCGAGGGCCACGGCCGCCACCCCCTCGACGGCACCGACCCGTCGGGCACCGCCGGCTGGTTCACCAGCGTGCACCCCGTCCGCCTCGACCTGGACGGCGTCGACCTCGACGCCGCCGGGCGCGGCGGCCGCGCCACCGGCGACCTGCTGAAGACGGTGAAGGAGCAGGTCCGCAGTGCCCCCGACCAGGGCTTCGGGTACGGCCTGCTGCGGCACCTGAACGCGGCGGCCGCCGCCGAGCTCGCGGGCGCCGCCCGCCCGCAGGTCCTGTTCAACTACCGGGGCCGCGTCGCCGACGCCACCGGCGACGGGGACGGGGACGGCACGGGCGCCCACTGGCCGCACGCCGCCGAGTCCGCCGCCCTGTCCGCCGCGCCCGACCCCGCCCTGCCCGCCCGCTACGCGCTGGAGATCGACGCCGCCGCCCCGGCGGGCGGCGGCCTCCGCCTGGAGCTGACCTGGCCGTCCGGCCTGCTGGACCGCGCCGCCGCCGAACGCCTCGCCGCGGGCTGGCGGGACGCGCTCGCCGCCCTGGCCCGGCACGCCGCCGACCCCGCCGCCGGCGGCCGCACCCCGTCCGACCTGCCGATGGTGTCGCTCGGGCAGCGGCAGATCGACCGGCTGGAATCCCTGCTGAGGAGCCGACGCACGTGACCGACACCGGATCCGCGCTGGAAGACGTCTACCCGCTGTCGCCGCTGCAGCGCGGCCTGCTGTTCCACGCGCTGTACGACGACGCCGAGCGCGACGTCTACACCGTGCAGGCCCACCTGGACCTCGCGGGCGAGGTGGACGCGCCGCGCCTCCGCGACGCCGTCGCGCACGTCCTGCGCCGCCACCCCAACCTGCGCGCGGGCTTCTGGTTCGAGGACCTCGACGAGCCCGTCCAGTTCGTCCCCGCCGACACCGCGACGCCGTTCACCGCGACGGAGGAGGCCGACCTCGACGCCGTCCTGGAGCGCGAGTGGGCGGTGCCGTTCGAGGTCGGCGACCCGCCGCTGGTCCGGTTCGCGCTCGCCTCGGCGGACGCCGCCCGGCACCGCCTCGTGGTGACCGCCCACCATCTGCTCCTCGACGGCTGGTCCATGCCGGTCCTGCTGCGCGAGCTGTTCGCCTGCTACGACGGGACGCCGCCGCCCCCGTCCCGCCCGTTCCGCGACTACCTGGTGTGGCTCGCCGCGCAGGACCAGGCCAAGGCCGGGCAGGCGTGGCGCGAGGCGCTGCGCGGCCTGCCCGGCCCGGTCCTCGCCGACCCGGCGGGCGCGGGCGGCGACCTGCGCGAGCTGCCCGTCCCGCTCGCGGACGGCACCGCCGCCGCGCTCACCGCCGCGGCCGCCCGCGCCGGCGTCACCGTCAACTCGGTGCTCCAGGCCGCCTGGGGCCTCACCGTCGGCGCCCTCACCGGCGCCCGCGACGTCGTGTTCGGCGCCACCGTCGCCGGGCGGCCCGCCGACCTCGACGGCGTCGAGGACATGGTCGGCCTGTTCGTCAACACCGTGCCCGTCCGGGTGCGGCCCGCCGAGGCCGGCGACACCTTCGCCGATCTCGCACGCGCCGTCCAGGACGAGCAGGTCCGCCTCCTGGACCACCACCACCTGGGGCTCGCCGACATTCGCCGCCTCGCCGGCGTCCCCGGCACCGGGCCGCTGTTCGACACGCTGCTGGCCTTCGAGAACTACCAGGGCGACGCGTCCGCGCTCGCCGCGGGCGGCCTCGCCGTCACCGGCCTCGGCGCCCGCGACGCCACCCACTTCCCGCTCACCCTCACCGCGCAGCCCGGCCGGGGCACCCTCGACCTGGTCCTCGCGCACCGCACCGGCGCCGTCGACGGGCCGCTCGCCGCGCGCGTCGCCGAGCGCCTCGCGTCGCTGCTGGAGCGGTTCGCCGCCGACCCCACGGCCCAGGTCCCCGACGCGCCCGCCCTCGACGGCGCGCTGCCGCCCGCGCCGCCGCCCGCCGCCCCCGCCGGCGGCCCCGCGCCCTACCGGACGCCCGCCGAGGGCGCCGAGGCGCTCCTCGCCGGCCTGTTCGCCGACGTCCTCGACCTGCCGGAGATCGGCGCCGACGACGACTTCTTCGCCCTAGGCGGCGACAGCATCGTGTCGATCACCCTGGTCGGGCGGGCCCGCGCCGCCGGCCTGGACATGACCGCCCGCCAGGTCTTCGAGCTGCGGACCGCCGCCGCCCTCGCCGCCGCCGTCGCCCCCATGGACGCGCCTTCGGGCGCGGACGCCGCGCAGGACCGGCCGCTCGTGGAGCTGACCGGCGCCGAACGGGCGCTGCTCCGCGCCGACGCCGAGGACGTCCTGCCGCTGTCCCCGCTCCAGGCGGGCCTGCTGTTCGAGTCGACCTACGACACCTCCGGCCGCGACCTCTACATCACCCAGCTCGTCGTGGACGTCCGCCGCCCCCTCGACGCCGCCGCGCTCCGCGCCGCCGGGGACGCCCTGCTCGCCCGGCACGCCAACCTGCGCGCCGGGTTCGTGCAGGACGGCCTCACCCGGCCCGTCCAGGTCGTCGCGCCGCCCATGCCGATGCCGTTCCGCGAGGTCGACCTGCGCGGGCAGGGCCCCGAAGCCCTCGACGCCCTCATGGACGCCGACCGGGACGAGCGGTTCGACCTCGCCGCGCCGCCGCTCGTCCGCATGACGGCCGTGCGGCTCGCCGACGACCGGCAGCGCATCCTCATCACCCACCACACGCTGCTGTGGGACGGCTGGTCGTCCAGCCTCGTCGTGCAGGAGATCCTCGGCCTCGCGCACGAGCCCGACGCCGTTCCCGGCGCCGTTCCGTTCCGCCGCTACCTGGAGTGGCTGGAGGGCCGCGACGCCGCCGACAGCGCCCGCGCCTGGGCCGCCGCCCTCGACGGCGTCACCGAGCCGACGCTCGTCGCGCCCGGCCACACCGCCCGCGGCGGCGCCCTGCCCGGCATGGTCCTCACCCCCGTCGGCGCCGGCCTCGCCGCCGCGCTCGGCGCCCTCGGCCGCCGCCACGGCCTCACCCTCAACACCCTGGTCAGCGGCGTGTGGAGCCTGCTGCTCGCCTCCCTCACCGGCCGCGACGACGTCGTGTACGGCGCGACGGTCTCCGGCCGCCCCGCCGAGATCCCCGGCATCGCCGGCACCATCGGCCTGTTCCTCAACACCGTCCCGGTCCGCGTCCGGCTGCGCCCCGACGAGCCGCTCGTGGAGTTCCTGACCCGGTTCCAGGCCGATCAGGCCGCGCTGCTGCCGCACCACCACGTCGGCCTCGCCGACATCCAGCGCGCCGCCGGGCTGCCGCTGCTGTTCGACACCCTCCAGGTGGTCCGCAACACCCCGGCCGACATGACCGCCCGCGACCGCCTCGCCGCGCACTTCGGCATCGACGAGGTCGACACCCTCGACGCCACCCACTTCCCGCTGTCGTTCACCACCAACACCGCCGACGGCGGCCGCGAGCTGTCGTTCGAGTGGAAGTACCGGCGCGACGTCTACGAACGCGCGGACGTCGAGGCCCTCTCGGCCCGCGTCGTCGCCCTGCTCGAACAGCTCGTCGCCGCGCCCGCCACGCCGCTCGCCGCCCTGGACCTGCTGTCGGCCGACGAGCGCGCCACCGTCCTGGAGCGCTGGAACGCCACCGAGCGCGAGGTTCCGGACGTGACGGTCGCGGATCTGCTGGAGGAGCGGGCGGGACGGTCGCCGGAGGCGACGGCGCTGGTGTTCGGTGATGAGCGGGTGTCGTATGCGGAGCTGTCGGCGCGGGTGAACCGGCTGGCGCGGCTGCTGATCGCGCGGGGCGCCGGTCCTGAGACGGTGGTCGCGCTGGGGTTGCCGCGTTCGGCGGACATGGTCGCGGCCCTGTTCGCAGTGTTGCAGACGGGCGCCGCGTACCTGCCCCTGGAACTCGACTACCCGGCCGAGCGGCTGGCGTTCATGATGGACGACGCCCGCCCGCTCTGCCTGCTCACCACCGAGGCTCTGGCCAGCGTGCTCCCCGACGCCGCCATGACGGTCGTCCTGGACGCGCCCGCCACCGTCGAGGAACTGGCCGCTCTGTCCGGCGACACCGTCACCGACGCCGAGCGCATCGCCCCGGTCGGTCTGGACCGTCCGGCGTACGTGATCTACACCTCGGGTTCGACCGGTCGCCCCAAGGGTGTCGTCACGCCCTACCGGGGCTTGACGAACATGCAGTTCAACCACCGGGAGGCGATCTTCGCGCCGGTGATCGAGGCCGAGGCCGGGCGCCGCCTGCGCATCGCCCACACCGTGTCGTTCTCCTTCGACATGTCATGGGAGGAACTGCTCTGGCTCATCGAGGGCCATGAGGTCCACGTCCTGGACGAGGAGGCGCGCCGCGACGCCGACGCGCTGACCGGCTACCTCGCCGTGCACCGCATCGACGTCGTCAACGTCACCCCCTCCTACGCCCAGGAGCTCATCGACTTCGGCCTGCTGGACGCCGCCCGGCACCGCCCGCCGCTCGTGCTGCTCGGCGGCGAGGCCGTCCCCGAGCAGCTCTGGACGACCCTCCGCGAGACCGAGGGCGTGCTCGGCTACAACCTGTACGGCCCGACCGAGTACACGATCAACACCCTGGGCGGCGGCACGACCGACAGCGCGACCTCGACCGTCGGCCGGCCGATCTGGAACACCAAGGCCCTCGTGCTCGACTCCTGGCTGCGGCCCGTCCCGGTCGGCGTGCCCGGTGAGCTGTACATCGCGGGCGTCGGCATGGCGCGCGGCTACCTCGACCGCCCCGCCCTCACCGCCGAACGGTTCGTCGCCAACCCCTTCGGGGCGCCGGGGGAGCGGATGTACCGCACCGGCGACCTCGTCCGATGGCGGAACGACGGCCTCCTGGACTACCTCGGCCGCACCGACGACCAGATCAAGATCCGCGGCTACCGGGTCGAGCTCGGCGAGATCGAGGACGCCCTCGCCCGCAACCCCGAGGTGGCGCAGGCCGCCGTCGTCGTCCGCGACACCGGCGAGACGAAGCAGCTCGTCGGGTACGTCGTCCCGGCCCTCGCCGAGAGCGGCGGGACCGCCGACCTCGACCAGGTCGGCGAGTGGCGCGAGGTCTACGACGCCCAGTACGCGCAGGGCCCCGCCGCCGCGTTCGGCGCCGACTTCGTCGGCTGGACCTCCAGCTACGACGGCGCGCCCCTCCCGGCGGAGGAGATGCGCGAGTGGCGGGACACCACCCTCGACGCCGTCCGCGCGCTGGCGCCCCGCCGCGTCCTGGAGATCGGCGTCGGCACCGGCCTGCTCATGTCGCGGCTCGCCCCGGACGCCGACGACTACTGGGCGACCGACCTGTCCGCGCCGCTCATCGACACGCTGCGCGGCCAGGTCGCCGCCGAGCCGGCGCTCGCCGGGCGCGTCACGCTGCGGGCGCAGCCCGCGCACGACCTGTCCGGCCTGCCCCGCGGCCACTTCGACACGATCGTCCTCAACTCCGTCGCGCAGTACTTCCCGAGCGCCGCCTACCTCGCCGGCGTGCTGCGCGGCGCGCTGGAACTGCTCGCGCCCGGCGGCTCGCTGTTCGTCGGCGACCTGCGCAACCTGCGCGGCGCCCGCGCCTTCCAGACCGCGATCCAGCTCACCGGGGCCGACGCCGCCGCGGACGCCCCCGCACTCCGCGCCGCCGCCGACCGCGCCCTGCTGCTGGAGAAGGAGCTGCTGGTCGATCCGGCGCTGCCCGAGGCCCTCGCCCTGCCCGGCGTCACCGGCGTCGACGTGCGGGTGCGGCGCGGCCGCGCGCACAACGAGCTGACGCGGCACCGCTTCGACGCCGTCCTGCACACCGGCCCCGTCACCGACGCGTCCGGGCTGCCCGCGCTCCGCTGGGGCGCCGACGTCCGCGACCTGGACGGCCTCGCCGCCCGGCTCGCGGACGGCGCCCCGGTCCGGGTCCGCAACGTCCCGAACGCCCGCATGGTGGGGGAGAGCGCCGCCCGGCGCGCCCTCGCCGACGACGTGACGGCCGCCGCCGCGCTCCGCGCGCTCGCCGCGCCCGGCGGCGTCGACCCCGAGGACCTGCACGCCCTCGGCGACCGCCTCGGCCTCCGCACCGTCGTGACCTGGGGCGACGCCGACGACACCGTGGACGCGCTGTTCCTGCCGGCGGGCGGCGGCGCTCTCGGCGGCGTCCGCCCGGCCGCCGCGCCGCCGGTGCTCGCGAGCGCGCCGGGCCGGTCCCGCGCCGCCGGGACGCTGCCCGCGCTGCTCCGCGACCGGCTGCGCGCCGCGCTGCCCGACCACATGGTGCCCGCCGCGGTCATGCTGCTGGACCGGCTGCCGCTCACCACCAACGGCAAGCTCGACCGGCGCGCCCTGCCCGCCCCCGACGCGGGCGCCGTCACCGGCGGCCGCGCCCCCGCGACGCCGGAGGAGGAGGTCCTCTGCGTGCTCGCCGCCGAGGTCCTCGGCGTCCCCGAAGTCGGCGCCGACGACGACTTCTTCGCCCTCGGCGGCCACTCGCTGCTCGCCACCCGCCTCATCTCGCGCGCCCGCGCCGCGCTCGGCGTCCACCTCGCCATCCGCGACCTGTTCGAGGAGCGCACCCCCGCCGGGCTCGCCGCCCGCGCCGCGGCCGCCGCCGGAACCGGCGCGGGCGCCGAGCGGCCCGCGCTCGCCCCGCGCGCCCGGCCGTCCCGCGTCCCGCTGTCGTACGCGCAGCGCCGCCTGTGGTTCCTGCACCAGCTCGAAGGCCGCACCGCCGCGTACAACATCCCGCTCGCCCTCCGCGTCCGCGGGGACCTGGACCTGGACGCGCTGCGCGCCGCGCTCGGCGACGTCACGGCCCGCCACGAGAGCCTCCGCACGGTGTTCGCCGAGGAGGACGGCCGCGCCTACCAGCGCATCCTCGACCCCGCCGACGCCCCGCCCGTCCTGGAGGTCGCCGACGTCACCGAGGAGCGGCTCGGCGCGGAGGTGGACGCCGCCGCGCGGTACGCGTTCGCGCTCGACGCCGAGGCGCCGCTGCGCACCCGCGTGCTGCGGCTCGGCCCCGGCCACCAGGTCGTCGTGTTCCTGTTCCACCACATCGTCGGCGACGAGTGGTCGATCCGGCCGTTCATCGGCGACCTCGGCGACGCCTACCGCGCCCGCACCGCCGGGCGCGCCCCCGCCTGGGAGCCGCTGCCCGTCCAGTACGCCGACTACGCGCTCTGGCAGGCCGACGTCCTCGGCGACCCCGCCGACCCGGGCAGCCTCCTCGGCCGCCAGGCCGCGTTCTGGAAGGACGCCCTCGCCGGGCTCCCCGAGGAGCTCGCGCTGCCGACCGACCGGCCCCGGCCCGCCGTCGCCAGCTACCGGGGCGACACCGTGGAGCGCGTCCTGCCCGAACCGCTCGTCGCCCGGATCCGCGCGACGGCGGCGGCGACCGGCGCCACCACCTTCATGGTCATGCAGGCCGCCCTCGGCGCCCTGCTGCACCGCCTCGGCGCCGGCGACGACATCCCGCTCGGCAGCCCCTCGGCCGGCCGCGACGACGACGCCCTCCAGGGCCTCGTCGGGTTCTTCGTCAACACCCTGGTGCTCCGCGTCGACGCCGCCGGCGACCCGACGTTCGCCGAGCTGGTCGACCGCGTGAAGCGGTTCGACCTCGCCGCGTACGCCAACGCCGAGATGCCGTTCGAGCGCCTCGTCGAGGTGCTGAACCCGCCCCGGTCGCTCGCCCGGCACCCGCTGTTCCAGGTGATGCTCGGCTACCAGAACCTCTCGGGCGGCAACGACAGCCTGCTCGGTCTGGAGACCCGGCCCGAGCCGTTCGGCACCGGCGCCGCCAAGTTCGACCTCGACCTCAACGTCATCGAGTACGCGGGCGCCGATGGCATGGAGTTCGCCCTCGAATACGCCGCGGACCTGTTCGACGCCTCCACCGCCGAGCTGCTGCTCGCCCGCCTGGAGGCCCTCCTCGACCAGGTCACCGCCGACCCCGACCGTCCCATCGGCGACGTCGACCTGCTCACCGGCGCCGAGTCCGCGCTCATCGCGGGCTGGAACGCCACCGAGCGCGAGGTTCCGGACGTGACGGTCGCGGATCTGCTGGAGGAGCGGGCGGGACGGTCGCCGGAGGCGACGGCGCTGGTGTTCGGTGATGAGCGGGTGTCGTATGCGGAGCTGTCGGCGCGGGTGAACCGGCTGGCGCGGCTGCTGATCGCGCGGGGCGCCGGTCCTGAGACGGTGGTCGCGCTGGGGTTGCCGCGTTCGGCGGACATGGTCGCGGCCCTGTTCGCCGTCCTCCAGACGGGCGCCGCGTACCTGCCGTTGGAGCTCGACTATCCGGCCGAGCGGCTGGCGTTCATGATGGACGACGCCCGCCCGCTCTGCCTGCTCACCACCGAGGCTCTGGCCAGCGTGCTCCCCGACGCCGCCATGACGGTCGTCCTGGACGCGCCCGCCACCGTCGAGGAACTGGCCGCTCTGTCCGGCGACACCGTCACCGACGCCGAGCGCATCGCCCCGGTCGGTCTGGACCGTCCGGCGTACGTGATCTACACCTCGGGTTCGACCGGTCGCCCCAAGGGTGTCGTCACGCCCTACCGGGGCTTGACGAACATGCAGTTCAACCACCGGGAGGCGATCTTCGCGCCGGTGATCGAGGCCGAGAACGGTCGTCGGCTCCGCATCGCGCACACCGTCTCGTTCTCCTTCGACATGTCGTGGGAGGAACTCCTCTGGCTCATCGAGGGCCACGAGGTCCACGTGCTCGGCGAAGAACTGCGCCGCGACCCCGACGACCTCATCCGCTACCTGCGCGGCCACCGCATCGACGTCATCAACGTCACCCCCTCCTACGCGGGCGAGCTGCTGGACCGCGGCCTCCTCGACGATCCGCGCCCGCCGCTCGTGCTGCTCGGCGGCGAGGCCGTCCCCGAGAAGCTGTGGACGGCGCTCCGCGACACGGACCGGGTCCTCGGCTACAACCTGTACGGCCCGACCGAGTACACGATCAACACGCTCGGCGGCGGCACGACCGACAGCGCCACGTCCACCGTCGGGCGGCCGATCTGGAACACCAGGGCGCACGTCCTGGACGAGCGGATGCGGCAGGTCCCCGTCGGCGTGCCCGGCGAGCTGTACATCGCGGGCGTCGGCATGGCGCGCGGCTACCTCGACCGCCCCGCCCTCACCGCCGAGCGGTTCGTCGCCAACCCCTTCGGGGCGCCGGGGGAGCGGATGTACCGCACCGGCGACCTCGTCCGCTGGCGGAACGACGGCCTCCTGGACTACCTCGGCCGCACCGACGACCAGGTGAAGATCAACGGGTACCGGGTGGAGCTCGGCGAGATCGAGAGCGCCCTCGCCGCCCGGCCCGAGATCGCGCAGGCGGCCGTCGTCGCGGGCGAGCACCGCGGCCTGAAGCGCCTCGTCGCCTACCTGGTGCCCGCCGCGGGCGCGGACGTCGACCCGGCCGCCGTCCGCGCCGCGCTCGCCGTCCGGCTGCCCCGGCACATGGTGCCGGGCGCCTACGCGGTGCTGCCGCGCCTGCCGCTCACCGTCAACGGCAAGCTCGACCGCCGCGCGCTGCCCGACCCCGAGCCGGTCGCCGCGTCCCGGCCGCCGCGCACCCCGCTGGAGGCGACGCTCTGCGCGGTGTTCGCCGACGTCCTCGGCGTCCCCGAGGTCGGCGTCGACGACGACTTCTTCGCCCTCGGCGGCCACTCGCTGCTGGCGATGCGGCTCGTCGGCCGGGTGCGGACGGTGCTCGGCGTCCGCATCGCGGTGAGCGAGGTGCTGACCGCCCCGACCGTCGCCGCGCTCGCCGAGGTCGCCGCGGGCGCGCCCCCCGACGCCGGGACCGGCACCGGCCCGTTCGACCCGGTCCTCACGCTGCGGCCCGGCGACGGCGTCCCGCTGTTCTGCCTGCCCGCCACGACCGGGCTGAGCTGGAACTACGCCGGGCTCGCCGAGCACCTGCCCGCCGACGTGCCGCTGTACGGGCTCCAGGCGCCGCGCCTCGGCGGCGCGCACGTCCCGGCCGCCTCGATCGCCGACCTCGGCCGCCACTACGCGGCGCGCGTGCGGGCCGTCCAGCCCGAGGGGCCGGTCCGGCTGCTCGGCTGGTCCTACGGCGGGCAGCTCGCCCACGCGACCGCCACCGCCCTCCAGGACGCCGGCCGCGAGGTCGCGCTGCTCGCCCTGCTGGACGCCTACCCGCGCGACGAGACCGACCCCGCCGGCGTCACCGAGGCCGACGCCGCGACGTTCCTGCTGCGCGTCACCGGCCACCCCGGCGCCACCGCCGCCACCCTGGACGAGGCGGTCGCGACCCTCGCCGCCGGCGACGGGCCGCTGTCGTCGTTCGACGCGGCGACGCTGCGCCGCATCGCCGGCACCGTCCACGAGTCGGTCACGCTGCCGCTGGACCTCGGCGTGCTCGACGGCTCCGCCGTCTGCTTCACCGCGACCGCCGACGCCGCCCTCGACCCCGCCCTGTGGGGCCCGCACGTCACCGGGGACGTCCGCGTCCACCCGGTCGACTGCGCCCACGACGACATGCTCGACGCCGGCCCGCTGGCCGCGATCGGCGCCGTCGTCGCCGACCACCTCGCCGCCCACTCCGGAGGACACCGATGAGCAACCCGTTCGACGACCCCGACGGCACCTTCCTCGTCGTCGCCAACGACGAGGGCCAGCACTCGCTGTGGCCCTACTTCGCCGACGTCCCCGCCGGCTGGGCCGTCGTGCACGGCCCCGCCGGGCGCGCCGAGTGCCTCGACCACGTCGAGCGCGCCTGGACCGACCTGCGGCCGCGCAGCCTCCAGCGGGATCGGGTGTGAGCGCCGGCCTGCTGCGCTCCTGCGTCCGCGACCAGTGGCGGCCGGTGTCGGCCGCGACCGCGGGCGGCCTCGTCCGGCAGGTGACGCTGCTCGCCATCCCCTGGTGCGTGCAGCGCGCCCTGGACGACGGCATCGTCGCCGGGGACCGGGGCGCGACGCTGCGGTGGGCGCTCGCCGCCGCCGGCCTCGCCGTCGTCCAGTTCGCCGCGCTCGCCGCCTGGCAGTGGCAGGCCCGGATGGCCGAGGCCCGCACCGGCGCCGCCCTCCGCGAGCGCCTCACCGCGCACCTGGCGCGCCTCGACCGCGCCGCGCTCGCCGGCTACGGGCACGGCGACCTGTCGATGCGCGCCACCCGCGACATCGACCAGATCCGCATGTGGGTGTACGGGCTGCCCGTCTGGGCCGTCATCGCCGCCACGTTCGCGATCGTGCTGCCCGGCGTCGCCGCGCTCGACCCCGCGCTGCTGCTCGTCACCGTCGCGATGATCCCGCTGCTGGCGGTGGTGAACCTGGTGTTCCCCGGCCCCTACGAGCGGGCCGGGGACCGGCTCGCCGAGGCGCACGCCGCCCGCGCCGACGCCGTCGAGGACCTGCTGTCGGCGGGCGCGGCGGTGCGCGGCATCGGCGGCGCGCCCGTCCTGCTGGAGCGCCACCACGCGCACAGCGCCGACGTCGCCGAACTCACCGGCGCCGTCGCCCGCATCCAGTCGGCGTGGGCGGCGCTCGGCCCGGCCGTGCCGCGCCTCGCCGTCGCCGCCGGCGTCGCGTTCGGCGGCTACGCCGCCCTGAACGGCGACATCACCGTCGGCGGCCTCGTCGCGTTCACCGTCTGGATGGGCACCTTCACCCTCGCGGTGACCGTCCTGGTCGACCGGCTCGTCGACCGCGGCAACGCCGCCGTGTCGGCCCGCCGCGTCGAGGAGATCCTCGCGCTGGAGCCCACCGTCGCCGACCCCGCCGACCCCGAGCCGGCCGCCGCGGGCGGGACGCTCGCGGTGTCGGGCGCCGCCGTGCACCGCGACGGCCGCGACCCGCTCGGCCCGTTCGACCTGGCGGTCGCGCCCGGCGAGTTCGTCGCGGTCACCGGCCCGACCGGCGCCGGCAAGTCCACCCTGCTGCGCCTCCTCGCCCGTCTCGACGACCCCGCCGAGGGCGCCGTCACCTGGGCCGGCACCGACGTGCGGCGCCTCGGCCTGGCGGGCCTCCGCGAGACCGTCGTCACCGTCCCGCAGCGGCCCGTCCTGCTGTCGGGGACCGTCGCCGACAACCTGCGCCTCGGCCGCGACGCGGACGACGGCGCCCTGGAGGCGGCCTGCCGGGACGCCTGCGTCCACGACGACGTCACCGCCCTGCCCGGCGGCTACGGCACCGAGCTCGGCGAGGGCGGATCCGGCCTGTCGGGCGGGCAGGTGCAGCGCCTCGCGCTCGCCCGCGCCCTGCTGCACGCCGGCGGCCGCGACGGCGGCGTGCTGCTGCTGGACGACGTCACCTCCGCCCTGGACCCCGGCACCGAGCAGCGCATCCTGGACCGGCTCGCGCGCCGCGCCCCCGGCACCTCGGTCGTGTTCGTCACGCACCGCGCCGCCGTCATGGCCGCCGCCGACCGCGTCGTCGAACTGGCCCCGGCCGGACGGGACGGGGACGGCGATGGCTGAGACCGTCATGCTCGCCGAGCAGGCGCCCGAGAAGCACGTCTTCCGGCGCGTCCTGCCCTACCTGCGGCCGCACCGGGCCGCGCTCGCCGGGACGCTGCTGGTCGTGCTGGCCTGCGCCGCGACCGTCGCCGCGCTGCCGCCGCTCGTCGGCCGCGCCGCCGACGCCATCGTCGCCCGCGACCGCGGCGCCCTCACCGCCACCGTCATCGCGCTCGCGGTCGCCGTCGTCGCGCAGATCGGCCTCGCCCGCTGGAGCGAGCTGCTGCTGATGCGCGCCGGCGAGCGCGTCGTCCGCGACCTGCGCGAGCGGGCCGTGGAGCGCCTCGCGCACGCGCCGCTGCGGTTCCTGGAGGCCCACCGCACCGGCGACCTGCTGCGCCGCACCACCGGCGAGGTCGCCGAGCTCGCCCTGTTCGTCCGCCGCGACCTGCCGAACCTCGTCGTCATCTCCGCGACGCTGCTGCTGACCGCGGTGACGCTCGTCGCCTACTCGTGGCTGCTCACCCTCGTCGTCGCCGTCGTGTTCGTGCCGCCCGCGCTGCTCGCGCTCCGCTCCTTCCGGCGCGGCGCCGAGGAGGCGTTCGGCGGGCAGGCCGCCGCCGAGGCGACCGTCGCCGCCACCCTCACCGAGACGCTCACCGCCCGCGAGCTGCTCCAGACCAGCGGCGCCCTGCCGGCCTGGCTCGGCCGGGTCCGCCGCGAGAACCGCGCCGTCGTCGCCGCCGCCCGCCGCACCGCGCGCGTCGAGGTGAGCATCGAGGTCGTCAGCCTCATCGAGGGCGCCGCCCTCGCCGTGCTGCTCGGCCTCGGCGCCTGGCTCGCCGCGCAGGGCAGCCTCGGCATCGGCGCCGTCGTGGTGTTCGTGCTGGCCAGCCGCACCCTCTTCGAGGGCCTCGGCGACGGCTCCCAGCTCATCGGCGAGCTCCAGACCGCCCGCACCGGCCTCGCCCGCCTCCTGGACCTGCTGGAATCGCCCGGCGCGCACCGCGCCGACGCGGGCGCGGCGGCCGACGCCGACCCGCCGCCGCGCGGCGAGCTGCGCGCCGAGGGCGTCGCCTTCGGGTACCTGGACGGCACGCCGGTGCTGCGCGGGGTGGACCTCGCGTTCGCGCCCGGCGACCGCGTCGCCGTCGTCGGCGTCACCGGATCGGGCAAGACGACCCTCGGCAAGCTCCTCGCGGGCCTCTACCGGCCCGACACGGGCCGGATCACCTACTGCGGGACCGACCTGCGAGAGCTGCCCGGCCCCGTCCTCAGCCGGCTCATCGCGCTCGTCCCGCAGGAGGTCCACATCGTCACCGGCAGCGTGGCCGACAACCTCGCGCTCGTGCCGGGCTCCCCGGGACGCGCCGAGATCGCCGCCGCCGTCGACCGGCTCGGGCTGCGCGCCTGGGCCGACGGCCTGCCGGACGGCCTGGACACCGGCGTCGGCGTCCGCGGCGAGCGCCTGTCGGCCGGCGAGCGGCAGCTCATCGGCCTCGCCCGCGCCGCCCTCATCGACCCCGCCGTGCTCGTCCTGGACGAGGCGACCGCCGACATCGACCCCGCCACCGCGGGCTGGGTCGAGCGGGCCATCGGCGAGCTGTGCGCCGAGCGGACCCTCGTCGTCATCGCGCACCGGCCGGCGACCGTCGAGCTGCTCGCGCGCACCGTCCGCGTCGCGGACGGCACCACCACCGAAGCGGCGGCCGCGGGCGCGCGGCCGGCACCCACCACCGAAAGGCCCTGAACATGCCCCTCACCGACCGGCGCGTCCGCATCGTCGAGCACCCGCTCACGCCGCGGCTGACCGAGGTCAGGCGGGTCGAGCGGCTCACGCCCGCGATGGTCCGCGTCACCCTCGGCGGCCCCGCCCTCGACGGGTTCCACGAGATGGCGCCCGCCGACCACGTCAAGCTGTACTTCGCGCAGGGCGACGACCCCGTGCCCGTCCCGCCCCGCATCCGCGCCGACAGCCTGGAGGACCCGCTCCCCGGCGCCCCCGAGCCGATCATGCGCGACTACACCGTCCGCTACCACCGGCCGGACGCGCAGGAACTCGACGTCGACATGGTCCTGCACGGCGACGGCCCCGGCTCCTCGTTCGCGGCGAAGGCGGCGCCCGGCGACCTCGTCGGCGTGCTCGGCCCGCGCGGCTCGGAGATCGTCCCCTACGTGTGGGACTGGTACCTGCTCGGCTGCGACGAGACCGGCCTGCCCGCCCTCGGCCGCTGGCTGGAGGCGCTGCCCGCCGGCGTCCCGGCGTTCGCGTTCGCCGAGGTCGCCGGCCCGCAGGAGGAGCAGGAGCTGCGCAGCGACGCCGACGTCACCCTCACCTGGGTGCACCGGGACGGCGCCCGCGCCGGGCGGAGCGGCGCCCTGGAGGAGGCCGTCCGCGGCTTCCGCCCGCCCGCCGGCGACGGCTACGCCTGGTTCGGCGCCGAGGCGACCACGCTGAAGCCGATCCGCCGCTTCGTCCGCAACGAGATCGGCCTGCCCAAGGAGCAGGCCGACATCGACGGCTACTGGAAGGCCGGCGTCGCCGACCACGACCACCACGACGGCCTGGACTGATGCGCACGACCCTTGCCAGGGGCCGCAACAGGGGCGGCCTCGCGGCGGTCGCCGTCCTCACGGCGCTCCTCGGGGCCGTCGCGCTGCTCAGCCTCGCCGTCGGCGCCAAGGGCATCGCGCCCGGCGAGGTCTGGCGGGTGCTGCTGCACCGCGACGGCTCCGACGACGCCCTGGTGGTGTGGGACCGGCGCGTGCCGCGCACCCTGCTCGGCGTCGCGGCGGGCGCCGCGCTCGGCCTCGCCGGCGCGCTCATGCAGGCGCTCAGCCGCAACCCGCTCGCCGACCCCGGGCTGCTCGGCGTGAACGCCGGCGCCGCGGCCGCCGTCGTCGCCGCCGGGACGGTGCTGCCCGCCGCCGGCGCCGGCTCCACGCTCTGGTTCGCGTTCGCCGGCGCCGCCCTGGCCACCGCGATCGTGTACGCGCTCGGGCGCGGCGGCGGGGCCCGCCGCGCCACCCCCGTCCGCCTCGTCCTCGCCGGGATGGCGACGTCGGCGGTGCTGGCCTCCCTCACCGCCGCCCTCACCCTCGTCGACAACGACTCGGCGAACCGGCTGCGGTTCTGGACGGTCGGGTCGCTCGCCGCCGCGAACGGCCGCGAGGTCGCGATCGTCGCGCCGTTCATCGCGGCCGCCGCCGTCGTCGGGGTGTCGCTGAGCGCCCGGCTGAACGCGCTCGCCCTCGGCGACGAGGCGGGCCGCGCCCTCGGCGTGAACCCCGGCCGCGTCCGGTTCGCCACGCTCGTCGCGGTGACGGTGCTCTGCGGCGCCGCCACCGCCGCGATCGGCCCGATCACCTTCGTCGGGCTGATGGTGCCGCACGCCGTCCGCCTGTTCACCGGCCCCGACCAGCGGTGGGTGCTGCCGGTGTCGATGCTGCTCGCGCCCGTCGTGCTGCTCGCCGCCGACGTCGCCGGCCGCGTCGTCGCCCGGCCCGGCGAGCTGGAGGCCGGCGTCGTCACCGCGTTCGTCGGCGCGCCGGTGTTCATCCTGCTGGTGCGGCGGCGCAAGGTGGCCGAGCTGTGACCGCCCCGGCCCCCGCCCCCGCCGCGCCCGCGCCCGTCCGGCGCCGCCCGGCGCGGCCGCGCGCCCGCCCGGCCGCCGTGACGGCGCTGCTCGCCGCCGTCCTCGCCGGCGTCGTGGTGGCGGCGCTCGGGATCGGCGACTTCGCGCTCAGCCCCGGCCAGGTCGTCGCGACGCTGTTCGGCGGCGGCCCGCCCGGCGCCGGGTTCATCGTCATGGACCTGCGGCTCCCGCGCGTGCTGGCCGGCTGCGCCGTCGGCGCCGCCCTCGCCCTCGGCGGCGCCATCTTCCAGAGCATCACCCGCAACCCGCTCGGCAGCCCCGACATCGTCGGGTTCACCGTCGGGTCGGCGTCCGGCGGCATCGTGGCGATCCTGCTGTTCGGCGGCGGCGCCCTGCAGATCGCCTGCGGCGCCGTCGGCGGCGGCCTGCTCACCGCCCTCGCGGTCTACCTGCTGGCGTTCCGCGACGGCGTGCACGGCCTCCGGCTCGTCCTCGTCGGCATCGGCATCAGCGCCATGCTGGAGGCGCTGAACGCCTTCCTGCTCAGCCGCGCCGAGGTGAACGCGGCGCAGAGCGCGTCGGCGTGGCTCGTCGGCAGCCTGAACGCGCGCGGCTGGGAGAGCCTCCGGCCGCTCCTCGCCGTGCTGGCGCTGCTGCTGCCGTGCGCGGCGCTGCTCGCCCGCGACCTGCGGATGCTGGAGCTCGGCGACCCGACGGCGGGCGCCCTCGGCGTGCGGGTCGAGCGGTCCCGCCTGGCGATCATGGCGGTCGGGGTGGCGCTCACCGCCGCCGCCACCGCGACCGCCGGGCCCGTCGCCTTCATCGCGCTCGCCGCGCCGCAGCTCGCCAAGCGCCTCACCCGGGCCCCCGGCCCGAACCTGCCGGCCGCCGCCCTCATGGGCGCGGTCCTGCTGTCCGCCAGCGACATCGCCGCGCAGCGGCTGATCGCCCCCACCCAGCTGCCCGTCGGCGTCATGACCGGCTTCGTCGGCGGCGTCTACCTGGGCTGGCTCATGCTCACCGAATGGAGGGCCGGACGTGCCTGACCCGCACCCGCCCGCGCCGCGCACCCGGCTCGCCGCCCGCGACCTGGCGGCCGGCCACGGCGGGCGGACCGTCATCGAGGGACTCGACCTGGAGATCCCCGACGGCTCGTTCACCGTGATCGTCGGCCCGAACGCCTGCGGCAAGTCCACGCTGCTGCACACCCTGGCCCGCGTCCTCGCGCGCCGCGCCGGGACCGTCCTGCTGGACGGCGCCGACATCGCCCGGCTGCCGTCCAAGCAGGTCGCCCGCACCCTCGGGCTGCTCGCCCAGCAGCCGGTCACCCCCGAGGCGATCACCGTCGCCGACCTGGTGTCGCGCGGCCGCCACCCGCACCGCCGCCCGCTGCGCGGCTGGACCGCCGAGGACGAGGACGCCGTCGCCCGCGCCCTCGCCGCCACCGACACCGCCGCGCTCGCCGAGCGTCCCGTGGACGAGCTGTCGGGCGGTCAGCGCCAGCGGGTGTGGCTCGCGATGGTGCTGGCGCAGGAGACCCCGATCCTGCTGCTGGACGAGCCGACGACGTTCCTCGACATCGCCCACCAGATCGACGTGCTCGACCTCTGCGCCGGGCTGCACGAGGACCGCGACCGCACGCTCGTCGCCGTCCTGCACGACCTGAACCACGCCTGCCGCTACGCCACCCACCTGGTCGCGATGCGCGACGGCGCGGTCGTCGCGCAGGGCCCGCCCGCCGACGTCGCGACGCCCGAGCTGATCGAGGCGGTGTTCGGGCTGCCCTGCGAGGTCGTCCCCGACCCCGTCACCGGGACGCCGCTGGTCGTGCCGCTGTCGCGCCGCCACGTCCGGCACGCCACCGGCACCTGAGCCGGGCGGGGAGCGGGGGAGGGGCGGGCGCAAGGAAGGTTGCGTCCGCAAGCAAGTTGTTGATCTTGTGGGGCGGGCCGGGCTAGGTTGGCGCGGTCCGGCCAGTTGATCTTCCCTGACGCGCCCGCCCCGCGGGCCGAGGAGGTTCGCCATGCGCCCCACCCCTGCGCGCCCGCCCGCCCCGACCCGCGCCCTCGCCCTGGCGGCGGCCGCCGCCGCGCCGCTCGCGCTCGCCGCCCCGGCCGCGCACGCCGCCACGACGACCTGGAAGGTCGTCAACCCCGCCGCCGACGGCCGCTACGCCTCGACCACGACCGCCGGCCTCACCGCCAGGAACGCCGCCGGCAAGACGATCTTCACCTGCGCGGAGGCGTACCAGCAGGGCACGCTGGCCTCCGTGACGTCCACCGCCGCGTCCCCGCTGCTCGCCAAGGCCGACTACACGGCCGCGACCAGCGCGACGGCGTGCAAGGGCCCCAACGGCGAGCAGGGCATGCTCCTCGGCGGCACCATCGCCAGTATCGGCGTCGTCTACTACAGCCCGACCGGCTACGACGCGGCGACCGGCACCACCAGCCTGATCGGCAAGAAGAGCGTCCCCATCGGCATCTCCTTCCTCGCCGACGACTGCCGCTTCGACTTCGACAAGATCACCGCCACGTACACCAACGGCACCCGCGTCCTGAAGTACACCGGCGCGGTCGCCCACGCCTACACCAACACCAACGCCGACGGCTCGGTCGGCTGCCCCGGGGTGACCACCGGCGGGACGCTCACCTTCACCGGCGGGTTCACGCTGGACTCCGCCGTCACCATCACCCGCACCACCGCCTGACCGGGCGCCCCGGGGAGGCCCGCCGCCTCCCCGGGGCCGCCGCCCGTCAGGCGGGGGAGGCCGTCCCGGCGGGCTCGCGGACCGCGGCGGGACGGCCGCGCTCGCGCTCCTCGTCGGACTCCTCCAGGTGCGCCATCGAGCGGCGCAGGACCGGCGGCGCCATCACCGACGTGACCACCGCGATCAGCACGATCACGGTGTACATCTCCGGCGGCAGCACGCCGAGCCGGAGCCCCACCATCGCGATGACCACCTCGATGACGCCGCGCGCGTTCATCCCGGCGCCGAGCGCGAGGCCCTCCCAGTGCCCGAGCCGGCTGAGCCGCGCCCCGGCGTAGGCGCCGGCGAACTTGCCGGCGATCGCCGACGCCAGCAGCACCGCCGCGGCGAGCAGGACGACGGGGCGGGCGAGCGCGGTGAGGTCCATGCGGAGGCCCGCCGTCACGAAGAACACCGGCGCGAGCACGTTCATGACGGCCGCGTCCAGCGCGGGCATCCGGCCGACCCCGTCGGGGCCGCCGAGCACGACGCCGGCGAGGAACGCGCCGAACACCGCCTCCAGCCCGAGCGCCTGCGTCCCGGCGGCGGCGAGCAGGACGAGCCCGACCACGATCGCCGAGCAGGCGGCGTCGCCGAGCCGCGGGCGGACCGTGCGGAACGCCCGGCGGGCGAGCGGCCCGGCGAGCAGCGCGAGGGCGAGCACGAGCGCGACCTTGGCGACGGCCCAGAGCACCCCGCCGGTCTGGACGCCGGTCGTCGCCATCGCCGACACGACCGACAGCAGGATCCAGCCGATCAGGTCGTCGATGGTGACGGCGCAGAGGGTGAGCTGCCCGACGTCGCGGTGCAGCATGCGCAGTTCGAGGAGGGTCTTGGCGATGACGGGGATGGCGCTGATGCCGAGCGCGACGCCGAGGAACAGCGCGAACGTGCCCCGGTCGACGCCGTCCGGGACGAGCGTCGCGGGCAGCAGCAGCCCGCAGGCGACGCCGAGCGCGAGCGGCACGACGATCCCGAACCCGCTCACCCGCGCCGCGGTCGCGCCGCGCCGCCGCACCAGGCCGAGGTCCAGATGCGCGCCGGTGAGCCCGACGAGGAGCAGCACGCCGAGCTGCCCGACGGCGTCCAGCAGGTGCATCTGCTCGACCTCGTGCGGCAGGATCCAGCCGCTGAACCCCGGCAGCAGGTGGCCGAGCACCGACGGCCCGGCGAGCACGCCCGCCGTCAGCTCGCCGACGATCGGGGGAAGCCCGAGCCGGACGGCGATCCGGCCGAGCGCGAACGCCAGCAGCAGCAGGCCGCCGACCTGGAGCAGGAACACCTCCAGGTGGTGCGGGTCGAGGTTGGCGATCGGCCGGTAGTCGGCCGACAGGGGGGAGGCGGGCACTGCTCATCACCTCGGGGTTCCCGGGCGGCCGGCCGCGCCGGCCTGCGCCGCCGCCGGCGGCCCGTCGGGTAGGACGGTCCTCGAACACCCCGAACGGTAACTTAGGTATGCCTAACCTAACAAGGGTGGGGTGCCGGCGGCCCGCCCGTCAGGACGTCTCGCGGACCCAGGACGGCACCCCGGCGAGCCGCTTCCCGAGCCGCAGCAGGCGCCGCCGCAGGTCCGCCCAGACCAGCAGCGCCGCGGCCGCCGCCGTGAAGATCCCGGCGAGCAGCAGCGCGTACCCCGCGACGGCCGGGTAGCCGTACCGGTCGGCGTTCAGGAACGGGTAGGGGTACCAGCGCGTCCGCGCGCCGTGCGCCAGCACGTAGCCGAGGTAGCCGAGCGGCACCGCCAGCCACGCCAGCAGCGTCCGCCAGGGCGGCAGCCGCCGGACCGGGGTGAACAGCAGCCAGTCGAGCGGCAGGGCCACGGGCATGAGGCGGTGCTGCACCCAGCCCGGCCAGTTGGCGACCTCGCCGCCGAGCAGCAGCGCGTACACGACGCCGGTGATCGCCAGGTAGAGGGCGGCGGCGCCGCGCAGCCGGTCCAGGGCCGCGCCGCCGCGCCGTCCCGGCAGCGCGCCCGCGAGCAGCACCAGGCCGCCGAGGCAGTTGCTGAGGTTGGTCCAGTAGCTCCAGAAGTCCACCGCGTCGAGGCCCGGCCTGCGGAAGGCGTAGGCGACCGCGACCGTCCCGAGGGCGAGGAGGCCGCAGCCGGCCCGCCAGGCGGTGACGAGGCCCCGCATCCGCTCAGGCGTCCCGGGACTGGAAGACCGCCAGGGCGGCGGCGCAGACGACGGCGGTGTAGAGCGCGAACACCGCGAGGCCCTGCCAGGGCGGCAGCACCCCCGACTGCTCGACCGGCACCAGGATCGCGCTGCCGGCGTTCGACGGCAGGTACTTCGCGACCGTCTCGCCCCACTGCCCCGGCAGGAACCCGCCGACGATGCCGAGGACGAACAGCACGATGAACACCACGACGACCGCGCCCGCGGTGTGCCGGACGATGACGCCGATGCCGAGCGCCATCAGCGCGATCAGCGCCAGGTAGACGCCGCCGCCCGCCACGGCGCGCAGCACGCCGGGGTCGCCGAGCGAGCCGCTGATGTCCTTGGTCGCCAGCACCGCCTGGCTGAGGAAGAACGACAGGAACGACACGGCCTCCCCGACGACCAGCACCACCCCGCCGAGCACCAGCGCCTTGGCCGCCAGGTACACCGGACGGCGCGGGACGGCGGTGAGCGAGGTGCGCATCATCCCGGTCGTGTACTCGGCGGTGACGACGAGCACCCCCAGCACCCCGAAGATCACCATGCCGAAGTAGAACGCGATCTGCATGGGCGAGGTCGGGGCGACGTCGGCGCGGGCGTCGGGCGAGAGCTGGTCATAGGTGCTGGTGAACGCGAACGCCCACAGCACCGAGAAGCCGATGACGACGAGGGAGCCGGCGAGCAGCGTCCAGAACGTGGACGGCACCGTGATGATCTTCGTCCACTCCGAGCGGAGCACGTCGGCGAAGGACGCGCGCGGCCGCCCCGGATCCGGCTCGGCGGTGCCCGCGGTGGCGGTGGTCGCGGTGCTCATGCGCGGTGCCCTCCTCCGTGCAGGTCGTCCCCGATCGTCGGCGGGGGCGGTGGCGGCGCCTGCGGCAGGCCGCCGCCCGCCGCCGGTGGGCCGTCCCCGGAACCGGCGGCGGGCCGCGCCGGGCCGCCCGCGTGGTACTCGACGGTGTCGCCGGTGAGCTGCATGAACGCCTCCTCCAGCGACGGCTGCACGGGCGACAGCTCGTGCAGCCGGAACCCGTGGTCGGCGGCGACGTCGCCGATCTGGTCCGCGCTCGCGCCGTAGACGCGGAGCGCCTGGTCGGCCTCGACCTCCACCCGCCAGTCGCGGGCGGCGAGCAGCGGCCCGAGGTGCCCGGCCTGCGGGGTGCGCACCAGCACGTGGCTGGTGGCGTTGGCGTCGATGAAGTCGCGCATCCCGGTGTCGGCGAGGATCCGGCCGCGGCCGATGACGACGAGGTGGTCGGCGGTCAGTGCCATCTCCGACATGAGGTGGCTGGACACGAACACCGTGCGGCCCTCGGCGGCCAGGTTCCGCATCAGGTTGCGGATCCACAGGATGCCCTCGGGGTCCAGGCCGTTCACCGGCTCGTCGAACATCAGCACCGGCGGGTCGCCGAGCAGCGCGGCGGCGATGCCGAGGCGCTGGCCCATGCCGAGCGAGAACCCGCGCGAGGGCTTGCCCGCGACGCTCTCCAGCCCGACCAGGGCGAGGACCTCGTCCACCCGCCGCTCGGGGATGCCGTTGCTCTGCGCCAGGCAGCGCAGGTGGTTGCGGGCGCTCCGGCCCGGGTGGACGGCCTTGGCGTCCAGCAGCGCCCCGACCTCGCGGAGCGGCGCGCCGAGCTCGGGGTAGCGGCGCCCGCCGACGGTGACGTCGCCGGAGGTGGGCCGGTCCAGGCCGAGGATCATCCGCATCGTGGTCGACTTGCCGGCGCCGTTCGGGCCGAGGAAGCCGGTGACGTGGCCGGGCCGCACGGTGAAGTCGGCGTGGTCGACGGCGGTCCGGTGTCCGTACCTCTTGGTGAGCCCGCGCGCCTGGATCATGTACGACCGATACCGACGCGGCCGCCCGGGGAAACGGCCGGGCGGGCAAGCGGAGGGGATTTCGGCCTCCGTTTGCCCGCCCTTGACGCGCGTGGACGCTAGCTCACGCCGAGCAGGTCCACCACGAAGATCAGCGTCTCGCCGGGCTTGATCGCCGGGCTCGGGCTGCGGTCGCCGTAGGCCAGGTGCGGCGGGATGACCAGCTTGCGGCGGCCGCCCACCTTCATGCCCTCCACGCCCATGTCCCAGCCCTTGATGACGCGGCCGGCGCCGAGCGGGAAGGCGAACGCCTCGCCGCGGTTCCAGGACGCGTCGAACTCCTCGCCGGTGGAGAAGGAGACCCCGACGTAGTGCACCGAGACGGTGGAGCCCTTGGTGGCCTCCGCGCCGTCGCCGACGGTGAGGTCGGTGATGTCGAGGTAGGGGGACGGCTGGCCCTCGGGGAAGTCGATCTCAGGCCGTTCAAGCGCCATGCTGCGGTTCTCCATGCTGGTGTCGGCGGTTCGGACGGCGTCCAGCTTGGCACATCCCGCCGGGTCCCGAAGGGCGGTGCCGCCGGGAAGGGCGGTGCCGTCCAGCAGGACGTCGGCGCGGTCGCGGGTGCGGTCGGCGGCGAAGTGCGCGGCCTCGCGCCCGGCCCAGGCGTCCCACGCCGCCGCGTGGGCGGCGCCGTCGCGGGCGAGCGCGCGGGCGCGGCGGACGGCGCGCGGCGCGTCCACCCAGATCCGCAGCGCCGCCGGCGACCCCCGCCAGGCCGCGCCGACCCCCTCGACGACGAGCGCCGGCGCCGGCGGGACCTCCTCCGCCGGCCCGTGGGCGCCGCTCCGCCAGTCGTAGCGGCGCAGCCGGCCGGGCCGCCCGGCGGCGAGCGGGTCCAGGACGGCGGCGCGGAACGGCGCCCACCAGGCGAGCGGGTCGGCGTCCCACGGCACCGGGAAGTCGTCGGCGCCGACGAGCGGGGCGCCGCCGAGCGCGGCGGCGAGGCGCGCCGCGAGCGTCGACTTGCCCGCGCCGCTCGGCCCGTCCACCGCGACCAGCCGGACCGGCCCGACCGACGGCGGCCGGGCGAGGGCGCGGGCGGCGAGGGCGGGCCAGGTGGGGGAGGCGGCGGGCACCCCGGCATACTTCCAGCGGAACCGCCGGAAGGAGCCCCCGACATGCCCGGTCCGCTCGAAGGCGTGGTGGTGGTCGACCTCAGCCGGGTCGTCGCCGGGCCGCAGGCCACCATGGCGCTCGCCGACCTCGGCGCCCGCGTGATCAAGGTCGAGCGGCCCGGGACCGGCGACGAGACGCGCGGCTGGGGGCCGCCGTTCGTCGACGGCGTCAGCACCTACTACCTGTCGGTCAACCGCAACAAGGAGTCGATCGAGCTCGACCTGAAGGCGGACGCCGGCCGCGCGGTGCTGGAGCGGCTCGTCCGGCGCGCCGACGTGCTGGTGGAGAACTTCCGCACCGGCGTCATGGACCGCCTCGGGCTCGGCACCGCCCGGCTGCGCGAGCTGAACCCCCGCCTCGTCGTGCTGTCCATCACCGGGTTCGGGCACGACGGCCCCGAGGGCGGCCGCCCCGGCTACGACGCCATCGTGCAGGCCGAGGCCGGGATCATGGCGGTGACCGGGCCGCCCGGGGCGCCGAGCAAGGTCGGGCTGTCCATCGCCGACATCCTGGCCGCCCACAACGGCGTCGCCGGCGTGCTCGCCGCCCTCTACGAGCGCGAGCGCACCGGCCGCGGCACCGTCGTGCGGACGTCGCTGCTCGCCTCGGTCGTCGCCGCCCACATGTTCCAGGGCACCCGCTGGACCGTCGCCAAGGACGACCCCGAGCCCGTCGGCAACGACCACCCCTCGCTCGCCCCCTACGGCACGTTCGCCTGCGCCGACGGCGCCCTGCAGATCGGCGTCGCCAACCAGGACCTCTGGCGCCGCTTCGCCCCGCTCGTCGGCCTGGACCCGGGCGACCCCCGCTACGCCACGATCCCCGACCGGACGGAGCGCCGCGCCGAGCTCGCCGCCGACATCGAGCGGGCCCTCGCCGCCGGCACCCGCGCCGAGTGGCTCGCCCGGCTCGCGGAGGCGGGCGTGCCGGCCGGGACGATCCGGACGGTCGGCGAGGTGTACGAGTGGGCGCAGACCCGCTCGCAGGGCCTCGTCGTCGAGGTCGAGCACCCCGACCTCGGCCGCGTCGAGCTGCCCGGCCCGCCGCTCCGCTTCGACGGCGCGCCGCCGCGCGCCCACACCGCCCCGCCGCGCCTCGGCGAGCACGGGGACGCCATCATGGCCTGGCTGGACGAGCCGGACGAGCGGGACGGGGACCACTGATGGAGCTGCTCGGAGGCACCGGCGCCGACCTGCCGAACGCGGTGCGCGTCGGCGAGCGCGGCCTGTCGCGCGGCGAGCTGCTGCGCTGGGCGTCGGCGGTCGCCGCCGAGATCCAGGGCGCGCCCGCCGTCGCGGTGCACGCGACCGCCTCGCCGGAGACGATCGCCGCCGTTCTCGGCGGCCTGCTCGCCGGCGTGCCGGTGGTGCCGCTGCCGCCCGACTCCGGCCCCGCCGAGCGCGCCCACATCCTCGGCGACTCCGGCGCCCGCCTGGTGCTCGCCGCCCGCGGCGCGCACGAGCCCGCCGACGGCGAGCCGCCGCTCGTCCCGGTCGACGCGCTGCCCCGCGACGGCGCGCTCGCGCACGCCGAGCCGCCCGCGGACGCGACCGCGTTCGTCCTCTACACCTCGGGCACCACCGGCGCGCCGAAGGGCGTGCTCCTCTCGCGCGGCGCCGTCGCCGCCGGCCTCGACGCGCTCGCCGAGGCGTGGGCGTGGACGCCCGGCGACACCGTCGTGCACGGGCTGCCGCTGTTCCACGTGCACGGCCTCGTCCTCGGCGTCCTCGGCCCGCTGCGGGTCGGGTCGCCGCTGGTGCACACCGTCCGGCCGCGCCCCGAGGCGTACGCGGCGGCGGGCGGCTCGCTGTACTTCGGCGTCCCGACCGTCTGGTCGCGGGTCGCCGCCGAACCCGGGACCGCGCGGGCGCTCCGCTCGGCCCGGCTGCTGGTGTCGGGCAGCGCGCCGCTGCCCGTCCCGGTGTTCGAGCGCCTCGCCGAGCTCACCGGGCAGAGCCCGATCGAGCGCTACGGCATGACCGAGACGCTCATCACCGTCAGCACCCGCGCCGGCGGCGAGCGCCGCGCCGGGCACGTCGGCCTCCCGCTGCCCGGCGTCCGCACCCGCCTCGCCGCCGAGGACGGGACGCCCGCCGCGCACGACGGCGAGACGCCCGGCGAGCTCCAGGTCCGGGCGCCGATGCTGTTCGACGGCTACCTGAACCGGCCCGAGGCGACCGCCCAGGCGTTCACCCCCGACGGCTGGTTCCGCACCGGCGACATCGCCGTGATCGGCGCCGACGGCTGGCACCGCATCGTCGGCCGCGCCTCCACCGACCTCATCAAGAGCGGCGGCTACCGGATCGGCGCGGGCGAGGTCGAGAACGCGCTGCTCGCCCATCCCGCCGTCCGCGAGGCCGCCGTCATCGGCACCCCGCACGCCGACCTCGGCGAGCAGGTCACCGCCTACGTCGTCGCCGACGGCGCCACCGAGGCCCAGCTCATCGCCTTCGTCGCCGCCTCCCTGTCGGCGCACAAGCGCCCCCGCACCGTCCACCTGGTGGAATCGCTGCCGCGGAACGCGATGGGCAAGGTGGTGAAAACCCGGCTCGGTTAAGGTCGTCGCGTGGACGTTCACGCGTGCGGTCATGTGGCGCATGCCGGCGACATCCGGCTGTGCCGCCACCTGCTCGGCCCGAAGGGCGACGAGCAGGACCACCTGCGGCTGCTGCGCGGGCGCGGGCTGGAGTACGACCTGTGCTGCCCGGCGTGCGACGAGGCCGGCGACCCGGTGCTGCTGGAGGCGTGCGAGGGCTGCGTCGACCGGGTCGACGGGGAGGGCGGCGCGCTCGTCGGCTGGCGCGGCGAGCCCGGCGTCCGCGAGCGGCCCGAGCCGGTGGCCGCCGGCCTCGTCCGCACCCCGCTGCCCGGCGCGCTCGGCGTCCCGGTGGACGTCGCCCCGATCGCCGCCGCGCCCGGCTCGCAGTGGCTGCTCCTCACCGCCGCGGGCGAGATCGTGCGGTTCGACGCCGGCACCGGCGAGCAGCGCGTCGTCGGCACCGACCCCGTCCCCGCCGAGCCGGACCGCAAGCCGTGGGCCGGGCACGCGCTGCGCCGCGCCCTGCACGCCTCGGCCGACGGCGCGTTCGCCGCCGTCGTCAACGACCACGGGCGGCACGGCGCCGTCGTCGACCTCGCCACCAACGCCGTCACCCTCACCCTGGACGGCGGCGACCACCGCCCCGAGACGGTGCCGTTCTCGCTCGCGTTCGCCGAGCACGCGGGCCGCACCGTCGTGCTGCACCGCACCGCCTGGAACCGCCTGGACGCCGCCGACGCCGCGACCGGCGCGCCCCTCACCGACCGCGCGGGCGGCGGGCTCGACTACTTCCACGGCGCCCTGCACGTCTCCCCGGACGGCCGCCGCGTCGCCGACGACGGCTGGGTGTGGGCGCCGGTCGGCGTCGTCGCCGCCTGGGACCTGGAGCGCTGGCTGGACGGCCACCCCGGCGAGCCCGAGGACGGCGCCTCCCTGCGGCGCCTCTGCCGGCGCCACTACCTGTGGAACGTCCCGATGGCGTGGATCGCCGGCGACCTGCTCGCGGTGTGGGGGATCGGCGAGGACGAGATCGCCATGCTGGACGGCGTCCGGGTCTTCGACACCGTCACCGGCGACGAGGCGCTCGCCTTCCCCGGGCCGCGCGGCCGGCTGTTCGCCGACGACCGGCGGCTGTACGCGGCGGCGCCGGGCGGCCTGGAGGTCTGGGATCCCTACACCGGCGAGCGCACCGGGGCGGTGCCCGGCTTCGTCCCGTCCTGGCACCACCGCGGCGCCGGGGAGCTCGCCGCCGTCGTGGACGGCGAGCTCGTCCGCTGGCCCACCGGCTGACACGGCCCCGGCGGGGCGGCGTCAGAGCGGCAGGCGCAGGGTGGTGACCGGGCCCGCGCACGTCACCTGGACGCGGCCGCCGAGGCGGTGCGCCGGCGGCCGCTGGGCCGGCACGGCCCGCCCGGCCGGCGCCTGGAACCGGCAGACGAGCGCCGCGCGCCGCGGCCCCGTCCGCTGCGGCCACACCCGCACCGTCGCGCCCCGGCCGGCGGTGCCGAGCCCGGCCGCCACGTCCCCGGCGGCGATGACCAGCAGCGCGGCGCTGTTGCCGATGACGCCGTGCCGGGCGGCCTCCGCCGCGACGAAACCGCACACCAGGGCCGGGTCGCCCCGGTACTCCAGGACGGGCGTGCCGGGCGGCGGGCCGTCTCCCGTGCCGGGGTCAACGGTGGCGTCGGCACCTTCGGAGCGGGCGTGCATCGTCGTCGCGGTCCCTTCCTCGTCGGTGAGCCGAGGTTACCGAGAGTCACCGCCGGGCGGCGGGTCATCGTGCGGGCCGCGCGTCGCGCCCGGCGGGAGCAGGGCGGGCAGCAGCGGCGCGACGAGCGCGGCGGCGGCCTCCTCGGACGCGGGCGGGTCCTCGGCGACGTAGGCGAGGAACCCCTGCTGGAAGCAGGCGCCGAGGAGCAGCGCGGCGGCCGCCGCCGGGTCGGCGCCCGCCGCGACCCGGCCGAGGTCCCGCTCGGCCTCCAGGTAGGCGGCGAGGCGCCGCACGGGCTCGTGCGGCCCGGCGCCGTAGGAGCGCATCCCGTCGCGGGTCGCGGCCATGAGCGCGGGCTGCGAGGCCATCGAGGCCATCATCGGGAAGCTCTCCCGGTAGAACCGCAGCCCGTCGCGGGCCGTGGCGACCAGGTTGGCGCGGACGGTGCCCTCGCCGGGCACGAGCGCGGCGCCCATCGGCGGCATCCGCTCCTTCAGTACCTTGAGCAGCAGCTCGTTCTTGTCGCGGAAGTGCTTGTAGAGCAGCGCCTCGGAGTAGCCGGCGGCGCGGGCGATCTCCTTGGTGGTGGCGCGGGCCGCGCCCTGCCCCCGCATGATCTCGGCGGCCGCGTCGAGGATGCGCTCGCGTGCGTTCATCGTTCCCTCTTGACGGGTGGGTGAGTACTCACCCACCCTAGGGGTTAGTGAAGACTCACACACCCCTGGACGGAGGAATCCCATGCGACTGACCGTGATCGGCGCGACCGGCGGCATCGGCAAGGAGGTCGTGCGGCAGGCGCTCGAACGGGGCCACGAGGTCACCGCCGCCGTCCGCGACCCGGACGGCCTGCCCGCCGGCCTGCGCGAGCGCGCCGAGGTGGTGCGCGCCGACGTCCTGGACCCCGACGCCCTCGCGCCGCTGGTCAAGGGCCGCGACGCCGTCATCAGCGCGCTCGGCACCCGCACCCGCGGCCCGGACACGATCCAGGCCGACGGCGCGCGCAGCGAGGTCGCCGCCATGACCGCCGCGGGCGTCCGGCGGCTGCTGCTGGTCGGCGCGGCGGGCGCGGTCGACGACCCCGCCGACGGGCCCTTCACCCGGTACGCCGTCAAGCCGCTGCTCCAGCGGATCCTGCGGGACAACTTCCTGGACCTGGCCGAGGGAGAGGAGATCGTCCGCCGCTCGGACCTGGACTGGACGATCGTCCGCCCGCCGCGCCTGCTGGACCGGCCCGGCAAGGGCGCCTACCGCAGCGCCGTCGGCGGCCTCGTGCGCGGCGGCCGCAGCATCGCCCGCGCGGACGTGGCGACCGCCCTGCTGGACTTCGTCGGCAACACCGGCACGCACCGCAAGGCCGTCGGCATCGCCGACTGACGCGCGGGACCGCGCCGCGTCAGAGGACGTCGCGGCGGCGGTGCGCCAGCGACGGCAGGCGCTCGCGGACGCGGCCGGTGACCCCGGGGTCCAGCTCGGCGACCCGGACCCCGGGGAACGGCCCGAGATCGGCGAGCACCGCGCCCATCGGGTCGACCAGCAGGCTGCGCCCGACGCCGCCGGGCGCGCCGCGCGGCGGCCGGGAGGCGTCGGGGGCCTTGTCGACCGCGACCACCCAGGTGGTGTTCTCGATCGCGCGGGCCCGCACCAGCGTCGTCCAGTGCTCCTCCTTGAACACCCCCTGCGCCCAGGCCGCCGGGACCGCCAGGATCTGCGCGCCGTCGTCGACCAGCCGCCGCGCCAGCTCGGGGAAGCGCACGTCGTAGCAGGTCACGATGCCGATGCGGGTGCCGGCGAGGTCGAGGACGACCGGCCGGTCGCCGGGCGCGACGTGCTCGGACTCGCGGTCGCCGAACGCGTCGAACAGGTGCAGCTTGCGGTAGGAGCCGGCGAGCGTCCCGTCGGCCTCGATCCCGACGACGGTGTTGTGCACGCGGCCGCCGCCGGCCGGCTCGAACACCCCGGCGATCACGGCGGTGCCGTGCGCGCGGGCCGCCTCGCGCAGCGCGGTGACGAATGGGCCGTCGAGGGGCTCGGCGAAGCCGGCGAGCTCGTTGCCGAACCGGACCTGCGACGCCTCGGGGAACACCGCGAGGTCGGCGTCCGGCGCGGCGGCGAGCGCCCCGCGCATCCGGTCGAGGTTCTCCTTCGGGTCGTCGCCGACCTCGATCTGACACAGTGCCACGCGCATGCCCCCATTCTGCACGCCTGGCTAGGGTGGGGCCGTGACGGAACCGCTCGTATCGCGCATGCAGGGCTTCGGGACGACGATCTTCGCGGAGATGTCGGCGCTCGCCGCCGCCACCGGCGCGATCAACCTCGGCCAGGGGTTCCCCGACACCGACGGGCCGCCCGCCATGCTGGAGGCGGCCGTCGAGGCGATCCGCGGCGGCGGCAACCAGTACCCGCCCGGCCCCGGCCTGCCCGAGCTGCGCGAGGCCGTCGCCGAGCAGAGGAAGGCCCGCTACGGCCTGGACTACGACCCCGCGGCCGAGGTGTACGTCACCGTCGGCGCGACCGAGGGCGTCGCCGCGTCCGTCATGGCGCTCGCCGGACCGGGCGACGAGGTGATCGCGTTCGAGCCGACCTACGACTCCTACGCCGCGACCGTCGCGCTCGCGGGCGCGACGCTGCGCCCGGTGCTGCTGCGCCCGGTGGACGGCCGCTTCACCTTCGACCCGGGCGAGCTGCGCGCCGCCGTCGGCCCCCGCACCCGGCTGATCCTGGTGAACTCGCCGCACAACCCGGCGGGCACCGTCTTCACCCGCGCCGAGCTGGAGACGATCGCGGACGTCTGCCGCGAGCACGACCTCACCGCCGTCACCGACGAGGTCTACGAGTACCTCACCTACGACGGCGCCGAGCACGTCCCGCTCGCGACCCTGCCGGGGATGCGGGAGCGGACGGTGACGGTGTCGTCGGTCGGCAAGACCTTCTCGGTCACCGGCTGGAAGACCGGCTGGGTCACCGGCCCGGCCGCGCACGTGCGGGCGGTGCAGACCGTCAAGCAGTTCGTCACCTACGCCACCGGCGGGCCCTGGCAGCACGCCGCGGCCTACGCGCTCCGCAACGAGCTGCCGTGGGTCGCGGACCTGCGCGCCTCCCTGGAGGGCAAGCGCGACCGGCTCGTCACCGGCCTGGAGGCCGCCGGGTTCACCGTCCACCGGCCGCAGGGCACCTACTTCGTGCAGGCCGACATCCGGCCGCTCGGCTTCGCCGACGGCATGGAGCTGGCGCGGGCGCTGCCCGAGCGGGCGGGCGTCGTCGCGATCCCGACACAGGTGTTCTACCAGCGGCCCGAGGCGGGCGCGCACTTCGTCCGGTTCGCGTTCTGCAAGAAGGACGAGGTCATCGACGAGGCCGTCCGCCGCCTGACGGCCCTCGGCGGCTAGACCGGCTCGGCGGGGGCCTTGGCGGGCGCGGCGTTCAGGCGCGCCAGCCGGTCCAGGGCGTGCAGGTAGGCGCTCAGCCGGTTGCGCGACCACACCAGCACCGCGCACGCCAGCAGCACCGGCGCGAGCCGCGCCATCTCGCTGCCGCCGCCGGTGAGCTGCACGACCAGCGTCCCGACCACGACGATCGCGAGCGTCGCGGCGGCCGGGATGAGAGAGTGCCGGCGCGGCGAGCGGGCCAGCATCATCCGCGCGTAGGCGACGCCCGCGCCGGCGGCGTCCCGGTCGGGCCAGGGCTCCTCGGCGGCCAGCATCTCCCGGCGGGTGGCCCGGGGCAGGGCCCGCCAGGCGGCGCGCGCCTGCCGGTCGGACGGCACGGGGGACGGCTTCACGGGGCCTCCGGGGAAAAATCGGATCTTTCGTGCTCGGAAGTGTAAACGGCGCGGCCGTTCCGGTCCGGCGCCGCCGGCCCGCCCGGCCGCCGGAGGTCACGGTTCGCGCTCCGTGACGAAGTAGTCGCCCGCGGCGGTCGGGGGAGGCTATAGCCTCGTCGCGTGTCCGGAAAGACCATTCCCCAACCGCAGTTCCCCACCGACGACGGGGCCGCCGACCCGCGGCTGGCCGAGGCGCTGGCGGGCTACGCGGAGGGCCGCTCCGGGGAGTACCCGGTGCTGCACGCCCTGCAGCACGCCCGGCTGCTGGTCCCGGTCGTCGCCGTCCTCACCGAGGAGGAGGAGGTCGCGCCGGGCGAGCTGCGCCGCGAGAAGTCCAGCGACATGGCCGTGCCGACGCTGACCGGCGCCGACGGCCGCCGCGGCGTGCTCGGCTTCACCACCATGAACGCGATGCGCGCCTGGCGCGCCGACGCCCGCCCCGTCGCGGTGCGGACGCGGCAGGCGTGCCAGGCCGCCCTCGACGAGGACGCGCAGGCCCTGGTCGTGGACGTCGCCGGGCCCGTCCCGTTCGCCGTCGACGGCCTCCGCCTGCACCTGCTCGCCGAGGGCCGGCCCGTCCCGCCGCCGCACGAGGACCCCGAGATGCTCGCCGCCATCGAGGCCGCGTTCGGCTCCGACCCGAGCGTCACCGGCGTCCGCCTCGACCGGGGCGTGTCCGCCGAGCTCGCCGTCCGGTTCGCGGTCGTGCCCGGCCACGACGAGCGCGCCACCGTCCAGCGCGTCTCCGACCGCCTGGCCGAGGTCCTGCGCGGCCGCATCGTCGGCGGCGTCGAGCTGAACCTCGTCCGCCGCTAGGCGCCGCCGCCGAGGGCGAGGTGCTCGGCCTCGGTGACGAGGGCGGTCAGCTCCTCGCCCTCGGCCTTGTCCAGGACGGCGAAGGCGGGGGCCATCAGCGCGTCGGTCAGGCGCTCGGCGTCGGCGTGGCGGCGGCGGTCCTCGTCGGTCGGCGCGGGGTAGGGGCGCGGCCAGCCGAAGAACTCGGCGTTCGGCTCGCCGGAGGGCAGCAGCGGCGAACGGCCCGTGAGGATCGCCTCCAGCGGGGACTGCCCGCTCGCCAGCACCGCCGCGATGTGCAGGCCGCCGCGCAGCTCGCGGAGGACGTGGGCGAGCTGGACGGCGCGGGCCGGGGCGTCCTCGGGCAGCGGGACCGCCCGCCAGCCGGCGAACACCGGCGCGCCGAGCACGCCGGCGCCGTCCACGACGCGCTGGAGGAGCTCGGCGAGGCGTTCCGCGCCGGCGAAGTCCGCCAGCGTCCGGCGCCCGTACTCCTGGGCGGCGACGGCGTAGCGCGCCGCGGCCTCCGCCGCCGGGACGCCGGCGCCCGCCTCCCAGGCGGCCCGGACGACGCCGGCGGGGAAGAAGCCCGCCGCCGACGCGACGACGTCGGCGTCGACGTCGCCGAGGACGCCGAAGCGGCCCCGGAAGTAGGGCGCCCAGCCGGTGAGGCGGAGCGCGTCGCCGAACGCCCGGGCCTCCCGGGAGATCATGAACGCTCCGCCCAGCCGCCCCACCGGGAGCGCCACCGCCGCCGCGATCTCCGCCATGCCGACCGTCCTCTCGCTTGACCGAACGGCATTCTAGCGCCAGGCGGTGGGCAGCCCGTGGGGCGGCGCGTCCGCGAGGACGCGGCGGGCGGGGGCGTGCGGCCACAGGCGGAGGGACAGCACCGGCGGGACCTGCGCGTCGGTCTCGTCGGCCGGCTCGAACGCCAGGTGCGCGACCGACGCGTCCCGGGCCGCGAGGGCCGCCGCGCCCGCGACGGCCTCCGCCACGCCGGCGCGCTCGGCGGCGGGCAGGTACTGCCACATGACCGAGTGCCAGACGACGGTGACGGCGCCCGCGCGCGGCTCCAGGCCGCGCAGGAACTCCGCCGCGCCCGCCCGCACGACCTCGGCGGGCACCTCCAGCGCGACGGCGCGGGCGGCGTCGAGCCGCGCCACCCGCTCCGCCTGGTCGGGCCAGACGTAGGACAGCAGCGTCACCCGGTCGGCCGGGTCGACCGGCGCGAGGTCGCAGCCGGACCGCTCGGCGATCTCCAGCGGGGCGTCCACGGGCGGCAGCGCGGGCCCCCGCCAGGCGCCCGCCAGCACGACGGGGGAGTCCGCCGGGCCGTGGGAGCCGCCCGGGAAGGTGTAGCGGAACCGGTCGGCGCGCAGGTTGAGGCCGGCGCTCGCGCCGATCTCCAGCAGCCGCACCGGCAGGCCGGTGAGCCGCGCCGTCTCCAGCAGCCCGGCGGTCAGCGCGGCGGCCCGGCCGACCTCGTTGGTCTGCGGCGCGACGGCGAGGCCCGCCCGCACCTCGTCCGCGTGCGCGAGCGCCGTCGCGCGGAACGCGGGCCAGGCGCCCGCCGGGCCGGCGGCGCCGCCCGCCGTCGGGTAGTGCGCGGCGAGCCCGGGGGCGCGGCCCTCCAGGACGATCCGGTGGACCGTCCCGAGCAGGCGGAGCGCCGGGACGCTGAGATCGGCGCCGTCCAGCAGCGCGCAGATCTCGGCGTCATCGGCGGCGCGGTCCAGCAGCTCCGCGTACAGGGGCGAGCCGAGGACGGCGCAGGCGCGGGCCTGCTCGCGGAGCAGGGCGGACGGCGAGGGCAGGGGAGAGGCCACGCCTGCATGATCCCTTATTTCGGTAAGGCGGCGGCGTGGCGGGGCCCCCGCCCGCGGCCGCCGCCTAGCGTTGCGCGCACGAGTCGTTCGAGGTCGAAGGCGCCATGCTGCTGTTGATCGCCCTGCACTGCGGGGCCGCCGTGCTCGCCCCCTGGCTGGTCGGCCGGGCGGGGCGGCGCGCCTTCGGCGCCCTCGCGCTCGTCCCCGCGGCGGCGGCGCTCTGGGCGGTCCCGCCCTGGTTCTCGGGCGCCGCGCCGCGCACCGAGGGCTTCGCGTGGATGCCGGGCCTGCACGTGGAGGTCGCGCTCCGCGCGGACGCGCTCGGCTGGATGATGACGGTCGTCGTCGGCGGCGTCGGCGCGCTCATCATCGCCTACTGCGCCCGCTACTTCGACGACGGCGACCCGCGCCTCGGCGGCCTCGCCTGCCAGCTCCTGCTGTTCGCCGCGGCGATGCTCGGCCTCGTCTGGTCCGACGACCTGATGATGCTCTACGTCTTCTGGGAGCTCACCACCGTCCTGTCCTACCTCATGGTCGGGTTCGACGCCGGGAAGCGGCAGGCCCGGTGGGCGGCGACGCAGGCGATCGTCGTCACCACCTTCGGCGGCCTCGCGATGCTCGTCGGCCTGGTCATGCTCCAGCAGGCCGCCGGGACCTCCCGCCTGTCGGAGCTCCTCGCCCGCCCGCCGCACGGGACGGCCGCGGGCGTCGCGCTCGCCCTCGTCCTCACCGGCGCGCTGTCGAAGTCGGCGATCCTGCCGTTCGGGGTGTGGCTGCCGGGCGCGATGGCCGCGCCGACGCCCGTCAGCGCGTTCCTGCACGCCGCCGCGATGGTGAAGGCGGGCGTCTACCTGGTGCTGCGGTTCACCCCCGCGTTCGCCGACGCCCCCGTCTGGAAGCCCGCCGTCGTCGGCCTCGGCGGCGCCACGATGATCCTCGCCGGCTGGCGGGCGCTGCGCGAGACCGACCTGAAGCGGGTGCTGGCCTACGGGACGGTGAGCCAGCTCGGCTTCATGATGGTGCTGGCGGGCGCGGGCGGCCGCACCGCCGCCCTCGCCGGCGTCACGCTGCTGTTCGCGCACGCCCTGTTCAAGGCCGCGCTGTTCATGGTCGTCGGCCTCATCGACCACGGCGCCGGCACCCGCGACCTGCGCGACCTCACCGGCGTCGCCCGCTCCTCCCCGGCGCTCTGCGCGGTCGCCTGCGTCGCCGCCGCGTCCATGGCGGGCCTGCCGACGACCCTGGGGTTCGCCGGCAAGGAGGCCGCCTACGAGGCGTTCCTGCACGGCGACCCGGTCGTCCTCGCCACCGTCGTCCTCGGCTCGGCGTTCACCGCCGCCTACAGCCTGCGCTACCTGTGGGGCGCCTTCGCGAACCGCCCCGGCGGCACCGCGACGCTGGACCACCCGCCCGGCGCGCTCGCGCTCGCCGCCCCGGCCGCCCTCGCCGCCGCCGGCGTCCTCACCGGCCTGCTCGTCGGGCCGATGGACGCCGCCATCGCCCGCGAGGTCGCCGCCTACCCCGAGACCGGCGGCGGCTACCACCTGTCGGCCTGGCACGGCTTCGGCCTCGCGCTGCTGCTCACCGCCGCGTCGCTCACCCTCGGCGCCGCGCTGTTCCTCGCCCGCCGCTCCGTCGCCCGGCTGGAGCGCCTCACCCTGTTCGAGCCCGCGGCCGTCTACCGGTCGGTGATGGACGCCCTGAACGACGCCGCCGTCCAGGTCACCGGGGCGGTGCAGCGCGGATCGCTGCCCGGCTACCTCGGCATCATCGCGCTCGCCGCCGCCGCGATGACCGGCACGGGCCTCGCCCTCGCCACGCCCGTCGGCGGCCCCGACACCTGGCGGCTCTGGGACGGGCCCGCGCAGGGCGTCACCGCGCTCCTCACCGTCCTCGCCGCGCTCGCCGCCGTCCGCGCCCGCAACCGGGCGCAGACGGTCGTGCTCTCGGGCGCGTCCGGCTACGGCGTCGCGACGCTGTTCGTGCTGCAGGGCGCCCCCGACATCGCCCTCACCCAGTTCCTCGTCGAGTCGACCAGCGTCATCGTGTTCGTCCTGGTGCTGCGGACGCTGCCGGTCGGGTTCCCGCCGACGCGGCCCCCCGCGCGGCGCGTCCTGCACGTCACCATCGGCGCGCTCGCCGGCGTCACCGCGACCGCCGCGACGCTGCTCGCCGCGCACGCCCGGCAGGCGGCGCCGATCAGCGGGGGGTACGCGGCGGCGACCCGCGAGACCGGCGCGACCAACATCGTCGCGACCACGCTGGTGGACCTGCGGGCCTGGGACACCCTGGGGGAGAGCAGCGTCATCGCGCTCGCCGCCCTCGGCGTGACGAGCCTGGTGTTCGCGCGCCGCCGCGCCCGGGTGCCGCAGCGCGCCGAGGCCGGCGCGGGCGCCACCGTCTGGTCGGTGAGCGGCCTCGCCGACGTGGACGCCGCGGCGCCCCCGGACGGGGCGGGCCGCCGGGAGCGGACCTGGCTCGCCGCCGGGCCGACGCTCGCCGCCGAGCGCCGCTCGATCATCTTCGAGGTGGTGGCCCGGCTGATCTTCCACACCGTGCTGCTGCTCTCCCTCTACCTGCTGTTCACCGCCCACTCGGCGCCCGGCGGCGGGTTCGCCGGCGGCATCGTCGCGGGCCTCGCCCTGGTCATCCGCTACCTGGCGGGCGGCCCGTTCGAGCTCGCCGAGGCCGCCCCCGTCAACGTCGGGACGCTCCTCGGCCTCGGCCTCGTCGTCTCCACCGGCACCGCCTTCGGCGGCCTGGTGTGGGGCGACGCGGTCCTGCAGAGCGCCGTGTGGGAGCCGCACCCGCCGCTGCTCGGCGCGATCCACTTCAACACCGCGCTGCTGTTCGACATCGGCGTCTACCTCATCGTCGTCGGCCTCGTCCTCGACGTCCTCACCGCGCTCGGCGCCGAGGCCGACCGCCAGACCGGGACGGGGGCCGCCGCGTGACGACCTCGGCGGTCCTCGCCGTCAGCGGCGGCGTCCTCGTCGCCTGCGGCGTCGCGATGCTGCTGGAGCGCAGCCTGTCGCGGCTCGTCGTCGGCGTCCTCGTCCTCGGCAACGGCGTGAACCTGCTCATCCTCGGCAGCGGCGGCCCCGCCGGGCGCGCGCCGATCCTGGACGGCGCCGGCCGCCCCGTCAGCGACCCGCTGCCGCAGGCGCTCGTCCTCACCGCCATCGTCATCGCGCTCGCCTCCGCCGCGTTCGTCCTCGCCATCGGCTACCGCAGCGGCCGGCTGAGCGGCGACGACGAGGTCCGCGACGACGTCGAGGACCGCCGCCTGACGCGCGGCGACCACGAGCTGCGCGCCGAGGTGCGGGCGCAGCGGCGGCGGTTCCGCGCCTGGCGGCGCGAGCAGCGCCGGCAGGTCCGCGCCGCCCGCGCGGCGCTCCGCCGCGACATCCGCGCCGAGCGCCGCCGCCGCGCCATCGACGACCCCGCCCGCATCGAGGAGCCCGATCCCGGCCCCGGCGACCGACAGGACGAGGCCCCATGAACCACCTGCTCCCGCTGCCGGTGCTGCTGCCGATGGCCGCCGCCGGCGTCAAGATCGTCCTCGGGCCGCGGCGGCCCGGCCTGCAGCGCGCCATCAGCCTCGGCGTCCTCGCCGCCGTCCTCGGCGTCGCGGTCGCGCTGCTCGCGGCGGCCGACCGGGACGGCCCGCAGCTCGACCAGCTCGGCGGCTGGGCGCCGCCGATCGGCATCACCCTGGTCGCCGACCGCCTGTCCGCGGTCATGCTGACGGTGTCGGCCGCGGTCATCCTCTGCGTGATGGTGTACGCCATCGCCCAGGACGTCGCCGACCAGGCCCCCGGCACCCCGCTGTCGGTGTTCCACCCGAGCTACCTGCTGCTGGTCGCCGGCGTCAACGACAGCTACCTCGCCGGCGACCTGTTCAACCTGTTCGTCGGCTTCGAGATCATGCTGATGGCCAGCTACGTGATGATCACCCTCGGCGGCACCCCGGCCCGGATCCGGTCCGGCACCACCTACATCATCGTCGCGCTGCTGTCGTCGATGCTGTTCCTCGTCGCCATCGCCGTCGTCTACGGCGCGACCGGCACCGTCAACATGGCCCAGCTCGCCGGGCGCCTCGCCGCGCTGCCGCCCGGCGTCGCGCACCTCGCCGAGCTGATGCTGCTGACGGTGTTCGGGGTGAAGGCCGCCGCGTTCCCGCTGTCGATGTGGCTGCCCGACTCCTACCCGACCGCGCCCGCCCCCGTCACCGCCGTCTTCGCCGGCCTGCTCACCAAGATCGGCGTCTACGGGGTGATCCGCACCGAGACGCTGCTGTTCCCCGGCGGCCAGACCCGCGCGCTGCTCATGGCGGTCGCGCTCGCCAGCATGGTCGTCGGCATCCTCGGCGCGATGGTGCAGGTCGACATCAAGCGGCTGCTGTCGTTCACCCTGGTCAGCCACATCGGCTACATGATCTTCGGGGTGGCGCTGGACTCGGCGGCGGCGCTCGCCGCCACCGTCTTCTACGTCCTGCACCACATCACCATCCAGACGACGCTGTTCCTCGTCACCGGCCTCATCGAGCGGCGCGGCGGCGGCACGTCCCTGGACCGGCTCGGCGGCCTCGCCCGCACCGCGCCGCTCGTCGGGCTGCTGTTCTTCGTCCCGGCGATGAACCTCGGCGGCATCCCCCCGATGTCGGGGTTCGTCGGCAAGCTCGGCCTCCTCCAGGCGGGCCTCGCCGACGGCGGGCCGCTCGCGTACGTGCTGGTCGGCGGCGCCGTCGTCACCAGCCTGCTCACCCTGTACGCCCTGGTGAAGGTCTGGAACCAGGCGTTCTGGCGGGCGCCGTGCACCCCGGCCGGGACGGCCGCCGACGGCGGCGGCCGCCACGGCGAGGAGCGCGCCGCGCGGCCCGGCGGGGACGGCGACGAGGAGGACCCGCCCGCCGCCGTCACCGCGTCGCTGCCGCCCGCCATGGTCGGCGCGACCGTCGCGATGGTCGCGCTCAGCCTCGCCTACACCGTCGGCGGCGGCCCCCTGATCGCCCTCGCCGACCGCACCGCCGCCGAGCTGCTGCGGCCCGCCGGGTACGTCCGGGCCGTCGCCGCGCACGCCCCGGGAGGGTTCTAGATGGAGGAACGGCCGCGCTACAGCGTGCGCGTCGCGGGTCGGACGGTGCAGCTCCCGCTCGTCGCCTGGCTCACCCTGATCTGGCTGCTCATGGGGGACCGGTTCTCGGTCGCGAACGTGCTGTCGGGGATCGCGGCCGCGCTCGTCCTCGTCGTCGTGTTCCCCTTCCCGCCGCTCGACCCGGGCCTCCGCTTCCACCCGGCCGGGTTCGCCCGGTTCGCCGGCCGGTTCGCCTACGACATGGCGCGCGCCGCCGGGCCGCTCGCCCTCCAGGCGTTCGACACCGGGCTCCAGCGGCGCGCCAACTCCGTCGTCGCGGTCACCCTGCGCACGCACTCGGACTTCATCCTCACCGCCACCTCCATCGCCCTGTCGGCGCTGCCCGGCGCGCTGGTGGTGGACGTCCGGCGGCAGACCGGGACGCTGTTCCTGCACGCGCTCGGCGCCGCCGACGACGCCGGCGTCGAGTCCGTCCGCCGCCTCGTCCTGGACCAGGAGGCCCGCGTCGTCCGCGCCTTCGGCACCCGCGAGGACCGCGCGCTCATCGAAGGGGGAACGAATCCTTGACGGTCGTGCCGGCGGTGGTCGGGGCGGCGCTCGCCGTCGCCGCCGCCCTCACCCTGGCCCGCCTGGTGCGCGGGCCGTCCATGCTGGACCGGGCGGTCGCCCTGGACGTGCTCGTGGCGATCATCCTGGCCGCGCTCGGCGTCGAGGCGATCGGCGCCGACGACCCGTGGGTGCTGCCCACCATGCTCGCGCTGTCGGTCGTCGGGTTCACCGGCTCGGCCGGCATCGCCCGCTTCCTCGTCCACCGCGACGACGACGCCGCGGAGGACGAGCGATGAGCCTCGCCGCCCAGCTCCCGATCGCCGCCTTCCTGCTGGTCGGCGCGAGCGCCTCCATCGGCGCCGGGCTCGGCCTGCTGCGGCTGCCCGACCTGCTCACCCGGATGCACGCCGCGACCAAGCCGCAGTCGGTCGGGCTGCTGCTGGTGCTCGTCGCGGTCGGCATCCGCTTCCCCACCGGCGAGGTGATCACCACGCTGGTGCTGATCGCGCTGCTCCAGCTCACCACCGTCCCGGTCGCCGCCCACCTGGTGGGACGCGCCGCCTACCGCACCGGGCAGGTGCGCTCCGAGGACCTCTACGTCGACGAGCTGGCCGAAGCCCTCGACGCGGCCGCGGACTGACGCCGGGCGCGGCGCGCCGGTCTCAGGTGGCGAGACCCGTGCACGCCCGGGCGCCCCGAGTCAATAGGATCGACCCCATGCTGCGCTGGTTGACCGCGGGGGAGTCCCATGGCCCGGCCCTCACCGCGATCGTGGAGGGCCTTCCCGCCGGCGTGCGCGTCACCTCGGCCGACATCGCCGAGGAGCTGCGCCGCCGGCGGCTCGGGCACGGGCGGGGCGCCCGGATGAAGTTCGAGCAGGACGAGGTGACGATCCTCGGCGGCGTCCGGCACGGGCGGACGCTCGGCGGCCCGGTCGCGATCGAGATCGGCAACACCGAGTGGCCCAAGTGGGAGACGGTCATGTCGGCCGACCCCGTGGACGCGGGCGTCCTCGCCGCCCAGGCCCGCAACGCGCCGCTGTCGCAGCCGCGGCCCGGCCACGCCGACCTCGTCGGCATGCAGAAGTACGGCTTCGACGACGCCCGGCCGGTCCTGGAGCGCGCCAGCGCCCGCGAGACCGCCGCCCGCGTCGCCCTCGGCACCGTCGCGAAGGCGTTCCTGGAGCAGGCGCTCGGCGTCACCGTCCTCAGCCACGTCACCGCCCTCGGCGAGATCACCGCGCCCGAGGGCGCCCTGCCCGGCCCGGACGACCTCGCCGCCGTCGACGCGAGCCCGGTCCGCTGCTTCGACGCCGCGACCTCCGCCGCGATGGTCGCCCACGTCGACGACCTGAAGAAGGCCGGCGACACCATCGGCGGCGTCGTCGAGGTGCTCGCCTACGGCCTGCCGCCCGGCCTCGGCTCGCACGTCCACTGGGACCGCCGCCTGGACGCGCGCCTCGCCGGCGTCCTCATGGGCATCCAGGCGATCAAGGGCGTCGCGGTCGGCGACGGCTTCGCCACCGCCGCCCGCCCCGGCTCGCGCGCCCACGACGAGATCGACGCCACGCCCGAGGGCGTCCGCCGCCGCACCAACCGGGCCGGCGGCGTCGAGGGCGGCATGACGACCGGCGAGGTGCTGCGCGTCAGCGCCGCCATGAAGCCGATCTCGACGGTGCCGCGCCGCCTGGACACCATCGACGTGCGGACGGGCGGGCCCGCCAAGGCCATCAACCAGCGCAGCGACGTCACCGCCGTCCCGGCCGCCGGCGTGGTCGCCGAGGCGATGGTCGCGCTCGTCCTCGCCGACGCGGCGCTGGAGAAGTTCGGCGGCGACGCGGTCGAGGAGACCGCCCGCAACGCCCGCGGCTACCTGTCCGGACTGGAGATCAAGTGACCCGCCCCCTGGTCGTGCTCATCGGCCCGCCCGGCTCCGGCAAGTCCACCGTCGGCGCCGCGCTCGCCGAGCGCCTCGGCGTCGCGCTGCGCGACACCGACGCCGACGCCGAGGCCGCCGCCGGCAAGCCCATCGGCGAGATCTTCATCGACGACGGCGAGGAGCGCTTCCGCGAGCTGGAGCGCGCCGCCGTCGCCGCCGCCCTCGCCGAGCACGACGGCGTCCTCGCCCTCGGCGGCGGCGCCGTGCTCGCCGCCGAGACCCAGGAGCTCCTGGCGGGCGGCCACCACGTCGTCTACCTCCAGGTGGGGCTGTCGGAGGCGGTGAAGCGCGTCGGCCTGGCCTCGGCGCGGCCGCTGCTGGTGCTGAACCCGCGCTCGCAGCTGCGCAGGCTGCTGGAGGAGCGGCTGCCGGTCTACGAGCGGCTCGGCGTCGTGCACGTGGCGACCGACGGGCGCGAGCCCGCCGACATCGCCGACGAGATCGCGGCGGGCCTGCGGTGAGCGCCGCGACGATCACCGTCGGCGGCGCCGACCCCTACGACGTCGTCATCGGCACCGGCGTGCTCGGCGCGCTGCCCGGCATGGTCGGGCCGAAGGCCCGCACCGTCGCCGTCGTGCACGCCGCGAGGCTCACCGCGATCTCCGGGCCCGTCGTGCACGCGCTGGAGGAGGCCGGGTACGCGGTGCACGCCGTGCCGGTCCCCGACGGTGAGGCGGCCAAGGACGTCGCGGTGCTCGCCGGCCTCTGGTCGCGGTTCGCGCGGCTCGGCCTCACCCGCACCGACGCCGTCGTCGGCGTCGGCGGCGGCGCCGCCACCGACCTCGCCGGCTTCGCCGCCGCGTCCTACCTGCGCGGGATCCGCGCGGTGCTCGTGCCGACGACGCTGCTCGCCATGGTGGACGCCGCCGTCGGCGGCAAGACCGGCATCGACATCCCCGAGGGCAAGAACCTCGTCGGCGCGTTCCACCCGCCGGCCGGGGTGGTCTGCGACCTCGCCACCCTCGTCACGATGGACCGCGCCGACTACGTCAGCGGCCTCGCCGAGGTCGTCAAGGCCGGGTTCATCGCCGACCCGCGCATCCTGGAGCTGGTCGAGGACGACCCCGACGGCGCCGCCCGCCCCGACGGCCCGCACACCCGCGAGCTGATCGAGCGGGCCGTGCGGGTGAAGGCCGACGTCGTCGGCGCCGACCTCAAGGAGGCCGGCCTCCGCGAGATCCTCAACTACGGCCACACCCTCGCGCACGCCATCGAGAAGGCCGAGGAGTACCGCTTCCGGCACGGGTACGCCGTCGCCATCGGCATGGTCTACGCGGCCGAGCTCGCCCGCCTCGCCGGGCGCCTCCCGCAGAGCGCCGTCGACCGGCACCGCGCCGTCCTGGCCTCGGTCGGCCTGCCGGTGTCCTACCCCGGCGGGGCGTGGCCCGAGCTGCGCGCCACCATGAGCATCGACAAGAAGTCGCGCGGCGCGACGCTCCGCTTCATCGTCCTCGACGCCGTCGGCGAGCCCGGCCGCCTGGAGGGCCCCGACGAGAAGCTCCTCGAAGCCGCCTACCAGGAGGTCGCCCGGTGAGCGGACACGCGCGGCCGCGCGGCGGCTGGACTGAGGAGCGCAGGGAGCCTGCGACCGGAGCGACGAGGGAAGCCGCCGCGTTGGAGCGGCCGCGCCGCCGAGCGGAGGCGAGGCAATGAGCAGGGTATTGGTGTTGAACGGGCCGAACCTGCGGCGGCTGGGGACGCGGGAGCCGGAGATCTACGGGGCGACGACGTTCGCCGACCTGGAGGCGCTCTGCCGCGAGACCGGGCAGCGGCTCGGTCTGGCGGTCGAGGTCCGCCAGACCGACGACGAGGCGCAGCTCGTCCGCTGGGTGCACGAGGCCGCCGACGAGCGGACCCCGATCGTGCTGAACCCGGCGGCGTTCACGCACTACTCCTACGCGCTGCACGACGCGCTCGCGCAGCGCACCGCGCCGCTCGTCGAGGTGCACATCAGCAACCCCGCCGCCCGCGAGGAGTTCCGGCACACCTCGGTGGTCGCCTCGGTCGCGACCGGCACCGTCGCGGGGTTCGGGACGATGTCGTACGTGCTGGCGCTGCAGGCCGTCGCCGAGATCCTCGCCGAGCAGGAGCGCGCCGGCGCCTGACGCCCGCGGCCGTCAGGGCGCGGCGGCGAGCCGGGTCATCTCCTTCAGCTCGGCGACCACCTCGTCGAGCGGGGCGACGTCGCGGTGCGCGCGGCAGAGGATCGTCGCGCCCTCCACGGCCGCCACGATGAGCCGGGCGAGCCGGCCGGCCCGCTCGTCGGAGACGCCCGCGTTGCCGAGGCCGGTCGCCAGGGTGTCCTGCCAGCGGTCGAACGCCGCCGCCGCGACGGCGGCGAGCTGCGGCGCGTCGTCGTGCGCCTCGACCGTCACCGCCACGACCGGGCAGCCCGCCCGGTACTCGGACTTGATCAGCACCTGCCGCCACCAGCCGACGAACGCCTCCACCGCCGACGCGGCGTCCTCGCCCTGGGTGGCGGCCTCGATGCCGGCGTTCAGGAACTCCCCGGCGTAGCGGACCGCCTCCTCGGCGAGCTGCGCCTTGCCGCCGGGGAAGTGGTGGTAGATCGACCCGCGCGGCGCGCCGCTGTGCGCGATGACGTCGCGGAAGCCCGTCCCCGAGTACCCGCGCTCGCGGAAGAGGTAGGCGGCGCTGCGCACCATGCGTTCCCGGCTGTCGGTCCCCATGACCCGATTATGACATTCATCATAAGGACCTCGGGTTGACCATGACGGACGTCATAGCGACCCTGGCTTATGACGGTCGTCATACCGAGGAGGGGCATCGTGCGGGACGAGCGGACGACGCCGGGGCTGGAGCAGCTCCGCGCGGCCATCGCGGCGGGCGCGGACGGCGGGGCCGGCATCGGCGCGCTGCTCGGCATGACCGCCGAGTCGCTGGAGGTCGGCCGGGCGGTGTTCGGGCTGGAGCCGAGCCCGCGCTTCGGCAACCCGCTCGGCACGGTGCACGGGGGCGTCCTGTCGACGCTGCTGGACTCGGCGATGAGCTGCGCGGTGCACACCTCGCTGCCCGAGGGCGCCGGCTACACCACGCTGGAACTCAAGGTCAACTTCGTCCGCGCGGTGCCGATCCAGGGCGGCCGGCTGCGCTGCGAGGGCACCACGGTGCACATGGGGCGCCGGGTCGCGACCTGCGAGGGCCGCATCACCGACCAGGACGGGCGGCTCGTCGCGCACGGCACGGCGACCTGCATGGTCTTCGCGCCCCCTACCGGTCAGTAGGGTCGGGAGTGCAGACCTTCGGACGAGGAGACAGCGTGATCGACTTCAAGCGCGACGGCGACGTGTTCGTGCTCCGCTTCGACAGCGGCGAGAACCGCTTCCACCCCGACTTCCTGGACGCCGTCGGCGTCGCGCTGGACGAGGTGGAGCGGGCGGAGGGCCCGGCCGCGCTGGTCACCACCGGCACCGGCAAGTTCTACTCCAACGGCCTGGACCTGGACTGGCTCGGCGCCAACAAGGACCGCTTCGAGGAGTACCTGCACAGCGTCAACGCCCTGTACGCGCGGCTGCTGACGCTGCCGGTGCCGACGGTCGCGGCGCTGAACGGGCACGCCTTCGCGGGCGGCGGCATGCTGGCCCTCGCCCACGACGCCGCGGTGATGCGCACCGGCCGCGGCTACTTCTGCCTGCCCGAGGTGGACCTCGGGATGAGCTTCACGCCCGGGATGAGCGCGCTGATCCAGGGCCGGCTGAGCGCCGCCGTCGCGCACGAGGCGATGATCACCGGCCGCCGGTACACCGCCGAGGACGCGGCGGCGGCCGGGATCGTCCAGCACGCCGTCCCCGAGGACGCGGTGCTGCCGAAGGCGCTGGAGCTCGCCGCGGCGCTCGCGCCGAAGAACGGCAAGGTGGTCGGCAAGATCCGCTCGGACATGTACGTCCCGGTCCTCGACGCGCTGCGCGGCCCGGTCTTCTTCTGACCCGCCCGCGGGCCGGGGCCCGCGCCGGCGGTGGGTTACCCTCACTGGAATCGGATTCGGTTTAGGAAGGGATGCGGGATGCGCATCGGCATGGCCCTGAACTACTCGGGCGGCTTCAAGGAGACCGTCGCCGAGCTCGGCGACTTCGAGAAGGCCGGGCTGGACGTCGTGTACGTCGCCGAGGCGTACAGCTTCGACGCGGTCAGCCAGATGGGCTACATCGCGGCGAAGACCGAGCGGCTGGAGATCGCCTCGGGCATCCTGCCGATCTACTCGCGGACCCCGACCCTGCTGGCGATGACCGCCGCGGGCCTGGACTTCGTCTCCGACGGCCGGTTCACCCTCGGCATCGGCGCCTCCGGCCCGCAGGTCATCGAGGGCTTCCACGGCGTGCCCTACACCGCCCCGCTCGGCCGCACCCGCGAGGTCATCGAGATCTGCCGCAAGGTATGGCGCCGCGAGCGGCTCCAGCACGAGGGCAAGCACTACAGCATGCCGCTGCCCGCGGGGCAGGGCACCGGCCTCGGCAAGCCGCTGAAGATCATCAACCACCCGGTGCGCGCCGACATCCCGGTGCTGGTCGCCGCGATCGGCCCGAAGAACGTGCAGATGACCGCCGAGATCGCCAACGGCTGGGAGCCGATCTTCTACCTGCCGGAGAAGGCCGCCGACGTCTGGGGCGCGTCCCTGGCCGCCGGCAAGGCCAAGCGCGACCCCTCGCTCGGGGAGCTGGACGTGGTCGGCCAGGCCGCCCTCGCCATCGGCGACGACGTCCAGGGCTACCTGGAGTTCGGCCGCCCCATGGCCGCCCTCTACATCGGCGGCATGGGTGCCAAGGGCAAGAACTTCTACAACGACCTCTGCCGCCGCTACGGCTGGGAGAAGGAGGCCGAGGAGATCCAGGACCTCTACCTGGCCGGCAAGAAGGACGAGGCCGCCGCCAAGGTCCCCCAGGAGCTCCTGGAGAAGATGTCGCTCATCGGCTCCGAGGGCCACGTCCGCGAGCGCCTCGCCGCGATGAAGGAGTCCGGCGTCACCACGCTCAACGTGAACCCGATCGCCGGCGACCACAAGAGCCGCCTCGCCCTGATCGAGCAGGTCAAGGCCATGGCCGCCGACCTGTAGGCGCCGCCCCGCGCCCCGCGCGCCCATGCGAAGGCCCGCCCCGGGACCGTCCGGAGCGGGCCTTCGCGCGTTCGCGCGCGGCTAGAGTGCCGCCGCGACCTCTCTGGCGACGCGCTCGCCCGAGCGCACCGCGCCGTCCATGTAGCCGGTCCAGTAGTCCGAGGTCTCGGTGCCCGCCCAGTGGATCGGGCCGCACGGGGCGCGCAGCGCGGGACCGAAGTCGACCAGCACGCCGGGCGGGGTGGCGCCGACCGGGCCGCCGCCGCTCCACATCTCGTTGTCCCAGCGCTGGAACGCGGTGCGGACCGGCGTCCCGGCCTTGGCGCCGAACATCGCGGTGAACGAGGCCAGGCCGGCGGCGCGGACCTCGTCGGCGGACGCCCCGTCCAGCTTGCGGATGTTGGTCTGGTTCATGAAGCCCATGAGGATGCCGCGCGAGCCGTCCGGCGGGCTGTTGTCGAAGGTCGCGTCGATCGCGCCGCTGTCGGACAGCGCCTGGCCGGTGAGGCCGTCGGCCCGCCAGAAGGGCGTGTCGTAGACCGCGACGAACTTGGCGATCGAGCCCATCGGGAAGCGCTGCATGAGCTGGGCGCGCGCGGCGGGCAGCGCCGGCGTGAAGTCGATCCTGCCGGCGATGGCCGGGGACATCGCCACCACGACGCGCTTGGCGTTCACCGTGACGCCGTCGGCGGTGACGGTGACGCCGGAGGCGGTCGTGTCGATCCGCCGGACCGGCGCGTTGTAGCGGATGCGGTCGGCCAGGCGCGCCGCGAGCCGGAGCGGCACCTCCTGCGAGCCGCCGACGAACCGCGACTCCTGGCCGCCGTTCTTGGTGTCGATGAGCCGGTCCACGCTGCCGGGGTTGGCCGCGTTGCCCGCCGAGGCGATGTAGTTGAGGACGTAGAGCAGCGACACGTCGCGCGAGCGCATCGACAGCGTCGAGCTGATGAAGGCGTCCATCAGGAAGCGGGCGCCCGAGCTCAGGGAGTTGGACCGCGACCAGGTGTAGAAGGTCTGGCTGTCCCACTCCTCGGCCTTGTCGGCCTTCCAGGGCTCGCCCACCGGCGTGGACTTGGCCATCGAGCCGAGCTTCTGCAGCGCGATCTCCAGGTCCAGCACGCCCCAGTCCGGCGGCACCGCGCCGAGCACCCCGTCGGTGGCGTACAGCGACCGCGACCCGTTGCGGATGTAGACGTTCTTGCCGGTGTTGTAGGTCGGGAAGGTCGCCACGCCGACGTCGGCGGCGAGCGCGGCGATGCGGTCCTGGGTCGGGCCGATGAACTCCGCGCCGCCCTCGCTCGTCGTGCCGTCGCCGAGCGGCATCCCGTAGACGCGCCCGCCGGCCCGCTCGCGCGCCTCCAGAACGATGACCGACTTCCCGGCCGCGACCAGGTCGCGGGCCGCCGCGAGCCCCGACAGCCCGGCCCCGACGATCACCACGTCCGCGGTCTCGGCGGTGTCGGCGCGCGCCGGGCGGGCGGCGAGGGCGGTGGTGGCGGCGGCGCCGGCCGCGCCGGCGGCGGTGAGCGCGCCGGTGCCGAGCAGCCTGCGGCGGCTGAGCGAGGTCAAGGTGCTGCCCTCCTGGGGGGTCGGGACGGCGGGGGGTCGGGAGATCAAGAATGGCGACTGCGGACCGGAAAAGTCGAGACTTCTTCGCGTTCGTGACCGCTCCGAGACGCCCGCCGGCCGGCCGGCCCGCGCCCGTCGGCTACAGTCGCGCCCATGGGGGAGCAGCACATCGAGCGGCGCGCGCGTCTCGCGGCGCGCCTCGGGGACCGGGGCCTGGACGCCCTGCTGGTCACGCGGCTGATCAACGTCCGCTACCTGACCGGCCTGGACAGTTCCAACGCGGCGCTGCTCGTGCGCGCCGAGGGGCCGGCCGTCCTCGCCACCGACAGCCGCTACGCCGGCATGGCCGCGCAGGTCGCGCCCGAGCTGGAGGTCGTCGTCGAGCGCGGCACCGCCGCCGCCCTCGCGGCGCTCGCCGCGGACGCCGGCCTGGAGCGCCTCGGCTTCGAGGCCCACGACCTCACCGTCGAGCGGCACGCCGAGCTCACCGCCCAGGACGGCGGCGTCGCCTTCGCGCCCGCCGGCCACCTGGTCGAGGAGGAGCGGCTGGTCAAGGACGAGCAGGAGATCGCCCTGCTGGCCGAGGCGTGCGCCATCACCGACCGCGCCTTCGCCGCCGTGCTGCCCCTGATCGAGCCGGGCGTCACCGAGCGCGCGGTGGCCGTCGCGCTGGAGCGCTTCATGGTCGACTTCGGCGCGCAGGGCCTAGCCTTCGAGTCGATCGTCGCGGCCGGCCCGAACGGTGCCGTCCCGCACCACCACCCGAGCGAGCGCCCGATCGGCGCGGGCGAGCTCGTCACCCTCGACTTCGGCGCCCGCTACGGCGGCTACCACGCCGACATGACCCGCACCGTCGCCGTCGGCGAGCCCGCGGCGTGGCAGCGCGAGGTCTACGACCTGGTCCTGCGCGCCCAGCTCGCCGGCATCGCCGCCGCCGTCCCCGGCGCCGACACCGTCGCGGTGGACGCCGCCGCCCGCGACGTCATCGCCGCCGCCGGGCACGGCGAGCACTTCGGGCACGGCCTCGGGCACGGCGTCGGCCTCGAGATCCACGAGGCTCCGCTCATGGGGTACGACGAGACCGGTAAGCTGATGGATCGGGTTCCGATCACCGCCGAGCCGGGCGTGTACCTGGCCGGGCGGGGCGGCGTCCGCATCGAGGACACCCTCGTCGTCCGCGACGGCGGGGCCGAGATCCTCACCCAGACCACCAAGGACCTGCTCGTCCTCTGAGCCGCAAGGCCGACGGGCGGCACCGCGACCGGGAGTACAACGCAGTGGCGACGACGAACGACCTGAAGAACGGCATGACGCTGAACATGGAGGGTCAGCTCTGGACCGTCCTGGAGTTCCAGCACGTCAAGCCCGGCAAGGGCGGCGCGTTCGTCCGCACCAAGCTGAAGAACATCCTCTCCGGCAAGGTCGTGGACAAGACCTTCAACGCCGGCACCAAGGTCGAGGTGGCGAGCGTCGACAAGCGCGACATGCAGTACCTCTACCGCGAGGGCGACGACTTCGTCTTCATGGACACCGAGACCTACGACCAGCCGCACATCCCGGCGACCGTCGTCGGCGGCGCCGCGGACTACCTGCTCCCCGAGCAGACCGCGGTCATCGCCTTCAACGAGGAGAACCCCCTCTACGTCGAGCTGCCCGCCGCCGTCGTCCTGGAGATCACCGAGACCGAGCCGGGCCTGCAGGGCGACCGCTCCACCGGCGGCAGCAAGCCCGCCACCCTGGAGACCGGCGCCCAGATCGCGGTGCCGCTGTTCATCACCACCGGCGAGAAGGTCAAGGTCGACACCCGCTCCGGCGAGTACCTCGGCCGCGGCTGATGGCCGCCGCGAGCCGCCGCGCGGCGGCTGGACCGAGAAGCGCAGGGAGCCTGCGACCGGAGCGACGAGGGAAGCCGTCGTGCTCCCCGGGCGGCGAGCCATCGGACGGAGTCCGATAATGGCGGCGAGAACCAAGGCGCGGAAGCTGGCGCTGGACATCCTGTTCGCGGCCGAGCTGCGCGAGGAGCGGCCGGCCGACGTGCTGGCCCAGCGCGGCCGCCCGAACCAGGACGAGCTCGCCGCCTACGACCACGCCGTCCGGATCGTCGAGGGCGTGCAGGAGCACCGCGAGCGCATCGACGAGCTGCTCGCCACCTACGCGACCGGCTGGACGCTCGACCGGATGCCCGCGGTCGACCGCAACATCCTGCGGATGGGCGTCTACGAGCTGCTCTGGCTCGACGACGTGCCCGACGGGGCGGCGGTGAGCGAGGCGGTGAAGCTCGCCACCGAGCTGTCCACCGACGAGTCCCCGCGCTTCGTCAACGGCCTGCTGGCCCGCCTCCAGCAGCTCAAGCCGTCCCTGACGCTGTAGCCGCGGCCCGCCCCGGGCAGGGCGGACGGGCGTTCCGTCGGTGCGAGCGTCTAGGGTAAGGCGCACATGAGCGACGTCGAGGGGATGGCCGTGGCCGCCGAGCAGGGAAAGCGCGTCCGAGGCGGCAGCCGGGTGCGCAGCGCCGTCCTGTGGGACGCGCTGCGCGCCCTCGTGGACCGCGTCGCCCCCGACGGGGGCCCGCGGGACGTGGTGGACGTGGGCGGCGGCACCGGCGGCTTCGCCGTGCCGCTCGCCCGCCTCGGCCACCGCGTCACCGTCGTCGACGCCAACCCCGACGCCCTCGCCGCCCTGGAGCGCCGCGCCGCCGACGCCGGCGTGCGGGTCCGCGCGGTGCAGGGCGACGCCGTCGACGCCCCCGGACTCGCCGGCGAGGGCTCCGCCGACCTGGTGCTCTGCCACCGGGTGCTGGAGTACGTCGACGACCCGGCCGCCGTGCTCGCCGCGATGGCCGCGACCGTCCGCCCCGGCGGGTCGGTCAGCGTCCTGTCGGCCGGCCGGTTCGGCGCCGTCGTGCAGCGCGCCCTCGCCGGCCACTTCGACGACGCCCTGCGCACGCTGGCGGGCACCGCCGAGGGCGCGGCCCCCCAGGAGCGCGCCCCGCGCCGCTACCACACCCGCGAGGACCTCGCCGGGCTGGCGTCCGGCGCCGGCCTGAAGCCGGTCGAGGTGCACGGCGTGCGGATCTTCACCGACCTCGTGCCGGCCGGCCCGCTCGACGCCGACGCCGCCTCGGCGGACGCGCTCCTCGCGCTGGAGTCGGCCGCCGCGGTGCACCCGGTGCTGCGCGAGCTCGCCGCCCAGCTGCACCTGGTGGCCGAGCGGCCGTGAGCCGCAAGCAGCAGCTGCACCGGCCGGGCCCCCAGCCGGGGCCGCCCGCCGACGACACCGGCTGCGCGATCCTGCACGTCGACATGGACGCCTTCTTCGTCAGCGTCGAGCTGCTGGAGCGCCCCGAGCTGCGCGGCCGCCCCGTCGTCGTCGGCGGCGCCGGCCCGCGCGGGGTCGTGGCGGCGGCGTCCTACGAGGCGCGCCGGTACGGCGTCCACTCGGCCATGCCGATGACGCGCGCCCGCCGCCTCTGCCCGCAGGCCGTGGTGCTGCCCGGCCGCCACGACCGCTACCGGGAGGCGTCGGCGGCGGTCTTCGAGATCCTGCGGTCGGTCACCCCGCTGGTCGAGCCGCTGTCGCTGGACGAGGCGTTCCTGGACGTGGCGGGCGCCCTCCGCCGCCTCGGCCGCCCCGCCGGGATCGCCGCCCGGATCCGCGCGCAGGTCCGCGACCAGCAGGGCATCACCTGCTCGGTCGGCGTCGCGAGCACCAAGTTCGTCGCCAAGATGGCCTCCACCCGCTGCAAGCCCGACGGGCTGCTGGTCGTCCCCGCGGACGGCGTCCTGGACTTCCTGCACCCGCTGCCCGTCGCGTCCCTGTGGGGCGTCGGCGAGCGCACCGAGCAGACGCTCGCGCGCCTCGGGCTGCGCACCGTCGGGCAGCTCGCCGCGACCCCCCTGCCGACGCTGCGGCGCGAGCTCGGCAACGCCCTCGGCGCCCACCTGCACGAGCTGTCGTGGGGCCGCGACCCGCGCGCCGTCGAGCCCGAGAGCGCCGACAAGAGCATCGGCGCCGAGGAGACCTTCGCCACCGACATCGACGACCCGCAGGTGATCCGCCGCGAGCTGCTGCGGCTGGCCGAGCGGGTCGGCGCCCGGCTGCGGGCGGGCGGGAACTCCGGGCGGACGGTGAGCGTCAAACTACGGACGGCGGAATTCAGGACCATCACCCGATCGCGCACCCTGCGCGATCCGACCGACCTCGCCCGTGTGATCTATGTCACAGCGTGCGAGCTGTACGAGGCGTCCGGCCTGGAGCGGGTACGACTCCGTCTGGTCGGGGTACGGGTGGAGAATCTGGAACCCGCCGACACGGCCACCCGCCAGCTCGCCCTCGACGAGCCGGAGACCGGCTGGCGCGAGGCCGAGCGGGCGGTGGACCAGGTGGTGGGCCGGTTCGGTCCCGGGACGATCCGCCCGGCCGCGCTGGTCCGCAAGGACCTTCCCGGCGACCGGGCGGCGCCGGGGCCGCAGGACGGAGAACGAGGACGGTGAGATGACCGGCAACTGGACCGCGGTCGGCCGTTTGCTTTCGCGGGCCCGCGCGGGCTCGTATTCTGGGCATATCACCGTTGAGGCTTCCGTTCCGCATCGGATTCCCCGTCGCGGGGCTGTCGTTGGGAGGCGCCGTGCCGCTCTCTGATCACGAGCAGCGCATGCTCGACCAGATCGAGCAGTCGTTGTACGCGGAGGACCCGAAATTCGCGCACGCGGTGCGCTCCACCAATCCGCAGGTGCACTACAAGCGGCGCATCGTCAAGGCCGCCCTCGGCTTCGTGGTGGGCGTCTGCGCGCTGATGGCCGGCCTGGTGATCAACGCCGGGGCGGTGACGATCGCCGTCAGCGTGGCCGGGTTCCTGCTCATGGTGGCCTGCTGCGTCTGGGCCGTCACGAGCTGGAAGCGCATGACGGGCATCGGCACCACGCCGGCCCGCCGCGGCCGCTCCCGCCGGTCCCGCCGCTCCGCCAGGAGCGCGCCGAAGGCCCGCTTCATGGACCGCATGGAGGAACGCTGGCGCCGCCGAGCCGAAGGCGAGTGATCCCACCCGGGGACTGAGCGCGACCCCCGCGGCCCGCGCCCCCTCCCCAACCCCCGCACGCCTCCCGCACCCCCCGAGCGCCCTGCCCCGCAGGGCGCTCCACTCTCCCCCCTCCCACTCTCCCCCCCCGCGCGCCCTTCTCCCGCGCGCCCTCCCCCCGCGCGCTCTTCCCCGGTGCGCTCTTCTCCCGCCCGCTCTTCCCCGGTGCGCTCTTCCCCCGCGCGCCCTTCTCCCGCGCGCCCTTCCCTCGCCCGCTTTTCGCCCGCCCGCTTTTCGCCCGCTCGGCTCCCTCCCACCTCGCTCTTCCTCGCCCCGCTCCGCCCCGCTCCGCCCCGCCCCGCTCCGCCCCGCTCCGCCCCGCTCCGCCCCGCTCCGCCCCGCTCCGCCCCGCTCCGCTCCGTCCCGCCCTGCGCTCCCTTGGCCCGCATGACCACCCGGTCGCCGAAAGTTGAGATGCGGCGTGTTGGGCACTTTTGATCTTCAAAGTGCCCAACACGCCGCATCTCAACGAGTGGTGACCAGGTGGTCATGTTGGGGTGGACGGCTTCGCATGTCTGTGACCATCTGGTCAGTGTTCGTTGAGATGCGGCGTGTTGGGGTATGGGAGCGCTCCCAGGGGCCAACACGCCGCATCTCAACCTTCGGTGACCGGGTGGTCATGCGGGGTGGGGGGCGCGCGTTGTGAAGGAGGGGTTAGGGGCGGGGGCGGCGGCGGGTGCGGTGGAGGACGGCCTGGTTGAGCTTGTCGGCCTTCGCGGTGACGCGCGTGAGGGCCGCGAGGAGCCGCTCGGACGCGCCGCGCGCCGCCGCGGTCGCGCTGTCCACCGTGGACGGCGGCAGGACCCGCGCCCGCCAGCGCGCCCGCCGCGTCACTCCCGCCGCGAACGCCGCGCGCACCGTCCGCACGTCCGCGCGGAGCCGCTCCGGCGACGGCGGGGCCGCCGTCGCCGAGTAGCGGGCCTCCTCCTCGGCGCGGGCGATCCGCCGCAGCGCGGCGGCGCTGCCGGCGTCCATGTCCAGCTCCTCGGCGAGCCGGATCGCGGTCGCGCGCGGCGTGTCGCTCGGCTGCCAGGGCAGGCCGTGGTCCAGCGCGTCGGCGCGCATCTCCCGCCAGGCCACGTGCGCGGCGCCGCCCGGCCCGCCGGGCCGCCGCGCCGGCGGCTCCTCAGCGGGCCGCTTCCAGGGGCCGCCGGACGGGCGCGGCGGCTCGGGCGGCGCCGTCGCCGCCCAGCGCCGCCGCCGGATGACCGCCCGCGCGACCATCGGCGCGAGGAGCAGCAGCGCCAGCAGCACCAGCACCGCCGGCCACGCGGCGGGGTGGCCGGAGTTCCGGTCGCCCTGGTCGGGGGCGGCCTGCTCGCCCTCGTCGTTGCGGTGCCGGTCGGCGCCCTCGGTGGCGGCGGCGGACGGCTGCCCCGCCGCCGACGGGGACGCGCTCGGCAGCGCCCCGTCGGCGCCCCCCGACGCGCCGCCCGCGGCGTCGGGCAGCGAGTAGGAGGGCGTGCTCGCGGTGCCCTGCCCGGCCGCGCCCGAGGGCGTCGGCTCGAACCGCACCCAGCCGGTGCCGACGAAGTACAGCTCGGGCCAGGCGTGCGAGTCGCGGGAGCGGACGGTGTAGTGGCCGGGGCTCGACTCGGTCCCGGCGGTGAAGCCCAGCCCGACCCGCGCGGGGATCCCGAGGATCCGCGCCATCAGCGCCATCGACGCCGCGAACTGCTCGCAGTAGCCGCGCTTGGAGACCAGCAGGAAGTCGGCCAGGTCGTCGCCGCGCCGCGGCGACGTCGCGGTGAGGTCGTAGTGGAAGCCGCCGGTCACGGTGAACCAGCGCTGCAGGGCGACGGCCTGCGCGTACGCGGTCCGCGCGCCCGCGGTGACGTCCTCGGCCAGCTCGCGGATCCTGGCCGGGACGTTGCGCGGGTAGCCGGTGTAGCGGGTCACGATGTCGGTCGGGTAGGCGCCGCCGGTCTCCAGCGCGGCGACCGACGGCTCGGCCCGCACGCTCCGCACCCCGTACGTGCGGCCCGCCGCGGTGCCCTTCAGCGAGTAGACCATCATCGACTCGGGGTCGAGCCGCCAGTCGCCCTTGATCGAGATGCTGGCGGGGGCGTAGGGCAGCGGCAGGAACCGCATGTCGGCGACCTCGGAGCGGACGGCGATCCGGCTGTCGGCGCGCCGGGTGGCGACGCCGCCGAGGCCGGGCGCGGGCGGCAGGTCCCGGCCGGTGATGCGGTCCCGGTCCGAGCTCTGCATCCGGGTGAACGTCCACCGGTCGTCGTCGAAGCGGTCCAGGGCGTACAGCCGCAGGTAGTCGGGGGAGGGGTCGTCGGTGGTGTAGGTCAGCACCACCGCGCCGTCGGTCTTGGTCAGCTCGCGCCGCAGGCTGACCAGCGGGTCGGGCGTGGTCACGGTCTGCGACCCGCCGCGCGCGCCGTGCAGGCCGAGCGCGCCGCGCGGGTGGATGCCGGGAACCGCGAGCGGCACGAGCACCGCGACGGCGATGGCGCCCGCGCCGATCCGCCGCCCGGTCGCCGCGAGCGCGGCGCCGTCGGGCCGCTCGCCGTGCTCCTCCGCCCGGCCGTCGCCCCCGCCGAGGCCGGGGCCGCCCGGGACGAGCGGCTCGTCCTCGCTCCAGCGCGGGGTGCGGACGAGCCGGCCCCAGCCGCCCACCCGGTCGCGGGCGTCGGCCATGAGCAGCGCCAGGTAGCCGGTCGCGCCGATCCCGAAGATCGCCCAGTGCACGCTGTCCTGCCGCACCGCCGCGGGCACGCTGTAGAGCGCGAGCAGCGGCAGCCCGGCGGGCGCGGCCCGGCGCAGCCGCACCGCGAGCACGTCCACGATCACCGCGACGAGGCCGATGCCGATGGTGGACAGCACCTTGATGCCGGGGGCGAGCGGGACGGGCGCGGCGTACCGGTTCGCCGCGTCCCAGCCGGCGCCGATGAGGTCGGTGAGCCGGGCCAGCGACGCCGGCGTCGGGACGATCCAGAGCAGCGCCTCGTCGCGGGTGAACGCGACCGTCAGGTAGAGCAGCAGCGCGGCGAGGCCGCACGCCGCGCCGAGCGCGGCGGGCAGCCGCAGCCGGCGGGCGAGCACGCCGCCGAGCGCGACCATGACGACCGCGCCGGCGCCCGCCCAGAACCAGGACCGCCCGCCGAACAGCGGGTAGAGGCCCGCGGAGCCGGCCAGCGTGGCCAGCCCCGCCATGATCGTCAACTGGATCCTCATGCCCCGTCCCTGGACAGATCCTCGCCGGCCTGCTCGGCCAGCGCCCACGCCCCGGCGAGCTGCGCGGCCGAGTCCACCGCCAGCACCCGCCACCCGCCGGCGCGCAGCATCCGGGCCCGCTCGTCCGCCGCGCCGCCGCCGCCGACGGTGCGCACCAGCACCGCCACGTACGTGGCGGTGCCGCGCCGCGCCGCCGCGACCGCCCGCGCCTCCTCGGCGGTGAGCGCGCCGAACACCGCGACGACCAGGCCGTCGCCGTCACGGCCCCCCGACCCGCCGGAGCGGAGCGCGGCGAGGCCGGGGGTGAGGGCGCGGCCGGCGCCCGGCCGCACCACCGCGAGCGCGTCGAGGAGCTGCCCCTCGAAGGCGCCCTCGAACTCGCGGGACGCCGCGACCGCCTCGCCCGCGTCGGTGACGTAGCGGAGCCCCATCCCGGCCCGGCCGAGGTGCACCCCGACCGACGCGACGACCGCGACGGCCTGCTCGAAGGACGAGCCGGGCCCCTCGCCCGAGTGCGCGCCGCGCCGGGTGTCGAGCAGCAGCGTCCCGCTGCTCTGCCAGTGCTGCTCCTCGCGCCGCACCATGAGCTCGCCGCGCCGCGCCGTCGAGCGCCAGTGCACCCGCCGCAGGTCGTCGCCGTGCCGGTACTCGCGGGGCGCGATGTCGTCCTCGCCGGCGCTCGCCACCGTCCGCGCGACGCTGTCGCCGCCGCCGGTCCAGGCGCCGCTGAGGCGGCTCGCCGGCAGCGCGACGATCGGCGGCGTCACCGTCAGGGTGTCCGACAGGCTGAACGAGCGGACCAGCTCCACCATCCCGAACGGGTCGGTGAGGCGCACGACGAGCGGCCCGACGCGGAACCGGCCGCGCACGTCCGAGCGGATCCGGTAGGCCAGCTCGCGCGACCCGCGCGGCTCGATCCGGTCCAGCACGAACCGGGCCCGGCCGCCGAGGGTGTAGGGGACCTTGTCCTCCACCATCAGCAGGCCGCTCGGCAGCCGCGACACGTTCTCCAGCCGCAGGTCCACCCGCGACTCGTGGCCGACCGGCAGCCGCGACGGCTCCAGCCGGCGGGCGCAGGCGAGCCGGTAGCGCGTCCGCGACACCGCGAGCGTGCAGAGCAGCGGCAGCGCCAGCACCAGCACGCCCGCGCGCAGCAGGTCGCGCTCGCCGAGGACGACGGCGCACACGATCGCGGTGCAGCCGGCGGCCACGAACGACCGGCCGCGGGTGGTCAGGCCGGCCAGCGCTCTTCTCACGGGCGGGGGGTCACTTCCTGGGGGAGGGCAGGGGCAGCCGGTTGACGAGCTCGGTCACCACCTGCTCGGGGCGCCGCCGCTCCACCTGCGCCTCGGCGGTCGGCAGCAGGCGGTGGGCGAGGACGGGGACGGCCAGCTCCTTCAGGTCGTCGGGGCGCACGTAGTCGCGGCCGCCGAGCGCCGCCCACGCCCGCGCCGCCCGCACCAGGTGCAGCGTCGCGCGGGGGGAGGCGCCGAGCCGCAGCTCGGGGTGCTTGCGGGTCGCGGTGACCAGCTCGATCGCGTACTGGCGGACGGCGGGGGCGACGTGCTGCTCGCGCACCACCTGGGCGAGGTCGCGGACGTCGCCGGCGTGCGCGACCGGCCGCAGGTCGTCCAGCGGGGACGAGCTGCCGTGCGCGTCGAGCATCTCCAGCTCGGCGGCCGGGTCGGGGTAGCCCATCGAGATGCGCGCGGTGAACCGGTCGCGCTGCGCCTCGGGCAGCGGGTAGGTCCCCTCCATCTCGACCGGGTTCTGGGTGGCGATCACCATGAACGGCCCGTCCAGCGGGTAGGTGACGCCGTCCACGGTGACCTGGCGCTCCTCCATGCACTCCAGCAGCGCCGACTGCGTCTTCGGGGACGCCCGGTTGATCTCGTCGCCGACGACCAGGTTGGCGAAGACCGGCCCCGGCTTGAACTCGAACTCGCGCAGCTCCTGATTGTAGGCGCTCACGCCGGTGATGTCGCTCGGCAGCAGGTCGGGGGTGAACTGCACGCGCCGCACCGAGCAGTCGATGGACCGGGCGAGGGCCTTGGCCAGCATCGTCTTGCCGACGCCGGGCACGTCCTCGATGAGCAGGTGCCCCTCGGCGAGCAGCACCGCGAGCGCGAGGCGCACCACCCGGGGCTTGCCCTCGATGACCGACTCGACCGCCTCCCGGACGGCGCCCGCGACCTCCGCGAGCCCGGCCAGCCCGGCGGGGCGCTCCGCGCCCGGCTCGGGGCCGCGCGGAGCCGGGAGACGCCCGGTCTCGGTGTACGGCTCGCCGCCGCCGTGCGTGCCAACTGCCACCAGCAACCCTCCTCAGCCGTCCGGTCCGCCACCGGCCGGTCGCCCCGGCGGGACGCGGCGCGCCGGGGGGCGCCTGCGCGCCCCGCCCCGTGCGCGCTGCCCGCGCGCCCTACCCCAACAGACAGTACGTCGTCGCGGCTCCCGTTGTGATGTTCAAGGGGAACGGGAGCCCATTGTGCTGTACGCGGGCGCCCGCCGCCGTCCCGCCCGGGACCGGCGGGACGGCGCACGGGACGGCCCGGCGGCGGGCGCCCGGCGGGCCGGCCGCGGCACGCGGCGCGCCCCGCGATCAACCCCACTCCGCACCACCCGTTCTGACCTGCGAAAACGCGGACGATCACGTCCGGCGCGCCGGGTTTTCCTGGTTGACGGTGGGGAAGAGTGGAGTAGAGTGGGGCGCCGTGGGGGAGCAGCGGCGCCCCCGCGGCGCGGGAGGTGGGTCATGTGTTCCTCGGCACCCATACCCCGCGCCTCGACGACAAGGGACGACTGTTCCTGCCGGCGAAGTATCGCGAGGAGCTGTCGGGGGGCTTGGTGATCACGAAGGGCCAGGAGCGCTGCCTGTACGTCTTCCCCATGGCGGAGTTCCAGCGCATCACCGAGGCCCTGCGCACGGCCCCCGTCACCGAACGGGCGGTGCGCGCCTACAGCCGCGTCTTCTTCGCCTCCGCCTCCGACGAGGTCCCCGACAAGCAGGGCCGCATCACGATCCCCGCGCCGCTGCGCGCCTACGCGGGCCTGCGGCGCGACTGCACCGTCATCGGGGCCAACACCCGTCTGGAGATCTGGGACTCCCGGGCCTGGGAGGTCTACCTCGAGCAGGAGGAGCCGGCGTTCGCCGACGTCTCCGAGGAGGTGTTGCCCGGGATCCTGTGAACCACCGGCCGGCAGTGACCGGCCCCGGCCCACGTTCGGCCAGGTCTCCAGCCGCTCTCCGAGCCCTCTGGCGCAGCTTCCCCGGTGCCAGACGGCGACCCCCCGCGTCGCGTACGCGGAGCACTTCCTGCGGGCAGCGGATGGGGACCTGGCCGGGCGAGGCCGCCGGCCGCGCCGGGGACGCGCGCGGATCCGGCGATGCCACGCATACCGCGAGCACTGTGGCGTTGCAAGGGGGTGAACCATGACCGTGGGCGACCACGCCGGGCGCGACCGCGCCGGCGCGCACGACGGCCCGTACGACGGCCCGCCGGACGGCGGCGCGGCCGGTCCCGAGGGGACCGGGCTGCACGTGCCCGTCCTGCTGGACCGCGTCCTGGAGCTGCTCGGCCCCGCGGTCGACCGCGTCACCGGACGCGCCCCCGTCTACCTCGACGGCACCCTCGGCATGGGCGGCCACGCCGCCGCGATGCTCGCCGCGCACCCCACGCTGCGCCTCGTCGGCCTCGACCGCGACACCACCGCGCTGGAGCGCTCCGCGCGGCGCCTCGCCCCCTTCGGCGACCGCGTCACCCTCGTGCACGCCGTGTACGACGAGGTGACCGACGTGCTCGCCCGCCTCGGCGTGGACCGCGTCGACGCCGCGCTGTTCGACCTCGGCGTCTCCTCCCCGCAGCTCGACGAGGGCGACCGCGGCTTCGCCTACTCCTACGACGCGCCGCTGGACATGCGGATGGACCGCACCCAGCCGCTCACCGCGGCCGACGTCGTCAACACCTACCCGCCCGGCGAGATCGCCCGGGTGCTCCGCGAGTACGGCGAGGAGCGCTTCGCGCAGCGGATCGCCGGCGCGATCGCCCGCGAGCGCGAGCGCGCCCCGCTCACCTCCACCCTCCGCCTCGCCGAGCTGGTGCGCACCGCGATCCCCGCCGCGACGCGCCGCACCGGCGGCAACCCCGCCAAGCGCACCTTCCAGGCGCTGCGCATCGAGGTGAACGGCGAGCTGGAGATCTGGCGGCGGGCGCTGCCCGCCGCGCTGGACGCGCTCCCCGTCGGCGGCCGCCTCGTGGTGCTGTCCTACCACTCGCTGGAGGACCGCATCACCAAGCAGGAGCTGGCCGCCCTCGCGGCCGACACGACCCCGCCCGGACTGCCCGTCCCGCTGCCCGAGCACGCGCCGTACCTGCGGCTGCTCGTGCGGGGGGCCGAGCTGCCCACCGAAGACGAGACCACGACCAACCCACGGGCCGGATCGGTGCGGCTCCGCGCCGCCGAGCGCGTCCGGGAGGCGACATGACGACGGCGAAGGCGCCGGGGTCCAAGGGCGCGGGCACGGTGCAGGGCGGCCGGTCCGGCGCCGCGCAGCGCGCCCGCGGCGCCGCGCCGCGGGCGCGGACCGGCGCGGCCCCGAAGCCGCCCGCCGAGAAGGCGCCGGCCAAGCGGGCACCGGCGAGGACGGCACCGGCCAAGGCGGCGGCCGAGAAGCCGCCGGCCAAGGCCGCGGCCACGGCATCGGCGAAGAAGGCCCGGCCCGGCCCGGCCGCGAGCGGGAAGGCGCGGGCGGCGGCTCCGGCCGCCGGCCGGATGCGGCACGGCGCGCCGCCGCGCGCGCCGTTCGTGCTGCTCATCATCGCGCTGCTCGGCGGCGCGCTGGTGAGCCTCCTGCTGCTGAACACCGTCCTCGCCGAGGACGCCTTCACCCTCAGCCGCCTCCAGCAGAACAACAAGCTGCTCGGCCAGCAGAAGCAGGGCCTCCAGGAGGAGATCGCGCGGGAGGAGGCGCCCGGCCGCCTCGACCAGAAGGCGCGGGCCCTCGGCATGACCAAGCCCGACCGGCTCGCCTTCTGGGACGGCGCCGGCAACCGCGCGATCGGCGGCCCGGTCCGGCCGGTGCCGAACGCCGCGGCGGCGTCGGCCGGCGCGGCGGGCGTGCTCGGCATCCCCGGCGCGATCGTGCCGGGCGACGGCGTCCCGGCCGTCCCGGGCGGCGGAGCGGGGGCCGGCACCCCGTGACCGGCCCGGTGGGAGCGAGCAGGGCGAACGCGGCGGCGGGCGCGGTGACGGGGGAGGCGGCGTGACCAAGCGTCCGGCGGGGCCGCCGGGCGGCCGCGGCCGCAAGGGCTCGGCGGGCCGGGAGGACCTCAGCGGCCCGGGCGCGGCGCGCGCGCCCGGGCGCCCCAGTGGCGGCACCTCCTCCCGGTCCCCGGGCGGCCCGGCCGCGCGGCGGCAGGGCCGCCCGGCGCGCTCCGGCGCCGTGCCCCCGCCGCGCGGATCGGCCAAGGGCGCGCCGCGCCCGCCGCAGGGCGGCACCCGCACCGCGACGCGCCCGGCGGCGCGCCCCGCGCCGCCGCGCCGCCCGCCGCGGCCGCGCGTCCCGTTCCGGCGCCGCGACCCCATGAAGCGGCTCAACGTGACGCTCCTCGCGATCGCGTTCGTGCTGTCGCTGTTCGCCGGCCGCCTCGTCCAGCTCCAGACCATCGAGTCCGGCCAGTACAGCGAGGAGGCCCGCAAGCAGCGGCTGCGCGAGATCACGCTGCCCGCCGTCCGCGGCGACATCACCGACGCGCAGGGCAACGCGCTCGCGATGACGGTCGAGGCGCGCGGCGTCTACGCCGACCCGAGCGTGATCAAGCCGGCGAAGCGGCAGGCCATCGTGGACGCGCTCGCGCCGATGCTCGGCCTGGAACCGGCGTTCGTGCTGCGCGCGGTGTCGGAGCCGAAGTCCCAGTACGAGGTCCTCGCCCACGGCGTCCGCCCCGACCAGGCGCGCCTCGTCATGGGGCTGAAGTTCACCGGCATCGGCGTCGAGCCCGAGTACCGGCGGGTGTACCCGGCGGGGTCGCTCGCCGCGGGCGTCGTCGGGTTCGTCAACGCCGCCGGGGAGGGCGGCGCCGGGCTGGAGAGCTCCATGGACAAGCTGCTCGCGGGCCGCAGCGGCTCGCAGCGCGTGGAGATCAGCCCCGACGGGCAGCAGATCCCGATGGGCGAGGACCAGACCAAGCCGTCGGTGCCCGGCCGCGGCGTCCGCCTCACCCTGATGCGCGACATCCAGTACAAGGCCGAGCAGGCCATCGCCAAGCAGGTGAAGGCGACCGGGGCGCGCAGCGGCAGCGTCATCGTCATGGACCCGCGCAACGGGCAGCTCCTCGCCCTCGCCACCGCGCCCGGCTACGACCCGAACCAGTACGGCCGCTCGAACTCGGCGACGTGGGGCAGCCCCGTCGTGCAGGAGGCGTACGAGCCGGGCAGCACCGGCAAGGTCCTCACCGCGGCGGCGGTGCTGGAGAAGGGCGGCGTCACGCCCGCCACGCCGTTCCTCGTCCGCGACCACATCGTCGAGGGCCCACGCACCTTCCACGACTCGCACCCGCACGCGCCCGAGCGGCTGACGTTCGCGGGCGTGCTCGCCAAGTCCAGCAACGTCGGCACCATCATGGCGAGCAAGACCATCACCCAGGACACGCTGTACCGGTTCCTGCGCGACTTCGGTTTCGGCCAGAAGACCGGAATCGGCCTGCCCGGCGAAACGCCCGGCCTGCTGAACGCGCCGTCGAAGTGGTCGGGCACCGACCGCTACCCGATCGCGTTCGGCCAGTCGGTGTCGGTCAACGCCGTCCAGATGGCCAGCGTGTACGCCACGATCGCCAACGGCGGCGTGCGGGTCGCGCCGACCCTGGTCGCCGGCACCGTCTCCGAGGACGGCGCGTTCACGCCCGCCAAGGCGCCCGCGAGCCGGCGCGTCGTCAGCGCGGCGACGGCGCGCCAGATCAGCGACATGCTGGAGGGCGTGGCGACCGTCGAGGGCACCGCCCCGAAGGCGCGGATCGAGGGCTACCGCGTCGCGGGCAAGACCGGCACCGCCGAGATCGTCAACCCGTCCTGCGGCTGCTACAAGGGCGGCGGCTGGACGTCGTCGTTCGCCGGGTTCGCGCCCGCCGACGACCCGCAGCTCGTCGTGCAGGTCGTGCTGCAGCACCCGACGAAGGGCAGCCACCTCGGCGGGGACATCGCCGCGCCGGTGTTCAAGGACGTGATGACGTCGGCGCTCGCGACCCGTAAAGTGCCGCCCACCGGAAGCAAGGCGCCGGCCGTCCAGATCTACGCGCGGGACTGACCGTAACGAGTAATCTACGTCGCCGTGAGCCCAGCATCCGCGCCTCAGCCGATCCCTTCCGCTCGTCCCGAAAGAAACGCCATGCGCCCGACGTCCACCCGGCCCCGGCCCCTGCCGGAGCTGGCGGCCCTGCTCGGCGCCGCCGTCTCCGGCGATCCCGGGGGCGTGCTCGTCAGCGGCATCACGCACGACTCGCGGGCGGTGCGGGAGGGCGACGTGTACGCGGCGCTGCCGGGGACCAGGACGCACGGCGCGCGCTTCGCGGCGCAGGCCGCCGCGGCGGGCGCGGCGGCGATCCTCACCGACCCCGCCGGGCTGGAGGAGGCGGCCGTCACCGGCCTGCCGGTGCTGTTCACCGAGGACGTCCGGGCGCTGCTCGGGCGCGCCGCGTCGTGGGTGTACGGCGACCCGGTGGAGGACCTGACGCTGATCGGCGTCACCGGCACCTCCGGCAAGACCACCACCGTGTACCTGCTGGAGGCCGGGCTGCGCGCCGCCGGCGGCCGCACCGGGGTGATCGGCACGGTGGAGATGCGCATCGGCGACCGCCGGGTGCCGAGCGCGCTCACCACGCCCGAGGCGACCGACCTGCACGCGCTGTTCGCGATGATGCGCGAGCAGGGCGTCGGCGCCGCGGCGATGGAGGTGTCCAGCCACGCCCTCGTGCAGGGCCGGGTGGGCGGCGCCCGCTACGACGTCTCGATCTTCAGCAACCTGTCCCAGGACCACCTGGACTACCACCCGACGATGCAGGACTACTTCCTGGCGAAGGCCCGCCTGTTCACGCCGGAGTACACGCGCGTCGGCGTCGTCAACCTCGACGACCACCACGGCCGCGAGCTCCTGGAGATCGCCACGGTGCCGGTGACGACGTTCTCGGCGGCCGGCGACGCGGCGGCCGACTGGCGGGCCGAGGACGTGCGGCTCGGCGCCGACGGCAGCGTGTTCCGGGTCGTCGGGCCGGGCGGCATCGAGGCCGACGCCTCGGTCCGGCTGGCCGGCCCGTTCAACGTCGCCAACGCGCTCGGCGCGATCGTGGCGCTGGTGGAGGCCGGCATCGCGCTGCAGACGGCCGTCGCGGGCGTCGGCTCGCTCGCCGGGGTGCCCGGCCGGCTGGAGCGGGTCGACGAGGGCCAGGACTTCGTGACGCTCGTCGACTACTCGCACAAGCCCGGCGCGGTCGAGGCGGTGCTGTCGGCGCTGCGGCCGGTCACCGAGGGCGACCTGGTGGTCGTCCTCGGCTGCGGCGGCGACCGCGACCGCGGCAAGCGCCCCCTGATGGGGGAGGCCGCGGCGCGCCTCGCCGACCGGGCGTACTTCACCAACGACAACCCGAGGTCGGAGGATCCCCTCGCGATCCTCGCCGCTATGGTCGAGGGCGGGCTGAAGGTCCCGCAGGCCGAGCGGGCGCACGTCGTGGTCGAGCCCGACCGGGCCGCCGCGATCGGCCTCGCCGTCGGCCGGGCCTCCCGCGGGGACGTCGTGGTCGTCGCGGGCAAGGGGCACGAGCAGGGACAGTACGTGGCCGGCGAGGTGCTGCCGTTCGACGACCGCGAGGTCGTCCGGGGGGAGCTGCGCCGCCGCGCCGCCGTGTCAACGGATGTGAGAGGGGACGGGACGCAGGCGTGATCCCACTTCCACTGTCGGCGATCGCGGAGTTCACCGGGGGCGCCGTGCACGGCGGCGACGCCGAGACCGTCGTCTCCGGCCCCGCGGTCATCGACTCGCGGGCGGTCGAGCCCGGCGCGCTGTTCGTCGCGCTGCGCGGCGAGCACGCGGACGGCCACGACTACGCGGCCGCCGCGTTCGCCGCCGGCGCCGCCGCGGTGCTCGCCGAGCGGCCGCTGGACGGCCCGGCGGTCGTCGTCGGCGACGTCCAGGAGGCGCTCGGGCGGCTCGCCCGCGGCGTCCTCGGGCGGCTGCCCGGCACCACCGTCGTCGGCGTCACCGGCTCGGCCGGCAAGACCTCCACCAAGGACCTCATCGCGCAGGTGGTGAGCCGGGCGGGCCCGGCCGTCTGGCCCGCCGGATCGTTCAACAACGAGATCGGCATGCCGCTCACCGCCCTGCGCGCCGACGCCGGCACCCGGCACCTGGTGCTGGAGATGGGCGCCCGCGGCGTCGGCCACATCGCCTACCTGGCGGGCATCGCCCGGCCGCGCGTCGGCGTGGTGCTGAACGTCGGCACCGCCCACATCGGCGAGTTCGGCGGCAAGGAGATGATCGCCCGCGCCAAGGGCGAGCTGGTCGAGGCGCTGCCGAGCGGCGGCACCGCGATCCTCAACGCCGACGACCCGCTGGTGCGCGCGATGGCGGCCCGCACGGCCGCGGACGTCGTCACGTTCGGGCGGTCCCCCGACGCGGCGGTGCGGGCCGAGGACGAGACGCTGGACGACGCCGGCCGGGCCCGGTTCACGCTGGTCACCCCCGAGGGGCGGGCCCCGGTCGCGCTCCGCCTGCTCGGCGCGCACGCCGTCGCCAACGCCCTGGCGGCCGCGGCGGTCGGCCGCGCGGCGGGCCTGGAGACCCGTATGATCGCCGAGGCGCTGGCCGCGGCGGTGCCGGCCAGCCGCTGGCGGATGGAGGTCACCGAGCGCCCCGACGGGGTGACGGTGGTCAACGACGCCTACAACGCCAACCCCGAGTCGATGAAGGCCGCCATCGACACGCTCGGGCACATCGCCCGCGGCCGGCGGGCCTTCGCGGTGCTCGGCGAGATGGCCGAGCTCGGCGCCGGCTCCGCCGACGGGCACGCCGAGATCGGCCGCCACGTCGCGCGGAGCGGCGTCGCGGGGCTCGTCACGGTCGGCGAGGCCGCCGCCGCCATGGCCGCAGGGGCCGGGCAGGTGGCGTCATGGACGGGAGAGTGCGTACAGGTGGATGACGTCGGCGCGGCGGTGGCCGCGCTCAGCGAGCGGTTGCGGCCGCGGGACGTCGTGCTGGTGAAGGGGTCCCGCGTCGCGGGCCTGGAGCGGGTCGCCGAGCGGCTGCTCGCCGCCCCGGACGGCGGGGCGCCGAACGGGGGCCGGGTCCGATGACCAACATCCTGATCGCCGCCGGCGTGGCCCTCATCATCGGCATGGTCGGCACCCCGGTGTGGATCCGCATCGTCAACCGGCTCGGCTACGGCCAGATGATCCGCGACGAGGGCCCGAAGGCGCACGCGACCAAGCGCGGCACCCCGACGATGGGCGGCACCGTCTTCATCGTCGGGTCGCTGCTCGGGTACGCGGTGGCGCACCTGGTGACCGGCACCGCCCCCACGGTGTCGGGCCTGCTGGTGCTGTTCCTGATGACCGGGCTCGGCTTCGTCGGGTTCGTGGACGACTACATCAAGGTGTTCAAGCAGCGCAGCCTCGGCCTGCGCAGCGGCGCCAAGATGATCGGCATCGTGCTGGTCGGCGTGATCTTCGCGATCGGCTCGCTGAACTTCCCCAACGGCTACGACATCACCCCCGCCTCCCCGCACCTGTCCTTCCTCCGCGACTTCGGCCCCTCGATCGGCGCCCCCATCTTCGTGATCTGGGCGCTGCTGCTCATCGCCGCGATGTCCAACGGCGTGAACCTGACCGACGGCCTGGACGGCCTCGCCGCCGGCCCGGCCGGCATGGTGCTCGCCGCCTACGTCATCATCGGCAACTGGCAGCTGCGCAACAGCTGCTACGACTTCGCCCTCGCCCCCAACTGCTACAGCGTCCGCGACCCCCTGGACCTCGCGGTCGTCGCGGCGGCCGTCCTCGGCGGCGTGTTCGGGTTCCTGTGGTGGAACGCCCCGCCCGCCAAGATCTTCATGGGCGACACCGGGTCGCTCGCGCTCGGCGGCGTGCTGGTCGGCCTCGCCATCCTCACCCGCACCCAGTTCCTGCTGGCCATCCTGTGCGGCCTCATCGTCATGATCACCCTGTCGGTGATCATCCAGGTGGGCGGGTTCAAGATGACCGGCAAGCGGGTGTTCAAGATGGCGCCGCTCCAGCACCACTTCGAGCTGTCGGGCTGGGCCGAGACGACGATCGTCGTCCGGTTCTGGCTGATGTCGGCGCTGTTCACCGGCATCGGGCTCGGCCTCTTCTACCTGGAATGGATGCCCAAGAAGTGACGGGCGAGCAGTGGGCGGGCCGCCGGGTCTGCGTGGCCGGCATCGGCCTCTCCGGACGGGCGGCCGCCCGCGTCCTCGCCGACCGGGGCGCGCGCGTCACCGTCGTCGACGGCCGCGACGACGACGGCCTCCGCGAGCACGCCGGGAAGCTGGAGGCGCGCGGGGTGCACGTCCGGCTCGGCGACGGGGACACCCTCCCCGAGGGCGTCGAGCTGGTCGTGGTGTCGCCGGGGTACCGGCCGGACGCCCCGCTGCCGCTCGCGGCGGCCGCGGCCGGCATCGAGATCTACGGCGAGGTCGAGCTGGCGTGGCGGCTGCGCGGCCCGGACGCCGCGCCGTGGCTCGCGCTCACCGGCACCAACGGCAAGACGACGGTGGTGCGGATGCTGACGGCGATCCTCGCCGCCGCCGGGCTCGACGCGGTCGCCGCCGGCAACGTCGGCACCCCCATCGTGGAGACGGTGCTGGAGGGCCACGACGTGCTCGCCGTCGAGCTGTCCAGCTACCAGCTGCACTGGTCGTCCAGCGTGGTGCCGCGAGCGGCGGCGGTGCTGAACCTGGCGCCCGACCACCTCGACTGGCACGGCTCGATGGACGCCTACGGGGCCGCCAAAGCGAAGATCTTCGCGCCGGGCACGGTCGCGGTGGTGAACGCCGACGACCCGGCCGCCGCCGCGCTCGCCCCGCCCGGCGCGGTCGGCTTCACCCTCGCCACCCCCGCGCCCGGCCGGCTCGGCGTCGTGGAGGACCTGCTGGTGGACCGCGCGTTCACCGAGGACCCGCGGACGACGGCCGTCGAGCTCGGCGCGCTGTCGGACGTGCGCCCGTTCGCGCCCCACAACGTCGCCAACGCCCTCGCCGCCGCCGCCCTCGCCCGCGCCTTCGGCGTGGCGCCCGAGGCCGTCGGGGCGGGGCTGCGGGCCTTCGTGCCCGACCCGCACCGCATCGCGCACGTCGCCGACGTCGACGGCGTCCGGTACGTGGACGACTCCAAGGCCACCAACCCGCACGCCGCGGCGTCGTCGCTGGCGGCCTGCGAGTCGGCGGTGTGGATCGCCGGCGGGCAGCTGAAGGGCGCCGACGTCGACGAGCTGGTGCGCTCGGTGGCCGGCCGGCTGCGCGCCGTGGTGCTGCTCGGCGCCGACCGGGCGCGGATCGCCGCGTCGCTCGCGCGACACGCCCCGGATGTCCCGGTCGTGGACGAGCCGGGCACCGACACTGGAGCGATGGACCGCGTCGTGATCGCAGCAGCAGGGCTCGCCCGGCCGGGGGACACGGTGCTCCTGGCACCCGCCGGGGCGTCGTTCGACATGTTCACCAGCTACGGGGCCCGCGGCGACGCGTTCGCCGCGGCGGTGCGGCGGCTCGGCGGAACCCGCTAGCGGGCGCCGGGATGAGCGCGCTTCCCGCGGAGGAGCGGGGCCGGGAGCGGACCGGCCCGCGCGAGCAGGTCGCGGCGGCCGTCGGCCTGCTGGACCGGCCGCTCACCTCCTACTACCTGGTGCTCGGCTGCTCGGTCATGCTGCTGGCGCTCGGGCTGACGATGGTGCTGTCGGCGTCCAGCGTCAAGCAGCTCCAAGAGACCGGGTCGGCCTACACGCTGTTCCAGAAGCAGGCGGTCTGGATGGTGCTCGGCCTCGCCGGCATGTGGCTGGCGTCGCGGCTGCCGGTGAAGACGTTCCGGGCGCTGGCCTACCCGCTGCTGCTGGTGGCGTTCGTCACCCTCGTGCTCGTGCTCGTGCCGGGCCTCGGCCGCTCGGTGAACGGGGCGACCCGCTGGATCGCGCTCGGCCCCATCCAGATCCAGCCGTCCGAGCCCGCCAAGCTCGCCCTCGTCCTGTGGGGCGCCGACCTGCTGGCCCGCAAGGAGCGGTTCGGGCAGCTCACCGAGTGGCGGCCGCTGCTCGTGCCGCTGCTGCCCGGCGCCGGCCTGCTCGTGCTGCTGGTCATGCTCGGCAACGACCTCGGCACCACCCTGGTGCTGCTGACGATCTTCCTGGCGCTGCTGTGGGTGGTCGGCGCGCCGGGCCGGCTGTTCGTCGGCATCGCCGGGCTCGTCACGCTGCTGGTGTCGATCCTCATCATCGTCGAGCCCTACCGGATGCAGCGCCTCACCGGCTTCCTGGACCCGACGGCGAACCGCCTCACCACCAACTACCAGGGCACGCAGGGCCTCTACGCGCTCGCCTCCGGCGGCTGGTTCGGCACCGGCCTCGGGGAGGGCCGCGCCAAGTGGGACTTCCTGCCGCACGCCGAGACCGACTTCATCTTCGCCATCGTCGGCGAGGAGTTCGGGCTCGTCGGTACGCTCGTGGTGCTCGCCCTGTTCGGCATGCTCGCCTACGCGGGCCTCCGCATCGCCCGGCGGGTGCGCGACCCGTTCGCCCGGATGGCGGCGGCGGGCTGCACGGCCTGGCTGCTCGTCCAGGCGATCGTCAACATCGGGGCGGTGATCGCGGTGTTCCCCATCACGGGCATCCCGCTGCCGCTCGTCTCCTACGGCGGCTCGGCCCTCATCCCGACCCTGTTCGCGCTCGGCATGCTGCTGGCCTTCGCCAAGCGCGAGCCGGGCGCCCGGCAGGCGCTCGCCGCGCGCGGTCCCGGACCGGTGGCGCGGGGCCTAAGCTGGCTGGGCCTGGCACGGCGATAGATCGTTCTGCAAGCACATGCTGAGGAGTTGTCGAAGAGCATGAGGGTTGTCCTGGCCGGCGGCGGCACCGCCGGACACATCGAGCCCGCGCTGGCCCTCGCCGACGCGCTGCGCCGCAACGACCCGAACGTGGGCATCACCTGTCTCGGCACCGAGCGCGGCCTGGAGACGCGCCTCGTGCCGGCCCGCGGCTACGAGCTGGCGCTCATCCCGCCGGTGCCGCTGCCGCGCACCCTGACCCCTCAGCTGCTGACGGTCCCCGGCCGGCTGCGCGGCGCCATCAACGCCGCGGCGTCGGTGCTGGACACCGCCCGCGCCGACGTGCTGGTCGGGTTCGGCGGCTACGTCGCGACGCCCGGCTACCTGGCCGCCCGCAAGCGGCACGTGCCGATCATCGTGCACGAGGCCAACCCCAAGCCGGGCCTCGCCAACAAGCTCGGCTCGCGCTTCACCGAGCACGTCGCGGTCTCCCACCACGACTCGCCGCTGCCGCACGCCCGGTTCGTCGGCATCCCGCTGCGCCGCGAGATCGCGACGCTGGACCGGCTCGCCCTCGGCGACAAGGCGCGCTCGTACTTCGGGCTGCTGCCCGACCTGCCCACGCTGCTGATCTTCGGCGGGTCGCAGGGCGCCCGGTCGCTGAACCAGGCCGCGGTCGCCGCCGCGCCCTACTTCCGGCAGGCCGGCATCCAGGTGCTGCACATCGTCGGCCCGAAGAACACCGAGCAGCCCGAGCCGGCGCCGCCGGGCGGCCCGCAGTACGTCACCATCCCCTACTGCGACCGGATGGACCTGGCCTACGCCGCCGCCGACATGGCGATGTGCCGGGCGGGCGCGATGACCTGCGCCGAGCTCGCCGCCGTCGCGCTGCCCGCGGTGTACGTGCCGCTGCCGATCGGCAACGGCGAGCAGCGGCTGAACGCCGAGCCGATCGTGGCGGCGGGCGGCGGGATGCTGGTCGACAACGCCGAGCTGTCGGCCGAGTGGATCGCCCGCGAGCTGCTGCCGGTGCTGCGCGACCCGAACCGGGTGGCGCGGATGTCGGAGGCCGCCGGGCGGATGGGGCGCCGCGACGCCGACGTCGCGCTCGCCCGGATGGTGTACGACGTGGTCCGCGCGGCCGGGTCGTCGGCCCGATGAGCGCGGGCGGCGGGACCGTGCCGGCGGCCGAGCTCGGCCGCGTCCACTTCATCGCGATCGGCGGCGCCGGCATGTCCGGCATCGCGCGCATCATGCTGAAGCGCGGGATCGCGGTGTCGGGCAGCGACGCCAAGGAGTCCGAGCTGCTCGGCCAGCTCGCCGACCTCGGCGCCAAGGTGCACGTCGGCCACGACGCGGCCTACCTCGGCGACGCCGACACCGTGGTCGTGTCCACCGCGATCCGCGAGAGCAACCCCGAGCTCGCCGCCGCGCGCGCCCGCGGGCTGCGGGTGCTGCACCGGTCCGAGGCGCTCGCCGCGCTGATGGCCGGGCGGCGCGCGGTCGCGGTCGCCGGCACGCACGGCAAGACGACGACGACGTCGATGCTGACGGTCGCGCTCCAGCGGGCGGGCGCCGACCCGTCCTACTGCATCGGCGGGCAGCTCGTCACGACCGGGCTCGGCGCCGACGAGGGCGCGGGCCCGGTGTTCGTCGCCGAGGCCGACGAGTCCGACGGCTCGTTCCTGCGCTACACCCCGGCGATCGCGGTCGTCACCAACGTCGAGGCCGACCACCTGGACAACTACGGCGGCTTCGAGAAGGTCAAGGAGAACTTCGCGGCGTTCGTCGACCGCGTCGAGGCCGGCGGCACCCTCGTGGCCTGCGCGGACGACCCGGTCGTCCGCGAGCTGGCCGGGCACGCGCGCGGCCGCGGGCTGCGGGTGGTGACCTACGGGGAGGCGCCGGACGCCGACCTGCGGGTCACCGGGTTCACCCCGCGCGGCCTCGGCTCGGAGTTCGAGGTGACGGGCGCCGGGCCGGTCCGGCTGGCCGTCCCCGGCCGCCACTACGCGCTGAACGCGGCGGCGGCCATCGCGGTGGCCCGCGAGCTGGGCGCCGACGCCGGCGCGGTCCTGGCGGGCCTCGCGGCCTTCGGCGGGGCGATGCGGCGGCTGGAGCGCAAGGGCGAGGCGGGCGGCGTCGAGGTGTTCGACAGCTACGCCCACCACCCGACGGAGCTGGCCGCCGACCTCGCCGCCACCCGCGACTACCTGGCGGAGAAGGGCGGCGGCCGGATCGTCGCGGTGTTCCAGCCGCACCTGTACAGCCGCACCCGCTTCTTCGCCGCCGAGTTCGGCGCGGCCCTCGGCGCGGCGGAGGTCGCCGTCGTGCTGGACGTCTACGGCGCCCGCGAGGACCCCGAGCCCGGCGTCACCGGCGCGCTCGTCGCGGACGCGGTGCCGGCCGGCACCGCGACCGCCTACGTGCCGTCCGGCGACGACGTCCCGGACGCGGTCGCCGGCCTCGCCCGGCCCGGCGACGTGGTCATCACGCTCGGCGCGGGCGACGTGACGCGGCTCGCCCCGCTCATCCTGGAGCGGCTCGCGGCGTCCTAGCCGTCTTGCGCGCGGGCCGGATCCGTCCGGTCCGGCACCGATTTCGGCCCCGGTGGGCGTGTGCAGCCGCCCGCCGGGGCCGTCGCACGCCATCCTGGGGGGATGACGGAGGCGGGGATCGACCGGCGGAGCGGTACGGCGGCGCGGCGGGAGCGCGGCGCGGGGAGCCCGCCGGGGCGCCGCGGGGGCGGCCGCTGGCGGGCGCTGTTCGTCCTGCTGCTGGCCGCGGCCGTGCTCGGCGCCGCGTCCTGGGCGCTGCTCGGGTCGCGGCTGCTCGTCGTGCGGCACGTGCGGGTCGTCGGCGCGCACCTGGCGCCGCAGGACCGGATCGCGGCCGCCGCCGGGATCCGGCTCGGCGTCCCGATGGTGCGGCTGGACACCGGCGCGGTCCGCGACCGGGTCCGCAAGGTCCGCGAGGTCCGCGGCGTCGAGGTCGAGCGCGCCTGGCCGGACACGGTGCGGATCGTGGTGCGCGAGCGCGTCCCCGTCGTCGCCGTGCAGCGCGGCGGCCGCTACTACCGGCTGGACGCCGAGGGCGTCACCGTCGCCGACGGCGCGGCCCCGCCCGCCGGGCTGCCGCTGCTCACCGCGACCGCCCCCGGGCCCGGCGACCCGGGCACGCTCGCGGCGCTGAAGGTGGTGGGGGACCTGCCGGACGGGCTCCGCCGCCGGCTGGCCGAGGTGACGGTGCCGAGCCCCGAATCGGTGACGCTGCGGCTGAAGTCGGGCCTCACGGTCGTATGGGGCGCGCCCGAGCGCACCGCCGAGAAGGCCCGTCTGGTGGACGGACTCGAACACACCACCGCAGGCCGGGGTGCCCGCACCATCGACGTGAGCTCTCCCGACGTCGTCACCACGAGTTGACCTTGGAACGGCGCGGACGACTGCCGCCGCCCCCGTGTGTCGGAGCGATTAACGGCGCCCGATGGGGCACAGTTGACCGGTCGCAGGGGACCGGGGGGCCGGGCGGCGCACCCGCGGGTGCGCGTCCGCGAGGCCCCGGGCGGGTCCGGGCGTGCGCGACACGCCGGACCGGTTGGCCGGGGGTTAGTTGACCCTGGCGGTAAGCCCGCCCTACTGTCCGTATCAGTCCTCAGGTTGACATAACTGTAAGCCTCAAGTCGAGGGTGAGGGTTCGGCGGCCGACCGGCCGGCGTCCCGCACCCGCCACCACAACACCGACAGCAGTACCGCGCGAGGGACGGCCACCCGGCCGCCGGCGCGGTCGGATAGAGCGGAAAGGCCCCTCCGTCGTGGCAGCACCGCAGAATTACCTCGCGGTCATCAAAGTCGTCGGGATCGGCGGCGGCGGCGTCAACGCCGTCAACCGGATGATCGAAGAGGGACTCAAGGGCGTCGAGTTCATCGCGATCAACACGGACGCCCAGGCGCTGCTGATGAGTGACGCCGATGTCAAGCTCGATGTGGGCCGCGAGCTCACCCGGGGCCTCGGCGCCGGCGCGAACCCGGACGTGGGCCGCAAGGCCGCCGAGGACCACCGGGAGGAGATCGAGGAGGTCCTGAAAGGCGCCGACATGGTGTTCGTGACCGCCGGCGAGGGGGGTGGGACCGGCACCGGCGGCGCGCCCGTCGTGGCGAACATCGCCCGCTCGCTCGGCGCGCTCACCATCGGCGTGGTCACCCGCCCGTTCAGCTTCGAGGGCAAGCGCCGCGCGATGCAGGCCGAGGCCGGCATCGAGACGCTGCGCGACGAGGTCGACACCCTCATCGTGATCCCCAACGACCGGCTGCTGTCGATCTCCGACCGGCAGGTCAGCGTGCTGGACGCCTTCAAGGCCGCCGACCAGGTGCTCCTGTCCGGTGTCCAGGGCATCACCGACCTCATCACCACCCCGGGCCTGATCAACCTGGACTTCGCCGACGTGAAGTCGGTCATGTCCGGGGCCGGCTCGGCCCTCATGGGCATCGGCTCGGCGCGCGGCGACGACCGCAGCGTCGCGGCGGCCGAGATGGCGATCTCCAGCCCGCTGCTGGAGGCCAGCATCGACGGCGCGCACGGCGTGCTGCTGTCCATCTCCGGCGGCTCCGACCTCGGCCTGTTCGAGATCAACGAGGCGGCGCAGCTGGTGTCCAACGCGGCCGCGCCGGACGCCAACATCATCTTCGGCGCGGTCATCGACGACGCGCTCGGCGACGAGGTCCGGGTCACCGTGATCGCTGCGGGGTTCGATGAGCTCCGCCCTAACAAGGCGGCAACGGAGCCCGAGAGCAAGAGGCTTCCCGCGCCGCCGCCCCGCCCCACCCCGCCCGCCCCGCCGGCGCCGAACCCGATCCCGAGCCGGATCGGGCGGAGCGAGCCGGTGACGCCGCCGCCCGCGCAGCCGTCGGTGGCGCAGGCCGCCGCGGCGCCCGCGCCGGCCGAGCGGCCGGCGCCGCGCCCCGAGCCCGAGCGGCCCGCCCCGGCGCCCGCCGCCCGCGAGGAGGACCGGCCGCGGCCCGAGCCGCGGTCCGAGCGGCCCGCCCCGGCGGCCGAGCCGGCCGCCGAGAGCGCCCCGCGCCCGCCGGCGCCGCGCCCGTCCGCCGACCCGTCGCCCACCCGGGTGCACGCCGGCGAGAACGAGTCGGGCCCGGCCCCGTCCGGGCAGCGCCGCCGCCCCGTCGTGTTCGACGAGGACGACGACCTCGACGTCCCCGACTTCCTCAAGTGATCACCGCTGTCGCGCTCGGGGCCGGCGTCGGCGCCGGGTTCACCGGGCGCGCCGGCGGGGTGAGCGGGGCGCCCTACACGGGGCTGAACCTCGGCGGCGCGGTCGGCGACGACCCCGCCGCCGTCGCGGGCAACCGCGCGCGGGCCGCGGCGGCGCTCGGCGTCGACCCCGGCCGCACCGTCTGGATGCGCCAGGTGCACGGCGCGGACGTCGCCGAGGTGGACGCCCCCTTCGCGGGGGAGGCGCCCGGCGTGGACGCGGTCGTGACGGCGGCGCCCGGGGTGGCGCTCGCCGTGCTCGTCGCCGACTGCGCGCCGGTGCTGCTGGCCGACCCGGTCGCCCGCGTCGTCGGCGCCGCCCACTCGGGGCGCCCCGGCACGGCGGCGGGCGTCGTGCCCGCCCTGGTCGAGCGGATGGCCGCGCTCGGCGCCGACCCCGCGCGCATCGCCGCCGCGATCGGCCCGGCCGCCTGCGGCTCCTGCTACGAGGTCCCCGAGGCGATGCGCGAGGAGGTCGCCGCGCTCGTCCCCGAGACCCGCGCGACGACCCGCCGGGGCACCCCGGGCCTGGACATCCGCGCCGGGATCGCCGGGCAGCTCGCCCGCGCCGGCGTCCGCGACGTCCGGATCGACCTGCGCTGCACCATCGAGACCCCCGACCTGTACTCCTACCGCCGCGACGGCCGCACCGGCCGGTTCGCCGGCTACGTCTGGCTCCGCGAGGACGCCGCGTGACCGATGCGAGCGGCACGGGCGAGGACGGCACGGGCGGGGCGGACCGCGGGGCGGAGCTCGCCGCGAACCTCGCCGAGGTGCGCGGCCGCATCGCCGCCGCGTGCGCGGCGGCCGGCCGCCCCGCCGACGCGGTGACCCTCATCGCGGTCACCAAGACCCGGCCGGCCTCGGACGTGCGGCTGCTGGCCGGACTCGGCCTCACCGACGTCGCCGAGAACCGCGACCAGGAGGCGGCCCCCAAGGCCGCCGCCACCGCCGGACTCCCGCTGACCTGGCATTTCGTCGGACAGCTGCAGACCAACAAGGTACGGTCGGTGGCGTCCTACGCGGACGTCGTCCAGTCGGTCGACCGGCCCCGCCTGGTGACCGCGCTGTCAGCGGCCGCCGAGCGCGCCGGCCGCACGCTCGGCTGCCTCGTGCAGGTCGCGCTGGACGGCGGAGAGGGCCGCGGCGGGGCCGCGCCCGGCGACGTCCCGGCCCTCGCCGACCTCGTCGCCGGCGCGCCGGGCCTCCGGCTCGGCGGCGTGATGGCGGTGGCGCCGCTCGGCGCCGATCCGGCGGCCGCGTTCGAGCGGCTCGCCGAGATCGCGGCCCGGACCAGGGACGACCATCCCGGGGCGGGCACGGTTTCGGCCGGGATGAGCGGCGATCTGGAGCAGGCGATCGCATGTGGCGCGACACACGTGCGTGTCGGTACGGCGTTGCTCGGCGGCCGACGGGCAATCGTCAGGTAATGTCCCGCAGTGGTACCTGCCGAAACGGCGGGTGCCGAAGAGCAGAACAGCAGACGCGGCGGTCTGTCGGCGGCACCGGGACCACGGTGCCGGGGCCACAAGACGACGGAGGGGCGTATGGCCAGCGCGATGCGCAAGATGGCGGTCTACCTCGGCCTTGTGGAGGACGACCGGTACGACGACAAGTACGGCAAGTACGACGACTACGAAGAGTACGAGGTCTACGACGACGAGGCCGACCCCGGGCAGGGGCGCCGCCGCGAGGACGAATCCGGCGGTCAGCCTACCCGAGTCGAGGAGGCCCCCGACCGCGACCGCGACCACCACGGGCCGGCCGCGCCGGAGCGGCGCTCGGTCGCGCTCTACGAGTCCGGTACCACCGATCTCGCGCGCATCACTACGCTGCACCCGAGGACCTACAACGAAGCCAGGACCATCGGGGAGCACTTCCGGGAGGGCACGCCCGTGATCATGAACCTGACCGAGATGGTCGACAGCGACGCCAAGCGCCTCGTCGACTTCGCGGCGGGTCTGGTGTTCGGGCTGCACGGCAGCATCGAGCGTGTTACCAACAAGGTGTTCCTGCTGTCGCCCGCCAACGTGGAGGTGACGGCCGAGGACAAGGCCCGGATGGCAGAACGTGGGTTCTTCAACCAAAGCTGACAGCCACATGTGAGAGAAGTCCGTGACGATCGTTGGTTCGGTGCTGGTCGCACTGCTGTACCTCTTCCTCCTGTTCCTCATCGGGAGGCTCCTGCTCGACATCCTGCAGTCGTTCGCCCGTGACTGGCGTCCGAGCGGCGTGGTGCTGGTGATCGCGGAGGCCGTCTACACGGTGACCGATCCGCCACTGAAACTCCTCAGACGTTTCATCCCGCCCATCAGGCTGGGTAACGTGGCATTGGACCTCAGCTTCGCATTCCTCATCCTTGTGGTCTGGATCATGATCAAATTCGTCCAGAGCCTGTGACGGATTTGATCGGCTACGGTCCTTTGGGACAGACTCCAAGCGCGCCAAGGAGACGAACATGCCGCTCACGCCCGCCGATGTGCGGAACAAGCAGTTCAGCACGACCCGGCTGAGGCCGGGCTACGACGAGGAGGAGGTGGACGCGTTCCTCGACGAGGTCGAGTCCGAGCTCGACCGCCTCATCCAGGAGAACGAGGAGCTGCGCGCCAAGCTGGCCGAGTGCCTGCGCGGCAAGGTGCCGGCGATGGCCGCCCCCATCGTGGAGCCGAAGCCCGAGATGGCCAAGATGCCCGAGCCGCCGCGCCCCGAGCCCGTCCCGCAGCCCGAGCCCGAGCCGGCCCTCGGCGGCCTCGGCATGGCGGCCGCGCCGTCCGGCGAGGACAACATGGACACCGCCGCGCGCGTTCTCGCGCTGGCGCAGCAGACCGCCGACCAGGCGATCGCCGACGCCCGCCGGGAGGCCGACGAGACGCTCGGCCGCGCCCGCCGCGAGGCCGAGGAGATCCTCGGCAAGGCCCGCCGGCAGTCCGACCAGATCGTCAGCGAGGCCCGCGGCCGCGCCGAGGCGCTGGACCGCGACGCCCAGGAGCGCCACCGCCAGGTCATGGGCTCGCTCGTGCAGCAGCGCGAGGAGCTGGAGCGCGAGGTCGACAACCTGCGCGCGTTCGAGCGCGAGTACCGCAGCCGCCTGAAGGTCTACCTGGAGGGCCAGCTGCGCGACCTCGACGCCGCGGGCACCGAGAGCGGCGCCTTCCCCGTCGCCCCCGGCGGCGGCGTCCCGGTCGGCCAGCCGACCGGCCCCCAGGCCGCGATCCCCCCGCACGTCGACACCCGCAACGGCGCGCAGGGCTCCGGGCAGACCGGCGCCAACCCCTTCCCGACGGCCCCCGAGCCCGCCCAGCACGCCCAGCAGGTGCAGCACTCGGCGACCGGCGCCTTCCACTCCGGCGGCGACAACCCGCCGCACGAGAGGCGCTAGGGGCGCCGCCGCAGGCGGTAGGGTTTCCCCGATCGCCGCGCCGTGGATGGCCCGCAGCGCCATCCCGGCGACGTTTCGGAACGTCGGCGGCGACCTCCCGGGCCGGGGACGACGGCCCGGGTTGCGTGCCTGTAGAGGGAGAGCGACCCAGTGATCATCCTGAGTGGCGTACTAGTCGTGCTGGCCATCGCCCTGCTGGTGGCGGGCATCGTGGCCGGGAACGGGGACAGCGCCCAGGTCTTCGGGGTGGACGCGCTGTACGTGATCTACATTTCGATCGCGGTCAGCGCGGTGTCCGCCCTCTGCCTGCTGATCGGGGTGTTCCTGCGCCGCAAGGAGCTGTGGGGGACCGGTGCGGCGACCCCGAAGCGCAGCCGCAAGGAGCGCAAGAAGGCCGCGAAGGCCGGCAAGGCCAAGGAGCGGAACGCCGCGGCCGTGAAGGCGGCGACGGCCCCCGCCGTCCCCGCGACGGCGCCGCTGGCCCTGCCCCCCGACGACGACGTCGAGATCCCCCAGCAGCAGCTGGAGGTGCCCGAGGACGCCCTGGTGTTCGTGGTCCGCGGGCGCAAGCGCTACCACCTCGACACCTGCCGCCAGCTCGCCGGCCGCGAGACCGAGGAGCTCACCTACGTCGAGGCGCGGGAAGAGGGCTTCAGCCCCTGCACCGCCTGCCTGCCCGACACCGCCCTGGCGGCGCGCGCCGCGGTGTCGGTGCCGGCGGCCCCGGCGGAGGAGCGCTCCAGCGGCGCCGCGAAGCCCGCCGCGTCCGGCGCGACGGCCGCGAACGGCGTGGCCAGGGACACGATCGGCGGCCCGGCCAGGGACAAGACCGAGGACACGGGCGAGCGCACGACCGAGGACAAGACCGAGGGCACGGCCAAGGGCGCGACCGGGGACGCGCCCGCGAGCGGCCGCACCGCGGCCCGCGACACCTCCGACCCGCTCGGCGGCGCCTTCCCGGCGCCCGAGCCCGCGCCGTCCCTCTCCCCGGAGCCGGTGCGGGATCCGCTCGCGGACCCCGAGCCCGCCGGTGACGCGCTGTCGGCGCTGAACCCGACCGAGGCGTTCTCCCGCCGCCACGGCCGCACCGACCTGCCGTCCGCGCCGCTCGACGAGCCCGCGCCCGAGCCGGCGCCCGCCGACGAGGCCGCCGAGGACCCGGGTTTCCCGGCGCCGTCCCCGTCCACGGCGACGTCGCTGCCGTCCGCCTGGCCGGCCCCCGGCCCGGCGGTCCCCGAGCGCACGCCCGCGCCCGAGCCCGCCCCGGTCGAGGACGAGGCCCCCGACGAGCTGGAGATCGTGCCGAGCGCCCCGCGCCCGCGCGAGTCCGGCGACGTCCCGCAGGACGAGCGCCCGGACGCCCCCGAGGACGACGCCGACGACGCCGCCGCCGAAGCCCGTGAGGAGCCCGCGGGCGACGCGGGCGACGACACGCAGGTCCGGATCATCAGCGGCACCAAGCGCTACCACCGCACCGACTGCGTGCTGATCGACGACATCGGCGACGAGGCCGACGACCTGGAGTCGCTGCCGCGCTCGGAGGCCAAGTCCCGCGGCTGCACGCCCTGCCTCGTCTGCCAGCCCGACCGGGCGTCCGTCTGACCCGGCGCCGCGGCCGGCGCCCGCCGGGCCGGCGCGCGTCAGTCGCGGCGCCGGCGCTCCTCGCGCCGGCGGTCGCGGAGCTCGCGGCGCTCGGCGTGCAGCTCGTGGCGGCGGTCGTGGCGCTCGCGGGCGATGTCCTGGCGGTTCTTGTCGCCGGGCTCGCGGACCCGCACCGAGACGCCGCCGAACAGCGCCAGCCCGGTGAGTTTGATCACGGGGGCGTCGGCGGCGACGTCCCCGCCGCCGGGGGCGTCCACGCCGCCGAACACCGCGGCGACGTTGTTGACGATCCGCACGCCGGGCGGGACGGTGATGTCGACGCCGCCGAAGATGCAGGTGACGTTGACGGTCACCTCGCGCTGCGACAGCACCGCCTGCCGGAAGTCCAGCTCGACGCCGCCGAAGACGCAGGCGACGTGGGTGCTCGGCTCGGCCAGCCAGCGGCCCTTGCGGGACGCCCCGCCGAAGATCGCCACGATGGTGGCGGACCGGCCGTCCGGCACCGGCAGCGCGGTGTCCTTGCGCAGCGAGATGCCGGGCGCGGGCGGCGTCGCGCCGTGCTCGTCGGGCAGGTCGGCGAGGACGGGTTCGAGGTCGGCGTAGGTGCGCGCCTGGTAGACGGCGTCGATGCGCTCGGCGTGCTCGCCCGGGGTGATGCGGCCCTCGGCGAGGGCCTCGCGGAGCCGCTCGGCGACCCGGTCGCGGTCGGCGTCGGAGGCGCGCAGCGCGGAGCGGCCGGTGGGGACGGCGACCTCGGCGGGCGCGGGGGCGGGGCCCGCCGGCGGCGTCGCGCCGGCGGCGGGGGAGTCTTCGGGTTCGGTCACCCGCCCATCATGGCAAACACGATGTGTCGCGTTGAACCCCTTCGGGCGGGTCGATGCCCGCCCGAAGGGGTCCGGCCGCGGCCGGCCGCGGTCAGCCCGCGCGGTCCAGCCAGAAGCCGAGGGCGAGGCCCTCGTCGAAGCGCCGCGGGAGGTCGGCGTCCGGGCGGCCCTCGCGGACCGCGACGGCGAGCACCTCGGCGCCGATCTCGGCCTCGTGGGCGCGGAGCGCGGCGGCGAGGTCGTCGCCGGCGGTCTCCCACCACAGCTCGATCCGGTCGGTGACCTCCAGGCCCGCGGCCTTGCGGGCGTCCTGGACGAGGCGGACGACCTCGCGGACGAGCCCGCCGCGGCGCAGCTCGGGCGTCAGCTCCAGGTCGAGCGCGACGGTCTCGCCGGCGGCGCTCTCCACCGCCCAGCCGCTGCGCGGCCGCTCGGTGACGATCACCTCGCCGGCGGCGAGCTCGACCGTCCCGACGCCCTCGGCCGCCACGGACGCCCCGGCGCCGCGCAGGGCGGCGACGAGCGCGGCGGCGTCGGCGGAGGTGACGGCCTTGGCGACCTTCGGGGTGTCCTTGCCGAACCGCTTGCCGAGCTCGCGGAAGTTCGGCTTGACCTCGTACTCGACCAGGTCGCCGCCGACCGACGCCAGCTCCTCGAAGCCCTGCACGTTCAGCTCGTCGGCGAGCTGGTCGCGCAGCTCGGCGGGCAGCGCGGCCCAGCCGGGCGCGCCGACCAGGGCGCGGCCGAGCGGCTGGCGGGTGCGCACCGAGCTCGCGGCGCGCGCCGACCGGCCGAGCTCGACCAGGCGCCGCACGAGCGCCATCCGCGCGGTCAGGTCGGCGTCCAGCAGCGCCTCGTCGACCTTCGGCCAGTCGGCGAGGTGCACCGACGCCGGCCCGTCCTCGGGGCGCAGGACGTCCCACAGGTGGTCGGTGACGAACGGCACCATCGGCGCCATCAGCCGGGTGAGGGTCTCCAGGCACTCGTACAGCGTCGCGAACGCCGACGCGCCCTCGGGCGTCTCGGGGCCCTGCCAGAACCGGCGGCGCGAGCGCCGCACGTACCAGTTGGACAGGTCGTCGACGAACTCGGTGAGGCGGCGGCCCGCGCGGGCGGTGTCGAACTCCTCCAGGGCGGAGGTGACCTCGGCGACGGTGCGGTGCAGCTCGGCGAGCGCCCAGCGGTCCAGCAGCGGCCGGTCGGCGGGCGCCGGCGCCTCGGCGAGCCGGTCCGGCGTCCAGGCGCCTCCTTGGGCCTCTGCCGCGTTCGCGTAGAGGACGAAGAACGAGGCGGTGTTCCAGTAGGTCAGCAGGACCTTGCGGACGATCTCTTCCAGGGCGTTGTGGCCGACGCGGCGCGACGCCCACGGCAGGCCGCTCGCCAGCATGTACCAGCGCAGCGCGTCGGCGCCGTGCTCGTCCATCAGCGGGATCGGGCGGAGCACGTTGCCGAGGTGCTTGCTCATCTTGCGGCCGTCCTCGGCGAGGATCAGGCCGAGGCAGAGCACGTTCTCGTAGGCCGAGCGGTCGAACACCAGCGTGCCGACGGCCATCAGCGAGTAGAACCAGCCGCGCGTCTGGTCCTGCGCCTCGCAGATGTACTGCGCCGGGTAGGACGCCTCGAACACGTCCTCGTTGCGGTGCGGGGCGCCCCACTGCGCGAACGGCATGGACCCCGAGTCGTACCAGGCGTCGATGACGTCGGGCACGCGCCGCGCCTCGCCGCCGCACTCCCGGCAGGGCAGCGTGACGTCGTCGACGTAGGGGCGGTGCGGGTCGAGCTTGGACAGGTCGCGCCCGGCGAGGTCGCCGAGCTCGGCGAGGGAGCCGACGCAGGTGAGGTGCTCGTCGTTCTCCGCGCACACCCACAGCGGCAGCGGCGTCCCCCAGTAGCGGCTGCGCGACAGCGACCAGTCGACGTTGTTGCGCAGCCACTCCCCGTACCGGCCCTCCTTGACGTTCTCGGGGAACCAGTTCGTCCGGGCGTTCTCCTCCAGCAGCCGCTGCTTGATCTCGGTGGTGCGGATGTACCAGGCCGGGAGCGCGTAGTAGAGCAGCGGGGTGTGGCAGCGCCAGCAGTGCGGGTAGCTGTGCTCGAAGTGGCCGCCCCGGTAGAGCAGGCCGCGGGCGCGCAGGTCGTCGGTCAGGTCCTCGTCGGCGTCCTTGAAGAACCGGTTGCCGACCATCGGGACGGTCCGCAGGAACCGCCCGTCGGGGCCGATCGGGTTGACGACGGGCAGCCCGTAGTTCTTGCAGACGCTCATGTCGTCGGCGCCGAAGGCGGGCGCCTGGTGGACGAGGCCGGTGCCGTCCTCGACGGTGACGTAGTCGCCGAGCACGACGAAGTGCGCGCCGGGGATCTCGACGAGGTCGAACGGCCGCGCGTAGGGGGTGCGCTCCAGCTCGCGGCCGGTGCAGGAGGCGAGCACCTCGGCGCCCTCGCCGAGGGCCTGCTCCAGCAGCGGCTCGGCGACGACGAGGACCTCCTCGGACCCGGCGGGCCGGGCCGCGACGTAGGTGACGTCGGGGTGGACGGCGACGGCGGTGTTGGACACGAGGGTCCACGGCGTCGTCGTCCAGATGAGCAGGGACGCGCCGAGCTCGGCGAGCGGCCCGGCGGTGACGGGCATCCGCACGTGCACCGACGGGCTGGTCACCGTCTCGTAGCCGCCGGGCTGGCCGAGCTCGTGGTCGGACAGGCCGGTGCCGCAGCGCGGGCAGTAGGGGGTGATGCGGAAGTCGCGGAACAGCAGGCCCTTGTCGAAGACGACCTTCAGCGACCACCAGACGGCCTCGACGTAGTCGGGGTCCATGGTGCGGTACGCCTGGGACATGTCGACCCAGTAGCCCATCCGCTCGGTCATGTCCTCGAAGGCGTCCACGTGCCGCTGCACCGACTCGCGGCAGCGGTCGTTGAACTCGGCGATGCCGTAGACCTCGATGTCCTTCTTGCCGGACAGCCCGAGCTCCTTCTCGACCGCGACCTCGACGGGCAGGCCGTGGCAGTCCCAGCCGGCCTTGCGGGGCACGTGGTAGCCCTGCATGGTCTTGAAGCGGGGGAAGACGTCCTTGAAGACGCGGGCCTCGACGTGGTGCACGCCGGGCATGCCGTTGGCGGTGGGCGGACCCTCGTAGAAGATCCAGCGCGGTCCCTGCGCGGTGCGCTCCAGGGACCGGGCGAAGACATCGTCCTCCTGCCAGCGGCGCAGCGTGTCCCGCTCCAGGGCGGGCAGATCGACCTGCGCGGGCAGGGGCCGGAACTGACGGGTCACGGCGGTCGGACCTCCGGATCGACGCGTGGGGACAACACGTGGACCGGAGGGACGAGGCGCCCGTGCGGGGCCCCGCGGTACCACCCTCCTTGACCGCGCCCCGTCGCCGGGGGCGGCCCGCTTCGTTCAGCCGCGGCTGCCGGTTCTACTGCGCCGGGACGCGGGGCGTCCGGGCGGTTCCTCCGGCGGCTCAGGGGTGATCGGGACCGCCGGGCTCGCCCCCGGGCTCGCACCGTCCCCGGGTCGCTCATGGCCGCTCGCGGCGGCAGGTGTCCCCGTCAGGGCCTGCCGACATGGCTGTGCTGCACGACTGTAACGCACCCGAGGGCAGAACCCATTCCCATTACCGGCCCTTGGCAACCCCGCGAAGTGACGGGGGTCACAAACACAGATTCCCGCCCGCGCCGGGTTTCTGCGAGACGGGTGACCGGGCATATGCGGCGTGTAGCAATGCCAGGGAGAGGCCGGCCGGGGGCCGGCAGCACGCCGTGCAGACGGGCCGTGCCGGAGCGAGGGGGGATCACGTTGGTCGCACTGCCCGTAGAGGAGATCGGCGAGGCGGAGGCCGTGGCGCGGCCGCGCACGGCCGGGCGCAAGCCTGCCGCCGAGCCCGCCGCCGAGGCGACCAAGGCCGCGCCGAAGGCCGCCAAGTCGGCCGCGAAGCCCGCCGCCAGGACCGCGTCGAAGGCCACCGCCAAGACCGCGGCCAAGCCCACGGCCACCGCCAAGACCACCGCCAAGACCGCCGCGAAAACCGCGGCCAAGCCGGCCGTCAAGGCCGCCGCGAAGCCGCCGCGGGCCCGCACCGCCCCCCGCGCCGCCGAGGCCGCGGCGGCCGGGACGCTGCCGGTCCGCGAGGGCGAGGACCGCTGGACCGACGCCGAGCTCGCCGAGGTCCGCTCCGCCCTCCAGGACCAGATCGCGCAGCTCACCGCCGAGGTGGCCGCCGCCGCCAGCCAGATCGCCGACAACGACGGCACCGACGGCGCGGGCGACGACCAGGCCGACGTCGGCGCCAACACCTACGCGCGCGAGCACGAGCTGTCGATGACCTACAATGCGCGTGACCTCATCGCACAGAACGAGCGGGCCGTCCAGCGGATGGACGCGGGCACGTACGGGATCTGCGAGTCGTGCGCCAAGCCGATCGGCAAGGCGCGCCTCCAGGCGTTCCCCCGTGCGACGATGTGCGTGACATGCAAACAACGCGAGGAACGTCGCTGAGCGACTCAACGAACCCAGGCAAGGACGCGGCCGGCTCGCCCCGGCCGCGTCGCGTCGGCGTGCTGGCGGCGGTCGCGGTCGCCGCGCTCGCCCTCGACGTCGTCTCCAAGATGATCGTGGTGGCCACGCTGCAGGGCGAGGACCCGATCGAGCTGCTCGGCGGCCTGCTGACGCTGCGCGAGACGCGCAACAGCGGCGCCGCCTTCTCGATCGGCACCGGCTACACGCTGATCTTCACCGTGATCGCGTTCGGCGTGGTGGTGGCGATCGTGCGCACCGCCCGCAACCTGCGCAGCCTCCCGTGGGCGGTCTGCCTCGGGCTGCTGCTCGGCGGCGCGATCGGCAACCTCATCGACCGGATCTTCCGCGGCCCGGCCCGCTTCCAGGGCCACGTCGTGGACTGGATCGAGCTGCCGCACTGGCCGGTGTTCAACCTGGCCGACTCGGCGATCGTGTGCGGCGGCGTCCTCGCCGTGCTGCTCGCCTCCCGCGGCCTGCAGATCGACGGCACCCGGCTGAGCGACGACAAGGACTCGGCGGTGGACGTCGAGGCCGAGGCGGAGGCCGGCGGCGACGCCGCGGCCCCCGCGCCCGCCGCGGCCGCCGAGGCCCCCGTGAAGGCCCCGGAGACGCAGGCCGACGTCCCCGAGGAGCGGTCCTGATGGCCGACGTCCGGTCGCTGCCGGTCCCCGACGGCCTGGAGGGCGAGCGCGCCGACGCGGCCCTGTCGCGGCTGTTCGGGCTGTCGCGCGGCCGCGCGGCCGACATCATCGCGGCCGGCGACGTCCTGCTGGACGGCCGGGAGGTCGCCAAGTCCGACCGGCTGCACGCCGGCGCCTGGCTGGAGGTCACCCTCCCGCCGCCGCCCGCGGCGCCCGCGCCGGTCCCCGAGGCCGTCCCCGGCATGGGCATCCTCTACGAGGACGACGACATCGTGGTGGTCGACAAGCCGGTCGGCGTCGCCGCCCACCCGACGACCGGCTGGACCGGCCCGACCGTCCTCGGCGGCCTGCTCGGCGCCGGGCACACCGTCGCGACGAGCGGCGCGTCCGAGCGGCAGGGCATCGTGCACCGGCTGGACGCCAACACCACCGGCGCGATGGTCGTCGCCAAGAGCGAGACCGCGTACTCGCGGCTGAAGCGCGCCTTCAAGGAGCGCCGCATCGAGAAGCGCTACCAGGCGCTCGTGCAGGGCCACCCCGACCCGTTCCGCGGCACCGTCGACGCCCCCATCGACCGGCACCCGGCGGGCGACGGCCGGTTCGCGGTGGTGGCGGGCGGCAAGCCGTCGGTCACCCACTACGACACCGTCGAGGCGTTCCGCGCCGCGACGCTGCTGGACGTCGACCTGGAGACCGGCCGCACCCATCAGATCCGCGTCCACATGTCGGCGATCCGCCACCCCATCGCCGGCGACATGGCCTACGGCGCCGACCCGACGCTCGCCGCCCGCCTCGGCCTGAAGCGCCAGTGGCTGCACGCCGTCCGGCTCGGGTTCGAGCACCCGGGGACGGGGGAGTGGGTGCGGTTCGAGAGCGCCTACCCCGACGACCTGGCCCGCGCCCTGGAGATCGTGGCCGCCGAGTCCTGACCCCGGCTTGAACGTCGCCGCCGGGCGCCGCCCACCCGACGTGATCGAATGGCTGCCACAGGTAGCCGGACGGCACGGGGGTGGGCATGGACGAGGCCGAGCGGCCGGAGCGGAGGGCGGCGCGGGACGCCGCCCGCGACGCGGCCGGCGTGGCGCGCGCCGAGGCGCTGGCGGCGCTCGACGCGGCCCGCGCCTCGCGCGCCGGGCTCGGCGGGGCGCCCGACTCCGGCGCCGGCGAGGACGAGGGCTACCGCCAGTCGCTGAAACCCCGCCACATCCAGATGATCGCGATGGGCGGCGCGATCGGCGTCGGCCTGTTCCTCGGCACCTCCCAGCGGCTCGCCCAGACCGGTCCCGGCCTCGTGCTGGCCTACCTGGCGGCGGGCGTCGCGGCGCTGTTCGTCATGCGGGCGCTCGGCGAGCTGGTGCTGTACAAGCCGACGGCGGGCAGCTTCGTCACCTACGCGCGCGACTTCGTCGGCGAGTGGGCGGGCTTCGCCAGCGGCTGGATGTACTGGCTGAACTGGGCGATGACCGGCGTCGCGGAGATCACCGCGATCGGCATCTACGTGCACTACTGGGCGCCGGGCTTCCCGCAGTGGCTGTCGGCGCTCCTCGCGCTCGCGGTGCTGCTCACCGTCAACCTGGTGTCGGTGCGGCTGTTCGGCGAGCTGGAGTTCTGGTTCGCGCTCGTCAAGGTCGTCGCGATCGTGGCGTTCCTGGTCGTCGGGATCGTGCTCGTCACCACCCACGCCGAGGTCGGCGGCCACCGCGCCGAGTTCGCCAACCTGGTCGACTACGGCGGGTTCTTCCCCCAGGGCTGGTGGGCGGTCCTGCTCAGCCTGCAGGGCGTGATCTTCGCCTACGCCGCGATCGAGATGGTCGGCATCTCGGCGGGCGAGGCCGAGAACCCCCGCGAGGTGCTGCCCGGCGCGATCAACGGCGTCGTCTGGCGCATCGCGCTGTTCTACGTCGGCGCGGTGTTCCTGCTCGTGGTGGTGCTGCCGTGGACGGTCTACACCCCCGACGAGAGCCCGTTCGTGACGGTGTTCGCCGCGCTCGGGGTGCCCGCCGTCGGCGGCGTCATGAACCTGGTGGTGCTGACGGCGGCGCTGTCGTCGACCAACTCGGGCCTGTACTCGACGGGGCGCATCCTGCGGTCGCTGTCGCAGCGCCGCGAGGCGCCGGCGTTCGTCGGCCGGATGAGCTCGCACCACGTGCCCTACGGCGGCATCCTGTTCACCTCGGTCGTGTACGTCGCGGGCGTCGTGCTGAACGTGTTCGTGCCGCACAAGGCGTTCGAGATCGCCACCTCGATCGCCTCGCTCGGCGTCCTCACCACCTGGGCGACGCTGCTGTACGCCCAGGTCCGGTTCCGGCGGGCGGCCGAGCGCGGCGAGGTCGAGCGGCCGTCCTACCGGATGCCGGGCTCGCCCTACACCAACTACGCGACGCTGGCGTTCCTCGTGCTCGTCGTCGTGCTGATGGGCTTCGACGCCGACCAGCGGTGGGCGGTGTACGCCGTCCCGGTGCTCGCCGCCGCGCTCTGGGGCGGCTGGCGGTACGTCAGGCCCCGGCGGACCGCCGCTCCTCGGCGACCTCAAGACCCGCCTCGATGACGGCGTCCATCACCCGGGCGAGGCGCGCGGCGCCGAGCGCGGGCGCGCGGGCGGCCATCGCGGCCACGATCTGCGCCTCCCGCTCGGCGCTCCGCCCGGCGAACCCGCCGACCGGCTTCAGCCGCTGCACGACGACGGCGATCTCGGCGCGGCGCTCCAGCAGCACGGCGAGCGCCGCGTCGATCGCGTCGATCGCGGCGCGCGCGTCCCCGACCGACGCCAGCGCGCCGGGGCGGGCGAGTAGCACCCGCAGCACGTCGGCGTCGGCCGGCTCGTCCGGAGCCGGCCGCGGATAGCCGAAAGAGCGACGTCCCATGCGTGCGACCCTATCCGGGCCCGCGCCGCCGCCGCTGATCCTCGGGACGCGCGTCTCACGATGCGGGACGCCGGAGGTCCTTGCGCATCCAGATGTGCGGGATGCCCGCCTCGTCCTCGACCGGGCCGAACGCGGCGTACCCGAGCCGCTCGTAGAAGCCCCGCGCCGACGTCTGGGCGTGCAGCCGGAGCGCCGGCAGCCCGCGCGCGCGGGCCCGGTCCTCGACCGCCCGCACCAGCGCCGCGCCGAGCCCCGTCCCGCGCGCCTCGGGCAGCACCGCGAGCCGGCCGAGGACGCCCTCGCCGTCCGCGAGCAGCCGGGCGGTCCCGACGGTGCGGCCGGCCGCGCGGGCGACGAAGTGGTCGGCGGCCGCGTCGTGCTCGTCCAGCTCCAGGTCCAGCGGGACGCCCTGCTCCTCGACGAAGACGCGCAGCCGGACGGCCCGCGCCTGCTCCAGGTCCGCCGCGGTGGCGGCGGACGCGACCTCGGTGTCCATGCCCCGGTCCTACCACGGGCCCGGGGCGGCGGTTGACCGCGGGCCCCGGCCCGCGCATAGTTCGCGGTGGCCGGGTAGGGACGCGCTACCTCGAACGACGGGTGGGCCGATGGTGGTGGACCTGCGCAAGCACGGTGCGAGCGCGGACGGCGCGCGCGAGGACGGCGGCCGCGAGGGCGGCGGCCGCGAGCCCGCCGTCCCGCCGCTGCTCGCGGTCACCGCGGCGTGGTCGTGGCGGCTGATCGCGATCGGCGTCGTCGGCTACTTCCTCGTCCAGCTCATGGCGACGCTCAGCGTCGTCGTGCTGTCGTGCGCGATCGCGCTGTTCCTCTGCGCGCTGCTCCGCCCGCTCACCGCCCGGCTGGAGCGGCACGGGCTGCCGCCGCTCGCGGCGACCTGGGTCACGCTGCTGTTCGCGCTCACCGTCCTCGGCGGCATCGGCACCTACGTCGGCGTGCAGGCCAACGCCGAGTTCCCCAAGCTCGCCTCGGAGGTGCAGGTCACCGCGCGCGAGATGCAGCACTGGCTGGAGACCGGGCCGCTGCACATCGAGCACTCGCAGATCGAGAACTCGCTGAACGAGGCCGTGAAGTACCTGGAGGACCGGCGCGGCAAGCTCGCCAGCACCGCCCTGCAGGCGGGCACCCTCACCGCCGAGGTGCTGGCCGCCGCGGTGTTCGTCCTGTTCGTCACGTTCTTCCTGCTGAAGGACGGGGCCCGCATCTGGGCCTGGACGATCGGCGGCACCGGCCGCCACCGCGCCCGCGTCGACCGCGCCGGGCGCGCCGCCTGGGAGACGCTCTCGCAGTACGTGCACGGCACGGTGCTGGTCGCGGCGATCCACGCCGTGGTGCTGGCGATCGTGCTGGCGGTCCTCGGCGTCCCGCTGGTCGCCCCGCTGGCCGTGGTGATCTTCATCGGGAGCTTCATCCCGATCGTCGGCATCCTGGTCGGCGGCGCGCTCGCCGTCGCGGTCACCTTCGGCGCGCAGGGCGGGACGGCGGCGCTGATCTTCCTCGGCGTGCTGATCGTGGAGCACCAGCTGGAGAGCCACCTGCTGCAGCCCCTGGTCGTCGGCCGCTGGGTCCGCCTGCACCCGCTGGCGATCATCATCGCGATCACCGTCGGCGGCGTCCTCGGCGGCATCCCGGGCGCGGCGGGCGCCGTCCCCCTCGTCGCCGTCGTCTACCGGGCCTGGCCCGCCCTGCGCGGCACCGACCGGGACACCCCGGCCGAGGACCCGGCCGCGCCCCCGCCCGACCGCGACCACCCGGTCACCGAAAGTTGAGATGCGGCGTGTCGGGCACTTTCAAGATCGAAAGTGCCCGACACGCCGCATCTCGACGAGGGATGACCGGGTGGTCGGCTCGCCCGGTCAGGGACGGGCCGGGACGGGGGCGCCCGGGCCGGGGCTGCGCAGGGCGGCGTCCCAGCCGGCGAAGCGGCCGAGGCCGTCGAAGTCGGCGCGGACGGTGCCGCCGTCCCGCGGCGCCGCCTCGATGTACCCGTCGCCCTCGCGGTAGGGGACGCGGTGGTGGCTGAGCAGCCCGGCGAGGGTGAGGCGCGGGTCGCGGGGGAACAGGCCGGCGGCCGCGGCGAGCAGCCGGGGCACCGGGACGGGATCCCAGCGGGCGGGCGGCGCCTGCGGGTCGTCGACGTGCAGGTAGGCCGAGCCGCCGTCGTAGCCGGCGCCGATGTAGCCGCCCCCGCCGAGGACGCCGCCGGCCGCCATCGCGATCAGCTCGCCGCCGTGGCCCGCCGGGCCGGCGTACCAGCCGAGGTCGACCTCGGGGGTGACGAACTCGGTGACGCCGAGGCGCTCGCCGAGGGTCCGGATGCCGAGCGTCGGCAGGACGGCGGGGTGCCGCTCGCCGAACTGCGGGTTGGCCCAGCCCCACAGCCACGTCCGCTCGCGCGCCGCGTAGCTGCCGAGCAGCGACACCCGCACCGTGACGCCGCCGCTGGCGTAGGTGCGCGCGGTGAGGTCGGCGCTCCAGTCCTCGCGCGGCAGGAACTCGGCCAGAGTCTCCTGCTGCTGGAGGACGACCGCGGCGAGCGCGGCGCCGAGGCGTTCGAACGCGGGGCTGAATCCGGACATGTCGGGCACATTATCCCAAGAAATCGGCGGGTCGGGGGCCGAATCCGACCACCCGTCGGTAGTCGATCGATGGAGCCGGGCAGGTTAGGCTTCCGCTGTCGGTGAAGGACGTCCACTAGGAGCGTACGAGGTGCGGGGACCGGCCGGGAGGGCCTTGCGGACCTGGGCGGTCGCCACGGCGGCGCTCGCGGTGCTCGGACCGCTCGCCGGGCTGCTCTGGCACCAGGTCAGCCCGCACGTCCACTACGTCGTCCTGCAGCACCGCGCGCTGCTCGCCGATCCCGAGGGACAGGGCCCGATCGGGGTGGACGGCCGCTTCGCGCTCATCACCGCCCTCGCCGGGCTCGCCTGCGGCGGCGCCGCCTACCTGTTCGGCGGCCGCGGCAACGACGTCCCGCTCGTCGCGGGCCTCGCCACCGGCGGCACCGCCGCCGCGCTGCTCGCCTGGCGCACCGGCCACCAGATCGGCCTCGGCGCCTTCCAACACGCGGTCCGCACCGCCGCCGACGGCCGCACCGTCACCGGCCCGGCCACGCTCGGCGCCACCGGCGTGCTGGTGTTCTGGCCGCTGCTCGCCGTCGCCGCCTACGCGCTGCTGGAGCTGCTGGTCAAGCGGCTACCGGCGGGCGATGGGCGCCTCGGCCGCGGCGGTGAGGCGGGCGAGGTCGGCGGGGGCGAGCTCGATCTGGAGGCCGCGCCGTCCGGCGGAGACGTAGACCGTCGCGAACCCTGACGCCGAGGCGTCCAGCACCGTTGGCAGCCGGCGGCGCTGCCCGAGCGGGCTGATCCCGCCGACGACGTAGCCGGTGGCGCGCTCGGCGTCGGCCGGCTCGGCCATCTGCGCCCGCTTGCCGCCCGCCGCGGCGGCGAGCGCCTTCAGGTCCAGCGTCGCCGACACCGGCACGACCGCGACGGTGAGGTTCCCGTCGACCTCGGCGAGCAGCGTCTTGAACAGCCGCTCGTGGGGGACGCCGAGCGCGTCGGCGGCGGCCCGCCCGTAGGACTCGGCGGCCGGGTCGGCCTCGTAGGGGTGCAGGGTGAAGGCGACGCCCGCCTTCGCGGCGGCGAGCGTCGCCGGGGTGCCCTTGCCGCCCTTGCCCTTGCCTGAGCTCATGGGGGCCAGTCTGCCGTGCCGGTCAGTTCGGCGTGACGCCGCCGTCCAGGAACTGCCCGGCGGGCACGGTCGGCAGCACCGACAGCAGCCGCGCCTCGCGGTGCAGCAGGGCGAGCTCGGCGCGGAGGCGCCGGCCGGCGTCCTCGGCGGCGAGCAGGCGCTGCTTGTCGGGCGGGTCGAGGACGGCGGCCGCCGCGATCGTGTACGACAGCGCGACCGGGTCGGCGGGCAGCGGCGGCGGCTCGGCGAGCCGGGCGCCGGCGGCGGCGAGGCGCTTCAGGTAGCGCGCGAACAGGGCGCGGACGGCCTCGGCGAGCGGCTCGGCGGCCGGGCCGGGCCGCTCGGGCAGCAGCTCCACGTCGCCGCGCAGGTAGGGCAGGGAGCGGTCGAACCGCTTCACCCGGAACCGGGCGCCGCCGACCGCGACGAGGTCGAACCGGCCGTCGGGGTGCGGGGAGATGCGGCGCACCTCGGCGACGCACCCGACCTCGGCGAGCCGCTGCGCGGACCCCGGGCCGACCTCGTGGCCGAGCTCGATGCCGACCACCCCGAAGCGGCGGGGCTCGGGCCGCGCCAGCAGGTCGCGGGCGAGCAGCCGGTAGCGCTCCTCGAACAGGTGCAGCGGCAGCGTCGCGCCCGGGAACAGCACCGTGCCGAGGGGGAAGAGCGCGAGCCGCTCGGTCATCGGGGGCCCCTCACCTGGTCTCGATGATCGTGCACTGCCTGGTTCCGCCATTCTAGTGCCCGATGGGGCGAGTCGTGAGAATCTCACCCCGCCCGTTCGGGGCAGGGCGGATCCCACCCGGGCCATGTCGTGCCTGGTCACCCTGGGTCAGTCCGGTGCCGGTCCGGCGGGTCCGGCGGACGCGGCGGCGCCCGCGGCGCTACGTTCGAACGATCCCCAGGGGGTGCGCCCCCTGGACAGACCCTGGAGAACCGTCCGGATGTGGCTCAATCTGATCATTCTCGGCGCGGCCAGCCTGGTCGTCGGCTTCGTGCTCGGCTGGATCGTCGCGTGCCCGCGCCGCTGGGACACCCGCTACCTCGACGAGCCGGCGGGCGACCTGCCGCCGATGCCGCGCGTCGCCGACCGCGTCTGACCGCGTCCGACCGCGCGGCCCCGCCGCCCGGCCCCGGGCGGCGCGGCGCGCGGACGTCTCGCGAGGTGAGACGATGCGCGCCCGGCGGCGGCACTCCGTAGACTGGCCGGGTGATTTCCCGTATCGACCTGCGCGGCTCGCTCCCGGGCGACCTGCGCGCAACGCTGCCCCGCGCCGACTTCGACGTCGAGGCCGCCCTGGAGAAGGTGCGGCCCATCTGCGAGGACGTGCGCCATCGGGGCTCGGCGGCGGTACGGGAGCACACCGAGCGGTTCGACGGCGTCGACCTGGAGTCCGCCCGCGTCCCCGCGGAGGCGGTCGCGGAGGCGCTCGCCGCGCTCGACCCGGCCGTCCGCGACGCGCTGGAGGAGGCGATCCGCCGCGCCCGCCTGGTCCACCGCGACCAGCGCCGCACCGACACCACCACGCGGGTCGTGCCCGGCGGCACCGTCACCGAGCGGTGGGTGCCGGTCGGCCGCGTCGGCCTGTACGTGCCGGGCGGCAACGCCGTCTACCCCTCCAGCGTGGTCATGAACGTGGTGCCCGCGCAGGAGGCCGGCGTCGGCTCGCTCGCGGTGACCTCGCCCCCGCAGAAGGAGTTCGGCGGCCGCCCCCACCCGGCGATCCTCGCCGCGTGCGCGCTGCTCGGCGTCGACGAGGTGTACGCCGCCGGCGGCGCCCAGGCGGTCGCGATGTTCGCCTACGGCACCGCCGAGTGCCCGCGCGCCGACCTGGTCACCGGCCCCGGCAACATCTACGTCGCCGCCGCCAAGCGGCTGCTGAAGGGCGTCATCGGCATCGACTCCGAGGCCGGCCCGACCGAGATCGCGATCCTCGCCGACGCGACCGCCGACCCCGTGCACGTCGCCGCCGACCTCATCAGCCAGGCCGAGCACGACGTCCTCGCCGCCGCCGTCCTCGTCACCGATTCGGCGGACCTCGCGGACGCCGTCGAGGCCGAGCTGCGCGCCCAGGTCGCCCGCACCAAGCACACCGAGCGCGTCACCGCCGCGCTCGCCGGCCGCCAGTCCGGCATCGTGCTGGTCGACGACGTGGACGCCGGCCTCGCGGTCGTGGACGCCTACGCCGCCGAGCACCTGGAGGTCCAGACCGCCGACGCCGGGGCCGTCGCGGCCCGCGTCCGCAACGCCGGCGCGATCTTCGTCGGGCCGCACGCGCCGGTCTCGCTCGGCGACTACCTGGCGGGCTCCAACCACGTGCTGCCGACCGGCGGCTGCGCCTGCCACTCCTCGGGCCTGTCGGTCCAGTCGTTCCTGCGCGGCATCCACGTCGTCGCCTACGACCGCAATGCCCTGGCCAACGCCACCGCCCGCGTCGTCACCCTCGCCGAGGCCGAGGACCTCCCCGCCCACGGCGCCGCCCTGAAGGCCCGCTTCGACTGGGAGATCCCCTCGTGACGACCCTCGACGAGTTGCCCATCAGGGACGACCTGCGGGGCAAGAGGCCTTACGGTGCGCCGCAGTTGGACGTGCCGTACGCGCTGAACACCAACGAGAACCCCTACCCGCCGTCCGAGGCGCTGGTGAAGGCGATCGGGGAGGCCGCCGCGGGCGTCGCGGGGTCGCTGAACCGCTACCCCGACCGCGACGCGGTCGCGCTGCGCGCCGACCTCGCGGCGTTCCTCGACTCCGATACTCCGGGCCTCGGCCTGGACGTCGACCGGGTGTGGGCGGCGAACGGCTCCAACGAGGTCCTCCAGCAGATCCTCCAGGCGTTCGGCGGGCCGGGCCGCACCGCGCTCGGCTTCGAGCCGTCCTACTCGATGCACCCGATCATCACCGGGGTGTCGGGGACGCGCTGGGTGAACGCCGCCCGCGACGACGACTTCGGCGTCGACCCGGGCGCGGCCGCCGCCGCGATCGCCGAGCACCGGCCCGACGTCGTGTTCCTCACCTCGCCCAACAACCCGACGGGCACCGCCCTGGACCCCGCCGTGCTCGCCGCCGTCCTGGACGCCGCGCCCGGCATGGTCGTGGTGGACGAGGCGTACGCCGAGTTCCGCCGGGCCGGCACGCCGTCGGCGCTGACGCTGCTGGACGGGCACCCGCGCCTCATCGTCACCCGCACGATGTCCAAGGCGTTCGCGATGGCCGGCACCCGCCTCGGCTACCTCGCCGCCGACCCGGCGGTGATCGAGGCGCTGCTGCTCGTGCGGCTGCCCTACCACCTGTCGGCCGTCACCCAGGCGGTGGCGCGCACCGCCCTCGCGCACGGCGCCGAGCTGCTCGGCACCGTCGACGCGCTGCGCCGCGAGCGCGACGGGCTCGTCGCCTGGCTGCGCGGCGAGGGCCTGGACGTCGCGGACTCCGACGCCAACTTCGTGCTGTTCGGGCGGTTCCCCGACCGGCGCCGCGTCTGGCAGGGCCTGCTGGACCGCGGCGTGCTGATCCGCGAGGTCGGGCCGCCCGCATGGTTGCGGGTGAGCGTCGGCACCCCCGAAGAGATGAACGCGTTCCGCACCGCGCTGAAGGAGACCCTGTCGTGAGCCGGAAAGGGCGCGTCGAGCGCGCCACCAAGGAGACCAGCGTCCTCGTCGAGATCGACCTCGACGGCACCGGGACCGTGGACGTCGCGACCGGCGTCGGGTTCTACGACCACATGCTGGCCCAGCTCGGCAAGCACGGCGCGTTCGACCTGACCGTCAAGACCGACGGCGACCTGCACATCGACAGCCACCACACGATCGAGGACACCGCGATCGCGCTCGGCCAGGCGTTCCGGCGGGCGCTCGGCGACAAGGCCGGCATCCGCCGCTTCGCCGACGCCTCGATCCCGCTGGACGAGGCGCTCGCGCAGGTCACCGTGGACGTGTCGGGCCGCCCCTACCTGGTGCACCGCGAGCCCGACGGCATGGCCCCGATGATCGGCCCGGACTACGACGTGACGATGACCCGGCACATCTTCGAGTCGTTCGTCGCCAACGCCCAGGTCGCACTGCACGTCCACGTGCCCTACGGCCGCAACGCCCACCACATCGTCGAGGCGCAGTTCAAGGCGCTGGCGCGGGCGCTGCGCGACGCGGTCGCCTTCGACCCGAAGGTCCACGGCATCCCCTCCACCAAGGGGGCCCTGTAGCCGTGGACGTGGCGGGTCTGCACCTGACCTACGCCGGCATCGCGCTGTTCGGCCTCGGCCTGTTCCTGCTCGCGGGCGTCTTCAGCCTGCTGCGGCAGGGCCTGAAGGCGGGGGCGGTCATCGTGCTGGTACTGGCGGCGCTCGCCTTCGCCGGAGGAGTGATGTGGCAGTGAGCACCAAGGACATCGTCGTGCTGGACTACGGGTCGGGGAACCTGCGCTCGGTCGAGCGGGCCGTGGCCCGCCAGGGCGCGCGGGTCACCGTGACCTCCGACTGGGACGCCGCGCTGGGCGCCGACGGCCTGGTCGTGCCGGGCGTCGGCGCGTTCGCGGCCTGCATGGCGGGGCTGCGCGCCATCCGCGGCGAGCAGATCATCGGCCGCCGGCTCGCCGGGGGCCGCCCGGTCATCGGGGTCTGCGTCGGCATGCAGATCCTGTTCGCCAAGGGCGTCGAGCACGGCGTCACCACCGAGGGCTGCGACGAGTGGCCGGGCACCGTGGAGTCCCTCGACGCGCCCGTCCTGCCGCACATGGGGTGGAACACCGTGGACGCCCCGCGGGGCAGCGCCCTGTTCGCGGGCCTGGACGCCGGCGCCCGCTTCTACTTCGTGCACTCCTACGGGGTGCGGCGCTGGGAGCTGGAGCCCGACCCGGCCGGCCACTTCGCGCCGCCGCTCGTCACCTGGGCCGAGCACGGCGACCGGTTCGTCGCGGCCGTGGAGAACGGCCCGCTGACCGCGACCCAGTTCCATCCCGAGAAGTCCGGCGACGCCGGCGCCCAGCTGTGGAAGAACTGGCTGTCCACCCTCTCCTAGCCGCCCGACTCCGAGAAACGAGGACCACGACCCCATGACGCTCACGCTCCTTCCCGCCGTCGACGTCGCCGACGGCCAGGCCGTCCGCCTGGTGCAGGGCGAGGCGGGCACCGAGACCGGCTACGGCGCGCCGCTGGAGGCGGCCCTCGCCTGGCAGTCGGCGGGGGCCGAGTGGATCCACCTGGTCGACCTGGACGCGGCGTTCGGCCGCGGCTCCAACCGCGAGCTGCTGCGCGAGGTGACCGGCCGCCTCGACGTGAAGGTGGAGCTGTCCGGCGGCATCCGCGACGACGCGTCCCTGGAGGCGGCGCTCGCGACCGGCTGCGCCCGCGTCAACATCGGCACCGCGGCGCTGGAGGACCCGGCCTGGTGCCGCAAGATCATCGCCGAGTACGGGGACCGGATCGCCGTCGGCCTGGACGTGCGCGGCACCACCCTCGCCGCCCGCGGCTGGACCGAGGAGGGCGGCGACCTGTGGGAGGTGCTGGACCGGCTGGAGGCCGACGGCTGCCCCCGCTACGTCGTCACCGACGTCACCAAGGACGGCACGCTGCGCGGCCCGAACACCGACCTGCTGAAGCAGGTGTGCGCCCGCACCGACAAGCCCGTCATCGCCTCGGGCGGGGTGTCGTCGCTGCGGGACCTGCGCGACCTCGCCGCCCTCACCGGCGACGGCGTGGAGGGCGCGATCGTCGGCAAGGCCCTGTACGCGCAGGCGTTCACCCTGGAAGAGGCGCTCGCCGCCGTGCGGGCGGCGTCGTGACGGTCGCGGTCCGCGTCATCCCCTGCCTGGACGTCGACGCCGGGCGGGTCGTCAAGGGCGTCAACTTCGCGAACCTGCGCGACGCCGGCGACCCCGTCGAGCTGGCCCGCCGCTACGACGCCGAGGGCGCCGACGAGCTGACGTTCCTGGACATCACCGCCTCCTCCGGCGACCGGTCCACCACCTACGAAGTGGTGCGCCGCACCGCCGAGCAGGTGTTCATCCCGCTGACCGTCGGCGGCGGCGTCCGCACCGTGCAGGACGTCGACCGGCTGCTGCGGGCCGGCGCCGACAAGGTGTCGATCAACACCGCGGCGATCGCCCGCCCGGAGTTCCTGCGCGAGGCCGCGCACCGCTACGGGTCGCAGTGCGTGGTGCTGTCGGTCGACGCGCGGCGCGCGCCGGGCACCGCGTCCGGCTACGAGGTCACCACGCACGGCGGCCGCAAGGGCACCGGCATCGACGCGGTCGCGTGGGCGGCGCGCGGGCAGGAGCTCGGCGCCGGCGAGATCCTGCTGAACTCCATGGACGCCGACGGCACCAAGAACGGCTTCGACCTGGAGATGCTGCGGCAGGTCCGCGCGGCGGTGACCGTCCCGGTGATCGCCTCGGGCGGGGCGGGCGCCGTCGGCGACTTCGCGCCCGCCGTCGCGACGGGCGCGGACGCGGTGCTCGCCGCCAGCGTGTTCCACTTCGGCGAGGTGCAGATCGGCGAGGTCAAGGACGCCCTGCGCGCGGCGGGCAACGTCGTCCGGTGACGCGCCCGTGACGGGGCCCGCCGGTGCTCTAGCCGGCGGGCTCCACGACGCGCCTCGTCATGCCCTTCGCGTCGGGGTCGATGCCCCAGGAGAACACCGTCTCGGGGTGGACGCGGATGACGTCGCCGCTCAGGTGCCCGTCGGACGGCGCGTGTCCGGCGACGGCCTCGGCGCGGCCGCGGATCTCGACGCCGCGCACCGTCCAGGGGTCGACGGAGGCGATGTCGTCGACGACGAACGCGACACGCGGGTTGCCCTGGACGTTGCGGAACTTGCGGCTCGCGGCCATGTTCCAGCCGTAGATGTCGATGGTGCCGTGCGCGGCGTCGTAGCGGAACCCGACGGGGTTGTTCTGCGGGTCGCCGCCGGCGGCGACGGTGGCGAGGCGGCCGAGGCGCTGGGTGCGCAGGTAGGCGAGTTCGGTGTCGGTGAGGCTCATGCCTGCCATCCTGGATCCTCGACCGCGCTTGAGGTCAACTCCGCGGCGGGGTCGGCGACGACGTGCTCGGGGGTGCGGTCGGCGATCGGCAGCAGGATCGCCGAGGGGTGCGCGGGGTCGTGGTACAGCTCCTGCTCGGCGTCGACCATCGCGCCGGCGGCGGCGAGGGGCGCGCCGGTGCCGGGGTTGGCGGCGACCTTGGGGTAGGCGCCGCTCGTCACGTGCACGCGGATGCGGTGGCCGGGCCGGAACCGGTGCCCGGCCGGCCAGAGGTCGACCAGGACGCGCCGTACCTCGCCGCCGGCGGGCGCGAGCCGGAGGCCGCCCTCGCAGACGTTGCGGGACGTCCCGTCGGGCGCGACGTCGCAGAGCCGCACGACGAAGTCGGCGGCCGGGCGGCTGGAGCGCACGTACAGCTCGGCCCGCACGGGGCCGACGACGTCGACGGCGCGGTCCAGCGCGGGGGAGGAGAACACCAGCACGTCGTCGCGGCGCTCCAGCGGCCGGTTGTCGACCGGCCGGGAGCTGCCGAGCAGCGTCGGGCCGCCGAGCGCGGGCGTCGGGCGGCGCGGGTCGTAGCGGTAGCGCGACGGCGGGTGCTCCTGCGGGCCGGCGGCGCCGAGGCCGCCGCCGGCGTGCAGGTGCCGGCGCTCGTAGCGGGTGCCGGGCGGCGGCCAGTCGCGGTAGTCGCGCCACTCGCGGGCGCCGGTCACGTAGACGCGGACGGGGTCGGGGCGCAGGCCGGACGGGTCGCCGCGCAGGTGGGCGCGGAACCAGGCGAGCGACTCGCGGAACGACACCAGGGCGTGGCGGGCGTCGGTGTGCCACCAGGGGCCGATGGTGAGCTGCGGGGCGTGCCCGGCGGCGCGGAGCGCCAGGTAGTCCTTGACCAGCCAGGGCAGGAAGATGTCGTACCAGCCGCCGAGGAGCGCGACGGGCGCCTCGACGCTCCCGACGGTGGCGCTGAAGTCGCGCCGGTCCCAGTAGGCGGAGGGGGCGCCCGGATCCGTCCCGTGGTGGGCGATGAGGTCCTGGTAGAAGCGCATCGGGACGCCGCCCGCCGCCACGTCCAGCTCCGGCAGCGGCCGCCCGGACGCCGCGGCGCGCACGGCGCGGCGGCGCGACAGGAGCGGGCCGGTCAGCATCCCCAACGGCTGCTGCTGGCGGTGGGTGAGGTCGGTCCAGGTGAGGGTGGACTCCAGCGCGAACGAGCCGCCGACGTAGGCGGCGTCGCGGAACGACGACGCGGTGATCTGCAGCGACATGGCCCGGAGGGCGGGGCCGGCCTCGGCGGCGAGCGCCCAGGCGGAGTAGCCGAGGTAGCTGGCGCCGTAGGTGCCGAACGTCCCGCCGAACCAGGGCTGGTCCTTCATCCAGGCGACGGTGGCGAGGCCGTCGTCGCGCTCGTCGCCGAGCGGGTCGAACGCGCCGCCGGACCCGAAGGTGCCGCGGGCGCTCTGCACGAGGAGCCGGAACCCGAACGGCACGAACGGCAGGCCGTTCAGGACCGCCGCCGGGCCGCGCCGCCCGTAGGGGGTGCGGACGAGGATCGTCGGCGGCGGGCGGCGCGCGCCGGCGGGGCTGTAGAGGTCGGCGAGCAGCGTCGTGCCGTCCGGCATGGGGACCGGCAGGTCGCGCTCGACGGTGTAGCGGGGGAGTCGGCGGCGCAGCGGGGCGGGCACGGGCAGGCGGTTCCTGAGGGCCATGCGGTCTCCCGGACGGGGGTTACTGCCAGGTGGTCACGGTAGCCGCTCACGCCCCGATCAGGAACGGCCAGAGGGGGGACGCCGCGGTGGCGCGTCCGCCCAGCTCGGCGGCCCAGGCGTGCTCGCTGCCGTATTCCTCGCGCCACGACCAGAGGCGCAGCGTGACCGTGTGCAGGGGGTGCTCGGCGGTGACGCCGAGGGCGCCGTGGACCTGGTGGGCGATGGCGGCGGCGGTCCCGGCGGCGCGCGAGGCGTTCGCCTTGGCGGCGGCGACGGCGACCGGGTCGTCCGGCGCGCGGACGGCGGCGCGGACCGCGACGTCGGCGACGACCGCCTCGCCCGCCAGCTCGGCGACGGCCTGCTGGACGGCCTGGAAGCGGCCGAGCGGGCGGCCGAACTGCTCGCGCTCGCCCGCGTAGCGGACCGTGAGGTCCAGCGCGCGGCGCAGGGCGCCGGTGAGCTGGACGGCGCGCGCGAGGGCGCCGCGCGTCCGCAGGTCGGCGGTGCAGGGGCCGGACGCGGTCGGTTCGGGGCCGAGGACGACGCGGTCGCGGGGCTCGCCCGCCAGGTTCGCGCCGGGGGCGGCGTCGAACCGGCCGCGCTCGTAGTAGTCGAGGCGGTCGCCGTTCACGACGGCGATGCCGCGGGCGTCGCGGGCCCAGGGGACGCGGGCCAGGTCGTCCGCGGCGGCGGCGGTGAGCGGACCGTCCGGCAGGGGCAGGCCCGCCTCGGCGAGGAGCCGCCCGGCGAGCCAGCCGGTCTCGGCGAGCGGGACGGCGGCGGCCCGGTACCCGGCGGTGCGGAGGACGGCCGCGGCGTCCTCCAGGGTGCCGCCGCTGCCCCCGGCGTCCTCGGGGACGCCGACGGTGGTGAGCCCGGCGGCGGTGAGGGCGGCCCACACGTCACCGCCTCCGGCGAAGATGCGGTCGGCGGTGGCGGCGAGCAGGTCGTCCATTCAGCGCACTCCCAGGCCGCGCGCGACGATGCCGCGCAGGATCTCGCTGGTCCCGCCGCGCAGCGTGAAGCCGGGCGCCTGCACGACCGCCTGGGCGAGGGCGCGGGCGAGCGGGTCGGGGGAGCCGGGGTCGGGCTCGATCCCGGCGTGCTCGCGGACGGCGGCGGTGATCTCGGACTCGAAGCGGGTGCCGAGATCCTTGACCAGGGCCGCCTCCGCGGCCGGGGTGCGGCCGGCGTCCAAGGCGGCGGCGACGCCGAGGGACGCCTGCCGCAGCGCCCAGAGGCGGGCGGCGAGGCGGCCGAGCGCGGCGGCGGGCAGCGCGCCGCGCTCGTGCGCGAGGCGCAGCAGCGGGAAGGTGCTGAGGACGCGCTCGGGGCCGCTCCGCTCGTAGGCGAGCTCGGCGGTGACCTGCGCCCAGCCGTTGCCGGGGGCGCCGAGGACCAGCGCGTCCGGGACGCGGGCGCCGTCGAGCACGACCTCGTTGAAGTGGTGGTCGCCCGACAGCGAAAGGATCGGGCGGACCGTCACGCCGTCGGCGGGCAGCGGGACGAGGAACTGGGTGAGCCCGGCGTGCCGCTCGGAGCCGGGCTCGCTGCGGGCCAGGACGCAGATCGCGTGCGCGAGGTGCGCGCCGCTCGTCCAGACCTTGGTGCCGGTGAGGCGCCAGCCGTCGCCGTCGCGCTCGGCGCGGGTGCGGACGGAGGCCAGGTCGGACCCGGCGTCGGGCTCGCTCATGCCGATCGCGAAGAAGCACTCGCCGCGCGCGATCGCCGGGAGGAAGCGGCGCTTCTGCTCCTCCGAGCCGTGGTGGAGCAGGCTCGGCCCGATCTGCCGGTCGGCGATCCAGTGCGCGCCGACCGGCGCGCCGGCGGCGAGCAGCTCCTCCACGACGACGAACCGCTCCAGCGGGGAGCGGCCGTGCCCGCCGTAGCGGGCGGGCAGCGTCATGCCGAGCCAGCCGCGGGCGCCGAGGGCGCGGCTGAAGGCGGGGTCGGCGCCGGTGAGCCAGCAGTCGGCGCGCGGCTCGAAGTCCGCCGCGGCCAGGAACGCCCGCACCTCGGCGCGCAGCGCGGCGGCCTCGGGCGGAAGCGTCCCCGGTTCCAGCTCCGGCAGTGCGGCCACGGGCGCCTCCTCGCGATCGCAAGGAGGCTATCCGCCCGCGCCCGCCGGGGCGCCGGCGGCCCCTTACTCGATGACGAGGTCGACGGGGACGTTGCCGCGGGTGGCGTTGGAGTAGGGGCAGACCTGGTGGGCCTTCTCGACGAGGTCCTTGCCGGTGCCGTCCTGGAGGGCGTCGGGCAGCTCGACGCGGAGCGCGACGGCGAGCCCGAAGCCGGCCTTCACGTCGCCGCCGATGCCGACCTCGGCGGTCACCGACACGTCGCGCACGTCGGTGCCGGTCTGGCGGGCGACGGCCGACAGGGCGCTGGCGAAGCAGGCGGCGTAGCCGGCGGCGAAGAGCTGCTCGGGGTTGGTGCCCTCGCCCGAGCCGCCCATCTCGCGCGGCGGCGCGAGCGTCACGTCGAGGCGGCCGTCGGAGCTGACGGCGCGGCCCTCGCGGCCGTTGGCGGTGGCGACGGCGGTGTACAGGGCGTCCATGGGAGCCTCCTGCGCGGCGGGGATGATCCGGTCCATTCAACGTAGCACAATTCAGTTGTGTACAACCAAAGGTAGGATGGCGGCATGGACCGCACCGCCGCCGACGCCGCCGACCTGCTGAAGCTCGACCTCCAGGTCTGCTTCTCCCTGCACGCGACCGCGCGCGCCTTCGACGCCGCCTACCGCCCCCTGCTGCGCGAGCTCGGCCTCACCTACCCGCAGTACCTGGTGATGCTGGCGCTCTGGGAGCGCGGCGCCCTCACCGTCAAGGAGCTCGGCCGCGCCCTCCGCCTGGACTCGGGCACCCTGTCGCCGCTGCTGAAGCGCCTGGAGGCCGCGGGCCTCGTCCGCCGCGCCCGCGACCCCCGCGACGAGCGCTCGGTGACGGTCGCCCCGACGGACGCCGGCGCGGCCCTGCGCGAGCGCGCCGGCGCCGTCCCGCACCGCATCATGGAGGCGACCGGCCTCGGCGCCGCCGAACTGATCGAGCTGCGCCGCACCCTCGACGACCTCACCGCCGCCCTCGACACGGCCGCCCGGCGCCCGTAGGAGGCGGAGCCCGGCGCCGCGATCGGCGACCCCGCCGGGGCGCTCGCGGCGGCGCTCGCCCGGCTGCGCGAGCGCAGCGGCCCGACCTTCCGCCGCATCGAGCGCCTCCCCGGCGGCGACCTGCGCTCCGCCGCCCTGGCCACGGCCCTGTCCCGCCGCACCCTGCCGTCCCCGGCCCCGGCCAGGCGTTCGCCCTCCCGGGCGCCGCCTGGCCGGGCGCCGATCAGTGGCAGCCGGTCCAGGCGTACCAGTCCTTGATGCTCTTCGGGGAGTGGCGGGCGAAGTAGCCGAGGAGGCCCTGCCCGCCGTTGGAGGCCCGCTTGAACTGGCCGTCGCCGTAGATCCGCATCCGGTACTTGTGGCCGCTGGTCACGGTGAAGGTCTTCTTCGCGCTGGAGCCGCCCTTGGAGGTCCCCTTCGGGTAGGTCATGTACTTGGTGAGCCCGGCCGGCACCCTGCCGGTCTTGCAGTCGTAGAGCTGGTAGGCGAAGGACGCGCTGTAGAGCTTCGGGCCGCCCCACGCGAAGGTGACCTTGGCCTTGGTCTTGGCGGTGCGCTTGAAGCAGCCGACGCCGACGACCTCCCAGTACGCCTTGATCGTGCCGGTCTGGGTGCCGCCGCCGGGGGCGCCCGCCCACCCGCTGTAGGCGAGCGCCTCGGCCTAGCCCTTCGGGCAGTCGCCCGGCTCCGGCGGGCCGGGGTTGACCGGCGCGACCGGCGCCGTCGGCGCGGCCGGCGCCGCGTGCGCGGCCGGCGCACCGAGCACGGTGCCGAACGCCAGCGCCGCCGCCGACGCGGCGAACGTCGTCCTGCGCGACAGGGTCGTGGACATCGAGGCCCTCCTGGTCTCGGGCTCCGCCACCGGAGCCGCTCAGGAGCAACTCCAGCCCCTCGGCCCCCGTTCGACCAGGCCTTTCACCGTTCGGAACGGTCCCGAACGCGCGCCCGGCGGTCCGAACGGCCGCCCGCGTCAGGCGGCGCAGGCGCTCGTGGCGAGGGCGAGCACGATGCTGGAGACCGCGCCGCCGTCGAAGGAGAAGACGTAGCGCGCCCTCGGGTTGCCCGGGACGGCGGCGGCGACGTCGTCCGCCGCGGCCGTCAGCCGCGGGTAGGCCCGGGCGACCGCCGAGCGCGGCGAGCCGATCGCGACGCCCTGCGGCGTCCGCACCCCGGCGTCGGCGCCGAGGTACTCCACGCCGTACCGGGCCGAGGCGAAGCCGCCGGCCCCGCGCCGGGCGGGCTCGAAGTCGGTGCAGCCGCCCTCGGCGCCCGTCACCCGGATGAGGCCGGTGCCCTCGGCGTCCCGCACGCTCATCCCGAGCCGCAGCGCGCCGAGCCCGTCCGGCCCGAGCACGGCGCCCCTCGCGGCGGCCGCGGGCACCGCGCCCGCCGGCGCCGTCGCCGCCGTCGCGTCCTCACCCGCCCCGCACCCGGCGGCGCCGCCGAGCGACAGCCCCACCGCCCCGAGGGCGAGCACCTTGCCGAGGGGGGTGAACCAGCGCACGTGGACTCCAACGATCGCGAGGACGGACGGCCCGGACCCCGTCCCGTGCCCGTTTCCTCCCCGATCAACCGCCCGCCCTGCGCTCCCTTCAGAGGCAGTGGGAGATGAGCCGGGCGAGGGTCAGGGCGTCCTCGGGAGAGTCGGCGCTCAAGGCGATGCGGCGCAGGAGGCCGGTCTCGCGGAGGGCGACGCCTTCGCGGGCGAGGACGAAGACGAGCGCGAGGAAGGCGGCGCGGGCGTTGCCGTCGTCGAAGGGGTGGAAGAAGCAGACGTCGAGGTGGGCGCGGGCCGCGCGGGCGGGCAGGGGGAGGAGGGGCCCGGCGCTTTCGGCGAGGCAGGCGTCGAGGCGGTCGCGGGTGTCCGGGGCGATGCCGTAGCGCTCCCGGCCCTGCTTGGCGAAGGCGGGCAGGGTGCGGAACGGCGGCGGTCGCAGTGCGCCGAGGACGTGCCGCTGCCACCCGCGGAGCAGGTCGACGTCGAGCGCCGCGCCGCGCGCCGCGTCGGCCCGCACCAGTCCGAGGGCGGCGAGGAGCCCGCGGGCGCGGGCGGGGTCGATGGCGGCGTCGAAGGCGCGGACGTCCTCCACCGCGCCGTCGCGCGGCGGGCCGGCGGGTCCGCCGCTGCTCCCGTCCGGGCAGGTGTGCCAGGGGACGGTCGCGCGGACGGCGAGCCAGCACTCCAGATGGTCCGGTGGGGGAGCGGCGGGACGGTCCGCCAGGTCGGCGGGGCGGAGCGACAGCGCGAGCCGTTCGGCGACGCCGTCCACGACGGCCGTGTCGGGGGCGACCCAGCTCTCGAAGCGCCCGCCGATCGCCCGGTCGACCAGCTCCCGCGCCGTGCCGGGCGCGACCCCGCGACTGTCGAGGAACCAGGTGAGCACCTGGCGGCAGTGCCCGTACCAGCCGCTGTCACAGCCGGTGCGGTCGGCCACGTGCAGGATCAGGCACCGGGCGGTGCGCTCCCACAGGACGCGCCGATCGTCGAGCGCGTCCGCTTCCAGGGGGTGCACCGCGAACCACCCGGCGAGGGACTCCAGCCATCCGCGCCATTCGAGCAGCGCCGCGACGACACGGTCGAGCGTCTCCTCCGTCGTGGTGACCGAATGGCTCGGGCAGCACCAGCTCCCGACCGGGCCACCGTCGAAGTCGCCCTCGCCGAGCGCCCAGCGCCAGCCCAGCGCCCACCGACCGTAGCGGTGCGCGAGGGCGTACGACATGGCATCGGCCCAGGGCTCGGCCACGTTCTGCGTCCACGCGCTCATCGCCGTGTCCGGGACGGAGGCGTCGGGCCGGAGCGGAATCCGTTGGGCGGTGCCGAGCGCGTTCACCACCTGCCGTGCCGACGCGCCATCGAAGGGATGACGCCCCGGATCGACCTCGTCCCAGGTCAGACCGACGGGAGACAGATCGTACGCCATCGGGCCAGCCTGGACTTCCGCACGTCGCACGCACAACCGAATTAGCGCGGAGAACGAGGGTAGGCGGTGGTTCCTGCGGCCATGAGGGAGGGGCATCGTGCTGAAAGAGTCCGTCGTCGCGCTGTTCGAGAGGGGCGCGCGGCTGCGCGGCGGGCGGCGGGTGCTGCATCCGCGCGGGCGCACCTACGCCGCGACGCTCCGGACGAGCGACGCCGTCGCGGGCATCGGCGGCGACGGCCCGCGCGAGGTGGTCGTGCGGGTGTCCAAGGGCGCCTCCACGCCCGGTGCCCTGCCCGACGTCCTCGGTCTCGCGCTGCGGGTGGAGACCGGGCGGGGCACGGTCGACCTGCTGTTCGCCTCGTCCGCGCGCCCCTTGGGCCTGCGGCACCTGCCGGTGCCCCGGGCGTTCTACACGCGCGGCTTCTACAGCACCCTCGTGCCCTACCGCGTCGGCGGCATCACGCAGGTCTTGGGCCTGGTCCCGGTGGACGCGAGGAGGGCGCCCGCCACCGCCGCCGGCCTGGACGCCTGCGTGGCGGAGGCGCCGGTGGACTTCGTCCTCGTCGGCGCGGGCGCCCTCGGGCGCTGGCGGAACCTCGGCCTCCTGCGGGTGCTGCGCCCGGCGGAGGGGGAGCGCCCGGACTCCTACGATCCGCAGCTCAACAGCCTGCCGGAGTTGCACCCGGCTCCGCCGCTACGCACGATCCGGTCCCTGGCCTACGCCGGCTCCCGCCGCGGCCGCGACGAGGCCGCGCCGCGCTGACCGCCCCGCCGGCCCGGCGACGTCGAGGCGGTACTCGTTGACGCGGTGGTGCAGCCGCACCCCCGGGCACCGTTCGTGGATCAGCCGCAGCATCGCCGCCTTCACCCACGGGTCGGGCCCGAGGCCCTCCGCCGGCCGGCCGCGCCGGGGACCGCCGCTCCCCGGGACCACGACCTCGGTGCAGCCGACGACCCCGCGCCCGTGCTCGGCGGCGACGGTCAGCAGCACGTCCCCGGGGACGGCGCGGCCGGGCGGCGCGATCCAGCCGGCCGTCCGGTAGCCGGGATGCTCGGAGGCGGCCAGGTCCTCCAGCAGGCGGGGGCCCGGCTCGCGCAGCGACAGCAGCAGATGGTGCAGCGTGCGGACGCGGGTGAGGCCGCGCCGCGCGCGGAGGGCGTCCCCGGTCCCGCCGCCGGCACGGCGACGACGACGCCGGGCGGGGCGCGGTCGCGGGCCTCGGCGGCCAGGGCGGCCGCCAGCCGCCCGCCGGCGCCGCGGCCCCGGTGGGCCGGGTGGACGTGCACCTGCAACCGGCCCGGCATCGCCTACGTGCCGATCGGCGACGCGCCCCTGGCCCGCTGGGCGCTCGTCCGGCGCGCCGACGCCGCGAACGACGCCGCCGGCCCCTTTACCGAGGTCGTGACCGAACTCGGCCCCCTCGCCCTGTAGGGGGCGTCTAGGAGTCGAACCAGACGACGAGGCGCGCGTCGTCGGGGCTCCCGCCGCGCCCGGCGAGGACCTCCAGGACCGTCCAGACGGCCCGCCACGCGCCGTCCGGCGGCACCGCGTGCCGGCGCAGCATCCGCTCGGCGCGGAAGACGGTGGTCCCGTCGGTGTACTCCCGGCCCTCCTCCCACGCGACGCCGCCGTGGACGTCCCGCAAGGAGACGCCGGCCGCCTCGGCGAGGCCCGCCGACCACAGGCTCTTGCCCTGGTAGGCGAGCGCGCCGTCGGGGCCGGGCCGGTACTGGTGCAGGCGCAGGTCGGCCTCCTCGGCGGGCTCGTCCCAGTCCACCGCCGCCACCTCGGCCCAGGAGATCCACGTGCGGCCGTGCGCGTCCTCGTCCGCGGCGGCCTCCCGGACGGCGTCGGAGACGTCGCCCGGGAGCCCCCGGTACGCCGCGAGCGGCCGGAACGAGGCGTAGTTGCGCACGCCGAACAGGCACCCGAAGGCGTCGTAGTCGCGGTCCCCGTAGAGGAGGCCGAGGTCGATGGCGGGGAGCCAGGGCCGGGGCTCCGCGCCGTACGGGCGGCGGCATTCGAGGACGCCGTGGATGTCGGTACCCATGCCGGTATCGTCCCAGCGCGGTCAACCGGTTTCGGGCGTCAGGCGGTGGCGGACTTGGCGAGGTGGCGGGCGATGACCATGCGCTGGATCTGGTTGGTGCCCTCGAAGATCTGCATGACCTTCGCCTCGCGCATGTACCGCTCGACGGGGAAGTCGCGCGTGTAGCCGTAGCCGCCGAGGACCTGGACGGCATCGGTGGTCACCTTCATCGCCGCGTCGGTGGCGAGGAGCTTGGCGACCGACGCCTGCCGCGCGAACGGCAGGCCGCGGTCCTTGCGGCGGGCGGCGTCCAGGTAGGCGGCGCGGGCGCCGTCGACGGCGGCGGCCATGTCGGCGAGCAGGAACTGCAGGCCCTGGTTGTCGATGATCGGGCGGCCGAACTGGCGGCGGTCGGCGGCGTGGGCGACGGCCTGGTCGAGGGCGCCCTGGGCGAGGCCGACGGCGCAGGCGGCGATGCCGAGGCGGCCGGAGTCCAGGGCCGACAGCGCGATCGGGAAGCCGCGGCCCTCCTCGGCCAGGCGCCGCGACGCCGGGACGAGCGCGCCGTCGAAGTGGAGCTGCGCGGTGGTGGAGCCGGTGAGACCCATCTTGCGCTCGGGCGGCCCGAACGACAGGCCGTCCATGGCGCCCTCGGTGAGGAAGCAGGAGATGCCGCGCCCGCCGTCGCCGGAGGTGCGGGCGAACAGCACGTAGAAGTCGGCCTCGCCGCCGTGGGTGATCCACATCTTGGTGCCGGTGATCCGGTAGGCGTCGCCGTCGCGGACGGCCCTGGTGGCGAGCGCGGCGGCGTCCGACCCGGCCTGCGCCTCCGACAGGGCGTAGCCGCCGAGCAGCTCGCCGCCGAGCATGTCCGGCAGCAGCTCCTTCTGCTCGGCGGTGCCGTAGGTGAACAGCGGGAAGCAGGCGAGGGTGTGCACGCTGACGCCGACCGCGACCGACGCCCACGCCGCCGCGATCTCCTCCAGCACCTGGAGGTAGACCTCGTAGGGCTGGCCGCCGCCGCCGTGCTCCTCGGGGTAGGGCAGGCCGAGCAGCCCGGACCGGCCGAGCAGCCGGAACACCTCGCGGGGGAAGGCCGCGTTCTCCTCGGCCTCGGCGGCGCGGGGCGCCAGCTCCTTGCGGACGATGTCGCGGGTCAGGGCGACGAGCTCTTCGGCTTCGGGGGTGGGAAGCATGCGATCTGCGGGCATGCCCCCATCTTCGCCGATCAGCCGGACAGCTCGCGCTCCAGCGGGGTCCGGAAGCGCGGGACGGCCCGCACGTCCCCGCAGAACGCGGCGATGCGGGCGGCCTCGGCGTCGATCGCGGCGGCGGCCTCGGCGCCGGCGTCCTCCAGCAGGCGGACGCGCACCTCGCCGTCGGGGCGCTGCGCCCAGCCGCCGACGACGCGGCCGTCCCACCAGACGGTCGGGCCGACGTTGCCGTTGCGGTCGAACAGCGCCTCGCGGTGCGGGCCGAGGAACCAGCCGCGCTCCTGCCAGCCCATCGGGGTGGGGTCCAGGGCGGGCAGCAGCGCCGCCGCCGGGGCGGGCGGCGCCACCGGGCCCAGATCGTCGGCGAGGACGAGGCCGGGCGCGCCGTCCATGGCGACCTCGGCGGTGTCCAGCGGTTCCAGCGCGGCGGCGACCCGCGCGGCCGTCCAGCCCGTCCACCACTTGACGTCGGCGGGCGAGGCGGGGCCGAACGCGCGCAGGTAGGCGGCGACGAGGTCGGCGCGGGCCCGCGCCGCCGGGACGCGCGGGACGCCGCCGGGCAGCCACTTCTCGACCGGCGCCCACCGGTACTGGCTGCTCGTCCACCCGCCGTTCGGGCGGCCCCGCACGATGTGCCCGGCGGCGCCGAGCACGACGAGCACCCACGTGGTGACGTTCGTCGGCCGGGAGTAGGGCTTGCCGGGCGCCGGGTCGACCCGGGTGCGCAGGCGCGGCACGGCCGCCGACAGCTGCGCGCCGGTCGCCTCGCCGAGCTCCAGCAGCGCGTCGTGCGTCTCGGCCTCGACCTCGGCGAGCCAGGACTCGGCGCCGGTGAGCTCGCTGCCGCGCTCGATCATGCGGGCGTACGTGCGGCGCTGCACAGCGGCGAGGTCGTCGGCGCACGACGCCTGCAGCGCCGGGACGAGCTCCAGCGGCGCGACGAACATGGTGCGGCGCATCGCCAGCAGGCGCAGCAGCGTCCGGTCGTCGTAGAGCGCCGCGCCGACCGCGCCGGGCGCGGTGACGCCGCGCGCGGCGGCGCTGAGGTAGACCGACGCCGGGTCGGTGGCGTGCAGCACCACCAGCGACCGGACGATGGCGAGAACGTCCTCCGTGCGCCCGGCGGCGTCCAGGCGGTGCCGCCGGGCCAGCCGGGCGCGCCGCTCCGCGGCGCCGATGTCGCGCATGCGCGCAGCCTACGGCGCGGGTACGACATTCCGGCCGACGGCTCAGTTCGGCGCGGTGATACGGACCACGACGTGGTCCTTGGTGACCGACTGGGCCGCCACGCCGAACCCCGCGACCTCCTCGGAGGCGCCGACCGGCACGTCCACCCGCTGCCCGGCGATCCTGACGGTGACGGTCTGGTTCTGCACGCCGACGAGCTCGGCCTTCACCCCGAGGATGGACGCGCTGGCGTCCACGCCCCGGTCGAAGGTCACCGTGCAGGCGTTCCCGCCGCACCGCGTCGAGCTGTGCTCGCCCCCGCACGCGGCGGCCGCCGAGAGCGGCAGGAGGGCGAGGGCGAGGACGGCCAGCCGGCGGGGCGTCGAGATGGTCATGCCCGGGAGTCTAGGGACGCCGGGCGGCCCGGCGCCCCATCCGCGCGGCGGGTCTCGCGGCGCCCGCCGTCATCCCGCAGGGCGACCCGCCCCCGCCGCGCGGCGGAGGGGGCGCGAGAAGGGGCGCGCGGGGGCGTCAGTGGTGCATCTCGCCGTCGAGGATGTCGCCGCCGAGGTCCTTCTTCAGGGCCTGCAGCACCGGCTGGGTGCCGACCGCGACCCAGTTCGGCCCGACCAGGTAGGACCCGCCCCACGGGCGGGCCTCCTCCAGCCACTGCCGCCGCCCCTCGCCGCTGCTGAACCCGACCAGGGTGTAGCGGCCCCGGGCGGTCTGGCAGGCGCCCTGCCGCAGCTCCTCGGCGCTGCGGGTGCCCGACAGCGAGCACCCCGTCCTGGCGGCGAGCTGCTCGATGGTGGCGGGCTCGGCCGCCGCGTGCGTCATGCCGGCGGCGCCTCCGCAGCCCGCCGCGAGCGCCAGCACGGCGGTCCCGAACAGCGCGGCTCTCAGATCAAGCATGGCCCGTCCTCTCGCCGGGGGAGATTCGGACGGGGGTACGGCGCGGCGCCGCCACCGGGTTCAAACGGGCGCGCTACACGGACCGGTTCACACGGGCGGGCTCACACGGGCCGGGCTCCCGCCGCAGCGCGCACGCCGGGCGTCTCGGCGGCGTCGTGCTCCAGGCGCTGCAGGCGGACGGAGGTGTCCTCGGTGAGCGGCGCCGAGCGGGCGGCGACGAGCCGCGCCTCCTCCTCGCAGTCCCACAGGGCCTCGGTGCAGAACGTCTCGGCGGTGTGCGGCGCGGTGCGCGTCAGCGCGGCCAGCACGCGCGGCCGCAGGTAGGAGTAGGGCGTCTCGGTCCAAGCGGCCTTCAGCAGCGGGACGGCCTCCCCGGCCCGCAGCCGGCCGAGGCCCGCGATGGGGTCGGCGGCGCGGTGCCAGTCGCGGTCGTCCAAAGCGCGGTTCAGCGTGTCCATGAGGACGGGGATGTCGGCGCGCGTCCCGTGGGCGGCGATCACCTCGCGCCCGAGCTCCGCGAGCGCGCCGCCGCCCGCGACCCAGGTGCGGGCCCGCGGCAGCGCGTCCGCCCCGTACAGCCCGAGCGCCTTGCGCAGCACGCTGCGCCAGCGGGCCTCGCCGGCGGCGAGCGGCACGGCGAGGTCCAGCAGCTCCGGCGATCTCCGCCGCCCCAGCTCGAAGATCGCCGACATGGCGGCGTCGTCGCGGCCCCGCGCCAGCGCCAGCAGCTCGGCCAGGTCCGGTTCCGACCGCTCGGCGGCCCGCGCGGCGGGCCTCGGCGGTCGCTCGCGCTCGCGGTGGCGGCGCGCCGCCTCGGCGATCCGCGGCTGCCGCGCCGCCCAGCCGTCGATCACCGGATTGCGCGGGCCGGCGACCAGGAAGGCCAGCGCGGAGTCGTCGCAGTAGGCGGTCACCAGGTCCTCCAGGCCGCCGGTCAGCGACGCGTCCCCCGCCCACGCCAGCGCGTACAGGGCGTCGAACCAGTGCATGCCGTCCTCGGCGTACTCGCGCAGCACCGCCCCCGCCTCGCGGCGGCTCAGCCGGACGAGGTCGCCGAGCACCCCGAGCGCGAGCGCCACCCGGCCGTCGTCCTCGTCGGTGGCGTCCGCGGGCGCGAACAGGTGGTCGGCCACCGGCCCGACCGGCAGCTCCAGGTCGACCATCAAGCGGGCGTAGTAGAGCGACCGCGACTCGCACCGGACGTCCCAGCGCGGATCGCGCCGCACGCAGTCGTACACGTACTCTCCGGCGCCCGGCCGGTCGGCGGCCCGCCGGGCCGCCCGGCCGAGGCCACGCTGCAGCTGACCGTGCAGCGTGCCCGCCGCTTCCCTCACGACATCAATGCTCACCTCTGCAGAATGCGCACTGGACCAGATTACGGGCAAGTGCTTTACCCCTGACCTGCGAAGTCGATCATCGGGAGAGGGGTGCTCGGCCCGGCCGGTCAGATCGCCCGCTGCGCGATCCAGGACGCGTGCAGGTCGCCGTACACCCCGCCCTGCCGCAGCAGCTCGGCGTGCGGGCCGCGCTGCACGATGCGGCCCGCGTCGAACACGATCACCTCGTCGGCGGCCTCGGCCGTCGACATCCGGTGCGCGATCGAGAGCGCGGTGCGGCCGCGCGTCACCCCGTCCAGGGCGCGCTGGAGCCGCACCTCGGTCGCCGGGTCGACCGCCGACGTCGCCTCGTCCAGCACCAGCAGGTCGGGCGCGGCGAGGTAGGCGCGGGCGAGCGCGACGAGCTGCCGCTCGCCCGCCGACAGCGACTCGCCGCGCTGCCCGACCGGGGTGTCCAGCCCGGCGGGCAGCCCCTCCAGCCAGTCGGCGAGGCCGAGCTCGGTGAGGGCGAGGCGCAGGTCGGCGTCGGACGCGGACGGCCGCCCGTAGCGGATGTTGTCGCCGAGGCTCGCGTCGAACAGGAACCCGTCCTGGGGGACCATGACGATCCGCTCGCGCAGCGAGGAGAACCGGACGCGGTCCAGCGGCACGCCGTCCACCAGCACCCGCCCCGACGTCGGGTCCATCAGGCGGGTCAGCAGCTTGGCGAAGGTCGTCTTGCCCGACCCGGTCTCGCCGACGATCGCGACGCGGGTGCGCGGCGCGATGCGCGCGTCGACGTCGTGCAGCACCGGCGGCCCGCCGGGGTAGGCGAAGCCGACGCCGGCGAACTCCACCTCGATCGGGCCGCGCGGCAGCACCGCGCCGTCCGCGCCGGGGTCGGCGACGTCGGGCTCGGTGTCCAGGACGCCGAGGACGCGCCGCCAGCCGGCGATGGCGTTCTGGGCGTCGTTCAGCACCTCGGTGGCGGTCTGCATCGGGCTGACGAACAGCGTCACCAGGAACAGGAACGCCACCAGCTCGCCCGCGCTGAGCCGCCCGCCGACGCCGAGGAGCGTCCCGGCGACGACGACGGCGGCGGTGGCGAGCGCGGCGACCAGCTCGCTGGAGGGGAACGTCAGCGCGACGAGGCCCTGCGCGCGGGTCTGCGCCCGCCGCGTCTCCTCCACGGTGCGGTCCACCCGCGCGGCGGTGCGCTCCTCGGCCGCGTGGGAGCGGATCACCGGGGCGCCGACGACCGACTCGCTGACGACGGCGAGCAGGTCGCCGGTGCGCTCGCGGACCCGCGTGTAGGCGGCCGACACCACCCGCTGGAAGCGGCGCAGCACGAACGCCAGCGGCAGGAACGCCGCCCACACCAGCAGGGTGAGCTCCCAGGAGTAGACCGCCATCAGCACGCTCGCCACGACCAGCTGCCCGCAGGAGACGATCATCATCAGCCCGCCCCACTGCATGAACTGGCTGATCTGGTCCACGTCGCCGGTCACCCGGGACACCAGGGCGCCGCGCCGCTCGCCGCTCTGGGTGAGCATCGACAGGTCGTGCACGTGCCGGAACGCCCGCACCCGCAGGTTGGCGAGGCCGCCCTCGGTGGTCTTGTAGAGGCGGACGTTCATCAGGTAGGCGCAGACCGCGGTGGCCAGCACCGCGAGGGCGCAGAGCGCGACGGCGCCGCGGATGAAGGCGATGTCGTAGCGGCCGTCCGCGCCGATGCCCTTGTCCAGGGTCTGCTGGACCGCGACCGGGACGACGACCCGCCCGGCCGTCGCGACGAGCGCGAGCGCGAGCGTCCCGGCGAGCCCGGCCCGGAACTCGGGGGACAGGCGCAGCCCGCGCCGCAGGGTGCTGAGCGCGCCCTCGCGCGCCGCGGTCTCGCTGAGCGCCGTCATCGCAGCGCCTCCTCACCGGTGTCCAGGACGTCGTCCAGACCGCCGCCGTCGAGGGCCTCGGCCTCCTCGTAGGCGTTGACGAGGTTGCGGTAGCCCGCCGAGCGCTCCAGCAGCTCGGCGTGGGTGCCGCGCGCGGCGACGCGGCCGTGCTCCAGGTAGACGACCTCGTCGGCGAGCGCGATGGTCGCCTTGCGGTAGGCGACGACGAGGACGGTCGCGCCCGCGCCCGACTCGCGCAGCCCGGCGAGGATGCGCGCCTCGATCTGCGGGTCCACCGCCGACGTCGCGTCGTCCATGATCAGCAGGCGGGGGCGGCGGACCAGCGCGCGGGCGAGCGCGAGGCGCTGGCGCTGCCCGCCCGACAGGGTGGTGCCGCGCTCGCCGACGCGGGTGTCCAGCCCGGTCGGCAGCGCCGCGACGAACCCCTCGGCCTGGGCGAGGCGGAGCGCCTCCCAGACCCGCTCGTCGGGCAGGTCGAGGCCGAGGGTGACGTTGCCGCGCACGGTGTCGTCGAACAGGAACGTCTGCTGGGGGACGAGCGCGGCGGTCGCGGCGACGCCGCCGCGCCGCACGTCGCGGGCGTCCACGCCGTCCAGCAGCACCGACCCGTCGGCGGGGTCCACCAGCCGCACTAGCAGGTTCGTCAGGGTGGACTTGCCGGCGCCGGTCGGGCCGACGACCGCGACGGTGCGGCCGGGCCCGGTGGCGAACGACACGTCGTGCAGGACGTGCCGGCCGTCCTCGTAGCCGAAGCGGACCGCGCGGACCTCCAGGCCCGCGGCGCCCTCGGCGGGCAGCTCGGCGTCGCCGAACGGCAGGGAGCCGCCCGCGTCCAGGACGCCGCGCACCCGGCGCCAGCCGACGACGCTGCGCGGCACCTCGGCCAGCACCCAGCCGAGGGCGCGGATCGGCCAGGCCAGCAGCGTGAACAGGTAGGCGACGTGCACGAGGTCGCCGGCGTCCATGGCGCCCGACTGCAGCCGCATCGACCCGATGAGCAGCACCGCGAGGACGCCGAGGTTCGGCAGCGCCTCCAGGATCGGGTCGAACAGGCCGCGGATGCGGCCGACGGCGATGTTGGCGTCGCGCAGCGCGTCCGCGGCCGCGGCGAACCGCTCGGTCTCGGCCTGCTCGCGGCCGAGGGTCTTCACGACCAGGCCGCCCTCGAAGCTCTCGTGCGCGACCTCGCTGACCTCGGCGCGCAGCTGCTGCGCGCGGGTCGCGACGGGCGCGAGGCGCCGCTGGTAGGCGACGTTCAGCAGGGCGATGGCGGGGAAGACCAGGAACCCGACGAGGGCGACCGTCACGTCGGTCAGCAGGATCGACAGGGCGGCGATGACCAGCATGAACACCACGCCGACCGCCATCGGCAGCGGCGCGAGCGGCGCCCAGGCCGCCTCGACGTCGGCGTTGGCGTTGGACAGCAGCTGCCCGGTCGGGTGGCGGTGGTGCCAGGCGAGCGGCAGCCGCAGGTACTGGCGGGTGACCGCGCGCCGGTAGGCGGCCTGCATCCGGTACTGCATGAGCCCGGCGTAGAAGCGGCGGCCCGCGACGCCGAGCGCCTTGAGGAAGGCGACGCCGAGGATCGCGGCGGCCGCCCCGGTCAGCGCCCCGGCGGTGGTGCGGCCCTCGCGGAAGGCGGGCAGCACGACCTGCTCGGTCACCCGGCCGAGGACGGCGGCGGTGCCGACCGTCGTCGCGGCGTACAGGGCGCTCCCGAGCACGGACACGGCGAAGACGCGGGGTTCGGCGCGGATCGCGACCGCGAGGACCCCCGCCCCCTCCCTCAGGACGTGCGGGTTCACCCGTGGAGGGCCTGCTGAGGGGCCTGACGGGGGGTCTGCTGGCACGGTGCTGCTCCTCGCTCGACGATGACGGGACCGGCGTGTCCGCCTTCGGGGCGTCTCGGGCGGACGGTCCGGTTTATGCCTACCATCGGCGCGGGCCCGCTATTCCCGGCCGCCCGGCCGCCGCCTACGATCCCGGGATGAGCCCTTCGAGCGATCCGGTCCGGGCCGAGCGCGCGGCGCTGAGCGACGCCCTGGAGCAGGCCGGCCCGGACGCGCCCACCGGCTGCGCGGGCTGGACGGCTGCCGACCTCGCCGCCCACCTGGTCGCCCGGGAGCGGCGCCTGGACGCCGGACCGGGAATACTCCTGCCGCCGCTCGCCTTCTACACCGAGTTCGTGCGGCGCCGGACGCTGCGCGAGCGCACCTTCGCCGAGCTCGTCGCGCTGTTTCGCGGGGGTCCGCCGAAGTTCTCGCCGTACGCCCTTCCCGGCGTGGACGAAAACGCCAACGGTGTCGAGTTCTTTGTGCATCACGAGGACGTCCGGCGCGCCCGTCCGGACTGGGAGCCGCGCGAGCTCGGCGCCGCCCTGGAGGAAACGCTGTGGCGGCGGATAAAAATTGCCCGTTTTGTCCTGAGAAAAGTTCCGGTGGAACTCACCCTGGTGCGCCCCGACGGCCGCGCGGCGCGCGTCACGGGCGGCGGGAGGCGCTCCGCGGGCGGGGCTCGCGTGCACGGCCCGGTCGGCGAACTGGTCCTCTGGACGCTCGGCCGCACCGATGTCGCGCGCGTTCAGATCACCGGCGCGACGGCGGCTGTCAAGACCCTGGACGAGAGCGGTTGGAGTCTTTAACCGGCCACTTCTCGCGGCGGGGAATGATCGGGCTTGCGGCTCCTCCGCTTTAGCCGGAACCGGTGATACTGTGGGGCCGTCGGTTGCAGTCGTGGTTCTCGATCGTTTGTACGGACGCCCGCGGACTGATGGCAGCGGGCGTTTTGGCTTTTCCGGGACCGTACGGGGGGCGAGGGCGTTCCGCCGTGACCGGCCGGACCCGCGAGGTGTGGGTCCATGTTTTGCCGCAAGGAGAAAGACATGCCCCAGCAGGGCACCGTGAAGTGGTTCAACGCCGAGAAGGGCTTCGGCTTCATCGCCGTGGACGGCGGCGGGCCGGACGTCTTCGTGCACTACTCGGCGATCCAGTCGTCGGGTTACCGCAGCCTGGACGAGAATCAGCGCGTCCAGTTCGAGGTGACGCAGGGCAACCGGGGCCCGCAGGCCGACCAGGTCGTCCCCCTGTAAGACCCAGTCGTACGGCAGGACCCGCGCCCTACCCGGGGTGCGGGTCCTTTCGTGTCCGCCCGGGCGGCACAATGGGGGCATGCCCGCTCGCCCGTCCGACCTGGACCCCACGATCGCCGCCCGCCTCAAGCGGGACGCCGACGGCCTCGTCCCCGCCATCTGCCAGCAGTACGACACCGGCGAGGTGCTCATGCTCGGCTACATGGACGACGAGGCGCTGCACCGCACCCTCACCACCGGCCGCTGCACCTACTGGTCGCGCAGCCGCCGCGAGTACTGGGTGAAGGGCGAGACCTCCGGGCACCAGCAGTGGGTGAAGTCGGTCGCGCTGGACTGCGACGCCGACGCGATCCTGGTCAAGGTCGACCAGGTGGGCGCGGCCTGCCACACCGGCGACCGCACCTGCTGGGACGCCGACGTGCTGGACGCGGTCGCCGGAGAGCGCCCGAAGCAGTCGTCATGACCCCCGCCCGCGAGCGCGGCCTCACCGCGCTGGCCTGCGCGGCGGGCGCCGGGCTCGCCCTGCTCGCCGCCGGCCGGGTGTGGGCGACGGTCCGCGCGGCCGGCGCCATCACCCCCTTCACCGAGAGCGTCACCGGCCGCGACCTCGGCGGCACCGCGTCCGCGCTCGGCTGGGCCGGGCTCGCCGGCCTCGCCGCGCTGTTCGCCACCCGCGGCCGCGTCCGGCAGGCCGTCGGCGCCCTCATCGCGGCGTTCGGCGCCGGCATCGTCTACGGCACCGTCGTCAGCGTGCAGCGCTCCCACGTGGTGGACGTCGCGGGCGACAAGCGCGCGCTGCTGAAGCTCGGCGCGTCCCCGCAGATGGACGTGAACCTGTGGTGGATGGTGTCGGTCACCGGCGGCGTCCTGCTGGCCGCCGCGGGCCTGGTCGTCCTGGTGCGCGGCGCCCGCTGGCCCGGCATGTCCGCCCGCTACGAGCGCGAGACGGCGCCCGCCGCGGCGTCCGCGCCCGCCGCGCCCGCGGACGACGCGGCGGGCCTCTGGAAGTCCCTGGACCGCGGCGAGGACCCGACCGACCACGACCGGCCCGCCGAGCCCCGCCGGTGAGCGGCGGCGGGGGCGGGCTCGTCCTGATCGCCGAGCACGAGGCGGCCGTCGCCGAGCTGGCCCGCCGCTACCTGGCCCGCGAGGGCCTGGAGGTGGAGATCGAGGCCGATCCCGGGCGGGCCGCCGCGGCCGCCGCCCGGCTCCGCCCCGCCGCCGTCGTCCTGGACCTGTCCACCGCGCCGCTGCCCGCCGACCTGTACCGGCGGGTCGCCGAGGCCGCCCGGCCCGCGCCCGTCGTCGCGGTCGCCGCCCGTCCCGAGGACGCCCCCCGCGCCCCGTTCCGGGTGGCGCGCCCCTTCGGTCCCCGCGACCTCGTCGCGGCGGTGCTGCTCGCGGTGCGCGGCGACGGCGGTCCCGGCGCCGGGCCGCTGCGCGCGGGCGCGGTCGTGCTGGACCCGGCGGGCCGCGCCGCCCGCCTGCGCGACGCGCCGGTCGCCCTCACCGGCACCGAGTTCGACCTGCTGGAGTTCCTCATGGGCAACCCCGGCCGCGTCTTCACCCGCGAGCAGCTCCTGGCGGGCGCGTGGGGGCCGGGCACGGGGGCCGGGAGCCGCACCGTGGACGTGCACGTCGCGCAGCTGCGCGCCAAGCTCGGCGGCGACAGCCCGATCCGCACCGTGCGCGGCGTCGGCTACGTCCTCGACGCCTGACCCCGGGCCCCCGACCGGCCCGCCGTCCGCGGGCGGCGGCCGCGCCTCGTCTACGCTGGCGGTATGACCCGAGCGCCCGCGCCCGCCGAGCCCGCCGCCGCGTCCGGGATGGCCGGACGTGGCCGGGCGCGCGCCCTCGCCGGCCCGGCCGCCGCCGCGGCGGCGCTCGCGGCCGCGACCGCCGTCGTCGGGCTGGTCGACCCGCACGAGCCCGGCCACTACCCGACCTGCCCCTTCCTCGCGGTCACCGGCTGGTACTGCCCGGGGTGCGGCGGCCTGCGCATGGTGAACTCCCTGGTCAACGGGCATCCCGGCGCCGCGCTCGGCTCCAACCCGCTGCTGCTCGTGCTGCTGGCGCTGCCGGTCTACCTGTGGGCGCGGTGGACGTGGCTGGCGGCGCGCGACCGCCCGATGCGGTCCCGGCTGTTCCGGCCCTGGGTCGCCTGGGCCGTCCTCGCCGCCGTCGCCGTCTTCGGGATCGTGCGCAATCTGCCGTTCGCCCATGTCCTGGCACCCTGACCTGGTATGTCCGGGCCTGTCGCCGGTCCGGTGGGGAGGGCGCGCCGCGGGTGCCGATAGCATCGGGACCACGGATCGACCGCAGATCCGGCCGACGTTGACACAGGGGGCCGACCGCGTGAGTGTGCTCGACGAGATCATCGAAGGCGTGCGGGCCGATCTCGCCGAAAGGCAGCGAGAGGTGCCGCTGGAGGCCCTCAAGGAGCGGGCCGCCGCCGCGGCGCCGCCGCGCGACGCGCTCGCCGCGCTGCGCGGCCTCGGCGTCGGCGTCATCGCCGAGGTGAAGCGCAGCAGCCCCTCCAAGGGCGCGCTCGCCGCCATCGCCGACCCGGCCGCGCTCGCCCGCGACTACGCGGCCGGCGGCGCCAAGGTCATCAGCGTGCTGACCGAGCGGCGCCGCTTCGGCGGCAGCCTGGACGACCTGGCCGCCGTCCGCGCCAGCGTCGACATCGCGGTGCTGCGCAAGGACTTCATCGTCACCTCCTACCAGCTGTGGGAGGCCCGCGCGTACGGCGCCGACCTCGCCCTGCTCATCGTCGCCGCCCTCGACCAGGACGCCCTGGTGTCGCTGGTGGAGCGGGCCGAGTCGATCGGCCTGCTGCCGCTGGTGGAGGCGCACACCGAGGAGGAGGTCGAGCGCGCGGTCGCCGCCGGCGCCAGGGTCGTCGGGATCAACGCCCGCGACCTGAAGACCCTCAAGGTCGACCGCGACACCTTCGCGCGCCTCGCCCCGCTCGTCCCCAAGGACGTGGTGAGCGTCGCCGAGTCCGGCGTGCGCGGCCCGCACGACCTGCTCGCCTACGCCTCGGCGGGCGCCGACGCGGTGCTGGTCGGGGAGTCCCTGGTGATCGGCAAGGACCCGCGGACCGCCGTCGCCGACCTGGTCGCCGCGGGCGCCCACCCCGCCCTCCGCCAGGGCAAATGACGCCGCGCACGCGGCGGGACCGGTAAGGTGCGGCCATGCTGATGGAACCATTGCGCGAACGATGGCGCGCTTGTCCGACGTCTCACTGACCGGATAAGCCCTCTCCTAGAACAGGACGAGCTCTCCCATGACCATCGACGCCGCGCGTGGTACGTCCACGCCCCTGCCCGACTCCGAAGGGCACTTCGGCATCTACGGGGGGCGCTTCGCCCCCGAGGCCCTCATGGCCGCGCTCGCCGAGCTGGAGCGCGAGTTCGCCGCCGCCATGGCCGACCCCGCCTTCACCGGCGAGCTGAACGACCTGCTGGCGAACTACGCCGGCCGCCCGAGCCTGCTGACCGAGGCCAAGCGCTTCGCCGAGCACGCGGGCGGCGCCCGCGTCCTGCTGAAGCGCGAGGACCTCAACCACACCGGCTCCCACAAGATCAACAACGTGCTGGGGCAGGCGCTGCTCGCCCGCCGCATGGGCAAGCGGCGCCTCATCGCCGAGACCGGCGCCGGCCAGCACGGCGTCGCGACCGCCACCGCCGCCGCGCTCCTCGGCCTGGAGTGCACGGTGTTCATGGGCGAGCTCGACACCGAGCGCCAGGCCCTGAACGTGGCGCGGATGCGGATGCTCGGCGCCGCGGTCGTGCCCGTCGGCACCGGCAGCCGCACCCTCAAGGACGCCTGCAACGAGGCGTTCCGCGACTGGGTCGCCACCGTCGACCACACCCACTACTGCGTCGGCTCCACGATGGGCCCGCACCCGTTCCCGACGATGGTCCGCGACCTGCAGCGCGTCATCGGCGTGGAGGCCCGCGCCCAGGTGCTGGAGCTCACCGGGCGGCTGCCCGACGCCGTCGTCGCCTGCGTCGGCGGCGGCTCCAACTCCATGGGCGCCTTCCACGCCTTCGTCCCCGACGAGGGCGTCGGCCTGTACGGCTTCGAGGCGGCCGGCGACGGCATCGAGACCGGCCGGCACGCCGCGACCATCACCGGCGGCTCGGTCGGCGTCATCCACGGCATGCGCACCTACCTGCTGCAGGACGCCGAGGGCCAGACCATCGAGTCGCACTCGATCTCGGCGGGCCTGGACTACCCCGGCGTCGGCCCCGAGCACTCCTGGCTGCACGACAGCGGCCGCGCCGTCTACGCGCCGATCACCGACGCCGAGGCGATGGAGGCGTTCGCGCTGCTCTGCCGCACCGAGGGCGTCATCCCGGCGATCGAGTCCGCGCACGCCCTGGCCGGCGCGCTCAAGGTCGGCCGCGAGCTCGGCCCGGACGCCGTCGTCGTGGTCTGCCTGTCGGGCCGCGGCGACAAGGACATGCACACCGCCGCCGAGTACTTCGGCCTCATGCCCGCCGGGGAGGCGTCCGCATGACCGTCCAGACCGCGTTCGACAAGGCCCGCGCCGAGGACCGCGCGGCGCTCGTCGGCTACCTGCCGGCCGCGTTCCCCTCCCGGGAGGGCGGGATCCGCGCCGTCACCGCGATGGTGGAGGCCGGCTGCGACGTCATCGAGATCGGGCTGCCCTACTCCGACCCGATGATGGACGGCCCCACCATCCAGGACGCCGTCCACCACGCCCTGGTCGGCGGCGCCCGCGTCGCCGACGTGTTCGCCGCCGTGGAGGCGGTCGCCGCGACCGGCGTCCCCGCCCTGGTGATGACCTACTGGAACCCCGTCGACCGCTACGGCGTGGAAGCGTTCGCCCGCGACCTGGCGTCGGCGGGCGGCAGCGGCCTCATCACCCCCGACCTCACCCCCGAGGAGGCCGGGCCCTGGGTGGAGGCGTCCGACGCCCACGACCTGGACCGGGTGTTCCTGGTCGCGCTGAGCTCCACCGACGAGCGCATCGACAAGATCACCAGGCTGAGCCGGGGGTTCGTGTACGCGGCGTCGCTGATGGGCGTCACCGGCGCCCGCACCGCCGTGGACACCGGCGCGCCGCGGCTGGTCGAGCGCACGCGGGCCGCGATCGCCGCGCAGGGCCGCGACCTGCCCGTCGGCCTCGGCCTCGGCGTCGGCGACGGCCGGCAGGCCGCCGAGGTCGCCGGGTTCGCCGACGGCGTCATCGTCGGGTCGGCGTTCGTCCGCCGGCTGCTGGACGGGTCGACGCTGGAGGAGGGCCTCGCCGACCTGCGCGAGCTCACCGCCGACCTCGCCGCCGGGGTCCGCTCCGGCCGGTGAGCCCTCCCGGGCCCGCACTCGTGACAGGATGGGGGCCGCGTTCTGACGGCCCGCTTATCCGCGACCCCCTAGGGTGGGCGCGGCGGCCGTCCGCGCGGCCCCCACGACCAGCGAGGATGTGAGGTTACCGGTGCTTACCGAGAAGGCGACGACGGCTCCGGGCGGGCCGTCCGGCCCGGCCCGGGGCGGCCTGCCCTGGATCGTGGCCGCGGTGGCCCTGGGCCTCGCGGTCATGCTCGCCTGGACCGCCTACGCCAAGATCGACCAGGAGTGGATCGGCGTCGCCGGCGGCCTCGGCATCGTCGCGGTGCTGCTGTACGCCGCCCGCGCGCGGCTGCGCGACCCGTGGATCACCACGGCGGCGCGGGCGGGCCTCGCGGTCGTGCTCGGCTGGGCCGGCCTGGCCAAGATCGACGAGCCGGCCGCGCTGCAGAAGATCGCGGTCAAGGGCTACGACGTGATGCCCGACGGCGCCGCGTCGGTCGTCGGCAGCGCGCTGCCGATCCTGGAGATCGTGCTGGCCGCGCTGCTGGTCGCGGGGTTCGCCACCCGGGTCACCGGCGCCCTGTCGGCGCTGCTCATGGTGGTCTTCATCGTGGGCATCGCGCAGGCGTGGGTGCGCGGCCTGAAGATCGACTGCGGCTGCTTCGGCGGTGGCGGGGCGGCCGCGAACCCCCACTATCTTGGTGAGATCCTGCGCGACACCGGCTTCCTCGCCCTCGCGGCGTGGATCGCGGCGTTCCCCCCTGGCAGGTTCGCGGTGGACCGGGTCCTCGGCCTCCACGAGGACTGACGCGAGGACCGACCCCCTATAAGGAGCGATGGACATGAGCAAGGCCGCGCGGGAGCGGACCGCCCGGGAGCGGCTGGCCGAGGAGCGCAAGCGCCAGGCCGCCAAGCAGAAGCGCACCCGCACCCTGCTGGTCGGGGTCGCCGCCGTCGTGGTGATCGCGGTCGTCGTCGCCGGGGCGGTGCTGTTCAAGAACAAGGACGACAGCGCCGCGTCCGGCTACACCGGCCCCCTCGCGCCGACCACGGTCGCCGCCGACGGCACCGTCACGATGGCGCAGCCCACCGCGACCGGGCCGACGGTGGACCTCTACGAGGACTTCCAGTGCCCGATCTGCAAGGAGTTCGAGGAGAAGTCCGGCGCCACGGTCAAGAAGCTGGCCGGCCAGGGCAAGATCAAGGTCGTGTACCACGTGCTCGGCTTCGTGAACCAGCAGGGCTCGGTGCGCGCCGGCGCCGCCGCCAAGTGCGCCGCCGACCTCGGCAGGTTCACCCAGTTCCACGACGTGGCCTACAAGGAGCAGCCGGACGAGCGGACGGCGCTCACCCTCGACGACCTGAAGGGCTTCGGGAAGAAGGCCGGCATCACCGGCACCTACGACAAGTGCGTGACCGACCAGGCGTTCGCGCCGCAGGTGCAGAAGAACACCACCGAGGGCCTGAAGCTGCTGTCGGCCAAGTACGGCCAGCAGGCCGGCACCCCGTCGATGCTGGTGAACGGCGAGCCGATCAGCCAGAACACCATGTTCGAGCCGAGCGCGCTGGAGCGCGCCCTGCTGGCGGCGGCCTCCGGCCCCTCCAGCGCCAGCCCGAGCGCGAGCCCGTCGGCGTCGGCCACGGCGAAGAAGTGACGGCGCGGAAGTGACGGCGGCGGCCTGACCGGCCGCCGGCGGCGCCGGTGAGGGCGCGGTCCCCGCAGGGGGGCCGCGCCCTCGTCCTTTCCCTTCTCTTCGCCCGCAGCCGACCGGTTCTGGTGGACGCCGCCAGTAGCGTCTCCCGGGGTGGGCGCGGCGCCCACCCGGATCGGGGGGTCCAGATGGCCGAGAGGCAGGGCGGCACGGACGGCGGTACGGACGCGCGCGAGCGGCTCGCGGAGACGCGGGCGCGGCAGGAGCGCGCGGACAAGCGCCGTACCAGGGGGATCGTCGTGGGGGTCGGGGCCGTCGCGGTCGCCGCCGTCGCGGTGCTCGCCGTCGTGGTCGCCCGCAGCGGCGGCGACGACGAGGCGCCCGCCTACACCGGGGCGCTCGCGCCGGTGTCGCGGCAGGGCGACGGGTCGGTGCTGATGGCGAAGGCGGGCGTCACCCGGCCCGTGCTGGAGATCTTCGAGGACTTCCAGTGCCCGATCTGCAAGGAGGTCGAGCACGCCTCCGGCCCGGCCATCAAGGAGATGGCCGCCAAGGGCGAGGCCCGCGTCGTCTACCGGCCGTTCCAGCTGTTCCAGGGGGCGCAGCGCGAGCCGCTGTCGTCCAACAGCCACCGCGCCGCCAACGCCGCGCTCTGCGCGCCCGCCGAGCACTGGGTGGCCTACCACGACGCCCTCTACGCCCACCAGCCCGACGAGGGCGACAAGGGTTTCGCGGCCGACGACCTCGTCGCGTGGGGGCGGCAGGCCGGCATCACCGGCGAGGACTTCGCCGCCTGCGTGCGGACCGACGCCAAGAGCGCCCAGGTCGCGGCCATGACCGCCTACGCGGAGCGGGACCGCGGGGTGACCGGCACCCCGACCGTCGTCCTGGACGGCAAGCCGCTGGACCTGCAGGACCGGCTCCTGGACCCGGACGCGCTGCGCGAGGCGGTCCGGCGGGCGCGCTGACGGCGGTCCCGGCGGCGGCCCGGACGCGCTAACCTCATCGCTCATGCAGCCGCAGGCCTTCATCCCCAGTCCCTCCCAGGGCGTCTGGCACCTCGGACCGGTCCCCATCCGGGCCTACGCCATCATGATCATCATCGGTATCGTCCTCGCGGTCTGGCTCGGCGAGCGGCGCTGGGCCGCCAAGGGCGGCAACCCCGGCGTGATCATCGACGTCGCGGTGTGGGCGGTGCCGTTCGGCCTGGTCGGCGGCCGCCTGTACCACGTCATCACCGACTACCAGCGCTACTTCGGCGCGGGCCGCGACCCGGTCAACGCGCTGAAGATCTGGGAGGGCGGCCTCGGGATCTGGGGCGCGGTCGTGCTCGGCGCGGTCGGCGCCGTCATCGGCTGCCGCCGGCACGGGGTGTCGGTGCTCGCGCTCGGCGACGCGATCGCGCCCGGCATCGCGCTCGGCCAGGCCGTCGGCCGGTGGGGCAACTACTGGAACCAGGAGCTGTACGGGCGCCCGCTGGACGCCTTCTGGGCCCTGAAGATCGACTCCAGTCACCGGCCGGCGCTGCCGAGCGGCGCGCCCGACCCCCGCTACGCCGACGTCGCCACCTACCACCCGACGTTCCTGTACGAGTCGCTGTGGTGCCTCGGCGTCGCCCTGCTGGTGCTGTGGGCCGACCGCCGCTACAAGCTCACCCACGGCCGCGCGTTCGCGCTCTACGTCGCCGCCTACACCGTCGGCCGCGCCTGGATCGAGTGGCTGCGCATCGACGACGCCCACCACATCCTCGGGCTGCGCCTGAACGACTGGACGTGCCTGGTGGTGTTCATCGGCGCGGTGGCCTACCTGTACTGGGCGCGCGACAGGACGGGCCCGGAGAACGTCGGCCAGGGCGTCCCGGTGGACGAGCCCGTCGCCGAGGCGGCCGCCGCCGAGGCCGCCGGGACGGACGCGGGCGACGACACCGGCGACGACACCGGCGACGACACCGGCGACGAGACGGGGGAGGGGCCCGCCGAGCCCGCTGAGGAGCCCGTGGCGCAGGCCGAGGAGGCCGCTGGGGCCGGCGGTGCGGCGGAGCCCGCCGAACCCGTCTCCGAGCCGCGGGAGCCCGCCGGGGACGCCCCTGCGGAGGACGCTCCCGCCGCTGAGGAGCCGGCGGACGAGACCCCCGCCGAGCCCGCCGCCGAGACCCCGGACGAGCCCGCCGGCGAGCCCGTGGTGAAGCCCGTCGAGGATGACGCCGGCCCGAAGCCGCGTACCGCCGCACCCGCCAGTGAATAGTGACGAAACGTCCGTTTGGGCGCGGGGCGGCGGCGGGGCCCGATAAGCTCCCGGCTGTGATCGAGGCGCGTGACACGGGTAGGCCCCGGCCCCCGGCCGCAGGCGGCGGCCGCTCCCGCAGGGGGCCCGGCCCCAAGCTGCTGATCGGCGCGGCCGTGCTGGTCGTGGTGCTGGTGGCGGCGGTGGCCGCCGTCCTGCTGGCGGGCGGCGACGACGAGAAGAGCGCGGCGGACGCGCCGTCCAACGGCGCGCGGCTGCTGCCGGTCGCCTACACCCCCGACTACGACGGGCAGGGCCTCGGCAAGATCGCCAAGCGGTCGGCCGACGCCCGCCCGTTCACCGCCGACGAGGTGTTCGGCGCCGACGCCAGGACCCTGAAGGGCGGCGGGTACACCTACGCGCTGAAGGGCTCGCAGGTGTCGGGCGACTGCAAGGCGGCGACCTGGGGCGCCCGGCTGCAGGGCGAGCTCGCGAAGTACGGCTGCACGCAGGTCGGGCGCGGCGCCTACGTCAGCGCCGACGGCCGCTACATCGGCCAGTTCGCGGTGCTGAACATGGCCGACCAGGCGGGCGTCCAGCAGATCCTGCGGACGCTGGACCCGGCGACCGGCGCCGGGTTCGTGCTGCCGCTGCAGGCCGCGGGCGCGCCGGCGTTCGCCAAGGGCTTCAGCGCCGCCTACGCCCGCACGTTCGGGCACTACGCGGTGGTCAGCTGGGTGCAGCGGGCGGGCGGCGCGAACCCCGCCAACCTGAACGAGGCGATCAAGGCGAGCCTGCCGATCGAGAACCCCGCCGACTTCGTGTGGGCGCGGCTCCAGATGGCCGCCCGGTAGGCGGCACCGCCGTGGATCCCCGAGAGCCGCGGCGGGCGCCGGCGGTCCGCGACGGCCGCGGGCGCCGGTCGGGCGGCCGCTCCGCCGCCCGCCCCGCCGCCCGGCGCGTCCCGCCGGGGCGCGGCCGTTCCGCCCGCCCGGCCCCGCGCCCCGCCGCGACGCCGGCGCCGCCCGCCCCCGCTCGCGGGCGCCGCCGTCCCGGCGCGCGGCCGTACTACCTGGCGGCCCTCGTGCTGGTGCTCGTGGCGGCGGCCGCCGGGGCGGTGCTGCTGCTGGGCGACGACCGTACCGGGCACCGCACCGTCAAGGCGCCCTCCGGCGGCCACGCGGCCGCGAACGGCCCCTCACCCGAGACCTACTCCAGCTCGCCGTCGACCAAGGCGTTCGCGGCGATCGCGCGGCGCGCCACCGACAAGGCTCCGCTGACCGCCGCGGAGCTGTTCCCCGAGGACGCCCGCACGATCACCGCCGGGCGGGCCCGCCTCGCCCTGAAGCAGCAGCGCCTGGACGCCGACTGCACGCGCGCGGTGTGGGGCGGGGAGGTCGGGGCGCGGCTGGCGCGGGCCGGCTGCACGCAGGCCGCGCGCGGCCTGTTCGCCGACACCCGCGCCGGGTACGCGCTGGAGGTCGGGGTGTTCAACCTGGACTCGGCGGACGCCGCCGGCGGCCTCGTCGGGTCGCTGCAGGGCGACGGCGGCGGGTTCATGCTGCCGCTGCCCGCCGCCGCCCCGCTGGACCGCTTCGGGCAGGGCTTCAGCACCGCCCGCGGCCTCGCGATGGGCCACTACGCGGTGCTGGTGTGGGCGGCGCGCACCGACGGGAAGGGCACCGCGACCGACGACACCCTGCTGTCGCTGCTGATCGAGGGCGGCAAGCCCCCGGCGGTGCTCGGCCGGGCCGCGGCCGCCGCCGAGTAGCGCCCGGCCGGCGCCCAAACCCCGCCCCCCGGTGACGTTGATCACCAGGTCGGGGCCGTTTCGGGGTTCGATAGGCCCGTTATGATGGTCTGTACCGTTCGCTCGCGTCCGGCGAAGATGCCCACGCGGTTGAGTTTCGCGATCTGGTCGAGTCGGGCATGATCCCGGCAGTGATGTAATGTCATGACACCGCAGCAGGGCCAAAGTCGTCCCGGACTGCACTGACATCGAAGCAGTGACACGACGACGACGGGAGGGTTGATGGCTGCTGCTGCCCTCACGCCGGGCCTGCCTCAGAACCAGGGGCTCTACGACCCGGCGAACGAGCACGACGCCTGCGGTGTCGGCATGGTCGCCGACATGCACGGCCGCAAGAGCCACGACATCGTCCAGAACGCGCTGACGGTCCTGAAGAACCTGGACCACCGCGGCGCCGTGGGCGCGGAGCCGGACGACGGCGACGGCGTCGGCATCCTCGTCCAGATCCCCGACGCCTTCTTCCGCGAGGTCTGCGGCTTCGAGCTGCCCGCGGCCGGGTCCTACGCCGCCGGCCTGGCGTTCCTGCCGACCGACGTCGAGGAGCGCGCCGCCGCGGTCGCGCACGTGGAGAAGCTCTGCGCCGAGGAGGGCCTCGTCCCGCTCGGCTGGCGCCGGCTGCCGGTCGACACCAACTTCGCGGGCCCCGCCGCCCGCCGCGCGATGCCCTACTTCGCGCAGTTCTTCGTCGCCCCCGCCGCCCGCGGCCTGCACACCGGCAAGACCGGCCTGGAGCTGGACCGCGCGGTGTTCTGCATGCGCGAGCGCGCCGAGCAGGACGTCAAGGTCTACTTCCCGAGCCTGTCGAGCCGGACCCTCGTCTACAAGGGCATGCTGACGACCCCGCAGCTGGAGCCCTTCTTCCCCGACCTGTCCGACCCGCGCTTCACCAGCGCGATCGCGCTCGTGCACTCGCGGTTCTCCACCAACACCTTCCCGGCGTGGGAGCTGGCGCACCCCTACCGGTTCATCGCCCACAACGGCGAGATCAACACCGTCAAGGGCAACCGGAACTGGATGCGGGCCCGCGAGGCGCTGCTGAAGTCCGACCTCATCCCCGGCGACCTGGCGCGCATCTTCCCCGTCATCGACATCGAGGCGAGCGACACCGCCTCCTTCGACGAGTGCCTGGAGCTGCTGCACCTCGGCGGCCGGTCGCTGCCGCACGCCGTCCTGATGATGATCCCCGAGGCGTGGGAGAACCACACCGAGATGGACCCGGCGCGCCGGGCCTTCTACGAGTTCCACTCCACCCTCATGGAGGCCTGGGACGGGCCCGCCAGCGTCACCTTCACCGACGGCACCGTCGTCGGCGCCGTGCTGGACCGCAACGGCCTGCGCCCCGGCCGGTACTGGGTCACCGACGACGGCTTCGTCGTCCTCGCCAGCGAGGCCGGCGTCCTGGACATCCCGGTCGACAAGGTCGTCCGCAAGGGCCGCCTGCAGCCTGGCAAGATCTTCCTGGTGGACACCGCGGCCGGCCGCATCGTCGAGGACGACGAGGTCAAGGCGGAGCTCGCCGCCGAGCACCCCTACGGCGAGTGGCTGCACGAGGGCCTCGTCCGGTTCGAGGAGCTGCCGCAGCGCGAGCGCGAGGTCCCGACCCACGAGACGCTGGTGAAGCGCCAGCAGACCTTCGGGTACACCCTGGAGGAGCAGCGCATCATCCTCACCCCCATGGCCCGGACCGGCGCCGAGCCGATCGGGTCGATGGGCACCGACACCCCCATCGCGGTGCTGTCGGAGCGGCCCCGGCTGCTGTTCGACTACTTCAAGCAGCTATTCGCGCAGGTCACCAACCCGCCGCTGGACGCCATCCGCGAGGAGCTGGTGACCAGCCTGCAGTCGACCCTCGGCCCCGAGGGCAACCTGCTGGAGCCGGGCCCCGACTCCTGCCGGCGGCTGGTGCTGCCCACGCCGATCCTGGACAACGACGAGCTCTCCAAGATCATCCACATCAACGACGAGGGCTCCCTGCCGCACCTGCAGGCCCACGTCGTGCACGGCCTGTACGACGTCGCCGGCGGCGGCGCCGCCCTCGCCGCCCGCCTGGAGGAGATCTGCGCCGAGGTGTCGCGGGTCATCTCCGCCGGCGCCCGCATCATCGTGCTGAGCGACCGCGGCTCGGACCCGCTGAAGGCCCCGATCCCCTCGCTGCTCCTCACCGGCGCCGTGCACCACCACCTCATCCGGGAGAAGACCCGCACCCGCGTCGGCCTGGTCATCGAGACCGCCGAGGCCCGCGAGGCGCACCACATGGCGCTGCTCGTCGGCTACGGCGCCTCGGCGATCAACCCCTACCTGGCGATCGAGACCGTCGAGGACCTGATCCGCACCGGCGTGATCGGCGACCTGGACCCCGCCAAGGGCGTCCGCAACCTGGTCAAGGCGTACGGCAAGGGCGTCCTGAAGGTCATGTCGAAGATCGGCGTGTCCACCGTGGCGTCCTACACCGGCGCGCAGATCTTCGAGGCGATCGGCCTCGGCGACGAGGTCGTGGCGCGCCACTTCACCGGCACCGCCTCCCGGCTCGGCGGCGTCGGCTACGACGTCCTCGCCGCCGAGGCCGCCGCCCGGCACCGCCGCGCCTACCCCGCCAACGGCAACGACGCCGCGCACCGCACCCTGGAGGTCGGCGGCGAGTACCAGTGGCGCCGCGAGGGCGAGCTGCACCTGTTCAACCCCGACACGGTGTTCAAGCTCCAGCACGCCACCCGCACCCGCCGCTACGAGATCTTCAAGGAGTACACCGCGCGGGTCGACTCCCAGGCCGAGCGGCTCATGACGCTGCGCGGCCTGTTCGAGCTGCGCGCCGGCGAGCGGCCCCCGGTCCCCATCGAGGAGGTCGAGCCGGTCGCCGACATCGTCAAGCGGTTCTCCACCGGCGCGATGTCCTACGGCTCCATCTCCGCCGAGGCCCACGAGACCCTCGCCATCGCGATGAACCGCCTCGGCGGCAAGTCCAACACCGGCGAGGGCGGCGAGGACCCGCGGCGCTTCACCCCCGACGAGAACGGCGACCTGCGCCGCTCGGCGATCAAGCAGGTCGCCTCCGGCCGGTTCGGCGTCACCTCCGAGTACCTCACCAACGCCGACGACATCCAGATCAAGATGGCGCAGGGCGCCAAGCCCGGCGAGGGCGGCCAGCTCCCCGGCCACAAGGTGTACCCGTGGGTGGCCAAGACCCGCCACTCCACGCCCGGCGTCGGCCTCATCTCGCCGCCGCCCCACCACGACATCTACTCGATCGAGGACCTCGCCCAGCTCATCCACGACCTGAAGAACGCCAACCCCGCGGCGCGCGTCCACGTCAAGCTCGTCGCCGAGGTCGGCGTCGGCACCGTCGCCGCCGGCGTCTCCAAGGCCCACGCCGACGTCGTCCTGATCTCCGGCCACGACGGCGGCACCGGCGCGTCCCCGCTCACCTCCCTCAAGCACGCCGGCGCCCCCTGGGAGCTCGGCCTCGCCGAGACCCAGCAGACGCTGCTGCTGAACGGGCTGCGCGACCGCATCGTCGTGCAGGCCGACGGGCAGATGAAGACCGGCCGCGACGTCGTCATCGCCGCGCTCCTCGGCGCCGAGGAGTTCGGCTTCGCGACCGCGCCGCTGGTCGTGTCGGGCTGCATCATGATGCGCGTCTGCCACCTCGACACCTGCCCCGTCGGCGTCGCCACCCAGAACCCGGTGCTGCGCGAGCGGTTCGCCGGCAAGCCCGAGTTCGTCGTCAACTTCTTCGAGTTCATCGCCGAGGAGGTCCGCGAGTACCTGGCGGCCCTCGGGTTCCGCTCGCTGGAGGAGGCCGTCGGCCACGTCGAGATGATCGACGCCCGCAGGGCCGTCGACCACTGGAAGGCCGCCGGCCTCGACCTCGCCCCGATCCTGGCCCGCCCCGCCGTCGCCGACGGCGCCGCGCTGCGCCGCACCACCGGCCAGGACCACGGCCTGGACAAGGCCCTGGACAACACCCTCATCCAGCTCGCCGAGGGCGCCCTCGCCTTCGGCGACAAGGTCACGCTCGACCTGCCGATCCGCAACGTCAACCGCACCGTCGGCACGATGCTCGGCCACCGCCTCACCAGCAAGTGGGGCGGCGAGGGCCTGCCCGACGACACCATCGACGTCACCTTCACCGGCTCGGCGGGCAACTCCTTCGGCGCGTTCCTGCCCCGCGGCATCACCCTCCGCCTCGTCGGCGACGCCAACGACTACGTCGGCAAGGGCCTGTCCGGCGGCCGCCTCACCGTCCGCCCGCAGGACCGCGCGGCCTTCGCCGCCGACGAGCAGATCATCGGCGGCAACGTCATCCTGTACGGCGCCACCTCCGGCGAGCTGTTCGCCTCCGGCGTCGTCGGCGAGCGGTTCTGCGTCCGCAACTCCGGCGCCACCGCCGTCGTCGAGGGCGTCGGCGACCACGCCCTGGAGTACATGACCGGCGGCCGCGCCGTCATCATCGGCCGCACCGGCCGCAACCTGGCGGCCGGCATGTCCGGCGGCATCGCCTACGTCCTGGACCTGGTACCCGAGCGCGTCAACCCCGACATGGTCGACCTGGAGGGCCTCACCGACGAGGACGCCGCCTACGTCCACGGCCTCGTCGAGCGCCACCACGCCGAGACCGGCTCGGCGGCAGCCGCCCGCCTGCTGGAGGACTGGGCCGCCGCCCGGACCCGCTTCACCAAGATCATGCCGAGGGACTACCGGCGGGTGCTGGAGGCGGCCGAGACCGCCCGCGCCGAGGGCCGCGACGTCGACGAGGCCATCATGGCCGCGGCACAGAGCTGAGAGGGGGACGCACCATGGCCGACCCGAAGGGTTTCCTGACCGTCCAGCGCGAGCTCCCGAAGCGCCGCCCGGTCGACGTCCGCATCCGGTCCTGGTCGGAGGTCTACGAGGACTTCGGCAAGGACCGCCTGGAGAAGCAGGCGAGCCGCTGCATGGACTGCGGCATCCCGTTCTGCCACCAGGGCTGCCCGCTCGGCAACCTCATCCCCGAGTGGAACGACCTGGTCTACCGCTCCGACTGGCACGAGGCCGTCGAGCGCCTGCACGCCACCAACAACTTCCCCGAGTTCACCGGGAAGCTCTGCCCGGCGCCGTGCGAGGCCGCCTGCGTCCTCGGCATCAACCAGGAACCCGTCACGATCAAGCGCGTCGAGGCCGAGATCATCGACCGGGCCTGGGACGAGGGCTGGGTCACCCCCCAGCCGCCCACCGTCAAGACCGGCAAGAAGGTCGCGGTCGTCGGCTCGGGCCCCGCGGGCCTCGCCGCCGCCCAGCAGCTCACCCGCGCCGGCCACGACGTCGTCGTGTACGAGCGGGCCGACCGCGTCGGCGGGCTGCTGCGCTACGGCATCCCCGAGTTCAAGATGGAGAAGCGCCACGTCGACCGGCGCGTCGCCCAGATGCGCGCCGAGGGCACCGAGTTCCGCACCTCCGTCGACGTCGGCGTCGACATCACGGCCGACGAGCTGCGCGCCGAGTACGACGCGGTGCTGCTCGCGGGCGGCGCCACCGTCCGCCGCGACCTGCCCGTCCCCGGCCGCGACCTCAAGGGCGTGTACCAGGCGATGGAGTACCTCCCGCCCGCCAACCGCGTGCAGGAGGGCGACTTCCCCGCCTCCCCGATCGACGCCGCCGGCAAGCACGTCGTCGTGATCGGCGGCGGCGACACCGGCGCCGACTGCATCGGCACCGCCATCCGCCAGGGCGCCGCCTCGGTCACCCAGCTGGAGATCATGCCGCAGCCGCCCGCCGCGCGGCCCGGCCACCAGCCCTGGCCGACCTACCCCATGCTGTTCAAGATGGAGAGCGCCCACGAGGAGCTCGCCGACATGGGCGGCGACCGCGTCTACGCCGTCTCCACCACCGCGTTCCTCGGCGACGACGACGGCAACGTCCGCGCCCTGAGGCTCGTCGAGGTCGGCGGCCCCGACACCGGCTTCGCGCCCGTCGAGGGCAGCGAGCGCGAGATCCCCGCCCAGCTCGTCACCCTCGCCATGGGCTTCCTCGGCCCGCAGCGCGAGGGCCTGCTGGAGCAGCTCGGCGTCGAGCTCGACCAGCGGAGCAACGTCGTCCGCGACGCCGACTACAAGACCTCCGTCGACGGGGTCTACGTCGCCGGCGACATGGGCCGCGGCCAGTCGCTCATCGTCTGGGCCATCGCCGAGGGCCGCTCGGCCGCCCGCGGCGTCGACGCCCACCTGACCGGCGAGTCCGCGCTGCCCTACCCGATCCCGCCGACGGCCCGCCCGATCGCCTGACCGGACGGCCGCCCGGCACCCGACGAAGTACGCAGCACCGCACGACCGCACGACCGCACGGAAGAACGCAGGGAACGACGGGCCCGCCGCGCCCCCGGACACCACCGGGACGCGGCGGGCCGCGTCCATGGGGGAGCCCGGGGGACCAGCATGCCGACCAGACGCGCCGAGGTCACCACCTGGCACCTGGAACAGAACTCCCCCGCCGACCTGCGGCCCGCCCGCGAACCGGACGCCCCCGTCCGCATCGAGCGCGCCGAGACCGCCGCCCCCGAGTTCGCCCGCTTCCTCTACACCGCCGTCGGCGGCGACTGGCACTGGACCGACCGCCTCGCCTGGACCCGCGACCAGTGGCACAACTGGCTCACCCGCCCCGGCGCCGAACTGTGGACCGCCTACCTGCACGGCACCCCCGCCGGCTACGCCGAACTCGACCCCCACCCCGCCGGCGAGGTCGAGATCGCCTACTTCGGGCTGCTGCGCGCCTTCCACGGCCGCGGCCTCGGCGGCCACCTGCTCACCCACGCCCTCCGCCGCGCCTGGGACCTGGCCGACCGCTGGCCCGCCCGCGAACCCACCCGCCGCGTCCGGGTCCGCACCTGCTCCCTCGACGGCCCCGCCGCCCTCGCCAACTACCAGGCCCGCGGCCTCCGCGTCCACGACATCAGCACCACCACCGAGACGGTACCTGTTTATTGAGTCACGGCCCGAAGTACTCGCCTGGCGGCTGTGTTCATTGAAGTCACGGCCCGAAGTACTCGCCTGGCGGCTCGCACTTCGACCGCGCCTTGGGCGAGTGCGACATCGCTTCGCGATCTGCCCGGCGGGAGCTCGCCTGCGGCGTCGCCCCCGCCGGGCAGGTAGCGCACTCGCGTGCGGGGTGCGGCCGGCGGGCGGGTGGGGTGATCGAAGCCTTCGCGGTAGGGGAGTCGGCCGTGCCGGCCATAGTCGCCGCTAGCTGGGATTACTACTTTAAGTAGTTGAAATGTCGCTTCGGGTGGCTGGGGTGGGTGTCGGTGCGGCGGATGCTGTGGGTTCTCGCTCCCATCGTTCTGGCGCTGCTGTGGCTCGCGATGCTCGGGCCGGGCGGCGCTCCCGATCCGGTCGGGCGGTCGGGCTGCTCCGGTGCCTGCTCCATGGTCTACGACCCCGTCGCGTGCGTGTTCGCCGACGGGGACGCGCGCGGCTTCGGCAGCCGGTGCGAGGCCGAGCGGTACGCCTGCGAGCACCGCACCCGCCTCGTCCGCTGCGACCGCGAGGTCCGCTGACCCGCGCCGGACTGTCCGACCCCTGCGGCAGACTCGGCGCATGACGCCAGCCGACACCGCCGACCACTGCCTCGGACTGCCCGGCGCCGCCGAGGAGTACCCCTTCGGTGAGCGCACCGCCGTGTTCAAGGTCGCCGGGAAGATCTTCGCGGTGCTCGCCGACGACGCCCCGCCCGCCCGCGTCAGCCTGAAGCTGCCGCCCGACGAGGTCGAGGCCCTCAAGGCCGAGTACCCCGGCACCGTCCTGCCCGGCTACCACCTCAACAAGCGGCACTGGGTCACCGTCCGCTATGACGGCGTCCTGCCCGACGAGGAGATCCTCGCCCTCGTCGAGCAGTCCTACGACACCGTCGTCGCGACCCTCCCGAAGAAGGCCCGCCCCGCGCGCCGCGACTGATCAGAGCAGGTCGCCGAGGGGGACGCCGCCGAGCGCGCGGACCTCGTGGGCGAGGTGGGCCTGGTCGGCGTAGCCCGTGGCGTGCGCGACGTCGGCGAACGGGGTTCCCGCGCGGGCCAGCCGCAGGGCCGACTGGAAGCGCATGACGCGCTGCAACGTCTTCGGGCCGTAGCCGAACGCCGCGAGAGTCCGCCGGCGCAGCTGGCGCTCACCGAAGCCCAGCTCCTCGGCGGCCCGCCGGACCGACCCCGATCTCAGCTCGCGGAGCAGGGGCGCCAGCAGGGGATCGGGGCTGCCGGGCCGCATCGCCTCCGCCAGCGTCGTCGCCGGATCCGCCGCCCCGGCGAGGGCCTCGGCGAGCCGGTCGCCTCTGGCGCCCCACAGGTCCGCCAGCGGCGTCCGGGCGTCGCGCAGCGCGTCCAGTGGCACTCCGAGGACCCGCGCCGCCGTACCCGGCCGGAACCGCACGCCCGCCAGCCGGTCGCCGGGCCGCAGCGTCGCGGGCGCCGGGCCCGTGTCCGGCCCCGCCACCTCGACGAGCCCCGAGCGCTCCCACCAGACCACGTCCACGCACCCGTCCGGCACCACCGCCTGCACGAACGGGCCCGCCGCGCCCGCGGGCAGCGCCGCCCGCCACGCGCAGGCCAGGCCCGGCGCGGCCGCCTCCCGGTAACCGGTCGGATTCACCCCTCCTGCATATCACTCCCGGACCTGGGCAGGGGCACCCGTGACGGCCCACCGCAAGGCGACGACCGTCACCAGCGACCGACACGACCCCACGGACAGGAGCACCCGCCATGGCCAGCCTCCAGGGCAAGACCGTCGCCTTCCTCATCGCCCCCGAGGGCGTCGAGCAGATCGAGCTGACCGAACCGTGGCAGGCCGTCGAGCAGGCCGGCGGCACCCCGCGGCTCGTCTCCACCCAGTCCGGCCGCGCCCAGGCGTTCGACCACCTGGACAAGGCCGACACCTTCTCCGTCGACACCACCGTCGACGTCTCCGGACCCGGGGAGTTCGACGCCCTCGTCCTGCCCGGCGGCGTCGCCAACCCCGACTTCCTGCGCACCGACGAGGGCGCCGTCGCGTTCGTCCGCGGCTTCTTCGACGCCGGCAAGCCCGTCGCCGCCATCTGCCACGCCCCCTGGACGCTCATCGAGGCCGACGTCGTGCGCGGCCGCGTCCTCACGTCCTGGCCGAGCCTGCGGACGGACCTGCGCAACGCCGGGGCCACCTGGGTCGACGAGGAGGTCAAGATCTGCGACCACGCGCCGAGCCTGCTCGTCACCAGCCGCAAGCCCGACGACCTCAAGGCCTTCTGCCAGGCCTTCACCGAGGTGTTCGCGCGCTGACCCGCGACCCGCTCCGCACCCGGTGGTCTAGACCTCTGGACTGGACCACCGGGTGAACGTTGAGCAACCGTGGCCTGCACGAATATCCATACCGGCAGGTAACTAAGTAGCGTTGAGCCCGTGAACCGTCGAGCTAAGATCGTCAGCACCATCGGCCCCGCCTGCTCGAGCCCCGAGCAGATCCGCGCCCTCGTGGACGCCGGCGTCGACGTCGCCCGCCTCAACATGAGCCACGGCGACCACGCCGCCCACGAGGAGGTCTACCGCCTCCTGCGCGCCGCCGCCGAGGCCACCGGCCGCGGCGTCGGCATCCTGGCCGACCTGCAGGGCCCCAAGATCCGCATCGGGCGCTTCCCCGACGGCCCGGTCCGCCTCACCCTCGGCGACGACTTCACCATCACCACCGACGACGTCCCCGGCACCCGCCGCGAGGTCTCCACCACCTACCAGGGCCTGCCCGGCGACGTCGGCCCCGGCGACACCGTCCTCATCGACGACGGCCGCGTCGCCCTGGAGGTCATCGAGGTCGACGGGAACCGCGTCCGCACCCGCGTCACCGTCGGCGGCATGGTCTCAGACAACAAGGGCCTCAACCTGCCCGGCGTCCCCGTCAGCGTCCCCGCCCTCACCGACAAGGACGAGGCGGACCTGCGCTGGGCCCTCCGCCTCGGCGTCGACCTCGTCGCCCTGTCCTTCGTCCGCACCGCCGCCGACGCCGACGCCGTCTACCGCATCATGGAGGAGGAGGGCGTCCGCGTCCCCCTCATCGGCAAGATCGAGAAGCCGCAGGCCGTCGACAACCTCCCCGAGATCGTCGCCGCCTTCGACGGCATCATGGTCGCCCGCGGCGACCTCGGCGTCGAGCTCCCCCTCGAACAGGTCCCCATCGTGCAGAAGCGCGCCATCGCGCTCTGCCGCGAGAAGGCCCGCCCCGTCATCGTCGCCACCCAGATGCTCGAATCCATGATCTCCGCGCCGCGGCCCACCCGCGCCGAGACCAGCGACGTCGCCAACGCCGTCTTCGAGGGCGCCGACGCCGTCATGCTCTCCGGCGAGACCAGCGTCGGCCAGTACCCCATCCTCTCCGTCGAGACGATGAGCCGCATCGTCACCACCGCCGAGGAGGCGTCCCTGCACGCCACCCACACCCTCGACCGCATGCCCGAGACCGTCGGCGGCGCCATCGCCCGCGCCGCCGCCGAGGTCGGCGCCATCGTCGACGCCGAGGCCCTCTGCGCCTTCACCATGTCCGGCGAGACCGCCCGCCGCCTCTCCCGCTATCGCTCGCCCATCCCGCTGCTCGCCTTCACCTCCGTCCCCGCCGTCCGCGGCCGCCTCGCCCACGTCTGGGGCGTCGAGACCTTCATCGTCCCCCAGGTCGACCACACCGACGAGATGGTCCGCCAGGTCGAGCAGGGCGTCCTGGAGAGCGGCCGCCTCCAGAAGGGCGACCGCGTCGTCGTCGTCGCCGGCTCCCCGCCCGGCACCCCCGGCTCCACCAACGCCCTGCGCGTCCACCGCATCGGCGACGCCATCGCCCACGACAACGCCCTGCGCCGCTGACCACCCGCACCCGCACACGCACCCGCACGTCCGCACGTCCCACGGCCCGGCCGCACGCCCCGCACAGGGGCGCGCGGCCGGGCCGTCGGCGTGAACGAGGGGAAGGGCGGGCGGCGTCACCCGGCCGTCTCAAGACGGACGCGAAGTGAACACGAGGGCTACCGCTCGGCACGACACTCGTGCTAATGGAGGGCGAGCGGCCAGAAGGCCCCTGAACAGGGACGATGCCCGCTCGCGGCCGCAGGAAGCTTAGCCGGGCTAGCCAGCTCGGGCGAGCATACGCCACCCCTACCGGAACATCGCGCGAAGCAGCCGATCCGTTGCACGACCGTGCCTAGAACTTCGGCCCCACGAACCCGTCCAACCGCTCCACCGCCCCCCGCTTCGCGACCGAGATGTTCCGGGGACTGGACTGCCGCCACTCCACGCCCAGCCGGTCCAGCGCACCGGTGAACAGCTCCCGGATGTCGTCCGACGCGTTGGTGAAGAAATACCGCGGATACTCGTACCAGCGATCGCCTTCCGCCGTCGGACGGTTCACCCGGTTCAGCGCCCGGCACCCGTCGGAATGGATCAGCCCCCGCACGAACTCCTCGGTGAATTCGTCGACGATCCCCCGCTGCCAGCCGGCCAGCTCGATCTTTCTCGTGTGCTTCATCCCCGGCCCGTGCTGCGGGAACAGGCATGGCCAGTGCTTGGAGTAGGCGCCGATGTAAGTACATCCGGTACTGCGTCGACGCCCCACCTTCAGGTGGGGCATGACCGCCGATATCGCTTGCATTGCTTCGTTCTGCAGGCCGGGCCAGGTGTCGCTGCAAGCGATCTCCAAACGGTACACGTCCCGGCTGTGAAGGACGATGTGGCCATCGCCCAGGTAGATGCCCAGAAGGTAGGAGTACGGAGCGCCTGCGAACTCGTCTCCACGACAGATGGGGCAGTTGCCGGGCAGGAGGGGATCGGGTGGGCCGAGCGCTCGACGATCAGTATCGCGCCACCGTCGAACGCTGGAAACGCTGACTCCGCATGCATCGGCGATTTGCGCAAGGGTGAGCCCTTGGCGGGTCAGGGCACGGGCGAGATCTCGCTGTTGTTGGGTTCCCATATGGCAAGAGTGGCCCATGCCTACGACAAAAGCCGCTCGCGAATAGCGGCGAGCGGCTTTATCGGTATATGTGCCCCGAGTGGGATTCGAACCCACACTTTATGGATTTTGAGGCCATGTCCTCTACCGATTGGGATATCGGGGCCTTTGTCCTAATAAAACGGACATTCATTTGTGGTGATTTCCAGGTCGTGGTGGCGGGGGAGACCTGGCTCCGTCCAGCGTAGCGCCTCCCGGTAGTCTCGTGCGCGTGACGGAGAGCGCTCGGCGAGTTGTGATCGCAGAAGATGAGGCCCTGATCCGGCTGGATCTGAAGGAGATGCTCCAGGAGGACGGCTACGAGGTCGTCGGGGAGGCCGGGGACGGTGAGACGGCGGTGCGGCTGGCGACGGAGCTGCGGCCGGATCTGGTGATCCTGGACGTGAAGATGCCGGTGCTGGACGGGATCTCGGCGGCGGAGCGGATCTCGGCGGAGCGGGTGGCGCCGGTGGTGATCTTGACGGCGTTCTCGCAGCGGGAGCTGGTGCGGCGGGCGACGGACGCGGGTGCGATGGCGTATCTGGTGAAGCCGTTCAGCAAGACGGATCTGGCGCCGGCGATCGAGATGGCGGTGAGCCGGTACACCGAGATGCGGGCGCTGGAGGCGGAGGTCGCGGGTCTGCAGGACCGGTTGGAGACGCGGAAGGTCGTGGACCGGGCCAAGGGGATCTTGCAGTCGGTGAACGGGATGAGCGAGCCGGAGGCGTTCCGGTGGATTCAGAAGACGTCGATGGATCGGCGGTTGACGATGCGTGCGGTGGCGGAGGCGGTGCTGGCGGGGGCGTCGGGCGGTGCGCAGGAGGGCGTGTCGGGGTCGGGTGGGGTGTCGGAGTGAGGTCGGGTGCGCGGGTGGGGGTGTGCGCGGGTTCGGTGACGTTGGGTGATTTCGCCTGCGTGTGCGTGCGGTCGGATGGGCACGGGGGCGTAACGAACGAATAACCCTTCTATCCGGGGGTGCTGTTCTGGGTGTGCGGCTCGGTGTACGACATAGCTGGTCCCCGAGTGACCGTTTTCTCCTCCTGAGATGCGGCGTCGGGGTTCGACTCGTACCCCGATCCGTTCCGGATCCGGATGGAAAGGCTGGGCACCTTGCGGCGCAACAAGTTGAGGGTCACCGGTGCGGTGGTGGTGAGCACGGCGCTCGTGCTCGGTGCGGCGGCGTGCGGCGGCGACGACAAGTCGGGCGGTTCGGGCGACGAGCTGACGATCGGCTTCATGGGCGACCTGACGGGTGAGAACTCGGGCATCGTCATTCCGCCGAGCCAGGGCGCGCAGCTGGCGGTGGACCAGTACAACGCGACCAACCCCAAGGTCAAGATCAAGATCAAGAAGTACGACAGCCAGGGCAAGGGCGAGCAGGCGGTGCCGCTGGCCAAGCAGGCGATCACCAAGGACAAGGTCGTCGCGATGATCGGCCCGGCGTTCTCGGGCGAGTCGGCGCAGGTCGGTCCGGTGCTGGAGGAGGGCAAGATCCCGAGCGTGTCGCCGTCGGCGACGAACGCGGCCCTCGGCACGAAGGGCTGGAAGTTCTGGCACCGCATCGTCGGTAACGACAACGCGCAGGGCGAGGGGATCGGGACGTTCATCCTGAACGGCCTGAGCGCCAAGAAGGTCTTCGTGATCAACGACCAGTCGGAGTACGGCAAGCCGCTGGCCGAGACGGTGAAGGCGACGGTCACCAAGGGCGGGGCGACGGTGACCGAGGACGCGATCGACCCGAACGGGTCGGACTTCTCCTCGGCGGTGAACAAGGCGAAGGCGGCGAAGGCCGACGCGATCTTCTTCGGCGGGTACTACGCGGCGGGCGGCAAGCTGATCAAGCAGCTGCGCGAGGCGGGCGTGAAGGGCCGGTTCCTGTCGGGCGACGGTTCGCTGGACAAGGGCCTGGCCAAGGGCGCGGGCGGGACGACGGCGGACGGTTCGGCGATCGGCTGCCCGTGCCTGATCGACCCGACGGGTACGGCGAGCCCGAAGTCGAAGACGTTCGCCGAGCAGTACAAGGCGAAGTACAACACCGACACGGCGATCTACTCGGCCGAGGGCTACGACGCGGCGACGGCGTTCATCGAGGCGATCAAGGCGGGCAACGACACCGCCGAGAAGATCAACGAGTACCTGTCGAAGATCGACGTGCCGGGCGTGTCCAAGCAGATCAAGTTCACCCCGCAGGGTGAGCCGGCCGCGGCGGACGTCTACATCTACCAGGTGAAGGGCGACACGCTGCCGCTGCTGGGCAAGGCTGCCGAGGCCAAGATCGGTTAACGACCGGCGGTCCCGTCCGCTGGGCGGGCGCTCGGTTCAGGCGCAGGGGCGGGAGCGCTACAGCGCTCCCGCCCCTTCGACGAAGGCGACCCACAACGTGCACAACTTTATCGATCAATTCTGGCCGTCCACGGTGGACGGCCTGGCGCTGGGTTCGATCTACGCGCTGGTCGCGCTCGGCTACACGATGGTCTACGGCGTGCTCCGGCTGATCAACTTCGCGCACTCCGAGATCTTCATGATCGGGACCATGGTGGTCATCGGGGTGCTGAACCTGTTCGACGTGACGTCGCTGTACGGCGGTTTCACCCTCATCGCGATCGTGATCGGGCTGGCGGTGGTGGCGGGGGTCGCCTCGGGCGGCAGCGCGGTGCTGCTGGAGCTGGTGGCCTACCGTCCGCTGCGGCGGCGGGGGGCGTCGCGGCTGGCGGCGCTGATCTCGGCGATCGGCGCGTCGCTGTTCCTGCAGCAGCTGTTCGCCCGCGTGGTCATTCCGCAGGCGTTCGACCTGCCGAAGGAGAAGGGCGCCCTGCCGGTGCAGGGGCACTTCGTGCAGCGCAACCATGTGATCTCCATCGGGGACTTCGTGGTGAGCAACGACAAGCTGATCATCTTCGTCGGGGCGATCCTGATGATGGTGGTGCTGGACCAGTTCGTGAACCGCACCCGGCTCGGCCGCGGGATCCGGGCGACCGCCCAGGATCCGCAGACGGCGGTGCTGATGGGGGTGAACATCGACCGGATCGTGACGGCGACGTTCGCGATCGGCGGTGCGATGGCGGGCGTCGCGGCGGCGCTGTACATGCTGCGGTTCGAGGAGGCCAAGTACGACGTGGGCTTCCTGCTCGGCATCAAGGCGTTCACGGCGGCGGTGCTCGGCGGTATCGGCAACCTGCGCGGGGCCCTGGTCGGCGGCCTGGTCCTCGGGCTGGTCGAGATGTGGGGTTCGGCGCTCTTCGGTACGGAGTGGCAGCACGTGATCGCGTTCTCGATCCTGATCCTCGTCCTGATGTTCCGTCCCACCGGCATCCTTGGTGAATCCCTCCAGCAGGCGCGCGCATGAGCACTGACCAGACGCAAGTGAAGAGCGCCGCCGGCGGCGGCGCGTGGGCCGGGGTGGTGGAGCGTGCGCGGCGCCGCTCGGCCAACGTCGTGCCGGGCCTCCGCGAGCTGCTGTTCGCGCTGCTGCTCGTGACCGAGTCGGCCGGGGTGGTGACGGACGCCTTCCACGACTGGTGGGTGCGCCAGCCGGGCTGGTCGCGGTGGACGGTGTACGTCCTGCTGATCATCGGCGCGATCCTGCTGCCGGCGGAGGGCGTCGCCTCGATCATGTCGCCCGACACCGACTGGACGACGCTGCTGTTCTTCCCGGTGGGCGGGTACATCCTGCTGGCGATCGGGCTGAACGTGGTGGTCGGGCAGGCGGGCCTGCTGGACCTCGGGTACGTGGCGTTCTTCGCCATCGGCGGTTACACGATGGCGGTGTTCGGCACCAAGTACGGCTGGAGCTTCTGGGAGATCCTGCTCGTCGGGATCGTGCTGTCGGCGCTGTCGGGCATCGTGCTCGGCGCTCCGACGCTGCGGCTGCGCGGCGACTACCTGGCGATCGTGACGCTCGGCTTCGGCGAGATCGTCCGGATCACCGCGAACAACACCGACTACATCGGCGGGCCGAACGGGATCAGCGGCATCCCGCACCCGCCGCAGCTGACCGCGTGGGCGTTCCCCGAGTCGTTCCCGTTCGGGCTCGGCGGGGTGCAGCCGTTCGTGTACGGGTCGCTGGACGCGCACTCGTACTACTACCTGATGCTGCTGCTCATCATCGTGACGATCATCTTCGCGAAGCGGCTGGAGCGCAGCCGGGTGGGCCGGGCGTGGGCGTCGATCCGCGAGGACGAGGACGCGGCCGAGCTGATGGGCGTGCCGACGTTCAAGTTCAAGCTGGCGGCGTTCGCGATCGGCGCGGCGATCGGCGGGGCGACGGGCGTGGTGTACGGCACCCAGGCGGTGTCGATCATCCCGACGAACTTCCCGTTCATCCTGTCGGCGACGATCCTGGCCGCGGTGGTCATGGGCGGTTCGGGCAACATCCCGGGCGTCATGGTCGGCGCGTTCCTGGTGGCGTGGATCCCCGAGCGGGTGCGGTTCCTCGGCGAGTACCGGGTGCTGGTGTTCGGCGCGGTGCTGGTGCTGCTGATGATCTTCCGGCCGGAGGGCATCCTGCCGTCGCGGCAGCGCAAGGCGGAGTTCGCCGAGGGCTCGGGCGGCATGGGCAGCATGGGCGCCGAGGTCGCGACGGCCACCGTGGTGGAGGACACCGCGGAGCTGGACGACGCGGCCCCGGCCGGCGGGACGGAGGCGGCGCGATGAGCGAGACGACGGTGAGCGGGGCGGCCGTGGACGGCGGCGCCGGCGCGCCGCTGCTGGAGCTGCGCGAGCTGACCATGCGGTTCGGCGGCGTGGTGGCGGTGAACAGCGTGGACCTGACGGTCCGGACCGGCGAGATCTTCGCGCTGATCGGGCCGAACGGGGCGGGCAAGACGACCGTCTTCAACGTCACGACCGGGGTGTACCGGCCGACCGAGGGCGAGGTGCTGTTCGCCGGCCGGCGGCTGGACGGGCAGAAGCGCTTCAAGGTGACCAAGCTCGGCGTGGCCCGCACGTTCCAGAACATCCGGCTGTTCCACAACATGTCGGTGCTGGAGAACGTGATGGTGGGCGCGGACGCGCACCACCGGACGGGCCTCGCGGGCGCCTCGCTGGGGCTGCCCTGGCACCGCCGCGAGGAGCGGGAGGGCCGGGAGAAGGCCGCCGAGCTGCTGGACTTCGTGGGGGTGGGGCGGCGGCGCATGCACGAGGCCGCCAAGAACCTGCCCTACGGCGACCAGCGGCGGCTGGAGATCGCCCGCGCGCTCGCGACCGATCCGAAGCTGCTGCTGCTGGACGAGCCGGCCGCCGGGATGAACCCGGTGGAGAAGGAGGCGCTCCAGGAGCTCATCCGCAAGATCCGCGACAGCGGGCGGACGGTGCTGCTGATCGAGCACGACATGAGCCTGGTGATGGGGATCAGCGACCGGATCGCGGTGCTGGACTTCGGCCAGAAGATCGCCGACGGGCTGCCCGCCGAGATCCAGGACGACCCGCGGGTCATCGAGGCGTATCTGGGGGCGGCCGACGATGCTTCTTGAAGTCAACGACATCCATGTCCACTACGGGAAGATCGCCGCGCTGCACGGGGTGTCCGTGCAGGTGGACGAGGGCGAGATCGTCACGCTGATCGGCGCCAACGGCGCGGGCAAGACGACGACGCTGAAGACGATCTCGGGGCTGCGGCCGCTGTCGCACGGGTCCATCGTGTTCGAGGGCCGCGACATCAGCCGGGTGCCGGGCCACAAGCGGGTGCTGATGGGCATCGGCCAGTCGCCGGAGGGCCGCGGGATCTTCCCGGGCATGACGGTGACCGAGAACCTGCTGATGGGCGCCTACGCCCGCAAGGGCGACATGGGCCGGGAGCTGGACGAGGTGTTCGGCCTCTTCCCGCGCCTCGCCGAGCGCCGCACGCAGGCGGGCGGCACCATGTCGGGCGGCGAGCAGCAGATGCTCGCGATCGGCCGGGCGCTGATGACCAACCCGCGGGTGCTGCTGCTGGACGAGCCGTCGATGGGCCTGGCGCCCAAGCTCATCCAGCAGATCTTCGACATCATCAAGGTGATCAACGAGCGGGGCACCACGGTGCTGCTGGTCGAGCAGAACGCCCGGCAGGCGCTGCAGGTGGCGCACCGCGCGTACGTCATCGAGACCGGCCGGATCGTGAAGGCCGCGCCCGCGGCCGAGCTGCTGGACGACCCGGCGGTGCGCGCCGCCTACCTCGGGCACGGCGGCGACAACGCCGTCGGCGCGGCGGGCGGCGCCGCGGCGGCGCCGGCGAAGGCGCCGGCGGTCGAGGCCGGGGACGAGGTGACCGCCATCCCCGCCGACTCCGAGGAGCGGCGCGAGGACGGCTGACGTCCGTCGAGGAGGCCGGCGGCCCCGGACCCCGCGCGGGGTCCGGGGCCGCCGCCGTCGGCGGGGGAGGGCGGGGTCAGCCGGTGAGGGGCAGGTCGGCGGTCCCGGTCCGGCCGGCCTTCAGCTGCTCCGACAGCCGCGAGGAGGAGGCGTCGCCGAGGACGCGCAGCGCCTTCACCTTCGCGTCGGCGGGCGCGTCGAACCACAGGTCGAACGCGCGGACCTCGTCGCGGGCGAGGGTGACCGGCGGGATCGGGGCGCGGGTGGTGTTCATCGCGTCGAAGCTCGGGGCGACGACGGCGCCGGCGGTGGTGACGAGGCGCTGCTTGTAGGGGTCGACGTCGTGGCGGTCGCGGCCGGTGTTGACGATCTGGAGGCGGACGCGGACGTAGCGCCCCTTGGCCATGACGTCGGCGTGCGACCCGGCCACCGCGATGACGCCGGTGGTGAGGGCGAGCGCGGTGTAGGTGAGCTCGCCGATCCGCACGTTCTTGCCGGGCAGGGCGCGCTCGTGCTCGCGCACCGTCTGGCGGGGCTCGGGGTAGGCGGCGGGCCCGCCGGACCCGCAGCCGGTGGCGCAGGCGAGCGCGAGGAGGGCGAGGACGGTCGCCGGGAGGGTCAGCCGCATGAGCCGAAAGTAGGACGGGGCGGGCGGCTTGGGAATCGGCGCGGCGCGCTCGCAATCCAACCGTAACCGGCGAACGGGATTGGCCGGTGGCGGCCGCGGGCGCCGCGCGGGCGCCGGGGCGCCGTCCCGGGGCGGCTCGCGCCCCGGGACAGCGCGAGGCCCGGGTGCACCTTTGGGGCCGCGCGGCGCCGCGAGGCGTTCGCACGTTGTCTACTCGGTGGACCCGGGCCGTTGCGATCTACGCTACCGAGCCGGAGGCCGATACCGCAAAGGATCTGGCACCACGATCTCGGCGGGCCCGGCGGATCGGCGGCCGCGCCCGCCCGCGGGCGCGCGCCCGCGGCGCGCCCGCCCCGCCCGGCCGGTCAGGCGCCCGGCGCGTCGCGCAGCATGCAGGTGAGGCGCGCGGTGCAGACCCGCCGGTCCTGGCCGTCGGTGATGACGATCTCGTAGGTGGCGAGGGTGCGGCCCCCGTGCACCCGCGTGGCGACGCCGGTGACGAACCCCTCGGTCGCCGACCGGTGGTGGGTCGCGTTGATCTCCACGCCGACCGCGATGCGGCCCTCCCCGGCGTGCAGCGCCGACCCGACCGACCCGAGCGACTCGGCCAGCACGCAGGAGGCGCCCCCGTGCAGCAGCCCGTACGGCTGGGTGTTGCCCTTCACCGGCATCCGGCCGACGACCCGCTCCGGCGACGCCTCCAGGTACTCGATCCCCATCGCGGTGCCCAGGTCACCGAGCGCCTCGCCGTCGGTCAGATCGGCGAGCAGCCGCTGCTCCCGGTTCATTCAGCCTCCCTGAAACTGTCGTAGGCGCAGACTAGGCTCACGGTGTGGCGACGAAAGCACCGACCCCTGACAAGCCCCGGCTCCTGCTCCTGGACGGGTACTCCCTGGCCTACCGGGCGTTCTTCGCGCTCCCGGTGGAGAACTTCAACACCTCCGACGGCCAGCCCACCAACGCGGTGTTCGGGTTCACCTCCATGCTGATCAACGTGCTGCGCGACGAGCAGCCGACGCACGTGGCGGTGGCGTTCGACCGGTCCGAGCCGACGTTCCGGCATCAGGCCTACGACGAGTACAAGGCCGGCCGCGCCAAGACCCCCGACGAGTTCCGCAGCCAGGTCAGCCTCATCCACGAGGTGCTGGACGCGCTGCGCATCCCGCACCTGTCGGTCGCCGGGTTCGAGGCCGACGACGTCATCGCCACCCTGTCGGTGCAGGCCACCGCCGCCGGCATGGACACCCTCATCGTCACCGGCGACCGCGACGCCTTCCAGCTCGTCGACGACCGCGTCACCGTCCTCTACCCGATCCGCGGCGTGTCCGAGCTCGCCCGCATGGACCCCGCCGCCGTCGAGGCCAAGTACGGCGTCCCGCCCGCGCGCTACCGCGAGCTCGCCGCCCTGGTCGGCGAGAGCAGCGACAACCTGCCCGGCGTCCCCGGCGTCGGCCCGAAGACCGCCGCCAAGTGGCTCGCCAAGTACGACGGCCTCGACGGCCTCGTCGCGCACGTCGACGAGATCAAGGGCAAGGCCGGCGACAGCCTGCGCGAGCACCTGGCCGGCGTGCTGCGCAACCAGCAGCTCAACAAGCTGGACTGCGACGTCGACCTGGAGGCCGCCGCGCCCGACCTCGTCATGGGCCAGTGGGACCGCGACGAGATCCACACCCTGTTCGACGCCCTGCAGTTCCGGGTGCTGCGCGAGCGCCTGTACGCCTCCGTCAGCGCCGCCGAGCCCGAGGCCGAGGAGGGCTTCGACGTCGACCTGCACGAGCTGGAGCCCGGCGCGCTCGGCGCCTGGCTGGAGGCCAACGCCGGCGGCGCCGCCCGCACCGGCGTCGCCGTCACCGGCACCTGGGGCCGCGGCACCGGCGAGATCACCGGCCTCGCGCTCGCCGCCACCGCCGGGCCCGCGGTGTTCCTGGACCCGGCCGAGCTCATCGCGGGCGACGAGAACGCCCTCGCCGCCTGGCTCGCCGACGAGACCCGCCCGAAGGCCCTGCACGACGCCAAGGGCCCGATCCTGGCGCTCGCCGCCCGCGGCCTCACCCTGCGCGGCCTGGCCACCGACACCGCCCTCGCCGCCTACCTGGCGCTGCCCGGCCAGCGCACCTTCGACCTCGGCGACCTCGCCCTGCGCTACCTGCACCGCGAGCTGCGCGACGAGTCCGCGGGCTCCGGGCAGCTCACCCTCGACGGCTCCGGCGAGGAGGAGGCCGCCCGCGACCTCGCGGTGCGCGCCCGCGCCGTCGCCGAGCTCGCCGGCGTCCTGGACGCCGACCTCGACAAGCGCGGCGCGACCCGCCTCCTGCACGATGTCGAGCTGCCCCTCGTGCACGTCCTCGCCGGCATGGAGCGCGCCGGCATCGCCGTCGACGCGGGCCACCTCGCCGGCCTGTCGGCCTCCCTCGGCGGCCAGGTCAAGGAGGTCGAGCAGCAGGCCCACGACGCCGTCGGCCGCGAGTTCAACCTCGGCTCGCCCAAGCAGGTCCAGCAGGTGCTGTTCGACGAGCTCAACCTGCCGAAGACCAAGCGCACCAAGACCGGCTACACCACCGACTCCGAGGCCCTCACCACCCTGCTCGCCAAGGACGGCCACCCCGTCCTGGAGCACATCCTGCGCTGGCGCGAGGTCGCCAAGCTGAAGTCGATCGTCGACTCGCTCATCCCGATGGCCGACGACGCCGGCCGCATCCACACCACCTTCAACCAGATGATCGCCGCGACCGGGCGGCTGTCGTCCACCGACCCCAACCTGCAGAACATCCCGATCCGCACCGCCGAGGGCCGCCAGATCCGCGAGGCGTTCGTCGTCGGCGACGGCTACGCCGAGCTGCTCACCGCCGACTACAGCCAGATCGAACTGCGGATCATGGCGCACCTGTCGGGCGACGAGGCGCTGCTGGAGGCGTTCTCCTCCGGCGCCGACTTCCACACCATCACCGCCTCGCGCGTCTTCGACCTGCCGCCCGACCAGGTCGACCCCGAGCTGCGCGCCCGCATCAAGGCGATGAACTACGGCCTGGCCTACGGCCTGTCGGCCTACGGGCTGTCCCAGCAGCTGCGGATCACCCCCGACGAGGCGCGCGGCCTCATGGAGGAGTACTTCGAGCAGTTCGGCGGCGTCCGCGACTACCTGGGCAAGGTCGTCGAGGAGGCCCGGCAGACCGGCTACACCGAGACCATCCTCGGCCGCCGCCGCTACCTGCCCGACCTCAACTCCGACAACCGCCAGCGCCGCGAGATGGCCGAGCGGATGGCGCTGAACGCCCCCATCCAGGGCTCGGCCGCCGACATCGTCAAGGTCGCCAGCCTCAACGTCGACCGCGCCCTGCGCGAGGGCGGCCTGTCCTCGCGGATGCTGCTGCAGGTCCACGACGAGCTCGTCCTCGAAGTCGCCGACGGCGAGCACGAGCGCCTCGCCGAACTGCTCCGCACCGAGATGGGCGGCGCCTACGACCTGCGCGCCCCCCTGGAGGTCTCCATGGGCACCGGCCGCACCTGGCAGGACGCCGCCCACTGACGCCCCGCCGCGAACCGCCGCGAACCGCCGCGCCCCGCCCGCGGGGCGCGGCGGGACGCCGGCGCGGATCGCGGCGCGCGAAGTCCTCGGCGATCTCCTCGAACGTGCCCCACCACACCCCGTCGTGCCCGCCGAAGTGGCCGATCAGCCGGACCGGTCGCGCCACTGCCGCTCCAGGCCGCGCGCCCGCGCGGCGTCGAGCGGGCGGCGATGGCGCCGCCGGTACCGAGCAGGATCAGCCGCCGCACGCCCGGCCCCCTTCCGCTTCCGGGGCGTGCGCGGGGAACGCCTTGGCGGAACCGGCCTGCCCGCCGCGACCTGCGGTGATCCGCAGGCGGGGGAGCGCGCCGGTCATCTTCTTCCCACCGTCGGGACAAAAACCGTTGTATGTCCGTCATGAGATGATCTGCGGCGTACGCTGTCCGGTGGCCGTGCACCAGATCCGACGGGAGCCCCGTGCCTGTCCTGCACAAGATCGCTGTCATCGCCGTGCTCTGCGCCGTCGCCCTCGGCGTCCTGCTGCCGGGCGCGCACCGCCCGGACCGGGGCGTGCGCGCCGCGCGGGCCGCCGAGAGCGCCGCCCGGGCCGAGGGCCGCCCCGCGACGGTGCCGCAGGCCGCCCCCGCGAGCACCCCGCCGAGCAGCGCCCCGCCCGCCCCGCCGACCGTCTCGCCCAGCGGGACGCCCGGCGCGAGCGCGACACCGGTCCCCGCCGCCGCGCCCGCCGCCGCCGCGGCCGGGGCCGACGAGCTCGGCGAGGTCCCCGTGCTCATGTACCACCGGATCCTGCCGAAGGCCGAGCTGTCGCTCGACCGCTCCACCGCCGAGCTGCGCAAGGAGCTGGAGCGCCTCGCCCGCGAGGGCTACGTCCCGATCACCGCCGCCGAGTTCGCCGCCGGCCGCATCGACGTCCCGGCCGGCCGCCACCCCGTCGTGCTCACCTTCGACGACAGCACCCCCGGCCACTTCGGCCTGGACGCCCGGGGCAACGTCCTGCCCGACACCGCCGTCGGCATCATCGAGGACGTCGCCCGCCGCCACCCCGGCTTCCGGCCGACCGCCACCTTCTACCTCAACGACGACCTGTTCGGCCTCGGGCCGCGCGCCGCCGAGGGCCTGAAGTGGCTGACCGCCCACGGCTTCGAGATCGCCAACCACACCGTCCACCACCCCGACCTGTCCACCCTCGGCGAGGACGGGGTGCGCAAGGAGATCGCGGACATGGAGGACCGGATCGTCGCGCTGACCGGGCAGCACACCGCGACCTTCGCCTACCCCTTCGGCGCCGTCCCGCGCAAGCGCGCCTGGGCGCAGCGCGAGGACGGCCGCTACTCCTTCCAGGGCGTCTTCCTGGCCGGCTGGAAGCCCTCGGAGTCGCCCTTCGACGAGCGCTTCGACCGCTGGGCGATCACCCGCGTCCGGTCCGAGGGCAAGATCAAGGAGAACGACTGCCGGACCATGTGCTCCACCGCCTACCTCGACGAGCTGGCGAAGCACCCCGGGGAGCGCTACACCTCCGACGGCGACCCGGCGACCGTCACCGTCCCGAAGAAGGAGCTCGGCCGCCTCGCGCCGGCCTACCGGGCCGCCGCCCGCACCTACTGAGCGGGCGCCCGCCCGGCCGCTCCGATTGACCCCGGGGCGCTCGTCCCATATCCTGATCGCTGCGCTGTGGGCTTGCGCGGCTTCGGACGGAGCAGGCTCGCGCTCGGTCAGGTCGTCGACTTTCGGTTCCCTGGCGCGGCCCCGCTGCCGCGCCGCTTCCTCCGGTCCTCGGCAGGGCGGACCAGGCCCTCCGCGCGCCAATGACACCTACTATGTCCGTATCCGGAGCCAGCCGACACATGACGAGCAGCACCGAGGCCACCTCGACCACCCCGCAGGTAGCGGTCAACGACATCGGGTCCGAGGAAGCCTTCCTCGCGGCGATCGATGAGACCATCAAGTACTTCAATGACGGCGACATCGTCGAAGGCACCGTCGTCAAGGTCGATCGGGACGAGGTCCTCCTCGACATCGGCTACAAGACCGAGGGCGTCATCCCCTCGCGCGAGCTGTCCATCAAGCACGACGTCGACCCCAACGAGGTCGTCGCCGTGGGCGACCACGTCGAGGCCCTGGTCCTCCAGAAGGAGGACAAGGAGGGTCGGCTGATCCTGTCCAAGAAGCGCGCCCAGTACGAGCGCGCCTGGGGCACGATCGAGAAGATCAAGGACGAGGACGGCATCGTCACCGGCACGGTCATCGAGGTCGTCAAGGGCGGTCTCATCCTCGACATCGGCCTGCGCGGCTTCCTGCCCGCCTCCCTGGTGGAGATGCGCCGCGTCCGCGACCTGCAGCCCTACGTCGGCCGCGAGCTCGAGGCCAAGATCATCGAGCTGGACAAGAACCGCAACAACGTGGTCCTGTCCCGCCGCGCCTGGCTCGAGCAGACCCAGAGCGAGGTCCGCCAGACCTTCCTCAACACCCTGCAGAAGGGCCAGGTCCGCAAGGGCGTCGTGTCCTCCATCGTCAACTTCGGCGCGTTCGTCGACCTCGGCGGCGTGGACGGCCTGGTGCACGTCTCCGAGCTGTCCTGGAAGCACATCGACCACCCCTCCGAGGTGGTCGAGGTCGGCCAGGAGGTCACCGTCGAGGTGCTGGACGTCGACATGGAGCGCGAGCGCGTCTCCCTGTCGCTGAAGGCGACCCAGGAAGACCCGTGGCAGCAGTTCGCCCGCACCCACCAGATCGGCCAGGTCGTGCCGGGCCGCGTCACCAAGCTGGTGCCGTTCGGCGCGTTCGTCCGCGTCGAGGAGGGCATCGAGGGCCTGGTGCACATCTCCGAGCTGGCCGAGCGCCACGTGGAGATCCCCGAGCAGGTCGTGCAGGTCGGCGACGAGATCTTCGTCAAGATCATCGACATCGACCTGGATCGCCGCCGCATCAGCCTGTCGCTGAAGCAGGCCAACGAGTCGGCCGCCGGCGTGGAGGAGGAGGACTTCGACCCCACGCTGTACGGCATGCCGGCCGAGTACGACGCCGAGGGCAACTACAAGTACCCCGAGGGCTTCGACTCCGAGACCGGCGAGTGGCTCGAGGGCTTCGACGAGCAGCGCGAGACGTGGGAGCGGCAGTACGCCGAGGCCCGCGGCCGCTTCGACGCCCACCGCAAGCAGATCGAGGAGGCCCGCAAGGCCGAGGCCGAGGCCGAGGCCGGCGGCGGCACCACCACCGGTGGCGCCGAGACCTCCTACTCGGGCGGCGGCGAGAGCGAGACCACCGGCGGCGCCCTGGCGACCGACGAGGCCCTCGCCGCGCTGCGGGAGAAGCTCTCCGGCGGTCAGTGACCGCCTCGCACGAGCCTGACCGCGCCCGCCGCGCGGCCGCCCCCGCGGGCGGCCGCGCGGCGGACGGCGGCTAGCTGAGCACGGCCGGAAGGCGCCCCTCGCGGGGCCGCGTTCCGGCCGTGATCCTTTTCCCGGCCGCGCGCCCACCGGGGCGCGCGCCGCACCCTCCGCCCCCCGCCCCCCAGAACGCTCCGGGAGCAGTAGTCCATTGGCCAGCACTGACGCAGGCACCACGACCGCCGGCCGCCCGGCGGCCGGACCGTCCATCGTCCCGCAGGGCCCGGCCCGGCTCGCGCTGATCGCCGTCACCGTCGCGGTGCTCGCGCAGACCCTGCGCTTCTCCCTGCCCGAGCTCGCCCACCTGCGCGACACCGCCGGGTCGGCCGCCGCCGCGGGCGCCGCCCTCGCGGTCTACCTCGCCGGCGCCCTCGCCGCGCCGCTGCGCCGCGCCGCCGGCCCCCGCGGCCTGCTCGCCGCCGGCGTCGGCGGCCTGCTCGCCGTCCGCCTGGTCGCCCAGGCCCTGTCCCCGCAGGTCTGGCTCGCCCTCGCCGGCACCGCCCTCGGCATGATCGCGATCGCCGCGCTCTACGAGGGCGCCCGCGGCCTGTCCGGCGTCGGGTTCGCCACCGCCACCGTCGCCGGCCTCGCCGCCGACACCGCGGTGCGGATGGCGTTCGGCACCTGGGACCCGGTCTGGCGGTCCGACACCGCGTCCTGGCTCGCCTGCCTGGCCTTCGTCGCGCTCGGCGCCGCCGCCCTCTACCGCGAGCTCGCCTCCGGCCCCGTCGCCGCGCCCGGCGTCTCCTGGCGCGACGCCCTCGGCGCCGCCGCGTTCGGGCCCTTCCTCGCCCTGCAGGTGCTGGTGCTGTCCAGCCCCGCCTTCGTCGCCTCCGCCGGCTGGATCTCGCTCGGCACCGCGCACGTCGTCCTCGTCGCCGGCCAAGGCCTCGCCCTGGCCTTCCTGGCGTCCGGGCTCGCCGTCCGCGCCGTCCCCGGCGGCGTCTGCGTCCTCGGCGGCACCCTGCTCGGCGTCGGCGCGGGCACGATCGCGGGGACGTTCGCGATGTCGGGCATCGAGGTCGTGCCGATCGTCATCGTCGGGCAGGTCCTCGCCGCCTGGCTCCTCGCCGTCGCGAGCCGCGCCCCGCTCCGCCGCGCCGGCGCCGGCGGCCCGGTCTGGCGCGTCGACCTCGGCGCCGCCCTCGGCGGCCTGCTCGTCGGCCTCATCCTGATCACCTACCAGATCAGCGTCGTCGACACGATCGCCCTCCCCAGCAACCTGCTGCCCGGCGCCGCCGGCCTCGCCCTCGGCGGCCTCGCCGCCATCGCCGCCGCCCGCGGCGGGCCGCTGCCCGCCCGCGCACCGCTCCGCGCCCTCACCGCGGGCGCCGCCGCGCTCGTCCTGCTCCTCGGCACCGCGCTGTTCGCCGTCGCCTCCCCGAAGGGCGAGGCCGTCGCCGCCGCCACCGCCGCCGGCGGCGAGGTCCGCGTCCTCAGCTACAACATCCACGACGCCGTCGACAGCGACGGCACCCTGGACCCCGAGGCCGTCGCCGCCACCATCGAGAGGAGCAGGCCCCAGGTCGTCCTCCTGCAGGAGGCCGGCCGCGGCTCGCTGCTGTCGGGCACCGCCGACGTCGGCGTCTGGCTGTCGCGGCGCCTCGGCATGAAGCTGCTGTGGGGACCGGCCGGCGACGGCCAGTTCGGCAACGCCATCCTCACCACGCTGCCCGTCCGCGGCTCGGGCACCGGCCGCATGCCGCGCGGCGACTGGTCGCAGATCCGCGGCTACGTGTGGGCGCAGCTCCAGGTCGGCGCCACCACCATGGACGTGTGGTCCACCCACCTGTCCACCGGCGCCGGCCACGGCACCGACCGCGCCCGCGAGGTCGAGGCGCTGCTGCGCGCCTGGGGCGGCGCCCCGCGCACCGTCATCGGCGGCGACTTCGGCGCCGAGAGCGACTCGCCCGAGCTGCAGCGGATCGCCGACGACGGCCGGCTCCGCTCGGCCGGCCTCGGCGACATCGCCCCGACCGCCGGCGGCCGCCGCGTCGACTGGGTCTACGGCACGAGCGACGTCCTGTTCTCCGACTACGATGTCGCCGAGCGCAGCCCCTCCGACCACTCGCCGGTCGCCGTCACCGTCCGCCTGGCCGGGTGACGCGGCCGGCGGCCCCGACCAGCGGAAGAGCGGTCCCATGGACGCACCCGAGACCAGGATCGAGACCGCCGGGCCCGCCGACGCCGGCGAGATCCTGACCGTGCAGCGCGCCGCCTACCTCACCGAGGCGCAGCTGTACGGCGACCCGTTCATCGCCCCGCTGGTCGAGTCGCTGGACCAGATGCGGCGCCTGCTGGAGAGCGATGCGCTGGTGCTGAAGGCGCTGCACGGCCCCCGCATCGTCGGGGCCGTGCGCGCCCAGTTCAGCGGCCGCACCTGCCTGGTCGGGCGGCTCGTCGTCGCCCCCGACGCGCGCGGCCGCGGCATCGGGTCGCGGCTCATGCGCGACCTGGAGGCGGCCGCCGCCGGCCGCGCCGACGGCTGCGCCCTGTTCACCGGGCACCTCAGCGACGGCAACCTGCGCCTCTACCGGCGGCTCGGCTACAGCGAGACCCACCGCGAGCGCGTCGCCGACCACCTCACCCTCGTCCACATGCGCAAGCCGCTGCTTCCCCAGCCCGCCGTCCCCTGAGTAGGTTGGTCCCGTGCTGAAAGTGGGACTGACCGGCGGCATCGGCTCCGGCAAGAGCGAGGTGTCGGCGCGCCTCGGCGCCCTCGGCGCCCTGGTCATCGACGCCGACAAGATCGCCCGCGAGGTGGTGGAGCCCGGCACCCCCGGCCTCGCCGCCGTCGTCGCCGAGTTCGGCGACGGCGTGCTGCTGCCCGGCGGCGGCCTGGACCGCGAGAAGGTCGGCGGCATCGTCTTCGCCGACCCCGACCGGCTGAAGGCCCTCAACGCCATCGTGCACCCCCTGGTGGGGGAGCGGATGCAGCGGCTCATGGACGCCGCGCCCGCCGACGCCATCGTCGTCGACGACGTGCCGCTGCTGGTCGAGAACCGCCTCGCCGGGTTCTACGACGTCGTCGTGGTCGTCGACGCGCCCGTGGAGGCCCAGCTGGACCGCCTCACCGCCAAGCGCGGCATGACCGCGGACGCCGCGCAGGCCCGCATCGACGCGCAGGCCACCCGCGAGGAGCGCCGCGCCGTCGCCGACCACCTCCTCGACAACTCCGGCACCCTGGACGAGCTGCGCGCCGCCGTCGACGCCGTGTGGGCTGACCTGACCGCCCGCGCCGCCGAGGCCGGCTGACCGGCCGGCGCCGCGCCCTTCCGAGAAGGCCACCGAGAACCGCTCCGTGAACCGCCCGTCACCGCGGCGCGCCCTGTCCGGGCTGCGCGCCCTCGGCCCGCTCGACCGCGTCCGCCTCGGCGTCCTCGCCCTCGGCCTGCTGCTCGTCGCCACCGGCGCCGTGCCGGCCGCCGAGGCCCGCGCCGGCCTCGGCCGCATCGCGCCGCTGCTGCTGTTCCTCGCCGCCGTCGTCGTGCTCGCCGAGCTCACCCGCCGCGCCGGGGTGTTCGACGCCGTCGCGCAGGGCCTCGCCCGCGCCGGCCGCGGCCGCTACCCGGCCCTGTTCGCGCTCTGCCTGCTGTTCGCCTCGGTCACCACCGCCTTCCTCAACCTCGACACCACCGCCGTCCTGCTCACCCCCGTCATGCTCGCGCTCGCCGCCCGCAGCGACATCGCCGCGCCGCCCCTCGCCATGACCACCGTCTGGCTCGCCAACACCGCCTCCCTGCTGCTGCCGGTCTCCAACCTCACCAACCTGCTGGCCGCGGGCCGCGTCGGCCTCGGGACGGGGGAGTTCGCCGCCCGCATGGCCGCGCCGCAGCTCGCCGCGCTGCTCGCCACCGCCGTGCTGCTCTGGGCGCTGCACTGGCGGCGCGGCGCCCGCGGCGCGGACCGCTACACCCCGCCGCCGCCCGAACCCGTCCGCGACCGCGTCCTGTTCGGCGCGGGCACCGCGGCCTGCCTGCTGTTCGCCGCGGCGATCCTCGCGGGGATCAGCACCGGCTACCGGCTCGGCGCGGCCGCCGCCTGCGCCGCCGCAGTCGTGGTGATCGCGTTCGCCGTCCGGGACCGCCCGGCCCTCACCTGGCGGCTGCTGCCCTGGCAGCTCATGGTGTTCGTGACCGGGCTGTTCCTGGTCGTCCCCGCCCTGGAACGCCTCGGCCTCGACGCGCTGACGCGGGTCCTCGCCGGCGGCGGCGAGGGCGCCGGCGAGGGCGCCGGCGGGCTGTTCCGCACCGCGTTCGCCGGCGCGGGCCTGGCTAACCTGCTGAACAACCTGCCCGCCTACGTCGCGGGGGAGCGGGCCGTCCCCGCCGGCGACACCGACGGGCTGCTCGCCCTGCTCATCGGCACCAACGCCGGCGCCGTGATCACCCCGTGGGGGTCGCTCGCGACGCTGCTCTGGTTCGAGTGGTGCCGCCGCTACGGCGTGCGCGTCCCCGTCGCGCGCTTCGCCGCGGGCGGCGCGCTGCTCGCCGTCACCGCCTGTGCCGCGGCCGTCGCGGCCCTCGCGGCGACCCGCTGATATCGCCGCGAACCCCCCGCGCCGCAGGGGGTGCCGGGCTATAGGCTGCCCGCATGGGCGCTGGGGGATGGTGGACGGCGTGGTGGCCGTCGCGCCGCTCGGCGCTGCTCGACGTCGCCCTCGCCGCCTTCTTCGCGGCCCTGGACGGACCCTTCCTCTACCTGGCCTACCAGGACTACTGGCTGCCGCGCGAGGCCGTCGCCGCCTGCGGCATGGTGACGGCGCTCACCCTCGTCGCGCGGCGCCGCCACCCCGTCGGGCTCGCGCTGTTCGCGATGGTGTTCGCCACCGCCACCGGCGGCGGCGGGTTCGCCGCCCTCGTCGTGCTGTACTCGCTCGGCGCCTACGCCGCGTCCCGGCGCGCCGCGATCGGCGTGGCGGCCACCGGGTACGTCGTCGCCCTCGTCGTGCCGGGCGCGACGGGCCACGACGACTCCTTCCTCGCCCGCGCGGTGTTCAGCCTCGCCTTCACCGCCCTGCCCGTCGTCCTCGGCCTCTACATGGGCGCCCGCAAGCAGCTCGTCGCGTCCTTGCAGGAGCGCGCGGCCCGCCTGGAGCGCGAGCAGGGGCTGCTCACCGAGCGCGCCCGCGCCGAGGAGCGCACCCGCATCGCCCGCGAGATGCACGACGTCGTCGCCAACCGCATCAGCGTCATGGTCGTGCACGCCGGCGCCCTCCGCGCCGTCGTGCGCCGCGACCCCGACCGGGCCGCCGAGACCGCCGCGGTCATCGGCGACATGGGCCGGCAGGCGCTGGAGGAGCTGCGGCAGGTCATCGGGGTGCTCCGGCAGGGCGAGGAGCGCCTCCTCGCCGCCGCCCCCACCCTCGCCGACGTGCACGCGCTGGCCGGCCAGTCCCGCAGCGCCGGCCTCAGCGTGCGGGTCGAGGTCCGCGGCGAGGAGGGCCCGATGCCGCCCGCCGTCGGCACCACCCTCTACCGCATCGTCCAGGAGGCCCTCACCAACGTGCACAAGCACGCCGGGGACGCCGACACCCGCATCGAGGTGGGGATGCTGCCCGGCGCCGTCGAGGTCGACATCACCAACGCCGCGGCCGCCGCCGGGCCCCGGCACGGCCTGCCGAGCGGCGGCAACGGCCTGGTCGGGCTCCGCGAGCGGGTCACCGCCCTCGGCGGCCGGCTGGAGGCCGGGCCCCGCGACGGCGGCGGCTACACCGTCCGCGCCCGCCTCCCGCTACCTGCCGCCTGACCTGCGGAAATATACCGGCGCCCCGGATTGTCGTACCTGCTGCATACAGTGGAGGCAACGCGGGGCCCGCCGGGCCCCCGGTACGGGAAAGGGCGGGCATGCGGCCGATCACCGACCTGCAGCGCAAGGTGGCGCCGATCGAGGTCGTCACCGAGATGACCCCCTCGGGCGACCAGCCGCAGGCGATCGCCCAGCTCACCGAGCGCATGGAGCGGGGCGACCGGGACGCGGTGCTGCTCGGCGCCACCGGCACCGGCAAGACCGCCACCGTCGCCTGGCTCGCCGAGAAGCTCCAGCGGCCCCTGCTTGTCATGCAGCCGAACAAGACCCTCGCCGCCCAGTTCGCCAACGAGCTGCGCGAGATGCTGCCCAACAACGCCGTCGAGTACTTCGTCTCGTACTACGACTACTACCAGCCCGAGGCCTACATCCCGCAGACCGACACCTACATCGAGAAGGACTCGTCGATCAACGACGAGGTCGACCGGCTGCGGCACTCGGCCACCAACTCCCTGCTCACCCGCCGCGACACCGTCGTCGTCGCGTCGGTGTCGTGCATCTACGGCCTCGGCACCCCGCAGGAGTACGTCGACAACATGCTCCCGCTCCGCGTCGGGCAGGAGATCGACCGCGACGACCTGCTCCGCCGCCTGGTCTCCATGCAGTACTCGCGCAACGACCTGGCGTTCACCCGCGGCACCTTCCGGGTCCGCGGCGACACCATCGAGGTCATCCCGCAGTACGAGGAGCTCGCCGTCCGGATCGAGATGTTCGGCGACGAGATCGAGAAGCTCGCCACCCTGCACCCCCTCACCGGCGAGGTCCTCGCCGAGGAGCAGGAGATGTACGTCTTCCCCGCCTCGCACTACGTCGCCGGCACCGAGCGCATGGAGCGCGCGATCACCGCGATCGAGGCCGAGCTCGCCGAGTCCCTCGCCGCCATGGAGCGCCAGGGCAAGCTGCTGGAGGCGCAGCGCCTGCGGATGCGCACCACCTACGACATCGAGATGATGCGCCAGGTCGGCACCTGCTCGGGCATCGAGAACTACTCCCGGCACATCGACGGCCGCGCCGCCGGCACCGCCCCCAACACCCTGCTGGACTTCTTCCCCGAGGACTTCCTCCTCGTCATCGACGAGTCCCACCAGACCGTCCCGCAGATCGGCGCGATGTACGAGGGCGACGCCTCCCGCAAGCGGATGCTCGTCGAGCACGGCTTCCGGCTCCCCTCGGCGATGGACAACCGGCCGCTGAAGTGGGAGGAGTTCCTGGAGCGCATCGGGCAGACGGTGTACCTGTCGGCGACGCCCGGCTCCTACGAGCTGAACCGGGTGAAGGGCGACGTCGTCGAGCAGGTCATCCGCCCGACCGGCCTCATCGACCCCGAGATCGTCGTCAAGCCCACCAAGGGGCAGATCGACGACCTGGTCCACGAGATCCGCGAGCGCACCGACCGCGACGAGCGGGTCCTCGTCACCACCCTCACCAAGAAGATGTCCGAGGACCTCACCGACTACCTGCTGGAGCTCGGCATCCGGGTCCGCTACCTGCACTCGGAGGTCGACACGCTGCGCCGCATCGAGCTGCTGCGCGAGCTGCGGAGCGGCGAGTTCGACGTGCTGGTCGGCATCAACCTGCTGCGCGAGGGCCTGGACCTGCCCGAGGTGTCGCTGGTGGCGATCCTGGACGCCGACAAGGAGGGCTTCCTCCGCTCGGAGACCTCCCTCATCCAGACGATCGGCCGCGCCGCCCGCAACGTGTCCGGCCAGGTCCACATGTACGCCGACCGGATCACCCCCTCGATGGAGCGGGCGATCGACGAGACGGCCCGGCGCCGCGCCAAGCAGCAGGAGTACAACACCGAGCACGGCATCGAGCCGCGCGCGCTGCGCAAGCGCATCGCCGACATCCTGGACTCCCTGGTCCGCGAGGACGCCGACACCGAGACGCTGATCGGCGGCGCCGGCCGCCAGCAGAGCCGCGGCAAGGCGCCGGTGCCGGGCCTGGCCTCCCGCACCCGCGAGGCCGGCCGGCACGCCGCCGACCTCGTCGGCGAGCGCCCCCGCGACGAGCTGGAGGGCCTCATCGAGTCGATGACGGCGCAGATGCACCAGGCCGCCACCGACCTGCAGTTCGAGCTCGCGGCCCGCCTCCGCGACGAGATCAAGGAGCTGAAGCGCGAGCTGCGCGACATGAAGGAGGCCGGCGTCAGCTGACCCGGCGGCGGTAAAGCGGTGGGGCGGGGGCGGGACGGCGGCCTACGATCGCGGCATGGACACCGACGTGCGTCTCGCCGGCCCCGGCGACCTCGACGGGCTGCCCGCGATCGAGAACAGCGGCGACCCCCTGTTCGCCGAGCTCGGGATCGTCTTCGGGCCCGGTCCGACCGTCATCGAGAAGCTGCGCGGCACCGGCGCCGAGGTGCTGGTCGCGGGCCGCCCGCCGGTCGGGTTCGCCGCGACCTCGCCGGTCGACGGCGCCGTGCACCTGGAGCAGATCTCGGTGCGCGCCGACCTCGTGCGGCGCGGTATCGGCGGGCGGCTGCTGCGGGCCGTCATCGCGCGGGCCGCGGCCGCCGGGGCGCCCGGCGTGTCCCTGCTGACCTTCCGCGACGTGCCGTTCAACGGCCCCTGGTACGCCGCGCACGGCTTCGCCGTGCTGCCCGCCGAGCGCTGGGGGCCGGGCCTCCGCGGCTACCGGGGCGCCGAGGCCGCCGAGGGGCTGGACCGCCTCGGCGCCCGGCAGGTCATGTGGCGGCCGACCGCGCCGGGGGACGCCGCGCGATGAGCGGCGCGTCGTCGGAGCAGGAGAACAGGGCGGCGCCGTCGGCGGTCCGGCCGACGCGGAGCCGCGGGGCGGGCCACCGCTTGCCGCACACCACGCAGGCCCGCCCGGCGCGCTGGGCGCGCGACAGGCCCGCCGTGTCGAACACGACGTCGTCCGCCTCCCGCGACCGTTCCGGTCGTGTCATGGTGCCGTCCTTCCGATCGCGGCGCCGCGTCCTGCGGCGGCCCGGCGGATCGCCGGTACCCGTCTGATCCGGTGGGAATCATGCCACTCCTGGGCGGCCCGCGGGCAACCCCGCCGGTCAGGCGGGCGCGGGGGCCCGCCGGCGGCGCCTGCGGCGGCGGATGAGGCGGAACGCCGCGTACCCGCACAGCACGAGCACCACCAGCGCGACCACCGGCGCGACGATCGCCACCACGCTCATGGCGACGGCGGCGACGTCCTCCAGGACGCTCACCACCGGCGCGCCGGTGCCCGCCGTGCCGGCGTTCACCACCGGCCGCGCGGCGGCCTTGGTGGAGTGCACGCAGAGCGCGACGACGATGCCCGCGATCCAGCCGATCCAGGCGTGGTCGTGCAGGAAGGTCGAGTGGTCGAGGCGCCCGGCGGCGTCGGTCGCGGCGAACACCGCGCCGCCCGCGGCGGGCCGGACGACGGTCATGACGGCGTCGTTCACCGAGTCGACCAGCGGGACCTTGTCCAGGGTCATCTCCACCACCAGCAGGGCCGCGAGCCCCGCCAGCACCCACCCGTTGGAGAGCCAGCCGAACTCGGCCGGCAGCCGCACCAGGTCGGTGTAGCGGGCGAGCAGCCCGACCAGCAGCATGGGGATGTAGGCGTTGAGGCCGGCGGCGGCGCTCAGCCCGAGGCCCGTCAGAGCCGTGAACATCGTCGAATTCCCTCGCAAGTATCGTGGTGTCCCCTTGGACGCCGCGGGGCCCGCACAGGTTCCTTCCCGACAAAACGGATCTACAACGTAAAGGTCGGAACCCGGTGTCACGATCGGCCGTCTGTGCTGGGGGGAGGCGGGGACGAATGGGACGAATCGGCCACTGGGCGGCGGCGGTGCGCGCGCGCCTCGGAGAGCGCGGCGTCGCGGGGATCGTGCTGGCCGCGCTCGTGGCGGCCATGGTGGTGCCGCTCGTGGCGATGCCGGCGGTGCGCTGCGAGGTGTTCGGGACGGGCTGTGCGCGCCCGCCCGCCGGGTCCGCGCGGGCCGACGCGGTGCCGGTGGCGCGGCGGCCGGTGCTCGCGCCGGCCGAGGTCGCGGCGCGGGGGGGCTACGTCGCGCTCGGCGACTCCTACTCGGCGGGGGTCGGCGCGGAGGCCACCCTGGCCGACCAGAACCCCCTGGACCGCTGCCACCGCACGTCCAAGGCGTACTACCACGCGGTGGCGGGGGCGTTCGCGTTCAAGGGCGGGGGCTTCTACGCCTGCTCGGGCGCCAAGGTCTCCAACGTGCTGCACGGGCAGGCGGGCGAGCCGCCGCAGATCGACCGGGTCACCGCCGGGACGAGCCTGGTGACGATCAGCATCGGCGGCAACGACGTCGGGTTCGCGCGGATCGTCGCGGCGTGCGTGAAGAAGCTGCCGTGGAGCCGGGCCTGCGAGGACCAGGGCGGCGACATCGCGGGCCGGCTGTCCGACCTGCGCCGCGCGCTGCCCGGCCTGCTCGACAAGATCACTACCCGGGCGCCGCGCGCCCGGGTGGTGATCCTCGGCTATCCGCGGGTGTTCTCGGAGGTGGCGGGGGAGCGCGGCGACAACATCTCGATCGAGGACCAGCGCTGGTTGAACGCCCGTGCGCTGGACCTGAACGAGACCATCCGGCGGGCGGCGGCGGAGGCCGACGCGGGCGTCGTCGCGGCGGGCGGCGCGGGGAGCGTGGAGTTCGTCGACGCCTACAGCGCGTTCGCCGGGCACGAGGCGGGCAGCGCCGACCCCTACATGAACGGGCTGACGTTCAACCTGGCGGGGCTGACGGCCGAGCCGCGCAGCTTCCATCCGACGGTGAAGGGGCAGGAGGCGTTCGCGCGGCTCATCACCGCTCAGATCGTCAAGGGGCCGGGGCGCCCGTTCGCGGGGTAGCGGCCGTCAGCGGCCGAGGGCGCGGAGGAGGACGCGGGCGGTGCCGGCGATGGCCTCCTCGTCGGCGGTGCCGGCGGGGTCGGTGCGGCGGCTGAAGACGGCGATGACGACGGGCGCGCCGGTGGGCGGCCAGGCCACGGCGATGTCGTTGGCGGTGCCGTAGGTGGATCCGGTGCCGGTCTTGTTCCCGGCGGTCCAGCCGGGGGGCAGCGCGGACTTGATGCGGGCGCCGCCGGTGATGGTGGCGCGCATCCAGCCGGTGAGGGTGGCGCGGTCGGGGGCGGTGAGCGCTCCGCCGGTGGCGGTGGCGCGCAGGTCGCGGCCCATGGCGGCGGCGGTGGTGGTGTCGCGGTGCTCCCCGGGGCGCCAGATGTTGAGGTCGGTCTCCCAGCGGTCGAGGCGGGAGAGCGGGTCGCCGAGGGAGCGGTAGTAGCGGGTCAGCCCGGCGGGGCCGCCGATCTGGCGGAGGATCATGTTGCCGGCGGTGTTGTCGCTCTGGGTGATGGCGGCCTCGCAGAGGTCGGCGACGGTCATGCCGGCGGTGCCGTGGCCTTTGGTGACGGGGCTGTTGTCCACCTCCTCGGTGTCGGTCCAGTGGACGACGCGGGCCGGCAGGCCGGGGTCGGTGCGGCGGGCCTTGGCGAGGACGGCGGCGCAGGCGATGGCCTTGAAGGTGGACAGGGACGGGAAGCGCTCGCCGTCGTGGTAGCCGGCGGTGCGGCCGGTGCCGGTGTCCACGGCGAACGCGCCGATGCGGGTCTTGCGGGAGGTCTCCAGGGCGTGGATCTCCTTGCGGACGTTCACGGGGGGCGCGGCGGGCGTCCGCTCGACGGCGGCCCGGTCGGCGACGGGCCGGGCGGGGGCGGGCGTTGCGGCGCCGCAGGCGGTGGAGGCGGCGGCGAGCAGGGCCGTCAGGGCGAACGCGGCGGGGCGCGGCCGGACGGTGCGCGGCATGGGGGGCTCCTCGGTCGGGTGCCGATGGCCGGGGTTGATCATCGGGATGACCAGCAGAGCAGATCCCTGTCGGGGGTGTCCAATATCGCTATCGGCGGCGGTCTGATATCGATCTTCATATCGTCTGAGGTCATGCGGGGATGACTGTGCGGCCGGTGCCGGGGTAGGCGGATCCGGACGGGTACGGCGGTCATCGGTACGAGGAGGGGCATCATGCGCGTCGTGGTGATCGGGGCGACGGGGAACATCGGCACGAGCACGGTGCGGGCACTCGCCGCCGATCCGGGGGTGGAGTCCGTCCTCGGGCTGGCGCGGCGGCCGGCGAGCCTGCCGGTGGACAAGGCCGAGTGGGCGACGGCGGACGTGAGGGAGACCGACCTCGTCCCGCTGCTGCGCGGCGCGGACGCCGTGGTGCATTTGGCGTGGCTGTTCCAGCCGACGCACGACCCCGTCGTCACCTGGCGCAACAACGTGCTGGGCAGCGAGCGCGTCTTCGACGCCGTCGCCCGCGCGGGGGTGCCGGCGCTGGTGTACTCGTCCTCGGTCGGCGCCTATTCGCCGGTGCCGCCGGCGGACAAGGGCGCGCCGGTCACCGAGGACTGGCCGACGCACGCGCGCCCGACCGCCGCTTACGGCCGGGAGAAGGCGTACGTCGAGCGGCTGCTGGACGTCTTCGAGCGCGACCACCCCGACCGGCGGGTGGTGCGGATGCGGCCGGGGTTCGTGTTCCAGCGGTCGGCGGCCTCGGGGCAGCGGCGCCTGTTCGCCGGGCCGCTGCTGCCGAACCCGCTGGTGCGGCCGGGGCTGCTGCCGGTGGTCCCCGACATCCCCGGGCTGCGGTTCCAGGTGCTGCACGCGCGGGACGCGGGCGAGGCGTTCCGGCTGGCGGTGACGCGGGACGTGCGCGGGGCGTTCAACCTCGGCGCCGATCCGGTGATCGGCGTGCCGGAGCTGGCGCGGCTGCTGGACGCCCGTCCGGTGCCGGTGCCCGCGCGGGCGGCGCGGGCCGCGCTCGGCGCGGCGTGGCGGCTGCGTCTGGTGCCGGCCTCGCCGGGGCTGCTGGACCTGGCGCTGCACGTGCCGGTCATGGACGTGGCGCGCGCCCGCGGCGAGCTCGGCTGGTCGCCCCGGCACAGCGCGTTCGAGGCGCTGGAGGACTTCCTGTCGGGCCTGCGCGAGGGAGCGGGGGCGGACACGCCCCCGCTGTCGCCTCGCACGAGCGGCCCGGCGCGGCTGCGGGAGCTGCTGACCGGCGTCGGGCGCCGCCCCTGACGCGCGGGGCCGTGCCTCACTCCTCGATGAGCACGCGGACGCTGCCGAGGTCGGGGTCGGCGGCGTCCGGTACGACCATCCCGGCGTTCTTGCCGCTGCCGAGGTAGGCCACGACGGCGGTGTCGAGGCGCTCGCCCGGCAGCGCCGCCGGGATGCCGGGCGGGTAGGGGGTGAGCATCTCGGCGCTGATCCGGCCGGCGGCCTCCTCCAGCGGCACCTGCTCGACGCGGCCGAAGAACGCGTCGCGGGGCAGGACGGCCTGCTCCAGGCGCAGGTCGCGCGGTGCGGGGACGTCGATCGCGGGCGGGTCGGGCAGTTCCCCGGCGCGGCGGGCGAGGTCGCGGATCGCCTCGACCAGGACGGCGGCGGTGTCCTTGTCGTCGGCGTAGGTGAGCTGGGCGCTGGTGCGCCGGTGGTCGGAGACGTGCAGGTCGACGCGGTGGTGCTCGCGCAGCCAGTCGGCGGCCTGGTAGCCCGACACCCCGAGGGCGGACACGTCCATGATGATCTGGAGGGGGTCCAGGTCGGCGGCCTTGCCGGGGCCGAGGAAGGCGTCGTGGTGGACGGTGACGCCGTCGACGCCGTCGAGCTCGGCGCGGGTGGCGTGCGCGAGGTCGAGCGCGGCGCCGAGGAGGCGCGCGCCGTCCTGCACCATCTGGCGGCGCCAGCCGTCGAGGCCCGCGTAGATGAGGACCGACGGGCTGGTGGTGCCGAGCAGGTCGGCGCGCTGCTCCAGCACCGCCGGGTCGACGAGGTCGCCCTGCTGGTGGAACACCGAGCCCTGTTCCAGGCCGCCGCCCATCTTGTGGACGCTGGTGACGCAGACGTCGGCGCCGGCGTCCATCGCCCAGGCGGGCAGGGCGTCGTGGAAGGGCAGGTGCGCGCCCCACGCCTCGTCGACGATGAGGGGGCGGCCGTGCTCGTGGCAGGCGTCGGCGATCGCGGCGAGGTCGGCGCAGGTGCCGTAGGGCGTCGGGCTGGTGACGAGGGCGCCGCGCGCGTCGGGGTGCGCGGCGAGGGCGGCGCGGAAGGCGTCGGCGGACGGCGGGTGGGCCAGGTGCAGGTCGGCGTCGAAGTCCGGGTCGACCCAGACGGGCCGGATCCCGGCGATGATGAGCCCGGCGACGACGGACTTGTGCGCGTCGCGGCCGACGAGGAGCTTCTCGTGCGGCCCGGCGACGGCCAGCATGGCGCTCTTGACCGACAGGGAGCTGCCGCAGGTGGAGAAGAACGTGCGGTCGGCGTGCACGGCGTCGGCCATGAGCTCCTGGGCGCGCTCCAGCACGCGGCCCGAGGACGTGCGGTCGTCCAGCCCGGCGATCGCGAGGACGTCGGAGCGGAACACGTCCGCGCCGAGCGCGTCGCGGACGCGCGGGTCGGTTCCGCGGCCCTGCTTGTGGCCGGGCGGGGTGAACGGCACGTAGCCGCGTTGGTGGTAGGCGTTCAGGGCGTCCAGGACGGGTGCGACGGAATGGTCCATGCGCGGACCCCTGCCCGGAGCGCGCGGGTTGACGCGCCGGGGCGCGGGAGGCCCGGCGGGATAGGGCCTTCCGCGCGCGCCCGATCGGGGGGATCCTGCCGAGGTGAATTGGATTCGCGTTCACTTCACGGTCGTTCCGATCCCGCAGGCTGTCCCGTGCACCCGCCCCCGTCACGAAAGCCGGAGCCCATGACGATCGCCGCGCCCCGCCGCCCCGCCCTGCTGCTGACGCTCACCCTCGCCGCGCCGCTGCTGGTCGCGGCGCCCGCCCGCGCCGCCGCCCCGTCGGTGTTCACCGCCGCCACCGTCGTCCGCGCCGCCGACGGCTCCTACACCGTGCACTGGGAGGCGGCCGGCGCCGGCACCGTCGCGGTGACCGCCGCCACCGACCCGGCCGCCGCCGGGACCGCCGTCGGCGCCGGCGGGACGTCGGGCACCCTGACGGCGTCGGGCCTGCCGGCGGCCGCCCGCTGGTACTTCCGGCTGACGCCCGCGTCGGGGACGCCGCTCGTCGTCGCCGACCGCTCCCTGCACCTGGCGAACGCCCGCAACTTCCGCGACGCCGGCGGCTACCGCACCGCCGACGGGCACTGGGTGCGGATGGGCCTGGTCTACCGGTCCAACAACCTGCACTCGCTCGTGCAGAGCGACCTGGACGCCCTCGCGGCGGTCCGCCTGACGCGCGTGGTCGACCTGCGCAACGTCATGGAGCGCACCGAGGACCCCGACAAGGTCCCGGCCGGCGCCACCTACCAGGTCGCCGACCTGCTGGACGTCACCAAGGGCCTGCCGAGCGGCGGCGACCTCGGCCTCGCGCTGCTGCTCGCGCTGCCGTCCCTGCTGGACTCCTCCAAGGACGCGCAGCAGCAGCTCGGCTACCGCCTCATGGTGAACGCCCCGAGCGCCCGCGCCGCCTACCGCGACATGCTGACCGGCGTCGCCGCGACGCTGAAGCAGAACGGCCCGGCGTCGGTGTTCCACTGCACCGCCGGCAAGGACCGCACCGGCTGGGGCGCGGCCGTCCTGCTGACGCTCCTCGGCGTGGACCGCGCGACCGTCACCGCCGACTTCCTGGCCAGCAACACCTACTACGGCGCCGACAGCGTCCGGCAGAACTGGCTGGACGCGGCGTTCGACGAGGTGAACCGCAAGTACGGGTCCTTCGACGCCTACGTGCGGACCGGCCTCGGCCTGTCCGACGACACCGTCGCCACCCTGAAGGCCGGGCTGCTCACCGACTGAACGGGCGGGGCGGCCGTGCACCCTTTCCCCCGGGGGGAGCGTCTCCTTCCCGTGACGATACCCATGAGGCTGCCGGGGGCCGCCCCCGCGGAGACCGCCGAGGACGTGGTCCAGGAGGCGTTCCTCGGCCTGTCCGAGCGCGACGCCGCGCGGGTCATGCGCGTCAGCGCCGGCACCGTCAAGTCCAACGCCTCCCGGGGGCGCACGGTCCTCGGCAGGCTGCTCGCGGAGGAGGGGAATGAACGCGATGGAGCGGCTGCGGGACGCGGCCGAGCACGAGATGGCGACGGTGGCCGCGGTGCTGGCGGTGCTGGACGCGCTCGTCCCGCTCGCCCACCTGCGCGACGGCGGCCGCACGCCCGTCCTCGGGGGCGCGGGCGCCCGGCCGGCTTCCTGATCGGGGTCTCCTACGGCCGGGCGTCGGTCCGGTCGGCGGCGACGGGCACGGCGACCGCCGAGCGGCGCACCTGGACCGACGCCTCCTGGCTGTCGGCGGCGCTGATCGCCGAGCCCGGCGCCCGCACCGTGGACGGCGCCGTCCTCCGCCCGGACGGCGCCTCCCTGGTCGCGGCGGTGTCCGACCCCAACGACGAGAGCGACCGCACCGAGATCGTCGAGCCGGCGGTGCCGGGCGGCCGCGCCGGCGGCGACCTGCTGTACACCCGCGACCGCACCGTCCACCGCTTCGACGGCGCCCGCGCCGCCGCCCTCACCGGCCGGCGGGTCAGGAGGCGGGCATCGAGGCGATGACCTTCTCCAGCTCGCCGGGGGCCAGCGGCTCGTCCACCGCCAGCGACCAGTCCCAGCGGCCGGCGCGCCAGCGGTGCACGTAGACCTCCGGGTCGCCGAAGGACCCGCCGGTGTAGGGCGGGGCGCCCGCCGGGGTGCGGGCGAGGCGCGCGTCGGCGGGGCCCGGGGCGTCCAGGACGTCCAGCATGACCACCAGCAGCCCGGTCGCCGGGTCGCCGTCGATCAGAGTCGGCTCGCCGAGCGGCGCCGGCCAGTACGCCGGGGACGGGAGCGGGCGGTCGTGGTAGGCGCTGCGCATCGCCTGCCAGCGCCGCTCCCAGGCGTGCTCGGCGGCGTAGGCGTCGGCGGGGTCGAAGCGGCGGGCGGGCACGCCGTCCAGCACGCGCAGGTCCGTCAGCTCCTCGCGGTAGGCGCCGCCGGGCGTCTCGGCGAGCAGGACGAGCGGCAGCTCGGCGTCCACGACCAGCCGCAGCGTCCCGGCGAACGGGGCGTCCAGCGGCACCGCCCACCCGGCGCGGCCGCCGTGCCCGGCGGGGGCGGGGTCGGCGAGGGGGTGGGCGGCGGCGAGCGCGCCGCCCGAGCCGGGGGCGACCAGGCGCTCGGGGGAGGGTTCGAACGCCCACGGGAACCCGTCCTCGGCGTACATCAGGCTGACGCGCTCGCCCTCCTCGCGGACGATGACGCGGCCGTCGAGCTCGCGCCGCCAGTGGCCCGGCGGCGCGAACTCGAACCGCTCGACGGTCGTCACCGTGTCGGGCGGCGGCCACCCGCGGCCGTCGTCGCGGCGCGGGCAGCGCACCGTGTAGGCCCCCGCCAGCGGCGGGCACGGCGCGGACGTCAGGTCCCTCCAGAGCTCGCTCCAGGTCGGCATCCGCGGTCCTCCTCCGGTCCTGCGCCCGTCCGGTCCCCTTCCGCGGGACCGGTCCCCCCGGACCCATCCCCTCCTTGGAGCACCTCATCCACGGACGTCGCGGCCGCCGCCGGGAGCGGGCGTCAGCGGGCCGCCGCGAACGCGGCGCCGGCGGCGGCGCAGGCCGCGGCCGACACCAGCATCGCCCAGCCGGCGCCGGCCGTCGCGGCGGCGCCCATGAGCGCGACGCCGACGGTCGCGCCGGTCTGGCGGACGGCGTTCAGCAGCCCGCCGACCGCGCCCGCCGTCCCGTCCGGAGCGGCGCCGACGATCGCCGCCACCAGCGCGGGCAGCGCCGACGAGACGCCGAAGCCGCACGCCAGCAGGCCCGCCGCCAGCCACGGGTAGCCCGCCCCCGCGAAGGCCGCCGCGGCGAGCGCGGCGCCCCCGGCGGCCAGCAGCGCGAGGCCCGCCAGGATCGGCCCGCGCGGCCCGTACCGCGCCACGATCCGGCCGGTGACGGGCGGATTGGCGACGAACGGCACCGTCAGCGGCAGGAACGCCAGGCCCGTCTCCAGCGGGCTGAATCCGCGCTCGCGCTGCAGCAGCAGCGGCAGCACGAACAGGGCGCCGGTCAGCGCGAAGTTCACCGCCGCGCCCGCCAACAGCCCCGCCCGCACCCGCGCGGACGCCAGCAGCGCCCGATTCAGCACCGGCGCGTCACTGCGGCGCTCCAGCAGGACGAACCCCGCGCCCGCCGCCGCCGTCCCCACGGCCGCGCACGCGGCGTGGACCCAGGCGTACGCACCGGCCGCGATCAGGGTGTCAGTGAACAGCGCGAGCGCTGCGGCGGCGGCGAGCTGCGCGGACCAGTCGATGCGGCGCTCGCCGCGCGGGCACGCGACGGCGCGTCCGAGAGTCAGCGCGAGCACGAGAACGCCGAGCGGCACGTTCACCACGAACACCGCCCGCCACCCGGAGGCCTCGACCAGCGCGCCGCCCGCCAGGGGCCCCGCCGCGACCGCCGCGCCGCTGATCGCCGCCCACGCCGCGATCGCGCGGGCCCGCGCGGCCGGCGCCGGGTACAGCCGGGCGATCATCGCCATGGACGCCGGGACGCACGCCGCCGCCGCGATCCCGAGCACCGCGCGCAGCGCCACCAGCACCCACAGCACGGGCGCGAGCGCGCTCAGCAGCGACGCCAGCGCGAACACCGCGATCCCGGCGCGGAACACCCGCTCGGCGCCGTGCCGGTCGGCGACCGCGCCCGCCGACAGGAGCAGCGCCGCGAACGTCACGGTGTAGCCGGTCGTCGCCCACTGCAGCCCGGCCATCGAGGCGTGCAGCGACGCCGCCAGATCCGGTTCGGCGACCGACAGCACGGTCATGTCCAGCAGCACCATGAAATAGCCGAGCGAGATGCCCGCCAGATAGCGCGCGCGCCCGGCGGGCGCCACCTCGGACGCGGAAGGGGTCAGTACGGTCATGCGGCCGAGTCTGCGTTCGCGCAGGTCGCGGCCTCCACCGCCGCCGCCGCAGGGAGCGTTCGGAATTCCCGAACGCCCGCCGCGGTTGGTGCCGCCGTGGAGCTACGCCAGTTGCGCACCTTCGAGGCCGTCGTCCGCCACCGGACCGTCACCGACGCCGCCGTCGCCCTCGGCCTCGCGCCGTCGTCGGTGTCCCAGCAGATCCGCGCCCTGGAGGACGCGCTCGGCGTCCCCCTGTTCGCGCGCGGCCCGAAGGGCATGGCGCTCACCCCGGCGGGGACGCGCCTGCAGGGCTGGGCGCGCACCCTGCTGGAACAGGCCGAGCAGGCCGCCCGCGACGTGCGGGACGAGCCGCGGCGGCTGCGGCTCGGCGCGCTGGAGACGATCGCGGGCTCGCACGTGCCGCGCGTCCTCGCCCGCCTCGCCGAGCGCCGCCCCGGCGTCGCCGTCGAGGTCGGCACCGACCGCGCCCGCGACGGGCTGTTCGCCGACGTCCTCGCCGGCCGCCTCGACGCCGCCCTGCTGCTGGACTCCGGCGACGGCGTCGGCGGCCTCGGCTTCCCGGTGCCCGCCGGGCCGCTCGCCTTCTGCGACCTGGACCCGGTCCCGCTCGCGCTGGTCGCCGCCCCCGGCCACCCGCTCGCCGGCCGCCCCGCCCTGACCCCGGCCGACCTGCGCGGCGAGCGGCTGCTCGCCAACGTCCCGGCCTGCTCGTTCTGGATGGCCGCCGACCGCGTCCTCGGCCCCGGCCTCGAACGGGTGCGCGCGGGCGGCGTCCCGGTGATGCGGTCCTGGGCCGAGCACGGCCTCGGCATCGCGCTGCTCCCGGAGTTCGCCGTCGCCGACGCCCTGGCGTCCGGCGCCCTCGCCCGCCTCGCCCTCCCGCTGCCCGACCTCAGCCTGCGCCTCGTCTGGCGCGAGGGCGACGACGCCGACCCCGGCGTCCGCGCCCTCCTCTATGCCGCCGCCCGCCCCTGAAACCCGCCCCGCGCGACCGGCCGCAGCGCCCACGACGCCCCCGTCAGCACGAGCAGCGCGCCCAGCACCGCGACCTCGCCCCACCCGAAGCCCTTCCACACGTGCGAGGCGATGGCGGTGGTGTCGGCGAGGACCACGCCCGCGTAGGCCCACTCCTTCAACCGCGGCAGGCGCGGCGCCAGCAGCGCCGCCGCCCCGAGCAGCTTCCACGTCCCGAGGACGACCAGGGCGTACGAGGGGTACCCGAGCCGCTCGGTGACGTCCCGCACCCGATCGACGCGCGCCACGTCCCACGCCCCGCCCACCACCAGCTCCGCGCACACGAGCAGGGTCGCGACCCAGTAGACGGCGCCACGCGCCTTCAGTCCGCTCATGACGGCACCTCCGTTCCACTATGCCCTAATCTGTCTCGCGTAGCCCATCAACATCAGTCCCTGTGTCACCCCGAGCGGAGACCGTCTTGACTTCTCCCGGCCGTACCGGGCGCTTTCGGGCCGAAGGCGCCGCATGAGCGCGCCGGGATCGCGGGTCGTGCTCAGTGATCCGCGCAAGAACGTCAGTCGCTTAGTCTTCGTGCTCGCCGTGCTCGCCGGCCTGTGCGCCTGGAGCGCCGTCGTGCTCGGCAACGCATGGAGGTACGCCCTCGGAGGATGCACGGTCCTCCTGGCGGCCGTCGTCGTCCTGATCCTTGTACAGATGAGGCGGGACGCCGGATACACGCTGTACGTGGACTCGCGCGGCTTGGTCGCGGCCAAGAACGGTCGTGAGGACGTGCTGCCGGGTGAACTGTTCGAGCGCTTCGAGCTCGTGTACGGCGGCCCCACCTCCTTCGCCCGACTCGTCCTGCGCTACCGCCGCGGCTCGCTGCCTGAGCTGCCGAAGCTGCTGCGGCAGCGGGAGATGAGTCCCGGACGCCTGTCTCTGGCGATCCTCGACGGCGGAGAATCAGGCGCTTCGATGGAGGACGGGGACCTGCACCGGCTGCGCGCCTTCGTCAAGGAGAACGGAATGGGGGAGTGGCCCGATGCTCCGTCACCGCGCTGACGACCGGTCGCCGGGCGGCAGCGCGTTCCGTTGATCTACCCTGTCCGGAGGAGAAGCGATGCCGGCCCCCCGACGCCCATCGAGTGGAGACCACGGTGACCCCTCCGAACAGGATCGACCAGGCCCTCGGCACCCGGATCCAGCACGACCCGGGACCCGGGCGGACGGACGGGGGCGGTGCGGCGCCTCCCGGAGGACGCCCGCCGAACATCCGGCCATCGCAACCGACGTCGCCGTTCGGGAACATGCCGATCTCCACCGGGACCGGCGAGGTGCAGTTCGACCACGAGGCGCTCAAGGCGTTCGGCGACAAGCTCGTCACGACGCTCGGCAACGATCTCAGCCATGCGCGCCTGGCGCTGAATGCGGCACCGCGCGAGGTCGAGGCGGGGTCGTTCACCACCTTCTGCGCCGCTCTCGCCCACGCCTACACGCAGGGCGTCGAGTACGCCGACGTCGACCTCGTCACCAAGCTGCGCCGGTTGAAAGAGGCGGGCGACGGGATCGCCACCACCGCCGCGGTCATGGCGGCGGCCGCCGAGGCGAGCACGGTCAAGAAGCAGTAGCCCTTCCCATCCCCCGCAGAGTGGAGGCGTCGCATGGCACCGAGCGGTATGGACGACCTCGCCGAGATGGCCAAGATCGCTCTGGACGTGTCGACCGTCGCGGCCTGCGTGATCCCGAACGCCTGGCCGTCGGTCTCGGTCATGTACATGGCGCAGTCCGATCCGGCCCAGCTCTGGGACGCCGCCGAGGACTGGAAGAAGACGGCAGACAAGATCAAGAGCGCCCGTGACCGCATCGGCGACGAACTGCGGAGCCTGCCCGAGACGACCTGGGCCGGCAAGGACCGCGATGCCTTCGAGAAGAAGCTGAACGACTACGCGAACCAGCTCATGGTGTCGTTCGCCTACGCCATGATCATGTTCGTGGTGCTCACGATGATGGCGCTGCTCATCGCCTTGTTCATCCTGACGATGGTCATCTGCGCGACGGTCCTGGCCTTCTTCGCCGCCTGGGTGCTGGTGGCCCAGGCCACCGTCGCGGTCCCCGTCGTCGGCGAGCTGGATCTCGCGGCGGCGCGCAGTGCCGCAGCCGCCGCCGCATCGGCGGTCCGGCAGATCCTGCGGATGGGCGAGAAGGGGTTGGAGGCGGCGGGAAAGGCGTGCGCGGCGGTCATCGGCGCCGCCACCGGAGCCGACGTCCTCGGCCAGATGATCACCGGTGAGACCGGGGCGATGCCCGATTTCCTCGAGGCCAGCGTGCGCAGCGCCGATGATGTGGCGCTCGGCCGGCTCGCCCTCATCGAACAGAAGCTCACCGGGCAGTTGATGCGCGGCCATGCCTTCGGCGGTACCGGCTACGGCCGTTTCCGGGCGCCCATGATCCGAATTCCGCAGCAGTTCCGGAACAGCGTCCGGCCCATCGCGGGGCTGAAGGGGGCGGCGGACACGGGCGTCCCCTACGCGCCGGACGGGATCCTCAACCCCGGAGCGCCCTGGGGCAACAAGGGGATCACCAAGGCCACCGGTCAAGAGGACTACGGCGACGACTACGTCAAGCGCACCAATCCGATCCCGGTCGCGGACTCCGAATGAACGCCGCGCCGGACGACAGCGAGATCGTCCTTTCCGATCTGGGCAGAAACGTGACGGGGACGCTCGTCTTCTGCGCCGCCGTCGCCGGGATCTGCACCTGGGGGGCGCTCACACTCGACGGGTTCTGGCGGTATCCGCTCGTTCTGTTCGCCGTCCTGCCGGCGGCTCTGGGAACGGTGATCGCGGTCCAGGTCGCGCGTGGAACCGCTCGCCGGCTGTACGTGGACCGACGCGGCCTGGTGGTGGCGCGCGGCGGCCACGAGGAGGTGCTCCCGGGTGAAGTGATCGAGTGCTTTGAACTTTTCGATCCCGGTCAGGACATGGCCGCCGAACTCTCGCTGCGCTATCGGAGAGAGAAGCTCCCGGAGCTGCCACCGATGCTGCGACCCCTGGAGACGACGCCGGGACGTCTGAACCTGACGACCGTCGACACCGGGTACGGCGAGACGGCGTCGATGGCTCCAAGGGAAGTGGCCAGGCTGCGTGACTTCGTCCGGCGGACCGGTATGGGCTCCTGGTCGGAGCGGACGCTCGCCGGCTGAGGTACGGCGCCCGCTCCGCCCGGGTCAGCGCTGCTGCAAGGCGCGCCGCATCCCATCGATGATGGCCGTGCTCTCCTGGACGGCGCTCTGCATGATCGAGCCCATGTCGTTGATGAAATCGGCGGTCTCCTCGGCGCCGGGAGGCTCGGACGCTCCACCGCCCGCCGCGTCCGCGAACTCCTCCCGCAGGGTCCTGACGGCGCGCTCGAACTCCTCCCGGGCACGTCCCGCCGTCGCGGTGATCAGTGCCCCGAGCTCGGCCGCGGGCATGCGCATCGCCCGCGGATCGAGGTCGACACCGGCAAGACCCGAGCCGTTCCAGCGCACCGTCACACGTTCGTCGTCCGTCGCGGCGGACGTGTGGAGCTCGTCGATCCGCCTGCGCAGTTCGTCCGACCGGCCGGCCAGCCGTTGCGCGCTCTCGGCCAGGGCCGCGAAGTCGAAGGTCATGTGGGCCCTGTTCGCGAAGACGGTCCCGCGACACGCGGGAAGATCACACAATTGCTATCAGGAAGTGCGGCGGGCTGTAAAGGGGCGGGGTCAGGGGGCGCCGGGCTTCAGCAGGGCGGGCAGGTGGCGGAGGGCGCCGACGGCGACGACCGCCCAGACGGCCACGGCGGGCCAGAGCAGCACCTCGCCGAGCGAGGTGAGCCGGCCGGCCTTCAGGACGGTGCCCGCCGAGATCGTCGCGGCGGCGGTCATGCCGAGCGGGAAGACGGTGGACCAGCGGCGCACGTCGTAGGACAGCCGCGGCCAGCGGATCTCGCAGACCACCAGCACCGCGTACCAGCCGAGCGCGACGGCCAGCAGCACGGCCGTCACGCCCCGCGCGAGGCCGTCCGCGCCCGTCTCCCAGCGAACGGCGCCGGCCGGGGCCGTCGCGGCCGCAAGCTTGGAAGCGGCCAGCGCGGAGATCGCGACGGCGCCGCCGATGACCCAGTGGTCGCCGCGCCCGGTGCGCAGCTGCCCGTAGTCGAACCGGACGAGCACCCGCACGTACAGCACCAGCCCGACGGCCAGCAGCACCGACGCCGGCCAGAGCAGCCAGCGGGCGCCCGCGACGGCCGCCAGCGTCCCGCCGAGCACTGCCAGCGCCTGCGTCGAGACGGTGACGAGCTCGGCCGCGCCCGGCAGCCGCCCGCGCAGGCCCCGCACCACCCCGACGATCAGCGCCGCCCACAGCGCCGCCGCGACGGCGAGCGCGGCCCCGGCGAGCGCGTGCCCGCCCCCCAGCGCGATCCGGGTGCCGAGGACGCCGGTCGCCGCGACGCCGGTGAGGGCGGGCGGCGTCACCGCCTCGCGCGTCCACTCGGGGCGGTCGCCCGCGAGCCGCGCCAGGAACACCGCGCCGAGCAGCGCCCACAGCACGATCGCGACCAGCAGCAGCGCCGCCGACAGGCGGTCCGCGCCGGCCAGGTGCAGGCCGACCGACACGATGCCGGTGGCCATGACGGCGGCGCCCGCCGCAGGCGTGACCCGGGTCCTCATGACCGCATGATCGTGACCGGCCCGGCCCGGGCGGCCCCGGACACGCGGTCCCGGCACGGTTTTGGCCGAGGCGTGCAGTTCTCTGGACGTGGGCCTGCCCGCCCGGCCGGGGCGTGGCTACCTTCGGGGGATGGACGTCGACGACGCGGACATCTTGGCGGAGCAGCGGGCCTACTACCGGGCCCGCGCCAACGAGTACGACCGGGCTTACGGGGAGCGCGCCGACCTGCGGCGCCTGCTCGCCCTGGTGGACGACCTGCCCGTTCGCGGCGACGTGCTGGAACTGGCTTGCGGAACCGGGCAGTGGACGCCGCTGCTCGCGGCGCGCGCCCGGACGCTGACGGCCGTGGACGCCTCCGCCGAGACGCTCGCGATCGCCCGCGCGCGCACCGCGTCCCTCGACGTGCGGTACGTGCAGGCCGACGTGTTCGCCTGGCGGCCCGAGCGCCGTTACGACACCGTTTTCTTCGGCTTCTGGCTCTCCCACGTGCCGCCCGCGCGGCTGCCCGCCTTCTGGGCCTTCCTCGCCGCCGTGCTGGCGCCCGGCGGCCGGGTGGTGTTCGTGGACGACGGCCCCGCCGCGGCGGGCGCGGAGGACGTCCTCGCCGGCGAGGACGTCCCGGCGGTGCGCCGCGGGCTGGGCGACGGCAGCCGCTACCGCGTCGTGAAGGTCTTCCACGACCCGCGCGACCTCACCGCCGCCCTCGAAGCCCTCGGCTGGTCGGCGACCGTCCGGACGGTCGAGGAGCGGTTCATCGCCGGGGTCGCTGAACCGGCCGCCGCCGACGGGACGCGGCCGCCGGTCAGTCCGCGCGCTGGGTGATGCGGACGTGGTTGCCGAACGGGTCGCGCAGCGCGCAGTCGATGCCGTAGGGGCGCTCGGTCGGCTCCTCGGTGAACTCCACGCCGCGCGCCCGCAGCTCGTCGTAGGTCTTGCGGCAGTCGTCGGTGGTGAAGATCGCGGCGACGCCCATCGCGCCCTTGGTGACCAGGTCGCGGACCTGGGCGGCGGTCTCGTCCGACAGCGCCGGGGCGCCGGGGCGCTCCAGCAGGATCTCCCGGTCCGGCTGCCCGGGCACGTTGACGGTGAGCCAGCGCATGAAGCCCATGTCGACGTCGGAGTTCACCTCCAAGCCGAGCTTGCCGACGTAGAAGTCCAGGGCCTCGTCCTGGTCGAGGACGTAGATGTGCGAGTGCGTGATGGCGTTGAACATGGCCCTCACGCTACTGAGCCGGGACGCCGCGATACTTCTCCGAAACCACCATGCCGGCGGGTCAGGACGCCGGGCGCGTCCACGCCTTGGTGAAGCACGTCGGGACGTCCGCGGCCGCCGCCCGCCGCCGGTACTCGCGCGGCGACGTCCCGACGATGCCGCGGAACGTGCGGCTGAAGGTGCCGAGGCTGGAGAAGCCGACCTCGAAGCAGACGTCGGTGACGCTGCGGTCGCTCTCGCGCAGCAGCGCCATCGCCCGCTCGACGCGGCGGCGCTGCAGGTAGCGGTGCGGCGTCTCGCCGAACGTGGCCCGGAAGGTGCGCGCGAAGTGCGTCTCCGACACGTGCGCGATGCGCGCCAGGGCCGGGACGTCCAGCGGGCGCGCGTAGTCGCGGTCCATGGCGTCCCGGGCGCGCAGCATCCGGCGGTTGGTGTCCTCGGCGGCGCGGCTCACCGCGCCATCACACCACAGCCTCCACCGGTCACGGCACCGACACCGCGACGCGCCGGATCTCCACGCCCCGCACGGTCACGCCGGGGACCGGCCCGTCGAGGCCCGCGAGGGCGCCGCGCTCGGCGTCGTCCTCGGTCGCGAAGAGCAGGACGGCGAGCCCGTCCCCGTCGCGGGGCTCCATCCAGTGCCCGCCGACGAAGCCGGGCGCCGCCTTCAGGCGCGGCAGGACGTCGTCCATCAGCGCGGCGGCGGCCTGCGGCGCCCGCTCCGGATCGATGCGGATGGTCACGAACGCTGCGTGCACGGCTGGTCGGTCCTCTCGCTCGGTCGACGGCGGGCCCGTCTCGCTTGTACCGACCGCCGGGGCGCCGCGAACTCATCGGCGATGGGCGACACTCGTGCGCATGAACCCCAGGATCACCCGCATCAACCCCGAGACCCTGCACCCGACGCCCGGATACCACCACGTCACCGTCGTCGAGGCCGGCCGCACCGCCCACCTGGCCGGACAGTGCCCGCTCGACGCCTCCGGCGCCGTCGCCGCGGGCGGGCTGGACGCGCAGGTCGACCAGGTCGCCGCCAACGCGCTCGCGGCCCTGGCCGCCGCCGGCGCCGCGCCCGCCGACGTCGTCCGCTCGGTGATCTACGTGCGGAGCGACGACAACGCCGACCTGACGGCCGCCTGGGACAGGCTGAACGCCTCGGTCATCGGCGCGGCCTTCGGCACCGCGAGCACGCTGCTCGGCGTGGCGCAGCTCGGCTTCCGGGGGCAGCTCGTCGAGGTCGACCTCACCGCTGCCCTCCCCGGCTGAGCGCGGCGGCGTCAGGCGCCGACGGTGCCGTCGACGGCCTCGCGGATCAGGTCGGCGTGGCCGTTGTGGCGCGCGTACTCGTGGACCATGTGCAGCATGACGAAGCGGAGCGACACGTCCTCGCCCCACCGGGGCTGGTGGACGACGAGGTCGAGGGACGGCGCCGCGCGCTCGATGCGGCGCGCGTGCTCCACCTCGGCCCGCCAGGCGGCGAAGCCCTCCGCCCGCGTGGAGGCGGACGCGTCGTAGGCGGTCTGGTAGTCGCCCGCGTGCGACCAGACGTTGGGCAGGTCGCGCTCGCCGTTCACGCACTTGCGGAACCAGGTGCGCTCGACCTCGGCCATGTGCCGGACGAGGCCGAGCAGCGACAGCGCCGAGGGAGCGGACGCCCGCGCGCGCAGCCGCGCGTCGTCCAGCCCGTCGCACTTCCAGGCCAGGGTGGCGCGGTGGTACTCCAGGTGCGCGCGGAGCAGCTCGCGCTCGCCCGCGACCAGCGGGATCGGGGGACGTTCGGTGATCATCGCCGCCACTCTACGCGGGGCGCGATGAGAATCGGCCGCGCCCCGGGTCGGTACCACCGGAGACGCCCGACGGGAGAGGAGCCGGTGAGATGGCGAGAGTCGTGATGCAGGCCGTGGTGTCGGTGGACGGGTACATCGCCCTTCCCGACGACACGGTCGGGCCGTTGTTCGACTGGTACGACAACGGCGACGTGACGATCCGCGCCAACGACACGTGGGCGTTCAACGTCGGACGCGCCTCGGCGGACTACGTCCGGCCCTTCTGGGACGCGGTCAAGGTCACGGTGATCGGCCGCCACCTGTTCGACACCACCGACGGCTGGTCGGGCGTGCCCGCCGCCGGGGACGAGCTCGTCGTCGTCACCCACCGGCCGCTGCCGGAGGAGTGGCGTGCCCGGTTCCCCGCCGCGCCCTTCCACACCGCCGGCTCCGTCGAGGACGCGATCGCGCTCGCCAAGGAGCGCGCCGGGGACGGCCTGGTCTGCGTGTGCGCGGGCGACGTCGGCGGGCAGGCGTTCTCGGCGGGCCTCGTCGACGAGGTCGCGATGGACGTCGCGCCGGTCGTGCTGGGGGAGGGCGTGCGGTTCTTCGGCGACCACACCGGCACCGTCCTGCTCGGCGACCCCGACCAGGTCGTCCAGGGCGACCGCGTCCTGCACCTGCACTACACCGTGCGGCGCTGACGCCGTTCCCGCCGGGGGCTTATTGCAGGTTGCTTGCAATAAGCTGGCGATCATGGTGGAGGAACTCGCCCGCGCCTGGATCCGCGGCTGGACCGTCAGCCGGGGGACGCCGCCGCCGGTGGCGGTCGGGGACGGCGTGCACCGCGTGGACGTGGGCCTGCCCGGCCACCTCGTGCGCTACGTCGTCCCGCGCCCGGACGGGCGGACCGTGCGCGACCTGGCCGAGCGGGCGAGGGCGGCGGGGACCTGGCTGAAGATCTGCGCGGACGCCGAGCGGACGGCGTCCCTGCTGGGGGACGGCTGGACCGTGCAGGACGCGCCCGAGTACCTGATGGCCGTCGAGCTGCGGAGGATCGCACCCCGTACCCTCCCCGCCGGCTACACCCTGGACCTGGACGCGACGGGCCCGGCCCTCGCGGCCGCCGTCCGGACGGCGGAGGGGGCGCCCGCCGCGTCCGGGCGCGCGGGCCTCGCGGACGGGCACGCGGTCTTCGACCAGATCGCGACCGAGCCGTCGCACCGGCGCCGGGGCCTCGGCGGCGTGATCATGTCGGCCCTCGCCGCCGCGGCCGCCGCCCGCGGCGCCCGCACCGGCGTCCTGGTCGCCACGGCCGACGGCCGCGCCCTGTACCGGCACCTCGGCTGGCGGGAGGTCGGCCCGGTGACGGCGGCGTACGTCCCGGCCGCGGACTGAACCGAGGCTCAGCGGGCCGCCTTCGCCTCCGACTCCCGTTCCGGAGCGGGGCGCGGGGAGCCGTCCGCGGTGCGCCACCAGGGGCGCGAGACCAGCGCCGCGAGCCCCGCGCCGGCGGCGTTGACCAGCACGTCGTCCACCGACGACACCCGGTCCAGCCGCAGGACGTACTGCGCGACCTCCAGCAGGGCCGAGCAGGCCGCGCCGAGCGCCAGGACGCGCGGCAGCGACGCCGGCGCCGCGAACCGCAGCGGCGTGAAGAACCCCAGCGCCGCGAACACCAGCAGGTTGCCGATGACCTGGCCCGCGTCCATCGTCGCCAGGTCCCGCAGCGGCACCAGGTTCACCACGGCGCGGTCCTCGTCCCCCGGCAGCATGATCATCCACACCCAGGGGACCGTGCCGTAGACGATGCCGACCTCGGCCAGCGACACCCGCCACGCCGACGCGGCCCCGGCGGCCCGGCGGCGGCGCGCCAGCACCCACGCCGCCAGCAGCGCGAGGGGGAGCGCGAGCAAGGTCAGGAGCGCGATGCCGTTGAAGGTGTTGAACCAGACGTAGGGGTCGCCGGGCCGGTGCAGCGGCATGGCCACCATCCGCAGCGCCGTGCGGCCCGGCCCGAGCACCGCCGCCGCCACGGCGGCGACCGCCAGGACGGCGACCACGATCTTGTACGTCCGGCGGGCCGGGGGAGGTGCGCTCTGATCCATGCCGCCCATTCAAGCCGCGGGCACGTTGCCGGAACGTATGCGTTTCCCGATACGCCCGCGATAGGCGCGGCCGGGCGGAACCGGGACGCCCCGGATCGCCCGAAAAGGGTTCGACGCCGCCGGGGCAGGTCGCGTAGCCTCGGCGCGTCCACGAGTTCCCAGGTCAGAGAAGGTGCATGGATGAGTGTGCAGGCGCGCGCGACCGGCGACCGGCGGTCGCGTTCCCGGACATTCATGACTTCTCTGGACCGAAGGACTCCCAGAAGTGGATCTTCCACGTAGTTTCACCATCCGCGAGAGCAGCCACCGCATCCACAACCCGCTGACCGCCGGGAAGCTGGCCGTCCTTGGGGAGGCGCTGCACCTGCCGCCGGGCACCGAGGTGCTCGACCTCGCCTGCGGCAGCGGCGAGATGCTGTGCACCTGGGCGCGCGACCACGGCGTGCGCGGCACCGGCGTGGACATCAGCACGGTGTTCCTCGACCAGGCCCGCGCCCGCGCCGAAGAGCTGGGCGTCGCGGACCGCGTCGCCTTCGTGCACGACGACGCGGCGGGCTGGACCGCCGACCGCCCGGTCGGCGTCGCCGCGTGCGTCGGCGCCACCTGGATCGGCGGCGGCACGGCCGGCACGGTCGACCTCCTCCGGCGCAGCCTCGCGCCCGGCGGCATCATGCTGGTCGGCGAGGTGTACTGGCGCCGCGAACCCCCGGACCAGGCCACCGTGGAGAACTGCCAGGCCGCCACCCGGGACGACTTCCGGGCGCTGCCCGAGCTCATCGAGCACTTCGGCGAGCTCGGCTGCGACGTGGTGGAGATGGTCCTGGCCGACCAGGACAGCTGGGACCGCTACGCGGCCGCCCAGTGGCTCAACATCCGCCGCTGGCTCGACGCCAACCCCGACGACGAGCTGCACGACGAATTGCGCGCGGAACTCACCACCGAACCCGCCCGCCACGCCAGGTACCAGCGCGAGTACCTGGGCTGGGGCGTCTTCGCCCTGATGAACCGCTAGCCCCGCCCCACCCCCGCTGTGGGTCCCGGGCGGCCACCCGCCGCCCGAGACCCACAGCACCACGACCGCCCCCCGGCCACCCCCCGCCCCGCCCAAAACCGGCCGACACCCCCACCCATGACCACCCGGTCGCCCCACGTCGACTTGCGGCGTGTTGGGCTTTTTCGATCTCCGCACAGCCCAACACGCCGCATCTCAACCGGCGACGACCGGCTGGTCACGGGGCGCGGCACCACCCCGCAGGGTTCAGGGAACGCCCCCGGTCAAGATCGGCCACGACGGCGGGCGCGCCCCGGCAGGCGGACCTCCCGGCTGCGGATCTCGCCCACGGCTCCCGCCGTCCGCCATGACCACCTGGTCGCCAACGGTTGAGATGCGGCGTGTTGGGCTCTTTCGATCTTCAAAGAGCCCAACACGCCGCAAGTCAACGAGTGATGACCAGGCGGTCATTGTCGCTGGTGCTCCGTGATCCTTGTCATGGGACGCCCCGGTCGGCCTCCATTCAAGGTCGCTCGGCGATCGTGCCGTCTAGCCGCCCCCACCTGGCCGTCCTCTCCTCGGCGGTCCGTCCCATGGCGGGCTATGACCGCCCGGCCGCTACATGTTGACTTGCGGCGGGTTGACGATATGAAACGTTTCAAAGACGCAACACGCCGCAAGTCAACGAGCGATGACCGGATGGTCGCTACCGCTGGCGCTCCACGGCACCTGCCGCGACCGTCTCTGTCGACCTCTGCTCTGCCCAAGGCCGCCCGGTGGCAGCGGCTCTGCCCGGCGGCCCTCCCGTCGGGGGCGGTCCGTCCCGCCGTCACTGATGACCACCTGGTCGCTGGACGTTGACTTGCGGCGTGTTGACGTAATGAAACGTTTCAAAGACGCAACACGCCGCAAGTCAACGAGTGGCGACCAGGTGGTCACTCGCTGGGGTTGGTCCGGCCGCTCGCTTTGAGGTGGCGGAGAAGGGCGGCCCAGGTGTGGAGCGGCGGGGGGAGGGCGGGGCCGTAGGGGTCTTTGGAGTCGCGCACGGACACGGACCCTCGGGCTTCCGCTACTTCGACGCACTCCCCATCGCTGTTGCCGGAACGGCTGCTCTTATACCAGACGGCGGGCGCGGCCTACTGGGCCTTCAGGTTGTCGAGGAACGCGGCCCAGGTGGGGTGAGGGAGGGGGAGCGTGGGGCCGTGGGGGTCCTTGGAGTCGCGGATGCGCGCTAGGCCGCGATCGTTGGTCACCTCGACACAATCCTGCGCGCCGCTCGTGCTATGGCTGCTCTTGCGCCAAGCGTTGGGCGGAGAACCTGATCGCTTCATAGGTCTGAGAGTATTCTGCGGATCAGTTCGCATGAGCCGGTTTTGGAGAGAGCCGCCCTCTGGACGCCCTCCACGCGTGCTTGATGCTGAGTGACCTGCACTTCATCATCTAGTACCCAGCGATCCGAGAAACGATCGATCATGGTCAGCGTGAAGAGCGGCGGCCTGCCGACCTGGATGTTCTGGAAAGCGCTGCCGTAGAACGGGTTGGGCACGCGATCCAACGGGAGCACGTTGACGGTGACGTTCTCTCGCTCGCACTCGTTGAGGATCTTGACCAACTGCGCCCGCATGACCCTCCGGCTGCCGAGCACACGCCTGAAGGCCGCTTCATCAACCGCGACGTGAAGGTACGTCGGGTATGGACGCTGGAGAATGATCTGTCGGGCCATGCGGAAGGACACGAAATGATCGATCGCCTTCGTGTCCGCTGTGGGCTCCGCGGCCACGTTGATGGCCCGTACGTAGTCCTCGGTCTGCAGGAGGCCGGGGATCATTCCGTCAACGGCGTCGATTCGGGAAGCGCTGAACTCGACCGAGGCATAGTCGATGGCGTCGGCGGAGATGAGCCCCTTGAAACCGTCCCACCAGCCTCTCTGCAATTCTTGGTCGGCGATGGCCAGCAAGCGATCGCGCAGGGAAGGGTCTGCCTTGTACACGTCAAGGATGTGGGACAGGTCCCTGAGTCGAAGTGACTGCACGCCGTTCTCGATCAGGCTGAGGGAAGAGGCTGAGCGTTCGAGACGGCGAGCCGCTGCCTCCTGCGTCAGGCCGGCGCCTTCCCGCATGTCCCTGATGGTGTTGCCGATCAGGCGGAGACGGATGGTCGAACGCGACCCTTTAGGCATGTAATCAGGTTCTCACGCTGTGCGTCTGCTGTCCGTGAAAGTCTCAGGCGCTCAAATTCCAGTGACTGATGCCTGAAGCATGCGCCGAAGGCGTTGTTTGCGCTGGTGGGGGCGGGGAGCCTAGCGGGTGCCGGATGAAGGGAGCGGGGCATGGCACCCAGCGGGACCAGGTTCGAGATCCTCTGCGGGCTCGCGTGGCGGATGCGGGGCGCTTCCATCGCGTGCTGGATCGTGTTGCCAAGGAACGCTGAGGCCGTCCTCTACGTGCGGGGGCGGGGCGGGCGGCGGGAGGCCGTGCTCGTTGTCGAGCGCCCGAGCGGGTGGCGGGTGTTGTGGCGGGGGGACGAGTTCGACGCGCGGCAGGCGGACGACGTCGCCGCCGTCATCGGGCGTGGGGTGGCGGCGTGAAGGTGATCGCGTCGTTGACGTTGCCCGGGGCCGGGCAGGCCGCCGGGCATGTGCGGCGGTTCGTGCGGGACATGCTGGACGGGACGCCCGCGCTCGACGACGTCCAGATCTGCGTCAACGAGGCGTTCGCCAACGCCGTCGAGCACACCGCGTCCGGGCGGGGCGGCAAGGTCACCGTGCTGCTCGCCGTCGACGGCGGGCGGCTGGTGGCCGAGGTGACCGACGACGGGGCGGGCGGCGCGCGGCCTGCCGTCCGGAAGGAGCCGCTCGGGGAGGACGGGCGGGGGCTGCGGATGATCGACGCCCTCGCGCTCGGGTGGGGCGTGCGGGCCGACGGGGACCGCACCACGGTGTGGATGCGGTTCCCCGCCGGGCCGCCGGTCAGTCGGCCGTGATGGCGTTCAGCCGCTCGATGGCGTCGGCGAACTCCTGCACCATGTCGTAGACGACCTGCTTGGCCGGCTTCACCGCGTTCATCTGCCCGACGGCCTGCCCCACGAAGTAGTTCGCGAGCTGCCGGGCGCCCGGGTTGCCCGTCTCGGCGACCTTGTTGATCTGCCGCATGGCGCCCTCGGCGACGATCATCTGCAGGGGCATCCCCAGAGCCCCGGGGCTGTCCGCGCCCTCCCACTCGTCGGTCCACGCCGAGCGGAGCTGGCGGGCCGGCTTGCCCGTGCGCGAGCGCGAGCGGACGGTGTCGCGGGACGTCGCCGCGAGCATCTTCTCCTTCACCGGCGGCGGCGTCTCGGCCTCCTCGGTCGTCAGCCACACCGACCCGCACCACACCCCCGACGCGCCGAGCGCCAGGGACGCCGCCATCTGGCGGCCGGTCGCGATGCCGCCCGCGGCGAGGACGGGGATCGGGGCGACGACGTCCACGACCTCGGGCACCAGCACCATCGTGGAGATCTCGCCGGTGTGGCCGCCCGCCTCGCCGCCCTGCGCGACGATGAGGTCGACGCCCGCGGCGACCTGGCGGCGGGCGTGCTCGGCGGTGCCGACGAGCGCGGCGACCGGGACGCCCGCGGCCTTCGCGCGCTCCACCATCACCGGCGGCGGCGTGCCGAGGGCGCTCGCGATCAGCCGGATGGGGTGCGCCAGCGAGACGTCGATGAGCGCCGTCGCGCCCTCCTTGGTGACCTGCGTGCCGCCCGAGGAGTTGGACCGCTTGGCCTTCTCGAAGTCCGGCAGCGGCACGTCGTACTTGGCGAACAGCCCGAACAGGAAGTCCCAGTGCTCCTGGGGGACGGCCGCGAGCATCGTGTCGAGGCCGCCCTCGCCGCGCCCGGCCCGCTCCGCCGACTCGTGGATCTTGGCGGGGACCAGGACGTCCACCCCGTAGGGGCGGCCGCCGGTGTGCTCGTCGATCCAGCGCAGCTCCTCCTCCAGCCGCTCGGGCGTGTAGGCGACCGCGCCGAGGACGCCGAGGCCGCCGGCGTTGGTGACGGCGGCGACGACGTCGCGGCAGTGGCTGAAGGCGAACAGCGGGAACTCGATCCCGAACATCTCACAGACCTCGGTGCGCATGCCGCCGACGCTAACGGACCGAACGTCATTCGGTCCAGGGGCGGAAGCGGTCCGTGGCCCCGATGAGCAGGTGCAGCGTGCCCGGCTCGTCGAAGGCGTGCCCGGCGTCGGGGACGAGGTGCAGCTCCGACCCCGGCCACGCCTCGTGCAGCGCCCACGCCGCGTCCGGCGGCGTCAGCAGGTCGTAGCGCCCGTTGACGATGACGCCCGGGACGCCCGCCAGGCGCCCGGCGTCGCGCAGCAGCTGCCCCGGCTCCAGGAAGCAGCCCGCGCCGAAGTACCGGCTCTCCAGGCGGGCGACGGCGAGCGCCGCGCGCACGTCGCCGTCCAGCGGGCGCGGCAGCAGCGCACCGGCCGAGTCCTCCCAGTGCGTCCAGGCGAGCGCGGCCGGGCCGTGCACCGCCGGGTCGGGCGAGGCGAGGCGCCGCGCGTAGGCGGCCATCAGGTCGCCGCGCTCGTCCTCGGGGATCGGGGCGACGAACCGCTCCCAGGCGTCGGGGAACAGCCGCGACACCCCGCCCTCGGCGTAGCACCACGGCTCGTCGGACTCCTGCACCAGGTAGACGCCGCGCACCACCAGCTCGGTGACGCGCGACGGGTGCGCCTCGGTGTAGGCGAGGGCCAGCGTGCTGCCCCACGAGCCGCCGAACACCAGCCACCGGTCGACGCCCAGGTGCTCGCGGAGGCGCTCCATGTCGGCGACCAGGTTCGCGGTCGTGTTCGCCGACAGGTCGATCTCCGGCTCGCTCGCGTGCGGGATGCTGCGCCCGCAGTTGCGCTGGTCGAACAGGACGATTCGGTAGGCCGCCGGGTCGAACACGCGGCGGTGGAGCGGGGACGTCCCGGCGCCCGGCCCGCCGTGCACGAGCACGGCGGGCTTGCCGCACGGGTTCCCCGACACCTCCCAGTAGAGGAGGTCGCCGTCGCCGACGTCGAGCATCCCCGAGTCGTGCGGTTCGATCGGCGGGTAGAACGTGGTGAGGCCCATGCCCCCAGTGTCACGCAGGGCGGAACAGCAGGTAGGACTCGCCCTCCTCCGGATGCGCGAACACCGCCTTCAGCGGCAGGCCCTCGCGCAGCTCGGCGGCGTCGACCCCGTCCAGGCGGGTGTGCAGCCACGGCCCCTCGGCGAGCTCCACCAGGGCGAGGACGGCGGGCGGCGGGGCGGTGCCGTCGGCGGCGGGGCGGCCGTGGGTGACCGTCCAGGTCACCAGCGTCGCCTCGCCGGACGCGTCCCGCCACCGCGGGTCCTCGTCGCCGCAGCCGGGGCAGGACGCCTCGCCGGGGGCGATCCAGTGGTCGCAGGCGGCGCAGTGCCGGACGGTGAGGCGGCCCGCGGCGGCGCCGTCGAAGAACGGGTCGGTGCGGCCGTCGCGGCGCAGGATCCCGATGTCCATGCCCATCCCTAGGCCCCCTTCTGGTGCGGGCTGAGGATCAGCGTCGCGTGGTGGTCCAGGATGCCGCCGTTGCCGCTGACCAGGATCACGTCGTTCTTGCCGGCCTGGCGCTCGCCGCCGTCCCCGCGCGCCTGGATCACCGCCTCCGACAGCGGCGTCATGCCCCACATGTAGTAGCCCGACAGCTGCCCGCCGCCGGTGTTGGTCGGCAGCGTCCCGCCCGGCCCGAGCGCGCCGGACGCGGCGAACGCGCCGCCCTCGCCCTTGGCGCAGAAGCCGTAGTCCTCCAGCGACACGAGGACGGTGTAGGTGTAGCAGTCGTAGAGCTCGCAGACGTCGATGTCGTCGACGGTCACCCCGGCCATCTTCATCGCGACCGGCCCGGAGGTGGCGGCGCCGGTGGTGAGGCCGAAGCCGCTGCCGCGCTCCTTGCGGTGCCCGGGGTGGCCCTGCCCCCAGCCCCAGACGTGCACCGGCGGGCGGGCGAGGTCGCGGGCCCGGTCGGCGGAGGTGACGATGACGGCGATCGCGCCGTTGGACACCAGGCAGCAGTCCAGCAGGTGCAGCGGCTCGGCGACCCAGCGGGACGCCTGGTGGTCCTCGATCGTGATCGGCTCGCGCATCTGGGCGAGCGGGTTGCGCGCGGCCCACTGCCGGGTGCTGACGGCGATCGCGCCGAGCTGCTCGCTCGTCGTGCCGTAACGCGCCATGTGGCGCTGCGCGGCCAGGGCGTAGAAGGCGTTGACGCTGCGCAGGCCGAGCGCCGCGGTCATGCCGCCGAACCCGTACCACTCGCGCGCGTCGCGGTGGTAGGCCGAGCCCGCCGACTGCTTCGGCTTCAGCGGCGCGTCGGCGAACACGCAGGCGACGGTGGACGCCGCGCCCGAGGCGACCGACATCGCCGCGTAGGAGATCATCGCGCCGGCGGTCGCGCCGAAGGAGTTCATCTGCGTGAGCAGCCGCAGGTCGCGCAGGCCGAGCGCGTCGGCGAGCTCGATGCCGGGGGAGCCGCCCATGCCGTGGCTGACCAGGAGGCCGTCCAGGTCGGCCAGGGCGAGGCCCGCGTCGGCGGCCGCCAGCCGCACCGCGTCGGCCGCGAGCCGCCGCGGGCTGCGCCCGTACACCTTGCCCAGCTCGGTCATGCCGAGCCCCGCGATGGCCGCGCCGTCAGTCATGCATCACCACCGGTGTCTCCTCCCGGGCGCCCGCGCGGGCACTCCCCGCCCGCCACGGTACCGAACGCGGTTCGGTCAGGGGGCGGCGGGGCGGTCCGGGAGGGGGCCGAGGCGGTGGAGGTGCTCGGGTTCGTGGCCGTCGAGGTGGGCGGGGGCGAAGAGCGGGGTGCGGGTCAGGGGGCAGCCGCGGTCGCGGGCGAAGGAGGCGAACAGGGCCGCCGAGGCGGTGTTGGACGGGGTGACGGTCGCCTCCACGAAGCGGGTGGGCCGCGGCGCCGGGCGGCGGACCAGCTCGTCGAGCATGCGGCGGGCCAGGCCCAGGCCGCGGTGGTCGCGGTCCACGGCCACCTGCCACACGAAAAGGGTGTCGGGGGCGTCCGGCCGCGCGTAGCCGGTGGCGAAGCCGCAGGCGCGGCCGCCGTCCCGGGCGATGACGGAGGTGGCGGCGAAGTCGCGGCACCACAGGGCGTAGGCGTAGGGGGAGTTGACGTCCAGGACGCCGGAGTCGCGGGCCAGGCGCCAGAGAAGCGGCCCGTCCTCGATCGCCGGTCGCCGGAGGACCACCTGGTCCGCCGCGGGGTTCGGTGCCATGGGCCGGGAATTTAGCGAAGGGCCGGAATGGCGCAAAAAGCGGGTCGAACGTGGCCGGAGCGAAGAGTTCCGGTGAACAGTCGGCGCGGCTAGCGGGATTTGCGCCGCACCATTCCGGCGGCGACGCGATCGATTCTGTGGGATGTGTCACCCCGGCCCGGACGGCGCCGCAGTGGCGGCGTCCGGGCCGGGACGCGGGTCAGGAGCGGGCGAAGCGGTCGGTGGCCTCGATGAGGCGGTGCAGGATGCCCGGCTCGTCGAAGGCGTGCCCGGCGTCGGGCACCAGGTGGAACTCGGCCTCGGGCCAGGCGCGGTGCAGGTCCCAGGCGGTGGCGGCGGGCGTGCACAGGTCGTAGCGGCCCTGCACGATGACGGCCGGGATGTGCCGGATCCTGTCGACGTCGCGGATGAGCTGCTCGTCCTCCAGGAACCCCTCGTTGACGAAGTAGTGGTTCTCGATCCGGGCGAACGCCACCGCGTAGTCCTCGCCGCCGAAGTGCTCCACCAGCTCGGGGTTCGGCAGCAGCGTGACCGACGCGCCCTCCCAGCGCGCCCACGCCTGCGCCGCCGGGACGCGGATCGCGGGGTCGGGGGACTCCAGCCGCTCGTGGTAGGCCGACAGCAGGTCCTCGCGCTCGTCCTCGGGGATCGGCGCCAGGTACTCCTCCCAGCGGTCGGGGACGAGCAGCGAGGCGCCCTCCTGGTAGAACCAGTACAGCTCGAACGGGCGCAGCGTGAAGATGCCGCGCAGCACCAGCTCGGTGACGCGGTCCGGGTGCGTCTCGGCGTAGGCCAGCGCCAGCGCGCTGCCCCACGAGCCGCCGAACACCATCCAGCGCTCGACGCCGAGGTGCTCGCGCAGCCGCTCGATGTCGGCGACCAGGTTCCAGGTGGTGTTGTCCTCCAGCGACACCGACGGATCGCTCGCGTGCGGCCTACTCCGGCCACAGTTGCGCTGGTCGAACAGGACGATGCGGTAGGCGTCGGGGTCGAACTGGCGCCGGTGCTCGGCGGTGCAGCCGCCGCCGGGGCCGCCGTGCAGCATGACGACGGGCTTGCCGGCCGGGTTCCCGCAGACCTCCCAGTAGATCTCGTTCCCGGCGCCGACCTCCAGAAGCCCGGATTCGGACGGCTCGATCGGCGGGTACAGGGTGCGCAGCTCCTCCATGGCCGAAGATTCTTCCATCCCGCCCGGGGTAGGCCCGGACCGCCCGGAACCGGGGGCGATCTTTCGCGGCGGGACCGGGGGGATCACGAAACTAAACCCCAAACTGGGCAAACGTTCTGCGGGACGGCACTAGAGTGCCTTTTGTGAGCCATGCGGCGAGCCGTCAGGCGAGGAGAGCGGCGAACAGGCGAGGAGAGACGTGAGCGAGCTCAACGGATCGGGTGGTTCGCGCGGCGTTCCGGACGCCGCCTCGCCCTGGCCCCTGCGCACCGGCGGCAAGCCCGACCTGGCCGCCCCGCGGCCCGCCCAGGCGCCCCGCCCCGCCCCCGAGGCCGAGGCGATCGTGCCCGCCGCCCAGCCCTGGGACATCGTCGAGCGGCTGCGCCAGATGGCCGACCTCGTCGGCGACGCGCTGGTCGCCGGCGAGCGCAAGGTCAACGAGGCGCAGAACGACGCGGCGTCGCAGGTCGCCGCCGTCCAGGCTGAGAAGGAGGCCGCGCAGCGCGACGCCGCCGCCGCCTGGGGCGAGGTCCAGCGCGCCCGCGGGCAGGCCGAGCAGGCCGACCGCCGGGTGGTGGAGGCCGAGCGCCGCGTCGGCGAGGTCCAGCAGGAGAGCGCCGCCCAGATCCAGGCCCTCACCGCCGAGAAGGAGTCCGCCCAGCGCGACGCCGCCGCGGCGTGGGGCGAGGTGCAGCGCGCCCGCGGGCAGGCCGAGCAGGCCGACCGCCGCGCCGTGGAAGCCGAGCGCAAGCTCGCCGAGGCCGAGCGCAAGCTCGCCGACGTGCAGGCCGAGGCCGTCCAGCAGATCGCCGCGCTGCAGGAGGAGAAGGACAACGCCCAGCGCGACGCCGCCGCCGCCTGGAACCAGGCCCAGCAGGGCCGCGCCCAGGCCGACCAGGCCCGCGGGCAGGCCGAGCAGCACCGCGCCCAGGCCGAGCAGCACCGCGCGCAGGCCGACCAGGCCCGCGCGCAGCTGGAGCAGGCGCAGGCCGCCGTCGCGCAGGCCGAGCAGCGCATCGCCGAGACCGAGGCGACCGTTCGCCAGGCCATCACCCAGCGCGACGCGATGAGCGAGGCCCGCGACGACGCGCTGCGCGCCGTCGAGGACGCCGTCAACGGCCGCCGCGCCGTCGAGGCCGAGCGCGACCGCATCGGCGAGCAGGCCGCCGAGCTGTCGCGGGCGCTGGAGGCCGCGCACGGCGACCTCGGCCAGCACCGCGCCAAGCTCGCCGAGACCGAGATGGCGGTCAAGAACTTCCAGCACGCCGTCGGCCAGCACGCCAAGGACCTGGAGGAGGCGCGCATCCGCGCCACCGCCGCCGAGGGCCGGGCCAAGGAGCACGAGCGGCGCGCCGGCGAGCACGAGCTGCGCGCCAAGGGCGCCGACAGCCGCGCCGGCGACGCCGAGCGCCGCGCCCAGGACGCCGAGCGCCGCGCCGCCGAGGCGCAGAAGATGATCGCCGCCGCCGAGGCCGACCGCCAGCAGGCCCGCGACGCCGCCGCGCAGGCCCTGGACGCCGCGCAGAAGGCCGAGCAGGCTCTCGCCGAGATGGCCAAGGCCCGCGACACCGCCGAGGGCGCCCGCCAGACGGCCGTGCAGGCGCAGACCCGCGCCGAGTCCGAGCTCACCATCGCGCGCGGCCGCGCCGACTCCGAGGCCCGCGAGAAGGAGAAGGCCGTCACCGGCCTCCGCCAGCTCGCCGCCGAGCGCGACGCCATCGCCGAGAAGCTCGCCGAGCGCGACCAGTGGGTCGACCAGCTCGCCCAGGCCGTCACCGAGCAGCGCGCGGTGATCGCCGAGCTGTCCCAGGAGCGCGACGCCGCCCGCCAGTCCGCCGACCAGGCCCGCTCGCTGATCGACGAGCTGACCCGGCAGCTGCGCACCATCATGCCGACCGGCGCGCCGCGCCTGTAAGGCGCGCCGACCGCCGAATCGACGGCCCCGCGCCCGCCCCCGCGGCCCGCACGGCCGCGGGGCGGGGCCGCCGCGCACCGACCGGGGGCCGCCCTCGCCCGTCCGGGCGCGTCCCGGACGGCGCACCGATCGGCGTTTGTTATCCTGGTGGCCCGTGGACAGTGCGCTTCGTCCGCCTCGCAACGACCACGGGAGTGACTTCTTGCCTTCGGCAGCCACCGGTAGGACGCGTCCTACCAAGCATCTCTTCGTCACCGGCGGTGTCGCCTCCAGCCTGGGCAAGGGCCTGACGGCGTCCAGCCTCGGCCGGCTCCTCACCCTGCGCGGCCTCCGGGTCACCATGCAGAAGCTGGACCCCTACCTCAACGTCGACCCCGGCACGATGAACCCCTTCCAGCACGGCGAGGTGTTCGTCACCGACGACGGCGCCGAGACCGACCTGGACATCGGCCACTACGAGCGCTTCCTCGACACCGAGCTGCACGGGTCGGCCAACGTCACCACCGGCCAGGTCTACTCCAACGTGATCGCCAAGGAGCGCCGCGGGGAGTACCTGGGCGACACCGTCCAGGTGATCCCGCACATCACCAACGAGATCAAGGACCGCATCCGCGGGATGGCTGGCGACGACGTCGACCTGGTCATCACCGAGGTCGGCGGCACCGTCGGCGACATCGAGTCGCTGCCGTTCCTGGAGTCGGTCCGCCAGATCCGGCACGAGATCGGCCGCGACAACTGCTTCTTCCTGCACGTGTCGCTGCTGCCCTACATCGGCCCGTCCGGCGAGCTGAAGACCAAGCCGACGCAGCACTCGGTCGCTGCGCTCCGCTCCATCGGCATCCAGCCCGACGCCATCGTGTGCCGCTCGGATCGCCCCATCACCGACGGCCTCAAGCACAAGATCAGCCTGATGTGCGACGTGGACCGCGAGGCCGTGGTGTCGGCGGTGGACGCCGCCAGCATCTACGACATCCCGAAGGTGCTGCACGCCGAGGGCCTCGACGCCTACGTCGTGCGCCGCCTCGACCTGCCGTTCCGCGACGTCGACTGGGGCGCCTGGGACGAGCTGCTGCGCCGCGTCCACAAGCCCGCCCGCGAGGTCACCATCGCCCTCGTCGGCAAGTACATCGACCTGCCCGACGCCTACCTGTCGGTCACCGAGGCGCTCCGCCACGGCGGGTTCGGCAACGACGCCAAGGTCCACATCCGCTGGGTCAAGTCCGACGACTGCGAGACCCCCGAGGGCGCCGCCCGCGAGCTCGCCGGCGTCGACGGCGTGCTCATCCCCGGCGGCTTCGGCGTGCGCGGCATCGAGGGCAAGCTCGGCGCGATCCGGCACGCCCGCGAGCACCGCGTCCCGCTGCTCGGCATCTGCCTCGGCCTGCAGTGCATGGTCATCGAGGCGGCCCGCGACCTGGCCGGCGTCGCCGGCGCCGGCAGCACCGAGTTCGACCCGGGCGCCACCGACCCGATCGTGGCGACCATGGCCGACCAGCTCGACGTCGTCGCCGGCGAGCGCGACATGGGCGGCACCATGCGGCTCGGCATGTACCCCGCCGACCTCGCCGAGGGATCCATCGTCCGCGAGCTGTACGGCGAGGCCAAGGCGTCCGAGCGGCACCGGCACCGCTACGAGGTGAACAACGCCTACCGGCCGCAGCTGGAGAAGGCCGGCATCGTGTTCAGCGGCCTGTCGCCCGACGGCCGCCTCGTCGAGTACGTCGAGCTGCCGCGCGAGGTCCACCCGTTCTTCGTCGGCACCCAGGCGCACCCGGAGTTCCGGTCCCGCCCGACCCGCCCGCATCCGCTGTTCACCGGCCTCGTCGAGGCCGCCATCGCCTACGCGGACCGCGGCGAGGGCAGCGGCGCCGACGGGGCCGGCGCGTGAGCGGCCCCGCGGGGGACCGCGCCCGCGGCCTCGGCCCGGCCGACGTCCGCGACGTGCCCGAGCGCTGGGACGTCACCGGCAGCGAGACCGCCTACGACGGCCCGATCTTCAAGGTCCGCAGCGACCGGGTGACCATGCCGAAGGGCGACGGCACCGAGACCGCCCGCCGCGACGTCATCGAGCACCAGGGGTCGGTCGGCATCGTCGCGCTGGACGGCGCCGGCCGCGTCCTGCTGATCCGCCAGTACCGGCACGCCGTCGGCCGGCTCCTCTGGGAGATCCCGGCCGGCCTGCGGGACAAGGCCGGCGAGCCGCTCCGCGACCTCGCCGCCCGCGAGCTGCTGGAGGAGGCCGGGTACCGGGCCGCCCGCTGGGACACCCTGGTCGACATCTACCCGACGCCGGGCATGGCCGACGAGCGGTCCCGGGTGTTCCTCGCCCGCGACCTGACCGAGGTCCCCGACGGCGAGATCGACTTCGAGCGGGTGCACGAGGAGGCCGACATGCCGGTCGTCTGGGTGCCCCTGGACGAGGCCGTCGCCAAGGTCCTCGCCGGGCACGTCCACAACACCCTCACGGCCGTCGGCGTGCTCGCGCTGCGCGCCGCCCGCGACGACGGCTACCGCTCCCTGCGGCCCGCCGACGCGCCCGAGGAGTAGCGCCGGCCCGCCTCCGAAGGACGTCCCCGGCGCCGCGGCCCGGCACGGGGGCGTCCTTCGCCGTATCGGGGCCGGGAACCGGCATGATGGGGCACGTACCGTACGGCCGACCCGTCCAGAAGAGGTGCCGCACTGTCCCCGAGCACGTCCCCGAGCACGTCCGTGAGCGCGGGCGCGGACCCCGGCGCGGGCGCGGCCGGGCTGGAGGCCGCCGTGCGCACCTACCTCGGGCACCTGGCCGTCGAGCGCGGCCTCGCCGCCAACACCCTGTCGTCCTACCGGCGCGACCTGCGCCGCTACACCGAGGTGCTCGCCGCTCGCGGCCGGGACGCGATCGGCGAGGTCGGCGAGGACGACGTGCGGGCCTTCCTCGTCGGGCTCCGCGAGGGCGACGCCGAGCACCCGCCGCTCGCCGCCGGGTCCGCCGCCCGCGCCGTCGTCGCCGTCCGCGGCCTGCACCGCTTCGCGCTCCGCGAGGGACTCGCCGCCGCCGACCCGGCCCGCGACGTCAAGCCGCCCACCCCGCCGCGCCGGCTGCCCAAGGCGATCTCCGTCGGCGACGTCGAGCGCCTGCTGAACGCCGCCGGCGACCCCGGCACCGCGCGCGGCCTCCGCGACCGCGCCCTGCTGGAGCTGCTGTACGGGTCGGGCGCGCGGATCTCCGAGGCGGTCGGCCTCGACCTGGACGACCTGGACCTGGACGAGGGCTTCGCGCGCGTCGCGGGCAAGGGCGGCAAGACCCGCGTCGTGCCGATGGGCGACTACGCCCGCCGCGCCGTCGAGTCCTACACCGTGCGGGCGCGGCCCGAGCTGACCAAGGGCGGGCGCGGCGGGCCCGCGCTGTTCCTCAACGCCCGCGGCGGCCGGCTGTCGCGGCAGGGCGCCTGGATGGTGCTGCACGCCGCCGCCGGACGCGCCGGTCTGACCGATGTGTCCCCCCATACATTGCGGCATTCGTTCGCGACACATCTGCTCGACGGCGGGGCCGATGTACGGGTCGTCCAGGAATTGCTCGGACACGCCTCGGTGACCACGACACAGGTCTACACTTTGGTCACGGTGCAATTGCTGCGCGAGGTCTACGCGACCTCCCATCCGCGTGCCCGGGGCTGATCAGCGGGGCCGTGCCCGCCGGTGACAAATCCCGACTATCGACGCGCGTCGGCTTGAGACGATGAGGGTCAAGCCATAGAGTCCCAGTGATTCGGGTGGCATTTTCGGGCTGCCGGGGAGGGATCGGGTGACCAGCACACAGGCTCCGGAGGGCCTCGCCTCCGCGACCATAGAGACCGACCCGAGCCGAGCGCTCGGGCCCACTCAGCGACCCGTGCCGGTGTTCCCGACCCCGGAACCGCTCGCCGAGCACGGTCCCGCGCGGATCGTGTCGATCTGCAACCAGAAGGGCGGCGTCGGCAAGACGACGACGACCATCAACCTCGGCGCCGCGCTCGCCGAGTACGGGCGCCGCGTCCTGCTCGTCGACTTCGACCCCCAGGGCGCCCTGTCGGTCGGCCTCGGCAAGGGCGACCCGCGCCAGCTCGACGTCACGATCCACAACCTGCTGCTCGAGCACGACACCGAGTGGGAGGACGTCGTCATCGAGACCGGTGTCGACGGCATGGACCTGCTGCCGAGCAACATCGACCTGTCGGGCGCCGAAGTGCAGCTCGTCCACGAGGTCGGCCGCGAGTACATCCTCGCCGGGTCGCTGAAGTCGGCGATCCCGCACTACGACTACATCCTCATCGACTGCCAGCCCTCCCTCGGCCTGCTCACCATCAACGCGCTCGCCGCGAGCGCCGGCGTGCTGATCCCGCTGGAGTGCGAGTACTTCGCCATGCGCGGCGTCGCGCTGCTGATGGAGACGATCGACAAGGTGCAGGCCCGGATCAACCCGGACCTGGTCATCGACGGCGTCCTCGGCACCATGTACGACTCGCGCACCCTGCACACCCGCGAGGTGCTCGGCCGCATCGTCGAGGCGTTCGGCGACAAGGTCTTCCACACCGTGATCAACCGGACGGTGCGGTTCCCCGACGCCACCGTCGCCGGCGAGCCGATCACCTACTTCGACCCCACCTCGATGGGCGCCAACGCCTACCGGGGCCTCGCCCGCGAGGTCCTGGAGCGCTGGAAGCTCGTCGAGTAGCCGGGCCGCCGGGCGCCCCGTCCGCGGCCGGACGGGGCGCCGGTTCGCGCTTCGATGCCGGTCCGCGCGGCCGCTTCGGTTACCGTTCTCTCTCGTGACCCCACCAGCCGCATCCGTGCAGGAGCCGGACGCCGAACAGCAGCACCAGGGCTTCCAGGTGCACCTGGAGAACTTCGAGGGCCCCTTCGACCTGCTGCTCGGCCTCATCTCCAAGCACAAGCTCGACATCACCGAGGTGTCGCTGCACAAGGTCACCGACGACTTCCTGGCGCACATCAACGCGCACGGCAAGGAGTGGGACCTCGACCAGACGACGCACTTCCTGCTCGTCGCCGCCACCCTGCTCGACCTGAAGGCCGCGCGGCTGCTGCCGTCCGGCGAGGTGGACGACGAGGAGGACCTGGCGCTGCTGGAGGCCCGCGACCTGCTGTTCGCGCGGCTGCTGCAGTACCGCGCCTACAAGGACGTCGCGCAGGTGCTGGCGGGCATGATGGCCGAGCAGGGCCGCAGGTTCCCGCGGCTCGTGCCGATGGAGCCGCGGTTCGCGAACCTGCTGCCGGAGGTGCTGCTCGGCATCGGGCCGGACCGGTTCGCCGAGCTGGCCGCCAAGGCGATGGCGCCGAAGGCGCCGCCGTCGGTGTCGGTCGAGCACATGTACCAGCCGAAGGCGAGCGTCAAGGAGCAGGCCGAGATCGTGGTCGCCCGGCTGCGCGAGCTGCGGGAGACCACCTTCGGCGTGCTGGTCGAGGACGCCGCCGGCACCTTCGAGGTGGTGGCCCGCTTCCTGGCCCTGCTGGAGCTGTACCGGGAGAGGGCCGTCGCCTTCGACCAGCCCGAGCCGCTCGGCGTGCTCGGCATCACCTGGACCGGGACCGACGAGGGCGACGTCAGCGTCGGCGACGACTACGAGGGCGCGCCCGCGCGGCCCACCGACGACGAGAAGGGCGCATGACCGAGACCCCCGCCCCGGACGGGGCCGCCCCTGCCGGGGCACCGCCGGACGCCGCCCTGCCGGGGCTGCGCGCGTCCGTCGAGGCGATCCTGCTGGTGGTGGACGAGCCGGTGGGCGAGATCACCCTCGCCCAGCTGCTGGAGCGGCCCCGCCACGAGATCGCCGCGACGCTCCGCGAGCTCAGCGCGGAATACACCGCGCAGGGCCGCGGGTTCGACCTGAGGGAGGCGGCCGGCGGCTGGCGGTTCTACACCCGGGACGTCTGCGCGCCGGTCGTGGAGCGCTTCGTCACCGACGGCCAGCAGGCCCGGCTCACCCAGGCCGCCCTGGAGACCCTCGCGGTGGTCGCCTACCGGCAGCCGGTGAGCCGCGCGCGCGTCTCGGCGGTGCGCGGCGTCAACAGCGACGGCGTGATGCGCACCCTGACCCTGCGCGGCCTCATCGAGGAGGCCGGGCAGGACACCGAGACCCAGGCGCACCTGTACCGCACGACGGGCTACTTCCTGGAACGGCTCGGGCTGCGCTCGCTGGACGAGCTGCCCGAGCTGGCCCCCTTCCTGCCCGACGACCTGCCCGACGACATCATCGAGGGAACGTGAGCGAGAACGAAGGCGTACGCCTGCAGAAGGTCCTGGCGGACGCCGGGATCGGCAGCCGCCGCCACTGCGAGGAACTGATCGGCGAGGGCCGGGTCACCGTCGACGGCAAGAAGGTGTTCCGGTTCGGCGAGCGCGTCGACCCGCGGACCGCCGTCATCCACGTCGACGGCGCCCGGGTGGAGACCCGCGCCGAGATGCGCTACTACATGATCAACAAGCCGCGCGGCGTGGTGTCCACCATGTCCGACGAGCGGGGCCGCAAGTCCCTCGCCGACTACGTCGAGGTGCCCGAGCGGCTGTTCCACGTCGGCCGCCTGGACACCGACACCGAGGGCCTCATCCTGCTCACCAACGACGGCGAGCTCGCGCACCGGCTCACCCACCCGAGCTTCGGCGTCGACAAGGTCTACCTCGCCGAGGTGCACGGCCCGATCCCCCGCGACCTCGGCAAGCGGCTCCGCCAGGGCGTCATGCTGGAGGACGGCCCGGCCAAGGCCGACCGGTTCCGCATCTTCGACCAGGCGGGCCGGCGGGTGCTGGTCGAGATCACCCTGCACGAGGGCCGCAAGCACATCGTGCGGCGGCTGCTGAAGGAGGTCGGGTTCCCGGTCCAGCAGCTCGCCCGCGTAGAGTTCGGGCCGATCAAGCTGGGCCAGCTGAGCCCCGGCGGCATCCGCGCGCTCACCACCCGGGAGGTCGGCGAGCTGTACAAGGCCGTCGGGATGTAGGCGGCGGCAGCCGTAGGCGGAGGGCGCGGGCGGCGCCCGCGGGACGCGAGGAGGACGAGCGTGGCGGTACGGGCGGTTCGGGGCGCGACGCAGGTCGAGGCCGACGACCGGGACCAGATCCTGGAGGCGACGACCGAGCTGGTGGCGGCGGTGCTGGCGCGCAACGCGCTGACCACCGACGACGTGATCAGCGTGATCTTCACCGCGACGCCCGACCTCACCGCGGAGTTCCCCGCGCTCGCCGCCCGCAAGCTCGGCTTTCACGAGGTCCCGCTGATCTGCGCGTCGGAGATCGCCGTCCCGCACGCGCTGCCGCGGGTGATCCGGCTCATGGCGCACGTCGCGACGGACCGCCCGCGCGCCGAGGTCCAGCACGTCTACCTGCGCGGCGCGACCGCGCTGCGGCTCGACATCGCGCAGTGACGCGGGCGCGATGACGCGGGCGCGGCCCGCGCGGTGATCGGTGTCCCGCGCGGGCCGCTACCCTGGTCGGGTGGCTGAACAGGGCGTCCCCGCACGCGTGATCGTCGTCGGTACCGGGCTGATCGGGACGTCGATCGCGCTGGCGCTGCGCGAGCGCGGCGCCGAGGTGCTGCTCACCGACCGCGACCGGGCCGCCCTCGCCGTCGCCGTGGAGCTCGGCGCCGGCACCGCCCTCCCGGACGGCGCCCTGGACGGGCCCGCCGACCTCGCGGTGCTCGCCGTCCCGCCCGCCGCCGTCGCGGTCACCCTGCTGGACGCCCAGAAGCGCGGCCTCGCCACCGCCTACACCGACGTCGCGTCGGTGAAGGCGCTGCCGATCGCGCAGGCCGCCGAGCTCGGCTGCGACCTCACCCGCTTCGTCGCCGGCCACCCGCTGGCCGGGCGCGAGCGGTCCGGGCCGGCCGCGGCCCGCGCCGACCTGTTCCTCGGCCGCCCCTGGGCGCTCTGCCCGACGCCCGGCACCGGCGAGGACGCCCTGGCGGCCGTCACCGCGCTCGTCCGGGCCTGCGGCGCCGAGCCCGCCACGGTGGCGCCGGACGAGCACGACCGGGCCGTGGCGCTCGTCTCGCACGCCCCGCACGTGGTGTCGGCCGCCGTCGCGGCCCGCCTCACCGGCGCCGACGGCACCGCGCTCGGCCTGGCCGGGCAGGGCGTACGCGACGTCACCCGGATCGCCGCGAGCGACCCGCGCCTCTGGATCGGCATCCTCACCGCCAACGCCGAGCCGGTCGCCGACGTCCTGGAGGCCGTCGCGACCGACCTCGCGGTGGCCGCCTCGCTGCTGCGCGACGGCAGCGAGGGCGCCGCGGTGCACGTCGCCGACCTGCTGCTGCGCGGCAACGCCGGGCGCGCCCGCATCCCCGGCAAGCACGGCAGCGCGCCGCGCACCTACGCCACCGTCACCGTGATGATCCCCGACCGCCCCGGCGAGCTGGCGATGATCTTCCAGGCGGCCGGGATCGCCGGGGTCAACATCGAGGACGTCACCATCGAGCACTCGCCGGGCCGCGACCTCGGCGCCCTGGAGATCGCGGTGGCGCCGGAGGCCGCCGAGACCCTCACCGCCGAGCTGCGCGCCCGCGGCTGGTCGGTCCCGGGCTGACCCGCCCCGGCCGAACCGTGATCGGCGGTCGCCCGGTGCCGGTAACCTGGGCGGTTGGGGCCGGTCCGCGGGGGACTACGGGGCACCCCGTCATTCCCGCTGCGCCAGCAGCACCGCAGACGTCACTGAAAGGGAGCGCCCGTGTCGCTCGTCATCGCCATGGACGGCCCGTCCGGGTCGGGCAAGTCCAGCGCGTCCAAGGGCGTGGCCCGCGCGCTCGGGCTCCGCTACCTCGACACCGGCGCCATGTACCGCGCCATGACGTGGTGGATGCTGGAGCACGGCGTCCCGGTCGAGGACGCCGCGGCCGTCGCGGCCCGCGCCGCCGAGCCGGTGCTGGAGTCGGGCACCGACCCCGACCGCCCGACGATCGCGGTGGACGGGACGGACGTGTCCGAGCCGATCCGCACCCGCACCGTCACCAACGCGGTGAGCGCGGTGTCGGCGGTGCCCGAGGTGCGGGCGCGCCTGGTGGAGCTGCAGCGCGCCGCGATCGGCGCGGGCGGCATCGTGGTCGAGGGCCGCGACATCGGCACCGTCGTCGCGCCGGACGCGCCCGTCAAGGTCTACCTGACGGCGAGCGAGGAGGCCCGCGCGGCCCGCCGCGCCAGGGACCTGGCCGCCGACCCCGGCGCCTCGGTCGCGGTCACGCAGGCCGAGCAGGCCCGCCGGGACCGGCTGGACTCCTCCCGGAAGGCGTCCCCGCTGGCGAAGGCGGCGGACGCGCACGAGATCGACTCGACCGAGCTCAGCCTCGCCGAGGTCATCGAGGCGGTCGTCCGCCTCACCAAGAACGTTGATTGAGCGGGGGCGGCGCGCGGCGCCGCTACGCCCCGCGGGGGATGCATCGTGAGCGAATACGACTACCAGGAGGCCGCCGAGGCGGGCCTGGACATCGATCTGGACACCGGACCCGAGGACGAGGCGGAGCTGCCGCCCGCGCCGGTCGTGGCGGTCGTCGGCCGGCCGAACGTCGGCAAGTCGACCCTGGTCAACCGGATCATCGGCCGCCGCGAGGCGGTCGTGGAGGACGTGCCGGGGGTGACCCGCGACCGGGTCGCCTACGACGCGACCTGGAGCGGCCGCCGCTTCACCGTGGTGGACACCGGCGGCTGGCTGCCCGACGAGACCGGCCTCGCCGCCGCCATCGCCGAGCAGGCCCGCCTCGCGGTGGACCTCGCCGACGTGGTGATGTTCGTGGTGGACGCCACCGTCGGCGCCACCGACGTGGACGAGGCCGTGGTGGAGATCCTGCGCCGGTCCGGCAAGCCGGTGGTGCTGGTCGCCAACAAGGTCGACGACATCGCCGCCGAGGCCGACGCCGCCGTCCTGTGGGGCCTCGGCATCGGCGAGCCGCACCCGGTGAGCGCGCTGCACGGCCGCTCCAGCGGCGACCTGCTGGACGCGGTCCTGGAGGCGCTGCCCGCCGAGGCGCCGCCGGAGACCTTCGGCGTCGCCGCCGGGCCGCGCCGGGTCGCGCTGCTCGGCCGCCCGAACGTCGGCAAGTCCAGCCTGCTGAACAAGCTGGCGGGGGAGAACCGGGCCGTCGTCGACGCGGTGGCGGGCACCACCCGCGACCCGATCGACGAGGAGATCGTGCTCGGCGGCAAGGTGTGGCGGTTCATCGACACCGCCGGCATCCGCCGCCGCCACCGCGAGAACCAGGGCGCCGACTTCTACGCCACGCTGCGCACGCAGTCGGCGCTGGAGCGCGCCGAGGTCGCGGTGGTGCTGGTCGACGCCGACGAGCCGCTCGCCGAGCAGGACCTGCGGATCATCTCCATGGTGGTGGACTCGGGCCGCGCCCTGGTCATCGCCTACAACAAGTGGGACCTGCTGGACGAGGAGCGCCGCCACTACCTGGAGCGCGAGATCGACCGGCAGCTGCACAACGCCCGCTGGGCGCCGCGGGCGAACATCTCCGCCCGCACCGGCCGGCACATGGAGAAGCTCGTCCCGGCGATCGAGACGGCGCTGGAGGGCTGGGGCACCCGGGTGCCGACGTCCAAGCTGAACCAGTTCTTCGCCGACCTGGTGAGCTCGCACCCGCACCCGATCCGCGGCGGCAAGCAGCCGCGCGTCCTGTTCGCCACCCAGGCGGGCGTGCGGCCGCCCCGGTTCGTGCTGTTCACCTCGGGGTTCCTGGAGGAGGGCTACCGGCGCTTCATCGAGCGGCGGCTGCGCGAGGAGTTCGGCTTCGAGGGCACGCCCCTGGACATCACCATGAAGATCCGCGAGAAGCGCGGCAAGCGCAAGTAGCGGCGCGTGCGCGTGCGGCCCGCCCGGGAGTCTTCCCGCGGCGGGCCGCGGCGTGCCAGGATGCGGGGAGCGGGGTCGGTAAGTCCTCCATTACTCGTTGACTCCGCAATGGGAACGTGTTCTAGTTCTTCGGACGGCCGACGGGCGGCCGTCCGCTCGCGGTCGAGGGGTGCGACGTGAAGCTCCTGTTCCTGCTCGCTGTCGCTGCGGTCTGCATCGGCCTCAGCTTCTACTGGCGGGCGCCCTGGATCGGCGGGGTCGGCCTGCTGGTGGCGTTCGTCGCGATGTTCACCGACCGCGACGACGTGAGCGACGACGACCAGAGCGGGTACGAGACGAGCAAGAGCGTGCGCAACATGCGGTCCCGCAACCGCTGACCCCGCTCAGGGGCGGCGGCCGGTGCGGGCGGCGACGACGGCCCCGAGCACCAGGTCCTTGGCCCCGAGCGCGTACACCGCGCCCGCCGCGCCCCAGAGCGGCACCGCGGCCGCCCCGGCCAGCACGACCGCGGCGAGGCCGGCGGCGCCGCCCGCCGCGCTGGTCCGCAGGTCCCGTCCGCCGGTGTTCTCCAGCAGGTAGGCGGCGTAGGCCATGAGCAGGTAGAGCGGGGCGCGGCTGAGCAGCAGGACCGCCAGCACCGGGACCGACGCCGCCCGGTGCGGGCCGAGCGCGGCGAGGACGGCGCCCGCGGCGGCGAGCCACGCCGCGCTGGCCGCGAGGACCGACCAGGCGATCCGGCGGGCCCGCGCCTGCCCGGCCGCCGCGCCCTCGCCGCTCAGCCGCGCCGACGCGGCGGGCTGCAGCATCCGCTGCACGAAGTAGCCGGTCACGATCACCAGCGACCAGACCGTCAGCACCAGGTAGAGGCGGCCGCTCTGCCCGGCGTGCGGGCCGAGCGCGAGCTCCACGTAGAGCAGGCTCGTCGCGGCGTTGGTCATGACCTCGGGGGCGCCCATCAGCAGGACCGTCCCGGCGAGCAGCCCGCGGACGCCGCGCCGCCCCGCCGGGCGCGGGACCGGCAGCGCCCGCACCAGCACGACGTTCACCAGCATGCAGACGCCCATCAGCCCCGCGAGGTAGAGCTGCGGCGCCGGCGTCCAGAGGAGGGCGAGGCCGGTCGCGGCGGCGATGCCGGCCGTCAGCACCGCGTAGGCGGCGAGGTCGGGCCGGGACCGGCCGAGCGAGCGGTGCAGCGCGGTGCCGAGCAGCGTGCAGCCGATCGCGACCTGGAACGCGGCCGCCGCCAGGTACAGCGTCGCGGTCGCCGACGGGGCCGCCGCGAGCGCGGCGAGGGTCGCGAGGGCCGCCGGGACCGGCAGCCACGCCACCATCGCGCGCAGCGGCCGCAGCAGGTCGCCGCGCGTGCGCCGGGAGCGGGGCACCAGCTTCAGGACGGCCTTCTCCGGCCCCGCCTGCACCAGCACGGTGAGCCACGTCACCGAGCCGACGGCGGCGGCGTACCCGTTGAAGGCGCCGCGCCCCCAGGCCAGGAGCAGCAGCGGCCCCGACAGGTACAGCACCACCCGGAACGCGGCCCGGCCCGCCAGCAGCGGCGCCATCCACCGCACCGCCGGGCGCGCGAGCGCCCCGCGGACCGCCGCGTGGACCGTCGCGGGGCCGCCCGCGCCGGTCACAGCGCCGTCGCGATCGCGTAGGAGGGGACGAGCTCGGCGCCGAGGGACGCCTTCAGCTCCGGCTTGCCCTTGCCGAGGACGAGCCCGGCCCGGCCCGCGCCGATCGCCCATTCCAGCAGCCGCGTGTAGGCATCGAAGTACAGGTGCCGGGCGGGCAGTGCCCCCCACCGCCAGTACAGCGGCCACCGCGGGTGGTCCAGCACGAGCCCGACGCCGGCGAGCCGCTCGCGGGCGTCGCGGTAGGTGACGGCGAGGACGTCGGGCCGCCGCACCAGCGCCTCCAGGTAGGGCAGCGCGAGCGGCGGGGCGGGGAACCGACCGGCCCGGTACTTGTCCTCGTTGCCCCACAGGAGAGCGGCGGCCTCCGCCCCGGTCGTCAGCGCGGCGGCGGGCCCGACACGGCAATCCAGGTGGGACAGGCCGCGCCGCTGCCGCCGCAGGTCGGCGCGCCGCGAGCGGGGGAGGGCGGCGTACCAGCCGTCCACGTCCTCCCACGGCGCCGCGAGCCGCGCCACCGGGTGCAGCGGCCGGACCAGCCGGAGGCCGCCCGGCACCGCCGGCAGGTCGGCGGCCCCGGCCCGCAGCCAGAGCACGCCCGGCCGCCCGGCCCCGAACAGGGCGCGGGTGCCGCGCACGTAGCGGCGCAGCAGGGCGCGGCGCTCCGCCGGGGCGCGGGAGCCGGCGAACCACCAGCCGCGCTCGGCCGGGCTGCCCGGCACCTGCACCGTCGGCAGGCCGAGGCGCGGGACGCCGGTGGCGGCGTAGCCGCGGGCCGCGAGCCCGGCGAGGGTCGTGCAGACGACGGCGGCGGGCGCGCCCCCGTCGTCGCGCACGACCGTCAGCAGCAGCGGCCGGCGGGCCGTCCAGGCGGCGACGCGCAGCAGGTCGTAGGACCAGACGGCGCGCCGGCCGGCACCGGCGGCGAGGGCCGCCCAGTACGGCGGCTCGGGGTCGTGGCGCGGGTCGAGCACCTCCAGGGCGCCCCCGGCCCGGACGGTCATCGGCCGCGCCGCACCTTCGCCCACCCCGCCCGCACCGCGCTCGCGGGGACGAACAGCACCGCGAGCGCCAGCAGGACGTGCACGGCGATGAAGGCGTACGCCTCCTCCTTGCTCGGGTAGTGGCCGAGGAACACCTTGATGTGGTCGGCCCAGGTCCAGGTGTCGGGGATCGGCGTCCACTTGGGGTCGGTCTGCGGGTTCACCGTCAGGAACGCCAGGTCCTCCAGGCCCGAGAGCTGGAGCAGCAGCATCGCCGCCGACAGCCGCAGCGTGGTGCCGCGGGGGCCGCCGCCGAGCCGGTAGGCGAGCGCGAGCGCGAGGATGACGAACGGCACCAGCGTGAGGACGGTGTAGTACAGCTCCTCGGTGGGCTTGCGCGCGACGAAGAAGATCCGCGGCACGAAGAAGCAGAAGAACACCAGGAAGCAGGCCGGGACCGCGACCAGCGGCAGCCGGAGCCGCCGCGCCCAGCCGACGTGCAGCCAGGCGACCGCGACGGCGCCCGCCGCGAACGGCGTCAGCTTGAACAGGAAGATCCACAGCGAGGTGATGTCGTGCTCGTGCGGCAGCGCGAACCAGACGACGCCGCCGAGCAGCGCGGCGACCGCGCCGGCCGCCAGCGTCACCGCGTTGGCGCGCAGGAACGGCGGCAGCGGACCGCCGCCCGCACCGTCCGGCTCGCGCGGGGGCGCGTCGGCGCGGGCGGTCTCAGTGGAGGACATGCAGGTCTCCTTCGGGAGCGTTGTCGGGGAGGGGCAGGACGGTCAGGCGCAGCTCCCGGAGCGCCCGCTCCAGGGCCTCTCGCGCGGCGGCGGCGGTGTCGCCGGCCGCCGCGACGTGGCCGATCTTGTGACCGGACTGGTCGAAGGGCCGCACCAGGTCGCCGGGCGCGGCGAACAGCTCGGCGTCGGTGACGCCGGGGACGGCGCGGGCGGCGGAGAGGCCGGCGGCGTCCGCCAGCTCGCCGTCGCGGTCCAGCGGGGAGCCGACCAGCTCCAGCAGCGCGTGCCGGGAGCGGGTCGGGACGGGCGCGCAGGGCTCGCCGAGCGCCAGCGCGACGAGCGCGGCGACGCCGTCGACGCCGAGCGCCGCGCGGAGCAGCCGGGGGATGCCGTTGCCGCCGAGCCGGGCGTTCACCTCGATCACCACCGGCGGCCCGGCGGGCGGCAGCACCACGTCGAAGTCGGCGGGCCCGTCGACGACGCCGAGCGCCGCGCAGAGCCGCCCGGCGAGGGCGGCGAGGGCCGCCTCGGTGGCGGCGTCCAGGTCGGCCGGGCAGGTCAGCCGCCGCACGACGTAGTCGGTGCCGGGCACGAAGTCCTTCTCCAGCACGGCGGTGTAGCAGGCGGCGCCGCCGCGGCGGAAGGTCTCCACGACCAGGTGGCGGCCCGCGACGGCCTCCTCGGCGATCACCCGGCCGTCGCGGGCGAACGCGCGGGCGTGCGCGATCGCCGCGGGCAGCGCGGCCGGGTCCGCGACCCGCCGCACGCCCTTGCTGCCCGAGCCGTCGGCGGGCTTCACCACCAGCGGGAAGCGCAGCGCGGCGGCCCGCCCGGCGAGCACGGCCGGGTCGGGCGAGCACGTCCAGCCGTACCCGGCCGCCCCGGCCTCGCGGGCCAGCGCGTGGAAGGCGGCCTTGTTGGTGGACGGCCCGATCGCCGCCGCCGGGTAGACGTAGGGGGTGCGGTAGCGCAGGCAGAGCGCGTGCCAGGCGCGCAGCCCGTTGTCGCTCGCCGCCGCGACGACGCCGGCCGGGCGCTCGTCCCGCAGCGCCGCGGCGATCGCGTCCGGGTCGTGGGTGGAGACGCGCAGGAACGCGTCGGCGTGCGCGATCGCGGGCCGGTCGGCGCGCCGGTCGACGGCGATGGTGCGCACCCCGCGGCGGCGCGCCTCCTCGTACAGCGGGATCTGCTCCTCGGCCGCGCCGAGGACCAGCAGCGGCCCGCTCACCGCTCGGCCAGGGCGCGGACGGCGGGCGGGCGCGGGCCGGGCACCCCGCCGTCCAGGGTGTCCTCGGGACGGAGCGGCACGTTCGCCTCCTTGACGTAGAACGGCCGGAAGCGCCGCAGATCGCGCATCAGCCGGTGCAGGTAGCGGCCGACGAGCGCGGTCGCGGCGAGGGTGAGGCCGGACAGCACGACGGCGGTCGCCGCGAGCGGACCGCCGGCGCCGATCCCGGCGTAGCCGAGCGCGGCGGCCGGCAGGCCGAGCAGCACGCCGAGCGCGGCCAGCAGGTAGACGGCGTTCAGCGGCCGCCAGGAGTAGCCGAAGAACAGCTCGAAGCTGTGCGCTGCGAGCCGGGCGGCGCTGAACTTGGAACGGCCCGCGGTGCGGGGCCGGTGGCCGGTCTCGACGGTCGCGTAGCGGGCCCCGGCCATCGGCACCATCGCCAGGAAGTAGGGCGAGCCGAGCCGCAGCCCGACCAGCGTCCGCGCCACCGGGGTGCGCACGACCCGGAAGGTGGAGGCGCCGCGGGGGATCTCGATGCCGAGCAGCCGGGCCGCCGCCCACTGCTGGACCGCCGCGCCCGCCCGGCGCGGCAGCGGGTCGCGCCGGTCGCGGCGGACCCCGAACACCACGTCGTAGCCCTCGGCGGCCTTGGCGAGCAGCAGCAGGATCTCCCCGGGCGGCGCCTGGAGGTCGGCGTCGATCTGCGCGCACCAGGGCTGGGAGGCGTAGCCGTACCCGGCCGCGTGCGCCGCCTCCAGCCCGAAGTTGCGGGTGAACGACAGGTACCGCACGCGCGGGTCGGCGCCGGCGAGGCGGCGGAGCCGCTCCAGGGTGTCGTCGCGGCTGCCGTCGTCGACGAACAGGATCTCCAGCGGCGAGATCCCGGCGAGCGCGCCGGTGAGCTCGCGGTGCGCGGTCTCCACCTGCGCGCCCTCGTTGTAGCAGGGCACCACCACCGTGAGGCCCGTGGCGTCCGCGTCGTGCGCCGTACCGGCGATCTCGCTCATATCAGCCGGTCGGTCCAGGTGCGGGGGGTGAGCTCGTTGACGATCTCCAGCTCGATGCCGTAGTCGAAGGGGCGCGGGCCGCGCCGCTCCAGCCACTCCACCATGCGGCCGATGCCCTCGGCCAGGGTCGTGCGGGTCGCGTAGCCGAGCAGGCGGCGCGCCTTGTCCGACGAGCAGGTCGCGTGGTGCACCTCCAGCGGCCGCTCGGGCATGAACACCGGGTCGCAGGGCACGCCCATCGCCGCGGCGATGGCCTCGGCGAGCGCCAGGACGGTCACCGGGTTCTCGTCGGGGCCGACGTTGACGACCTCGCCCGTCACCGCCGGGTCGGCGCCGAGCCGGACGAGGCACGACACGACGTCCTCGACGAAGCTGAAGCAGCGCACCTGCGAGCCGTCGCCGTAGATGACGGGGCGGCGGCCCTGCAGCATCCGGTTGATCATGATGGCGGCGACGTTGCGGTAGGGGTCGTCGTAGCGCTGCCGGGGGCCGATGATGTTGTGCGGCACGGCGATGTTGTACTCCATGCCGTGCGTGTCGCAGACCGAGCGCACCGTCAGCTCGGCGGCGTACTTGGCGATGCCGTAGGGCGTGAGCGGCGCGGGCGGGGCGTCCTCGGTGAACGGCGGGGCGCCGTCGCCGTAGCGCGACATCGACGAGCAGTGCACGAACCGGCGGACGCCGGCGTTCGCGGCCGCCGACAGGACCGCGACCGTCGCCCCGCAGGTGTGCTCGTACACGTGGTGGGGGGCGAAGACGCTGAGGCCCTCGTAGGCGGCGGCCGCGCAGTTGTGGACGGTCTCCACGCCGTCCAGCAGGTCGGCGTAGGCGGCGACGTCGCGGCAGTCGGCGTCGCGGAACTCCACGCCGTCCGGGACGTTGTCCTTGTAGCCGCCGCTCAGGTTGTCGATCCCGCGGACGGAGTGACCTTCGGCGATCAGGGCGTCGGCGAGATGGCTGCCGAGAAAACCCGCCACCCCTGTGATGAAGACCGGACCGGACATCGGCGCGCAACCTTTCCGGGCATGCCCGAACCCCGCGGTGACGGGGCTTCGGGCCGGGAGCTGGAAAACCCGGGCGGGATCACCGCACGGGGAACTGGGAACGTCGGATCGGGACGCTAGCACCTCTAATTAGGTCCAACCAGAGCGAGTTGCGTGCGCGAAAACAACCGTCCGGAAAACCTTTTCAAGATGTGCCGGAAGGGGGGTCGGCTGGCAAGGATCGCCCATGGGGCAAGGGTTTTCGTGGCATGTTCAGCGAGCGTTCAGGTATTGAAGAGCGTTCCAAAGGCGGCTAGCCTGAACGGCCTTTCATCGGACTCCGGCACCTCGGGAAAGGGCGATGGAACGTTCCCGTGGGCCATCACGAGTGATCATCCGCGGATGGTCAATTCACGATTCGGTTTTCAGCCGTTCGCGCAGTTCCTCCAGCAGCGGGCGCTCGCCGGCGTCCAGGTAGGCGCGCAGCGCCGCCCGCACGGTCGGCTCGGTGAACAGCGCGATGACGCCGCCGGCGTTCGGTCCCTTCGCCACGCCGAACAGCGCCGCGCAGAGCACTCCCGATCCCGGCCCGCGCACCGCCAGCGCCAGGTCGGGCGCGGCGAGCAGCCCCTCGACGTCGGCGCGGGCGGGCTCGGGCGCGGAGCCGGAGATCCAGGCGTGCGCGGCGCCCGGTCCCGCCAGCCAGGCGAGCGCGCCGCGCGCCCGCTCGACCGTCACCGCCCGCTCGGCCTCGCCCGCGCCCGGCGGCAGCAGCCGCGCCGCGGCGGCGCCGGCGTCGAAGCAGGCGGCGTTCACCGCGCCGATCACCTTGGTGAACTTGGGGGCCTTGGCGGCCGGCCGCAGGTCGCGCAGCGGGTCGCCGTCGCCCGCCAGCTCCTCGTAGCGCGCCCGGATTTCCGGGGACGTGCGGGCCCGGACGAGCAGGTCGTCGAACCGGCTGTACCACTCCACCAGGTCGGTGCGGCCGGGCGCGGCCGGCAGGTCCGCGCCGCCGGGGCGCTCGCGCAGCCAGCGCGCCATCGCGGCGGGCATGTACGCGGCGAGCGGGTCGGCGGGGGCGCCGGCCGCGATCCGGGGGCGGCCCGTCCAGGACGCCGCCGTGACGGTCACCGCGCCGCACGCCCGGCACGAGCGCCGGACCCGCCGCGCCGTGCGGCGCAGCACGTCGGCGCCGTCGCGCCCGCACTGGGGGCACTCGGTCACCGGCTCGGCGGCGCGGCGCCGCCCGATCACCGGGCGCCCCGCAGGGCCGCCGCGCCGTACAGCGGGACGTTGCGCGCCCCGAACCGCTCCTTCAGCTCCGTCATGGTCTTCCCCAGGATCAGCCGGCCGCGCCGCTGCTCGATGAGATGGGCGATCTGCCGCAGGAAGTGGTCGAAGTACAGGTTGTCGCGGCCGCCGTCGGCGCCGTCCAGCGCGCCCCAGCCCTGGCAGCTCATCGTGCGGCCGTCGTCCACCAGCAGCCCGTAGGCGAGCAGGGCGCCGGCGGGGGAGCGGTAGGTGAAGTAGCGGACGCCCGGCCGGCCGCCCAGCAGGTCGTGGTAGACCGCCGGGAAGGGGGCGGGGGCGCGGCGCGCGGTGGAGTGCCGCACCTGGACGTTGTGCAGCAGGCGCGCGGCCTCGGCGCCGTCGAGGCGGTCCTCGACGGCGGCGGCCACGTCGGGGGAGCGGTCGACCAGGCGCAGGATGCGCTGCAGGTTGCGGCGGTCGCGGCGCGGCAGGTGGCGCAGGTAGCCGTCGAACCCGTCCCAGACGTTGTCGACGACGGCCTCGGGCAGCGCCGGGCGGACCAGCCGGCCGAGCCCGCGGAACGCCGGCAGGTCGTCCGCGCCGACCTGCCGGTAGACGACGCCCGCCGCGCGCGCTCCGAGGCGGCGGGCGGCGGCGCGCTCGAACACCCGGACGGCCTCGGCGCGCCCGGCGGCGTCCAGGTCGGGGTGGAACGCGTGGCCGGGCTGGGTGATCGCGGGCGGCAGGTGGCACTCCAGCAGGCCCGGCAGGCGGCTCCCGCCGTAGCCGCGCCGCAGCGCGGGCGCGACGTGCCGGGCGGCGAACAGCGCGCACGGCGCGCCCCCGGCGTCGGCGACGACCGCCAGCAGGCGGCGGTGCCGCTCGCACCAGGCGAGCGCGGCGAGCACGTCGGCGTCCCAGGTCGCGGGCAGGCCCGCCGCGCGCGCGAGCGCCGCCCACCCGGCCGGCACCGGCTCGCGGCGGGGGTCCACGACGATCGCCTCGAAGGTCATCGGCGCCCCGGCAGGCGCGGCGCGAGGACCGTCCACATCGGCACCGGCGCGAACCCCAGGGACGCCTTGACCTCGGCCATCCCCTGCCCGGCGCCGAACTCGGCGCCCGCGTGCCGCGTCACGTGCCGCATCAGGCGGACGAAGTGGTCGAAGTACAGGTGCTTGCGGCCGCCCTCCTCGGGGGCCAGGCTCGCCCACGCCGTGCTCTGCGGCGCCGCCGCGTGGTCCACCAGCACGCCGAACGCCAGCAGCCGCCCGGAGGGCGCCTCGCGGTAGGAGACCGTGACGACGTCCTCGCGGCCGCAGAGCGCCGCGAAGTAGGCGGCGGGCAGCGGCGCGCGCGGGTCCAGCCGGGACGCGCGCCGGCCCGAGTGCCGATGGTGCAGGGCGGCGAGCAGGTCCGGGTCGAGGTCGGTGCGCGCGGCGCCGGCCTCCACCTTCAGGCCCGCGTCGGCGTCGACCAGGCGGACCTGGCGGCGCAGGTCGGTGCGGCGGCTCTTGCGCAGCGACGCCAGCCACTCCTCGGCCGAGCCCGGCAGCCGCATCGCCGCCGCGTCCAGCGACCGCCGGACGCGGGCGCCCCGCCGCGCGACGAGCGGCAGCGCCCCGCCGGTGACGTGCCGGTACGCCGCGCCGGCGCAGCGCGGCCCGAGGGAGCGGACGGCGGCGCGCTCGGCGGCGCGCAGCAGGTCGCGGCGGCGGCCGTCGGGGACGCGCGGGGCGAAGCGCCACGCGGGGCCGTGCGCCTGGCCCGGCAGCCGGACGTCCAGCACGGTCGGCCCGAACGGGACGGTCCGCGCCGGGGCGCCGCAGAGCGCCGCGCAGATCCCGTCGCCGTCGCGCGCCACCGCGAGCAGCAGCGGCGCGCCCGGCGGCTCGGCCAGGCCGCGCAGCACCTCGTGCGCCCAGAGCGGCCCGAGGTCCGCCGACCGCGCGAAGCCCGCCCAGCCCGCGGGCCCGGCGCTCCCGCGCAGGGGGTGGATCTCGATCGCGACGCCCTTGACCACAGTCGGAGTCTGGCATCAAATGATCTAGAAGAGCAGCCCTTCCGGGCGAACCGCCCGAACCCCACCCGGAGCCGCACCGCCATGCCCGCCCCCCGGCCCGCCCCCACCGACGCCTCCGCCCGCGCGGGGTTCTCCCCGGCACGCTGGGACGCCGCCCGGCGCCGCACCGTCGCCCGCGCCTTCCGCGAGGTGCCCTTCTACCGGGAGCAGTGGGCGGCCGCCGGGCGCGAGCTGGACGACGTCGTGCCGGTGCCCGCCGCGCTCCTCACCGATCAGGCGTTCCGCCTCTGCCCCCTCGGCCGCCCCTACGGCCCGGCGCGCGAGCCGTCGCTGTGGACCGGCGGCGCGGCGGCCCTCCGCGCGGCCCTGCGGACCGCCGGCGTGCCCGCGCGCGGCGTCCCGGTGCTGGAGGTCCGCGACGCGATGCTCGACCGGGGCCGCCTCGGGCGCACCGGTCCCGCCTACGGGGTGCTGCTGTCGCCGGGCGCCGACGTGCTGGACGAGGAGCGCCGGGCGCTGCTGGACGCGCGCGCCGTGCGGCTCGCCGCGAGGGCCGGGCGCGCCGTGGTCGTCGACGTCCCCGCCACCCTGGAGGCGTCGGCCGCCGCGCTGGCGGACGCCGCCGGGCCGGGCGTCCGCGTGCGGGCGCTGCCCCGCGCCGACGTCGCGACGGCGCTCGCCCTCGACGGGCCGGTCCTGCTGCACGACCTGGTCGTCGGCTACTACGGCGCGCGGGCGCCGGGGTGCGGGCGGCTGCACGTGCTGTGGCGCCACCACCACGCGCGGGCCGCGGGCGGGCGGCTGGAGATCACCGACCTGCGGCGGCGGCGCCCCACCCTCTGCGGGGTGGTGCCGGGCGGGGCCGATGGGACCGCCGTGCCGGTGTGCCCCGAGCACGGCGTCCCCGTCATCGCGGCGGCTGGCTGAAGCCGTCGCGCCGGTCGGTCCCGGCGGGCGGGTCGGTCAGGGTGCGGCCCGCGACCCGCTGGTCGTCGGGGTCGGCGGGCGCCGGGGGCCGCGCGGCCGGGGCGCCGCGCCCGTAGCGGCCCTGCGGGGGCGCGAACGGCTGGGTGGTGGCGTGGGACGGGGCGTCCTCCGCGTCCTCCCGATCGTCCCCGGCCTCGTCTCGCCGGGCCTCCTCGGCGCGCGCCCGGTCGGCCTCGGCCTGCGCCTCGGCGATCTGGACGTCCTTGACGCCGACCACGGCGAACCGGCCGAGCGCGAGCGCGGCGAAGAACACGATGAGCACGCCGAGGGCGGTGAAGCCCGCGAGCTGCTCGCCGACCCGGCGCCCCTCCTCGGTGCCGAGCGGCGCGCCGACGCCCCCGGCGTCCCAGAGCACCGCGACCTGCGGGCCGACGGCGAACCAGGCGCCGCCGAGCGCGGCGAGCCAGGCGCCGGTCGCCGCGAACGCGCGGCTCGCGGCGGCGAGGACGATGAGGCCGCCGAGCGCCGTGGCGGCGCCGGGCGCCACGCTGAGCTGGAGCCGGTCGGTGTCGTAGACCCAGGTGCGGTCGGGGGCGAAGCCGAAGTCGAAGTAGGGGCCGACGAAGGGCAGCAGCGCGCCCCAGGCGCCGAGCAGCACGAGCAGCGCGCCGCTGAGGACGCCGCGGGAGCGGGGGACGTGTCGGATTCCTGTCATATCGCCCTCCCGGGGCGAGGTGTGGTGTTGTGCCCGGCCTGTACCCTCACGGGGCCGGTCCACGCCTGCGCATCCGGGAGCCGCCCATGAGCCGCGAGGTCGACGTCGTGCACACGGGCGAGGAACCGCCGGACGGCTGGGACGCCGCGGTCTTCCTCGCCGGGCCGACGCCCCGCGACCCGGGCGTCGCGTCCTGGCGACCGGCCGCCGTCGCCGCGCTGCGCGCGGGCTGGAGCGGCGGCCGCCTCGTCGTCTTCGTGCCCGAGTACGCGCCGGGCGCCACCGCCGGGCCGCCCGCCGACCACGCCGCGCAGGTCGGCTGGGAGGAGCGCTGCCTGCACCTGTCCGACGAGGTGCTCTTCTACGTCCCGCGCGAGCTCGACACGATGCCCGCGTTCACCACCAACGTGGAGTGGGGCATGTGGCACGACAGCGGCCGCGCCGTCTTCGGCGCCCCGCCCGAGGCGCCGAAGAACGAGTACCTGCTGCACTACGCGCGCCGCTCCGGCGTACCGACGGCCGCCGACGTCCCCGGCGCCGCGGCCGCCGTGCTGGAGCGCCTCGGGGCGGGCGCGCGCCGGACCGGCGGGGAGCGCGAGGTGCCGCTGCTGGTCTGGCGGACGCCGCACTTCCAGGACTGGTACGCCGCGCAGCGCGGCGCCGGCAACACCCTGCTCGGCGCCCGCCTGGAGTGGCGCCTCCGCTCCTTCTGGGCGCTGCGCGTGCGGGTCCACGTCGCGGCCGAGGACCGCGTCAAGACCGGCGAGGCGGTGATCGGCCGTCCCGACGTCTCGGCCGTCGTGCTGTACCGCCCCGCGCCCGACCCCGGCGACACGCTGGTCGTGCTGGTGCGCGAGTTCCGCAGCCCGGCCGCGACCGCCGACGGCCAGGTGCACGAGCTGCCCGGCGGGTCGGGCGACGGCGGCCCGGCCGCCGTCGCCCTCGCCGAGGTGCGCGAGGAGACCGGCCTCGTGCTGGACGCCGCGCGGCTGCGGCCGGTCGCGGTCCGGCAGGTCGCCGCGACGCTCAGCGCCTACCGCGCGCACCTGTTCGCCGCCGAGATCACCGACGCCGAGGTCGCCGCGCTGCGCGCCGCCGGGCCGGGCGGGGTGGCCGCCCACGGGGAGGTCACCCACGTGGAGGTGCGGCGGCTCGCCGAGATCCGGGACGGCGCGCTGGTGGACTGGGCGACCCTCGGCATGATCGCCCAGGTGCTGGACGGCCCGCGCCGGGGATGAGGCGCCGTCCGGTCAGCGGCGCAGGGCGTCGCGGACGAACGCGCCGACCTCGGCGATGGACTCCCGCGACTCGGGCAGCAGCGGCCCGAACATCTGGAACACGTGGATCTGCCGGTCCCAGACCTGGAAGGTGACCGGGACGCCCGCCGCGGCGAGGCGCCGCGCCATCTCCTCGGAGTCGCAGTACAGCAGCTCGGTCGAGCCCGCCGTCAGCAGCACCGGCGGCAGCCCGGCGAGGTCGGCGCGGATCGGCGACACCGCCGGGTCGGCGACGTCCAGGTGCCCGACGATGCCCTCCATCAGCCGCTCCAGCAGGACGCCCGGCGCCGACGGGTCGAGCGAGGCGTTGGCGTGCGCGAGCTTGCCGGTCAGGTCCATGTCGAGCATGGGGGACAGGCCGACGAGCGCGGCGGGCAGCGGCAGGCCCTCCGCGCGGGCGCGCAGCGCGGTCGCGAACGCCAGGTGGCCGCCCGCCGAGTCCCCCATGATCACGATGTCGGCGGCGGGCACCCCGCGCTCCTCCAGCAGCCACCGGTAGGCGGCGAGGCAGTCGTCCACCTCGCGCTCGAACGGGACGTCGGGGATCATCCGGTAGTCCACCGACAGGGCCGGCACCCCGGCGGCGGCGCTGAACCGCGCCACCATCGGCCGGTGGGTGTTCAGGCCGCAGCTCACCCAGGCGCCCCCGTGCAGGTAGAGGATCACCCGGTCGCGGGCGCGGCCGACGCCGGGCCCGTGCACCCACTCGGCGCCGAAGCCGGGGAACCGCACCCGCTCGCGGTGCGTGCCGCGCGGCGGGCGCGAGCGGGCGGCGAGCCGGTCGTAGGACGCGGCCCGCCGGAGCGCGGTCTCGTCGAACGGCGCCGCCTCGAACCGGGCGAGGTAGGGGCGCAGGAGGCGGCGGACGCCCGCGGCGACCGCGCGCGAGCGCAGGCTGGCGGCGCCCCGCCGGTCGATGACGAGGGCGGCGGGCCGGGACCCGGTCCGCTCGGGCTCGGTCTGCTCGGGTGCGGGCACCGCGTGCTCCTTCGGTCGGCTGCCCTCCGATGGTGGCATCCGGCGGCCGCTATTGGAATCCCGTTCGGTAATCGGTCGATCGGGCCGCTCCTGCCAGGGAGAGGAGGCGATACCCCTCGCACACCGAAGGGTGATCTCGGACTCGTCCTGGAATCTGCGAGCCGTTACGCTGTCCCCCGTGACGACATTCCGGATCAGCGAGGCGGCCGCGCTCCTCGGCGTCAGCGCCGACACCGTCCGCCGCTGGGTCGACAGCGGCCGGCTCGCCGCCGCGCGCGACGACCACGGCCACCGCATCGTCCCCGGCGCCGAGCTCGCCGCCTTCGTCCGCGACCGGCCCGGCGACCAGGACGGCCACGGGGAGCGGTTCTCCTCGGCCCGCAACCGGATGCGCGGCATCGTGACCGGCGTCGTGCGCGACGGCGTCATGGCGAAGGTCGACATCCAGGCCGGGCCGTTCCGGGTGGTGTCGCTGATGAGCCGCGAGGCCGCCGACGAACTCGGGCTGGAGGTCGGCGTCGTCGCCGACGCCGTCGTGAAGTCGACCACCGTCGTCGTCGAGCGCCCCGACGCCCTCTGACCCCGCGTCCCTCTCCTTCCCCCTGCACGAGGAGCCCCCTGTGAAGCGCACCCTGGCCATCGCCGTCGCGGCGAGCACCCTGCTGGCGTCCGCCGCCTGCGGCGACACCGGCGACGACGAGAAGGCGTCCGGCGGGAGCAGGACGCTGAACGTGTTCGCCGCCGCCTCGCTCACCGAGACGTTCGGCGCGCTCGGCAAGTCCTTCGAGAGCTCGCACCCCGGCGTGAAGGTCCGCTTCAACTTCGGCGGGAGCTCCGCGCTCGCCGCGCAGATCAACCAGGGCGCCCCCGCCGACGTGTTCGCCGCCGCGAGCCCGGCCACCATGAAGACCGTCACCGACGCCAAGGGCGCCGCCGGCACACCGACCACGTTCGTGAAGAACCGCCTCGTCATCGCCGTCCCGCCGAGCGACCCCGGCAAGGTCGCGAAGTTCGCCGACCTCGCCGAGCCCGGCCTCAAGGTCGTGCTCTGCGCCACCCCGGTGCCCTGCGGCGCGGCCGCGCAGAAGGCGCTCGCCGCGGCCGGCCTCAAGGTGAAGCCCGCGTCGCAGGAGCAGGACGTCAAGGGCGTGCTCACCAAGGTCGAGCTCGGCGAGGCCGACGCCGGGCTGGTCTACCGCACCGACGCCAAGGCCGCCGGCGCGAAGGTGAAGGGCATCGAGTTCCCCGAGTCCGCCAAGGCGATCAACGCCTACCCGATCGCGACGCTGGCCAGGGCGCCGCAGCCCGACCTCGCCAAGCAGTTCGTGGACCTCGTCCTGTCGGCCCCGGGCAGGACCGTCCTGACGCAGGCGGGCTTCGAGGCCCCGTGATCCGGCGCCCGCCCGCGGTCCTGCTGCTGCCCGCCCTCGTCGGGCTGGCGTTCCTGGTGCTGCCGCTCGGCGGGCTGCTCGCCCGCGCCCCGTGGTCCACCCTCGGCACCCGGCTCGCCGAGCCGCAGGTGCTGGAGGCGCTCCGGCTGTCGCTCGTCACCGCCACCCTCGCCACCGCGCTCTGCCTGCTGTTCGGCGTCCCGCTCGCCTGGCTGCTCGCCCGCGTGCCGTTCCCGGGGGCGCGGCTGCTGCGCGCCCTCGTCACCGTGCCGCTGGTGCTGCCGCCGGTCGTCGGCGGCGTCGCGCTGCTGCTCGCGCTCGGCCGGCGCGGCCTCGTCGGGCAGTGGCTGGACGCCTGGTTCGGGCTCACGCTGCCGTTCACCACGGCGGGCGTGGTGCTCGCCGAGACGTTCGTCGCGATGCCGTTCCTGGTGATCAGCGTGGAGGGCGCGCTGCGCGGCGCCGACCAGCGCTTCGAGGAGGCCGCCGCGACCCTCGGCGCGTCGCGCTGGACGGTGTTCCGGCGCGTCACGCTGCCGCTCGTCGCGCCCGGCGTCGCGGCGGGCGCGGTGCTCTGCTGGGCGCGGGCGCTCGGCGAGTTCGGCGCGACCATCACCTTCGCCGGCAACTTCCCCGGCCGCACCCAGACCATGCCGCTCGCGGTCTACCTGGCGCTGGAGACCGACCCGCAGGCCGCGATCGTGCTCAGCCTGGTGCTGCTCGCCGTCTCGGTGCTCGTCCTCGCCGCGCTGCGCGACCGCTGGATCGGCGCCGGATGAGCGGCGCCGGATGAGCGGCCTGGACGCGCGCCTGGTGGTGCGGCGCGGCGCGTTCGACCTCGACCTGGAGCTCGCCGCCGCGCCCGGCGAGGTCGTCGCGCTCCTCGGCCCGAACGGCGCGGGCAAGAGCACCGCGCTGCGCGCCCTCGCCGGGCTCGTCCCGACGGCGGGCGGGCACGTCCGGGTGGACGGCGCCGAGCTGCGGCCGCTGCCGCCCGAGCGGCGCGGCATCGGCATGGTGTTCCAGGACTACCTGCTGTTCCCGCACCTGTCGGCCCTCGACAACGTCGCGTTCGGGCCGCGCTGCCAGGGCCGCCGCAAGGGCGAGGCGCGGCGCGCGGCCGCCGCGTGGCTGGACCGCGTCGGCCTCGCCGACCGCGCGTCCGACCGCCCCCGCGCGCTGTCGGGCGGGCAGGCGCAGCGCGTCGCGCTCGCCCGCGCGCTCGCCGTCGAGCCCCGGCTGCTGCTGCTCGACGAGCCGCTCGCCGCCCTCGACGCGCACACCCGCCTGGAGGTCCGCGCCGCGCTCCGCCGCCACCTCGCCGGGTTCGGCGGCGCGGCGGTGCTCGTCACCCACGACCCGCTGGACGCCATGGTCCTCGCCGACCGCATCGTGGTGGTCGAGGACGGCCGCCTCGTCCAGCAGGGCGCGCCCGCCGAGATCGCCCGGCGGCCCCGCACCGACTACGTCGCCCGCCTCGTCGGGCTGAACCTGTACCGGGGGCGCGCCGCCGGGCGGAGCGTGACCGTGGCGGACGGCACGGGGGACGGGCATGTCCTCGACACCCTGGACTCACTCGAAGGTGAGGTTTTCCTTGCCTTCTCCCCGGCCGCGGTGGCGCTGCACCGGTCCCGCCCCGACGGCAGCCCGCGCAATGTCTGGCAGGCGACCGTGTCGGCCGTCGAGCGCCACGGCGACCGCGTCCGGGTCACCGTCTCCGGGCCCCCGCTGGACGCCGCCGCCGACGTGACGGCGGGCGCGGTCGCCGAACTCCAATTGGCCGAGGGCGCGCGTGTGTGGGTCGCGGTGAAAGCCGCCGAAACACACGTTTACCCAGCTTGACGGCCTGCCCGACCCCTGTCCGCCACCCCGCGTTCGCCCGCTGTTTTCGGGTGACATCAATCACAAATGGGTGCCGGAACGCCCAAAAGTGGCGGGGATTGGTCCAGACCAAATGGCAAAGACGTGCGCTTTTGTTCATGATGCAAAGATCCTGCGAACAGCTGAAGGAGTTGCCCGTGTCCCACCAGATCCCCGGCCTCGACCAGGCACCGACCAGTCACACCGACCTCATCGACTGGGTGCGCGGGATCGCCGAACTCGCTCAGCCCGATCGGGTGGAGTGGTGCGACGGCTCGGACGCCGAATGGGAGCGCCTGACCGGCCTTCTGGTCGAGCAGGGCACGTTCAAACGCCTGAACGCCGACAAGCGCCCGAACAGCTTCTACGCCGCCTCCGACCCGAGCGACGTCGCGCGAGTAGAGGACCGCACCTACATCTGTTCCGAGAACGAGGCCGACGCCGGGCCGACCAACAACTGGATCGCCCCGGACGAGATGCGGAAGACCTTCGCCGGCGTCTTCGCCGGCGCCATGAAGGGCCGCACCATGTACGTGGTGCCGTTCTGCATGGGCCCCCTCGGCGGGAACATCTCCCAGCTCGGCGTGGAGATCACCGACTCGCCGTACGTGGTCGTCTCCATGAAGATCATGACGCGGATGGGCGCGGGCGCCCTCCGCCTGATCGAGGAGCGCGGCTCCTACGTCAAGGCGGTGCACTCGGTCGGCGCCCCGCTGGAGCCGGGCCAGGCCGACGTGCCGTGGCCGTGCAACTCCACCAAGTACATCTCGCACTTCCCCGAGACCCGCGAGATCTGGTCCTACGGCTCGGGCTACGGCGGCAACGCGCTGCTCGGCAAGAAGTGCTACGCGCTCCGCATCGCCTCGACGATGGCCCGCGACGAGGGCTGGATGGCCGAGCACATGCTCGTCCTGAAGCTCACCCCGCCGCAGGGCGAGACCCGCTACGTCGCGGCCGCGTTCCCGTCGGCGTGCGGCAAGACCAACCTCGCCATGCTGGAGCCGACCATCCCGGGCTGGAAGGTCGAGACCGTCGGCGACGACATCGCCTGGATGCGGTTCGGCGAGGACGGCCGCCTCTACGCCATCAACCCCGAGGCCGGCTTCTTCGGCGTCGCGCCGGGCACCGGCGAGGGCACCAACGCCAACGCGGTGAAGACCCTGTGGGGCAACAGCATCTTCACCAACGTCGCGCTCACCGACGACGGCGACGTGTGGTGGGAGGGCCTCACCGAGGAGCCGCCCGCGCACCTCACCGACTGGAAGGGCAACGACTGGACGCCGGAGTCGGAGACCCCGGCCGCCCACCCGAACGCCCGCTTCACCACCCCGGCCGGGCAGTGCCCGATCATCGCGCCCGAGTGGGAGGACCCGAAGGGCGTGCCGATCTCGGCGATCCTGTTCGGCGGCCGCCGGGCGACCGCGGTCCCGCTCGTCACCGAGTCCTTCGACTGGCAGCAGGGCGTCTTCCTCGGCGCCAACATCGCCTCGGAGAAGACCGCCGCCGCCGAGGGCACCGTCGGCGAGCTGCGCCGCGACCCGTTCGCCATGCTGCCGTTCTGCGGCTACAACATGGGCGACTACTTCGGCCACTGGCTGAAGATCGGCAAGTCCACCGACGCCGAGAAGCTGCCCCGCATCTACTACGTCAACTGGTTCCGCAAGGACGCCGACGGGACGTTCATCTGGCCCGGCTTCGGCGAGAACAGCCGCGTCCTCAAGTGGATCGTCGAGCGCCTGAACGGCCAGGCCGACGCCGCCAAGACCCCGATCGGCCAGCTCCCGACCGCCGCGGCCCTCGACACCGACGGCCTGGACCTGCCGGCCGCCGACCTGGAGACCCTCCTGTCGGTGGACACCGAGGTGTGGAAGCAGGAGGCGGCTCTCGTCCCCGACTTCTTCAACACCTTCGGCGACCACCTGCCGAAGGAGCTGTGGGACGAGTACCACGCCCTGGTGAACCGCCTCGGCGAGTGATCCGGGCGCGCCGGCGACACGCCGGGCGGGCCTGACGGACGGCCGCGGGGCCTCGCGCCCCGCGGCCGTTCTATTTTTGCCCCGACCACCATCCCCGGCGGCGAGGAGCGGCGCATGTGGCACGACCTGTTCTCCATCCAGATCCCCCTGCTGGACAAGGTGGTGCGGACCGTCGCGGTGTTCCTCGTCGTGCTGCTGCTCCTGCAGCTGTTCGGGCGCCGCGAGACCGCCCAGCTCACCGGCTTCGACTTCGTCGTCATGCTGCTGCTGTCCAACGTCGTGCAGAACGCCATCATCGGCCCCGACAACTCCATGCTCGGCGGCGTCGTCGGGGCCGTCGTGCTGCTCCTCGCCAACGGCGTGCTCGTCCGCGTCGCGCATCGCGTCCCCTGGCTGCGCCGGATCGTCAAGGGCCGCCAGTACACCCTCGCCCGGCACGGCGACTACGACGAGGCGAACCTCCGCCGCCTCGCGCTGCTGCCGAGCGACGTCGACCAGGCCGTCCAGGAGCAGGGCGGCGACGGCGTCGGCGACACCGAGCTGATCACGCTGGAGCCCGGCGGTGCGGTCGTGGTGCGGCTCCGCCGCGCCGAGCAGTCCGCCACCTACGGCGACGTGACCGAGCTCGTCGCCCGGCTGGAGCGCATCGAGCGGCGGATCGAGGCGCTCGCCGCACCGCCCCGTTAGGGGAATTTGCCAAGATTGTCGGCCCTGTTGGTCTTCCGCGAGGCGGCGCCCGGTCACCTTGAAGATCAAGGGGGTAGCCACTGTGGCCAGCACGCCGTTCGGCTCATCGATGTTCAACGACCCGTTCCGCGGGTTCGAGTACCTGACGGGCAGGATGTTCGGGGCGCCCGAATCGTGGCCGCCGCGCTCGGGCGGGGTGCAGCGGGTCGACATCGGGCAGCTGCTGAGCGAGACCGGGCGCGAGCTCATCGCCCGCGCCCTGCAGCGCGCGGGCCGCCGCGGCGCCGCCGACGTCGACGTCGTCGACCTGCTCGCCGCCGCCGCCGAGAGCGGCCCGGCCCGCGGCCTCCTCGACGCCGCGGGCGCCGACCCCGACGCGCTCCTCGCGCGCGTCGCCGACCTCACCGGCTCCGGCGCGCCCGGCGAGCCGCCCACCACCTTCACCCCCGCCGCCAAGCGCGCCCTGCTCGACGCCCAGCGCGTCTCGCGGGCCCTGGAGGCCAGCTACATCGGGCCCGAGCACCTGCTCCTCGCCCTCGCCGCCAACCCCGACTCCAGCGCGGCCCGGCTGCTCGCCGCGCAGGGCGTGTCGGCCAACGAGCTGCAGGACGCGGTGCTGAACGAGCCCGAGCGGACCGGCGCGGCCCGCCAGGGCGGCGCGTCCGGGACCCCGACGCTGGACGAGTACGGCCGCGACCTCACCGACCTCGCCCGCGACGGCGCCCTCGACCCCGTCGTCGGCCGCGAGGACGAGGTCGAGCAGGCCATCGAGGTCCTGTCGCGGCGCACCAAGAACAACCCGGTGCTGATCGGCGAGCCCGGCGTCGGCAAGACCGCGATCGTGGAGGGCATCGCCCAGCGCATCGTCAACGGCGCCGTCCCCGAGTCGCTGAAGGGCAAGCGCGTCGTCGCCCTCGACCTCACCGGCATGGTCGCCGGGTCCAAGTACCGGGGCGAGTTCGAGGAGCGCATCAAGAAGGTCATCGACGAGATCCGCGAGCACTCCGACGGCCTGGTCGTGTTCATCGACGAGGTCCACACCCTGGTCGGCGCGGGCGCCTCCGAGGGCGGCATGGACGCCGCCAACATCCTCAAGCCCGCGCTCGCCCGCGGCGAGCTGCACGTCGTCGCCGCGACCACCATCGACGAGTACCGCCGCAACATCGAGAAGGACGCCGCGCTGGAGCGCCGCTTCCAGCCCGTCCTCGTGCCCGAGCCGACCGTCGAGGACACGATCGCGATCCTGGCGGGCCTGCGCGACAAGTACGAGGCCCACCACCAGGTCCGCATCACCGACGGCGCCCTCGACGCCGCCGCCCGCATGTCCGACCGCTACATCTCCGACCGGTTCCTGCCCGACAAGGCCATCGACCTGATGGACCACGCCGCCGCCCGCGTCCGGCTGCGCGCCCAGTCGCCCGGCGAGGACGCCCGCGAGCTGGAGCGGCGCCTGGAGGGCCTGCACCGCGACAAGGACCAGGCCGTCGCGAGCGACAACTTCGCGCGCGCCGAGGAGCTGCGCCTGGAGATCGAGCGGCTGCGGCCCGAGCTGGAGCGCGCCCGCGCGGGCCGCGACGACGTCCCCGAGGTCACCGCCGTCGACATCGCCGAGGTCGTGTCGCGCCGCACCGGCATCCCGGTGTCCCAGCTCACCGAGGAGGAGCGCGACCGGCTGCTCCGCATGGAGCAGCACCTGCACGAGCGCGTCGTCGGGCAGGACGAGGCCGTGCGGGCCGTCGCCGAGGCCGTCCGCCGCGGCCGCGCCGGCCTCGCGGACCCGGACCGGCCGCAGGGCGGCTTCCTGTTCCTCGGCCCGACCGGCGTCGGCAAGACCGAGCTCGCCCGCGCCCTCGCCGACGTGCTGTTCGGCGGCACCGACCACATGATCCGCGTCGACATGAGCGAGTTCCAGGAGAAGCACACCGTCTCCCGGCTCATCGGCGCACCGCCCGGCTACGTCGGCTACGACGAGGCCGGGCAGCTCACCGAGGCCGTCCGCCGCCGCCCCCACTCGGTGGTGCTGCTCGACGAGATCGAGAAGGCGCACCCCGACGTCATGAACATCCTGCTGCAGATGCTCGACGACGGCCGCCTCACCGACGGCCAGGGCCGCACCGTCGACTTCACCAACACGATCGTCATCATGACCTCCAACGTCGGCGCCCAGCTCATCCTGGACGCGGGCGGCGACACCCCCGAACTGCGCGACCAGATCATGGACCTGCTGCTGCACACCCTGCGGCCCGAGCTGCTCAACCGGATCGACGAGACGATCGTCTTCACCCGGCTGGACCGGACCGAGCTGCGGCGGATCGTGGACCTGCTGCTCGGCCGCACCCGGCAGCGCCTCGCCGGGCAGGGCGTCGCGCTGGAGGTCACCGACGCGGCCAAGGACTGGCTCGCCGCCAAGGGCCACAAGCCCGAGTTCGGCGCCCGCCCGCTCCGCCGCACCGTCCAGCGCGAGCTGGACAACCCGCTGTCGCGGATGCTGCTGAACGGCGACGTCACCGAGGGCGCGCGGGTGCGGGTGGACGCCGGCGACGACGTCGCCCTGGCCATCGACGTGCGCGAGGGCGCGCCGCCCTCGACCCCGGACGCGGTGCCCGCCGGCGCCGCGCCCGGTTCCACCACGGGTTCCACCACGGGAGGCAACGATGCTTGATGCGATGACACGTCACTGGTGGGTGCTGGCGCTGCGCGGCGCGTTCGCCGTGCTGTTCGGCATCGTCGCCTGGGTCTGGCCCGGCATCACCGTCTGGGCGCTCGTCCTGCTGTTCGGCGCCTACGCCCTGGTGGACGGCGTCATCGCCGTCTACGGGGCGGTCACCGGCAGCACGGCCGGGTCGCGGTCCTGGCTCGCGATCTCCGGCATCGCCGGCATCGTGCTCGGCCTCGCCGCGCTGATCTGGCCCGGCATCACCGGCCTCGCCCTGCTCATGCTGATCGCCGCCTGGGCGGTGGTCACCGGCGTCATGGAGATCGTCGCGGCGATCGCGATGCGCAAGGAGATCGAGGGCGAGTGGCTGTACGCCGTCACCGGCGCGATCTCGGTGCTGTTCGGGCTGCTGCTGTTCCTCTGGCCTGCGTCCGGCGCGCTCGCGCTGATCTGGATGATCGGGTTCTTCTCGATCCTGGCCGGCGCCCTCATGATCGGCGCGGCGTTCCGGGTCCGCAAGATGGGGGAGCGCGCCGGGAGCACCGCCGGCGCCGGCAGCGCCCGCACCGTCCTTTAGACCCCCGGCGGGCGCGCGGCGCGACCGCGCGCCCGCCGGGTAGCCTTCCGTCCATGTCGCGGCTGGAGCACAGGGTCCACGAGCTGACCGTCGGGCAGCTCGCCGAGCGGAGCGGCGTCGCGGTGTCGGCGCTGCACTTCTACGAGGCCAAGGGCCTCATCTCCAGCCGCCGGACGGCCGGGAACCAGCGCCGCTTCACCCGCGACACGCTCCGCCGCGTCGCGTTCATCAAGGTGTCGCAGCGCGTCGGCATCCCGCTCGCCGACATCCGCGCCGCCCTCGCCACCCTCCCCGACGAGCGCACCCCGACCGTCGCCGACTGGGCGCGCCTGTCGGAGAGCTGGCGCGGCGAGCTGGACGCCCGCATCGCCCAGCTGGAGCGGCTCCGCGACGACCTCACCGACTGCATCGGCTGCGGCTGCCTGTCGATGAGCCGCTGCGCCCTCGCCAACCCCTACGACGAGCTCGGCGACACCGGCCCCGGGCCGCGCCGCCTGCTCACCGCCCGCAAGGAGGCCGCCGGGACCGCGGCGCCCGTCCCGGACGCGGCGCGCGCCTGCGCCGCGTCCGGGGAGTGCTGACGCGCCTCAGCCGTCCTGGTGCCGGGGGTCGACCCGGCGCGGCGTCGGCGCCCGCCCCTCGGGCTGGCTCGGCGCGGGCCGCGGGTCGAGCGGGGGGATGGCGAGCTCGGCCGGCTCGTCGGCGAGGGTGATCTCGCGGCCGTGGTGCAGCAGCTTGATCGGGTTCCCCTCGCGCAGGTCGTAGACGGCGCTGCCGGCGGTGATCGTCACCTTCAGGCGCCGCCCCCGGTAGCGCAGCCGGAACGCCAGCCGCGACAGGCCGTTCGGCAGCCGCGGCGCGAACCGCAGCCGCCCCTCCGCGGCGCGCATCCCGCCGAACCCGGCGACCAGGCCGTTCCACGCGCCCGCCATCGAGGCGATGTGCAGGCCGTCGCGGGTGTTGTGGTTCAGGTCGTGCAGGTCCAGCAGCGCCGTCTCGGCGAGGTAGTCGTGCGCGAGGTCCAGGTGGCCGACCTCGGCGGCGACCACCGCCTGCGTCTGCGCCGACAGCGAGGAGTCGCGGACGGTGAGGCCCTCGTAGTAGTCGAAGTCGCGGGCCTTCTGCTCGGCGGTGAACGCCTCGCCGCAGAGGTGCAGCGCGAGGACGAGGTCGGCCTGCTTCACGACCTGCTTGCGGTACAGGTCGAAGTAGGGGAAGTTCAGCAGCAGCGGGTAGTGGTCGGCCTTGGTCCCGGCGAAGTCCCAGCGGGCGTGGTTGGTGAACCCCTCGGACTGCGGGTGGACGCCGATCCGCTCGTCGTAGGGCACCAGCATCGCCGCCGCCGCGTCCCGCCACGACGCGGCCTCCTCGGGGGTCACGCCGAGCAGGTCGGCGAGGTCGGGATGGCGCATCGCCATCGAGGCGGCCTCCTGGAGGTTCCGGCGCGCCATCAGGTTCGTGTAGACGTTGTTGTCCACGACCGCGGTGTACTCGTCGGGGCCGGTCACCCCGTCGATGCGGAACACCCCCTCCACGTCGTGGTGGCCGAGGCAGCGCCAGAGGCGCGCGGTCTCCACCATCAGCTCCAGGCCGATCTCGCGCTCGAACTCGACGTCGTCGGTGGCGTCGACGTAGCGCAGGACGGCGTCGGCGATGTCGGCGTTGATGTGGAAGGCGGCGGTGCCCGCCGGCCAGTAGCCCGAGCACTCCTGCCCGCGGATCGTCCGCCAGGGGAACGCCGCGCCGGTGAGGCCGAGCTGCGCGGCGCGCTCGCGGGCGAGCGGCAGCGTCATGTGCCGCCAGGCGAGCGCGTCGCGGGCGGCGTCGGGGTAGGTGTGCGCGAGCACCGGCAGGACGAACGTCTCGGTGTCCCAGAAGGTGTGCCCGTCGTAGCCGGTGCCGGTGAGGCCCTTGGCCGGGATCATCCGCCGCTCGGCGCGGGCCCCCGCCTGCAGGATGTGGAACAGGGCGAACCGGACGGCCTGCTGGATCTCGGCGTCGCCGTCGACCTCGACGTCGGCGCCGCGCCAGAACTCCTCCAGGAACTCGCGCTGCTCGGCGAGCAGGTCGTCCCAGCCGGTCTGCTCGGCCGCCGCGAGCGCCGCGACGACCTGGTCGTGCAGCGCGGGCCGGGACCGCTGGCTGGACCAGCCGTAGGCCAGGTACTTGACGATGCGCAGCTTCTCGCCGGGCTCCAGCCGGGTCGCCACGGTGAAGCGGGCGATGTCGGGGACGCTCTCGGCCTCGGTCTTCAGCGGGTCGGGGCCGGCGACCTCGTGCGCCATGCCGGCGGCGAGGCGGAGGCCGCTCACCTTGGTGCGGTGCACCAGGACCTGCTTGCCGCCGCTGCCGACGTGCTCCTCGGAGGCGAGCGGCGCGGCGAGGACGGCCGCGGCGCGCGGGTCCTTGCCGCCGTCGGGCAGGTCCTCGTTGGCGACCAGCTCCGACTGCGCGACGACGCGGGCGGGCGCGTCCAGCACCTCCACCTCGTAGCAGATCGCGGCGATGGCGCGCTGGGTCAGCGACACCAGCCGGGTGGAGGTGACCCGGATCTTCTGCCCGGCGGGGGAGGTCCACTCGACCTCGCGGACGAGGGTGCCGGCGCGCAGGTCCAGCACCCGCTCGTGCCGGTGCAGGCGGCCGTAGCGCACGTCGAACGGCTCGTCGTCGACCAGCAGCCGGATGAGCTTGCCGTTGGTGACGTTGATGACGGTCTGGCTGGACTCGGGGTTGCCGTAGGCGGCCTCGGCGTGGGGGAGGGGCCGCTGCTCGTACAGCGAGTTCAGGTAGGTGCCGGGCAGGCCGTTCGGCTCGCCCTCGTCGAGGTTGCCGCGCAGCCCGAGGTGCCCGTTGGACAGGGTGAACACCGACTCGCTCTGGGCGAGCCGGTCGATCCGCAGCTCGGGCTCGCGCACGCACCAGGGGTCGACGAGGTAGGTCGGCTCGGGCACGTCCGCCCGGGTCATCGGCCGCCCTCCGCCAGCTCGGACAGGTCGTTCACGACGATGTCGGCGCCGTGCCCGGCCAGGTCGCGGGCGTGCGCGTCGTCGACCCGGTTCACCCCGACGACGTAGGCGAAGTCGCCGGCGCGGCCGGCCTCGACGCCGGCGAGGGCGTCCTCGAAGACGGCGGCGTGCGCGGCGGTGACGCCGACGGCCTCGGCGCCGGCCAGGAACATGTCGGGGGCGGGCTTGCCCGGCAGGTCGCGCTCCTGCGCGGTGACGCCGTCGACGCGGGCGTCGAACAGGCCGGTGATGCCGACCGACTCCAGCACCTGGGCGGTGTTGGCGCTGGAGGACACCACGGCGGTCTTCAGGCCGGCCGCGCGGGCGGCGCGGACGAAGGCGATGGAGCCGTCGAAGGTCTCCACCCCGCGCTCCTTGATGATCTTCAGGACGAGGGCGTTCTTGCGGCTGCCGAGGCCGTGCACGGTCTCGGCGTCCGGCGGGTCGTCCGGGCTCCCCTCGGGCAGGCGGATGCCGCGCGACTCCAGGAACGAGCGGGTGCCGTCCTCGCGGCGCTTGCCGTCCACGTAGGTGCCGTAGTCCGTGCCGACGTCGAAGGGGGTGAAGGTGCCGCCCTCGCGCTCCGCGCGGGCCTTCAGGTACCCGTCGAACATCTCCTTCCACGCCTCGGCGTGGACGGCGGCCGTGCGGGTCAGCACCCCGTCGAGGTCGAAGAGGCACGCCCGCACCTCGTCCGGCAGTCCCAGCATCGTTCCTCTTCCGTCTCGCTGATGGTCCGACACCGGGCTCTTCCCCGCCAGGACCGAGGACATGCCGGTCCGGGCCGCCGAACGGCGGGTGATCGCGGGCCGTACAACGTGGGTAGGGGTCCGGCGGAAGGGGAGACGACTATGGACAAGGCGCAGATCGGCGTCACCGGCCTGGCGGTCATGGGCCGCAACCTGGCCCGCAACTTCGCCCGGCACGGGCACACCGTGGCCCTGCACAACCGGACCACGGCCAAGACCAAGGCGCTCGTCGAGGAGTTCGGCGACGAGGGGGCGTTCGTCGCCACCGAGACCGCCGCGGAGTTCGTGGCGGCGCTGGAGCGCCCGCGCCGCCTCATGATCATGGTGAAGGCGGGGCCCGCCACCGACGCGGTGATCGCGGAGTTCGCGCCGCTGCTGGAACCCGGCGACATGATCATCGATGGCGGGAACGCGCACTTCGCCGACACCCGCCGCCGCGAGAAGGCCCTGCGCGAGCAGGGGATCCACTTCGTCGGCACCGGCGTGTCGGGCGGCGAGGAGGGCGCGCTGAACGGCCCGAGCATCATGCCGGGCGGGTCGGCGGAGTCCTACGAGAGCCTCGGGCCGCTGCTGGAGGACATCGCGGCCAAGGTGGACGGCGTGCCGTGCGCCACCCACGTCGGCCCCGACGGCGCCGGGCACTTCGTCAAGATGGTGCACAACGGCATCGAGTACGCCGACATGCAGCTCATCGCCGAGTCCTACGACCTGCTGCGCGGCGCCGCCGGGCTGGAGCCGGCCGAGATCGCCGAGGTGTTCCGCACCTGGAACACCGGGCGGCTGGAGTCCTACCTCATCGAGATCACCGCCGAGGTGCTCGCGCACACCGACGCCGCGACCGGGAGGCCGTTCGTGGACGTGGTGCTGGACCAGGCCGAGCAGAAGGGCACCGGCCGCTGGACGGTGCAGACCGCGCTCGACCTCGGCGTCCCGGTCGGCGGCATCGCCGAGGCGGTGTTCGCCCGCTCGGTGTCGGGCCACGCCGACCTGCGGAAGGCGGCGCACGGGCTGCCCGGACCGGCGCGGCGGGCGACCGAGGGATCCGGCTTCGCCGACCAGGTGGAGAGGGCGCTGTACGCCTCCAAGATCATCGCGTACGCGCAGGGCTTCCACGAGATCGCCGCGGGCAGCGCCGAGTACGGCTGGGACGTCGACCTCGGCGCGATGGCGACGATCTGGCGGGGCGGCTGCATCATCCGGGCCCGGTTCCTGAACCGGATCACCGACGCCTACCGCGCCGACCCGGCCATGGCGACGCTGCTCACCGACGACCACTTCGCGCAGGCCCTCGGCGACGCCCAGGACGCCTGGCGCGAGGTGGTGGCGACGGCCGCCCGGCTCGGCGTCCCGACGCCGGGCTTCTCCAGCGCTCTCGCCTACTACGACTCGCTGCGCGCCGACCGCCTGCCGGCCGCGCTGACGCAGGGCCAGCGCGACTTCTTCGGCGCCCACACCTACCGCCGCACCGACCGCGACGGCGCGTTCCACACCCTGTGGGCCGGCGACCGCACCGAGGCCGACGCCTGACACCGGTTTCCGCGCCGCCGTCACCTCCGGCGGCGGCGCGGAGCCCGCGGATCATCGGTGCCGTTTCCGGCGGGGGATGGCTCGGGCGGTGGTCCGGCGGGGGCAGGATGGAGGGGTGAGCCTCATCGACCAGCTTCCCTCCGGTGACGACCTCGGCCCCGACTCGCTGTTCGAGGCGTTCGAGAGATGGGCGACCGGGCGCGGCATCACGCTGTACCCCGCCCAGGAGGAGGCGCTGATCGAGGTCGTCTCCGGCGCCAACGTGATCCTCGCCACCCCGACCGGGTCGGGCAAGAGCCTGGTCGCCGCGGGCGCGCTGTTCGCCGCGCTCGGCCGCGACCAGGTCGGCTTCTACACCGCGCCGATCAAGGCGCTGGTGTCGGAGAAGTTCTTCGACCTCGGCGAGATGTTCGGCCGCGAGAACGTCGGCATGATGACCGGCGACGCCAGCGTCAACTCCGACGCCCCGATCATCTGCTGCACCGCCGAGGTCCTCGCCAACATGGCGCTGCGCGACGGCGCGGACGCCGACGTCGGCGTCGTCGTCATGGACGAATTCCACTTCTACGCCGAGCCCGAGCGCGGCTGGGCCTGGCAGGTGCCGCTGCTGGAGCTGCCGCGCGCCCAGTTCCTGCTGATGTCGGCGACGCTCGGCGACGTGTCGTTCTTCCAGCGGGACCTCACCCGCCGCACCGGCCGCTCGACGGCCGTGGTGTCCTCGGCCGAGCGCCCCGTCCCGCTGATCTACGACTACCGGGTCACCCCGCTGCACGAGACGATCGAGGAGCTGCTCGCCGAGCGGAAGGCGCCGATCTACCTGGTGCACTTCACCCAGGCGGCGGCGATCGAGCGCGCCCAGTCGCTGATGAGCATCAACGTGTGCACCAGGGAGGAGAAGGCGAAGATCGCCGAGCTGATCGGCGACTTCCGCTTCACCACCCGGTTCGGCCGCAACCTGTCGCGGTTCGTGCGGCACGGCATCGGCGTGCACCACGCCGGGATGCTGCCGAAGTACCGGCGGCTCGTCGAGCGGCTCGCGCAGGCCGGCCTGCTGAAGGTCATCTGCGGCACCGACACCCTGGGCGTCGGCGTCAACGTCCCGATCCGCACCGTGGTGTTCACCGCGCTCAGCAAGTACGACGGGCACCGGGTGCGGCGCCTGCGCGCCCGCGAGTTCCACCAGATCGCCGGCCGCGCCGGGCGGGCCGGGTTCGACACCGTCGGGTTCGTCGTCGCGCAGGCCCCCGAGCACGTGGTGGAGAACGAGAAGGCGCTCGCCAAGGCCGGCGACGACCCCAAGAAGCGCCGCAAGGTGCAGCGCAAGAAGGCGCCCGAGGGGTTCGTCGGCTGGGACGAGGAGACCTTCGCCAAGCTGCAGACCGCCGAGCCCGAGCTGCTGCGGTCGCGGTTCCAGGTGAGCCACGCGATGCTGCTGTCGGTGATCGCGCGCCCCGGCGACGCGTTCGCCGCGATGCGGCGGCTGCTCACCGACAACCACGAGGACCCGGCCGCGCGCCGCCGCCACATCTCGCGCGCCGTCGCCATCTACCGGTCGCTGCTCGCGGGCGGCGTCGTGGAGACCCTGGACGAGCCCGACGCGCAGGGCCGCCACGCCCGCATCACCGTCGACCTCCAGGAGGACTTCGCCCTCAACCAGCCGCTGTCGACGTTCGCGCTCGCCGCCTTCGAGCTCCTCGACCCCGGCTCGCCGTCCTACGCCCTGGACGTCCTGTCGGTGATCGAGGCGACGCTGGACGACCCGCGCCAGATCCTGGCCGCCCAGGAGAACAAGGCGCGCGGCATCGCCGTCCAGGAGATGAAGTCCGAGGGCATCGAGTACGAGGAGCGGATGGAGCTGCTCCAGGACGTCACCTACCCCAAGCCGCTGGAGGAGGAGCTCGGCGCCGCCTACGAGGTGTACCGGGCCGGGCACCCGTGGGTCGGCGACCACCCGCTCAGCCCGAAGTCGGTCGTGCGCGACATGTACGAGCGGGCGATGACGTTCGTGGAGTACACCGGCTACTACGAGCTGGCCCGCGGGGAGGGCCTGGTGCTCCGCTACCTGTCGGGCGCCTACAAGGCGCTCCAGCAGACCGTGCCCGAGTCGATCAAGAACGACGACCTCATCGACCTGATCGAGTGGCTCGGCGAGCTGGTCCGCCAGGTCGACTCCAGCCTGCTGGACGAGTGGGAGCAGCTCGCCCACCCGTCCGACGACCCGGCCGAGGTCGTCATCGAGGACCGCGTCACCCGCGTCACCGCCAACACCCGGGCCTTCCGGGTGCTGGTCCGCAACGCGCTGTTCCGCCGGGTGGAGCTCGCCGCCGCCGAGGACTACGCCGCCCTCGCCGAGCTGGACCCCGACTTCGGCGCGGACGGCTGGCGCGCCGCGCTCGACGCCTACTACGACGAGCACGACGAGCTGCTCACCGGCCCCGACGCGCGCGGCCCCAAGCTCCTCATGATCGAGGAGGTGCCGCAGGACGCCCTCTGGCGGGTCCGCCAGGTCTTCGACGACCCGGCCGGCGACCACGACTGGGGCATCAGCGCCGAGGTCGACCTCGCGGGCTCCGACCAGGCCGGCGAGGCCGTCCTCCGCGTCACCGCCGTCGACCGCATGTAGGGCGGCCGGGCGGGTCAGGCGGCGAGGGCGCGGTCGAGGTCGGCGCGCAGGGCGGCGAGGTCGACGCCCTCGTCGGCGAGCAGGCGGGCGGCCGGGAACCGCTCGTCGGCGAGCAGCCCGAGCAGGACGTGCCCGTCGTCGATCCGCTTGTGGCCGAGGCGGACGGTCTGGCGGAGCGTCAGCTCCAGCGTCCGCTTGGCGGCGGGGGAGAAGGGGATGTGCTTGCGGGCGCCCTGCCCGAACCGGCCGGCGGGGGCGTCGAGGGCGCCCGCGCCGAAGCTGTCCTCGGCGGCCTCGCGGACCGCGTCCAGGTCGATGCCGAAGGCGCGGAGCGCCTCGCCGTCCAGGGGGCCGGGGCGGAGCGCCGACATCCGGGCGCGCAGCCCGGCGGCCGTCACGCCGCGCTCGGCGAGCGCCCGGCCGGCGACGCCGTCGCCTCCCGCGAGCGCCAGCAGCAGGTGCTCGGTGCCGACCTGCTCGCTGCCGAGGTCGAACGCCTCCTGCTGGGCTCCCACCACCGCCTGGCGGGCCTGCCGGCCGAACCTCTCGAACATCTCACTGCTCCTTCCGGGGGACGCGGCGCCCGCCGTGCTTCTTGTGGACGGCCTGCCGGCTGACGCCGAGGCAGACCGCGATCTCCTGCCAGGACCAGCCCTGCCCGCGCGCGCTCGCCACCTGGAGCGCCTCCAGGCGCTCGGCGAGCTCGCGGAGGGCGCGGACGGCGCGCAGGCCGACCGCCGGGTCGCGGCTGCTCGCCTCGCGGGCGAGCGTCACTCCATCGCTCATGGCGTCAATGTAGGTTGACGCGCACGGGCGTGTCAACCTCCGTTGACGATCGGCGGGGGTCTCAGGCGGGGGTGACCAGGGTGGCGAGCAGGTCGTCGAGGCTGATCAGGCCGGCCGTGCGCCCGGCGGCGTCGATGACGAGGCCGAGATGGCTGTGCGCGGCGCGCAGCGTCGTCACCGCCTCGGCCACCGGGCAGTCCACCGCGAGCTCGGGCACCGGGTGCGCGAGCTCGCCCGCCGGGGTCGCGCGGCCCCGCCCGCGGGCCAGGTAGGCGTCCCGGACGTGCACCATGCGGGCCGGCCGGAGCGGCGGCCCGCCGGCGTCGCCGTCCAGCATGAGCCGGGTGCGGCCGGTCCGCGCGGCGGTGTCGACGACCTCCTGCGGGCTCGCGCCCGCGGGCACCGCGACGATGTCGGCGGGCCGGATCACCAGGCCGGCGAGCGGCGCCTGCGGCGCCTCCAGCGCGGCGGCGAGCAGGTTCAGGTCGCTCTCCTCGATGAGGCCGAGCCGGCGCGACTCCACGGCCAGGCCGAGGAGCTGCTCGGGGGTGCGCGACACCTCCCCGGCGTCGCCCGGGCGCACGCCGACGGCGCGCAGCAGCAGGTTCGTCACGGCGTTCAGCGCGGCGAGCACCGGCCGGACGATCCGCGCGAACGCCCGGAACGGCGGCGCCAGCACCGTCGCCGACCGCTCGGGGCGGGCGATCGCCCACGACTTCGGGGCCATCTCGCCGACGACCATGTGCAGGAACGTCACCAGGGCGAGCGCCAGCACGAACGCGACGGCGTGCGCGGCGGCCTCCGGGACGCCGGCGGCGTGGAACAGCGGCGCCAGCGTCCCGGCGAACACCGGCTCGGACACGACGCCGAGGCCGAGCGAGCACATGGTGATGCCGAGCTGCGCGCCCGCGAGCATCAGCGACAGCTCCCGGATGCCGGCGACCGCCTGCGCGGCCGCCCGCGAGCCCTCGGCCGCGGCCTTCTCCAGCCGGGGCCGCTTGGCCGCGACCAGCGCGAACTCCGCGGCGACGAAGAAGCCGTTGCCGGCGAGCAGCAGCAGGGTGAGCGGCGCTCCGACCGAGAGGTCCATCAGCGCTCCGCCCCGTCCCCGGCGTCGTCGGCGCGGACCCTGATCAGCTCGGGCACGTGCCGGTGCACGGTCAGCACCTCCACGACGGCGCGGCGCGGCGGGTCCTCCAGGCGGGCCCGCTCCAGGTCGACGGTGACGACGTCGCCGGGCTCGGCGACCCGGCCGAGGCGCTGCAACAGGAGCCCCGCGACGGTCTCGTAGTCGCCCTCGGGCAGCGCGATGCCGGTCTCGTGCTCGACCTCGTCGACGCGGAGGCCCGCGTCGGTGGTCCACCAGCCGTCGCTCTCGATGGCCAGGTCCTCGTCCGCCTCGTTCTCGTCGGTGATCTCGCCGACGAGCTCCTCGGCGATGTCCTCCCAGGTGATGAGGCCGGCGAAGCCGCCGTACTCGTCCACCACGCAGGCGAGCGGGGCCTGCGCCGCCTGGAGCTGGGCGACGACGTCGGGCAGCGGCAGCGTGGCCGGCACCATGAGCGGCGGCCGGGCGAGGGCGCGCAGCGGGGTCGCGGCGGCCTGCGCGGGGGTGAGCGCCACGAGCTCGTCCAGGCCGACGGTGCCGAGGACGTCGTCGACGCGCTCGCCGATGACGGGGTAGCGGGTGTGGCCGGTGGCGGTGATGACCTCGTCCATGGACGCGGCGGGCGCGGCGGCGGCGACGGTGACGACGTCGACGCGCGGCACCATGACCTCCTCGGCGCTCCGCTCGGAGAACGCCAGGGCGCGCTCCAGCAGGTCGGCGTTGCCGTCCGGCAGCTCCTCGCCGGACTCGCCGATGATGAGGCCGAGCTCCTCCAGCGTCGCACCGTGGTGCAGCTCCTCCACGGGCTCGATCCCGACGCTGCGGAGCAGCTTGTTGGCGGCGGCGTCGAACAGCCGGATGAGGGGGGAGGCCAGCATCAGGTAGACGAGCGTGGAGCGGGCGAGCGCGCGGGCCATCGGCTCGGCCTTGACCAGCGCCAGGTTCTTGGGGAACAGCTCGCCGAGCACCATCTGAATGATCGTGGCGAGCACGAACCCGGCGGCGACCGCGATGCCGCCCGCCATGCCGGCCGGGACGCCGGCCGCGTCCAGCGCCGGGGCGATGAGGTCGGCGAGCGCGGGCTTGGCGATGAACCCGACGACGAGGGCGGTCACCGTGATGCCGAGCTGCGCGCCCGACAGCATGAACGACAATCGCTCCATCACCCGCACGGCGCGCTGCGCGGCGCGGTCGCCGTGGGCGGCGCGCGCGTCCATCGCGATCCGGTCGGCGGTGACGAAGGCGAACTCCTGCGCCACGAAGTAGCCGGTCGCCGCGGTCAGCACCAGCACGGCCGCGAGGCCGAGCGCTGCGTTCACGATGCTCCTCCCGGGCGCCGCGCCCGCGCGTGCCCCTGCCTGGTGTCCTGCCCCGCCATGATCTTCCCCTACCCGCGACGGCGGCGGATACGGCAGCATCTCAGACGGCCCGCGCGCGGGCGGCTCAGGCCGCGGTGATCAGCAGCACGCCGGCCGCCACCACGCATGCCGCCGCGACGCGGCGCGCGCCCATCCGCTCGCCGAAGAACACCGCCCCGATGACCGCCCCGGAGATCACGCCGGTCTCCCGGAGCGCCGCCACCGACGCGAGCGCGCCGCGCGTCTGCGCCCAGAGCACGATCCCGTAGGCGGCCATCGAGATGACGCCGCCCGCCGCGGCGAGCAGCGCCTGCCGCCGGTCCAGCGACCCGGTGAGCGGGCCGCGCCGGAGCAGCCGCACGAGCAGCACCGTCAGCGGCGCCTCCAGCGCGAACAGCCACAGGGCGTATCCGGCGGCCGAGCCCGCGTCCCGCACCCCCGACCCGTCCAGCACCGTGTAGGCGGCGATGGACGCGCCGGTCAGCAGGGCGGCGCCCACCGCGCGGCGGTCGCGCGGCGCGGCGTCCGGGCCCGCGGGGACGAGCGCGAGGACGGCGAGGCCGGCGCTGACGGCCACGACGCCGCCGGTCTGGGCGAGGGAGAGCCGCTCGGACAGGGCGACGGCGGCGACCGCGGCGACGATGAGCGGGGCGCTGCCGCGCGCCAGCGGGTACACCTGGCTGAAGTCGCCGAGCTGGTAGGAGGCGAGCAGCAGCCCCATGTAGACCAGGTGCACCGCCACCGAGGCGAGCAGCCACGGCCACGCGGCGGCGGCCGGCACCGGCACGAACGCCAGCGCCGCCAGCGCCACGACCGCCTCCCCGGTGCCGATCAACGCCAGGCCGGCCCAGCGGTCGGGGACGCCCTTGGCGATGGCGTTCCAGCCGGCGTGCAGCACGCCCGCGACGATCACGGCGAACGCGAGCACGGGACCACCTCGGGGCAGAGCGGGACGTCGTGCCGCATTCTAGGCACCGGCCGGCCGCTGGAGTGGAACGCTCCCCCGTGATAGGCACGGAGTGACGCCGTCCCCTCCCTCGTCCAGGCGGGAGCGACCATGCCCGACGACCCCGGGCTCCGGCCCGTCTTCGACCCCGCCCTGACCGCCCGCGACCGCGGGCTGCTCGCCGAGGATCCCGCCCGGCTCGTCCCCGCGCACCTGCCGGCGCCGGTCCGGGCCCGCCCGGCCCCGGCCGCCCGCGCCGCCGGGATCCCGCTGTTCGCGCTGTTCTACGGGGTGCTGCCCGGCGGCTGGTTCCACCTGTTCTTCACCGCCTCGCTCGACGAGGAGGACCCGTTCGGCCGGGTGCTGCGCTGGGGGCGGCTGCCGCTGCTCGCGATGATGCTGACGCCCGGCGTCCAGGTCGTCCTGCTGCTCTGCGGGCAGCGCGAGGCGGCGGCCGTCCTCGCCGCGGCGAGCTTCGCCGCCTGGTGCGCGGGCGCGGCGCGCGCCGCCCGCGAGCCGGCCGCCGCCCGCGCCGCCCGCGAGCTGCACGGCCGCTACCTGCTGCCCGCCGACCTGGACGGGCCGGCCGCCCGGCTCCTCGCCCGCGCCCAGCGCGCCGTCGACGCCGTCCTCGGCTCGGCGGCGCACCGCGCCGGGCTGCTCGACGCCGCCGGCAACGCCGCCGAGCTGCCCCGCGAGGAGTGGGAGATCGCCGGGACGCTCGCCGAGCACACCCGGCTGCGCCGCGAGCGCAGCGCCCGGGACGCCGGCCGGCTGAGCGCGCCGGTGCGCGAGCTGCTGCGGTCCCGGGACGCCGCGCTGGAGGCGTCGGTCCGCTCGGTGACCGCGCGGATCGCCGCGCTGGAGGACTACGCGCGCCGCGCCGCCGAGGCCGACGACGCCTACCACGAGTGGCGCGTCCTGCAGGCGCTGCCCGAGCAGGACGCCCGGGACCGCGAGCTCCTCGCCCGCACCGTCCGCGACGACCTGGCCCGCGACCGCATCGCCCGCCTCGCCGGCGACGCCCGCGCCGCCGCCGAGGCCCTCCGCGCCGCCGCCGACCCGCCGGACTAGCGGGCCCGCTTCGGGACGATCATCGAGGAGAAGTCGGCGGTCGCGACGAGCGTGCCGGTGTCGTCGGTGACCGCGCAGTCGACGATGATGAGCTGCCGCCCGGCCCGCACCACCTCGGCGCGCGCGTGCACGGCCGCGCCGCGCGTCCGCGCCAGGTAGCGGACGTGCAGGTCGGCGGTGACGAGGGTGTGGGTGGTGTAGTCCAGGCCGCCGGCCCGCGCGGCGATCGTGCCGCAGGTCTGGTCGATCAGCGTGGCGATCGCGCCGCCGTGCAGCGTCCCGGCGTGGTTCAGCGCGTCGGCCGCCACCGGCATGGAGACGAGGGCGTGCGCCGGCCCGAGCTCGACGATCTCCAGGGCGAGCATGGCGTTCAGCGGCGAGCCCTGGAACATCTCGCGCAGCGCCGCGCGCTCGGCGTCGGGCATGTCCGCCACGCGGAGGAGCGGGTCGGACGGCGGCTCGGGGGCGGCACTCTGGGCCATGCGCGGACCTCCAGCGGGACGGGCGGGGACGGGCCGGGCCGAGTCTCGCACATCCGTGTGCACCCTACACATCGCGGGGCCGCCGCCCGCGCCTTCCCCCGCGCCTGGCGGGCGTCAGAAGAGGGTGGTCGGCTCGGGTTCGGGGAGGGGGTCGAGGGCGGGGACGCGGGCGCGGACGTCGGCGTGGAAGCGGCGGGCCAGGTCCAGGGCGTCGGCGTTGTCGGGGGTGTGGACGAAGACGGTGGGGGAGCGGCCCTCCTGTAGCCAGGCGGCGACGCGCTCGGTCCAGAAGGCCCAGCCCTGGACCGTCAGGTCGGCGTCGTCGCGGCCGAGGTAGCGGACGATCGGGCGGGCGGTGAGGGCGCGCGAGCGGCGCGGCAGGCGGGGCTTCTTCGTCCACGCCTCGCGCTCGGCGTCGCTGGTGGGGGTGCGCTCGAACAGCACGACGGTGTCGAAGGGCACCCACTCGGTGTCCAGCGGGGCGAGGACGCGCTCCAGGGCGGTCGCGGCGCGCTCGTCCTCGAAGAAGGCGGGGTGCCGGACCTCGACGGCGCGGCGGTGCCCGCCGGGCAGGCGCCGCAGGAACGCGGCGAGGGCGCCGAGGTCGTTCGGGCCGAACGAGCCGGGGAGCTGCACCCAGAGCGCCTCGGTGCGCGGCCCGAGCGGCTCGATGGCGCGCAGGAACGCGCCGAGCTCGGCGTCCCCGCCGGTGAGGCGCCGGTCGTGGGTGACGGTCCGCGGCAGCTTCGGCAGGAACCGGAAGTCCTCCCCGGTCTGCCGCGCCCACGACTCGACGGTGGCGCGCGCCGGGGTGGCGTAGAAGGTCGTGTTGCCCTCGACGGCGTTGCACCACTCGGCGTAGGCGCGCAGCCGCTCGCCGGCCGGCAGCGGATGGGGCAGGTACCGCTTCTGCCACGGTGCGTGCTGCCACATCGCGCATCCCACATGAAGCCGCATGCCCCGACGCTACTGGAATCGGTATCCTGCGCGGGCCGTTGGAAGAAGAGGGGCGGGCGTGCAGGGACTCTTTCCCTTGGGGGCGCCGCTCGCCGCCGTCCTCGTCCTGCTGCTGCTGGCGAGCGCGGTGGTCTGCTGGGTGGCGGAGCTGGGGCATGCGCGGGCCGTGCTCGCGGCGGGGGGCCGGGCGGTCCTGCAACTGGCCGTCGTCTCGCTCCTGATCGGGCGGGCCGTGCAGTCCCTCGGCTGGACGGCCCTGTTCATCGCGCTGATGTACGCGGTGGCGTCCTGGACGGCGCGCTCCAGGCTCGGGCGGGCGTCCTGGACCTGGATGCCGATCGCGGCGGGCACCCAGCCGGTGCTGTGGCTGCTGCTCGGCACCGGGGTCCTGCCCGCCCGGGGCGTCGCGCTGATCCCGGTGGCCGGGATCCTGATCGGCGGGACGATGACCGCCACCGTCCTCAGCGGCCGGCGGTGCCGGGAGGAGCTGCGGACGCGGGCCGGGGAGGTCGAGGCGGCCCTCGCGATCGGGCTGGGCACGCGGCAGGCCGTCCTGGAGATCTGCCGCCCGTCGGCGTCCGGGGCGCTGCTGCCGGTCCTCGACCAGACCCGCACGGTCGGCCTGGTCACCCTGCCGGGCGCCTTCGTCGGCATGCTGCTCGGCGGCGCGTCCGCCGCGCAGGCCGCGGCCGCCCAGCTCGTCGTCTCGGCGGGCCTGCTGGCGGCGGAGGCCGTCGCGATCGCCGTCACGCTCGAACTGGTCGCGCGCCGCCCGCGGCCCGCGTGAGACGGCGCGGTGTTTCCGTTTTACAACGTATTTACCTTCTGTCCTGGACAGGGCCATCTTGTCCGGAGAGGGTGCGGGCGTAGCACCGCTCCCGCTCCCCCGCCAAGGAGGCCGTGCCCATGCAGCGCTCCCGCCCGTCCTGGACCCGCCGGATCACCGTCACGGTGGCCGCCGCCGCGTCGATCGGCGGCGCCGTCGCCGTGCCCGCCGAGGCCACCGTCTACTCGTCCTGCACCCTGTCCACCTGCTCGGCCGGCCGGTCGGCGGCGACGACCTGGGCGGCCAAGGGATGGCCCTCCACCAAGGGCTGGTACTCCTGGCCGGACGGCGAGTACAACTACACCGGCGGCGTCTACCACAACTACGACGGCCAGCTCCCGGCGGGCGCGACCTACCACGAGTACGACGTGTACTCGCGGGCCAAGGGCGCCGCGCGCGACGCCTACCGGGTGATCCACAGCAGCACCGGCGCGGTGTACTTCACGCCGGACCACTACGCCGACTTCTACAAGCTCTGAGAGGCCCCCGCGCCGCGCTCGGCCGCCCCGGCGGCCGGGCCGGTTCCGCGGACCCAATATGGTTTGCCCGAAAAGTCGGGGAGGCGGCATCCTGGCCTGATCGTCCGCGCAGGTCAGGGGTAGCGCATGTTCTTCGGCGTCGTCGACATCTGGACGTTCACGGCCGGGGCCTTCTTCATCATCATCCTGCCCGGCCCGAACTCGATGTACGTGCTGAGCACCGCCGCCCGCCACGGGATCGGCACGGGCTACCGGGCCGCCCTCGGCGTCTTCACCGGCGACACGCTCCTCATGGTGCTCGCCGCGACCGGCGCCGCCTCGCTGCTGCGGTCGGCCCCGGCGGTGTTCACCGCGATCAAGTGGGCGGGCGCCGCCTACCTGGCCGTCCTCGGCGCCCGGATGATCTACGCGACGGTCCGCGGGCGGCGGCGCCGGGGCGCCGCGCCGGACCCCGCGCCCGCGGCGGCGGGCGCGGCGGCGGAGCCCGCGACCGTCCGCCCGTACCGCAAGGCGCTCCTGCTCTGCCTGCTGAACCCCAAGGCGATCCTGTTCTTCGCGGCGTTCTTCGTCCAGTTCGTCGACCCCGGCTACGGGACGCCCGCCCTGCCGTTCGTCGTCCTCGGCCTCATCGTGCAGGCGTTCAGCCTCGCCCACCTGTCGGCGCTGATCTTCGGCGGCGCGTTCCTGGTCCGCTGGTTCCGCGGCCGCAGGCGCCTCGCCGCCTTCGCCACCGGCGCCGTCGGCGCGCTGTTCGTCAGCTTCGCCGTGAAGCTCGGGACGGCGTCCGCGGGCTGAGCGCTAGTCGCGGCCCATGAGGTCCTCGGCCGACAGGTGCTCGACCGTCACGCCGGTCTCGGTGAACGTCCGCGTCACCGTGCCCGAGGTGTAGACCCACAGGATCCGCAGCGGCGTGTCCCCGACGTTGCGGAACAGGTGCGGGATCGGCGAGGGGATGTAGGTGGTGTCGTAGCGGGCGAGCCGGGTGGCCTCGCCGTCCACCAGGACCTCGGCGTCGCCGTCGAGGACGGTGACGTGCTCGTCGCAGTTGTGCGAGTGCAGCGGGGCGCCCGAGCCGACCGGGTAGACGCTGATGCCGCTGGTGATCCGGTTCTCGCCGGCCGCCGCCGGAGTGGTGACCAGCGGTGTGGTGACGACCGACCCGCCCCGGTCCAGCGGCGGCACCTCCGCCGCCTTGATGATCACAGTCATGGTGCCCCGCCTCTCGCCTGGTCCGACACCGCCCGAGCCTAGATCCGCGCCCGGGGTGATGGGCGTCACGAGAAGTGCACCCTTACCTTGCATGGAGCGATCTGTGTTCGGGCCCGGCCGAGCAGTACGTTCTGGCGAAACCACCCCATTCCGAGTGATCGGGATCACACGACAAGGGTTCGGTCGCCATGAGACTTCCCATCATCGCCCCCGACGAGATGAACGAACGGCAGCGGGAGATCGGTGCGCGGATCGCGGGGCGCCGTGGAGCTGTCCGCGGCCCGTTCCGCGTCTGGCTGCACAGCCCGGAGCTGTGCGAGCGCGTCGAGTCGCTCGGGGCCTTCGTCCGTTTCGAGTCCAGCCTGCCGCTCCGGCTGCGCGAGCTGTCGCTGCTGATGGCCGCCCGTCATTGGGACGCCCAGTACTCCTGGAACGCCCACGTGGACAAGGCCGTCGAGGCCGGCATCCCGGCCGCGGCGGTCCGGGCGATCGCCGAGCGCCGCGAGCCGGAGTTCGAGCGGGACGAGGACGCCGCCTTCCACCGCTTCTGCCACGAGCTGCTGGAGGAGCACTTCGTCACCGAGGACACCTTCCGCGCCGCCGAGAAGCACTTCGGGCCGCAGGGCCTCGTCGACGCCGTCGGCTCGCTCGGCAACTTCAGCATGCTCGGCATGTGCCTGAACGCCTTCCAGGTCGACCTGCAGCCCGACCGCACCCCGCCCTTCCCCGACGTCCGCGGCTACGAGCGGGTCGAGGTGCCCGAGGAGCCGCGGTGACCGCGGTGCGGGCCGATCGGGAGACCGCCGCCGGCAGCGGGACCGGTGCGGTCATCGAGGTCCGCGGGGTCAGCAAGAGCTTCGGCGGCGCGGCCGCGCTGAAGGACGTCAGCCTGTCGCTGCGGCCCGGCGAGATCCACGCGCTCATGGGCATGAACGGCGCCGGCAAGTCGACGCTGGTGCAGATCCTGTCGGGGGCGCAGAACCCCGACGCGGGGCACCTGGAGATCGACGGCCGGTCGCACGGCGTGCTCGGCCCGCGGCGGGCGCGCCGGCTCGGCATCTCCACCGTCCCGCAGCGCCGCGAGCTGGTCATGAGCCTCACCGTGGCCGAGAACATCATGCTCGGCGCGCTGCCCGCGCGCGGCTCGCTGGTGCGCTGGCGGTCGGTGGCGGCCGAGGCGCGCGCCGCGCTCGCCCGCCTCGGCGTCGACATCGACCCCGCCGTCGAGGCCGGGACGCTCACCGTCGCCGAGCAGACGATGGTCGAGGTGGCCCGCGAGGTCCGCCGCGGCGGCCGGGTGCTCATCCTGGACGAGCCGACCGCCTGCCTCGGCGCCGAGGCGGCCGAGCAGATCCGCGCCATGGTGCGGCGGCTCCGCGACGGCGGCATGGCGATCGTCTACATCTCCCACCACATCGACGAGGTGCTCGGCCTCGCCGACCGCATCACCGTGCTGCGCGACGGCGCGGTGGTGGCGAGCCGCGGGCCGGGGGAGAGCGACGAGGACGGCCTCGTCCGCGACATGGTCGGCCGCGACGTGGTGTCGCGGCGGCCCGAGCGCACCGCCCGGCTCGGCGAGGTCGGCCTCGGCCTGCGCGGCCTCGGCGACGGCCGGTTCGTGGACGGCCTGGACGTGCAGGTCCGCAAGGGGGAGATCGTCGCGGTGCTCGGCCCGGCCGGCGACGCCCAGTCGCGGCTGTTCGACGTGCTGTCGGGGCGCCGCCGGCCGGACCGCGGCGCCCTGGAGGTGGACGGGACGCGCGTCCCCTTCGGCCGGATCGGGCGGTCGCTCGCCAGCGGCCTGCGCTGCGTCACCGGCGACCGCCGCGCCCTCGGCCTCGTCCCCGGCCTCACCGTGGACGAGAACCTGCTGCTCGCCCAGGACCGGCTGGACCGGCGCCGGCTGCACCGCCGGGGCGGGCTGTCGCGCCGCGCGGCGCCGCTCCGCGACGACTACCGGGTCGTGTCGCTCGCCCGCAACCCGCCGGTGGACCGGCTGTCGGGCGGCAACCAGCAGAAGGTGCTGCTCGCCAAGTGGCTCGCCACCGGCCCGGCGGCCTGCTTCCTGGAGGACCCGACCAACGGCGTGGACGTCGCCGCGATGGCCGACATCCACGTGCTGATCGACGCGCTCGCCGAGCAGGGGGTGGCCGTGCTGCTCGCCTCCTCCTCCGCCGAGGAGGTGATGCGCCTCGCCGACCGCGTGATCGTCGTCCGGGACGGGCGCCCGGTCGCCGAGTACGAGATCGAGAAAATCACGCGCGACGAGCTGATCGCCGCCGTCCTAGGAGGAGGACTCTCGTGAGCATCGACGCTCCCGTCGGCACCGGCGGCGGCACCGGCGGCACCGCGGCCGGCGCCCGCCCGGCCCGGCGGCGCGGCCTGCCGGCCCTGCACGCGGTCCCGCACGCCGGACTCCTTCTCGTGCTGGCGCTGCTGGTGGTGTTCGCCAGCGTGCGCACCGACGCCTTCCTCACCTCCACGAACCTGCTGAACGTGCTGCGGCAGGTCAGCGTCGTGTCGGTGATCGCGGCGGGGCTGACGCTGCTCATGACCGCGGGCGGCATGGACTTCTCCATGGGCAGCAACGTCGCGGTGAACACGGCCGTCGCCGCGCAGCTGCTCGCGCACGGGCACCCCGTCTGGCAGGCCGTCGCGGTGTCGATGGCGCTGTCGACCGGCATCGGCCTGGTGAACGGGCTGGTGGTCACCTACACCTCGGTCGCCCCGTTCGTCGCGACGCTGGCCGCCGCGACGCTGCTGGACGGCGTCGCGCTGCTGGTCATCAACGGGCTGAGCATCTCCATCGGCACCAAGCTGACCGCGCTCGGCGACGCCACCACCCTCGGCCTGCCGAACCTGCTGCTCGTGGCGCTGGCGGTGCTCGCCGCCACCGCCGTCGTGATGCGCTGGACGACCTTCGGCCGGGACGCCTTCGCGATCGGCGGCAACGAGGACGTGGCCCGCCTCAGCGGCATCCGCGTCGCCCTCGACAAGCTCGTCCTCTACGCGCTCGCGGGCGCGCTGTCCGGCCTCGCCGGGATCATGCTGCTGGCCCGGCTCGGCGCGAGCAGCCCCGGCACCGGCGGCCTCACCCTGCAGCTCACCGCCGTCGCCGCGGTCGTCATCGGCGGCACCTCGCTCGCCGGCGGCCGCGGGACGGTGCTCGGCACCGTCCTCGGCGTGCTGCTGCTCGGCACCGTCAACAACACCCTCAACCTCCTGCAGATCTCCAGCTACTACCAGCAGATCGCGGTCGGCGCCGTCCTGCTCGTCGCGGCCATCGCCAACCTCCTCCAGCAGCGCCGGCACTGAGTCCCGCCCCCCACCCCAGACCCACCCTGAAAGGCAGCACCCCATGCCCCGACACCTGCGACCCCTCGGCGCGCTCGCCGCCGCCGCCACCTGCGCGGCCCTGCTGAGCGCCTGCGACTCCGGCGCGTCCGGCGACGGCACGACCACGCTCGGCTTCGTCAACGGCGCCAACACCGAGTTCCACACCTGCCTGCAGAAGGCCGTCACCAGCCAGGCGAGCGCGTCCGGCGCCAAGGTGATCACCGCCAACTCCCAGCAGAACCCGGCGACCGAGCTGTCCAACATCGAGGACATGATCTCCCGCCAGGTGGACGCGCTGATCGTGCAGACGGTCAACGTGGACGCGCTGAAGGGCGACATCGCCAAGGCGCGGAGCGCCAAGATCCCGATCTTCCTGACCTCGGTGATCAGCTCCGACACCACCGACATCCTCGGCGCCGTCGTGGTCGACCTGCCGAAGGTCGGCGCCCTGGACGCCGGCTGGGTCGGCAAGGACGCGGCCGGCGCCCCGGCCGAGGCCGGCGTGATCGCCGGCGCCCCCGGCGCCGCCTCCGACCTGCTGGTGAAGGGCTTCACCGGCGCGCTGCCGGCCAACGTCAAGGTGGTCGCCAACCAGCCGGGCATGTTCGTGCGGGCCAAGGCCCAGGACGTCGCCGAGAACATGATCCAGGCGCACCCGAACCTGAAGTACGCCTTCGTCGCCAACGAGGACATGGCCTTCGGTGCGCTGCAGGCGTTCAAGGCGGCCGGCAAGAACGTCGAGATCGTGACGGTGAACGGCACCGACGAGGGGCTCGCCGCGGTCAAGGACGGCCGGTTCGCCGCGACCGTCGCCAACTCCGCGACCGTCACCGGGCAGCTCGCGGTGAAGAACGCGGTGGCGCTGCTGAAGAAGCAGGCCGCCCCCAAGATCGCGAACACCCCGATCTCGCTGATCACTCAGGAGAATCTCAGCTCCGCCCCGCAGTATTGCCTCAAGTGACCCCGATCACGTAGATAAGGGACGTCCGAAAAGAGAACTCTGTCCCCACCGAAACCCGGAGGAGCCCGTGGACCGCCTGCTCGTCATGCGCAGCTTCGTCACCGTCGCCAAGGTCGGCAGCTTCAGCGGCGCCGCGAAGATCCTCGGCTCCTCCGGGTCGCTCGTCTCCCGGCACGTCGCCGACCTGGAGAAACAGGTCGGCGTCCGGCTGGTCAACCGCACCGCCCGCTCGATCAGCCTGACCGAGCCCGGCCAGCGCTACAGCGCCTTCGCGCAGCGCATCCTGGACGAGATCGACGACGAGGACGCCAACATCGCCGAGCTGCACGACCGGCCGGAGGGGGCGCTGTCGATCATCTGCCCGAAGTGGATCGGCGGGCTGGACCTCGGGGACGCGATCGCGGCGTTCGCGGTCGCGCACCCCAAGATCACCGTGCGGTTCGAGCTCGGCGGCATGTCCGACCGCACCTACGACTTCCTGGACTCGGGCTTCGACGTCGCCTTCCACACCCGCGACCTGCGCGACTCCAGCGTCCGGCTGAAGCGGATCGCCGCGCTGCCGTTCGTGCTCTGCGCCTCGCGCGGCTACGTCGCCGAGCACGGGGAGCTGAGCGACCCGAACGAGCTGGCCCACCACGACTGCCTGGTGCACGTCAACGACCCGGTCTGGCGGATCGGGCACGGGCACGCCAGCACCCTGCACAAGATCCGCAAGGTGGCGTTCCAGTCCAACTCCTACATCGCCCTGCAGAAGGCCGCCGTGCACGGGCGCGGCATCGCCCTCGTCCCGCACCGCCCCGCCTACGAGGACCTGGTGAGCGGGGCGCTGCAGGTGCTGCTGCCCGAGCTCGCCGTGCCCGACCGCTCGCTCTACGCGATCTACGGGCCGGCCGCCCAGGTGCCCCGCAAGGTGGAGGTCTTCCTGGACTTCCTCACCCGCTGGTTCTCCGACAACCCCATCCCGGCGTTCGAGCGCTGAGCCCGGCCGGCGGCCCGCCCCGCACCCGCTGCAAGCAACGTTTGCGACTTTCGCGCCTCCTGAGCTGTTGGTTGCTCTTTGGGGTGTTCCTAGGATCGACACGTCCGGTGACCCAGGTCACGAACCGCAAGCCACGAGGAGACCGCACGGTGGGCATCCAGCGCATCGAGTCCGTGCTCTACAGCGTCGAGGACCTGGACGAGTGCGTCCGGTTCTTCACCGACCTCGGGCTCGCGCCCGTGGAGCGGGACGCCGCGCGGGCCGTGCTCGCGACCGTCACCGGGCAGACCGTCCGCCTGGAGACTGGGGAGATCCCCGGCCTGCCGCCGGCGCTGGAGCGCATCCCGACGATCCGCGAGGTCGTCTGGGGCGTGGACACCCCCGCCGAGCTGGACGCCCTGGTCGCCCGCGTCGCCGCCGACCGCGAGGTCCGGCTGGACGCCGACGGCGTGCACCGCGCCGCCGACGAGACCGGCTTCGGCGTCGGCCTCGCCCTGGCGGCGGCCGACGACACCGAGCGGGCCGCGCCCCGCCCCGGCAACACCCTCGGGCACGTCGCCCGCTGGAACACCGCGGTGTCCCCGGTCGGGCGGGTGCGGCCGCTCCGGATGTGCCACGTGGCGCTGAACATCCCCAAGGCGGGCCGGGAGGAGGCGGTCGCCTTCTACATCGACCGGCTCGGCTTCGTCCCGACCGACGTGGTGAAGCCGATGGGCGTGTTCATGCGCTGCCCGGGGGACGCCGACCAGCACAACTTCCTGCTCTGCCACCGGCCCGACCGGGCCGGCGTCAACCACGTCGCCTTCGAGGTCCCCGGCTTCGACGACGTCATCGAGGGCGGCAACCACATGATCGCGCAGGGCTGGCGGGAGGCCCGGCGGCTCGGCCGCCACACCGTCGGCTCCAACGTCTTCCGCTTCGTGCACGCCCCCTGCGGCGGCCGGGTGGAGTACGCCGCCGACATGGACCGGGTGGACGGCGCCTACGGCACGCGGGTGCACGAGACCGCGCCCCCGCACCACGTCTGGACCCTGCGCACCGCCAAGGACGCGCCGGACGGTTCCGGCGTCTGAACGCGAGGAAGAAGATGACCGAGCACTACCCCGAGCCGCGGATGCTCATCGCCGGCACCTGGTGCCAGGGCGAGGACGGGCGCACCGCGGCCGTGCTGAACCCCGCCACCGAGGAGGTCGTCGGCCGGGTGCCGCTGGCCTCCCGCGGCGACCTGGACCGCGCCCTGGCGGCCGCCGAGACCGGCTTCGCCGCCTGGCGCGCCACCCCGATCGCGCGGCGCACCGCGATCCTGCACGCCGCCGCCGACCTGCTCACCGAGCGGGCCGGCGAGGTCGGCCGGATCATGACGCTCGAGCAGGGCAAGCCGCTGAAGGAGGCGCGCGGCGAGGCCGTCCGCGTCGCGGGCACGCTGCGCTGGCACGCCGACGACGCCCGCCGCGCCTACGGCCGCGTCATCCCGTCCGCGCCCGGCACCCTGCTGACGGTGCGGCGCGAGCCGGCCGGCGTGATCGCCGCGTTCACGCCGTGGAACTTCCCGGCGGGCTCCCCGATGCGCAAGATCGCCGCGGCGCTGTCGGCGGGCTGCTCCATCGTCATCAAGGCGTCCGAGGAGACCCCCGGCACCGCCTGCGCGCTCGCCGCCTGCCTCCAAGAGGCCGGGCTGCCCGACGGCGCCCTCAACCTGGTGTTCGGCGAGCCCGCCGAGGTCTCGGCGCACCTCATCGCCGCGCCCGCCGTCCGGCTCGTCGCCTTCACCGGCTCCATCCCCGTCGGCAAGCTGCTCGCCGCCGCGGCGGGCGCCGAGATGAAGCCGACGCTGATGGAGCTCGGCGGCCACGCGCCCGTCATCGTCTGCGCCGACGCCGACCCGGTGACGGCCGCGCGCCGCGCCGCCGCCGCCAAGTTCGCCAACGCCGGCCAGGTCTGCACCTCGCCGAGCCGGTTCCTCGTCCACGAGAGCCTGCTGGCGGAGTTCACCGCCGCGTTCGTCGAGGCGGCCGAGGCCGTCGTCATGGGCGACGGCCTCGCCGACGGCGTCACCATGGGCCCGATGGCGAACGCCCGCCGGGTCAAGGCCATGGAGGAGCTCGTCACCGACGCGGTGAGCCGCGGCGCCGAGGTCCGCACCGGCGGCCGCCGGCCCGACCGGGCCGGCTACTTCTTCCCCCCGACCGTCCTCACCGGCGTCCCCGCCGACGCGCGGATCATGGTCGAGGAGCCGTTCGGGCCGGTCGCGCCCATCGCCGGCTTCACCGACCTGGACGACGCCTTGCGCACCGCCAACGCGCTGCCCTACGGCCTCGCCGCCTACGGCTTCACCGAGTCCGCGGCGACCGCCGAGCGGCTGGTCGCCGGGTTCGAGGCCGGCATCCTGTCGATCAACCACTGCGGCGGCTCGGTGCACGAGGCGCCGTCGGGCGGCGTCAAGGAGAGCGGCCACGGCCGCGAGGGCGGCCCCGAGGGCCTGGACGGCTACCTGGTCACCAAGCGGGTCTCGCACCTGCTGGGGACCTGAGGCGGCCGCGACATGAGGATCTGCCGCGTCGAGCACGACGGCCGCCCCGCCTTCGGCCGCGTCGAGGGCGAGGACGTCGTGCTCCTGGACGGCTCCCCGCTGGAGGGCGCCGTCCGCGAGACCGGGACGGTGCTGGCGCTGGGCGCCGCGACGCTCCTGCCGCCCGTCGTCCCGCCGGTGTTCTACGCCGTCGGCCTCAACTACAAGGGCCACCTCGAGCACGCCCTCGCCAAGGGCTACCCCGCCGCCGCCGTCCCCGAGCGGCCCGAGGTCGGCTACCGGGCCAACAACGCCCTCACCGGGCACGGCTCGCCGATCGTCAAGCCCGCCGATGTCGAGGGCCGCTTCGAGGCCGAGGGCGAGCTCGTCGCCGTCATCGGCCGCCGGCTCCGCCGCGCGACCCGCGAAGAGGCGCGGGAGGCGGTGTTCGGCTGGACCATCGGCAACGACGTGAGCGCCCGCGCCTGGCAGCACGCCGACCGGTCCTTCTGGCGCAGCAAGAACAGCGACACCTTCAAGCCCATGGGCCCGTGGATCGAGACCGGCGTGGACGCGCTCGCCCAGACGACGACCGTCCGCGTGAACGGCGCGGTCCGCGCGTCCTTCCCCACCGGCGCGATGATCTTCGATCCGTTCGAGTACATCGCCGCCGCCACCGAGTACCTCACGATGCACCCCGGCGACGTGCTCTGGATGGGCGCCGACGGCACCTGCCAGCTGGAGCCGGGCGACACCGTCGACATCGAGATCAGCGGGATCGGCGTGCTGTCGAATCCCGTGCACGCCGAGACCCCACCCGACGAAAGGCAACGGCGATGAGCAACCGCCCGCTCTACATCCACCACGTCAACTTCCCGACGACCGACGTCGAGCGCACCAAGGAGTGGTACGCCAAGGTCTTCGGACTGAAGTCGATCACGCCCAAGAGCAACACCAAGGTGCTGCTCATGACCCGCGGCAACTTCGACCTGCACTTCACCCCGGTCGAGGAGATGGACCGCATGGCGCCCTACCACTTCGCCATGGAGGTCGAGGACTGGGACGGCTTCCTCGCCCACCTCACCGAGCTCGGCATCCGGCACACCCGGCCGATCGAGCGGCCGGAGAACCAGTCGAAGTTCTGCTACATCCACGACCCCGACCACACCATGATCGAGCTGGTCTACCACGGCAAGCGCCCCTCCTGAGCGGCCCCGACCCCATCTGAAGGAGGCACCATGGGCGTCGCCCTCTCCGACGGCACCGTGAGGATCTACTACGAGGTGCACGGCAGCGGCCCGGCGATCGCGCTGGTCCACGGCTCGGGCGGCCACCACGCCGCCTGGTGGCAGCAGGTCGCCGCGCTGCGCGACCGCTACACCCTCGTCACGCTGGACCTGCGCGGCTTCGGCAACTCCGACTCCTCGATGCCGGAGTTCGACGGCCAGGACTTCCCCGGTGACATCGTCGCCGTGCTGGAGGACGCCGGCCTGTCCGACGTGCTGGTGTTCGGCCAGTCCATCGGCGCGGTCGCCGCGCTCCGCGCCGGCCTGGCCCGCCCCGACCTCGTCGGCGGCGTCGCGCTCGGCCACTCCCTCGGCGGCATCGACCACCCCGAGCTCACGCCGCTCGTCGCCGCCGACCGCGCCGAGGCCGTCAAGCTCCCGGTCATCGACCGGCTGCTCAGCAAGGACTTCCAGGAGTCGCAGGCCGCGCTGACCTTCCTGTTCCAGCAGCAGGGCACCTTCAACGTCGCCACGATGGCCGACCTGCGCAACCTCACCACCGGCGGCCCCACGATCGAGGACGTCGTCGCCGCCGGCCTCGACGTCACCTTCGTCGCCGGCGAGCGCGACGCCGTCATCAGCCCCGCCACCGTCCGCCGCGCGCACGAGCTGGTGAAGGACTCGCACCTGGAGCTGATCCCGGGCGCCCCGCACTCCATGTACTGGGAGCGCCCCGACCTGTTCAACGCCGCGCTCGCGCGCATCCGCGAGCGCCTCTCCGCCAAGAAGGTCCGATCATGAAACTCACCCTCGACGAGGCCGAGCGGATCGTCGACGCCGCCCTGAAAGCGGGCGAGGGCCTCGGCAAGGCCCTCAGCGTCGCGGTCGTCGACGCCGGCGGCTTCCTGCGGACGGTCAAGCGCTCCGACGGCGCCCGCCCGCTCACCCCCAACATCGCGATCAGCAAGGCGTACAGCTCCGCGGTGATGGAGCGGCCGACGAAGATGCTGAAGGCGTGGGCCGAGGGCAACCCCGCCTTCTTCGCCTCGCTGTCGCAGCACGCCGCCCAGCCGATCGTCGCCACCGACGGCGGCGTCACCATCAAGCGCGGCGGCGAGATCCTCGGCGGCCTCGGCATCTCCGGCGGCACCGCCGAGGAGGACCAGCAGGTGTGCGAGGAGGTGCTCGGCGGCCTCGGCTACGAGCTCTCCTTCCAGGCGTGGGGAGGGGCGAAGGGCCATGGCTGACACCTTCAAGTACCGCATCGACCACCACGGCAGCCTGGTCCGGCCCGCCGAGGTCCTCGCCGCCCGCGAGCGGCACGCGGCCGGAACCCTGGACGACGCGGGCCTCCGCGCCGTCGAGGACGAGGCGATCGCCGAGGCCGTCCGGCTGCAGCGCAAGCTGCGCACCTCCGTCGTCACCGACGGCGACTTCCGCAGCGAGGACTTCCGCAGCGCGGTGTTCGAGAGCGTCGCCGGGTTCCGCCGCACCGGCGCCCTCGACCCCTACGGGCGCGCGGTGTGGGTCGCCGCGGGCGAGCTCAAGGCGGGCGGCCCGATCGTCGCCGACAGCGTCGCCGGGCTCGCCGGGCTGACGTCCATGGCGGCGCCGAAGGCGAGCCTGCCGGCACCGTCCTACCTCGCCGCGACCTGCTTCGACCCCGCCGTCACCGGCCCCTTCTACAAGGACCCGGTGGCGCTCGGCGAGGCCCTCGCGGGCATCCTGCGCGAGGAGATCGAGCTGCTGGTCGCGCGCGGCGTCCGGCTGATCCAGCTGAACAACCCGCGCTACGGGTCCTACCTGTCGGGGCGGGACGGCCAGCCGCTCACCCTGGACGAGGCCATCGCCATCGACGCCGCCGCGGTGCGCGTCGCCGACCGCCCCGAGGGCGTCCGGATCGGGCTCTGCCCGACCCACCGGGCGCCCGCCGAGGTCGACGCCGGCGCCGCCGAGCGGCTGTTCGGCGACCTGCCGGTGGACCGCTGGGTGCTGCCCTACGACAGGGGCGCCGCGGGCGAGACGGCGCTGCTGCGCGCCGTCCCGGCCGACCGCGACGCCGCCCTCGGCATCGTGGACCCGCGCAGCGCCGAGCTGGAGGACGTCGACACGATCATGGATCGGATGGACGCCGCCGCCGAGCTGAAGGACGTCCAGGACATCGCCGTCACCCCGAGCGGCGGCTTCGCCGACCGCGCGGACGGCAACGCCCTCGGCCCCGACGAGCAGCGGCGCAAGCTCATCCACGTGGAGACGATCGCCCGCATGTGCTGGGGCAACGAGCTGTAGAGCGGCGCCGGGCGCCCGTCTCCGAGGGACGGGCGCCCGGCGGGCCTCACAGCACCTCGCCGAACGACACGGAGCGCTCGACCAGGCGCGGGCGGACCGTCCCGAGAATGTGCTCGGCGAAATGCGGCGCCTGCGTGTGCGCGTCGAACGCCGCCCGGTCGACGTACTGCTCGTAGAGCGTGAAAGCGGCGCTGTCGGAAGTGTCGGCATGCACGATGTAGAGCAGGTTGCCCGGCTCGCGCAGCGTGTGCGCGCGCATTTCCAGCAGCGCGCCGCGGACCAGTTCGGCGTCCCCGGGCTCGCACCGGTAGCGCGCCACGACCGCATAGGGCATGAATTCCTCCTGGCCTGGCCTGGGATGGGAAGCGGTTGACCGGCCGATTCCACCACGGACCGGACGCCGCGCAGGATGCCGAGCGCGCAAGCAATGAATGCCGCCGGGCGCGTGGTCCCGCGACCCCCCGGTTTTTATCGTTGGCCCCCGATACGTGCTCGGCCGTCCCCTGCGGCGGCCGGAAGGAGCAGTGATACCCGTGCAGCCGATACCCGCGCAGCCGATACCCGTGCAGCCGATGGAGACCCTGGCGGGCGGCCGCTGGGTGGGCGCCGGCGAGTGGCTGGAGGTGCTCGACCCCGCCGACGTCCGCACCGCCGTCGCCCGCGTCCCCGCCCTCACCGCCGAGGACGTCCGCGGCGTCCACGACGCGGCGGCCGAGGGCGCGGCGGTCTGGCGGAAGACCTCGCCCTTCACCCGCGCCCGCATCCTCACCGCCGCCGCCGCGCTGCTGCGCGAGCGGTCCGAGCAGGTCGCGGCGGCCGTCGTCGCCGAGAACGGCAAGACCCGCGCCGAGGCGCGCGGCGAGACCGAGAAGGCCGCCGACTTCCTGGAGTACTACGCCGGCGTCGCCCGCGAGGGCTACGGCGCCCTGCTGCACGACGCCCGCGCCCAGACCCGCACCGGCTACCAGCGCGAGCCGCTCGGCGTCGTCGTGGCGATCACGCCGTGGAACGATCCGCTGCTCACCCCGGCGCGCAAGCTCGCGCCGGCCCTCGCCGCCGGCAACGCCGTCGTGCTGAAGCCCGCGGGCGAGACGCCGACCTCGGCGCTGCACCTGGCCCGCGCCCTCGACGACGCCGGCCTGCCCGCCGGCGTCCTCAGCGTCGTCACCGGCCGCACCGGCGAGATCTCGGACGCCCTGCTGGACGACCCGCGGGTCGCCGCCGTCACCTTCACCGGCGGCAACGAGGTGGGGGAGCGGCTCCGCCTCCGCCTCGCCGCCCGCAGCGTCCGCTTCCAGGGCGAGATGGGCGGCAAGAACGCCTCGGTCGTGCTCGCCGACGCCGACCTGGACGCCGCCGCCGACGCGATCGTCGCCGCGTCCTTCGGGCAGGCCGGGCAGCGCTGCACCGCCACCAGCCGCGTCCTCGTCGAGCGCGCCGTGCACGACCGGTTCGCCGGGATCCTGCGCGAGCGCGTCGCCGCGCTCCGCCTCGGGCCCGGCGCCGACCCCGGCACCGGGGTCGGCCCGCTGGTCAGCGAGCGGCACCGCGACGGCGTCCTCGACGCCGTCGCCCGCGCCGTGAAGCAGGGCGCCCGCGTCGAGCTCGGCGGCGCGGCGCCCGCCGACGCCGCCCTCGCCGGCGGCTGCTACGTCAGCCCGACGATCCTGACCGGCGTCACCCCCGACATGGACGTGTGGCGCGAGGAGGTGTTCGGCCCCGTCGTGGTGCTGCGACCGGTCGAGGACCTCGACCAGGCCATCGCCGAGGTCAACGACTCCGACTTCGGCCTCGCCGCCGCGGTGTTCACCACCGGCCTCGCCGCCGCGCACCGCTTCGTCGACGAGGCCGACTGCGGGCAGGTCGCGGTCAACACCACCACCTCGGGCTGGGACGTGCACCTGCCGTTCGGCGGGTTCCGCGACTCCGGCTCGCCCTTCAAGGAGCAGGGCGACGAGGCGCTGCGGTTCTACACCCGGGTCAAGACCTTCGCGATCCACTTCGGCGCATGAGCGGGCCCCGCCCCGCGACCGGCGCCACCACCGTGATCGTCGGGGCCGGCATCGTCGGCCTCGCGGTCGGCCGCGAGATCACCCTGCGCCGGCCCGGCACCCGCGTCGTCGTGCTGGAGAAGGAGGACCGGGTCGCCGCGCACCAGACCGGCCACAACTCCGGGGTCGTGCACGCGGGCATCTACTACCAGCCGGGCGGCCTGAAGGCCGAGCTCTGCACCCGCGGCCGCACGCTGGTCCGCGAGTACTGCGCCGAGCGCGGCCTGCCCTACGACGAGTGCGGCAAGCTCGTCGTCGCCGTCACCCCCGAGGAAGTGGCGCGCCTGGGGGGCCTGGAGGAGCGGGCCGGACGGAACGCCGTCCCCGGCCTCCGCCGCCTCGACGCCGCCGGCATCCGCGAGATCGAGCCGCACGCCGCCGGTCTCGCCGCCCTGCACTCGCCGCACACCGCCATCACCGACTACCCCGCCATCGCGCGGGCCTTCGCCGACGACATCGTCGCCGCCGGCGGCGAGATCCGGCTGTCGTCGCCGGTCACCGGCATCGCCCGCGAGGCCGGCGGCCTGCGGGTGACCGCGGGCGGCGAGGACGTCCGCGCCGACCACGTCGTCCTCTGCGCCGGCATCCAGGCCGACGCGGTGTCCGGCCTCGCCGGGGACGGGCCGGGGCCCCGCATCATCCCGTTCCGGGGCGAGTACATGGCGGTGACGCCCGCCAAGGCGCACCTCGTGCGCGGCCTCATCTACCCCGTCCCCGACCCCCGCTACCCGTTCCTCGGCGTGCACTTCACCCGGCGCGTGTCGGGCGAGGTCGAGGTCGGCCCGAACGCCGTCCTCGCGCTCGCCCGCGAGGGCTACCGGCGCGCCGACGTGTCCCTGCGCGACCTGCGCGGCATGGCCGCCTGGCCCGGCGCCTGGCGCATGGCGGCGCAGCATTGGCGCACCGGCGTGCGCGAGATGCACGGATCGTTCTCCAAACGCGCCTATATGAAAGCGGCCCGGCTCTATGTCCCCGAGGTCGGCGCCGCCGACGTCGTGCGGGCCGGGGCCGGCGTGCGCGCGCAGGCCCTGGACCGCGACGGCTCGCTCGTCGACGACTTCCGCATCCACCGCCTCGGTCCCGTCACCGCCGTCCGCAACGCACCCTCACCTGCGGCGACGTCGTCGATGGCGATCGCCGAATACGTCATGGACGTCATCGACGGCAAGAAGACCGCCTGAAAGCGGCAGTCGGTTCGTGCAACAACCGTTTGCGCGGCGCGGACTCCGCACGGTCCCCATTCTTCTCTAGCGTCATATTCGCGACCCGCGCGAACCCCCACCCCGGAAAGGAACCCACTGTGTTCGTCGTCGATTCCCAGGTGCACATCTGGAAGGAAGAAACCCCCGACCGCCCGTGGGTGCCCGGCGCCCGCGAGCGGATCCGGCTGAACGGGCACCGCGAGGACCCCTTCAGCTACGAGGAGTGCGTCTCCCTCATGGACGAGGCCGGCGTCAACCGCGCCCTCATCCTGCCGCCCTCCTGGGAGGGCAACCGGATCGACTACGCGCTGGAAGCCTGCGAGGCCTACCCCGAGCGGTTCGGCATCATGGCCCGCGTCCCGCAGGACGACCCGGTCGAGGGCACCGCGATGCTGAAGGACTTCGCGCAGAACCCCTACATCAAGGGCACCCGGCTGACCTTCCACCGCCCGCAGGACCGCAACTGGATGATCGACGGCACCAACGACTGGTACTGGCCGATCGCCGAGGAGCTGGCCATCCCGACGATGGTGCACGCGCCGATCTGGAAGAAGGAGCTCGGCGACATCGCCTCCCGGCACCCCGGGCTGAAGATCATCATCGACCACATGGGCATCATGGCCCGCTGCGTGGACGACGCGATCGGCTACTGGGTGAAGGAGACCGCCGACCTGCACGGGCACCCCAACATCTACGTGAAGGTCTCGGCGCTGCCCGGTTACTCCACGCAGCCCTTCCCGAACCTCAACATCGAGAAGTACGTCCGCGAGATGGTCGACAGCATGGGCCCCGAGCGCTGCTTCTGGGGCACCGACCTGACCCGCCTCATGGGCCACGGCCTGAGCTACGTCGAGACGATCGAGCAGTTCACCAAGCACTTCGACCTGACGGCCGACGAGCTGGAGTGGATCATGGGCCGGGGCATCTGCGAGTGCCTCGACTGGCCGATCGAGAGCTGAGGACGCGATGAGCGACGACCGGAAGCAGGCACCGGAGCACCGGGCCGACGGCGGCGACGCCGTCATCACCGCCCTGACCGCCGCCGGTGCCGACCACCTCTTCTCCTCGCCCGGATCGGAGTGGGCGCCGGTGTGGGAGTCCCTCGCCCGGCGCCACCGCGACGGGCTGCCCTGCCCGCACTACCTCGACCTCACCCACGAGACCGTCGCGGTCGGCATGGCGACCGGGTACGCCCTGGTCACCCGCCGCGCCCAGGGCGTCCTGCTGCACGCCGGACCCGGCCTGCTGCAGGGCTCGTGCGCGATCCACGGCGCGCTGCTCGCGGGGGTGCCGATGGTCGTCGCCTCGTCGGAGTCCCTCACCTACGGCGACGGCCCGGGTCCCGACCCGGGCGGCCAGTGGTACCGCAACCTGTCGGTCGTCGGCGGCCCGCACACGATGGCGCAGCCGTTCGTGAAGTGGTCCGAGCAGGCCGCCAGCGTGCACACCCTGACCGGCATGGTCACCCGCGCGGCCGAGCTGGCCGGGCGGGCGCCCGCCGGGCCCGCCTACCTCAACATCCCGCTGGAGGTGCTGCTCGACCCCTGGGAGGAGCAGGACGTCAAGCCGGTCGCGCCGCGCGGCACGACCGTCAGCGCGCCCGCGGAGATCGCGGCCGTGCTGGACCTGGCGGCCCGCGCCCGCAACCCGGTGATCGTCACCGAGACGGCCGGCCGCGAGGCCGGCGGCCTGGAGGCGCTCGTCGCGTTCGCCGAGGCCCTCGCGATCCCGGTGGTGGAGCCGAGCTCGGCGGTCTGCGTGAACTTCCCGCGCACCCACCCGCTGCACGCGGGCGGCGACATCGGGCCGTTCATGGACACCGCCGACCTGATCATCCTGGTGAACTGCCGGGCGCCGTTCTACCCGCCGAGCCGGCGGCCCGCGAACGCCGCCGTCGTCGTCATCGACGACGTGCCGCAGCGGCCGCACCTCTCCTACCAGGTGCTGTACGCCGACCACTACCTGGAAGGGGGCGTCGCCGCCACGCTCCGCGAGCTGGCCCGCCTGGCCGGCGCGACGGGCGCGGCGGACGGGGCCGCGCTCGCGCCGCGCCGGGAGGCCCAGGCCGCCCGCCGCGCCGCCGAGACCGCCGCGATCGAGGCGGCCGAGGCGCGGGCCGCGGCCGCCGACGGCATCGACCCCGTGGCGGTCGCCGCGGCGCTCCGCGAGCTGCTCGCGGACGCCGACGCGATCGTGGTCGACGAGACCATCACCCACAGCCGGGTCGTGCAGCGCCACCTGCGGCGCGACGCCCCCGACTCCTACTTCTACGTGCAGGGCGGCCTCGGCCAGGGGATCGCCGTCGCGCTCGGGGTGAAGCTCGCCGCGCCGGAACGGCCCGTCGTGCTCACCGTGGGCGACGGCGCGTTCCTCTACAACCCCGTCATCCCGTCGCTGGACGCCGCGCGCACGCACGGCCTGCCGGTGCTCATCGTCGTCTTCAACAACCGCGAGTACCGGTCGATGAAGATGAACCACCTGCGGTTCTACCCCGAGGGCGCCGCCGTCGGGACCGGCGAGTTCCTCGGCGTCGACCTGTCGGGGCAGCCCGAGCTCGCCGCGTTCGCCGAGCCGTTCGGGATGCACGGCGAGACCGTCGAGCGCCCCGGGGAGCTCGCGCCCGCCCTGGACCGCGCCCTGAAGTCCGTGCGCGGCGGCACCACCGCCCTCGTCAACATCTCCGTCTCCCGCTGACCCACCCGGAGCCCCACCCATGCCACCAGCCAAAGTCGTGATCCCCGCGGACGCGCTGACCGGTTTCGTGACCGAGCTGCTCACCGCCGCCGGGGCCTCGCCCGAGCACGCCGCCACCATCGGCGACGTCCTGATCTGGGCGAGCCTGCGCGGCGTCGACTCGCACGGCGCCGCGCGCGTGCCGCGCTACCTGGACCTGCTCGCCTCCGGCGAGGCCAACGCCAAGCCCGACATGAGCCTCACCGAGGGCGCGGCGGCCGTCGCGACCCTGGACGCCGACCGGGCGCCCGGGCCGGTCGCGCTCACCGCGGCCGCCGGGGCCGCCGCCGAGCGCGCCCGCGCCGGCGGGATCGGCGCCGTCGCGGTCCGCCGGACCGTGCACACCGGCGCCATCGGCTACTACACCTCGCTGCTCGCCGAGCGCGGCCTCGTCGGCATCGCCTTCGTCGCCGGCATGCCCAACATGGGCTACACCGGTGTGCAGGGCGCCGCCGTCGCGACCAGCCCGCTGTCGATCGCGGTGCCCGCCGGGGGCCGGCCGCCCGTCCTGCTGGACATGGCGACCGCCGGCATCGCGCTCGGCAAGATCGCGCAGTACCGCAACGCGGGCCGGGAGCTGCCCGCCGGCACCGCCGCGACCGCCGACGGGACGCCGACGACCGACCCGGACCTGGCGAAGATGCCGCTGCCGCTCGGCGGCCCCAAAGGCGCCGGGATGTCGCTGGTCTTCGAGCTGATCACCAGCGTGCTGGTCGGCGCGCCGATCCTGGCGTCCTTCCACGGCGACGACCCGGACGGCCGCAAGCACCGGCAGAACGCGCTGATCGTCGCGCTGGACCCGGCCGCGTTCGGCACCGGGGACGGCTACGCCGCCGGGGTCGGCGCCACCCTCGACGCGCTGAAGGGCCTGCCGCGCGCGGACGCCGGCACCGAGATCGCCTACCCGGGCGAGCGCAGCGCCGCGACCGGCGCCGCGCGCGCCGCCGGCGGCGTCCCGGTCGCCGCGAAGGTCTGGGCGGAGCTGCTCGCCGCAGCCGAGAAGTCCGGCGTGACGCCGCCCGCCGAGGCCGGCGCCGCGTCCTGACCGCCCGTCCCGGGCCGGTGCGGACGCCGCGCCGGCCCGGGATGCCGGCGCCTTCTCATCCAATCCTCAGACAACCCCGGTAACGCCTCTCATCAGGGGATTCCATCGTGGTGGCATGACCGCCACAGCGTTGCCCCGGCCGCCGGGGCACCACCAGGCGCCGCCGCCCGGTGCGGCGGGGCCGCGCCCGGCGCCCCGCTGGTACGGGGACGCCGCCGGCACCCTGGCCTGGCTGACCCTGCTCGCCGTCACCGTGCTCTGGGTGCACGGCGGCGGCGTGCAGCAGCTCGCCGGCGGCGCCGCGCAGGCCCTGTCGTCCCTCGGCCGGATCACCGGCCTCTGGGCGTCGGACCTGCTGCTCCTCCAGGTGCTGCTGATGGCCCGGATCCCGCTGGTGGAGCGCGCCTTCGGGCAGGACCGGCTGGCCCGCTGGCACCGCTGGACGGGCTTCGCCTCCTTCCACCTCATGGCCGCGCACATCGTCCTGATCGTCGTCGGGTACGCCCTCGCCGGCCGGGCGAACGTGCTCGCCGAGGTCTGGGACATGGTCACCACCTATCCCGGGATGCTGCTCGCCGCGGGCGGCACCGCCGCGCTGGCCCTGGTCGCCGCCACGTCCGTGCGGGCCGCGCGGCGGCGCCTCCGCTACGAGTCGTGGCACCTGCTGCACCTGTACGCCTACCTCGGCGCCGGGCTCGCCCTGCCGCACCAGCTGTGGACCGGCACCGACTTCGTCTCCTCCGCCCCGGCCCGCCTGTTCTGGTGGACGCTGTACGGCGCGGCCGCGGGCGCCGTCGTCGTCTGGCGGCTCGCCCTGCCCGCCTACCGCAACCTGCGGCACCGGCTGGTCGTCAGCCACGTCGTCCCCGAGGGACCCGGGCTCACCTCGGTCTACCTGCGGGGACGCGACCTGGACCGGCTGCCGGTGCGGGCCGGGCAGTTCTTCCAGTGGCGGTTCCTGGACGGCCCCGGCTGGTCGCGGGCGCACCCGTACTCGCTGTCGGCCACGCCCCGCGACGGCCTGATGCGGATCACGGTGAAGGACCTCGGGGACGGCAGCGCCCGCGCGGCGTCGCTGGAACCGGGCACCCGCGTCCTCGTCGAGGGCCCCTACGGAACGCTGACGGGGGAGTCCTACACCGGCGGGCCCGTCGTCATGCTGGCCTGCGGCGTCGGCATCACGCCGCTGATCGCGCTGCTGCGGGACCTGCCCTACGCGCCCGGCGAGGCCACCCTGATCTACCGGGCGCGCAGCGAGCGGGAGATGGCGTTCGGGGAGGAGCTGCGGAGCCTCGCCGAGGCGCGCGGCGTCCGCGTCGTGCACCTCCTCGGGCCGCGCGCGGGCCGCCCGTCGTGGCTGCCGGGCCACCTGTCCTACGTGGGCGACGCCGACGCGCTGCGCCGCATGGCGCGCCCGGTCGAGGACGCCCACGTCTACATCTGCGGGCCGCGCGAGTGGACCGCCGCGGCCCGGTCCGCCGCGCTGGAGGCGGGCGTCCGGCCCGGCCGCCTGCACACCGAACGGTTCGCCTGGTGAACTCGGAGAAGAGGACGATGCGACGTATCACGCTGTGGATGCTGTCCACGGTCGCCGCGCTGGTGCTGATGTTCAGCTACCGCACCTCGCTGCACGGCACCGCGCCGGTCCGGGCGAGCGGCGCGTCCGCACCGGCGCCGTCGGCATCGGCGGCCGCCGGGACGCAGGGCTCGGCGGCCAAGACGTACCAGGGGTCGGTGGCGCAAACGCAGTGGGGTCCCGTCCAGGTCACCGTCACCGTGTCCGGCGGCAGGATCACCGACGTGGGGGTGCCGACGTACCCGAACGGCAACCACCGCGACGAGGAGATCAACGCGCAGGCGCTGCCGCGGCTGAAGGAGGAGGTGCTGGACGCGCAGAGCGCCGACATCGACACCGTCTCCGGCGCGACCGTCACCAGCGACGGCTACAGGCAGTCGCTGCAGGCCGCCCTCGACGCCGCCCACCTGTCATGACGGCCCGCCTCGCCCGCCGCGCCTGGGTCGAGCAGATCATGGGGCTGCCGGTCAGCGTCCACGTCCGGGGGGCCGATCCGGCCCGCCCGGACGTGGAGCTCGCCGTCGCCCGCGTCTTCGCCGACCTCTGCCGCGCCGACGCCGTCCTCAGCCCCTACCGCGACGCCAGCGACCTGTCGCGCTGGGAGCGCGGCGAGCTCGCCCTCGGCGACGCCGACCCCGACCTCGCCCTCGTCATGGAGCTCTGCGACCTCGCCCGCGAGCGCACCGGCGGCTGGTTCGACGCCGCCGGGCTGCCCGAACCGCGCACCGGGCGGCGCCGCTACGACCCGTCCGGGCTGGTCAAGGGCTGGGCCGTGCAGCGCGCCGCCCGGCACCTGGCGGCCCTGGACGGCGCCGGCTGGTGCCTGAACGCCGGCGGCGACGTGCTGGTGCACGCCCCCGAGGGGCAGCCGCCCTGGCGGGTCGGCATCGAGGACCCGGCCCGGCCCGACCGGGTCATGGCGGTCGTCGCGCGCCGCGGCGGCGCGGTCGCCACCTCCGGCGGCGCCCACCGCGGCGCCCACATCATCGACCCGCACACCGGGCGCCCCGCCGCCGCCGTCCGGTCGGTGACCGTCGCCGGGCCGGACCTGCTCTGGGCCGACGTGCGGGCCACCGCCGCCGCGGCCCGGGGCCCGGACGCGCTGGCGGGCCTGGCCCCCTACGAGGCCCTGATGATCACCGGTGCCGGGGAGCGGCTCACCACCCCCGGCTGGACCGAGGACTGACCGGCGGCCGGTTCGCCGCCCCCGGCCCGCCCGTGGGACGCTGGATGCATGCCATCGGACAACGATTCCGCCGCCGAGGCGCCGGACGGGCTGGCGGCCCGCTTGGAGCAGCGGTCGGTGTACGCCGTCGCGACGCTCGCCGGGTCCATCGACATGGGCAACCACGAGCGCCTGCGCGAGCTGCTGGTGCGGGCGCTGGAGGGGACCCGCGCCGCCCTGATCGTCGACATGGCGGGAGTGGACTTCTGCGACTCCTCGGGCCTCGGGGTGTTCGCCCACCTGGCCCGCGCGTCCCGGGCCGGCGGCACGTCGCTGGTGGTGACGGGCCTGCGCGGCCGGGTGGCCCGCGTCTTCGACGCGACCGGCATGTTCCTCTTCCTGTACGCCGAGCCCAACGTCCAGGCCGCCGTCGACTGGCTGGACGGCGGCCGCCGCCACCCCCTGTCGCCGAGCGCCGACCCCTCCTAGCGGCCCGGCGGCCGGGCGCCGATGACCAGGCGCGAGGCGCCCGCCCCTCCCACGGCGACCGAGCGCGGGGACGGCGCGCCGGGCAGGGCCGTCCAGGGGTCGGTCCCGGCGGGGCTCTCGGGGACGTGGTCGGGGAAGTCGCTGCTCATGAGGTCCAGCGCCAGCCGGTGCCCGGCGCGCAGCCGGTAGGCGACGCTCTGCAGGTCGAGGGCGACCTCGGCGTTCTCGGCCGCCCCGGCCACCCTGACCTGGCCCTTGGCGATCAGCCGGGCGGCGCCGGCGGCGTCCACGTCCAGCAGGCGGGCGTGGACGGCGGCGCCCGCCGGCGCCGTCAGGCGGAGCAGCAGGACGGCCGCGCCGACCAGGTCGGTGTCGGCGCCGGCGGCGGGCGCGAGGAAGCGGACGACGTCGGCGCGCTCCGCGATCCCGGAAAGGTCCGACCGGTCGAACAGCGCGGCGAACGGGTCGGCGGCGGCGGAGGGCACGAGGTCGGACGGGTCGTGGACCCACTCGACCCGGGACGCGCGGGGCTCGGGCGCCTCCGCCAGGTGCGGGGAGGGCGACGCGGCCAGGTGGTACGTGCGGCCGGGCGTGCCCGGCGGCGGCCAGGACGCGGCCTCCCGCCGGTCGCCGTGGCAGATCTCGTAGCGGACGCGCGGCAGCGCCGCCAGGTCCCCGGAGCGGCCGAGGACGGCGTCGAAGAACTCCAGCGCCGGGTCCAGGTAGCGGGGGAGCAGGCGGGCGAGCGCCGCGCCGTTCGCGGTGTGGTCGTCGGCGGGGGCGATCGGCGCGTCGGCGAGGTGGTAGTTCTCGTGGTCGATCGGCTCCATGCGCAGGTACAGGTGCGGCGCCCACCGCGCGTCCTGCGCTAGGGCGCGGACGTCGTGCCAGGACCAGACGGCGCAGTTGTCGAACCAGCCGATCGTGTAGAGGACGGGCACGGGCGGAGCGTCGAGCAGGGCCTGTAGCGGGCGCGGCCGGAAGCGCCCGGCGCCGGGGCCGTCCTCGAACTCGGCGTCGAAGTTCGCCGAGCGCGTCCCGGTCTGCGCGAAGAAGGCGTCGAAGGCGGCGCGCAGGGGGCGGGCCGTCCAGTCCGGCTGCCACTCGTAGCGGCCGGCGTCCACGTAGTGGGTGGCGAAGTAGGCCTTGCGGCTCGTCTGCTCGACGTCGGCGGTGCCGTCGCCGTGGTCCAGCACCGTGGACAGCTGGGAGCCGGTGAGGCGCGGCGCGATCGCGCGGAGGGCGGGGTGCCCGGCGGACGCGGCGGCGAGGGCGGTGTACCCGAAGTAGGAGTCGCCCCACATGACGACGTCGCCGTCGCACCAGGGCCGCCCGGCGATCCACTCGATCGTGTCGCGGCCGTCGCCGGCCTCGTGGACGGCGAACTCGGCGGCGCCCTCCGAGCGGTACTTGCCGCGCACGTCCTGCACCACGACGTGGTAGCCGCGCGCCGTCATGCGGCGGGCGACGGCGGGCATGAAGCAGTAGGCGCCGTCCTTGTCGTAGGGCAGGCGGACGAGCACGGCGGGGCCGGGCGCGCCGCCGTCCGCGAGGTAGACGTCGGCGGCGAGGCGGGCGCCGTCGCGCATCGGGACGGCGGCCTGCGCAGCGTCGGGGGGCGGGGCGGCGGGGCCGACCCGCCGGATGTTCAGCACGTGGGATCTCCGTCGGGGGAAGGGGAGTCGGGGACGTCGGGGTCGTCGGGGAGGCCGTCGAGGGCCCGGCGGTCGCGGGCGACGCGCTCCAGGTCCCAGCCGGGCACCGGGACGGAGTCGAGCAGCAGCCGCGTGTAGGGGTGGCGCGGCTCGCGCAGCACCCGCTCGGTGCCGCCGCGCTCGACGACGCGGCCGCGCCGCATCACCAGGACCTCGTCGGTGATGTGCCGGACGACGGCGAGGTCGTGGCCGACGAACAGGTAGGCGATGCCGGTGTCGCGGCGCAGCGCGTCCAGCAGGGTGAGGATCTGCGCCTGGACCGAGACGTCGAGCGCGGCGACGGCCTCGTCCAGGATCAGCACGCGCGGGGCGACGCCGAGCGCGCGGGCGATCGCGGCGCGCTGCCGCTGGCCGCCCGACAGGTCGCGGGGCAGCGAGTCCCCGGCCCGCGCGCTCAGCCCGACCTGGTCGAGCAGCTCGCGGACGCGGGCGTGCCGGGCGGCGGCCGGGCCGGGCGCGTGCAGCGCGATCGGCTCGGCGATGGACTGGGCGACGGTGCGGCGCGGGTCGAACGAGCCGTAGGGGTCCTGGAAGATCATCTGGAGGTGCCGGGCGCGGCGCAGCCGGTCGCGCCGGGACCGGCCGCCGGCGGGCGCGCCGGCCAGCTCGACGGTGCCCGCCGTCGCCCGCTCCAGCCCGGCGACGATGCGGGCGGTGGTGGTCTTGCCCGACCCGGACTCGCCGACGAGGCCGAGCGACGCGCCGGGCAGCAGGTCGAAGCCGACGCCGTCCACGGCGGTGACGTCGCCGAACCGCTTCACCAGGCCGCGGACCGACAGCACGGGGCCGGTCTTTTCGGGGCCGGTCGTTCCGGGACCGGTCATCGGGGCTCCTCTCCCGCGCGCAGGCACGCGGCGAGGGACGCGCCGTGGCGGCGCGTCCCGGGGACGGCGCGCGCGCAGTCGTCGCCGGCGAGCGGGCAGCGGTCGCGGAACGCGCAGCCGCCCGGCGCCTCGGCGAGCGACCGCGGCCGCCCGCGGACGGCCTTGACGGCGGCGCGCTCGCCGCGCACCGACGGGCTCGCCTCCAGCAGCGCCCGCGTGTAGGGGTGGGCGGGGGCGCCGAACAGGGCGGCGCCCGGCGCCTCCTCCACGATGCGGCCCGCGTACATGACGTAGACGCGGTCGCAGATGGCGGCGGCGAGGTCCAGGTCGTGCGTCACGAACAGCATCCCGGTGCCGTGGGCCTTCTGCAGCTCCTTCAGCAGGCCGACGACCTCGGCCTGGGTGGTGACGTCCAGGGCGGTGGTCGGCTCGTCGGCGAGCAGCAGCGCGGGCTCGGTGGCGAGCGCCCCGGCGATCACGACGCGCTGCAGCATGCCGCCGGAGAACTCGTGCGGGTAGCGGCGGAGCGCGCCGCGCGGGTCGCGGAGGCCGACCTGCGCGAGCAGGTCGAGGGCGCGCTCGGTCGCGGCGCGGGCGGGCACGCCGCGGGCGCGCAGCCCCTCGGTCAGGTAGTCGCCGACGCGCCGCACCGGGTTGACGGCGGCGCGCGGGTCCTGGAACACCATGGAGACGCGGGTGCGGCGCAGCTCGCGCAGCTCCCGGCGGCCCGCGGCGAGCACGTCGGTGCCGGCGACGGTGACGCGACCGGTGGCGCGGGCGCCGCGCGGCAGCATGCCGAGCGCCGAGCGGGCGGTCAGCGACTTGCCCGACCCCGACTCGCCGACGAGGCCGACGGTCTCGCCCGCCCCGACCCGCACCCCGACGCCGTCCAGCAGCGGGACGGCGCCCGCTCCGACGGTGAGGCCGAGCCCCTCGATCGCGAGGGCGGTCATGGCCCCTCCTTCCGGGTGCGGCCGATGGCCGCGCCGATGTGGCCGCCGACGGCGTTGACGCAGCCGACGGTGAGCAGCACCGCCGCGCCGGGGACGAGCGCGCTCCACGGCGCGCCCTGCAGGATCGCGCCCTGCGCCTCGGCGATCATCTGCCCCCAGTCGGCGGCGGGCGGCCGCACGCCGAGCCCGAGGTAGGACAGCGACGCCAGGTCGACCAGCGCGTACCCGAACGACAGGGCGCTCTGCGCGGCGAGGACCGGCGCGACGTTCGGCAGCAGGTGCCGCAGCGTCACCCACGGCTCGCCGAACCCCATGACGCGGTACGCCTCCAGGTAGGGGCGGGCGCCCTCCTGGAGCGCCATGCTGCGCACGACGCGGCCGACGAACGGGGTGTAGCCGACCGCGAGCGCGCAGACCGGCGCGGCGAGGCCGGGGCCGAACACCGCGACGGCGAGCATCGCCAGCAGCAGGCTCGGGAACGCGAACACCACGTCCATGGCGCGCGACAGCGCGGCGTCGGCCCAGCCGCCGCAGCGCGCGGCGAGCAGCCCGATCGCGGTGCCGAGCAGCGTCGACAGGGCGACGACGCCGAGCGGGGCGAGCAGCGACAGGCGCGCCCCGTACAGCAGCCGCGACAGCACGTCCCGGCCGGAGGAGTCGGTGCCGAGCAGGTGGCCCGCGGTGCCGGGCGGGGCGAGCGAGCCGAGCAGGTCGGTGGTGTCGGGGGAGTGCGGCGCGAGGAGCGGCGCGGCCGCGCCCGCGACCGCGACGGCGAGCAGGAACGCGGCGGCGAGCGCCAGGCCGAGCGGGCGGCGCCGCCGGGGCCGCGCCGACCGGGCCCGCAGCGCGGGGACGCTGAGCGTCATCGGCCGAGCCCCCCGACCGTCACCCGCGGGTCGATCAACGGCATCGCCAGGTCCACCAGCGTGTTGACCAGCACGAACAGCACGACGGCGACGAGCGCGACGCCCTGCACCACCGGGAAGTCGCGGCGCGACACCGAGCTCACCAGCAGCGCGCCGACGCCGTCGAGCCCGAACGCCGTCTCGACGACGGCGGTCCCGACGAACAGCCCGGCGACCAGCAGCCCGATGACGGTGAGCAGCGGCGCGAGCGCGTTGCGGACGACGTGCCGCCGCACGAGCGCGGCGCCGCCGGCGCCGCGGCTGCGCGCGACCTCCACGTGCTCGCGGCCGAGCTCGTCGGCGAACGCGGCGGTGCCGACGCGGGCGAGGACCCCGAACCCGGCCGCCGCCATCGCGACGGCGGGCAGCGTGAGGTGCCAGAGCCGGCCCGCGAGGCCGTCGCCCGCGCCGGTGGCGGGGAACCAGCCGAGGCCGACGGCGAACACCGACAGCAGGACGACGGCGGCGACGAACGGCGGCGTCGCGGTGGTGACGGCCGCCGCCAGCGTCGTGGCCCGCGCGGCGATCCCGCCGCGCACCGCCGCGGCCAGCGCGACCGCGCAGCCGGCGACGACCGCGAGGACCGCCGCGTACCCGATGAGCAGCCCCGACACCGCGAGCCGGCTCGCGATGAGCGACCCGACGCCGGTCTGGTAGTTCAGCGAGGTGCCGAGGTCGAGGCGGACGGCGCCGCCGAGCCAGCCGAGGTAGCCCTGCACGAAGCCCCGGTCGAGGCCGTAGCGGTGGCGGAGCGCCTCGATCTGGTCGGGGGTGACCCGGCGCCCGGCGGTCAGCGCGAGCACCGGGTCGCCGGGGACGAGCCGCAGCGCCCCGTAGATCACGACGCTGGCGGCGAGCACGGTGAGCACCGCGCCGAGCACCCGGCGCCCGATCCAGGCGGCGAGGGGGCGCGCCTCCATCACTTGCCGCCGAGGGTGGTCGCCCACGGCGTGTACAGGTAGTCCTGCCGCGGGACGAGGCCGGTCAGGCGGGCGCCGTAGTAGACGTTGACGTACTGCGTCGCGATCGGGATCGTCGGCAGGTCGCGGGTCATGATGCCCTGCGCCTTGACGATCAGGCGGGCGCGGGCGGCCGGGCCGGCGGTGCCGAGGGCGGACGCGACCGCCGCGTCGTACTCCTTGTCGCTGTACCCGGCGAAGTTGTAGAAGCTGCCGGTGGTGAAGTACTGGTAGTACTCCAGCGGCTCGGGGAAGTCCAGGTAGCCGGTGGACAGGAACAGGTCCACGCCCGCGCGGGCGGCGGGGGAGGCGAACATCGCGCCGAACTGCTCGCCGGTGAGCGGCTTCAGCTCGACGTTCATGCCCGCCTGCTTCGCGGTGTCGGCGATGGAGGCGGCGATGCGGCTCTCCTCGTCGATGGCCCGCGAGTAGGCCAGCACGATCTTCTGCTTGGCGCGCGGCGACCCGGCCACGAGCTTCCTGGCCTTGCCGAGGTCCTGGACGGGCTCGGGCAGCGCGTCGTAGGCGGTCTTGTAGACGTCGCCGGCGTAGCCCCAGGCGGCGGGCGGGACGAGCGCGCGGAGCGGCTGCGCGGTGCCCTGGTAGACCGAGCCGGTGATGCCCTTGTAGTCGATGAGGGCCTGGAGCGCCTGCCGGGCGGCCGGGTCGCCGAGCGCGCCCTTCTGGTTCAGCACCGACAGGAACGTCGGGGCGAGGCTCTGCCCGTACAGCAGGTGGCCCTTGCCGGAGAGCTGCTTGTGCGCGGGGCGCGGCACGTTGAACTGGCCGTCGACGTCGCCGCTCGCGAGCGCGGCGGTCTGCGCGGCCGGATCGGCGATGAAGGTGAACTTCAGGTCCTTCACCTTGGGCTTGACGGCGGTGTTCCACCAGGCGTCGTTGCGGGTGAGAGTGATGTTCTGGCCCTGCGTCCAGGCGCCGAACTTGTACGGGCCGGTGCACATGACGCCGCCCTTGGCGGTGCCGAACGCCTTCCCGGCCTTCTCGGCGAACGCCTTCTCCACGACGTGGAAGGACGGCAGCGCGAAGAACGACGGCACGAGCACGTCGGGCTGCTTCAACTTGAGCGTGACGCGGTCGGCGCCGGTCGGCTCGATGCTCTTCATGTGGGCGGCCCAGCCGACCCAGGAGGAGCCGAGCGCCGGGTTCAGGACGCGCCGCACGCTGTAGACGACGTCCTCGGGAGTCACCGGCTTGCCGTCCCAGAACGTCGCGCCCTTGCGCAGGTGGAACACGTAGGTGAGCGGGTCGGGGTGGTCGACGGACGTCGCGAGCGCGGGCTCGCTCTTGTAGCCGGGGCCGAAGGTGAACAGGCCCTCGCACATGTTGGCGACGACGGTGCTGGCCGACTCGATGGAGGACAGCGCCGGGTCCAGCGAGGCGGGCTCGCCGAGCGCGGAGTTCCAGGTGACGGTGCCGACCTGCGCGGTCGGCGCGGGGACGGAGGTGGTGACGGCCGGGGCGGACGCGCCCCCGGCGGCGGTGCCGCCGCCGGTACAGCCGGCGAGGGCGGTCGTGCCGAGCAGGACCGCGGCGAGCGCGGCGGGGAGTGGACGAGCCATGGGGAGACCCTTCGTGGTGCTGGCGCGGGCCGGGACGGCCGGCGGCGGTGGCGGCGTGGCGGCGGGGGGCGGATCCGCTGCCGGACGCGGCCCGCCCAGCCTGGTCGCGGTCCCGATTGATTGTCAATACTGCAAATCAAAAAGGGCCGGGAGAAGAACATCGAGGTCAGCGGGCATGCCCGTGCGAACGGGTGAGAGGATGGTCCGCGCACGGAACGCGGCGCGGGCGCGGTTGTCGGCCGCGGCGGCACAACTACGGGAGCGTGGGGCAGGGGTGGGCAGGCCGAGCGTCGCCGCCGAGCGGCGGGAGCAGATCTTGCGGGCGGCGGCCCGGTCGGTGGCGCGGCACGGCCTCGCCGGCAGCACGCAGGAGCGGATCGCCGAGGCGGCCGGCCTGAGCCGCTCGCACGTCCGCCACTACATGGGCAACCGCGACGAGCTCATCGACGCCCTGTGGGACCACGTCATCACGCCCTACGTCGCCTCGATGGCCGCCGCGACCGCCGGCCGCGAGCCCGCCGCGCGGCTCCGCGCGCTGGTGGACTACCTGTTCGGGCCGCAGATGGCCCGCAACGACGACGACGCCGTCATCGAGGCGTTCATCAGCGGGGCGATGCACGACGTCCGGCTGCGCGGCCGCGTCTACGACACCTACAGCCGGCTGGAGCGCGAGGTCGCCGCGGCGATCCGCGAGGCCGTCCCCGGCTGCGGCTCGGCGGAGAGCCTGCGCGCGGCCTACGCCCTGCTCTGCATGGCGTTCGGCAACTCGATGCTGGGGACGCTGCCGTTCCCCGCCTCGCGGCCGGCCGGGATGCGGGCGCTCGCCGAGCGGATGCTCGCCGCGCTCGGCGAGCGGGCCTGAGAGCGGGCCTGAGGGCGGGCCGGGTCACGGGCCGCCGACCAGCAGCCGGACGAGCCGCTCGACCACCGGGCCCGTCCGCTCGCTGCTCCAGCGTTCGGGGTCCTCCAGGCTGGACACGTAGAAGCCGCGCAGCACCAGGTGCAGCACGTCGGCGGCGAAGGCCGGGTCGGGCGCCCCGGCGTCGGCGGCGGCCTCGGCGAACAGCCCGTGGTTGCGGCGGGCGTCGCGGGCGAGGACGCGGAGCGCCTCGGACGCCGGGTCGGCGCGGCCGAGGATCTCCATGAAGAGGCGGCGCAGCACCTCGTCGTCGCCGGACGTCGTGCAGGCCCAGGCGGCGACCGCGGCGAGCCGGTCGCGCGCGGGCGCGCCCGCGACGACCGGCGCCATGTCCTCCTCCCAGTCGCCGATCGCGTGCTCGACGGCGTTGGTGAGCAGCGCCTCGCGCGTCGGCAGGTAGTTGGTGACGAGCGTGGTGGACCCGCCGATCCGCTTGGCCACGGCCCGGATGGTGACCCCGTCGATCCCCTCGGCCGCCACGATGTCCAGCGTGGCGGCGGCGATCGTCGCGAGGCGCTCGGTGACGTCGATCTCCACTGGCATGGCGGCAGCGTAGCCCGCCGGAACCCGATGAACAACACTGTTGTACATCAGCGTTGCATCACGTACGCTCCTCCGCATCGCCGGCCCGTCCCCGCAGGTGGGCGGCCCCTCTCTAGGAGCAGGCATGCAACTGTGGCAGCTGTCCGCGACCCGGCTCGCGGCCGGGATCCGCGCCCGCGAGTTCTCCGCGGCCGAGGTCGCCGAGTCCTGCCTCGGCAGGATCGCGGCGGTGAACCCCGCCCTCAACGCGCTCGTGGAGCTGGACCCCGCGGCGGTCCGCGCCGCCGCGCGGGCCGCCGACGAGCGGGCCGCGGCGGGCGCGGACCTCGGCCCGCTGCACGGCGTGCCGGTCTCCACGAAGATCAACACGGCGGAGCGGGGCCGGCTGCTCACCCACGGCGTCGCGGCGATGGCCGGGGTGCGGGCGACCGAGGACGACGCCTGCGTCGCGGCGCTCCGCGCGGCGGGCGCGGTCTTCACCGGCCGCAGCAACGCGCCCGCGTTCTCGGTCCGCTGGTTCTCCGCCAACGACGTCCACGGGCGCACCCTCAACCCCTGGGACGCCGCGCGCACCCCCGGCGGCTCCAGCGGGGGCGCCGCCGCGGCCGTCGCGGCGGGCATGGCGCCGATCGCGCAGGGCAACGACATCGGCGGCTCGGTCCGCTTCCCGGCCGCCTGCTGCGGCGTGGTCGGCGTCCGCCCGACCGTCGGCCTCGTGTCCAACTGGGTGGCGCCCGGCCCCGACGAGCTGGAGGGGCCGCTCACCTTCCAGGCGTGGGCGGTGCAGGGGCCGCTCGGGCGGACCGTCTCCGACGCCCGCCTCGGGCTGCGCGCGATGGCCGGCCCCGACCTGCGCGACGCGTTCAGCGTCCCCGCGCTGCCGCCGGCGCCCGCGCCGGCCGGTCCGGTCCGGGTCGGGCTGGTGCGCGACGTCGGGCTCGCCAAGCCGGACCCGGCCGTGGACGCCGCCCTCGACACCGCCGCCGCGTGGCTGGCCGACGCCGGCTACCTCGTCGAGGAGATCGAGGTGCCGCTGCTGGGCGAGGCGGCCCGGCTGTGGGCGCTGCTCCTCGCCGAGGACATGCGGCCGATGCAGGGCGGCATGCGCCACCTCTGCGACGACGCGCTGCGCACCAACCTCGACTACTTCTACGAGCACGCCGCCCTGCTGTGGGGCGAGCGGCCCGGCGTGGAGGTCTACATCCAGGGCTGGGCGCGCCGCGCCACCCTCATCAACCGGCTGCAGGACCTGCTCGGCAACGACCGGATCCTGCTCACCCCCGCCTGCGCCGAGCTCCCCTTCGAGCAGGACGCCGACATCGCGGACCACGACCGCGCCCTGTCGCTGTTCGCCGCGCAGTGGCCCATGATCTCGCTGCCCGTCCTCGGGTTCCCCGGCGTCACGGTCCCGGTCGGGCTCGCCGAGGGCGTGCCGGTCGGCGTCCAGCTCGTCGGCGGCCGCTTCACCGAGGAGCTGCTCCTGGACGCCGCGCAGGCCGTCGAGGACCGCGCGCCCGCGCTCGTCCCGCCGCTCCCCGCGAGCTGACCCGCGGCGGCGCGCCCGTCATGCGGCATTGCTGATCTTTTGCCGCGATGAACACATCAGCGCGCGCGGCGCGGGGGTATGTACGCCGACATGCGATCTGCGCTGAGCGGCCGGCAGCTCACCCTGGCGGCCGGCGACTACGCGGCCGTCGTCACCGAGTGCGGCGCCGGCCTGCGGTCGCTGACCTTCCAGGGCGAGCCGCTCGTCCTCGGCTACGGCCCGGACGAGCCGGCGCCCGCCGCGTTCGGGCAGCTCCTCGCCCCCTGGCCCAACCGCGTCGACCGCGGCCGCTACACCTGGCGCGGCCGCGACCTGCAGCTCGACATCTCCGAGGTCGAGCGCGACTGCGCGATCCATGGCCTCGCCCGCTGGAAGGCGTGGACGCCGGTGCGCGAGGAGGCGGACCGGGCCGTCCTGGCCTGCCGCCTCCTCGGCTCGCCCGGCTACCCGTTCCGCCTGGCGCTGGAGGCCGAGTACGCCCTGGACGCCGCCGGCGGCCTCACCGTCCGGCTCACCGCCCGCAACGAGGGCGGCGCCCCGGCGCCCTACGGGCACGGCGCCCACCCCTACCTGACGGTGGGCGAGCCGATCGACGGCTGCACGGTCGCGGTGCCCGCCCGCGAGCACCTGCCGGTCGACGAGCGGATGATCCCGCGCGGCCCCGCCGAGCCCGTCGAGGGGACCGCCTACGACCTGCGCGGCGGCCGCGTCCTCGGCGACCGGCGGATCGACCGCGCGTTCACCGGCCTGGAGCGCGACGCCGGCGGCCGCGCCCGGGTGCGCCTCACCGGCTCGGCGCGCACCGCCGAGCTCTGGCTGGACGACGCCCACCCCTGGGTCGAGATCTACACCGCCGACGCCGTGCCGGCGGGCGACCGGCGGCGCGGCCTCGGCGTCGAGCCCATGACCTGCCCGCCGAACGCCCTCGCGAGCGGGACCGGCGTCGTCGCCCTCGACCCGGGCGCCGCGTTCACCGGCACCTGGGGGATCCGGGCGGGCTGACCGGCGCCCGCGCACCACGGCACCCGCGCACCACGGAAGGAACGACCGCCCATGGGCACGACCACGCGCGCCGACGTCCTCGTCCTGTTCGGGATCACCGGCGACCTCGTCAAGAAAATGATCATGCCGGCGCTGTACCGGCTGGCCGAGCGCGGCGAGCTGACCGCGCCCGTCGTCGGCGTCGCCGCCGGCGACTGGGACGACGCCGCGCTCCGCCGGCACGCCCGCGCGGCCGTCGCCGCCGCCGTGGGCGACGTCGACGAGGAGGTCTTCGCCCGGCTCGCCGGGCGGCTGAGCATGGTCTCCGGCGACTTCGCCGACGGCGCCACCTTCGCCCGCCTCGCCGACGCGGTGCGCGGCCGCGGGTTCCTCAGCCACTACCTGGCTATCCCGCCCGCGCTGTTCACCAGCGTCGCGGGGTCGCTCGCCGCCGTCGGCCTGAACGAGAACGCCCGGCTCGTCGTGGAGAAGCCCTTCGGGCACGACCTGGCGTCGGCGCGGCGGCTGGACGCCGAGCTCGCCCGCTCCTTCGACGCCGACCACGTGCTGCGCGTCGACCACTTCCTCGGCTCGCTGCCGATCAACGGGGTGAAGGCCGCCCGGTTCGCCAACACCCTGCTCGAACCGCTGTGGAACCGGTCCTACATCGCCAACGTGCAGATCAACCTGCTGGAGGACTTCGACGTCGCCGACCGCGGCTCGTTCTACGACGCCGTCGGCTGCGTCAAGGACGTCCTGCAGAACCACATGCTCCAGGTGTTCGCGCTCGTGGCGATGGAGCCGCCGAGCGTCGCCGACGTGCGCGCCGAGCAGATCGAGAAGTGGCGGGTGCTGCGCGCGACCCGGCCGATCTCCCCGGCCGGCACGGTGCGCGGCCAGTACGCGGGTTACCGCGACGTCGCGGGCGTGAAGCCCGGCTCGATCACCGAGACCTACGTCGCGACCCGCCTGGAGGTCGACAACTGGCGGTGGGCGGGCGTCCCGTTCTACCTGCGCAGCGGCAAGGCGCTGACGACGAGCTCGACCGACGTCGTCGTGCAGCTCCGCCGCCCGCCGCTCGACCTGTTCGGCGGGCTGGCCGGCGGCACCCCACCCGACCTGCTGCGGTTCCGGTTCGAGCCGACGGCGGGCCTCACCTTCGAGCTGCTGCTGAACCAGCCCGCGCCGGGGGAGCGCGCCACCATGGTCCCGGTGGCGGTGGACTTCGAGAAGGTGCTCGGCCGCGAGGAGCTGCCGTACGAGAACATCATCGCCGGCGCGATCGCCGGCGACCCGCGCCACTTCGCCTCGATGCCGGCCATCGAGGAGTGCTGGCGGATCGTCGACCCCATCCTGGAGCCGACCGACCCGCACCCCTACGCGCGCGGCTCGTGGGGGCCGGACGCGGCGGAGGCCCTGGTCGGCGCCGACGGCTGGCACAACCCGCCGCCCCGCTGACGGGCGCGGCACCAGGGTAGGCCTTCCCCTACCCCGACCGGCACCTTAGACCCCTCCTCGCCCGCCCCGCCGGTCCGTAGCTTCGTCCGCAAGAGCGCTCCACCGGGGCGCCGGCGGAGAGGCGGAGACGATGAGGCGAGGCGAGGCGGCACGACCGGCGGAGGGGGGACCGTCGCCCGAGGCGCTCCGGCTGGAGGGCGTGCGGAAGGTCTACGGCCCCGAGGAGAACCGGGTCGTCGCCCTGGACGGCGTCACCCTGGCGCTGCCGGCCGGGTCCTTCACCGCGGTGATGGGCCCCTCGGGGTCGGGCAAGAGCACCCTGCTGCAGTGCGCGGCGGGGCTGGACCTGCCGAGCGCGGGCCGGGTGTTCGTGGACGGCGCCGAGCTCGCGGGCCGCGGCGAGGCCGCGCTCACCCGGTTCCGGCGGCGGCGGATCGGGTTCGTGTTCCAGCAGTTCAACCTGCTGCCGACGCTGACGGTCCTGGAGAACACGACGCTGCCGCTGCGGCTGGCGGGCCGCCGCGTGGACCGCGACGCGGCGCGCGGCGTCCTGGCCCGCGTCGGCCTCGGCGACCGGCTCGGCCACCTGCCCGCCGAGCTGTCGGGCGGGCAGCAGCAGCGCGTGGCGATCGCGCGGGCCCTGGTGGCGCGGCCGCCGCTCCTGTTCGCCGACGAGCCGACGGGCGCGCTCGACACCCGCAGCGCCCGCGACGTGCTGGCGCTGCTCCAGGAGGCGGTGCGCGCCGACGGCCGGACCGTGGTGATGGTGACGCACGACCCGGTCGCCGCCGCGCACGCCGACGCCGTCCTGTACCTGGCCGACGGCCGGATCGTCGGCCGCCAGAGCGCGCCGACCGCCGAGACCGTCGCCGCGCGGCTGACGCACCTGGCCGACGAAGTCGCGCGGCAGCGGACGGAGGTGGCGTGAGATGACCTGGCTGGCACTGCGGTCCCTGCGCCGCCGCGCGGGCGCGTTCACCGCGAGCCTGGCCGCGATGGCCCTCGGCTCGGCGATCATCATGGCGTTCGCGTCGATGCTCGACACCGCGCGGGCGGGCGGCGCGACCGGCCAGGCGCGCAGCACCCTCGTCACGATGGCCTCGGTCGTCGGCGGCTGGGGCCTGCTGCTGGTGGCGTTCGCGGTCACCTCCACGCTGACCCTGGCGATCGAGCAGCGGGCGGCGGAGACGGCGCTGCTGAAGAGCGCCGGCGCCACCCCCGGCCAGCTCACCCGCATGATCGTCGGGGAGGCGTGCGGCCTGGCCGCCGCCGGGACGGCGCTCGGCGTCCTCCCCGGCGCCCTCGCGGGCCGGGGCCTGCTCGGGCTGCTGCACGGCACGCACCAGGTCCCCGCGGACGTCGGCTACGCGTTCGGGGCGGCCGCGCTGTCCATCGGCGCCGGCGTCACCTTCGCGTCGGCCTTCCTCGCCGCGCTCGTCGCCGCGCGGCGGGCCGGGCGCACCGGCGCCGCCGCGTCGCTCGCCGCGGCCTCCGCCGGCACCGCGCGGCTGAGCCGCAAGCGCCTGGTGCTCGCCGCGCTGTTCCTGCTCGGCGCGGTGGACGAGGCCGTCGTCACCGTCACGGTCATGGACGGCAAGGGCAGCGACGCGATGGCGACGTCCGGGCAGGCCGACATCCTCGCCGCGATCGGGCTCGCGCTGCTGTCCCCGGTGCTCGTCCGGTGGGCGGCGGCCCTGCTGGACCGGCCGTTCCGCGCCTTCGGCGCGGCGGGCGACCTGGCGATCACCACCATGCGGCGCCGCGCGCCGTCGGTGGCGTCCGCGGTGACGCCGGTGGTGCTGTTCACCGGCACCGCCGTCGGGACGCTGTTCCTCCAGGCCACCGAGAACGCCGCGACGGCGGCGGCGGGCCTCGCCAAGACCGCCGACCAGAAGGCGATCGAGACGCTCAACCTGACGGTCATCGGCATGGTCGTGCTGTTCACCGCGATCATGCTGGTGAACACGCTGGTCGCGGCGACCGCGCACCGCCGCCGCGAGTTCGCCCAGGCGCGCCTCGCGGGCGCCGTCCCGGGCCAGGTGCTCGGCGCGGTGGCGCTGGAGTCGGCGGCGGTCATCCTGATCGGCGTCGCCTGCGGGACGGTCGCGGCGGTGTTCACCGTCGTCCCGTTCGGCCTCGCCCGCAAGGGCTCGGCCGCGCCCGACGGCAGCGTCTGGACCTACCTCGCGGTGGTCGGCCTCGCCGTCGCCCTCACCGGGATCACCGCCCTCGGCGCGGCCCGCCGCACCGTCCGGACGCCCGCGATCGAGGCCGTCACCGCCTGACGCCCGCGGCGGCCGGCCCCCGTCCCGTACCCGGGACGGGGGCCGGCGTCATTCCCGCGCCCGGTCCCGCAGGGCGGCGTCGAGGGTGTCAAGGATCCAGGCCCACGAGGCGTCGGCGCTGCGGGGCCCGTGCCCGAAACCGCCCGCGATCTCCAGGTCGACGTACCCGTGGAAGGCGCCGTGCAGGAGGCGGACGGCGTCTGTCTCGGCGGGCTCGGGCAGGCCGTAGCCGCGCAGCAGCGCCCGCGTCAGCGCGGAGTGCCGCGGCGCGGCGCTGTCCTCGGCGGCATCGGCGTCCAGCTCGAACCGCATCGCGGTGTAGCGGCCGGGATGCTCCTTGGCGTAGGAGCGGTAGGCGCCCGCGAAGGCGACGAGCGCGTCCCTGCCCGCCCGCCCGGCGAGGGCGGCGGCGGCCCGGTCCGCCAGCTCCTCCAGCGCTAGCAGCGCGACCCGCATCTTCAGGTCGCGGGCGTTGCGGATGTGCGCGTACAGGCTCGGATCCTTGACGCCGAGCCGCCGCGCGACGGCCGAGACGGTCAGCGCGTCGAAGCCGATCTCGTCGGCCACCTCCGCCGCCGTCCTGGTCAGGCGCTCGGGGGTGAGGGCCGCACGCGCCACGGGACCTCCGCAGGCTAATCGAATAAGTCGTTTGCCTAAATATATTAGCCCGCTTAGCCTCGGGTCCATGAGACCGCTGACCGAAAGCGACATCCGCGCGTCGTTCGTCAACTGCTCCAAGGGGGAGGCCAAGCGCGCGGACCTCCCCAAGGGCCTCGCCGAGCTGCCCTGGGACGACCTGGACTTCCTCGGCTGGCGCGAGCAGGGCGCCCCCGAGCGCGCCTACCTGGTGGCCGAGCGGGACGGCCGGCCGCTCGGCGTCGCGCTCCGCGCGGTCGCCTCCGGGGGGCGCGGCTTCACCGCCCGCAGCATGTGCTCGCTCTGCCTGACCACGCACACCGGCGGCGGCGTCGCCCTCATGACCGCCCGCCGCACCGGCGAGGCCGGCCGCCAGGGCAACACCGTCGGCCAGTACCTCTGCACCGACCTGGCGTGCTCCCTCTACACCCGCGGCAAGCGGCGCTCGGCCGCCGGCGACGGCCCGGACGAGACGCTCACCGTCGAGGAGAAGGTCGCCCGCACCCGCGCCAACCTCGCCTCCTTCCTCACCAGGGTCACCACCTGACGGAAGGGTCCGTCAGGGGTCGTCGCGGAGCGCGGCGGCGAGCCGCTCGGAGATCTCGGTGAGGGCGTCGAGCTGGGCGGGGGTGAGCGGCTCGACGAGGCGGCGGCGGATGTGGGCGGCGCGCAGCGGGAACGCGGCGGCGACGGCGGCGCGCCCGGCGCCGGTGATCGTGACGACGGCGGCGCGGGGCGCGTCCGGGCTCGGCTCCCGGGTGACCAGGCCGCGCCCGGCCATCCGGGTGAGGTGATGGTGCAGGCGGCTCTTCTCGAAGTCGGTGACGTCGCCGAGCTCGTAGGGCCGGAGCGCGCCGCCGGGGGCGTCCAGGAGCGCGCCGAGGATGGCGAGGTCGGGCTCGGAGAGCCCGGTGTCGCGCTGCAGGTCGCGGGACATGCGCCGCCAGAACCCCACCTGGGCGTCGAAGAAGGCCCGCCACGCGCGGTCCTCGCGCGCGTCCAGCCACTCGCCTGCGCCGTCGGACATGCGCGGGAGTCTAGCCCGCGGCGAGCGGACGGCTCGGCAGCTCCCGGCGCAGCACCGGGGCGATGTCGGAGAAGAACAGCTCCAGGGTGCGGCGGTGCTCGGCGGCCCCGAGGACGGCGGCGTCCACGTGGATGTGCAGCGCCTCGTGGCCGAACAGCGCGTGCTGCGCGTGCACCTTGTCGATGACCTGCTGCGGGCTGCCGACCAGCGCGGAACTGTCGGCGATCCACTCCGCCACGTCGTCGTAGGGGATGGACCCGCCGTCGAACCGGCGGTTGACCGCGAGCCGCGCCTCGAACACCGGCCGGTACCCGGCGACCGCCTCCTGCGAGGTCCGCGCGCCGAAGTAGCCGGAGGTGCCGATGCCGACGAGGGCGCCGGCGGGGTCGTGCCCGTGGTGCGCCCAGCGCTCCCGGTAGTGCCGGACGAGTTCGGCGTACGGCTCGGGGCGCCCGCGGCCGTTGGAGGAGAAGAGCGGGTCGCCGTGCAGCGCCGCGAAGTCCGCCGACTCCGGGCTGGTGGCGCTGCCGTGCCAGACCCGCAGCCGCTTCTGCAAGGGGCGCGGCAGCGCCTCCGCGCGGTCGAGAGGGCGCGGGCCGTCCGCGGTGACGTCGTCGCTCTCCCACAGGCGGCGGAACAGCTCGTAACCGTCGCGCAGCCGCCGCCACCGGTTCTCGGGCGTGATCCCGAACAGCGCGGCGGTGCGCGGGTACCCGCCCTTGCCGATCATGAGGTCGAGGCGGCCGCCGGACAGGTTGTCGAGCGTGGCGTAGTCCTCGTAGGCCCGCAGCGGGTCCAGCATCCCGAGCGTCGTCACGGTCGTGAACAGCCGGATCCGGGACGTGCGCGCCGCGATGTGGGCGAGCAGGACCGGCGGCGCGGACGAGACGACGGGCCGGTCGTGGCGCTCGCCGACGCCGTAGCCGTCGAAGCCGAGCTCCTCGGCGAGGACGGCGGTGTCGACCAGCTCCCGGAGCTGATCCGCGTCGGACGCGCGCTGGTCGGGGACGTGCGGCAGCAGCAGGAACTTCATCGGGGCCGCCCTCGACATTGTCGATGAAAGAGACAGGAAAAGTAGGGAAATGGCGGGGTTCGCCCCCGCCCGTCCCGGCATCATGGACGATGGCGAGTTGACGCGTCAACTCACTCGTCGTGCGCGGCGGTCTCGCGGGCCTCGTGGGCGGCCCGGCGCTCCTCCAGGTCCGGGGCGTGCTCGGCGGCCCAGCCGGCGAGGGCGAGGGCCGGGCCGATGAGGCTCCGGCCGGTGGCGGTGAGCGCGTACACGACGCGCGGCGGGACCTCGGGGTGCGCGGTCCGCGACACCAGGCCGTCGCGCTCCAGGTTGCGGAGCGTCAGCGTCAGCATCCGCTGCGAGATCCCGGGGAGCCGCCTCTCCAGCTCGCCGAAGCGCAGCCCCCCGCGGTCGAGGGTCGCCACGACGAGCAGCGTCCACCTGGTGCCGATCCGGTCGAGGACGGCGCGGAGCGCCCGCCCGCCGTCCCCGCGGATCGGGCAGGTGCGCTCGGACCCCGTCATGGCCGCCTCCTGCACGTCACGCACACGCGTGTGCCTTTTGTACGGCTTTCCATGGTGGCGCATCATGGCGCCCATGCACATCGCTTACGGGATCCTCGCCGCCCTGCTGGCCGCCTTCTACCTCTACGCCGGCGGCAAGAAGACCGTGCAGAGCCGGGACGCGCTGCGGCCCATGATGGGCTGGGTCGACCAGGTCCCGATGCCGCTCGTCCGCGCGATCGGGGTGCTGGAGGTCCTCGGCGCCGCCGGCCTCGTCCTGCCGCCGCTGACCGGCATCGCGCCCTGGCTCGCCGTCGCCGCCGCCGTCGGCCTGGCCCTGATCCAGATCGGCGGCATCGCGGTGCACCTGTCGCGCGGCGAGGCCCGCGTGATCGGCCTCAACATCGGGCTGCTGGCGGCGGCCGCCGCGGCGGCCTGGCTCGGTACGTCCTGGCTCTGACCGGCGCGCCCTGATCGGGGGCGCCCGTCCTGCGGTGTGCGCGTCGAATGCGCCGAACGCGGGGCGGCTGTTGGCGAGGAGGCGGCAAAGCGTTCACCAAGGCAGACGCGCCCGGAGGCCGCCGATCGGCACTGTGTGGGCCGTCCGAGGGCCGCGCAGGAGGCCCTCGCCAACCGAGAAGAGGACGGCCCCCGATGACGACCACCGTTCCCGAGCCGGCGGAGCAGCCGACCAGCCTGACCACGGCCGCGGCGCGCAACCTGGCGACGACGACCAAGTCGGTCCCCCAGATGCAGGGCATCTCCTCGCGGTGGCTGCTGCGGGTGCTGCCCTGGGTGGAGGTGTCGGGCGGCACCTACCGGGTGAACCGGCGCCTGTCCTACACCGTCGGCGACGGCCGCATCGACTGCGTGACGACCGGCGCGTCGGCCCGCGTCATCCCGAACGACCTCGGCGAGCTGCGCTACCTGCGCGGGTTCGGCGACGAGGCCGCGCTGGGCGCGCTCGCCGACCGGTTCGTGCAGACCGAGTGGGAGGCGGGGGAGACCGTCGTCGAGGCCGGGACGCCCGCCGACCAGCTCTACGTGATGGTGCACGGCAAGGCCGAGCGCGTCGGGACCGGCGAGTACGGCGAGCCCGTCTCGCACGGCATCGTCGGCGACGGCGGCTACTTCGGCGAGGACGCCCTCGTCGCCGACGACGGCTCCTGGGAGCACGGCGTGCGCGCCGCGACCGCCTGCACGATGCTGGTCCTGTCGCGCCGCGACTTCGCCGAGACCGTGGCGCGCGACGCCGGCCTGCGCGGGCACGTCGAGGCCGCGCTCGCCGCCCCCGCGCCCGACACCGACGCCGGCGGCGAGGCCGCGATCGCGCTGTCGTCCGGCCACGAGGGCGAGCCGGTGCTGCCCGCCACCTACGTGGCCTACGAGACCGCGCCGCGCGAGTACGAGCTCAGCGTCGCCCAGACGGTGCTGCGCGTCCACACCCGCGTCGCCGACCTGTACAACGAGCCGATGAACCAGGTGGAGCAGCAGCTCCGCCTCACCGTCGAGGCGCTGCGCGAGCGCCAGGAGCACGAGCTCGTCAACAACCGCGACTTCGGCCTGCTGCACAACGCCGACCCCGCGCAGCGCCTCACCACCCGCTCCGGCCCGCCGACCCCCGACGACCTGGACGACCTGCTGGCCGTCGTCTGGAAGGACCCGGCGGTGTTCCTCGCGCACCCGCAGACGATCGGCGCGTTCGGCCGCGAGTGCAGCCGCCGCGGCCTCTACCCCGCCACCGTCGACATCGGCGGCCGCCAGGTGCCGGCCTGGCGCGGCGTCCCGATCCTCACCTGCAACAAGATCCCGATCAGCGGCACCCGCACCTCCTCGATCCTCTTGATGCGCACCGGCGAGCAGGCGCAGGGCGTCGTCGGCCTGCACCAGACCGGACTGCCCGACGAGTACGAGCCGGGACTGAACGCCCGGTTCATGGGCATCGACGACCAGGCCGTGCTGTCCTACCTCGTCAGCGCCTACTACTCGGCGGCCGTCCTCGTGCCCGACGCCCTCGGCGTGCTGGAGGGCGTCGAGCTCGGCCACGCGGGCTGAGGGCGCGACCGTGACCGCCGCCCCGCCCTTCCGGACGCCCGACCTCTACCGGCCCTGGCCGCCCCGCCTGAACCCCCACCTGGACGCCGCCCGCGCGCACACCCGCGCCTGGGCCGCGGAGCAGGGCGTGACCGGCGCCGCGGTGTGGGACGGCGCCGCCCTGGAGGCCATCGACCTCGCGCTGCTCGCCGCCTACTGCTACCCCGACGCCGACCGGCCCGCCCTGGAGCTCATCACCGACTGGTTCGTCTGGGGGTTCTTCCTCGACGACTGGTTCCTGCGGGTCTTCAAGGACGGCCGGGACACCGCCGGCGCCGCCGCCTGGCTGGACCGGACCCGCCGGTTCATGCCGGCGGACCCGGCCGGCCCGGTGCCCGAGCCCGGCGACCCCGTCCAGCGGGCCCTGCACGACCTGTGGGCGCGCACGGTGCCCCGGACGTCGGCGGGATGGCGGTCGCGGTTCGCCGCCGACACCCTCGCGCAGATCACCGACGCCCTCTGGGAGCTCGACAACCTGAGCGCCCGGCGGATCCCGAACCCGATCGACTACCTGGAGCACAAGCGCGGCGTCGGCGCCGGGCGCTTCGCCGCCGACCTGGTCGAGCTCGCCATGGGCCTGGACCTGCCCGACCGCGTCGTCGCGTCCCGGCCCGTGCAGGTGCTGCGCGACGCCTTCACCGACGCGCAGGTCCTGCTGAACGACCTGCTGTCCTACGAGCGCGAGACGCGCGAGGAGGGCGAGCTGCACAACTTCGTCCTCATCCTGGAGCGCTTCCTCGGCGTCGACGCGCAGCGGGCCGCCGACACCGCCGCCGACCTGCACGCCTCCCGGCTGCAGCGGTTCGAGGACGCCGCGGCGGCCGAGCTGCCCGCCCTCATGGACGAGCTCGGCCTCGACGCGCGGACCCGCCGCGACCTGCTGACGCTCGCCCGCTGCCTCCAGGACGCCGACGCCGGCAGCCACGAATGGCATCTGCGGTCCCCGCGCTACGCCAACGCGGCGACCCGCGACCGCGACCCGCGCACGCCGGTCTGGCAGGGCCCCTCGGGGCTCGGCACCGCCGCGGCGCGGCGGTGGGCCGCGCACCGGCCGGTGCTCCGGCTGCCCCGGACCTTCCAGGACCCGGGCGCGCCCCCGGCCGGTCCGGCCCGCGTCAACCCGCACATCGCCGCCGTCCGCAGCGACCTCGCGGTGTGGTCCGCCCGCACCGGCCTGCTCGACGGCACCGTCTGGGACCCGGCGACGTTCGCCGCCGCCGACCACGGCGGCCGGGCCGCGATGACCCACCCGGACGCGCCGGCCGCGCGGCTCCGCACCGTCGCCCGCTGGGGCGTCGTCCTCGCCCACCTGGACGACCTGCTCGACCGCGCCTTCAAACCGCGCGGCGACCTGGCCGGCGCGCGGGCGTTCCTGGCGCGGCTGCCGGCCTTCCTCGCCGACGGCCCGCCGCCGCCCGGCTGCGCCGCCGAGCGCGCCCTCGCCGAGGTCTGGCGGGACGTCGCCGCCGGCCTCGGCGACGCCGCCCGCGCCCGCCTGGCCGCGGACTTCGGGGCGTTCCTGGACGGCTGCGCCTGGGAGATGGAGGGCGCCGCCCGGCAGCGCGTCCCCGACGCCGTCGACTACCTGGAGATGCGCCGCCGGACCGGCGCGACCGCGATCGCCTGCGACCTGCTGGGGTACGCGCTGGACCTCGACGCCGCCGTGCCGCCGGCGCTGCTCGCGGCCTTCTCCGACCAGGCCACCATCGCCAACGACCTGCGCTCGCACGCCAAGGAGGTCGCCACGCCGGGCGAGACGTGCAACGGCGTCCTCGTCGTGCAGCGGCTGCTCGGCTGCGGCCTGCAGCGCGCCGCCGACGTCGTCGCCGACCTCGGGGCGGCGCGCGCCGGCCAGTTCGGCCGGCTCGCCGCCGAGGCGGTGGCCGCGGCGCCCGAGCTGGCACCGCTGGTGGACGGGCTGCGCGCCTGGCTCGCGGGCGACCGGCTGTGGGGCGCGCGCACCCACCGCTACGGGACGCCCGTCCCGCGCGTCCCCGTCCCCGCCGGCCCCGGCACGTCCGCGGCCCGCCCGTTCCACCCCGCCCCGCACTCCGCCCCGCACCCGGCACGGCACTCCCGAGGACCCGCATGGCCACGCCCCTGACCGACGCCCCGCCGTCCGCGACGGCTCTCACCACCGGCGCCGCGCGGCTGCTGGCGACGACCGCCAAGACGCCGCCGCTGACCGCCGGGACGACCCCGCGCTGGCTGCTGCGGATCCTGCCGTGGACCGACGTCCCCGGCGGCACCTACCGCGTCACCCGCACCGAGCGCCGCACCCTGGAGCGGGCCGGCAGCGACCAGCCCGGCGTGCCCGCCGCCGCCGGCCACACCGGCGAGCCGGTGCTGCCCGGCATGGGCATCGCCTACGGCGTGCCGCCCCGCGAGTACCCGCTCAGCCTCGCGCAGGCCGTCCTGCGGGTGCACACGCGCGTCGCGGACGTCCACAGCGACCCGATGGACCAGTTCGCCGAGCAGCTCCGCCTCACCCTGGACGCGCTGCGCGAGCGCCAGGAGCACGACCTGGTCAACGACCCCGGCTTCGGCCTGCTGCACGCCCCGCCGCCGCGCCACCGCATCGCCACCCGCACGGGGCCGCCGACCCCGGCCGACCTGGACGCCCTGATCTGCAAGCAGACCAGCCCGCGCCACCTGCTCGCCCACCCGCTCGCCATCGCGGCGTTCGGCCGCCAGTGCAACCGCCGCCGCCTCCAGCCCGACACCGTCGCCGTGGACGGCCACCGCCTCCTCGCCTGGCGCGGCCTGCCGCTGCTGCCCTGCGACAAGATCCCCGTCGCCGGGGGCACGACCACGATCCTGGTCGTGCGTCCCGGCGAGGACCGGCAGGGCGTCGTCGGCCTCCGCCCCGCCGAGCTGCCGGACCAGCACGAGCCGGGCGTCTCCGTGCGGCGCCTCGGCGTCGACGCCCGCGCCGTCGAGAGCCACCTCGTGACCGCCTACCACTCGCTCGCCGTCCCGGTCCCGAACGCCGTCTGCGCCCTGGACGGCGTCGAGCTCGGGCACTGAGGACCGGCGGCCGTCAGGGGGCGGGGGAGAGCGGCAGGCCCGCCATGACGCGCTCGCGGACGGCCCCGCCGTCGAGGCCGAGCTCGGCGAACCCCGCGAAGTCGCCGTCCGTCCCGCCGTCGCCGCCGAGGACCTCGGGGACGAGGAGGTCGGCGAGCGGGGCGTCCGGGGCCGGGTCGGACAGGCCGCCGATCGCCTCGTCCCCGGCCAGGTCCAGGTAGTCGGGGGCGAGGACGCGGCCCGACAGCGTGCCGGTGACGAGGTCGGGCGCGAACTCGTCCGCCAGCACCGCGACCCGCGTCCGCAGGTCGCCGTGGACCATGACGAGCTTCTCGGTCATGTACCCGACGAACGCGCGCGCGGTGAGGTCGCCGCGCGTGAGGATCTTCGCGTCGCCCTCCAGGTAGACGTCGCCGGCGGTGAGGGAGCCCAGCACGACGAGCGCGGCGGACCCGTCGTCGATGTCGGCCAGCGTGCCGGTGACGGTGAGGTCGCCGTCGACGATGTACCCGGTGGCGGCGCCGGGGGTGTCGCGCGCCCACGGCGTCCGGCCGTGCTCGTCCAGCGGCAGGTCGCCGTCCACCACGGCGGGCCCCTCCACGAGGATGTACTCCTCGTCGTACAGGTTCTCGTAGGCCGACTCGGGCAGCCCGCGCCGCTCGAACAGCTCCACGGCCTCGTCCCACGGCAGGTATCTCGTTCCCATGCGCGGGAACGTAGCAGCGGCCGCCGACCTTCCGGGCCGGGACAAGGTCGGGACAAGAACGCCCAGCCCCGGCACGCGCCGGCCGCGTCCCGGGTGGCTCTCGGAGACGATGCAGGGTGCTGACGTTTCGTGACGCCTGCACGCATTGGGGGACGGGAATGGCGGGACTGTTCAAGGTGGCGGCCGGGACCACCGCCGCGGTGCTGGCCGCGGCGCTGACGGGGGCGGCCGCCGTACCCGACGAGGCGGTGGCGCGTCCCGTCCGGGCGGCGGCCGCGCTCCGCGCCGCCGACCTGGTGGTGAGCAAGACGGTGTCGCCGAACCCGATGACCATCGGCGCGCGGGCCGTCTACAAGGTGACGGTCACCAACACGGGCGACCGGCCGGCCGCCGACGTCACGGTCACCGACGCGCTCCCGAGCGGCGTCACCGCCGGGACCATGCCCGCCGGCTGCTCCCTCACCGGGCGGACGGCGACCTGCGGCGGTGCGGGCGTCACCGTCTCCGCCGGCGGATCGGTCGCCTACGAGATCCCGGTGACGGTGGACTCCGGCCTGTCCGACGGCGCCAACCTCACCAACCGCGCCGACGTCGCCACCTCCACAGCGGACGCGCGGACGCAGGGCACCCGGCTCATCAGCCAGGCGCACACGCTGACCGACGTGGAGATCACCAAGACGGGCCCGGCGACGGCCGCGGCGAACGGCGACATCACCTACACGATCACCGTCGTCAACCACGGCCCGTCCGACGCCGTGGACGTCACCGTGCAGGACCCGACCAACGGCAACCTCACCGCGATCACCGACCTGCCGGCCGAGTGCCCCGCGAGCGGCCTCACCGTGAGCTGCCCGCTCGGCACCCTCACCTCGGGCGAGACGCGGACGTTCACCTTCACCGTCCGGGCGAACGCCGGGCTGGCCGACGGCACCGCCGTCCAGAACTGCGCGATGGTCTACACCGGCAGCCGCGAGACCACCACCGACAACAACCACTCGTGCACCGGAACGAGCGTCGGGCCGCCCCCGACGACCGGCCCCCAGAACACGGACATCTCCGTGCGCAAGAGCGGCCCGGCGCGGGTGAACCCGAACGGCACCCTCACCTACACGCTGGTGGTGAGCAACGACGGCGACGCGGACGCCACCGACGTCGTCGTAATGGACCCGATCGACGAGCACGCGACGCTCGTCGGCTTCCCCGCCGAGTGCGCCGAGAACGGCGGCACCCTGAACTGCACCCTCGGCACGCTGCCCGCGCACCGGACCAGGACCATCAAGATCACCGAGCGGGTCGACGGCGGGACCGCGGACGGCACCCGCATCGTCAACTGCGCGACGACGCAGACCACGCGGCCGGAGAGGAGCATGGCGCGGAACGCCTCCTGCGTCGACACCGTCGTGGAGGAGGGGCGGACCGCCACCCCGGCGCCGACCGGGAAGCCCACGAAGAAGCCCACCCGCAGGCCGACGAAGAGGCCGCGGCCGCCGAAGCCCGGACCGGTCTGCCGCTGCTACGGCCCGAACGCGGTGCCCGAGGAGGGCTGACCCGGGGGAAGGGGCAGGACGAGCGCTCCGCCCGCACCCGTTCCGTGCGGGCGGACAGGGGGGTCCACAGGGGGACGGTCCCCGCCGCCCGTTGCTTTCATGGACGAGGTCCGCGCTCGCGCCGCGGCGCTTCCCGGAGGCGATGATGGGTGACTCCCAGGACGACATCCTGGAACTGGTCCGCAAGTACCACCGCGAGAAGACCGGCGAGCGGAGCTTCGTCCCCGGCGAGACGCTGGTGATGCCGTCGGGCGCCGACCTGGACGAGGACGACCGCGTCGCGCTCGTCGAGGCCGCGCTCAACCTGCGCATCGCCGCCGGCCCGAGCGCGCTCGCCCTGGAGCGCGAGCTCGGCCGCGCCCTGCACCGCCGCAAGGTGCACCTCACCAACTCGGGGTCGTCGGCGAACCTGCTGGCGCTCACCGCGCTCACCCAGCCGGAGATCGGCCCGGACCGGCTGAAGCCCGGCGACGAGATCGTCACGGTGGCGGCGGGCTTCCCGACGACGGTCAACCCGATCCTGCAGAACCGGATGGTCCCGGTCTTCGTGGACGTGGAGCTCGGCACCTACAACACCACCGCCGAGCGGGTCGCCGCCGCCATCGGCCCGCGCACCCGCGGCATCATGATCGCCCACGCGCTCGGCAACCCGTTCCCGGCGGCCGAGGTGGCCGACCTGGCCAGGGAGCACGGGCTGTTCTTCGTCGAGGACAACTGCGACGGCGTCGACGCCCGCTACCAGGGGCGCCTCACCGGGACGTTCGGCGACTTCAGCACCGTCAGCTTCTACCCCGCGCACCACCTGACGATGGGGGAGGGCGGCTGCGTCACCACCGACCGGCCGAAGCTCGCGCGGATCGTGGAGTCGCTGCGCGACTGGGGCCGCGACTGCTGGTGCGAGCCCGGCGACTGCGACACCTGCGGCAAGCGCTACACCCAGCAGTTCGGCGGCCTGCCCTACGGCTACGACCACAAGTACACGTTCTCGCACGTGGGCTACAACCTGAAGACGACCGACCTGCAAGCGGCGCTCGGCCTCTCCCAGCTGCGGCGCCTGCCGGAGTTCGGCGCGGCCCGGCGCCGCAACTGGGCGCGGCTGCGCGAGGGGCTCGACGGCCTGCCCGGCCTGCTGCTGCCCGAGCCCACGCCGGGCAGCGACCCGAGCTGGTTCGGGTTCATCATCACCGTCGCGCCGGACGCCCCGTTCGACCGCGACGCCCTCGTGGCGCACCTGGAGGGCCGGCGGATCGGCACCCGGATGATGTTCGCCGGGAACCTGACCCGCCAGCCCGCCTACCGCGACCAGGAGTACCGGGTGTCGGGAACGCTCGCCAACAGCGACGCCATCACCGAGCGCACCTTCTGGATCGGCGTGTTCCCCGGCCTCACCGAGGAGATGCTCGACCACGCCATCGCGACGATCACCGGCTTCGTCACGAGCCGCCGCTAGCCCGCGCGCACGGCGGTGACGGTGAACAGGCCCCCGCACACCTTCGGGCCGCCGGTGGCGAGCGTCAGCGACGCGGTGGAACCCGGCGGGTAGATCTTCAGCAGGCTCGGCACCGCCCAGCACGGCGTGTCGGAGACGCCCTCGTTGGCGGTGTGCAGGACGACGGTCGCGCTCCCGCCGGACGGGAGGTGGACGGTGGCGCCCGACGTGCCCTCGTGCGTGGCGGGCACGCCGATCGGGGCGCCGTCCCCGCCGAGCAGCGACACCCCGGGGTAGCCGTACAGGGTGCAGGACGAGGCGCCGACGTTGACGAGGCGCAGCGTGTAGTAGAGGTTGCCGGCCGCGCCGTCGGCCGGGCCGAGCTGCGGCTTCAGGTGGGCGGCGGTGCACCGGGCCGGCGCCCCGGCCGGCGCCCCGGCCGGCGCCGCGCCCGCCGGTGCGCCCGCCGGAGCGGTGGTCGGCCCGCTCCCGGGGGCCGCCGCCGTCCCCGCCGGTCCGGGCTCGGGCGCCGAAGCCGGCGCGGAGGCCGGCGCGGACGCGGGAGCCGAGGCGGGCGCGCTGTCCTGCCCGCCCGCCGCGGGCGAGGCGGTCCCGCCCGACGACCCGCCACCGCAGGCGGCGGCGCCGAAGGCGGTGAACGCCGCGACCGCGACGGGCAGGACGGCCCGGCGGGCGCCCCCGAACGCACTGCGCTGCATGACCATGATGTCCCCGCTCTTCCCAGGTGTTCGATCTTTCCGGTACCTGTGATGGCGGGACGGCCGTCCGGGTTCGCCGTTCCGGCGATCATTCCGGGCGGTTCAGCGCCCGACGTCCGCCCAGAGGCTCGGCAGGTTGACGACGACGCCCTCCTGCGTGCTGCGGGCGATGACCACGACGGCCTCCTCGTCGGCGGAGGGGTTCTCCTCGCGGTGCGGCAGGTAGGGCGGGACGAAGATGTAGTCGCCCGGCCCGGTCCGCACCCGCACCTCCTCGTCGCCCTCGGCGAAGACGAACACCGGATGGCCCGACACGATGTAGATCGCCGTCTCGGCCTCGCCGTGGTGGTGGTCGCCGGAGTTCGTCGCGGGCCCGACGTGCGTGCGGCCCATCCAGAGCCGCTCGGACCCCACGGTCCGGCCCGAGATCGCCTCGTAGCGGCGCATCCCCGCCGTCTGCGCGGTGTCGGAGCCGAGGTCCGCGCCGCGGACGTGCTCGATGCGCGCGTGCCAGGCCGCCGTTCCCGCGTCGCGGTAGACCACGGTCCCCTCCTCGTGCTTGCCGGGCGGTGTTCCATGCCCGAACGATCGTTTCAGTAGGGTTGGGGCCCGCCGGGACGGTCCCGCTCCTCGTGGCGCGCGGCCTCGCCGTCGTCGTAGGCGGCGCGCGCCGCCGCGACCTTGGCGTGGTTGTCGCGCGCCCAGGCCGACAGGGCGCGGGTGGAGGCGAACAGCTCCTCGGCGAGCGCCGTCGCGGTGTACTCCACCTGCGGGGGGACCGTCGGGTGGACGGTGCGGGTGATGAGGCCGTCGCGCTCCAGGGTGCGCAGCGTCAGCGTCAGCATCCGGCGGCTGATGCCGGGGATCGAGCGGTGCAGCTCGGCGAACCGGATCGGGCCGTCGCTCGCGGCCGCGATGATCGCGATCCCCCACTTGCTGCCGACCCGGTCGAGGGCGTCGCGGAACGCCGCGCAGGTGTCGGGCTCGACGTCGTCGGGCAGCCGTGATCCAGCTGTCATCGGGCTCCCTTCCCGGGGGCGGACGCCTCAGCCTGGCACGCGGCCGTCCGTCCGGGCAACCGGTCCCCGCCGGGTCAGGGGGGTGGGTCGGGAAGGGCGGTGCGGAGCGCCGGGGCCACCTCCCCGGCGAACAGCTCCAGGGACGCCCGGTGGTCGTCCTCGGCCAGGCCGTCGGGGTCGACGCTGAACACGATGAGGGAGTGGCCGAACACCTCGTGCTGGCGGTGCACCTTGTCGATCACCTGCGCGGGGCTGCCGACGAGCGCGGGAGAGCGCGCGATGAAGTCCTCCACCGACGCGAACGGCGGCCGCGCGCCGATGCTCCGCTGCATCGCCGCGAGCCGCTCGTAGGCGGGCCGGTACGCCGCGACCGCCGCCTGCGAGGTCTTGGCGACCAGGAACCCCGGCGTGCCCGCGCCGGTGAACAGCCGGTCGGCGGGCCGGCCGTGCCGCGCCCACTCGGCGCGGTAGTGCTCGACGAGCGGGCGGGCGCTCTCGCTGGACAGGCCCGCGTTGGAGAACACCACCGGGTCGCCGTACTCGGCGGCGAGGGCCACCGAATCCAGCGACGACGAGCTGCCGTGCCAGATCCGCGGCCGCCCGTTCAGCGGCCGGGGCAGCGAGCGGACGCCGTCGAGGCGCGGCCGCCGCTGCGCCCGCCAGGACACCTCGTCGCTGGTCCACAGCTCGTGCAGGAGCCGGAAGTTGTCGGCGAGCGCCGGGCGCTGCTGGTCGGGGGTGAGGCCGAACAGCGCGCCGCCCGGCCCGGCGCCCTTGCCGACGATGAGCTCCAGCCGCCCGCCGGACAGGTGGTCGAGCGTGGCGTAGTCCTCGGCGACGCGCAGCGGGTCCAGCATCGACAGCAGCGTCACGCCGGTGAACAGCCGGATCCGGCGGGTCAGCGCGGCGACGTGGGAGAGGACGACCGGCGGCGCGCTGGACAGGAACGGCCAGTGGTGGCGCTCGCCGACCCCGAAGCCGTCGAAGCCGAGCTCCTCCATGCGGAGCGCGGTGGCCACCGTGAGGTCGAAGCTGGCCCGCGTGGCGGCCGGCTCGTCCGCCCCCGCCGCGTCCAGATAGCGGATGGGGGCCACCCCGTAGAACTTCACGATCGATACCGCCGTATTCGCCATTCGTGCGCGCCGCGATTCCCGCCGGAGGATCCCTTCCGGGGAAATCGCCTTTCCACGGTCGCCCAACGTAAGCGCTGCGCAGCGGCCGCGGAAGAAGGAACATTGCTGTTACCGCCGGGTCCTGTGCTTTCCTGTGCGCACTTGCGATCCGGAATGGACCGAAACGGGGTGAGGTGTGTCCGCACCGACCGATCTGCGGGTGGAGCACCGCCCCGCCCCGCTCGGCCTGACCGAGCGCGCCCCCCGGATCAGCTGGCGGCTGCCGCCCGGCACCGCCGCGCAGCGCGCCTACCGGATCAAGGGCGGCGCGGGGGACCGGCCGTGGGACACCGGCTGGGTCACCTCCGACCGCAGCCTGTTCGTCCCCTACGGCGGGCCACCGCCCGCGTCGCGGGAGGAGGTGCGCTGCGCGGTGCAGGTCCGCACCGACGCCGGGCTCAGCTCCTGGTCGGCGCCCATCCGCTGGGAGACGGGCCTGCTCGACCGGGACGACTGGGTCGCGGGCTGGATCGGTCCCGCCGAGGGCGCGGTGCCGCCCGCGGGCTTCCGCCCCGCCCACCACCTGCGCGGCGGGTTCACCGTCGACCGCGCGGTCGCCCGCGCGCGGGTGTACGCCACCGCGCAGGGCCTCTACGAGCTCTTCCTGAACGGCGAGCGCGTCGGGGACGCCGAGCTCGCCCCCGGCTTCACCGCCTACCGCAGCCACCTGCACGTCCAGGCCTACGACGTGACCGGGGCGGTCCGGCGGGGCGCCAACGTGCTCGGCGCGGTCCTCAGCGACGGCTGGTTCCGCGGCCGCACCTCCTACCACCGCCTGCCCGACGGGTTCGGCGACCGCACCGCCCTCCTCGTCCAGCTGCACGTCGACCACGAGGACGGCACCACGACGGTGGCGGGCACGGGCCCGGACTGGCGGTCGGCGGTCGGCGCCGTGAAGGCGGCCGACTTCTTCGACGGCGTCGCGGCCGACCTGCGCGACGAGCCGCCCGGATGGAGCGCCCCCGGCGCGGGCGGCGACTGGGATCCGGTGGTGCCCCGCGCCCGCCCGGCGGCCCGCCTGATCTCCTCGCCCGCGCCGCCGGTGCGGCGCCTCCAGGAGCTGCGCCCGGTCGCGATCACCCGGCCGCGGCGGGGCCGGCACATCATCGACTTCGGCCAGAACCTCGGCGGCCGGGTGCGGCTCGCCGACCTCGGCCCGCGCGGCACCCTGCTCGCGCTGACGCACGCCGAGGCCCTCCTGCCGGACGGCCGCGACGTCAGCACCGCGAGCGGCCAGGCCACGCTGCGCTGGTACGAGCCGGCCCGCGGCGTCCAGACCGACCTGGTCATCTCCGGCGGGCCCGGCGGCCCGGCGTTCGAGCCCCGGCACACCCGCCACGGCTTCCGCTACGTGCAGGTGGACGGCCATCCGGGCGAGATCGCGGCGGAGAGCGCCGTGGCCGTCGCCGTCAGCTCCGACCTGCCGCGCACCGGCTGGTTCCGGTGCAGCGACCCGCGCCTGGAGCGCCTCCACGAGATCGCCTACTGGACCTACCGCAACCAGGCGTGCGACGTCCCGACGGCCGAGATCACCCGGGAGGTCGCGGGCTGGACCGACTTCGGCTGGAACATCCGGGGCGCGCTGCTGCTGAACGACGTGTCCGGGCTGAGCGCCAAGTGGCTCGCCGACCTCGCCGCCGACCAGTGGCCGGACGGGACGGTGCGCAACTACGCGCCCGACCCCCTCGGCCCCGCCAGCACGACGGCCCGGTTCGCCATCCCGCACGGGCAGGCGGGCTTCGGCGACGCGGCCGTCACGGTGCCCTGGGAGACCTGGCGGGCCTACGGCGACGACGGCCTGCTGGACCGCCAGTACGCCTCGATGACCGCCTGGGTCGAGCGGGTCGCCCGCATCGCCCGCACCGGGCGCCACCCGGGCCGGCGCGCCGCGCGGCCCGTCCCGGCGCCGCACGAGGCGTTCCTCTGGGACACCGGCTACCACTTCGGGGAGCACCTGGAACCCGACCCGCCGCGGCGCCCGGTGACGCCCGGCCGCCGGCGCACCACCTGGGCCACCGACCTGGACTCCTTCACCGCCGCCGTCGTCGAGGAGATGACCGGGCGCGACCACGCGGCCTTCGCCACCGCCTACTTCCACCGGTCGGCGCGGCTGCTGGCGCGCATCGCCGGCGTCCTCGGCCGGGCCGCCGACGCCGACCGCTACGGGCGGCTCGCGGGCAGCGTCCGCGCCGCCTGGCAGGCCGAGTTCGTCACCCCCGGCGGCGCCCTGACCTGCGACACCCAGGCCACGCACCTGCGCGCCCTCGCCTACGACCTGGTCCCCGAAGAGCTGCGCCCGCGCACCGCCGCCCGGCTCGCCGAGCTGATCCGCGCCGCCGGCACCCGGCCCGGCACCGGGCTGCCCACCACGCACCTGCTGCTGCCCGTCCTCGCCGACAACGGCCACCTCGACCTCGCCTACGAGCTGCTGCTCCGGCACGGCTCGCGGTCCTGGATGTCGGTGCTCGACAACGGCGGCACCACCTTCTGGGAGACCTGGGACGGCATCGCCCCCGACGGCACCACGATGCTGGCGCTGAACATGCCGACCCGGGCGAGCGTCGTGGAGTTCCTGCACGGCCACGTCGCCGGCCTGCGGCCCGCCGAGGACGTCCCCGCCTACCGGCGGTTCCGCGTCGCGCCGCAGCCGGGCGGCGGCCTCACCCATGCGGAGGTGACCTACGACTGCCCCTACGGGCGGATCGAGGTCGCCTGGCGCCTCGCGGACGGCCGGTTCCGCCTGGACGTCACGGTCCCGCCCGGCACGACCGCAGAGATCGTCCTGCCGGGCGGCGCGCGCGCCGAGGCCGGCCCCGGCTCCCACACGTTCGCCGAACCGGGCGTCCCCGCCGATTCAGGGGTGGCATAGGGGGTTGCCGAAGGGGTTCCGGAAATGCCGTTAGCGGCAGCCTGGTGCATTAACGGGAAACGCCGGGGGATCGGCGGGAAAGGTCGTTGGAATCGATGGCGCGGTTTCTGGTGGGGCGAGTGCTGCAGGGCGTTTTCGTCCTTTGGGCGGCGTACACGCTCTCGTTCGCCGTCCTCTACGCGCTGCCGAGCGATCCCGCCGCGATCGCGGCGGGCGCCAACAACAGCGTCACGCCCGAGCAGCTCGCCGAGCTCCGGCACGAGATGGGCCTGGACCGGCCGCTGGCCGGGCAGTACCTCGCCAAGCTGGGCGGCGCCCTGCACGGCGACCTCGGCACCTCGCTCCAGTCGGGCGAGCCGGTGACCTCCCTGATCGGCGCGGCGCTGCCGCCGACGCTGGCGGTGGCGGGCCTCGGCCTCGTCCTCGGGGCGCTGCTCGGGACCGGGCTCGCGGTGCTGGCCACGGTGACGCCGTACCGGTGGCTGCGGCAGGCGCTGCTCGGCCTGCCGCCGCTCGGCGTCGCGATCCCGTCCTTCGTCGTCGGGCTGCTGCTGCTCCAGTGGTTCGCCTTCGCCTGGAACGTGCTGCCGGCCATCGGCGAGGGCGGCTGGCGCGGCCTGGTGCTGCCCGCCGCGACCATCGCCGTCCAGCCCGCCGCCCTGATCGGGCAGGTCCTGGCCCGCAGCATGGAGGGCGAGCTCGGCAAGGACTACGTGGACGTCGCGCGCGCCAAGGGCGCGGGACCGTTCCGGGTGAACGTCCGGCACGTCCTCCGCAACGCCGCGCTGCCGACGCTGACGCTCGCCGGGCTGCTCGTCGGCGGGCTGCTCACCGGCGCGATCGTCGTCGAGGCGGTGTTCTCCCGCAACGGCCTCGGCCGGATCACCCAGGGCGCGGTGGCCGCCGAGGACCTGCCCGTCGTGCAGGGCGTCGTGCTGCTCGGCGCGGCGGTGTTCGTCACCGTGAACCTCGCCGTCGACCTGCTCTACCAGGTGCTCGATCCGCGGCTCGCGATCGAGCGCCGGACCGCCGGGACGGCCCGGTTCACGCTGTTCGGCCTCGCGGGCCGGGGGTGAGCGCGATGTCGGTCACCGATCTCGCCCGCCCCGCCGGCGAGCGCCGCCCCGGACCGGGGACGGCGCGGCGGCCGGGGCTCCCGCGGGCCGTGCTGCGCTCGCTGGCGGTCCTCCTCCGCCACCCGGGGGCGGCCCTGTCGGCCCTCTGGATCGTCCTCGTCGTCGCCGCGGCCGTCGCGCCGTCGCTGTTCGCGCCGGGCGACCCGCTCGCCATCGACCCCGCCGCCCGCCTCCAGGGCCCGTCCCTCGACCACCTGTTCGGCACCGACCGGCTCGGCCGCGACCTGTTCGGCGAGACCGTCCACGGCACCGGCCGGACGCTGCCGGCGGCGGCGCTCGCGACGGTCGTCGGCCTCGGCGCCGGCACCCTGCTCGGCCTGCTGGCGGGGTTCCTGCGCGCCGCGACCGACCTGGTGATCATGCGGTTGATCGACGTGCTGCTGTCGATCCCCGGCCTGCTGCTCGCGCTGATGCTGGTCGCGGTGCTCGGCGAGGGCGACACCCTGGACGTCGGGATCGCAATCGGCGTCGCCGCCGTCGCCAGCACCGCGCGGGTGATGCGCGCCGAGGTGCTGCGGGTGTCGGAGAGCGGCTTCGTGGAGGCCGCGCGGACCGGCGGGGCGCGCTGGACGCGCGTCGTGCTGCGCCACGTGCTGCCGAACTCCCTGGGCCCGGTGTGGGTGCTCACCCTGCTGCTGTTCGGCGAGGCGATCCTCGGCGTGACCACCCTCAGCTTCCTCGGGTTCGGCGCGCAGCCGCCGACGCCCGAATGGGGCGCCCTGGTCTCCTCCGGGCGCGACTTCCTCGGCAGCGCGTGGTGGCTGTCGCTCCTCCCGGGCGCGGTCGTCGCGCTGACCGTGCTGGCCGCCAACCGGGTCTCGCACGCCGTCGAGGAAAGGACGGGCCGGCGATGAGCGCGGCGCTGCTGGAGGTCGAGGACCTGGCGGTGCGGTACCGCACCCGCCGGTCGGCCGTCCGCGCGGTCGAGGCGGCGACCTTCACCGTGGGGGAGGGGGAGACGGTCGCGATCGTCGGCGAGTCCGGGTCGGGCAAGTCCACGACCGCGTACGCGCTGCTCGGCCTGCTCCCGCGGTCGGCCGCCGTCACCGGCGGCCGGATCGGCTTCGCCGGCCGCGACCTCGCCGGGCTGCCCGAACGCGGCTGGCGCGAGCTGCGCGGCCGGCAGATCGCGCTCATCCCGCAGGACCCCGGCACCTCGCTGAACCCCGTGCAGCGGATCGGCGCCCAGGTCGCCGAGGCGCTCCGCCTCTCGGGCAACGCGGACCGGGGCACCGTCCGGGCCCGCACCCTGGAGCTCCTCGCCGACGCCGGCCTGCCCGACCCCGAGGTCCGGGCCCGCCAGTACCCCTCGCAGCTGTCGGGCGGCATGCGCCAGCGCGCCCTCATCGCCATCGCGATCGCGGCGCGCCCCCGGCTCATCGTGGCCGACGAGCCGACGAGCGCCCTCGACGTCACCGTGCAGCGCCGCATCCTGGACCACATCGGCGGCCTGGTCCGCGAGTCGGGCACCAGCCTGCTGCTCATCACCCACGACCTCGGCGTCGCCGCCGAGCGCGCCGACCGCGTCCTGGTGATGCGGGCCGGCGCCATCGTCGAGCAGGGCGCGCCCGGCGACGTCCTCGCCGCCCCCCGCGACCCCTACACGCGGGCCCTGATCGACGCCGCGCCGGGCCTCGCCCGGACGCCGCGCCCGCGCCGCCTGGAGCTCGCCGCCCTGCCGGGCGGCGCCCCCGGCGACCCCTTCGCGGACGCGCGGCCCGCGCCCGCCCCGGCGGGCGACGACGGGACGGCCCCGCCCGTCGTCGCCGTCGAGGACCTCACCAAGGACTTCCGGCTGCCCCGCTCCGCCGACCGGCCCGGCACCCTGCGCGCCGTCGACGGCGTGAGCCTCGCGATCGCCCGCGGCCGCACCTACGGCCTCGTCGGCGAGTCGGGATCGGGCAAGTCCACCATCGCACGGCTGATCCTGCGGCTCGCCGACCCGACGTCCGGCCGGATCCTGCTCGGCGGCGAGGACGTCACCGCCGCGCGCGGCGCCCGGCAGCGCCTGCTGCGCCGCCGCATGCAGATCGTCCACCAGAACCCCTTCGCGTCGCTGGACCCGCGGCGCTCGGTGGAGCAGATCGTCACCGATCCGCTCGCCTCCTTCGGACTGGGCTCCCGGGCGCGGCGGCGCCACCGGGCGAAGGAGCTGATCGACCTCGTCGCGCTGCCCGCGGCGGTGCTCGGCCGGCGGCCGGCCGAGCTGTCGGGCGGGCAGCGCCAGCGGGTGGCGATCGCCCGGGCGCTCGTGCTCAACCCCGAACTCGTCGTGTGCGACGAACCCGTGTCCGCGCTCGACGTCTCCGTGCAGGCCCAGATCCTCGACCTGCTCGCCGCGCTCCAGTCCGAGCTCGGCGTGAGCTACCTGTTCATCTCCCACGACCTGGCGGTGGTCCGGCACATCGCGGACGAGGTGGGCGTGCTGCACCGGGGCCGGCTGGTCGAGTCCGGCCCCACCGAGCAGATCTTCGCGGCGGCGCGACACGCCTACACGCGGGAGCTGCTGGACGCCATCCCCGGCCGCCGCTGAGACCGTCGGCCACCCCCTCCACACCCCTACAAGGAGAACCCCGACCGTGTACAGGACCAACCCGACCGGAAAGATCAAGATTGCGGCGGTCGCCGCCGCGGCGGCACTGCTGCTCGCCGCCTGCGGCGACGGCTCCTCCGCGGCCGGCGACAAGGGCGACGGCAAGCCCAAGGCCGGCGGCACCCTCACCGTCGCCCTCGGCGGCGACCCGGTCAGCGTCAACCCGCGCGCCGTCACCCCCCTCGTCCGCGAGGTGTCGCGGCCGATCGTCGACTCGCTGCTCGCCCTCGACCCGGCCACCAAGAAGCCGGTGCCCTGGCTCGCCGAGTCGGTCAAGGCCAACGCCGACGCGACCGAGTTCACCTTCAAGCTGCGCAGCGGCGTCACCTTCTCCGACGGCACGCCGCTGACCGCCAAGGTCGTCAAGGACAACTTCGACGACATCGTCGCCAACAAGGCCAAGACCGCGGGCTCCAGCTCGGTCGCGCTGCTGGACCAGGGCGGCTACAAGGGCACCGACGCGCCCGACGACCTCACCGTCGTGCAGCACTTCGCCAAGCCCTACCCGACGTGGCCGCTCTGGGCGGCCGGCACCGCCTTCGGCATCCTCGCGCCGAAGACGCTCGCGCTGCCCCTGGACGCCCGCTTCGACAAGATCGTCGGCAGCGGTCCGTTCGTGCTGCAGTCCTACACCAAGAACAGCCAGGTCGTGCTGACGAAGCGGACCGGCTACAAGTGGGGCCCGAAGACCGCCAAGAACGCCGGCGACGCCTACCTCGACAAGGTCGTCTACAAGGTCATCACCGAGCCGAGCGTGCGCACCGGCGCGCTGAAGACCGGCCAGGTGCAGCTCGCGAGCGCGCTGAACCCCGCCGACATCGCCCCGGTCCGCGCGGCCGGGTACGCCATCGTCGCCCAGCGCAACCCGCGCCTCGCCGAGGGCCTGGTCGTGACGGGCGCCGACCGCGCGCCGCTGAACGACGTCGCCGTCCGGCAGGCCCTCGTCAAGGCCGTGGACGCCAAGCAGGTCCGCGACACCCTCCTCACCCCCGAGTGGGGCGTCCCGGACAGCGTCGTCACCGGCACGACCGTCGGCCACGCCGACGAGAGCGCGCTGCTGAAGCCCGACCAGCAGGCCGCGGCCGCGCTGCTGGACAAGGCCGGCTGGAAGGCCGGGAGCGACGGCATCCGCACCAAGGACGGCAAGCGCCTCACCGTCAAGCTCGGCTGGCTGGACCGCGGCAACCCCTGGGACCAGCCGCTCGTCGAGCTCGTCACCGCCCAGTACAAGAAGATCGGCGTGGAGCTGAAGCCCGAGCTCGCGACCGCCGCCCAGTCGGTGGCCGCGCTCACGGCCCGCACCAAGTGGGACCTGTTCCTGTCCGGCGTCGCCGGCGCCCTGGACGCCGGGGTCGGCCTCGCCGGCACGTTCAGCACCGCGCCGCCGAACTTCTACAACATCCAGGACGCCCCGCTGCAGCCGCTGCTCGCCAAGCAGGCGACCACCACCGACGAGGCGGCCCGCAACACGATCCTCGCCGACGCGCAGCGGCGCATCCTGAGCGAGGGCCTGTTCACCCCGCTGGTGGAGGACACCAACGTCGTCGCGACGGGCAAGAAGGTCCACGGCTTCGCCTTCGACGCCGACTCGCGGCTGCCCACCCTCCAGGACGTCTGGCTGTCGTGACCCACCGCATCGCCGTCGACGTCGGAGGCACGTTCACCGATCTGGCGCTGCTCGGCCCGGACGGCGTGGAGCTGGTCCACAAGACCGGCTCCACGCCGGCCGAGCCGTCCGACGGGCTCGTCGCCGGCCTCGGCGGGCTCGCCGCGAAGGCGGGCCTGCCGCTCGCCGGGCTGCTCGCCCGCACCGACGCCCTCGTGCACGGCACCACCATCACCACCAACGCCCTCGTCACCGGGACCGGCGCGCGGACCGGGCTGCTGGCGACCGAGGGCCTCCGCGACGTCCTGCTCGCCCGCCAGGGCAGCCGCGCCGACCAGTTCGACTCGCGCACCGCCCCGCCCCCGCCGCTCGTCCCCCGGCACCTGATCGAGACGGTCGCGGGGCGGCTGGACCGCACCGGCGCCGAGGCGGTGCCGCTGGACGAGGACGGCGTGCGGAGGGCGGCGCGGCGCTTCCGCGCCGCCGGCGTCGAGGCCGTCGCCGTCTGCTTCGTGTTCTCCTACCTCGACGGAGGGCACGAGCGGCGCGCCGCCGAGATCCTGGCGGCCGAGCTGCCCGGGGTGTTCCTGTCGGTGTCGTCGCGGGTCGCGCCCGAGGTCCGGCTGTACGAGCGGACCTCGACGACGGTGCTGAACGCCTACGTCGGGCCCGTCCTGCGCGCCCACCTGGACCGCCTGTCCGGCCGCCTCGCCGGTCTCGGCTACACCGGCCGGGTGCTGGTCGTGCAGTCCAACGGCGGGGTCGCCGACATGGAGCGGGCCGCCGAGCGGGCCGTCGGCACCCTGCTGTCGGGGCCGGCGGGCGCGCCCGCGGCCGTGGCCGCCGTCACCGCCGAGCTCGGGGTGCCCGACGCGATGGCGATCGACATGGGCGGCACGAGCTTCGAGGTGAGCCTGTCGTCCGGCGGCGCCACCGGGATCACCACGCGGGCCGAGCCGGCGGGGCACCCCGTCTCGGTGCCGATGCTCGACATCGCGACGATCGGCGCGGGCGGCGGCTCGATCGCCCGGACGACCCCCGGCGGCCTGCTGCGCGTCGGCCCCGCGAGCGCGGGCGCCGACCCCGGCCCCGCCTGCTACGGGCGCGGCGGCGGGGAGCCGACCGTCACCGACGCCGACCTGCTCCTCGGCTACCTCGCGGGCGGCTTCGGCGACGGCCTGGAACCGTCGGCGGACCTGGCCCGCGACGCCCTCGCCGGCCTCGGCCGGCGCCTCGGCCTCGGACCGGTGGAGGCGGCGGCGGGCGTCCACCGCGCCGTCAACGCCGAGATGGCCGACAGCCTGCGGCTCGCGATCGCCCGGCACGGCCTGGACCCGCACCGCCTCGCGCTCGTCGCGGCCGGCGGCGCCGGGCCGGTGCACGCGGCGGAGCTCGCCCGCGACCTGGAGATACCCCTGGTCGTGGTGCCCGCGGGCGCGTCGGTGCTCTGCGCGCGCGGCATGCTCCGCGCCGACCTCGTCCGCCACTACGTCCATACGCTGCTCGGCCGCGACCCGCGCGCCGCCGCCACCGACCCGGCGGAGGCCGAGGCCGCGTTCGCGCGATTGGAGGGCGACGCCGCGCGGGACCTGCCGGTGGACGCCGGCCTGCGCTTCACCCGGCTCGCCGACGTCCGCTACGTCGGCCAGGTCCACGAGGTCACCGTGCCGTTCCCGGACGGGCCGGGCGTGGACGCCGCCGCGCTGGCCGGACTCCTGGCCCGCTTCCACCGCCTGCACGAGCGGCTGTACGGCTTCGCGCAGCCGGAGGTGCCCACCGAGCTGGTCAACCTCCGCCTGGAGGCGCGCTCCCCCACCCTCGCCCCCGACGCCGCCGTCCCCGCCGCCCCGCCGGGGCCGGAGCGGGACGGGACGCGGCGGGCCTGGTTCGACGGCGCCTTCCGGGAGGTGCCCGTCCGCGACGTCGGAGCGGTGCCGGTGGACGAGCGGCAGGAAGGACCCGCCCTGCTGGCGGGGGAGGGGACGACCACCGTCGTCCCGCCCGGCTTCGCGTTCGAGATCACCGCGAGCGGCACCGTCCTGCTGTTCGGCGCGGACCGCGACCGGGCCGGCGTGCTGGCCGGGCTGCGCGGCGCGCGGCCGGAGGCGGTCCGATGACGGCGGTCCTCGCCTCGGTGATCGACAACCGGCTGCACGCCATCGCCGCGCGGATGGCCGACGCGATGCTGCGGTCCTGCCGGTCGGCGGCCTTCCAGAGCCGCGACCTGGTGACCGGGATCTTCGACGCGGACGGGAACTGGATCGCCACCAAGGACTTCATCCCCGTCCTCGCCGGCTCGCTGCCGAGCGCCTACGAGGGCGTCCTCGCCAAGTTCGCCGGGGACGTCGGCGAGGGCGACGTGTTCGTCCTCAACGACCCCTACCACGGCAACAACCACCCGCCGGACGTCACCGTCCTGAAACCGGTCTTCCACCGGGGCGTGCTGCGGTTCTGGACCGCGACGAAGGGCCACCACGCCGACGTCGGCGGCAGCGGCGCGGGCCTCGGCTACAACCCCGGCGCCCGCGACTGCTGGGAGGACGCGCTGCGCGTCCCGCCCGTCCGGCTGTACCGGCGCGGCGAGCGGCAGGACGACGTCTGGGATCTCATCCTGCTCAACCTGCGGCTCCGCGACGCCGTCGAGGGCGACCTGCACTGCCAGATCGGGGCCGCCGCGATCGGGGAGCGCGAGCTGGTCGCGATGCTCGACGCGTTCGGCGTGGACCCGGTCCTGGAGGCGGTGGCGGCCCAGCTCGCGGCGTCGGCCCGGCACCTGCGCGCCGAGATCGCCCGCTGGCCCGACGGGACGTACGAGGCCGTCCGGCACCTCGACGACGGCGGCGAGCACCACCGCGAGCCGATCGCGGTGCGGCTCCGCCTCACCGTCGCGGGCGAGCGCGCCGTCTTCGACTTCACCGGCTCGGACCCGCAGGTCGCCGGCTACGCCAACTCCACCCGCGCCAACACCGTCGCCGCCACCCTCGTCGCGCTGTTCGGGGCGACCGACCCCGCGCAGCGCCGCACGAGCGGCGCCCTGTCGGCGATCGAGGTCCGCACCCGGCCGGGCACGATCGCGCACGCGGTCGAGCCCGCCGCGACGACGCTCTGCACCATCACCGCCTGCGAGGCCATCGTGGAGGCGGTGTGGCTCGCCCTCGCCGCGGCCGACCCGGCGCTGTCGCACGCGGGCTGGTGCCGCGGCTACGCCTTCGCCGCCATCGGCGTCGACGCCCGCACCGGCCGCCCGTTCGGCGCCACCGGCGCGCTGAAGGGCGGCTCGGGCGCCACCGCCGGCTGCGACGGCTGGGACGCGATCGGGCCGCCGGTCGCGATGGGCGGCGGCCGCGAGGTGGACGTGGAGCTGCACGAGCTCGGCGCGCCCGCGACCGTCCTGCACCAGGGCTTCGCGACCGACTCGGCGGGCGCCGGCCGCTGGCGCGGCGGCCTCGGCGGGTTCTCCCGCTGGCGCATCGACCAGGACGGCGTCCGCGTCGTCTGCATCGGCTCGGGCGCCCTGGAGCGGACCGTCCCCTACGGCCTGGCGGGCGGCCTCGCCGCGCCGGCGAACCGCAGCGTGGTACGGCACCGCGACGGGCGGGTCACCGTGCCCCGCACCAACAGCACCCTCGTCCTCGACCGCGGCGACGTCATCGAGATCCACACCTCCGGTGGCGGCGGCTACGGGGACCCCCGGGAGCGGCCGCGCGCGGCCGTCCGCGCCGACGTGCGCGACGGCCTCGTCTCGGCGGCCGCGGCCCGCGACGTGTACGGCCTGGACCCGACCGACGACGACGTGGAGGACGGCGCATGAGCGCGGACCCCGTGCAGGCGGACATCTACTACGCGGGCCCCTTCGAGGGCCGGGGACGGATCGACCTGGTCGAGCCGGCGCGCGGGAACATCGCGTTCCGGCCGTACCCCGTCCGCATCCACGACGCCCGCCCGCTCCGCCCGGACCTCTCGCTCGACCGGGAGGGGTTCGTCCTCGCCGACCGCGAGATCGCGGCGGTGCGCGGCACCGAGCCGGCGGACGGGTACGCCGCCGAGCTGGCCGGGGTGATCCGCGAGCTGACCGGCGCGTCCGCGGTGCTCCCGCAGGCCAACTGGAACGTCCTGCGCCGCACCGGCGACCCGGCCGAGCGCGGCGTGCGGCCGCGGCCCGCGCTGTTCTCCCACCTCGACTACACCGCCCGGACCGCCGAGACCTTCCTCGGCCACCTGCGCGACGCCGAGGGCGCGCGGGTGCCGCGCGACTTCGACCGCTTCGCGATCTACCAGACGTGGCAGGTGCTGTCGGACCCGCCGCAGGACAGCCTGCTCGCCCTCACCGACGGGCGGACCGTCCCCGACGCGCACACCGTCTCCTACGACAACCTCATCGGCCCGCCCGACCACCCGGGCAACGTGTTCGAGTCCCGGCTGGTGCGCCACTCCGAGGAGCACCGCTGGTACTACTTCCCCGACATGCGCAGCCACGAGCTGCTCGTCTTCGTCGGGCACGACTCCGGGCGCCCGGTCAACGTCCTGCACTCCGCGTTCCCGGTCCCGGGCGCGGGGCCGGACGCCAGGCCGCGCATCAGCCTGGAGGCCCGGTTCTTCGCGTTCTTCGGCTGAGCGGAAGGAACACCCCCATGCCCTCGAACGGCACGCCGCTGCACCTGCTGTTCCTCGACATCCCCTCCAACGGCCACGTGCTGCCGAAGCTCGACCTCGTCGACCACCTCGTCCGGCGCGGCCACCGCGTCACCTACGTGGTGGCGGGCGGGCCGGCCGACCGGGTCCGGCGGTTCGGCGCCGAGGTCGTCACCTACCCCTCCCTCGACCCCCTCGCCAGCCTGGCCGACGGCGACCCGGCCGCCGCGACCCGCGCGTTCTTCCGGGAGAACCTGGCGATCCTGCGCGCCGCCCGCGACCACTTCGGCGACGAGCGCCCCGACGCCGTCGCCTATGACGAGGCGGCCTTCCAGGCGGGCCGCCTCCTGACCGCGCTGTGGGACCTGCCGCCGTTCCTGCTGACCCCGAGCGTGGTGTCCAACGAGCACTACTCCTACTTCGACCACATGGAGCGCCTCGCGCCCGGCCACCGGCTCGCCGACCCCGTCGAGGAGATCGCCGCCGCGCTCGCCGGGCACGGCCTGGCGGACCGGCTGCCGGACTTCCTGTGGAGCGTCCGGCGGGTCGCCGAGCCCACGATCGCGTTCGTGCCCGCCGCGCTCCAGCCCGAGCACGCCACCTTCGACCCCGAGGAGGTCTTCTTCGTCGGGCCGAGCGTGGAGAAGCGCGACTTCCTCGGCACCTGGGAGCCGCCGCCGGGCGCGCCGCGCGTCGCGCTCGTGTCCCTCGGCAGCGTCCGCAACGGCGACGCCGGGTTCTTCGAGACGGTCGCGGGCGCGTTCGCGGGGCGCCCCTGGCACGTCGTCGTCACCGTCGGCGACGGCCTCGCCGACGCCGACGTCGCGCGGCTCGCCGCTCTCGCGCCGAACGTGGAGGTGCACCGCTGGGTGTCCAACGTCAGCGTCCTGGAGCACGCCGAGGTGTTCGTCACGCACGGCGGCAGCGGCTCGCTGGTCGAGGCGTGGTACACCGCGACGCCCGTCGTCGTGGTCCCGCCGGTCCCCGACTTCCTGCCCTACGCCGAGCGGGTCGCCGAGCTCGGCGCGGGCCGCGTGATCGCGCCGGCGGAGCTGGACGCCGGCCGGCTCGTCGCCGAGGTGGAGGCGGTGGCGGCCGACGGCGCGGTGCGCGGGCGCGTGCGGGAGCTGCGCGAGCACGCCCGCGCGTCCGGCGGCGCCCGCCGGGCCGCCGACGTCATCGAGTCCCGGCTCGGCGCGGCCGCCCGCGCGAGGGCGGCGCGGTGACCGCACCGCCGCCGCCGTCCGGAGCGGTGATCGTCACCGGCAGCGGGTCGGGGCTCGGGGCGAGCACGGCGGTCGCGCTCGCCGAGCGCGGCTACCGCGTCGTCGCTTCCGTGCACTCGCGCGACCGCACCGCCGGGCTGGACGCGCTGCTCGCCCGGTCCGGCGCCGCCGTCGAGGTCGCGGAGCTGGACGTCACCGACCACGCCGCCATCCCGGCGTTCGTGGCCGCCGCCGCGGCCCGCCACGGCGGCCTGCACGCCGTCGTCAGCAACGCCGGGGTGAGCGGCGTCGACACCTTCGAGAACGAGGACCTCGCCAGCTACCGCAGGACGTTCGAGGTGAACGTGTTCGGGCCGGTCGCGCTGCTGAAGGGCAGCCTGCCGCACCTGCGCGCGGGCGGCGGCCGGTTCGTCGCGGTGAGCAGCATCGCGGGCGTGCTCGGGCTGCCGTTCCAGGAGTCCTACTCGGGGTCGAAGTTCGCGCTGGAGGGCGTCCTGGAGGCGTTCGCGCCGGTGGCGCGGCGCGTCGGGGTCGCGGTGTCGGTGGTGGAGGCCGGGCCGATGAGCACCGGCGCCGCCCGCGTCGCCGACTGGGACCGCGTCCTCGCCGGGGCCGGGCCGTACACCAAGGTGCTGCGGCGCTACCTCGACAACGCGATCGCGTGGCGGGCCGAGCTGCCGGGGATGCCGGCGACGCAGACGGCGGCCGAGGTCGCCGCCGTCATCGCCGACCTGCTCGGCCGCGACGACCCGCCGTTCCGCTGCCAGACCGCCCCCGACACCCGCCGCCTCGTCGCCCGCAAGCTCGCCGACCTGGACGGCGCCGCGGCCGGCGCGGTCACCGGCGGCTGGCTGGACCCCGTTCCTTTCGGAACGGTGGAATAGGGGGGTGCTCTGGGGATATCGGTGGCCGCTCCCGAATATACGTTTGCGGCATGGCTGAGAAACTCGACGAGAAGACGCGGGCCTTCATCGACAACAAGAATTTCCCCGTGGTCGCCACCGTGAACGCGGACGGCAGCCCGCATTCCTCGATCGTGCTGATCAAGCGCGACGCCGACGACGCGCTGCTGTTCGTCACCCACGCCGGCCGCCGCACCGAGCGCAACATCGCCCGCGACCCGCGGGTCAACGTGTCGGTGTTCGACATCGAGAACCCGATCACCTCGATCGAGATCCGCGGCACCGCGAAGGTGCTGGAGGGCGGCGGCAAGGAGCTGGCCGACGAGCTCACCCTGAAGTACCTCGACGAGGTCCACGACGTGGACGACGTGTCGCGGGTCGTGGTCCGCGTGGTGCCGCACCGGGTCATCGCGTTCCCGCCGGAGCCGGCCAAGTGACCTACGGGCCGGGCCGGGGGCCGGGCCCCCTGGCCCTGTCCGGCGGCGCCCTGGCGGAACTGCTCGCCGGGCACGCGATGGGGGTGCTCGCCGCCAACAAGGGCGACGGCCGCCCCCACCTGTCCACCGTCGCCTACCACTGGGATCCGGCCGAGCGGGTGGCGCGGATCAGCACCACCGAGGGCCGCGCCAAGGTCCGGCTGCTGCGCCGCGACCCGCGCGCGGCGCTGCACGTCGCGACCCCCGACCACCTGGCGTTCGCCGTCGCCGAGGGCGACGCCGAGCTGTCGGCCGCCAGCGCGGCGCCGGGCGACGAGACCGGCCGCGAGCTGCTCGGGCTGCAGCCGCCGTTCGCCGACGCCGCCGACGAGAAGGCGTTCCTGGAGCAGATGGTGCTCGACCGCCGCCTGGTCATCAGGCTGCGCGTCGCGCGCCTGTACGGCACCCGGCTGGACGTCTGACCGGCTCCGGACGCGCGAAGGGCGCGGGCACCAGGCGGGTGCCCGCGCCCTTCGCGCGTGCGGGGGTCAGGCCCGGACGGCCGCCAGCGCCTTGGACCAGGACTCCAGCTGGTTCAGCACCCGCTCCAGCTCGGCCTCGCGGAACTCCTGCGGCGCGAACTCGGGGTAGTTCGGGAAGTCCCCCGGGATCAGCAGGGTGACCTGCGCGGCGACCGGCGCGATGCTGAGCTCGGTCGCGACCAGCTTGAGCTGCTCGACGGCCCGCGCGGCGCCGACGGCGCCGTAGCCGACGAACCCGACCGCCTTGTTGTTCCACTCGGCGTGCACGTAGTCGAACGCGTTCTTCAGCACGCCGGGAGGCGCGTGGTTGTACTCGGGGGTCACCACGAGGAAGCCGTCGTAGCCGGCCACGACCCCGGCCCAGCGCTTGGTGTGCTCGCCGGCGTACTGGCCGACGGCGGCCGGGATCGGCTCGTCGTAGTGCGGCAGCTCGTGGTCGGCGAGGTCGACGATCTCGTAGTCGGCCTCGGTGCGCTTGCCCGCGACCTGGTGCACCCAGTCGGCGACCGCGCGCCCGATCCGGCCCGGCCGCGTGGTCCCGACGATAATGGCGATCTTTGTCATTTCCGGTTCCCTGTCACTCGACTGCGGCCAATCTTTCCGCAGCCCTCGCGGGCGCGAAAGAAGGCACTTCTTCCTCCCGTGGTCACACCGATGTTCCCTCTATTCGAATTCGGTTCCCGGATGGAATCATCGGCGCCGGACCGGCCGCGACGGAAAGGAGCGCCGGATGGACACCGCGGAGACGGGGGCGGCGGCCGGGACGCCGGCGCGCTCCCGGCGGGCGGCGCTGGCGGTGCTGGCCACCGGGCAGCTGATGCTCGTCGTCGACGGCACCGGGGTGGCGGTGGCGCTGCCGCGCATCCGCGCCGACCTCGGCCTCGCCGGCGCGCAGCTGTCGTGGGTGGTCAACGGCTACCTCGTCGCGTTCGGCGGGCTGCTGCTGCTCTGCGGCCGGCTCGGCGACCTGCTCGGCCGGCGGCGGATGTTCCTCACGGGGATCGCGGTGTTCACCGCGGCCTCCGCGCTCTGCGGCGCGGCCGGCGGCGCGGCGCTCCTCATCGCCGCGCGGTTCGCGCAGGGCGTCGGCTGCGCCATGGCGGGCTCGGTGATCACCGGGATGGCGGTGCTGCTGTACCCCGAGGGCCGCGACCGGGTCCGCGCGATCACGGTCCTCGCGTTCGTGGCGGCGGCGGGCGGGTCGGTCGGCGCGCTCGGCGGCGGGGTGCTCACCGAGCTGCTCGGCTGGCCGTCGGTGTTCCTGGTGAACCTGCCGATCGGCGCGCTGCTGCTGCTCTTCGGCCGCCGGACGCTGGCGCCCGACCGCGGCCTCGGGTGGGGCGCCGGCGCCGACCTGCTCGGCGCGGCGCTCGTCACCGCCGGGCTCATGCTGCTGGTGTTCGCGCTCGGCGCCCTCGGCCCCGGCGGCCCGGGCCCGGCGCTGCCCGCCGCGCTGGCCGCCGCCGGGCTCGTCCTGCTCGCGGGGTTCGCGGCGCGCCAGCGGCGGGCCGCGGCGCCGCTGCTGGACCCGGCGGTCCTCCGGTCGCGGACGCGGGCGGGCGGGACGCTGCTGACGGCGCTGTTCGTCGGCGCGATGTTCGGCTTCCAGTACCTGGTCACCCTGTACCTGCAGGAGGTGCTCGGCCTGGACTCGCTGGAGACCGGCCTGGCCTACCTGCTGGCCTCGGCGGTGATCGGGGCGACGTCGCTGGCGCTCGCCGGGCCGCTGATCGCCCGCTTCGGCGTGCGGCGCGTCCTGCTCGCCGGGCTCGCCGCGGGCGTCCTGGCGTTCGGGTGGCTGGCCCGGGTGCCAGAGTCCGGCGGGTTCGCGGCGGACGTGCTGCCCGCAATGCTGGCGCTCGGCGTCTCGGCGGGCCTGGTGCTGCCGGCCGCGACCGCGCTCGTCATGGCGGGCGCCACCGGCGCCGACTCCGGGGTGCGCTCGGGGGTGGTCGGCACCGCGCAGCAGGTCGGCGGCGCGCTCGGCCTCGCGGCGCTGGCGGCGCTCGCGGCGGCCGTGACCGGGCCCGCCGGGGACGGCGCGCCCGGCCCGGCCCGGTCGGCCGCGCTGACCGACGGCTACCGGATCGGCTTCGCGGCGGGCGGGCTGCTCCTGGTCCTCGCCGCCGCCGTCGCCCTGGCGCTGCCGCGCGACGGCCGCCCGGCCGGCCGCCCGGCCGGTCAGGTGTAGGCGGCGAGGGTGGGGTCGTCGGCGCGCCGGGGCAGCGGCCGGTGGAACGCCGCCCAGGCCGGGGTGGGGCGCGAGCGCCCGCGCCGGAGTTCCAGGGCGGCGTGCCGGCAGCGGGCGGCGACCTCGTGGGCGCCCGCGGCGGCGGCCCGGCGCTCGGCGGCGAGGAGCGCGTGATGGGCCTGCCGCGAGGTGTCGTAGGCGAGCCGGGGCGAGTTCAGCACCACGAGCAGCCGGTAGTGGTGGACGAGGAGGCCGGCCTCGGCAGGGGGCAGCGTGCCGATCCACTCGATGGCGCGGCGGTGCTTGGCGATCCGCCGGGCGCGCGGGATCTGGGCGTGCGCGACCTCGCGGACGATCGGCTGCCGGAACGCGTAGCCCGGCTCGCCGCCGTCGCCGACGGGCCGGCGGGCGAGGAAGCCCTGCCGCTCCAGGTCGCGAAGAACGGCGGCGGTCTCGGCGGCGGGGCGGCCGGAGAGCGCGGCGACGCCCTCGGCCCGGAACCCGAGGCGCTGGAAGACCGTCGCGTCGCGCAGGACGGCCCGCTCGGGCAGCGCCAGCGTGTCGATGCGCGCGGCGACCAGGGCGCGGAGCGGCCCGGGGACGGGCGCGCCGTCGTAGGCGCCGTCGTAGGCGTCGCCGGCGTGCCCGCGGACGGCCCGCGCGTACTCCTCGGCGTGCCGCGGGTTGCCGCCGACCAGCATGAGCAGGGTGGGGTCGGCGGACGCGGGCAGGAGCGCGCGCGTCGCGTCCTCGGGCAGCGGGTCCAGGGCGAGCTCGCTGACGTCGCGCCTGCCGCAGCCCCAGGGGACGGCGCGCCGCCGCAGCTCGGGCCGGGCGGTCACCACGACCAGCAGCGGCACCTCGGGGAGCTGCTCGGTGAGGTCCTCCACCTGGTCCTGGAGGGCGGCGCCGGCGCGGTGCACGTCCTCCAGGACGACGGTGACGGGCCCGTCCATCGCCAGGTCGGCGACGTGGCGGCGCCAGGCGGCCGCGCCGGCCTCCACGGGCAGCCGCTCGATCCGCCGGGCCGCCTCCGCGCCGTCCGGCCGCGACCGCAGGGCGCCCGCGAGCAGCGCGAGGTCGCCGCCCCCGTGGCGCGGGACGCGCCCGAACAGCACCGGTCCCGGGACGCCCGCGGCGAACTCGGCGACCAGGCGGCTCTTGCCGAGGCCGGGCTCGCCGAAGACGGTGACCAGGTGCGGGCGCTGCCTGCGGTGCACGTCGCCGAGGACCCCGCGCAGCACCTCCAGCTCCCGTTCCCGGCCGAGGAGCGGCGCGCCGTCCGGCGCCGCCGGGGCGGGCGCCGGCAGGACCAGCTCCCGGCCGCACTCGGCGGGGACGTCGCCGGCCGAGGGGCAGTCGCCGAGGGGGAGCGGCGGCATCCCGACGGCGCGGGCCGTCGCGTGGCACACCCGGACGGTGCCGGGCCGGGTGTGCGCCAGCAGCCGTTCGGCGGTGTGCGGCACCGTCCCCGACAGCTGCGCCGGGACGGGGTCGCGCTCGTCGCGGTAGGTCGCGAGGATCTCGCCGGTGGCGATGGCGATCTGGACGCCGAGGAAGTCCAGGACCCGGCCGTCCACCCGCTCGCGGACGGCGAGGGCGGTGCGGGCGGCGCGCTCGGGGTCGTCCTCGTGCGAGTGCGGGAACCCGTACACGACCGGCCGCACCGAGCCGAGCGTCTCGCGGACGGCGCCGCCGAAGCGGCGGGCCTCCTCGGCGATGACGCGGGCGAGATCGTCGAGGGCCTCGTCGACGCACTCGGAGTCGCCGTGCAGCACGTCCACACGGGTGCGCACCAGCAGGACGCTGGCGCGCTTGCGCTCGGCGAGGGGGCGGGCGGGGGAGTCCGCGCGGGCGTCCGGGACGCGCGCGGGCGCGCCGCCCGTCCTGGCGGCCGGCGTCCGCGCGGGCGGCGCGGCGGACCCCGCGCAGGCCGCTCTGATCGATGCGCCGCCCGTGCCGGGGCGCGCCGGGGCCGGGCGAAGGGTGAGCCGCGGGTGCTGGTTCAGGATGTCGCGTTCCAGCTCGCGGAGGGCGGGTGCGGGGTCGAGCCCGAAGCCGTCCCGCAGCAGGCCGCGGAGGCGCTGGTAGGCCGCGAGCGCGTCGCGCTGCCGCCCGGCGCGGTAGAACGCCAGCATGAGCAGGCCGCAGAGCCGCTCGCGCACCGGGTCCTCGTCGGCCAGGGACGTCATCTCGCCGATCAGCTCGTGGTGGCGGCCGAGGGCGAGCTCGGCCTCCAGGCAGTCCTCCAGCGCGGCGAACCGCGCCTCCTCCAGGACGGTCAGCTCGGGCCAGGCGGCGCCGGCCTCGGCGACGTCGGCGAGGGCGGGGCCGCGCCAGAGCGCGAGCGCCTCGCGCAGCCGCCGCGCGGCGGGCTCCCACGCCTCCGCGCGGAAGTCGGCGCGGCCGCGCTCGACCAGCGCGTGGAAGCGGGTCGCGTCGATCCGGTCGGGGTCGACGCGCAGCAGGTAGCCGGGCGGGGCGGTGAGGAGCGCGGCGGAGCCGCCGGCGGGGAGCGCGCGGCGCACGCCGGCGACGGCGTTCTGCACCATCTTGCGCGCGGTGGGCGGGGGCGGGTCGTCCCACAGCGCGCGGATGAGGTCGCCGGTGGACACGACCGCGCCGGCGTGCAGCAGCAGGAAGCCGAGGGCCGCCCGCTGGTTGGCGCCGCCGAGCGGCACGGGCCGGCCGTCCCGCACCGCCTCCAGCGGACCGAGCAGGTTGAATCGCACGGGGTACCCCCTGTCGACCATCGCGACGTGTACGAGGGTTCCATACTAATTCTATCGGGTTTGTCCGCAATAGGGTCCGGTCAATCTCCGAGGCCGAAGTAGGCCGTGTAGCACTCCAGCTGGTGCTCCAGCGTGTGGAGGCCCGGGTGGACGGCGCGTCCGAGCGCGGCGGCGGCCCGCAGCAGCGGCGTCTCGGCGGGCTTCATGACGATGTCGGCGACGACGCCGCCGGGGGGCAGCAGGGCGGGGTCGAACGGCAGCGGGTCGGCGGGCCGCAGCCCGAGCGGCGTGGCGTTGACCGCGATGCCGGCGTCGGCCACGCGCGGGGCGGCCGAGCCGGTGACGCGGCCCGGCCAGCGGGCGGCGAGGCGGCCGAGCAGCGCGTCCAGGCGCCCGGCGTCGGTGTCGCAGACCGCCAGGTGCGCGGCGCCGGCCTCCAGCAGCGCCGCCGCGAGCGCGGCGCCGGCGCCGCCCGCCCCGACCAGCGCGACGCGCCGTCCGCGCGGCTCGTGGCCGCGGGCGCGCAGCCCGCGCACGAAGCCGACGCCGTCGAAGTTGTCGGCGTGCCAGCGGCCGCCCGGCCCGCGCCGCAGGGCGTTGGCGCTGCCGGTGAGGGCGGCGGCCGGGCCGAGCTCGGCGGCGAACCGGCACACCTCGATCTTGTGCGGGACGGTGACGAGCAGCCCGTCCAGGTTGCCGATCCGCTGGAGCCCGCCGACGACCGCGGCGAGGTCGGGCGGGCGCACGTGCACCGGGACGAGGACGGCGTCGCGGCCGAGCCGCTCCAGCAGCGGGTTGACCAGCGCCGGCGCCCGGACCTGCTCGACCGGGTCGCCGAGGACGGCCAGCAGCCGGGTGGTCCCGGTGATGCGCCCCACGTCAGGCCCCTTCCGCGGGCATCGCCGCCAGCGCGGCGGCGACGTCGGCCTCGGGCACGCCCCGCACCAGCTCGGCGCCGCGCGGGCCGTCCAGCACGAACGCCAGGCCGTCGGTGGCCTTCTTGTCCAGCCGCATCAGCGGCACGAGCGCGTCCCGGTCGATCCCGGCGGGCAGCGCGGTCGGCAGCCCGTACGCCGCGACGACCTCATGGTGCTCGGCGACGCGGGCGGGCCCGATGCGGCCGAGGCGCCCGGCGAGGCGCCCGGCGAAGACGGTGCCGATCGCCACCCCCTCCCCGTGCCGCAGCCGGTAGCCGGTGGCGCGTTCGAGCGCGTGGCCGAGGGTGTGCCCGTAGTTGAGCAGGTGCCGGGGCCCGGCGTCCCGCTCGTCGGCGGCGACGATCGACGCCTTGAGCGCGACGCTCGCCGCGATCTGCTCCTCGACGGGCCGCCCGAGCAGGCCGGGGGCGCCGATGAAGTGGCAGCGCGCGATCTCCCCGTAGCCGCCGGTCCGCTCGCGGTCCGGCAGGGTCTCCAGGTACTCGGTGTCGCAGAGGACCGCGCGGGGCTGCCAGTACGCCCCGACCAGGTTCTTGCCCTGCGGCAGGTTCACCGCCGTCTTCCCGCCGACGCTGGCGTCCACCTGCGCCAGCAGCGACGTCGGCAGGTGCACGACGGCGACGCCCCGGTGGTAGAGCGCCGCCGCGAGGCCGACGACGTCGGTGGTGGTGCCGCCGCCGCACGACACGACGGCGTCCGAGCGGGTCAGGCCGAAGTCGGCGAAGCGCCGGCAGAGCTCCTCGACCTGCGCCAGCGTCTTGCCGGGCTCGCCGTCGCGCGCCGCGACCGCCAGGGACGGCACGCCGGGGTCGGGCGTCCACTCCGGCGGCCGGGCCGAGACGACGACCGCGCGCCGGGCGCCGATGCCGGCGATGACGCCGGGCAGCTCGGCCCGCACCCCCGGCCCGATGCGCACCTGGTAGGCGCGCTCGCCCAGCGCCACGTCGACGATCCGGGGCGCGGTCGCCGTCCTCTCATCCGTTCCGGCCACGGCGGGCCTCCTCTCGTTCGGCCAGCAGCAGGGCTCCGTGCAGGGACGACAGGCCGCCGAGCCCGGCGGGCCGCACCGCGGGCGCCGCGTAGCCCGGCCGCGCGTACGCGGCGGCGCGCTCGGCGACGGCCCCGGCGAAGCCGGGCAGGCCCGCGGCGACGCCGCCGCCGATCACGGCGATGTCGGGGTGCAGGAGCTCGCCGAGCCCGGTGACGGCGGCGGCGAGCGCGTCCCAGGCGGGTTCCAGCGCGCCCGCCGCCCAGCGCTCCCCGGCCGCGAGGCCGTCGCGCAGGTCGGCGAAGGCGGCGGGGGCGCCGCGCAGCCGGGCCGCCCGCCGCAGGATCGCGGGGCCGGAGGCGGCGGCCTGGACGCAGCCGGTCCGCCCGCAGTCGCACCGCTCCTCCCGCGCGGACCGGTCGACGATCAGGTGGCCGACCTCGCAGCCGGTGACGGGCCGCCCGTCGACCACGGCGCCGCCGCCGACGCCCGTCCCGATCCCGAGGTAGACCGCGTTCCGCACGCCCGCCCGCTCGGCCTCGGCGAGCGCCGCGAGGTCGCCGTCGTCGGCCCAGCGCACCGCGGCGCCCGGGAACAGCGCGCGCAGCCGCGCGCCCACGTCCACGCCGACCCAGCCGGGACGCCCCGGCCAGGCGGTGACGCGGCCGCCGGGGTCGACGGCGGCGGGCAGCGCGACGCCGACGGCGCCGATGGGGGCCGCCCCGGCGCGCAGCCGCGCCACCTCGGCGGCGAGCGCCGTCCAGTCCTCCTCGGGTCCGGGCGGGGACGGCCAGCGGAGCGCGGCGTCGCGCGGCGGGCGGTCCCCGCCGGCCAGCCGGAACGCGACCTTCGTCCCGCCGACGTCGATCGCCAGGCGGCTCACTCGGGCACCAGCGCGAGCAGCGCTCGCGCGGCGAGCCGGTAGCCGAGGGAGCCGAGCCCCACGATCACCCCGTCGGCGACGGGCGCGAGCACCGACTCGTGGCGGAACGCCTCGCGCGCCCACACGTTGGACAGGTGCACCTCGATCCAGGGGCGCGGGTAGGCGGCCAGCGCGTCCCGCAGCCCCCATCCGGCGATCATCAGCGCGCCCGGGTTCACGATCGCGCCGACCGTGTCCCAGCGGGCGTGCAGCGCCTCGATCAGCTCGCCCTCCGACTCGCGCTGCACCGCCACCAGCTTCCAGCCGCGGGCGGCGACCTCGGCGCGGACGAGCTCCTCGATGTCGGCCAGGGTGTCGGTCCCGTAGATCTCCGGCTCGCGGCGGCCGAGGATCCCGAGGTTCGGTCCGTTCAACAGAAGGATCTGCACGACCGCCGTTATAACATGCCCTCCGCAATGGACGCGAAATTCCTTCGGGCGGCATTAGGGCAAGGGAAATCTAGGGGGGTGAATAGGGGATATGAAAAACGCCGCCGACGTGGGTACCGTGCCGGTGAAATCCCCGCTGGGGACGGTTGGCCGCACGATCGGTGAGCATTCCGTGGAGGATGGCGCGCAGATGAGTGATATCGGATTGCCGGAATGGCCGCAGTACGACGGGCGGGAGCGCGCGGGGCTCGCCCGCGCGCTGGAACAGGGCCAGTGGTGGCGGATGGGCGGCGGCGAGGTCGACGCCTTCGAGCGGGAGTTCGCCGCGCACGAGGGCGCCGGCCACGCGCTCGCGGTGACCAACGGGACGCACGCCCTGGAACTGGCGCTCCAGGTGCTCGGGGTCGGGCCGGGCCACGAGGTCGTGGTGCCGGCGTTCACGTTCATCTCCTCGTCGCAGGCGGTGCAGCGGCTCGGCGCCGTGGCGGTGCCGGCCGACATCGACCCCGGCACCTACAACCTGGACGTGGCGGCCGCCGCGGCGGCGATCGGCCCGCGCACCCGCGCGATCATGCCGGTGCACATCGCCGGGCAGCTCGCCGACATGGACGGGCTCGCCAAGCTGTCGGCCGACAGCGGCGTCCCGCTGATCCAGGACGCCGCGCACGCGCACGGCGCCCGCTGGAACGGCCGCCGCGTCGGGGAGTTCGGCAGCATCGCCGCCTACAGCTTCCAGAACGGCAAGCTGATGACGGCGGGGGAGGGCGGCGCGGTCACCTTCCCCGACCGCGCGTCCTACGAGGAGGCGTTCCTGCGGCACAGCTGCGGGCGGCCGCGCGACGACCGCGGCTACCACCACCGCACCTCGGGCTCCAACTTCCGGTTGAACGAGTTCTCGGCGGCGGTGCTCCGCGCCCAGCTCGACCGCCTGGACGAGCAGATCGACACGCGGGAGGAGCGCGGCCCGCTGCTGGACCGGCTGCTGGCGGAGATCCCGGGCGTCGTGCCGCAGGCCCGCGACGCCCGCGCCGACCGCGTCCCGCACTACATGGCGATGTTCCGGGTGCCGGGCCTCGCCGGGGAGCGCCGCGACGCGCTCGTCGACGCGCTGGTGGCGCGCGGGGTGCCCGCCTTCGTGGTGTTCCGCGCCATCTACCGCACCGCCGCGTTCTGGGAGACCGGCGCGCCGGACGCGACGGTCGAGGAGCTGGCGGCCCGCTGCCCGAACGCCGACGCGCTCACCGGCGACGGCGTCTGGCTGCACCACCGCACGCTGCTCGGCACCGAGGAGCAGATCCACCGGGTCGCCGAGATCGTCGCCGGCGCCGTGGCCGGCGCGGCGGGGCCGGCGTGATGGGCGCCGCGCGGCTGCGCGTCGCGCTCGTCGGCCTCGGCTGGGCGGGCCGGCAGATCTGGCTGCCCCGCCTGCACGAGCACCCGCGGTACACCGTCGCCGCCGTCGTCGACCCCGACCCGGCCGCGCGCGCCGCCGCCGGCGCGCCCGCCGCGCACGCCTCGGTCGAGGAGCTGGACCCGGCGGCGCTGGACCTGGCGGTCGTCGCCGTCCCCAACCACCTGCACGGCCCCGTCGCGGCCCGGCTGCTGGCGAGGGGGGTGCCGGTGTTCCTGGAGAAGCCGGTGTGCCTCAGCGTCGCGGAGGCCGATCAGCTCGCGGCCGCCGAGCGGGAAGGCGGCGCGGTCCTGCTGGCGGGCAGCGCCGCCCGCTACCGCGCCGACGTGCGGGCGCTGCTCGGCGTCGCCGCCGACCTCGGCCCGATCCGGCACGTGGACCTGTCCTGGGTGCGCGCGCACGGCGTGCCGCGCGGGACGAGCTGGTCCGTCCGCCGCGACCAGGCGGGCGGCGGCGCGCTGCTCGACCTCGGCTGGCACCTGCTGGACACCGTCGAGCCGCTCCTCGGGCCGACCGTCTTCGAGCAGGTCGTCGGCACCGTCTCGGCCGACTTCGTCAACGACCCCTCGCGCCGCGCCCGCTGGAAGGACGCCGGCGGCGCGGACACGGCGGCCGGGCCCGGCGACGTCGAGGACACCGCCCGCGGCTTCCTGGTGACCGACGGCGGCGTGTCGGTGGCGCTGAGGACGAGCTGGGCCTCCCACGAGGCCCGCGACGTCACCGCGATCATCGTGGAGGGCGGCGCCGGGACGGCCGCGCTGCGCTGCACGTTCGGGTTCAGCACCAACCGGCAGGAGGTCTCCGCGCTGACCCGCACCTGGCGCGGCGTCACCAGGCCCGTGCCGGTGCCGCGCGAACCGGTCGGCGCCGAGTACACCCGCCAGCTCGACGAGCTGCCCGCGCTGCTCGCGGGCGGGCGGCGCGGCGCGGCGATCGGCCCCGCCCGGGAGATGATCGCGGCGATCGGGCGGCTGTACGACTCGGCCCGCGCGGCGGGCCGGGCCGCGGAGCCCGCCCCGGCGGCGGCGGTGGGGGCCGGCCATGGCCGGTGACCTGCCGGGCGCCGCGACGCGCGCGGTCGTCTTCGACCTCGACGGCGTCCTCGTCGACAGCTTCGAGGTGATGCGCCGGGCGTTCCGCACCGCCTACGCCGAGGTGATGGGCGACGGCCCCGCCCCCTTCGAGGAGTACAGCCGCCACCTCGGCCGCTACTTCCCCGACATCATGCGGATCATGGGGCTGCCGGCGGAGATCGAGGAGCCGTTCGTGCGGGAGAGCTACCGGCTCGCCGGCGAGGTCACCGTCTTCGCCGGCGTCCGGCCGCTGCTCGCCGAGCTGGACCGGCGCGGCCTGCTCCTCGCCGTCGCGACCGGCAAGAGCGGGCCCCGCGCCCGCTCGCTGCTCGGCGCCCTCGGCATCGCCGGCCACTTCGCGCACATCATCGGCTCCGACGAGGTGCCGCACCCGAAGCCCGCGCCCGACATCGTCGAGCGCGCCCTCGCCCTGCTCGGCGCCCGCCCCGAGGAGGCGGTCATGGTCGGGGACGCCGTCACCGACCTGCGCAGCGCCCGCGCCGCCGGCGTCGGCGCGATCGCCGCGCTGTGGGGCGAGAGCGAGCCCGGCCCGCTGCTCGCCGAGGAGCCGGACGCGGTGCTGCACCGCCCCGCCGACCTCCTCGGCCTGCTGGCCCCCGCGCCGTCGGGGGCGCGGTCGTGAGCAAGGAACGTTAGGGGGGCGGTTAGGGGATCGCCGCGACCATTCCTTGAAGAGACTGGGCACACCCGCTCGAACATATAGCCGAGCACTTTCCACCCGTGACCCACTCTCTTTGGGGGATGCGCCGGAATGCTGCGCACGGAGCTGATTCGGCCACTGCCCGAATTGCTGGAGGAGCACGCCCGCCGGACGCCCCGGAAGATCGCTTTCCGGGACGCCCGGCGCGGCGTCGCCTATGCCGAACTCGCCGCCCGGACCCGGCGCCTGGCGGGCCATCTCGCCGAGCACCGGCTGCAGCCCGGCGACCGCGCCGCGCTCCTGCTCGGCAACCGCGTCGAGATGGTGGAGGGCTACCTGGCGCTCGTCCGCGCGGGCGCCGTCGGCGTCCCGGTGAACCCGCGCCTCACCGAGGCCGAGCTCGGCCACCTGCTGGACGACAGCGGCGCCCGCCTGGTCATCGCCGACCCGGCGCACGCCGCGCCCCTCGGCCGGGTCCTGGCGGACCGCCCGGACGTCACCGTCGTGGTCGCGGGCGGCCCGCCGTCCGCCGGCGTCCTCGCGGCGCTGCCGGGGGCGCTGTCGTTCGAGGCGCTCGCCGGGACCGAGCCCGGCACGCCGGCCCGCGACGACCTCGGCCTGGACGAGCCGGCGTGGATGCTCTACACCTCCGGCACCACCGGCCGCCCGAAGGGCGTCGTGTCCACCCAGCGCAACTGCCTGTGGTCGGTCGCCGCCTGCTACGTGCCCGTCCCGGGCCTGTCCGCCGAGGACCGCGTCCTCTGGCCGCTGCCGCTGTTCCACAGCCTCTCCCACATCGCGTGCGTGCTCGCCGTCACCGCCGTCGGCGCGACCGCCCGCATCCTCGACGGGTTCAGCGCGGGCGAGGTGCTCGCCGCGCTCCGCGAGGACGGCTCGACCTTCCTGGCGGGCGTCCCGACGATGTACCACCACCTGGTGCGGGCCGCCCGCGAGGACGGCTTCACCGCCCCGCACCTGCGGATGTGCCTGGTCGGCGGCGCGGTCACCACCGCCGCGCTCCGCCGCGGCTTCGAGGAGGCGTTCGGCGCGCCGCTGCTGGACGCCTACGGCAGCACCGAGACCTGCGGGTCGATCACCATCAACTGGCCGACCGGCGCCCGCGTCGAGGGGTCGTGCGGGCTGCCCGTACCGGGCCTCGGCGTGCGGCTGGTCGACCCCGACACCGGCGCCGACGCCGGGCCGGGCGAGGAGGGCGAGGTCTGGGTCCGCGGCCCGAGCGTGATGCTCGGCTACCACGGCCGCCCCGAGGAGACCGCCGGGGCGTTCCGTGACGGCTGGTACCGCACCGGCGACCTGGCCCGCCGCGACGCCGCCGGCTACTTCACGATCACCGGGCGCATCAAGGAGCTCATCATCCGCGGCGGCGAGAACGTCCACCCCGGCGAGGTGGAGGAGGTGCTGCGCGGCCGGCCGGGCGTCGCGGACGTCGCCGTGGCGGGGCGCCCCCACGAGGTGCTCGGGGAGGTCCCGGTGGCGTTCGTCGTGCCGGGGCCGGAGGGCCTGGACCCCGAGGCGCTGTTCGCCGCCTGCCGGGAGCGCCTCGCCTATTTCAAGGTGCCCGAGGAGCTGTACGAGATCACCGAGGTGCCGCGCACGGCGTCGGGGAAGGTCGCCCGGCGCCTGCTGCTGGAGCGCCCCGCCCGCCTCCGCGCGACCGGCGGCGGCCACCACGACGCGCTGTTCCGGCTGGACTGGATCCCGCTGCCGTCCGCCCCGGCCCGCACCGGCCTCCCGGAAGCGCCGCCCGCCGTGGTCGCCGCGCCCGTGACGGCGGCCGGCCGCGAACTGTCCGAACAGCTCGCGGCGTGGGCCGCCGACGAGCGGAACGCGGGCGCCCACCGCGTCGTCGTGACGCGCGGCGCGGCCGCCGTGGCGGGCACCGGCACCGCCGCCGACGCCGAGCAGGCGGAGGTGTGGGCCGTGGTGCGGTGCGTCCAGGCCGCGCATCCGGGCCGCTTCACCCTCCTCGACGTGGACGCCGACGGCGATGCCGACCTTGACGCCCTGGCGGCCGAAGCGGTGGCGGCGGGCGAGCCGCAGGCGGCCGTCCGGGCGGGCGTCCTGCTGGTACCGCGCGCCGTCCGCGTCGCCGCCGCACCGGACGGCGGGCCGCGCGGCCCGCTCGGCGGGGGCCGCCGGGTCGTCGTCACCGGCGCGGACGGCCCGCTCGGCGCCGCCGTCGCCCGCCACCTGTCCGGCGCCCACGGCGCCGACGTCACCGCCCTCGCCCACGACGCCACCGACCGCGACGCCCTCGCCGCCGCGCTCGCGGAAGGCCCCGTCGGCGCCGTCGTCCACGCGCCCGCAGGCCGGGACGCCGCGGCCGCGCTCGCCGGGGCGGCGAACCTGGCCGACCTCACCGCCGGCCACGACCTGGACGCGTTCGTGCTGCTGTCCCCGGCCACCGGACTGCTCGGGACGCCGGGCGGCGAGGAGGAGGCCCGCATCGGAGCCCGCTTCGACGCCCTGGCGCGGAGCCGGGCGGCGGACGGCCTCCCCGCGCTGTCCCTGGCCGTCGGACCGGCGGACGGCGGCGACCGCCCGCCGCCGGGCGTCGGACGCCTCACCGCGCAGGAGCGCGCGGCGGCGCTGGACGCCGCCCTCGCCTCGGACGAGACCTGCCTCGCCGCGTTCCGCCTGGACCCGGCGGCCGTCCGCGCGGACGGCGTCCCGGCCCCGCTGCGCGACCTGATCGAGGCGCCCGCCCGCGCGGTCGCCGCCGACGACGGCGTGGCCGCCGGCCTGCGCCGCCGCCTTGTGGACCTGCCCGGCGACGCCGATCGCGACCGCCTGCTGACCGGCCTGGTCCGCGCCGAGGTCACCGGCCTGCTCGGCGACCGCGGCGACCTGCCCGCCGATACGGCCTTCAGCGACCTCGGCCTCACGTCGGCCACCGCCGTCGCGCTGCGCGACCGGCTGACCGCCGCCACCGGCCTCCCGCTGCCCGCCACGCTGGCGTTCGACCACCCGACCCCGGGCGCCGTCGCCCGCCACCTGCGGTCCCTGCTGCTCGCCGAGCCCGCCGCCGGGACCGGGGACGCTGCTGTGGCGCACGCCCTGTCCGGCGAGCCCGTCGCGATCGTCGGCATGGCCTGCCGCCTCCCCGGCGGCATCGCCTCCCCCGAGGACCTCTGGCGCCTCGTCGCCGCCGGCGGCGACGCCGTCACCCCGTTCCCCGCCGATCGCGGCTGGGACCTCGACGCGCTCGACACCGCCACCCGCCACGGCGGCTTCCTGCACGACGCCGGCGACTTCGACGCGGCCT
>NZ_JAIBOA010000010.1 GCF_019458805.1 Actinomadura parmotrematis
ACCCCGGAAACCGGGGCCGACTTGCCTCAAAGAAATCCCCCCACCGACCCCGAAGGAATCAGTGGAACGGGGCGACCAGGCTATGCCTGATCGATAAAGGCACTGGCTTTTAACACGCTGTTGAGTTCTCAAGAAACGGACACCCACCGCGCTCCACCCGCTTCCGCAGGTCTCGCTCCGGGGCAACCCTTCAAGCTTACCAGGTTCTTCACTCTTGTCAATCGACTCTGTGGAGTCGATCTCGTGGAGTGCAGCCCGCATCCCGTGCACCATCGCGGGCAGATAGCTCTGCTCGTGAAGGTTCGTCCGGGTCTGCGCCGGGCCGGCCGCCGCGTGGCGTCCTGCATCCCGTCTGGCTCGTCCCGTCCAGAGTACATCCGGCCGGAGCGTGCTCCGAACCGTTTTTCCTCCGGGGACTTGTTCGCCGGGCCGTCCGCCTCTCGGCGTCCCGCATCCCTTGCGACGTGGAGAACATTAGGTACTCCCGCAACGCTCGTCAAATCGCGTCGCCTCCTTCTCCCGGCACTTCGATAAATCTGCTGGTCATCTGGGGTTCACCTGTGACCTGGCGGGTTGGGAAGGGTGATGCCGCAGGGGCAGGCGGTTATCCGTGTCGACTCGGATTGGGGTGACGTGGCGCACCTTCGCCATCGAGAGTGTGATGTAGACCGCTTTGAAAGCGTTGTGCGCTTTCGGTTGCGCGGTGCCGCCTTCTCGTAGGTCGGGTCGATGGGAGGTGCTGTCAGCGTCGCGGCAGGGCGTGTCAGTGGCATATCAGTGGTCTGTCAGCACGGTGCTCCACCGTTGAATGCATGAGCGAAGTGATCCAGGCCGAGGGCCTGCGGAAGAGATTCGGGGAGACCCGGGCGCTGAACGGCGTCGACCTGTCGGTGCGCCAGGGCACCGTCCTCGGCGTGCTCGGTCCGAACGGGGCGGGCAAGACGACCGCGGTGCGGGTGCTCGCGACGCTGTTGAAGGCCGACGAGGGCCGTGCGGAGATCTGCGGTTACGACGTGCGGCGGGACGCGGCGCGGGTGCGCGCGAAGATCGGGCTGACAGGGCAGTACGCGTCGGTGGACGAGGAGCTCACCGGGCTGGAGAACCTGGTCCTGATCGGCCGGCTGCTGGACTACTCGCGCGGTGAGGCCAAGGCCCGCGCCCGCGAGCTGCTGGAGCGGTTCCGGCTGTCGGACGCCGCCGGGCGGGCCGCGAAGACCTACTCCGGCGGGATGCGGCGCCGGCTCGACCTGGCGGCGAGCCTGATCAACCGGCCGGCGGTGCTGTTCCTGGACGAGCCGACGACGGGCCTGGACCCGCGCGCCCGCAACGAGGTGTGGGACACCGTCCGCACGGTCGTCGCCGACGGCGCGACGGTGCTGCTGACCACGCAGTACCTGGACGAGGCCGACGCGCTCGCCGACGACATCGTGGTGGTCGACCACGGCCGGGTGATCGCCGGTGGGACGCCGGCGGAGATGAAGGCCCGCGCGGGCCGGCAGACGCTGGCGGTGCGGGCCGCCGAGCCGTTCCGGGTGGCGCAGCTGGCGGCGATCGTCGCCGAGCTGGCCGGGGAGCGGCCCGAGGCGCACGAGTCGTCCGGCCTGGTCACCGTCCCGGTGACGGACTCGTCGGTGCTGTCGAAGGTGGTGGCGCGGCTGGACGCCGCCGATCTGCCGGTGACCGAGCTCGCGCTGCGGATGCCGAGCCTCGACGAGGTGTTCCTGTCCCTGACCGGCCACCACGCGGCGGCGGAGGCCGCCCCGACCCCTGAGGAGAGCCTGGCATGACGGCGCTGACCTTCGATCCGCCGCGGCGGATCAGCCCGCGGCGGACGCTGCGGCACGCGCTGACGCTGGCGTGGCGCAACGTCGCGCAGCTGAAGCACTCCCCCGAGAAGCTGCTCGACACGACGCTGATGCCGATCGTGTTCCTGCTGCTGTTCCTGTACGTGTTCGGCGGGGTGGTGGCCGGTTCCACGCACTCCTACCTGCAGTCGCTGCTGCCCGGTCTGGTCGCGCAGATGGCGATGTTCGCGTCGATGGGGCTCGGCACGGCACTGAACGAGGACATCCACAAGGGCGTGTTCGACCGGTTCCGCAGCCTGCCGATCGCGCGGTCGGCGCCGCTGATCGGGTCGGTGCTCGGCGACACGGCGCGGTTCCTGACGGTCATGGTGGTGCTGACCGGGTTCGGGTCGCTGCTGGGGTTCCGGTTCCACACCGATCCGCTGTCGGTGCTGGCGGCGTTCGGGCTGGCCTACCTGTTCTACCTGGCGGTGTGCTGGATCTCGGTGCTGGTCGGGCTGGTCGCGCCGTCGCCGGAGACGGTGCAGGGGCTGGCGTTCATCTGGGTGATGCCGCTGACGTTCGGCAGCAGCATCCTGGTGCCGAACACCTCGACGATGCCGGGCTGGTTGCAGGCGTGGACGAAGGTGAACCCGGTGACGCACCTGGCGGACTCGGTGCGGGCGCTGATGGTGGGCGGTGACGTCGGCGACCATGTGTGGTGGACGCTGGCGTGGATCGTCGGGATCACCGTGGTGACGTTCCCGCTGGCGCTGTGGATGTACTCCCGGCGCGCCTAGCGGCGGCCGCTGTGAGTCAGGGACGGAGGGCGAGGGCGTCCTCGCGGGTGATCGTGCGGCCTCGGTCGTGCGCGGCCGCGAAGGCGTCCTCGCCCAGCGCGTTGCGGGCGGTGTCCTCGGCGCGGGCCAGGTCCCAGTTGAGGCGGTCGCGGTAGCCGTTCAGGCCGTCGACGGCGCCGACGAGCTCGGCGGCGCGCTCGTGGTCGCCGGAGGCGGCGGCGTAGGCGGCGAGGCCGGTGACCAGGCCGGCCAGCGCGGGGTTGTCGACCATGCCCTCGTGCCCGAAGCTCTCCAGGGCCTCGGTGTGCCAGCGGGTGGCGGCGTCGAGGTCGCCCTCCTGCTCGGCGAGCAGGCCGAGGCGGCCGAAGGTGCGGGCGGCGGCGCCGATGACGTCGGCGCGGTGGCGGCGCGGGAGCACCCGTTCGTGGGCCAGTTCCAGGAGCGGTCGGGCGGCGGCGAGGTCGCCGGCGCGGCGGTCGATGTCACTGAGCGCGACGAGGGCGTTGGCGAGGTCGCCGAACTCGCCGATGCGCTCGGCCTGCGCGACGGCCTTGCGCAGGTCCTCGCGGGCGCGGGCGGTGTCGCCCTCGTGGGCGCGGATCTCGGCGAGCTGGACGAGCAGCATGGAGCTCTGCTCGGGGCTGATGTTGTCGACGGCGTAGCGGTGCGCCTCCTCGCCGAGCCGGATGGCGGCGTCCAGGTCGCCGTGGATGACGGCGAGGCGCATCCGCGCGTTCAACCCGACGATCATTCCCCAGCGGTCGCCGATCTCGGTGAAGCCGCCGGCGCCGAGCTCGACCAGGCGGGCGGCGGAGGCGATGTCGCCCTCGTTGATGGCCAGGTAGGCGTCGAAGATGTGCGTGGCGGCCCGCACCCACGGGTCGGGGTGGCCGTCCAGGGCGGCCAGCTCGCGGCGGGCGGCGGGCAGGTCGGTGACGAACAGCTCCGCGATGGGCCGGGCGAGGACCAGGGCCGGGTGGCGGGGGTTCGCGGGGACGGTGCGCAGCACGTCGGTGATCGCGGCGCGCATGGCCTCGGGGCTCGGGCCGGGGTCGCTGGTCATCTCGCTGACGATGCGGCCGGTGAACCGGGAGAGGGCGTACTGCTCCTCCAGGCCGGCCGGCGCGGTGTCGCCGGCGATCTCGTTGACGGCGACGGCCCAGCCGCCGGCCTCGCGCTCCTGGTCGCGCATGAACCAGAACCAGGCGAGCGCGCCGACGAGGCGGAGCCCGGCGGCGGCGTCGCGGGTGTCGAGGATGTGGCGGAACGCGGCGGTGCAGTTGTCGCGCTCGGCGAACAGCCGGTCGGCCCAGCGGAGCTGGTCGCGGTCGCGCAGCTCGGGTTCGGCGCGCTCGGCGAGGTCGATGAGGAACGCGGCGTGCGCGGCGCGGACCCGCGGCGTCTCGTTGGCCTCGTCGAGGCGCTCGCCGGTGTAGGCGCGGACGGTCTCCAGCAGGCGGTAGCGGACGTCGGTGTCGCCGTCGGCCATGACGAGGGACTTGTCGACCAGGGCGGCGAGGACGTCCTCGACGTCGCCGGGGTCGACGGGCGGCAGGCCGCAGACGGCGGCCGCGGCGTCGGCGGCGGCGCCGCCGGAGAAGACCGACAGGCGGCGGAGGACGGTCCGCTCGGTGTCGTCCAGCAGGTCCCAGGACCAGTCGACGACGGCGCGGAGCGTGCGGTGCCGGGGCAGCGCGGTGCGGCTGCCCGCGGTGAGGAGCCGGAACCGGTCGCCGAGGCGGCCGGCGACCTGGGTGACGGTGAGGGAGCGCAGGCGGGCCGCGGCGAGCTCGATGGCGAGGGGGATGCCGTCGAGCTCGCGGACGATCCGCACGGCGTGCGGGGCGGTGGCGGCGTCCACCGCGAAGCCGGGGCGGACCGCGGCGGCGCGGTCGGCGAACAGCCGCACCGAGGCGTACCGCAGGGCGTCTTCTGGGGCGGCGCCCGCGGGCGGCAGCGGCAGGGACGGCACCGGGCAGAGGGACTCGCCGGTGATGCCGAGCGGCTCGCGGCTGGTGGCGAGGACGCGGACGCCGGGCGCGGCCTGGAGGAGGCGGCCGGCCAGCACCGCGGCGGCCTCGACGAGGTGCTCGCAGTTGTCGAGGACGATGACCGGGGCTTGGCCGGCCAGGGCGTCCAGGAGGCGGTCGGCGGCGGCCGTGGCGTGCCGGCCGTCGAGGCGGCGGACGGGCTCGACGAGGCCGAGGGCGGCGAGCACGGCGGCCGCGACGTCGTCGTCGCGGCCGAGGGGGGCGAGCGGGACGAACCAGACGCCGTCGGGGGTCTCCGGGACGAGCGGCGCCGCGGCCTCGGCGGCGAGGCGGGTCTTGCCGGCGCCGCCGGGGCCGGTCAGGGTGACGAGGCGGTGCTCGCGGACGAGCTTGCGGACCTGCTCGCCCTCCTCCTCGCGGCCGACGAAGCTGGTGAACTGGGCGGGCAGGTTGGTGCGCGGGCCGGCGGGCGGCGGGGGCTCCGGGGCGGGCGGTTCGGGGGCGGTGAGGGCGGGGTCGCGGCGGAGGACGGCCAGGTGCACGGCGGCGAGCTCGGGCGAGGGGTCCACGCCGAGGCGGTCGGCGAGCTCGCGGCGGGTGTCGTCGTAGAGGCGGAGGGCGTCGGCGGGGCGGCCGGCGGCGTACAGGGCGCGCATGAGCAGGCCGCGGGGGCGCTCGCGCAGCGGGTGCGCGGCGGTGAGGGCCTCCAGTTCGGGGACGAGGGCGGGGCCGCCGCCCGCGGCGAGCGCGGCGTCCATCTGGTCCTCGGCGGCGCTGAGGCGCAGCTCGCCGAGGCGGGCGGCGGGCGCGGCGGCGAACCCGGCGCCCTCGACGTCGGCGAGGGCGGGGCCGCGCCAGAGGCCGAGGGCGCGGCGGAGCGCGGCGGAGCGGGCGGCCGGGTCGGGTTCGGCGCGGGCCGCGGTGACGGCGCGCTCGAACGCGACGGCGTCGACGGCGGCGGGGTCGAGGGCGAGGCGATAGCCGGCGGGGCCGAACTCGACGAGCGCGGCGCCGGTCGCGGACCGCAGCCGCGAGACGAGGGCCTGGAGGGCGTTGCCGCCGCCGGCGGGCGGGGCGCCCTCCCACAGGTCGTCCAGGAGGCGGTCGGCGGAGACGGCGCGGCCGGGGTCCAGGGCGAGCCGGACGAGGAGGGCGCGCAGGCGGGGGCCGCTCACGGGGACGGGGCGGCCCTGGTCGTCCCGGACCTCCAGCGGCCCGAGGATGCCGATGCGCACGGTGCCATTCTCCCCGAAGCGGGTCATCCTGGAATCATAGTGGAATGCGTTATATCGCGAATGTCGAAGTGGTCGCGCTCTGCGACGCCGTCGGGCCGATGGGCGAGGCGATCCGGCGCCCGCTGGACGAGCTGTTCCCCGGGGCCGCGCCGGAGCTGTGGGACCGGGTGCGGGCGGCCGAGCCGGACGCGTTCGGCCCGGCGGGCGAGTGGGTGCTGCGCTTCCACTGCTTCCTGCTGCGGCCGCCGGGCGGCGGGACCGTGCTGGTGGACACCGGGATCGGGCCGGAGCACTCCCCCGCCGCGTCCTGGGCGCCGGTGCCGGGACGCCTCGTCGCGGCGCTCGCCGAGATCGGCGTCGCGCCCGAGGACGTCGGCACCGTCGTGCTCACCCACCTGCACAGCGACCATGCGGGCGGGGCCGTCGCGGACGGCGTCCCGGTGTTCCCGAACGCCCGCCACCTGGTGCAGGAGCGGGAGCTGTCCTGGCTGGACGCCGCGGGCGGGCCGGTGCTGGACGGCGTCGTCCGGCCGCTGCGGGAGGCGGGGGCGCTGGACGCGGTCGCGGGCGGGACGGTCCTCGCGCCGGGCGTCCGGGTGCTGCCGACGCCGGGGCACACGCCGGGCCACCAGTCGGTGCTGGTCGGCGACGACGAGCTGCTGGTGGCGGGCGACCTGGTGCTGCACCCCGTCCAGCTCGCGGATCCGGCGGTCACCTACCTGTACGACGAGGACCCGGCGGAGGCCGCGGCGACCCGGGCCGGCCTCCTCGCCCGGCTCGGCGGCGGCGTCCTGGCGGCCCCGCACCTGCCGCGTCCCTTCGTGGACGTGTAGCGCGGCATGGGTGGGTAGGGGCCGGGGTGAGAGGAGACCACGATGCCCACACCGCAGATCAAGAACGAGAAGGCGTACCGGGAGCTCCGCAAGAAGGGGCAGAGCGAGGAGAAGGCCGCGCGCATCTCCAACGCGATGGCCAAGGAGGGGACCTCCAAGGTGTCGCGCAAGGGCGGCAAGAGCGGCTCGTACGACGACTGGTCCAAGGACGACCTGGTGAAGCGGGCCCGCGAGATCGGGATCAAGGGCCGGTCCTCGATGACCAAGGCCCAGCTCGTCAAGGCGCTGCGGGACCACTGAGCGGAGGATCGGCCATGGACGGCGTCGTGGACATCGCCCGCGCGCAGAAGCGGGCGTACGCCGGCGACAGCGACCGGCCGCTCGGCGGCTACCTCGCCACCCTCGCCGTCTACGGGCTGAGCACGGCGGCGGTCGCGCTGCTCGCCCGGCGGCGCGGCGTGCGGGCGGCCCCGGTACGGCCGGGCGACCTCGCCCTGATGACGGTGACCACCCACAAGGTGAGCCGGATCATCACCAAGGACCCGGTGACGAGCCCGCTGCGGGCCCCGTTCACCCGCTACACCGGCACCGGCGGCCCGGCCGAGCTGGCGGAGGAGGTGCGCGGCCACGGCCTGCGCCACTCCGTCGGCGAGCTGCTCACCTGCCCGTTCTGCACCGCCCAGTGGGTCGCGACGGCCTACACCGCCGGCCTGGCGTTCGCCCCGGACGCGACCCGCATGATCGGCGCGACGATGACGGCGGTCGCGGGCTCGGACTGGCTCCAGCTCGCCTACGCCCGCCTCCAGAAATCCGCCGAGGGCTGATCGGCCGGGCGGGAGCGGCCGTCCGCTCCCGCCCGGCCGATCAGCCGACGCCGCCGCGGGCCCGCTGCACGATCTCCTCCTCGGTGAGGGGGCCGGCCGGGTGGTGGCTGAAGCAGAGCGGGGTCTGCACGAGCGCCTCGGACAGCCCTTCGGTGGTGACGTAGAACTGTCCCTGCTTCAGCTGGCCGATGCGCGCGGCGTCGCCGCCCCTGGCACGGGCCATGGTCTGCGCCGCCTCGATGGTGGCGGGGCTCTGGAGCCGGCCGATGAACTGCGTGGTGGCGTTCCCCGCGATCTGGTTGTGCAGCGCCTTCGGCGCCTGGGTCGCGAACACCAGGCCGAGCCCGTACTTGCGGGCCTGCGACGCCAGGGTCAGCGTGCTCTCCGTCGACTCGGCCTTGGCGACCGCCGGCGCCAGCGTCTGCGCCTCGTCCATGACGTACAGGCCGCTGAGCGCCTTCCCGGTGGCCGGGTTGCGGCGGACCCAGGAGAACAGCGCCATCTGGAGCCGGCTGACGAAGCCGGGCCGGCGGTCGTCGGCCAGCCCGACGAAGCTGATCACCGACACCCGGGCGCGCTTTCCCGGGGAGGGGGTGAGCAGGGTCTCCGGGGCGACGGGCTCGCCCGCGCCCGCGAACAGCGGGTCGTTGATGGTCGCGGCGGTGAGCGCCTGCCCGAGGTCGGCGGCGATCTGGTCGGACTTGTCGATCCGGCTCGCCTCGAAGGGCAGCTCGGCCAGCAGGGCGAGGAAGGCGGCGAAGTCACCGCCGCCGCCGCGGGCGAACAAGCCGAGCGCCTCGCGCAGCACCGCCTTGCCCAGGTTGGCCTTGCGCGTCGCGGCCCCGACGCCCGCCGGGACGGCGAGGGTGGCGACGGCGATGTCGAGCGCGGCGTTCAGCCCGTCGGCGTCGCCGCGGACGGCCGCGAAGTCGGGCAGCGGCTGGAAGGTCAGCGGGCGGCCGGCGGCCAGGCCCGGCGTCCAGACCACGACCTCGGTGCCCGCCAGGTACCGCTCGGCCCGCGCGGCGTCGCCGTCGCCCCAGCCCCGCGGCGGGGACGGCCAGGCGTCGCCGAGCCGGGACAGGTCGTTGTTGGGGTCCAGCACGATGGACGAGACGCCGCGCAGGGCGCACTCCTCCACCAGGCGCCTGATGAGGACGGTCTTGCCCGAACCCGATCCGGCGAAGATCGCCGTGTGCCGGGTCAGGACGGCCGGATCCAGCTCCACGTCCCGGTCGGTGCCGATGCGCGTCCCCACCCGGATGCCGTCCTCGTGCTCGGCCGGGGGCGGGGCGTTCTCAGGTGCGGGCGGAGGCGGGGGCGGCGGAGCGAGCTCGCCGAGCACGGCGCCGAGCAGTTCGGTGCGGCCGGCCGGCCGCCGTGCCTTCAGCCACTCGTTCATGTCGGCGTGCTGCTCGTCGAACATGACCCGCAAGGCCGCGAACACGCGCACGTCCTCACCGGTCAGCGGCAGCGACACGCCGTTCCCTTCGGCCAGCTGTTGCAGGTGCTGCCGGGTGACGTCGCCGGACGACCACGGCGCGTTGCGCAGCATCACCAGCGTCCGGTCCTCGACGTCCGCCCCGATGCCGGCGGCGGCGCGGGCGTTGGCCAGCCTGGTGAGCGCCGCTCGCGGGTGGGTGGCGCCGACCGCGCGGAAGGCCCAGTGCCGCTGCTGCTCGGTGCGCGCGTCCACGGTCTGGCGGAGCCGGGCGTGCAGCTCGGGCAGGCGGCCGGGCGGCGGATCGACGGTGAAGGCGGGCAGCCCGGTCTCGACGATCCAGGCGTTGAGTCCCGCCGCCAGGAGCGGCGGAACGGTCTCGTCCTCGGTCTTGGCGTCGAACGCGGCCGCCGATTCGGACCGCTCGCGCAGTTCCGCGAAGCGTGCGTCCAAGGCGGCCAGGCTGTCCGGCGGCGCCACGGCCGGTGTCGGCGGAGACGCTGAGGAGATCGGATCGGCGGGTTCGGGTTCTTCGTCGAATCGTTCGAGCAGCCGCACGGCGTCATTGCGCCTGCAGTCCTCGACATGCGTGTAGATCTGCTGCAGCAGGACGCGCGGGGTGTGTCCGGGCGCCGTGGCGAAGGCGCCGGGAGCGACCGGCCAGACCTGGTCCGGCAGGGGCAGGCCGCTGCCGCCCAGGGCCGCGGCGAAGCGCCGCTCGACCAGGGCGCGGGCGGTCACCGCATCCGGCACGGTGTTCAGCACGAGCGAGGTGCGGAACCGGTCCGGCACGGTCCCGACCGCCCGCTGCCGCACCCGCTGCCAGGAGGAGGGCAGGCAGGCGACGACGCAGAGCGTGCGGCGCGTCGTGTGACGCAGCGCCATCAGGCCGTTCGCGACCTCCTGCAGAGGGTCGATGCGCCCGTCCGGGCCGGGTTCCTCGGGGCCGTGGTCGAGCAGCGCGTCGACCTGGTCCACGGCGATCACGCTGGGGCCCGTGCAGGCCAGCACCATCGACAGTTCCATGACGATGTCCTGGGCGGTCTTGGCGCGGCGGCTCAGCCCCCACTCCTGCCGCTCGCCGGGCCGCATCTCCTCGGCCAGCTTCAAGTAGTCGTCGCCGATGCGCATCAGTTCGGGATCCAGCGACGCGTACAGCGCCAGCGCGCGCACGGTGTCGGCGCAGGCGGCCGCAGTGCGGCGGTCGTGGGCGAGCAGGCCGGCCACCAGCGCGTCCAGGTCGCCGCGCGTGCGCGCGGTGCCCGCGGAGACGGCGGCGGACGTCCGCTCGTCCAGGCCCGCGACGGCCGCGAGGCGGCGCATGAGGGCCGAGATCTGGGAATCCGCGGAGCCGCCGTCGCGCGGACCGGTGGACCTGCCGAGATCCTCGATCATCGACCGGCCGACCAGCGTCCAGAAGCCGCCGCCCACGCTGAAATCGGCGAGGAAGAAGTAGCCGCCCTCCCGCTCGACCCGCTGCCGCGCCCAGCCCAGCAGGTGGGTCTTGCCGACGCCGCCCTCGCCCTGCAGCACCAGGCCGAGCGGGCTCGCCCCGCTGCTGGCCTTGGTGTCGGCGATGCCGTCGAGGATCAGCTGCTCCGCGCGGTCGTGCAGGCCGTCCACGTGGAACGGCGACGAGCGCCAGGCGTGCTCGGAGGTGGCGGCCCAGTCCAGGCCGGCGCTGATGAGGCGCAGCGCGCGCCGCTCGTTCTCGTTCATCGCGCGACCGCTCACCGCCCGTCGATGGCCAGCAGGTGCTTGCTCTTGCCGCCGATGCGCAGCGCGGCCTCCCGGTCGGCCTCGGTGAGGATCTTCTGGTCGGCCTCGGGGGCGATGTGCACGTCCTCCTCGCGTTCCAGCTCGCGCAGCGCGGCGTCGACGTCCGCGCGGGGCGCGCCGCCGAGCAGGGGGCGCAGCGCGGTCAGCGGCACCCAGTCCTGCGGTGCGTCGGCCAGCTTCCAGTACGCCTCGCGGATGCGGGCGGTGAGGGCGGCCCCGCCCGTCCGGCGCAGGGCGGCGACCTGCTCGGCGAGGCTGGTGTCGGCGGCTTCGAGGGCGGTCCTCAGCACCGGCAGCAGGCGGTACAGCACGCGTCCTTGCAGGAAGGACCGGGCCGGGGCCTCGGTGGACAGCTCGGCCACGCACCAGGCCCAGCCCTTCTCGGTCAGCTCGAAGTGGTAGGACCTGCGCTTCTCGCCCTCGACCAGCCCCAGTTCCTCCAGCCTCCTGCGGTGCGCGCCGTCGATGGGGCTGCCGATCCAGTCCCGCAGCTCGGGATTGGACGCCGCTCCGCCGGCGGACATCAGCCCGAGCAGCAGGGCGCGGTCCTTCGCGCCGAGTTCGATGTCTGCCATTGCCTGCCTCCAGGTCTCCGCACCGATGGGCGGTGCCGGTCAAGGGAGCTGCCGGAAGTCACCGGGTCCGGTGACCAGTTCGAGGCGGCCGTTGACGGTCGCCAGGGTGCCGCGGGCCTCGACGCGCCGCCCGTCGCGGTGGGCGGCGAGCGCGAGGCGGTAGTCGTCGCCGGTCAGCCGCGCCCACAGGGCGTGGCGAGGACGGGACGCGTGCTCGGTGCGCATCTCGCCGCGCACCTGGACGCGGAAGCGGTCGTTGCGCCCGTTGTCGAAGAGGGCGCCGATGACGCCGGTCACCGACGCCTCGCCCGAGAAGCGCAGGCGGCGGATCCGGTTGCCCACGGTGCGCAGGGCCGCGACCTCGGCGGGGGCCAGGACGATCGTGCGCGGCGGCACCGGTGCCGGCAGCGCCCGCGCCCAGCGCACCCCCATCTCCAGGGGCCGGGCGTCGCCCGCGGCCCCCACCTTCGCCAGCGCCTCGCACAGGTTGGCCGAGACGCCCGCCGCCACCGCCGTCTCGAAACCGGTGAGGCCGCCGTCGGCGGCGACGGTGCCGGGCAGTGCCGCGACGGCGTCCTGCAAGAGCAGCAGCAGGCGGCGTCCGAGGGGCGCGGGCTCGGCCGTGCCGAGCGGGACGCGGAGCGTCAGCAGCTCGCCGGGAGGACCGATGCGCACGCTCTCGATGAGGTCGCGCACCTCGCGCGGGGGTGCGCCGTCGAAGACGGCGCGCGGTCCGGCGACGGCCGCTCTGGCCGCCGCGCCGAGGACGTCCTTGGCGCCCTCCAGCGTCGCCAGGACCGACGTCAGGCCGCGGTCCGCCGTGCGGTACCACTGGACGTCGTCCGCCGGGGCGGCGATGTCCTCGGCTATCGCCTCCGGCGGGCGGCCCTCCACGGCCGACAGGACGCGCAGGATGTCGCGGACCCGGCGCTCCCCGTCGCCCATCCCGTCGCGGGCGGGGACCAGCACCTCGTGGTCGCCGGCGTGCACCCAGATGGCCGCACCCCGCCAGCGCTCGGGCCGGCGCTCCCAGCCGGAGGCGTCGAGGTAGCTGCTGATGTCGCCGACCGGCAGCACTGCGGTCATGCGGTCGGGGCGGGCGCGCCGGTCGCGGCCCGCACCAGCGACAGCAGGGTGCGGGCCGTCAGCACGTTGCCGAGCGGCACCCGCACGGCGCGGCGGCGCCGGTTGCTCGGGTCGCCGATCCCCTGCTCCCCCTCGAAGCCCCGGTAGTAGCCGAGCTGCCGCAGCATCATGCCGTCGGTCTCGAAGCGGGCGTAGGCGTCGCGCTCGCGCGGGACGAGCACCAGGAACAGGAAGCGGGGGACGGTGAAGGGCCCGGCGGCGAGATGGTTGTACTGGACCTCGTTCAGGCCGCCGTAGCGCAGCTCCCCGTCCACGACGCGGGGGGCCGACCAGGACTTGACCTGGACCTCGATCGCGGGGAAGGACAGCCCGCCGACCCGCCCCGGATAGCGCAGCCCGAGGTCGATGCCGTCGACGTCGATGTCCTCTTTCTGGACGACCAGGCCGGCCGCCGAGGCGAGCACGCGGACGTAGTCCTCCGCGAACTTGCCCTGGTGGTTCCGGTGTTCCAGCACTCGCTACCCCCCGGTCGGCACGCCGCTGACTGGGAGGGTAGCGACGCGCCCGCGGGCCGGTAAACGTCCGGGACCGGCACCGGCCTTGTGACCGAACGCGTTGACCGGACCACCCGGTAACCGGTATCGCGAGCCATAGAGGGGCCCGAAGAAACGAAGAAGGGCCGGTGCTGATGCACCGGCCCTTCCCTGCGGGTGGAGCTATGGGGATTCGAACCCCAGACCTCCTCCATGCCATGGAGGCGCGCTACCAGCTGCGCCATAGCCCCGCGTCGTGCACCTGGAACCTCGGCCCCGTTGTGCTGACATGACGAGCTTAGTGCACTCGGGGAGCAGGTCGGTACGCATTAACGAGCGAGTTGCGGACCAGGGGCCGACAGACCCCGTCCCGCCCACGCAGCAAGAACCCCGGCCCGCACAGATGCAGGAACCCCGGCCCGCGCACGGCGCAGTGCGAGCCAGCGCGCGAGCACCCGGGGGTCCGGGGGTCGCCCCCCGGAAAAACACCGCGGGCCACCGGGGAAGGTGCGCCAGCACCGACCACGATGGCCCGACTCGTGGAGCTATGGGGATTCGAACCCCAGACCTCCTCCATGCCATGGAGGCGCGCTACCAACTGCGCCATAGCCCCGCCGCTGCGTGGACGTGCATCCCGCAGCGCTCAGCCAGTGTATCGGAGTCGGGGCGCTGGTTCGAATCGGTGCGGGGTCAGCCCTGGGAGTCGGCGACGCGGTCGTCGCTGAGGACGGGTTCGGGGAGGGTGCCGGCGTTGTGCTCGACGAGGCGCCAGCCGCCGTCGCGCATCTCGCCGAGGACCGACCAGTTGCAGTTGGCGAGGCCGCCGAGGCGTTCCCAGACGTCGCCGGGGAGGCCGAGGAGGTGGCACATGCCGAGGCGGAGGGCGGCGCCGTGGGAGGCGACGACGAGGAGGCCGGTCGGCGGGAGGTCGTCGAGGGCGCGGTCGAGGGCCTCGCCGACGCGTTTGGCGACCTGGTCGCTGGTCTCGCCGCCGGGCGGCGTCCAGGCGGCGTGCTCGGCGGGGTAGCGCTCGCGGATCTCGCGGTTGGTGAGGCCCTCCCACTGGCCGCCGTCGCGTTCGATGAGGGCGGGGTCGTGGGTGACGCGCAGGCCGGTGAGGGCGGCGAGGGCCTGGGCGGTGTCGGCGGCGCGCTGCAGCGGTGAGGCGAGCAGGGCGGTGGGCCGGAGGGAGGCGAGGAGCGCGGCGGCGCGGGCGGCCTGCCGGACGCCGGTCTCGTCGAGGGGGATGTCGGTCTTGCCCTGGAAGCGGTGCTCGACGTTCCAGGTGGTCTGGCCGTGCCGCCAGAGGACGAGGCGGCGCTTGCCGGGGACGCGGTCAGCCACGCGGGCTCCCGAGGCGCGGGCCGCCGGAGTTGTGCGCGTTGACGCTCTCCGGGAGGGCGATGACGGGGCAGTCCTTCCAGAGGCGTTCGAGGGCGTAGAAGGCGCGCTCCTCCTCGTGCTGGACGTGCACGATGACGTCGACGTAGTCGAGCAGGATCCAGCGGCCCTCGCGCTCGCCCTCGCGGCGGACGGGCTTGGCGTCCGCCTCCTCGCGCAGGCGCTTCTCGATCTCGTCGACGATGGCGCGGACCTGGCGGTCGTTGGCGGCGGAGCAGAGGACGAACGCGTCGGTGATGACGAGCTGGTCGCTCACGTCGTAGGCAAGGATTTCGTCGGCCAGCTTGTCGCCCGCCGCTTCGGCGGCGAGGCGGACCAGGCGGGTGGCCCTGTCGGATGCGGTCACGGTGCGCTCGCGGTCCTCCCTGTAGGGGGCGTGCCGCGCCGGTCGCGCGGCCCCGCTTTCAGGGTATGGCCACCGGGGCCGGGGCGGGGACGGTCAACCGCGGTACAGGGCGCGCTTGTTGATGTACTGGACGATGCCGTCGGGCACCAGGTACCAGATGGGTTCGCCGTCGCGGACGCGGTCGCGGCACTCGGTGGAGGAGATCGCGAGGGCGGGCACCTCCATGAGGCTGACGCGGCCGCCGGGCAGGCCGGGGTCGGTGAGGCGGTGGCCGGGGCGGGTGACGCCGACGAAGTGGGCCTGCTCGAACAGCTCGGCGGTGTCGTGCCAGTCGAGCATCTTCTCCAGGGCGTCGGCGCCGGTGATGAAGAACAGCTCGCAGTCGGGGCCGTGGAGCTTGCGCATGTCGCGCAGGGTGTCGACGGTGTAGGTGGGGCCGGGGCGCTCGATGTCGATGCGGCTGACGGAGAAGCGCGGGTTGGACGCGGTGGCGATGACGGCCATGAGGTAGCGGTCCTCGGCGGGGGTGATGTCCTGCCCTTCCTTGTGGGAGGACAGGCCGGTCGGGACGAAGACGACCTCGTCGAGGTCGAAGGCGTGCGCGACCTCGCTGGCGGCGACCAGGTGGCCGTGGTGGATCGGGTCGAAGGTGCCGCCCATGATCCCCAGGCGCCGCTTTTGCGTCATGGCGACGAGAATAGCCGCGGCGCCGGGCGGGGCCGCCGGGCGGGGGTCCGCCTCCGGCCGCCCCTCGGGGGAACCCCATTGCGGCGCGGATCGTCGGACATAGCATGCCGGATATGACGACCAACACACCCGATCGGTCACGCACGCGCTTCCCCGGGATCAGTTCCCGGGCCTACGAACACCCGGCGGACCGCTCGGCGCTGGTCGCGCTGCGCTCGCTGTCGGGGTTCGACGTCGTCCTCCGCAAGCTGTCGGGCCTGCTGAACGAGCGGGGCTTCCGGCTGAACTACCTGTCGGGCAGCGTCCGGGCGGGCGAGGACCAGTTCCGCCACGTCCACGACATGGTGCGGGACGCCTGCTACATCCTGGACCTGGAGCAGGTCCCCGAGGTGTACGTCACGCAGGATCCGCAGCCGAACGCGATGGCGCTCGGCTCCGACAAGCCCTTCATCGTGATCAACACGGGCCTGATCGACCTGCTGGACGAGGAGGAGCTGCGGGCCGTCGTCGGCCACGAGGTCGGGCACATCCTGTCGGGGCACGCGCTGTACCGGTCGATGATGCTGATCCTGGTGCAGCTCGGCGCGCGGGTCGCGTGGCTGCCGCTCGGCAACATCGCGATCAGCGGCATCGTCATCGGGCTGCAGGAGTGGTTCCGCAAGGCGGAGCTGTCGTGCGACCGGGCGGGGCTGCTCGTCGGGCAGGACCCGGACGCGAGCAAGCGGGTGCTGATGAAGCTGGCGGGCGGCGTGAAGCTGGCCGAGATGAGCACCGAGGCGTTCCTGGAGCAGGCCCGCGAGTACGACGCGGCGGGCGACGTGCGGGACGGGATCCTGAAGTTCCTCAGCCTGATCAACCGCTCGCACCCCGAGGCGGTGGTGCGGTTCGCCGAGATCGACCGGTGGGCGCGCGAGGGCGAGTACCAGGCGATCCTGGCGGGGAACTACCCGCGCCGCGACGACGACGCGGGCGCCAACGTCGGCGACGAGGTCCGCAACGCGGCCCGCTCGTACAAGGAGTCGTGGGAGCGGACGGCCGACCCGTTCATCGGCGCGGTGCGCGGCGCCGCCGACACGGCGGCGTCCGCGGCCGGGGGCCTGTTCGACCGTTTCGGCAACCGGCGGGGCGACGGCAACAACGGCAGCGGCGGCGGCAACTAGCGAAAAGCGGAAGGCCGCCGTGTGTACGCACGGCGGCCTTCGCTGCGCCCTCTTCTAGAAGGGGGCCGGGACGAGCAGCTCGACGTTGCGGTCCTCGACCGCGCCGCGGCGGTCCTCGCCGCGCTCCTGCCAGTCGTTGGCGGCGAGCTCGCGCGACAGGGACGCGAGGCGCACCGGGTCGGTGAGGCGGCCGCCGAACGCGGCGGGGCCGGCCGAGTCGAGGACGGTGGCGAACACCGACAGGGTGCCGTCGCCGTTGTCGGCGAGCTCGACGATGCGGCTCTGCTGCGGGAAGTCGACGTGGGCGGCCGTGTTGACCTCCCAGAACCCGCCGCCGCCCGTGCGGGCGTGCGGGATGACCTGGTTGCGGTGGGTGTGGCCGTTCACCCAGAGGACGACGTTGGGGTAGCGCAGCAGCAGCGCCTCGACCTCGTCGCCGAGGACGCGGTCGCCGCCGAGGGGGTTCTCCAGGGAGCCGATCGGGTGGTGGCTGAACAGCACGAACAGCCGGTCGGTGACGTTGTGCGAGACGGCCGCGCCGGTGGCGTCGGTGTAGCGGCGGCTGCCGGCCTTCAGCTCCTTCTCCAGCCAGGCGAGCTGGGCCCTGTCGAGGGAGCCCTCGGAGTAGCCGTTGGGGTTGACGGTGTCGAGGACGAGGCCGCGGACGACGCCGCGGTCGAAGGCGTAGTAGGCGGTGCCGTCGCGCAGGTTGGCCTGGGTGAAGCCGTGGCCGCGCAGGGCGGTGGCGGTGGTGAAGTGCTCGCGGACGACCTCGGCGCGGCTCAGCATGCGGCGCCGCAGGTCGGGGGTGACGGGCCGGAACAGGCCGCCGCTGTTCTTGGTGAGGGAGACGAGCGCGGAGCTGTCGGCGGTGCGCAGCATCGTCGCGAGCTTGGCGGCCTGCTCGTCGCTCCCCGGCGCGCCGATCTTGATGGCGCCGGTGGCGAGGGCGGCGACCAGGGGGTTCGGCGGCAGGTTGCCCTGCATGAGGCCGTCGTGGTTGCCGAACACCGCGAGCCACGGCGATTTCAGGCCGGTCGCCTGGAAGGGGCGGCGGGCGGCGTCCAGCAGGCCCGTGACGCGCGGGAAGCCGTACTTGCCGTAGGCGACGTCGGGGGCCGCGCCGGCGGGGGTGCCCTCGGGGTGCCAGAAGGCGGTGTCGTAGGCCGCCCAGTCCATGACGCCCTCGTACTTGCGGGGGTCGCCGGAGTCGGGGGTGATCCGGCGGCCGTCCAGCAGGTCGATGACCCAGCGCAGCTCGTTGTACTGGACGTTGTCGGCGGCGTCGCCGGTGTTGATGGTGAACGCCAGCGGCAGGTCCGTGGCCGGGCCGCGCCCCACCTTGTTGATCGCCTGGACCATGGCCTCGGCGACCTGGGTGGTGAGGATCTCCTGCGGCCGCCAGGCGCCCTCGACGGGCAGCACGGCGAGGCCGTCCTTGAACCGGTCGAGGAACTCCACGCGGGCGGGCGACTGGGCGTCGATGACGTGCACGTCGGTGAGGTGGCCGAACGCCAGGACGCCGCGGCGGGTCGCGGCGCGGCCGGGGGCGGCGGCGCCGCCGAGGTCGCGGCGCAGCAGGTGCGGCTCGTCCGGCGCGGCGACGATCTTCCGGTAGCCGCCGGCGCCGGGCGCGCCGGTCGCGTAGGTGCGGTCGAGGGTGGTCCCGGCGGCGGGGCCGCGCAGGACGGGGGCGGTAGCGGCGGCGGCGGGACGGGCCGGGAAGGCGACGAGCCCGGAGGTGGCGATCCCCGCGCCGAGGGCGGCGCCCTTCAGGACGCGGCGGCGGCTGATCTCAGGTGTCACGGTAGTGAATCAGAACACACCGACCAACGTGACATCAAGGGTCACAGTGTCACAATCCGGTGGCGCCGTCCGCGCCCGCCCCGTCCCCGCCGGTCAGCCCCGCCGGTCAGCCCCGGACGTGGCCCTCCCCGGTCACCACGTACTTGGTCGAGGTGAGCTCCGGCAGCCCCATCGGGCCGCGCGCGTGCAGCTTCTGGGTGGAGATGCCGATCTCGGCGCCGAACCCGAACTCCTCGCCGTCGGTGAACCGGGTGGAGGCGTTCACCATGACCGCCGCCGAGTCGACCAGCGCGACGAACCGCTTGGCGGCCGGCTGCGAGGAGGTGACGATCGCCTCGGTGTGCCCGGAGCCGTAGGTGCGGATGTGCGCGACCGCCTCGTCCAGCGAGTCGACGACGCGCGCCGCGATGTCCAGCGACAGGTACTCGGCGTGGTAGTCGTCGTCGGTGGCGGCCACCACGTCGTCACCGTACGCGCGGACGCGCTCGTCGCCGTGCACGGTGACGCCCTTGTCGCGCAGCGCCGCGAGCGCGCGCGGCAGGAACGCCTCGGCGATGTCGGCGTGCACCAGGAACGTCTCGGCGGCGTTGCAGACCGACGGGCGCTGCGTCTTGGCGTTGACGAGGATGTCCACGGCCATGTCGACGTCGGCGGCGGCGTCCACGTACACCGCGCAGTTGCCGACGCCGGTCTCGATCACCGGGACGGTGGAGTTCCGCACCACCGACTGGATGAGCGACGCGCCGCCGCGCGGGATGAGGACGTCCACCAGGCCGCGCGCGGTCATCAGGTGCTTCACCGACTCGCGCGAGGTCCCGGGGACGAGCTGGACGGCGTCCCGCGGCACCGCCGTGCCGCGCAGCGCGTCCTGCATGGCGCCGACGAGCGCGGTGTTGGAGTCGAACGCCGACGACGAGCCGCGCAGCATCGCCACGTTGCCGCTCTTCAGGCAGAGCGCGGCGGCGTCGACGGTGACGTTCGGGCGGCCCTCGTAGATGATGCCGACGACGCCGAGCGGGACGCGGACCTGCCGCAGCTCCAGGCCGTTCGGCAGGACGTTCCCGCGCACCGACTCCCCCACGGGGTCGGGCAGCGTGGCGACCTGCCGGACGGCCGCGGCGATCGCCGCGATCCGCTCCTCGCTCAGGCTCAGCCGGTCGATCATGTACTCGGAGGTGCCGCTGTCGCGGGCCCGCGCGACGTCCTTGTCGTTGGCGGCGACGATCTCGGCGGAGCGGGCGAGCAGCGCGTCCGCGACCGCGTGCAGCGCCGCGTCCTTGGCGGCGCGCGGCAGCGGCGCCAGCTCGGCCGCGGCCGCCTTGCCGCGTTCGGCGACCGCGCGGAACTCCGCGCGCTCGCGGTCCTGCTCACTCATCTCCGGCTCCTGTCTCACTCGCTGGTAAGGATCACCAGGTGGTCGCGATGGATGATCTCGCGCTCGTAGCCGGGGCCGAGCTCGCGGGCCAGCCACCGGGTGGAGCGGCCCATCAGCTCGGGGATCTCGGCGGCGTCGTAGTTGACCAGGCCGCGCGCCGCGACGGCGCCGTCCGGCCCGCACACGTCCACCGGGTCGCCGGCGGCGAAGTCGCCCTCGACGCCGGTGACGCCGGCCGGGAGCAGCGACGTGCCGCGGTGCAGGATCGCCTCGACCGCGCCGTCGTCGACCAGCACCCGGCCCTGCCCGGTGGTGGCGTGCGCGAGCCAGAGGTTCCGCGTCGACATGCGGCGGCCGTTCTGCGGGTGGAACAGCGTGCCGACCGGCTCGCCGGCGAGGGCGGCGGCGGCCTGCGCGGCGTTGGTCAGCACCACCGGGATGCCGGCGATGCGGGCCGCCTCGACCTTGGTGACCATGCCGCCGGTGCCGACCCGCCCGGACGCGCCGAGCGCCACCTCGGCGAGGTCGGCGGGGCCGCGCACCTCGTCGACGCGGCGCGCCCCCGGCAGGCGCGGGTCGCCGGTGTAGAGGGCGTCGACGTCCGACAGCAGGACCAGCGCGTCGGCGCGGATGAGGTGCGCGACGAGCGCGGCGAGGCGGTCGTTGTCGCCGAACCGGATCTCGTCGGTGGCGACGGTGTCGTTCTCGTTGACGATCGGCAGGACGCCGAGGTGCAGCAGCTCGCCGAGGGTGCGCTGGGCGTTGCGGTGGTGCGAGCGGCGCATCATGTCGTCGGCGGTCAGCAGCACCTGCCCGACCGTCACGCCGTGGCGGGCGAACGCCGAGGTGTAGCGGGCGAACAGCAGCCCCTGCCCGACGCTCGCGGCCGCCTGCTGGAGCGCCAGCTCCGGCGGCCGGCCGGGCAGCCCGAGCGGGCCGAGGCCCGCCGCGATCGCGCCCGAGGACACGAACACCACCTCGGCGCCGTCCGCGCGGCGCGCGGCGAGCACGTCCACCAGCGCGTCGATGCGGTCGGCGTCGATGGTGCCCTGCGGGGTGGTGAGCGAGGACGAGCCCGCCTTCACCACGATCCGCCGCGCCTTCTCGATCTCGGTGCGGATGCTGCTCATCGCGTTCGTTCCCCCGGGGGGTCGGCGTGGGGCGGAGCTAGGGGCCGGCGGTCAGGGGCTAGGCGTAGCCGTCCAGGCGGCGGTCGGTGCCGCGCGGGCCCGTCCCGCCCTCGCCGGCGGCGTCGATGTCGGGGTGCCAGTCGAAGACGACGGCGTCGCCGATCGTGCCGATCATGACGGTGGCGCCGTCCGCGGCGCCGGCCTTGGCGAGCGCGGCCTCGACGCCGAGCTTGTTCAGGCGGTCGGCGAGGTAGCCGACGGCCTCCTCGTTGGCGAAGTCGGTCTGGCGGAGCCAGCGCACCGGCTTGGACCCGGTGATCAGGTACTCGTTGTCGCCGGTCCGCTTGACCTCGAACTCGGCGGCGCCGCCGACCGGCTCGGGGCGGAGGACGATGCGGGTCGGCTCGGCGGGCGGCAGCGACGCGCGGAACTCCGCCACCATCGCCGCCATCGCGAACGACAGCTCGCGGAGGCCCTCGTGGCTCGCCGCCGACACCTCGAACACCCGCAGGCCGCGCTTCTCGAACTCGGGGCGGACCAGCTCGGCGAGGTCGCGGGCGTCCGGCACGTCCACCTTGTTCAGCACGACGAGGCGGGGCCGGTCCGACAGGGGGCGGTCGCCGAGGACGCGGTCGTAGGCGCGCAGCTCGTTCTCGATGACCTCGAAATCGCTGACCGGGTCGCGGCCCGGCTCCATCGTCGCGCAGTCCAGCACGTGGGCGAGGGTGGAGGAGCGCTCGATGTGGCGCAGGAACTCCAGGCCGAGGCCGCGGCCCTCGCTGGCGCCCTCGATCAGGCCGGGCACGTCGGCGACGGTGAAGGTGGTCTCCCCCGCGCTCACCACGCCGAGGTTGGGGACCAGGGTGGTGAACGGATAGTCGGCGATCTTGGGCTTGGCCGCGGACAGCGCGGCGATCAGCGACGACTTGCCGGCGCTCGGGAACCCCACCAGCGCCACGTCGGCGACGCTCTTCAGCTCCAGCACCACGTCCCGCTCGTCGCCGGGCTCGCCGAGCAGCGCGAAGCCGGGCGCCTTGCGCTTGGCGGTGGCGAGCGCGGCGTTGCCGAGGCCGCCGTGGCCGCCCTCGGCGATGACGTAGCGGGTGCCCTCGCCGACCAGGTCGGCGAGGACGGTGCCGGCGGCGTCCTTGACGACGGTGCCGTCGGGCACCGGCAGCACGACGTCCTCGCCGTTGGCGCCGGTGCGGTGGCCGCCCTGGCCGGGGCGGCCGTTGGTGGCCTTGCGGTGCGGGCGGCGGTGGTAGTCGAGCAGGCTCGCCTCGCCCGAGTCGACCTGGAGGATCACGTCGCCGCCGCGGCCGCCGTTGGCGCCGTCGGGGCCGCCGAGCGGCTTGAACTTCTCCCGGTGCACCGAGGCGCAGCCGTTGCCGCCATGACCCGCCTGGGCGTGCAGGACCACCCGGTCCACGAACTGCGCGCCGGATCCCGCTGCCACGATCTGTCTCCTCGGTCTGGATGATCGCCCTGCCCCCGGCAGAGCGAAGGGGCGGACCGGTACGGTCCGCCCCTCGTCACAACGCTGTGCCCCGGCGGATTACTCCGCCGGCGGGACGATGCTGACGGCGTTGCGGCCGCGGTGGCGGCCGAACTGCACGGCGCCGGCGACGAGCGCGAACAGCGTGTCGTCACCGCCGCGGCCCACGCCGGGGCCGGGGTGGAAGTGGGTGCCGCGCTGGCGGACGATGATCTCGCCGGCGTTCACCTGCTGACCGCCGAAGCGCTTGACGCCGAGCCGCTGGGCGTTGGAGTCGCGCCCGTTCCGGCTGGAGGATGCGCCCTTCTTGTGTGCCATGGTTCAGCTCCCTACTTCCCGGACGCGATGCCGGTGATCTTGACCTCGGTGTAGGGCTGACGGTGGCCCATCCGCCGCTTGTACCCGGTCTTGTTCCGGTAGTGCATGATGTTGATCTTCGGACCCTTGACGGCCCCGACGATCTCGGCGGTGATCTCGAACTTGGCGAGCTCGGCCGCCTTGGAGATCACGTTGTCGCCGTCGACCACCAGCAGCGGCTGCAGCTTGATGGAGTCGCCGGCCTCACCGGCGAGCTTGTCGACGGTGAGCACGTCGTCGACGGCCACCTTCTCCTGCCGGCCGCCTGCGCGGACAATCGCGTACACCGCGGAAACCTCTCGTCTGCGCGCGCTTCCGGAGCGAACCGGTCCCGCGCGTGGTCACAACCAGCCCCCGGATGAGGGCCTACCACCGGCCGGGGCCGATGGCGGCACGCCAGAGGGGGTCCCCTGACGCTCTCTGCTGACCCCGCCGGATCGGCGGGGGGACGCGCCCGATCGCCTTCGCAGGCGGTGGCGCATGTCGAGTCGGCACGCCGGGGCGCGCCGAACTCCCAGGGTACCGGACGACCCGGCGTGAGCGCGAACCCGCGCCCGCCGGGCCGTCCGGGCCCCGCGAACCTCGTCGCGGGCCGTTCCGGACGGCCCGGCCGGTCACTCCGCCGCGGTGGCCGCGGGCTCGGCGGGCACGTCGCCGGCGGGGGCGTCGCCCTCGGCCGCGGGCGCCTTGGCGGGCGCCCGGCGGGTGCGACGGCGGCGCCCGTTCGCGGGGGCCTCGCCGTCGTCGGCGGGCCCCGGTGCGGCGGCGGGCTGCTCTGCGGCGGGCTCCTCGGCGGCGGCCTGCGGCTCGGGCTGCGGCTCGGGCTGCGGCTCGGGCTTGGCCTTGGCGCGGCTGCGCGAGCGGGTGCGGGCCTTCGGCGCGGCCGGCGCCTCCTCGGCGGGCGCGGCGGGCGCGGCGGGCTCGGCCGCGGGCGCGGCGTCGGCGGCGACCGGCTCGGCGGCGTCGAGCGAGCCGGGGCCCGCGTCGGCGACCTCGACGGCGGCGTCGGCGGCCTCGACGGCGGCCTGCACCGCGGGCTCCTCGTCCGCCGGGGCCGCGTCGTCCCCGGCGTCCTTGTCCCGGGCGGACTCGTGCGCGGCGAGCTTGTCCTCGACGGCCTTCTCCACGTCGCCCTTGCGCTTGCGGCGCCGGTTCGCCGGGCCGCCGTCCTTGCCGTTGCCGTTGCCGGCGGACCGGTCGGCCTTCGGCTCGACCGGCGACAGGTGGACGTGGATGCCGCGCCCGTTGCAGGACTCGCAGGTCTCCGAGAACGCCTCCACCAGGCCCTGCCCGACCCGCTTGCGGGTCATCTGGACGAGGCCGAGCGAGGTGACCTCGGCGACCTGGTGCTTGGTACGGTCCCGCGACAGGCACTCCACCAGGCGGCGGAGCACCAGGTCGCGGTTGGACTCCAGCACCATGTCGATGAAGTCGACCACGATGATGCCGCCGATGTCGCGCAGCCGGAGCTGGCGGACGATCTCCTCGGCCGCCTCCAGGTTGTTGCGCGTGACGGTCTCCTCCAGATTCCCGCCCTGGCCGGTGAACTTGCCGGTGTTGACGTCGATCACCGTCATCGCCTCGGTGCGGTCGATGACCAGCGACCCGCCGCTCGGCAGCCACACCTTGCGGTCCAGCGCCTTGGCGATCTGCTCGTCCACCCGGAAGGCGCCGAACACGTCGCCGTCGCCCGTCCAGCGCTCGACCCGGTCCTCCAGGTGCGGCGCGACGTGGTGCACGTACTCGCCGATCGTGTCCCAGGCGGCGTCGCCCTGCACGACCAGCTTGGCGAAGTCCTCGTTGAAGATGTCGCGGACGACGCGGACGGTGAGGTCGGGCTCGCCGTGCAGCAGCGCCGGCGCCGACGCGGTCTTCACCGCCTTCTGGATGGACTCCCACTGGGCGGCGAGCCGCGCCACGTCGCGGGCCAGCTCCTCCTCGGTGGCGCCCTCGGCGGCGGTCCGCACGATCACCCCGGCGTTCTCCGGCATGATCTTCTTCAGCGCGGCCTTCAGCCGGCTGCGCTCCTTGTCGGGCAGCTTGCGGCTGATGCCGGTCATCGAGCCGTCCGGCACGTACACCAGGTAGCGGCCGGGCAGCGAGATCTGGCTGGTCAGCCGGGCGCCCTTGTGGCCGAGCGGGTCCTTGGTGACCTGCACCAGCACCGACTGGCCCGACTTCAGCGCGACCTCGATGCGGCGCGGCTGGCCCTCCAGGCCGGAGGCGTCCCAGTTGACCTCGCCCGCGTACAGCACGGCGTTGCGGCCCTTGCCGATGTCGACGAACGCCGCCTCCATCGACGGCAGCACGTTCTGCACCTTGCCGAGGTAGACGTTGCCGACGTAGGACTGGTGGGTCGCCCGGTTGACGTAGTGCTCGACCAGGACGTCGTCCTCCAGGACGGCGATCTGGGTGCGCTCGCCCTCCTGGCGGACCACCATCTGGCGCTCCACCGCCTCGCGCCGGGCCAGGAACTCGGCCTCGGTGATCACCGGCGGGCGGCGGCGGCCCTGCTCGCGGCCCTCGCGGCGGCGCTGCTTCTTGGCCTCCAGGCGGGTGGAGCCGCGGACCGACTGGACCTCGTCCTCGACGGCGCGCGCGTCGCGGACGTGGGTGACGGTGTTCGGCGGGTCGTCCTGGACCTGGGCGTCGTCGCCGCCCGAGCGGCGGCGGCGCCGGCGCCGGCGGCGGCTGCCGCCGGCCTCGTCGTCGTCGCCCTCGTCGGCGGCCTCGGCCTGGTCGTCCTTCCTGGCGTCCTTGCCGGTGTCCTTGCCCGCGTCCTTGGCGTCCTTGGCGTCCTTCGCGGCGCCCTTGCGGGAGTCGCGGGACGCGGGCTCGTCCTTGGCGTCCTTGGCGGCGTCCTTGCCGGCCGGGATCTCGGGCTCGTCGTCGTCGCCGTCCTCGCCGTCCTGGCCGGCGGCGCGGCCGCGACCGCGGCCCCCGCGGCGACGGCGGCGGCGCGAGGACGGCCGGTCGCCGGACTCCTCGTCGTCCTCGTCGTCGGCGGCCTCCTCGGCGTCCTCGGCCTGCTCGGGCTTCGGCTCGTCCTTCGCGCGGACCGGCTTGGCGGGCGGCGCGGCGGCGGGCTGCGGCGGCTGGAAGACCACCATCGGCGGCTGGAAGGTCACCGACGGGACGCCGGTGTCCTCCTCGTCCTCGTCCTCGGCGGCGGCCGGGACCGGCGGCACGGACGGCACCTGCGGCACGGCGGGCGCCGCGGCGGGCGCGGCGGGCGCGCTCTCGTCGACGTCGGGCGGCGGGCCGGCGGGCGCGACGGCCCGCTTGCGGCTGCGCGTGCGGGTGGTCTTCACCTGGGGCGCCGCGGGCTCGGCCGCGGCGGCGGGCTCCTCGACGGGCGCCTCCACCGCGGCGGCGGGCTCCTCGGCGGCGGCCACCGGCTTGCGGGCGCGGGTGGCGCGCGTCCGGGTCTTCTTCGCGGGCTCCTCGGCGGGCGCCGCGTCCCGGTCCTGGCCGGCGGGCGCCGGCGGCGCCGGCGCGGTCTCGGCGACCGTGATCACCGCGGGGGCGTCGTCCACCTCGGGCGGCGGCCCGGCCGGGCGGCTCGCCGCCCGGCGCCGCGTGCGCACGGTGGTCTTGACGGTCTCCGCGCCGTCTTCGGCGGTGGCCGGATCGGCCTCGTTCTCAAGCATGCGGGCAATCTCCCGTCAGGCTCCCGGGCGCAGGCCGCGCCGCCCGATGGGCGGTGCGGTGCGCCGCGCGGGAGCGCTCCGTCAGTCGTCGGTGCCGCCCCGCCCGGACGGGTGTCCGGACCGGACGACGAAGTCGTCGGGGGTGCGCCCGCCGTCCCCTGCGGACCGGTGCCGTGCGGCCACGGCTCCGGCCCTATGGGCGAGCGCCGACGGCATCCGCGCTCGCGGCGTCCCCGGGCTGCGGCTGCGCAGCACCGCCCGCCGCGCCGGCAACGCTGCCGTGCGTCGTCGCGGTCTCCCGGTCGGGATCCAGCGGATCCGCGAGGCCACCGGTGGCCGCGTCCAGGGGCCCCTGCGCCAGCCTGGTCACCAGTGGCGGTGACGGCGGCGCGAGGTCGGCGACCTGACGCAGTCCGGTGAGGATGTCGTCGGGTCGTACGGCAGGAGTGGTGTGCCGCACAACCATGCGAAGTATCGCACAAGGGGCATCCGCCGGCTCCGCGGCTCGCCGCTCCACCTCCATGGCGGACACGGCGGACCGGGCGTCGAAGCGGCGCCGCCCCTTCTTGGTGAGGCGTTCGACCTCGACGGCGCCGGCGTCCAGGAAGGCGGACACGGCCGCGGCGGCGGCGCCCTCGGGCACCCCGTCCAGCCGGATCCGCCACTCGGACGCCTCCAGCCGATCGGCCAGGGCGCTCGGCTTGCCCGCGCCCGCCGGCACGGCGACGACATCGACGATGTCGAGCCCGTCCGGCAGGGCGGCGTCGAGCTCCTCGCGCACCCGCGCAGGGTCGCGGTGCTCGGTGAGCCCGAGTTCGAGGTATTCGGCCTCGCTGGCCGTCCCGGTGGCCGCCGCACCCGCGTACGAGATCTTCGGGTGCGGGGAGAATCCGGCACTGAACGCGACGGGGATCCCGGCGCGCCGTACGGCGCGTTCCACGGCCCGGGAAATGTCGCGGTGGCTGGTGAACCGCAGCCTGCCGCGCTTCGCGTAGCGAACGCGCAGGCGCTGAGTCACGGGGGCCGGTGCAGGACCCTCCGGCATGGGAGCCAGGGCGCTAGTCCTTCCTACTCGTGCCGAGTCGAAAACGTCTCCCTATAGAGTACGGCCCCGCGGAGCGCCCCTGACCGGCACGCCGCGCCCCCCGTACTCGCCAGGTCAATCCCGGTGACGCCCGGGGGTGCCCGCCGGTTCGCACCGGCTCCGGGTGTCAGGGGTAACAACCATCTACCCCTCCGGTCCCTTCCGAACCCGTGAAGATCCCCCCGCGGACCCGGCCGGGCGGCTTGTTGGCAAGCGCCCGGTAAGCCAGGATCGTCCCTGTGAGCCGACCGTCGCGCGTCGCCGCCTGCGCCGTCCTCTGCGCCGGCCTCGCCGCCGCCTGCGGCACGGAGCGCGCCCCCTCGCTGCTGGACCAGGACACGCTCGTCGCGGGCATCCGCCCCGACCTGCCCGGCCTCGGGCTGCGCCGCGCCGACGGCTCGTTCGAGGGCCTCGACGTGGACGTCGCCCGCTACGTGGCCGCCGCCCTCGGCAAGCGGGTCGCCTTCATCGGCGTGAAGGCCGCCGACCGCATCCCCGCGCTGCTCGACGGCCGCGCCGACCTCATCCTCGCGACGCTGTCGGTCACCCCCGAGCGCAAGACCCGGATCGCCTTCGCGGGCCCGTACTACAACTCCTTCCAGGACGTCCTCGTGCGCACGGACGAGCGGGGCGTGGACGGCGTCCGCGACCTGAAGGGCCGCCGGTTCTGCTCGGTGACCGGCTCGGACACCGCCCAGCGGATGCTCGCCCTGCCGGGCATGACCGCCCGGATCGTGCCCGCCCCCGACTACGGCCGCTGCACCGCCCTGATCACGTCGCGGAAGGTGGACGCCATCACCACCAACGACGTGATCCTCGCCGGCCTCGTCCGGCGGACCCCCGGCCTCCGCCTGCTCGGCGCCCGCATCAGCGAGCAGAACACCGGCATCGGCCTGCGCCGCGGCGACCCCGACGGCTGCGAGGCGCTGAACCGCGCCATCACCCGCATGTACCAGGACGGCACGGCCGCCCGCCTCACCCGCAAGTGGTTCGGCGGCACCGGCCTGGACCGCGACACCGTCGAGGTCCCCCAGTTCGAGGGCTGCCTGTAGGCCCGCGCCCCGGCGAACGCGTGCGGGCCATCGCGCGCACTTCCCCGCGGCCTACCGGAAGCCATTCGCCACGGCTTACGCCGACGCTTTCCAGCCCTGGCCCGGCGACTCGCCACCCGCGAAATCCCGCAAGATCCTGGACGCCCGGACCCGCGTCCGGCTGCTCCAAGTCCCGCCCCCTGGCCACCGCTACCGCTCCCCCGCCCCGAGAGCGAACCTCCGAGCCCTCCAAGCCGGCGAACGTTTCACCCGCACCGCGAAGGGGAAATTCGGCGGCGCGATCATCTCCCTCCACGAACGAATCCGAACGGAATGAGAAATGGCGCCCCCTGCGCAGGAGGCGCCATTCTCGGAAACGACTCAGAGGACGTTGAGAGGGAGCAGCTTCTTGCCGGTCGGGCCGATCTGGATCTCGGTGCCCATGGTGGGGCAGACGCCGCAGTCGTAGCAGGGCGTCCAGCGGCAGTCCTCGACCTCGGACCCGTCGGTGGCCTCCTGCCAGTCTTGCCAGAGCCACTCGCGGTCCAGGCCGGCGTCCAGGTGGTCCCAGGGCAGGACCTCGACCTCCTCGCGCTCGCGGACGGTGTACCAGTCGAGGTCGACGGGCTCGCCCGCGAACGCCTTGTCGGCGCAGGCGGTCCAGCGGGCGTAGGAGAAGTGCTCGGTCCAGCCGTCGAAGCGGCCGCCGTCCTCCCAGACCGCGCGGATGACCTTGCCGACGCGGCGGTCGCCGCGCGACAGCAGGCCCTCGATCACCGACGGCTGGCCGTCGTGGTAGCGCAGGCCGATGGCGCGGCCGTACTCCTTGTCGCCCCGCAGCTCGTCCTTCAGCATCTTCAGGCGCCGGTCGACGGTCGCGTGGTCGCACTGCGCGGCCCACTGGAACGGGGTGTGCGGCTTCGGCACGAACCCGCCGATGGAGACCGTGCAGCGGATGTCGCGGCGGCCGGTGGCGTCGCGGCCCGCCTGGATGACGCGGCGCGCCATCCCCGCGATCGCCATGACGTCCTCGTCCTCCTCGGTCGGCAGCCCGCACATGAAGTACAGCTTCACCTGCCGCCAGCCGTTCTCGTAGGCGGTGGTGACGGTGCGGATGAGGTCGTCCTCGGACACCATCTTGTTGATGACCTTGCGCATCCGCTCCGAGCCGCCCTCGGGCGCGAAGGTGAGGCCCGAGCGGCGGCCGCCGCGGGAGAACTCGTTGGCGAGGGTGATGTTGAAGGCGTCCACGCGGGTGGACGGCAGCGACAGCGAGGTGTTGGTGCCCTCGTAGCGGTCGGCGAGGCCCTTGGCGACCTCGCCGATCTCGCTGTGGTCGGCGCTGGACAGGCTGAGCAGCCCGACCTCGGTGAACCCCGACTCCTTCAGGCCGGTGTCGACCATCGCGCCGATCGTGGTGATCGACCGCTCCCGCACCGGACGGGTGATCATGCCGGCCTGGCAGAACCGGCAGCCCCGCGTGCAGCCGCGGAAGATCTCCACGCTGAACCGCTCGTGCACCGTCTCGGCGAGCGGGACGAGCGGCTTCTTCGGGTACGGCCAGGCGTCCAGGTCCATGACGGTGTGCTTCTCGACCCGCCACGGCACGCCCGGACGGTTCGGCGCGACCCGCTGGATGCGCCCGTCCGGCAGGTAGGACACGTCGAAGAACTTCGGCACGTACACGCCGCCGGACGCGGCGAGGCGCAGCAGCAGGCCGTCGCGGCCGTCCGGCTCGCCCTCGGCCTTCCACTCCCGGATCACCTCGGTGATCGCCAGGGCGATCTCCTCGCCGTCGCCGAGGACGGCGGCGTCCAGGAAGTCGGCGATCGGCTCGGGGTTGAACGCGGCGTGCCCGCCGGCGAGGACGATCGGGTGCCCGTCGGTGCGGTCCCTCGCCTCCAGCGGGATGCCCGCGAGGTCCAGGGCCGTCAGCAGGTTGGTGTAGCCGAGCTCGGTGGAGAACGAGACGCCGAGCACGTCGAACGCGGCGACCGGGCGGTGCCCGTCGACGGTGAACTGCGGGATGCCGTGCTCGCGCATCACCGCCTCCATGTCGGGCCACACCGAGTAGGTGCGCTCGGCGAGGGTGCGGTCGCGCTCGTTGAGGATCTCGTAGAGGATCTGGACGCCCTGGTTCGGCAGCCCGACCTCGTAGGCGTCGGGGTACATCAGCGCCCACCGGACGTCGGCCCCGTCCCAGTCCTCGACCTGGGAGTTCAGCTCGCCGCCGACGTACTGAATCGGCTTCTGCACGCCGGGCAGCAGCGGCTCCAGGCGCGGGAAGATCGACTCGACCGACATGACGGAGTCCTCCGTGATCAGGTGCGGGGAAGGAGTCCCCACACTACCGCCGCCGCTCAGTCGAACGGGCGTCGTCGCACATGGACGGCCTGCAGCAGCCCGACGGCGATCATCCCGGCGAACGTCGCCGACCCGCCGTAGGACACGAACGGCAGCGGCAGCCCGGTCACCGGCATGATGCCGAGGGTCATGCCGACGTTCTCGAACGTCTGGAACGCCAGCCAGCAGACGACGCCGGTCGCCACCAGGGTGCCGAACAGGTCGGCGGCCTGGGTGGCGATGCGCAGCCCCCGCCACATGATCAGGCCGAGCAGCAGGATGATCGCGGCCGAGCCGAGGAAGCCGAGCTCCTCGCCCGAGACGGTGAAGATGAAGTCGGTCTGCTGCTCGGGGACGAAGTGCCCGGCGGTCTGCTCGCCGTGGAACAGGCCCTTGCCGAAGCCGCCGCCCGATCCGATCGCGATGCGCGCCTGCTGGGTGTTGTAGCCGGCGCCGCGCGGGTCGGCCGAGGGGTCCAGGAACGCGGTGAAGCGGGCCAGCTGGTAGGGCTTCAGCAGGCCGAGGGAGAACACCAGGACCGCCGCCAGCACGCCGCCGCCGGCGAGGCCGGCGAGCCAGCGCTTGCGCGCCCCCGACACCGCGAGCATGCCGAGGACGACCGCGACGAACACCAGCGTGGTGCCGAGGTCGGGCTGCAGCATGATCAGCGCGGCCGGGACGCCCGCCAGGGCGAGCGCGAGCAGCACGTCCCGGCGGCCCGGCCCGACCTCGCCGTCCCGCGGCTCGCCGAGGATCATCGCCAGCAGCACCACCAGGCCGACCTTGGCGAACTCCGACGGCTGCACCTGGAAGCCGCCGCCGATGACGATCCACGAGTGCGACCCGTTGACGGTGGAGCCGAGCGGCGTCAGCACCGCGATCAGCCCGACGCAGGCCGCGCCGTACAGGATCGGGACGTAGGCGCGCAGCAGCCGGTAGTCGAGGACGGTGACCAGGCCGCCGAGGCAGAACCCGATCACCAGGTTCAGCACGTTCTTCTTGACGAAGCCCTCGGGGTCGCGGCCCTGGTCGGTGAGGAGCTGGAAGGTCGCCGACCGCACCAGCAGCGTCCCGATCACCGACAGGGCGACGACGGCGAGGACCAGCGTCCAGTCCAGCCGCCGCAGCCCCGCCGCGCGGCGCCGCCACCGGGCGTGCTCCCCGTAGCCGTCGACCGCGCCGATGCCGTTCACTTGCCCGCCTTGCCGTCGTAGCTGACCCTCGGCAGGCCGGTCGGCAGCGCGCCGTTCTTCAGCAGCGCCTTCTTGCCGCCCAGCCCGTACATGGCCTCGTAGATCTGCCGGACGGCCGGGGCGGCGGACGTCGCGCCGGTGCCGCCCTGCGACACCATCACCACGACCGCGTACTTCGGCTTCTTCGCCGGGGCGAACGAGGCGAACCAGGAGGTGTCGTCCTTGCCGTAGACCTCCGCGGTGCCGGTCTTGCCGGCCACGTCGACCTTCTTGAAGTCGAAGCCGTTGAACGCCCCGGCCGCGGTGCCGGACTTGGTGACGCCGGTGAGGCCGCCGCGGATGTAGGCGAGCACCTTCGGGTCGACCGGCAGCTTCGGCCCGGCCGGCGCGGTGATGCGGCGCACCAGCGACCCGTCGGGGCGGACGACCGCCTGGCCGAGCCGCGGCACGACGAGCCGGCCGCCGTTGGCGAGGGCCGCGTAGGCGCGGGTGAGCTGGAGGGGGGTGACGAGCACGTCGCCCTGCCCGACCGACAGGTTGGCCGCGTCGCCGGCGCGCCACATGTAGCCCTCGGCGCAGTTCTCGGCGGCGACGGCCTTCAGGTACGCCGCCCGCGTCGGATCGGTCTTGGCGATCTCGGGGTAGCCGTCCTTGGCGCCCTTGCAGTCGGACTTCTTGGTGGCGTTCCAGTAGTCGCGCTTCCAGGTGCGGTCGGGGATGCGGCCGGCCGTCTCGCTCGGCAGGTCCACGCCGGTGCGCGTCCCGAAGCCCCACTTGCGGGCCATCTCGACCATCGGGTCGCGCGGGTTCTTCTTCGGCTTGGTGCCGCCGTCGCGCAGCCACTCCTCGTAGGCGAACTTGTAGAAGATCGTGTCGCAGGACACCACCAGCGCCGTGTGCAGGCTCATGTCGCCGTGGCTCTCGCCCTCGAAGTTGGTGAAGGCGCGGCTGCCGACGTTGTAGGAGCCGGGGCAGGGGTAGGTGCCCTTGAGGTCGTAGCCGTCGCCGACCGCCGCCGACACCGAGGAGACCTTGAAGGTCGAGCCGGGCGCGAACTGGCCCTGGGTGGCGCGCGAGATGAGCGGCTGGCCCTTCTTCTTGCCGAGCAGCGCCTCGTACTCGTCCTGGGAGATGCCGCCTGTCCAGATGGAGGGGTCGTAGGTGGGGTAGCTGGCGAGCGCGACGACGCGGCCGGTCTGCACGTCCATGACGACGGCGGCGCCCGCGTCGGCCTTGTGGCCCTGCTTGCGGGCGCTGCCGATGGTGTCGTGCAGCGCCTTCTCGGCGGCGCCCTGCACGCCGGCGTCCAGGCTGGTGACCAGCGACCCGCCGGGGGCGGGCGCCTGCTCCTGCGCGGTGCCGGTGACGCGGCCCTGGCTGTCGACCAGCACCTTGCGGAAGCCCGGCTCGCCGCGCAGGTCGGTGTCGTAGATCGCCTCCAGGCCGTCGCGGCCGATGAGGTCGGCGCCGCTGTAGCCGGTGACCTTCAGGCCCTTGCGCCGGTCCAGCTCCTCCTGCGTGATCGGCTGGAGGTAGCCGAGCGCCTGGCCGGCGCTCGCGCCCGCCGGCTCGGGGTACTCGCGGACCGCCTGCACCTGCGCGGTGACGCCCGGGAAGTCCTCCTGCCGCTCCATGATCTGCAGGGCGCGCTTCGGGTCGACCCGGTCGTCGACGGGGATCGGCTGGTAGGGCGAGCCGGGCCAGCAGGGCCGCTGGACGCCGGGGCCGCACAGGCGGATCTTCTTCTCCAGCGCGTCGCGGGTCGTGCCGAGCGTCGCGGCGAGCCGGGTGAGGACGGCGGCGCCGCGGTCCTTCTGCCGCGCCATGCTGGTGCGGTCGACCGAGACGACGAGGGCGGTGCGGTTGCGCACGAGCGGGCGGCCCTGGTCGTCCAGGATCAGGCCGCGCACCGCCGGGACGACGATGTCGCGGGTGCGGTTGTCGGCGGCGACCCGCCGGTAGTGGTCGCCGTCCAGCACCTGCATCGTCCAGAGCCGCCCGAGCAGCACCAGCAGCAGCGCGCCGACCAGCACGTACAGGACGACGAGCCGGAAGTGGGTGCGGGAGTTCACCGGCTCGTCCCCCGCCCCGACATGGCGCGGTAGCGGGCGGCGGGCAGCGAGAACCGGTCGCGGCGGCCGCGGTCGCCCCGGTCGTAGCGGCGGGTGACGCGCAGCACCGCCCACACCACGAACGGGCTGGCGATCACGTCGTAGAGCACCTGCAGCGGCACCATCCGCGCGACGACCGTGAACGACGCGCGCGGGTCGCCGAGCATCATGCCGGTCAGCGCGTACAGCACCGTCCCGGCGAGCGCGCCGAGCGCGACGGCGAGGAACGGCACGATCGACTGGCGGTCCATCTCGGTGGCGGCGAGCCCGCACACGTACCCGATCAGGCAGTACACCAGCGCGTACCGGCCGATGGTGTGGTCGGCGGGCGGGATGATGTCGGCGGCGAGGCCCGCGCAGAACCCGGTGACGACGCCGGTCAGCGAGCCGTTGACGAGCGCCAGCGCGACGACGGCGAGCAGCACCAGGTCGGGGGTGACGCCGCCGGGCAGCGGCAGCCGGTTGGCGACCGACACCTGCAGGACCAGCGCGACGACGATGACGAGCGCCGCCGTCAGGTTGCGGCCGGTCGCCGACGGCTCGGGAGCGTTCAGCACGTCAGTCTCCCTTGGCGGGCTTGCCCGAAGGCTTCGGCGACGCCTTGCCCGCCGGCTCGGCGGAGGCGGTGGCGGTGGCCGACGGGGACGGGGCGGGCTTGGGCGGCAGCACCCCGTCGTGCGGGTCGGACTTCGGCGGCGCCACCACGACCGCGACGACGTCGAGGCTGGTGAACGCCACGAACGGGCGGACGTAGGCGGTGCGGGTGAGGCCGCCCTCGGGCCGGTCGATCCGGACGATCTCGCCGATCGGCACGCCCGGCACGTACGGGCGCTCGCCCTGCGAGCCGAGGGTGACCAGGCGCTGCCCGGCGCGCATCGGCGCGTTGGCGTCCAGGAGCTGGTAGCGCAGCGGGGTCTGCCCGCCGTCGCCGACGCCGCGGCGGCCGCGGCCCTGCACGATGCCGATCTCCTTGGAGTCCTCCAGCCGGGCGCCGACGGTGGAGGTGAGGTCGGTGGCGAGCAGCACCGTCGCGGTGGTCGGGCCGACGCGGGTGACGCGGCCGACGAGGCCGTCCGCGCTCATCACCGTCATGTCGGGCTTCACGCCGCTCCGGCCGCCCGCGTTGATGGTGACGGTGTCCTCGAAGCCCTGCCCGGCCGAGATGACCTGGGCGGCGACGATGCGGTAGCCGCCCATGCCGGCGGTGCCGAGCAGCCGGTCGAGCTGCTGCGCCGAGCCGGCGTCCAGGCGGCTCGCCCGCAGCTGCTCGCGGAGCTGCTGGTTCTCGCGCTCCAGCCGGTCGGCGCGGCGCCGCTCGCCGGGCGCGTCGGTGATCGCGTCGAAGGTGTTGCCGACCGGCCGCACCACCGACGCCGACGCGCTCTCCACCGGGCCGAACACCGCGGCGCCGGCGCCGCGCAGCCCGCGGAGCGGCGAGTCGGCGCCGCCCCGGTAGTCGATCGTGATCATCGCGAGCGCCACAACGAGCAGCACACCGAGGACCGTGCGGGTCCGCCGGGTGTCGTCCACCCACCGACCTCCCGTTTCCTGTGAGCGTGGGTGATGGTCAGTGCCGCGACTCCGGGACGAGCACCTGGCGCAGCGAGTCGAAGTCCTCGACGCACTTGCCGGTGCCGAGCACCACCGAGTCGAGCGGGTTGTCGACCAGGTGGATCGGCATCCCGGTCTCCTCGCGGAGCCGCTCGTCCAGGTTCTTCAGCAGCGCGCCGCCGCCGGTGAGCGCGATCCCGCGGTCCATGATGTCGCCCGACAGCTCGGGCGGGCACTTGTCGAGGGTGGTCTTCACCGCGTCCACGATCGCGTTGACCGGCTCCTCGATGGCGCGGCGCACCTCCTCGGAGGAGATCACGACGGTCTTCGGCAGCCCCGACACCAGGTCGCGGCCGCGGATCTCGGCGTGCGGCTCGTCCTCGCCGCCGGGGTAGGCCGACCCGATCGCCATCTTGATCTCCTCGGCGGTGCGCTCCCCGAGCATCAGGGAGTACTCCTTCTTGGAGAACGAGATGACGGCCTGGTCGAGCTCGTCGCCGCCGACGCGGACCGACTGGCTGGTCACGATGCCGCCGAGCGAGATGATGGCGACCTCGGTGGTGCCGCCGCCGATGTCGACGACCATGTTGCCGGTCGGCTCGTACACCGGCAGGCCGGCGCCGATGGCCGCGGCCATCGGCTCCTCGATGATGTAGACGCGGCGGGCGCCGGCCTGGTAGCCGGCCTCCTTGACCGCGCGCTGCTCGACGCCGGTGATGCCGCTCGGGACGGCCACCACGATGCGCGGCTTGGCGAAGTGGCGGCGCTTGTGGACCTTCTGGATGAAGTAGCGCAGCATGCGCTCGGTCACGTCGAAGTCGGCGATGACGCCGTCCTTCAGCGGGCGGACGGCGACGATGTTCCCGGGGGTGCGGCCGATCATCCGCTTCGCCTCGATGCCGACCGCGACGATCTTGCCGGTGTTGGTGTTGATCGCCACGACCGAGGGTTCGTTGAGGACGATGCCGCGCCCGCGCACGTAGACCAGAGTGTTCGCGGTCCCCAGGTCGACCGCCATGTCACGGCCGAGAAAGGAAAGCTTGTTACCCATGAAGAAAGGGAGCCCTTCATGATTGTCGGGCGTGCAGAGCGGCGTTGCCATCGTAACGTGCCGTGACGCCACGGGGCAGACACCCCTCCGCGGGAGGGTGTCCAAAAAACCTGTACTGACCAGGGCTCTTTTCGACAAAAGACACGCGGGCCGGAAGGTTCCGGCCCGCGTGTCCCGTTCAGACCGCGCAGGTGCGGGTTGTCCGGTCGCCCGGCGCCCCGTCGGGCCGCCGGCCGCGCTCCGGTCAGGCCACCTCGGGGAAGAACAGCTTGATCTCGCGCTCGGCGGACTCGGGCGAGTCCGAGCCGTGCACGATGTTCTCGCCGATCTCCAGGGCGAAGTCGCCGCGGATGGTGCCGGGGGCGGCCTTCACCGGGTCGGTGGCGCCGGCGAGCGCGCGGAACGCCTCGATGGCGCGCGGGCCCTCGACGACGAGCGCGACGAGGGGGCCACCGGTGATGAAGTCGACCAGCTCGCCGAAGAACGGCTTGCCGGAGTGCTCGGCGTAGTGCGACTCGGCGGTCTCGCGCGGCAGGTTCTTCAGCTCCAGCGCCACGAGCTTCAGGCCCTTGCGCTCGATCCGGGAGATGACCTCGCCGACGATGGCGCGGCGGACGCCGTCGGGCTTGACCAGGACAAGAGTGCGCTCGGACACGGGATCGTTCTCCTCAAAGCAGGTGGAATGGGGTGGCACGCGCCTGCGCCGGGCACCGGCGGGCGGTGGCCGCAGCGGCGGCCGGCACACCTTCGCGGGCGCAGTTTACCCGGCTCGCGGGCCCGCGGCCGCCTTCCCGGCCGGACCGTTCCGGCGTGCGGTGACGCGCGCGCAGGCCCCGGCGAGCAGCACCGCGATGACGCCGGCGCTGATCAGCCAGAGCCGGTACCCGGCCGACAGCCCGTAGACCTGCTCGGCGACGGTGCCGGGGCGCAGCTCCTGGAGCCGCCCGACCTGCAGCGACAGCACCAGGAGCTGGCCGGTCAGCACCGCCGGGAAGCAGAGCGCGAGGCCGAACAGCGCGGCGCCGATGCCGGCGTCGCGCAGCGCGGCGGCGAGGGCCGCGCCGAGCCCGGCGCCGAGCAGCCCGAGCACCAGGGCGGCGAGCGGGGCGGCGGTGAGGTCGGCGCTCAGCGCGACGACGACGGCGGCGACGACCAGCGCGTGCCCGCCGAGCACCGCGCGGCGGGCCGCGTCGCGCGGCAGCAGCCCGGCGGTGAGGGCGCCGGCGAGCGCGGCCGCTCCCCCGGCGAGGAACGGCGCGAGCGGGACGGCGCCGCCGCCCTCGGCGCGCGCGCCCGCGGCGAGCAGCCCGGCGAGCGGCCCGGCGACCGGGTAGCCGAGCAGGCCGGCGGTGAGCATGACGATGGCGCAGCCGTTCGGGCTGCCGGCCGTCGCGTCCCGGCTGCCGGCGAGCGCGAGGCCGAGCAGCGCGACGAGCGCGACGGCGGCGACGGCGAGCTGCCCGCCGGGCGACCACTGGAAGGTGGTGAGCACGGCGAGGAAGGCGAACCCGGCGGCCGGGACGAGCGGCAGCGCGAGCTGGCCGCGCTCGGTGCGGCGGAGCGCCGGCAGCGGCGGGGTGCCCTTGGCGCGCAGCACGAGGCAGAGCAGCGTCGCGGCGGCCGCGGCGCCGGCGGCGGCCGGGACGGGCGCGAGGGCGCGGCGCCAGTCGGCGTCCGGGCCGCCCAGCGGGACGGCGCGCAGCGCCACCGGCATCGCGGCGATCAGCCCGGCCGCGAGCGTCCCCGCCCACACGGCCGTGAGCGGCCCGCTGCGCCGCTCCCAGACGATCACGAGGGTGGCGGGCAGCGCGATGCCCGCGCCCGCCCCCTGGACCGCGCGGACGGCGCCGACGACCGCGACCGAGCCCGCCAGCGAGGCGGCGAGCACGCCCGCGAGCAGCAGCAGGACGCCCGTCAGCAGGACGGCGCGGGCGGCGAAGCGGCGGGCGGCGACGGCGGCGGCCGGGACGGCGAGCAGCAGGGCGGGCAGCGACAGGCCGGTGGCGCGCAGCAGGGCGCGCTGGCCGCCGGTGTCCAGGCCGAGGCCGGCGGCGGCGGCCGCGACGACGTTGAGGGTGGTGTCGGGCAGCACCAGCACGATCGCCGGGAGCGCCGTGAGGGAGAGCAGCGCCGCCGCGGCGGCGGCGAGCCGTCCGGCCGCCGGATGGACCGGCGGCGCCGGGCGCGCGCCGGGCGGCTCCAGGAACGCCGCGGGGAGGGCGTCGAGGCCCGGCCTGGAGGCGGGCGCGGGCGGGGGCGCCTCGGGGGGCACGTCGGGGGGCACGGCCATCTCCTTCGAGCGGTCCGCCACCGACAGATCGCCCGAATCGGGCCATTAACTCGGAATGCGAATAATCGGCGGGAGAATGTAGGGCGTCCCCGCGAATTTAGCGCGCCTGCGCTTTCTCCGCCTTGCGTCCGAGCCAAATCGCGGTGGCCCACAGCAATCCGAAAACGACGCCGAGCCCGAACATGGTCGGCACCATGAAGCCGGTCGCGATGATCGCGACCTGGAGCACCGAGCCGACCGCCACGCCCCAGGGGCGGCCGAGCAGCCCGGCCGCGAGGACGCACACGACGGCGAGGCCGCCGCAGACGCCGCCCGCGAGGCCCCCGTCCACCTTCAGCACCGCCACCGCGACCGGGATGGCGAGCGCGATCACGATCGCCTCGCACACCAGCACCGTCGCCAGCATGCTGCGCGCCGGACCCGCGCCCTTCCGCGCCGGCCCCGTGCGCGCGCTCTCCGTCCCGGTGCTCATCGACCCTCCACCTTCAGCAGCGTGCGGGCGTCGCCCACGGTGACCACCGACCCGGTGATCAGCACGCCGGCGCCCTGGTACTCGCCGGTCTCCTCGGCCAGCCCGATGGCCCGGTCGATCGCGTCGTCGAGCCGCTCGGCGGGGTGCACCCGCTCCGGCCCGAAGATCCCCTCGGCGAGCTCGGCGAGCTCGTCCACCGGCATCGAGCGCGGCGAGGAGTTGCGCGTCACCACCAGCTCGGCGAGGACGGGTTCGAGCTGGTCCAGCACCCCCGCGACGTCCTTGTCGGCGGCGGCCGCGAACACCCCGACCAGGCGGGTGAACCCGAACGACTCGGTGACGGTGGCGACGCTCGCGGCCATCCCGGCGGGATTGTGCGCGGCGTCCAGCAGCACCGTCGGGCCCGTCCGCACGACCTCCAGCCGGCCCGGCGAGGCCGACCCGGCGAGCCCGCTGCGCACGAGCGCCGGGTCCAGCGACCCCTCGGCGCCCTCGGTGTAGGGCGCGCCGGGCGCGACGCGCGTCGCGGCGTCCAGGTCGACGTCGCCCTGCGTCGGCGCCCCGCTCGCGAACGCCTCGACGGCGGCGAGCGCCGTCGCGGCGTTGGACGCCTGGTGCTCGCCGAACAGCGGCAGGAACAGGTCGTCGTAGGTGCCGTGCAGGCCGCGGATCGCGATCTGCTGCCCGCCGAAGGCGACCTCGCGGGCCACCACGCCGTACTCGATGCCCTCGCGGGCGACCGCGGCGCCCACTTCGGTGACCTTGCGGAGCAGCACCTCGGCGGCGGCGACGGGCTGCTGCGCGAGCACCGCGACCGCGCCCGGCTTGATGATCCCGGCCTTCTCCCCCGCGATCTCCTCGACGGTCTCGCCGAGGTAGGCGGTGTGGTCCAGCCCGATCGGGGTGACCACCGCGACGGTGCCGTCGGCGACGTTGGTGGCGTCCCACGTCCCGCCCATCCCGACCTCGACCACGGCGACGTCCACCGGCGCGTCGGCGAAGGCGGCGAACGCCATCGCGGTGAGCACCTCGAAGAACGACAGCCGCGACCCGCCCTTGGCGTCCACGAGCTCGACATAGGGCGCCACGTCCGCGTAGGCGGCGACGAACGCCTCCTCGGAGATCGACTCCCCGTCGATCGCGATCCGCTCCCGCAGCGTCGTCAGCTCGGGGCTCGTGTACAGGCCGGTGCGCAGGCCGCGCTCGCGCAGCAGCGCCTCGATGAGGCGGGCGGTGCTGGTCTTGCCGTTGGTGCCCGCCACGTGGATCACCGGGTAGGCGCGCTGCGGCTCGCCGAGGACGTCGACCAGGTCGCGGATCCGGTCGAGGGTGGGGTCGATCTCCCACTCCACCCCCCGGGCCATGATCGCGCCGACGGCGCCGCGGTAGTCCAGCGGTTCGGTTACCTGACTCACGATGCTCCATGCCTGCGGAAACGGACGCCCCCAGCCTACTCGGCGGGGCCCGGCCGCCGGGCCGTCCCGGCGCCCGTCCTCGGCACGCGGCCCGGCCGCCGGGTCTACGTAGAGTGGGGGCGGACCCGCCGCGGGTGGCGGCGCGGCTGAACGAGCCGACCGTGCCGGCCACCGTGCTGATGATCGCGCTCGGCGCGGGCATCGAGCCGCGGGTGCGGCGCAATCCGAGGGGGCGGGTCAGGTGAGCGCGGACGAGGTGTTCTTCCGGGAGTGGACGGCGCGCGCGACCGGCTCGCGCCGCGACCTCGGCCGGGCGCGGGAGATGGCGGCCGCGCTCGGCGCCGCCGAGGCCGGACGGCCCGTCCTCACCGTCGTCGGGTCGAAGGGCAAGGGCACCGCGGCCGTCTACGCCTCCGCGACGCTCGCGGCGGCGGGCCTGCGGGTGTGCACCGTGACCAGCCCGGGGCTGCGCGGCAACCGCGACCGCATCCGGGTGGACGGGCGCGCCGTCGCCGAGGACGCGTTCGCTGCGCTGGCCGGACGGCTGGAGGCGGCGCTGCCGGCGGCGCCCGGCCGGGGCCACCTGTCGCCGTCCGGGCTGTTCACGCTGGCGGGCGTGCTGCACGCCGCCGACGCCGGCGCGGACGCGCTCGTGCTGGAGGCCGGCATGGGCGGCCAATCCGACGAGGTGAGCCTGTACCCGCCGCTGGTGGCGGCCATCACCCCGATCTTCGCCGAGCACCTGGGGGTGCTCGGCGACAGCGTCACCGAGATCGCCGCGGAGAAGGCCGGGATCGTCGGCCCCGGCACCCGCGCCGTGGTCGCCGCCCCGCAGTCCGCGGAGGTGGCGCGCGTCCTCGCGGGGCTGGACGGGGCGGGCGCGGAGCCGCCGCCCGCGCTGCCCGCCGCCCTGCTGCCGGCCGGGCTCGGCCGGGACGCGGCCCGCACCGGGTACGGCGCGGCGCTGCGGCTCCTCGCCGAGCTCGGGCGGCCCGGTCCGGCGCCCGCGCGGCTGCGCGCCGTCCTCGGCTCGGTCCGCCTGCCGGGCCGCCTGTCCTGGCATCGCGCCGGGGGCACCGAGGTGCTCGCCGACTCCGCCATCGACCGCCGGGGCGTCGCCGTGGCGCTCGCCGCCGCCCGCGCCCGCTGGGGCTCGGTGGACCGCGTCCTCGTCTGCCTGCCCGACCACAAGGACCTGGACGGCGCGGTCGCCGAGCTCGACGACCTGCCGGTGACCTTCGTCCGGCTGCCGCAGGAGCACCTGCGCTTCGAGCGGGCGCTGCCGGCGTCCTGGCAGGTGGTCGAGGCCGCCGACCTGGCGCTGGACGGCCTCGGGCGGCACGTCGTGGCGCTCGGCACCGTCTACTTCGTCGGCCGGGTTCTGGAGCTGGTGGGGGCCGATACCGAGAGGCTGTTCGACGTGTGAGGCGGTCAGCCGCGGTGCTCCAGGGCGGGGCGGAGGGTGCGGAGGACGGGGCTGAGGTCGCCGGTCGCGGTGGGGGCGACGGGGACGTCGGAGGCGAGGACGCCGAAGGTGTCGGCGGTCGCCCAGGCGCAGTACTGGTGGATCTCGGCGAGGACGGCGAAGCGGCCGCAGGCGGCCTTGCCGCCGCCCGCGCCCGGCTGGACGGCGTGCGCGGAGATGAAGGTCGCCGGGCGGAGCCGGGCCAGCAGCGCGGCCGGGTCGTCGATCTCGCCGGTGCCGCCGAGGAACAGCACCGAGCGGGCGCCGGCGCCGGTGTAGACGGCGGACCGGACCGGCAGGCCGAGGTCGGCAGCCCGACCCGCCACGAACGGGTAGGCGGCGCTCGCGGACGGGGCGGCGGCGGAGCGGCTCAGGCCGCCCGCGGACGCGGGGATCGCGATGCGCAGCGGCTCGGGCGACCGGTCCGCGACGAGGACGGCGGCGCCGGCGGCCGCCGCGACGGCGAGCGCCGCGGCGGCGCCGAGGACGAACGGGCGGCGAGAGCGCGGCGCGGCAGGCGGCGCGGGCGGCGCGTCGGCGGGGGCGGGCGGCGCGTCGGCGGGTGCCGCCTGGACAGGGACGTCGTGGACGAACGGCGGCGCGGCCGGCCGGTCGGGGGCGGCGGCCACCGGCAGCGGGCCGGTGCCCGCGCCGACGAGTTCCGCCGCGGGCTCGGCCGCCCACCAGGGCGGGGAGTCCGCGAACGGCGAGGCGGGCCGCTCCCCCGCGGGATCGGTCACCGCGTCCGGTGCGTCGCCCATTGCGCTCCAGGCATCCGAGATCATCCCAACAGCAACGGATCGTAACGCGCGGCGCGGCCGCCCGCAGGCGGACGGCCGGGCCGCGCGGATCAGCCGGCCGGCAGCGCCGCGAGCTGGGACTCCAGCCGCGCGATGTCGGCCTCGGCCTGCGCGAGGCGGCCGCGGTTCTTGGCGACGACGGCCTCGGGGGCCTTGGCCATGAACGCCTCGTTGCCGAGCTTCCCGCGGGTCTGCGCGGCGTCCTTGCGCGCGGCGGCCAGGTCCTTCTCCAGCCGCTTGCGCTCGGCCGCCACGTCGATGGCCCCGGCGGTGTCGAGCCGGACGACGGCCCCCTCCACCGGCAGCGAGGCGGTGGCGGTGAAGCCCTCGGCCGGCACGGTGAGGCGCAGCAGGGACCGGACGGCCTCCTCGTGCGCGACGAGCGGCGAGTCGCCCCACTCCAGCGCCGCGGCGACGCGCTGCCCGGCCTTCAGGCCCTGGTCGGCGCGGAACCGGCGGACCTCGGTGACCAGCCGCTGCAGCGACTCGACGGTCGCCTCGGCGGCCTTGTCGGCGCGCGCCCCGTCGACGGCGGGCCAGGCGGCGGTGACGACGGTCTCCGCGCCGGTCAGCGTCGTCCACAGCTCCTCGGTGACGAACGGGATCACCGGGTGCAGCATCCGCAGCAGCGTGTCCAGCACCTCGCCGAGGACGCGGCGCGTCGCGTCCGCCCGGTGGTCGTTCAGCTGCACCTTGGACAGCTCGACGTACCAGTCGCAGACCTCGTCCCACGCGAAGTGGTAGAGGGTCTCGCACGCCTTGGCGAACTCGTAGGACTCCAGGTAGCCGTCCACATCGGCGACGACGGTCTGCAGCCGCGACAGGATCCAGGCGTCGACGGTGGTCAGCTCGGCGGGCAGGTCCCCGCGCACGTGCGCGCCGTTCATCAGCGCGAACCGCGTCGCGTTGAACAGCTTGTTGCAGAAGTTGCGCGAGCCCTGCGCCCAGTCCTCGGCGACCGGGACGTCGCCGCCGGGGTTCGCGCCGCGCAGCAGCGTGAAGCGGGTGGCGTCGGCGCCGTAGCGGTCGATCCAGTCCAGCGGGTCGACGACGTTGCCGAACGACTTGGACATCTTCTTGCCGTTCTGGTCGCGGACCATGCCGTGCAGGGCGATGGCCTCGAACGGCACGACGCCGTCCATCGCGTACAGCCCGAACATCATCATCCGGGCGACCCAGAAGAACAGGATGTCGTAGCCGGTGACCAGCACCGACGTCGGGTAGAAGCGCGCCAGGTCGGCGCCCTCCTCGGGCCAGCCGAGGGTGGAGAACGGCCAGAGCGCCGAGGAGAACCAGGTGTCGAGGACGTCGGGGTCCCGCGTCCAGCCCGCCGGGGCCTCCTCGTCCGGCCCCGGGCAGACGACCTCGCCGTCCGGCCCGTACCAGACGGGGATGCGGTGGCCCCACCAGAGCTGCCGGCTGATGCACCAGTCGTGCATGTTGTCGACCCACTCGAAGTAGCGGGGCGCCATCTCCGGCGGGTGGATCGCGGTGCGGCCGTCGCGGACGGCGTCGCCCGCCGCCCTGGCGAGCGGCGCGACCTTGACGAACCACTGCAGCGAGACGCGCGGCTCGACGACGGTCTGGCAGCGCTGGCAGTGCCCGACCGCGTGCAGGTAGGGCCGGACCTCCTTGACGATCCGCCCGTCCTCGCGGAGCGCGGCGACGACGGCGGGCCGCGCCTCGAAGCGGTCCAGGCCCTGGAACGGGCCGGGCGCGGTGATGACGCCGCGCTCGTCCATGACCGACAGCGACGGCAGGTCGTGGCGGCGGCCGATCTCGAAGTCGTTCGGGTCGTGCGCCGGGGTGACCTTGACGGCGCCGGTGCCGAACGCCGGGTCGACGTGCTCGTCGGCGACGATCGGGATGCGGCGGCCGGTCAGCGGCAGCTCGACCTCGGTGCCGACCAGGTGCTTGTACCGGTCGTCGTCGGGGTGGACGGCGACGGCGGTGTCGCCGAGCATCGTCTCGGCGCGCGTGGTGGCGACGACGAGGTCGTCGGAGTAGCGGATGGAGACGAGCTCGCCCTCGCGCTCGGCGTGCTCGACCTCGATGTCCGACAGGGCCGTCAGGCAGCGCGGGCACCAGTTGATGATGCGCTCGGCGCGGTAGATCAGGCCGTCGTCGAACAGCCGCTTGAAGATGGTGCGGACGGCGCGGGCGCGCCGGTCGTCCATGGTGAACGCCTCGCGCGACCAGTCGACGCTGTCGCCGAGGCGGCGCATCTGGCCGAGGATGCGGCCGCCGGACTCGGCCTTCCACTTCCACACCCGGTCGACGAACGCCTCGCGGCCGAGGTCGTGGCGGGACAGGCCCTCCTTGGCCAGCTCGCGCTCGACGACGTTCTGCGTGGCGATGCCGGCGTGGTCCATGCCGGGCACCCAGAGGGTCTCGTAGCCCTGCATGCGGCGGCGGCGGACCAGGGCGTCCTGGATGGAGTGGTCCAGGGCGTGGCCCATGTGCAGCGAGCCGGTGACGTTCGGCGGCGGGATCACGATCGAGTACGACGGCGCGTCCGGCCGCCGCGCCGCGTCGGCGCCGAAGTAGCCCGCGGATACCCAGCGCTCGTAAAGCCTGCCCTCGACGTTAGCCGGTTGGTACTTCGTGGGCAGGTCGACGTCGGCGGCCTCCGGGCCGCGCTCCATGCTGGGCTGAGTCACGGGACCGGATTCTACGGGGAACGGGGCGGTGGCACGTGCCGTGCGAACCTTCCCGCCCGCTCGCGCGTCCTACTGCGTGAACGGGCCGCACCGGCCGCCCCACCCGAAATGATCATTCCGGTTCCCGCCGCGGTCGGGACACCGGTCACCTGACATCGGGTCACCGCCTGCTTCAGGCTGGCAGTCCACACGTCGAGGGGACGCCGGCCGGGAGGTGGTGCGGGATGCGAGCGCTGCTGGCGCGCGCCACGGGCCTGGCGGGCGCGTTCGCCGCGGGCGCCGCCGTCGCGCACCTGACGAGCATCCCCCACCTGCTGCGGCTCACCTCCGACCTGCAGCGCTCGCGCGAGCGCATCCTCGCCACCCGCGAGGAGGAGCGCCGCCGGCTCCGCAACGACCTGCACGACGACCTCGGCCCGACGCTCGCCAGCCTGGCGATGTCGCTGGACGCCGCGCGGCTCACCCTCGGCGGGGAGCCCGAGCGGATCGAGCCGGTGCTGACCGAGCTGCGCGACCGCCTCGCCACCGCCGTCGGGGAGATCCGCGAGCTGGCGCACGGGCTGCGGCCGCCCGCCCTGGACGACCTCGGCCTCGTCGCGGCCGTCGAGTCCCTCGCCGAGGGCGCCGCCGACCGCGTCGACGTCCGCTTCGACGGCGACCCCGAGGGGCTGCCCGCGGCCGTCGAGGTCGCCGCGTACTGGATCGTCTCCGAGGCCGTCGCCAACGTCCGCAAGCACGCCCGCGCGGCGACCGCGCTCGTCCTGGTGAGCCGCGACGCCGACCTGCACCTGATGATCGCCGACTCGGGCGTCGGGCTGCCCGAGCAGGCCCGCGGCGCGGGCCCCGGCGGGCTCGCCGCCATGCGCGAGCTCGCCGCCGAGGTCGGCGGGACCTGCACCATCACCTCGCGGACGGGCGGCGGCACCATCGTCGCGGCCCGGCTCCCGCTGGCGGTGCCCGCGTATCATCGGCCACCGAACGGGAAGGGCGGGCGGGGACATGAGCGCTGACGCGATCCGGGTCCTGATCACCGACGATCATCCGGTGTTCCGGCAGGGCCTGAAGGGCCTGCTCCAGGCGCTCGGCGGCATCGACGTCGCCGCCGAGGCCGAGAGCGGCCCCGAGGCGGTCCGCCTCGCCGCCGAGCTGCAGCCCGACGTCGTCGTCATGGACCTGCACATGCCCGGCGGCAACGGCATCGAGGCGACCCGCACCATCACCCGCACGAGCCCGCGCATCGGCGTCCTCGTCCTCACCATGTTCCGCGACGACGACTCGGTGTTCGCGGCGATGCGCGCGGGCGCCCGCGGCTACCTGCTGAAGGAGTCGGGCGCCGAGGAGATCGCCCGCGCCGTCCGCGCGGTCGCCGCCGGCGAGGCCATCTACGGGCCCGAGATCGCCCGCCGCGTCCTCACCTACTTCACCGACATGCCCGACCCGCGGCAGGCCGCGTTCCCGCAGCTCACCGAGCGCGAGCGGGAGGTCCTGGAGCTGATCGCGCAGGGCCGCAGCAACTCCGAGATCGCCGCGACGCTGTTCCTCAGCCAGAAGACGGTCCGCAACCACGTGTCGAACATCTTCATGAAGCTGCACGTCGCCGACCGCGCCCAGGCGATCGTCCTGGCCCGCGAGGCCGGCCTCGGCGAGTCCGCCAAGAACGCCCCCGCCTGACCCCGGACGCGCGAACGGCCCCGGACGCGGCGTCCGGGGCCGTTCGCGCGTGCCGTGCTAGGCGCTAGGCGCTCTTCTCGCGCGGCTCGCGCTTGCTGCGCTCGCGCGGCACCAGGGTCGGGTTCACGTGCTCCAGGACGGCCTCGCGCGTGATGACGACACGGGCCACGTCGACCCGGGACGGCACCTCGTACATGACCGACAGGAGGACCTCCTCCATGATGGCGCGCAGCCCGCGGGCGCCGGTCCCGCGCAGGATCGCCTGGTCCGCGATCGCCTCCAGGGCGTCGTCGGTGAACTCCAGGTCCACCCCGTCGAGCTCGAACAGCCGGTGGTACTGGCGCACCAGGGCGTTCTTCGGCTCGGTCAGGATGTTGATCAGCGCTTCCCGGTCCAGGTTGTGCACGCTGGTGATGACCGGCAGCCGCCCGATGAACTCCGGGATCATCCCGAACTTCAGCAGGTCCTCGGGCATCACGTCGGCGAGGTGGGCCGAGGAGGCGCTGAACTCGGTCTTGGAGCGGATCACCGCGCCGAAGCCCATGCCCTGCTTGCCGACCCGCGACTCGACGATCTTCTCCAGGCCGGCGAACGCGCCGCCGCAGATGAACAGCACGTTGGTGGTGTCGATCTGGATGAACTCCTGGTGGGGGTGCTTGCGGCCGCCCTGCGGCGGCACGCTCGCGGTGGTCCCCTCCAGGATCTTCAGCAGCGCCTGCTGGACGCCCTCCCCTGAGACGTCCCGGGTGATCGACGGGTTCTCGCTCTTGCGGGCGATCTTGTCGACCTCGTCGATGTAGATGATCCCGGTCTCGGCCTTCTTGACGTCGTAGTCGGCCGCCTGGATCAGTTTCAGGAGGATGTTCTCGACATCCTCGCCGACATATCCGGCCTCCGTCAGCGCCGTGGCGTCCGCGATCGCGAACGGGACGTTGAGGAGTTTGGCGAGCGTCTGCGCGAGCAGCGTCTTCCCGGATCCGGTGGGACCGAGCAGCAGGATGTTCGACTTGGCCAGCTCGACCGCGTCGTCCCGGCCGGTGTCACCGGACTGGATCCGCTTGTAGTGGTTGTAGACGGCGACCGAAAGCGCCTTTTTGGCCGTCTCCTGCCCGATGACGTAGCCGTCGAGGAACTCGTAGATCTCGCGCGGCTTGGGCAGGCTGTCCCACTTGAGGTCGGAGGTCTCGGAGAGCTCCTCCTCGATGATCTCGTTACAGAGATCGATGCACTCGTCGCAGATGTACACGCCCGGGCCCGCGATGAGCTTCTTGACCTGCTTCTGGCTCTTTCCGCAGAACGAGCACTTCAGCAGGTCACCACCGTCGCCGATGCGTGCCACCCAACTGTCTCCTTTTCGTGGGGCCGCCCGCCTGAGAGGTTGCGGCGCAGCTGCGTTGCGTCCCGAAGGCTCTCGACGTTGGAATCGACGTTACCGTCTCCAACGGGGTTGGTAAGCCCCCGGCCCGGAAGAAGGACGACCGGGCAGGGGATCACCCACATCCATGCGTCGTCTCAGGACGACACTACCTCTGCTTTACGCTTCCTGCTGACGAAGACATCGTCGATCAGCCCGTAGGTCTTGGCCTCGTCGGCCGTGAGGATCTTGTCGCGCTCGATGTCCTTGCGGACTTCCTCCAGGCTCTTGCCGCTGTGCTGGGACAGGATCGTCTCCAGCAGGTCGCGGATCCGCATGATCTCGCGGGCCTGGATCTCGATGTCGCTGGACTGCCCGTAGGTGCCCTCGGTCGCGGGCTGGTGGATCAGGATCCGCGAGTTCGGCAGCGCGGCGCGCTTGCCGGGCGTGCCGGCGGCGAGCAGCACGGCCGCGGCCGAGGCGGCCTGGCCGATGCAGACCGTCTGCACGTCGGGCTTGACGAACTGCATCGTGTCGTAGATCGCCGTCATGGCGGTGAAGGAGCCGCCGGGCGAGTTGATGTAGATGCTGATGTCGCGGTCGGGGTCGATCGACTCCAGCGTGATCAGCTGGGCCATCACGTCGTTGGCCGACGCGTCGTCGATCTGCACGCCGAGGAAGATGATGCGCTCCTCGAACAGCTTGTTGTACGGGTTCATCTCCTTGACGCCGTACGTGGTGCGCTCGACGAACGACGGGATGATGTAGCGGTTGTCCACCTGGGGTGCCAGGCCGCCCGCGTGGATCTGGGGACGGATCAGGTCGCTCACTTCAGTGCCTCCGTAGGTCTTCGGTCGTCAGGAGACGGGGCCCGCGGAGGGCACCTGGGTGGCGCTCAGCACCACGTGGTCGACGAGGCCGTAGTCCTTGGCCTCGTCGGCGGTGAACCAGCGGTCGCGGTCGGAGTCGGCCTCGATCTGCTCGAGGGACTGGCCGGTGTGCTCGGCGATCTTCTCGGCGAGCGTCTTCTTGACGTACAGCATCTGCTCGGCCTGGATCTTGATGTCGGAGGCCGTGCCGCCGATGCCGCCGGACGGCTGGTGCATCATGATCCGCGCGTGCGGGAGCGCGTAGCGCTTGCCCGGCGTGCCGGCGCAGAGCAGGAACTGCCCCATGGACGCCGCGAGGCCCATGCCGACCGTCACGATGTCGTTCGGCACGTACTGCATGATGTCGTAGATCGCCATGCCGGCCGTGACCGAGCCGCCGGGCGAGTTGATGTAGAGCGTGATGTCGCGCCGGCCGTCGTCGGCGGCCAGCAGCAGGAGCTCGGCGCAGATGCGGTTGGCGATGTCGTCGTCGACCTGCTGGCCGAGGAAGACGATGCGCTCGCGCAGGAGCCGCTGGAAGAGCTGGTCCCCCAGGGGCAGCAGGGGCGCCTCGGCGACCCGCGCCTGGACCTGGGACGACTCGAAAGTCGGAGGCATGTGCACCGGGTGTTCCTCCGGTCCTTTAATCGGTACGGATGATTGGACATTAACGCGCCCGCCACCCCGCTTAAGCCCGGAGGGCCGCCTTTTCGCCAGGGGCGTATCCGGGCTTGAAGATCCCGCAAAGGGGGACGCCCCGCATCCGCCGGTGCGGATGCGGGGCGTGCCCGGTGACGTGCTATGAGGCCCCTGCGGGCCCCGGGCGGACGCTCAGGCGTCCTTCTTGGCGGCGGCGTCGATCTCGGCGTCGACGGCGGCGGACGCGTCGGCGTTCGCCTCCTTCGCCGCCAGCGCGTCGGCCTCGTCGGCCTGCTGCGCGTCGGCGGCGGCGTCGGCGATCTCCTGCGCCTCCTCGGCGGCCTCCTCGCCGGCGGCCTCGACGGTCTCGCCCGCCGCGGCGTTCAGCTCGTTCTGGACCGTCTCGGGGTCGATGACGTTGCCGGACTCGTCCTTGATGGTGACGTTCTCCACCACCAGGTTGAGCGCCTTGCTGCGCAGCACCTCGGCGACGATCGCGGGGAGCTGGTTGTTCTGCGTCAGGTACTCGGCGAGCTGCTGCGGCGCGACGCCCATCTGCATGGCCTGGGTGACGACGTACTCCGACAGCTCCTCGTTCTCGACGCCGAGCTCCTCCTGGACGGCGAGCTGGTCGAGGACGAAGCCGCCCTTGACGGCGAGGGTCGCGGCGGAGCGGACGTCGGCGTCGAACTCCTCCTCGGTCTTGCCCTCGTCGGCCAGGTAGGCCTCCTTGGTCATGCCGGACATGGCGAGCTGCTGCTCCAGCTGCTGGAAGCGGCGGTTCACCTCGTCGTCGACGACCGCGTCGGGCAGCGGGATCTCGACCTTCTCCAGCAGGGCCTCCAGCGCCTTGTCGCGGGCGTCGGAGAGCTGCTGCAGCTTGACCTGGCGGCCGAGGCGGGTGCGCACGTCCGCGCGCAGCTCCTCGACGGTGTCGAACTCCGAGGCCATCTGCGCGAACTCGTCGTCGGCCGCGGGCAGGTCCTTGGTCTTCACCGACTGGACGGTGACGGTGACCTCGGCCTCCTCGCCCGCGCGCTCGCCGCCGGCGAGGGGCGCGGTGAAGGTCTTGCTGTCGCCGGCCGACAGGCCCGTGACGGCGTCGTCGAGGCCCTCGATGGCCGAGCCGCTGCCGACCTCGTAGGAGTAGCCGCTGGTGGCGGCGTCCTCGACGGTCTCGCCGTCGATGACGGCGGTGAGGTCGATCGTGGCGAAGTCGCCGGACTCGGCGGGCCGCTCGACGGTGGTGAGGGAGGCGAAGCGCTCGCGCAGGTTGCCGAGGGTCTCCTCGACCTGCTCCTCGGTGACCTCGGCGTCGTCGACGACGACCTCGATGCCGTCGTAGTCGGGCACGTCGAACTTCGGCCGGATGTCGACCTCGGCGGTGAACGCGAACTGCTCGCCGTCGTTCAGCTCGGTGACCTCGACGTCGGGCTGGCCGAGCACGAAGATCTCGGTCTCCTCGACGGCGCGCCCGTACAGCTCGGGCAGCGCGTCGTTCACGGCCTCCTGCAGGACGGCACCCCGGCCGACGTACTTGTCGATCAGCGGGGCGGGGACCTTGCCGGGCCGGAAGCCCTTGATCCGCACCTGCTGCGAGATCTCCTTGTACGCCTTGTCGAGGTTCGGCTTGAGCTCGTCGAACGGAACCTCGACGGTGAGCTTGACCCGGGTGGGGGTCAGCTCCTCGACATCGGTCTTCACTGGGGTGTGTCTCCTTGATCGGGCGCTGTCTCGGCCGCGGCGTTCGACGCGTGCTCAGCCATCGGTCCCGCCATCGGCACCTTCAGGCTCTCGGGCGGGCGCGGGCACGCCGAAGAACCGGCACCGCGCCTCCGCGCGCCAAGTCTATGGGGTCGCGGCGCTTCCTGCGGACACGGCGGGGACATCGCGGGAACGATCACACGGGTGATCGACCGGCCGCGGACCGCGCGGGGGTGCGCGGCGGGGTGCGGCCGGCGCTCGCGACGCCTATCCGCCCATTGTTGCACGCACGTTTCGCGCTCCGACCTGCACGTGTGACATAACGCACGGTGTCCTCCATACTCGTCCGGGATGAACGGGATAGTTGCGGCTTTCGCGGCCACCGCGCTGTACTACCTCGGCTTCGCCCTTTTCAAGATCGCGGCGGACCGGATGGCACCGCTGCGGGGCAACCGGATCCTGCACATGATCTGGACGATCCTGTCGAGCTGGGTCTTCCTCATCGCGCTGGCCCTGGTGCTCGGCGGGCTCAGCCTGCAGATCCTCGCGCTGGCCAAGCTGTCGCTCGGCGTCGCGGTGCCGATCTTCATGTCCGGGGTGCTGCCGCTGATCGTCATCGCGATGGTCTGGTTCGGCGACCGGCTGACCGCCCGCGAGTGGCTCAGCCTGGCGCTCATCGGCGTCGCGATCCTGCTGCTGGCCGCCTCCATCGGGCACCCGCCGCCGATCCACGCGGTGGACGTGCCGGCCTGGAAGCTCGCCGTCTCGCTCGCCCCGGCGGTGGTGGTGCCGCTCGCGGTGCTGGTGTTCGAGGACCACCGGCCCGACGGCCGGCACGCCCGCCCGGTCACCGGCATCGCCTACGGCCTGTCGTCGGGGTTCCCGGTCGGCACCGCCGAGCTGGCGATCAAGGGGTGGGCCGACCACGGGCACCTCGGCCTCGGCATCCTCGCCACCGCCTACCCCTACATCACGGTCCTGTCGGCGGCGATCGGCTTCGGCATCATGGTCGCGGCGTTCCAGCGCTGCCGGGTGACGATCGTGGCGGCCGTCATGACGGTCAGCGCCAAGACCTACCTGCTGCTGATGGGCACCTTCCTGTACGGGGAGCAGTGGCCGTCGGGCGGCCTGCACGGGCTGCTGCGCCTGGTCGCGCTCGCCGTCGCCGTCGCCGCCGTCCTGCAGTTCCCCCGGCACCGGCCGCTCGCCCAGCACGAGGCGTACGAGCCCGAGGCGGTCGCGCCCGCCCAGGATCCGTTCGGCGGCCCCGCCCACCGGCGCCCGACGTCGGGCCTGTCGCCCCTGGACGGCGGGATCCTGGCGGCGCCGTCGCAGGAGCCCTACCCGCAGCCGCCGCAGCCTCCCCAGCAGCCGCCGCAGCGCAGCCCCTACGCGCAGGACCCGCTCGGCCAGTACAGGCCACCGCCGCATTCCCGGCAGCAGCTGCCGCGCCAGCCGATCCGCGGGCCGCAGGACCCGGACGAGCGAGGCTGAGCGGACGCGGAGGCCCCGTCACCCGGAATCCGGGGGACGGGGCCTCGTCGCGTCAGCGGCCCTTGCGGTCCTGGCGGGGCAGGCCCTTGTCGAGGCCGGCGCGGCGCAGCGCGTCGGCCATCGCGCCGCTGCCGCCGCCGCCCTGCGGCTCGCGGCGGGCTCCCCCGCCGCCGCCCTGGCCCCGGCCGCCCTGGCCGCGCCCGCCGCCGCCTTGGCCGCGCCCGCCGCCCTGGTTCCGGCCGCCGCCGCCTTCCGGACGGGCGCCCTCGGGACGGCCCGGACGGCCGCCGCGGCGGGCGCCCTCGGGGGCGTCCTCCAGGCGCAGCGTCAGCGAGATCCGCTTGCGCGGCAGGTCGACGTCCAGGACCCGCACCCGGACGATGTCGCCGGGCTTGACGACGTCGCGCGGATCGGCCACGAACTTGTCCGACATGGCGGAGATGTGCACCAGGCCGTCCTGGTGGACGCCGACGTCCACGAACGCGCCGAACGCGGCGACGTTGGTGACGACGCCCTCCAGCAGCATCCCCTTCTCCAGGTCCGACAGCTTGTCGACGCCCTCCTTGAAGGTGGCCGTCTTGAACGCCGGGCGCGGGTCGCGGCCGGGCTTGTCGAGCTCGGCGAGGATGTCGGTGACGGTCGGCAGCCCGAAGGTGCCGTCGACGAAGTCGGCGGGCCGCAGCCCGCGCAGCACGGCGGTGTTGCCGACGAGGCCCTTGAGGTCGCCGCCGGCGGCGTCCAGGATGCGCCGGACGACCGGGTAGGACTCGGGGTGGACGGCCGAGGCGTCCAGCGGGTCGTCGCCGCCGGGGATGCGCAGGAATCCGGCGCACTGCTCGAACGCCTTGGCGCCGAGCCGCGGCACCTCCTTCAGCCCGCTCCGGCTGCGGAAGGGGCCGTTGGCGTCGCGGTGGGCGACGATGTTCTCGGCGAGGCCGGTGCCGATGCCCGACACGCGGGTGAGCAGCGGCGCCGACGCGGTGTTGACGTCCACGCCGACGGCGTTCACGCAGTCCTCGACGACGGCGTCCAGCGACCGCGACAGCTTCACCTCCGACAGGTCGTGCTGGTACTGGCCGACCCCGATGGACTTGGGGTCGATCTTCACCAGCTCGGCCAGCGGGTCCTGGAGGCGGCGGGCGATGGAGACCGCGCCGCGCAGCGAGACGTCCATGCCGGGCAGCTCGCGGCCGGCGTACTCCGACGCCGAGTACACCGACGCGCCCGCCTCCGACACCATGATCTTGGTGAGGTTCAGGTCGGGGTGGCGGGCGATGAGGTCGGCGGCGAGCTTGTCGGTCTCGCGCGAGGCCGTGCCGTTGCCGATGGACACCAGGTCCACCTCGTGCTCGCGGGCGAGGCGGGCGAGCGTCTCGATCGACTCGTCCCAGCGGCGGCGCGGCTCGTGCGGGAAGATCGTGTCGGTGGCGACGACCTTGCCGGTGCCGTCCACGACCGCGACCTTGACGCCGGTGCGCAGGCCCGGGTCGAGGCCCATGGTGGCGCGGGTGCCGGCGGGCGCGGCGAGCAGCAGGTCGCGCAGGTTCGCGGCGAACACCTTGACGGCCTCGTCCTCGGCCTCCTGGCGCAGCCGGGTGCGCAGGTCGATGCCGAGGTGGACCAGGATGCGGGTGCGCCAGGCCCAGCGGACGGCGTCCAGCAGCCACCTGTCGGCGGCGCGGCCCTGGTCGCGGACGCCGAACCGGCGGGCGATCTCGATCTCGTAGGACGAGCGGGCGGGCGCGTCGTCGCCGGTCTCCTCCGGCTCCAGGTCGAGGTCGAGGACCTCCTCCTTCTCGCCGCGCAGCAGCGCGAGGACGCGGTGCGAGGGCAGCTTGGCGAAGGGCTCGGCGAAGTCGAAGTAGTCGGAGAACTTGGCCCCGGCCTCCTCCTTGCCCGCGCGGACCCTGGACACCATGCGGCCGGTCGTCCACATCTTCTCGCGGAGCGCGCCGATGAGGTCGGCGTCCTCGGCGAACCGCTCGACGAGGATGGCGCGGGCGCCCTCCAGCGCGGCGGCCGCGTCGGCGACGCCCTTGCCGGCGTCGACGTAGCCGGCGGCGGTGGCCTGGGGGTCCTGCGACGGGTCGCCGAACAGCGCGTCGGCGAGCGGCTCCAGGCCGGCCTCGCGGGCGATCTGCGCCTTGGTGCGCCGCTTCGGCTTGTAGGGCAGGTAGATGTCCTCCAGGCGGGCCTTGGCGTCGGCGGCCATGATCTGGGCGCGCAGCTCGCCGGTCAGCTTGCCCTGGGACTCGATGGACTCCAGGATCGCCGCCCGCCGCTCGTCCAGCTCGCGCAGGTAGCGCAGGCGCTCCTCCAGCGCCCGCAGCTGGGCGTCGTCGAGGGCGCCGGTCGCCTCCTTGCGGTAGCGGGCGATGAACGGGACGGTGGAGCCGCCGTCGAGCAGGTCCACCGCGACGCGCACCTGGTTCTCGCGGACGCCGAGCTCGGCGGCGATCCGCTGCGTGACCGGGGGCGGGCCGCCCGCGGCGGCCTGGTCGTCGGCGGGCTGGTTGATGGTCGCTGTCACGTGTTCGATTCGCTTTCTCCCCTGGATGTCGCCTCGCATTCTCGCGGTTCGGGGGCCGCTTGTCGCCCCGCGCGCGGAACAGGACCCCTCCCGGACGCGGCGATGGTGGGCCTGGCACCACTGCCGCGGGCGCCCGGGCCGCCGCAGAATGGGGGCGTGACGGAGTTCCTGGCGAAGACGGTCCGGCGGGCCTGGACGGTGGGCGTGCGCGGTCTCGTGCAGGCCGTCCTCTCCCAGGCGGCGTGCATCCCGCTGTTCGTGGTGACGGTGGTGTCGATCGCGCTGCTCCCGGTCGGCGCCGGCCTGTTCCTGCTGCCCGCCGCCGTCCTCGCGACGCGCGCGCTGGCGGACCGGCAGCGGGCGTGGGCGGCCGAGTGGTCGGGAGTGGACGTCCCCTCCCCCTACCGGCCGCTGCCCCCGGCCGGGTCGCCGTTCCGGCGGGTCGCGGCGATGCTGCGCGACCCGGCGACCTGGCGGGACCTGCTGTGGACGCTCCTCAACGTCCCCGTCGGGCTGCTGCTCGGGCTGCTGCCCGCCGCGCTCGTGGTGTACGGCGTCGAGGGCGTCGCCGTCGCCCCCTGGATCGGGCACGTCGCCACGTTCGGCTGGGGCCCGTTCTGGATGCTGGACGACTGGGGGATCGTCGGGTCGGTCGGGTCGATCGCCCTCGGCGCCCTGCTGGTCGTGCTGGGCGCGGCGCTCGGCGAGGGGATCCTGAAGGGGCACGCGCTGTTCAACCGGTCGCTGCTCGCGCCGACGCGGGGCGCGCTCGCCGCGCGCGTCCGGGAGCTCACCGCGACCCGCGCCGACGCCGTGGACGCCTCGGCCGCCGAGCTGCGCCGCATCGAGCGCGACCTGCACGACGGCGCGCAGGCGCGGCTCGTCGCGCTCAGCATGCACATCGGGCTCGCCGAGGAGCTGATGAAGCGCGACCCCGACGCCGCCCGCGGGCTGCTGGCCGAGGCCCGCGCCGCGAGCGGCCAGGCCCTCACCGAGCTGCGCGACCTGGTGCGCGGCATCCACCCGCCGGTGCTCGCCGAGCGCGGCCTGGACGGCGGGGTGCGGGCGCTCGCGCTCACCCTGCCGATCCCGGTGGACGTGCGGATCGGCCTGCGGGGCCGCACCGACGCGCCGGTGGAGTCGGCCGCCTACTTCGCGGTGGCCGAGATGCTCGCCAACGTCGTCAAGCACAGCGGCGCGCGGCGCGCGTGGGTGCAGATCGAGCAGGATCCGGACCGGCTGGTGCTGCTGGTCGGCGACGACGGCGCGGGCGGCGCCGACCCCGCGCAGGGCGGCGGCATGCGCGGCATCGAACGGCGGCTGGCGGCGTTCGATGGGACGATGGCGGTGACCAGTCCCCCCGGCGGGCCGACCGTCGTGACCATGGAGCTGCCGTGCGCGTCGTCATCGCCGAGGACCTCGCCCTCCTCCGGGACGGGCTGATCCGCCTGCTGGAGGCGTTCGGGTTCGAGGTGGTGGAGGCCGTCGACAACGGCCCGTCGCTGCTCCGCGCGCTCACCGCGCACCGGCCCGACGTCGCGGTGGTGGACGTGCGGCTGCCGCCGACCTTCACCGACGAGGGGCTGGCGGCGGCGCTCGCCGCCCGCCGGGAGGTCCCGGGCCTGCCGGTGCTGGTGCTGTCCCAGCACGTCGAGCGGCTCTACGCCCGCGAGCTGCTCACCGACGGCTCGGGCGGCATCGGCTACCTGCTGAAGGACCGGGTGTCGGACGTCGGCCAGTTCGTCGACGCGGTCCGCCGCGTCGCCGCCGGCGGCACCGCCCTGGACCCCGACGTCGTCGCGCAGCTCCTCACCCGCCGCGCCCGCGAGGAGCCGCTGCAGATGCTGACGCCGCGCGAGCGCGAGGTGCTCGGGCTGATGGCCGAGGGCCGCTCCAACGCCGCGATCGCGAGCGCGCTGTTCGTCACCGACAAGGCGATCGGCAAGCACACCAACAACATCTTCGCCAAGCTCGGGCTGCCGGTGTCGGAGGACGACAACCGCCGCGTCCTCGCGGTGCTGGCCTACCTCGGCGTGTAGCGCCGCCTGGTCTAGGGTCGTGCGCATGCCGACCGAGGATCCGCCGGGGTTCGAGCTGCCGCTCCGCCTGTTCCTGGCCTTCCGCACGATCATCGACGAGGCGCACGCCGAGCTCGCCGCGCACGGCCACCCGCACCTGAAGCCGCTGCACGGGTTCGTCTTCCAGGCGATCGGGCCGCGCGGCAGCACCGCGGTCGAGCTCGGGCAGCGGCTCGGTGTCACCAAGCAGGCGGCGGGCAAGACGATCGACGCGCTGGAGCGCCTCGGGTACGTCGAGCGGAGCCGCGACCCGCTGGACGCGCGCCGCAAGGTCGTCCGCCTCACCCCGCACGGCTCCGACGCGCTCGCCCGCTCCGAGCGCGCCTTCGACGCCGCCCGCGCCCGCTGGGCCGCCGCCCTCGGCGACGGCCGGCTGCGCGACGTCGAGGACGCCCTCCGCACGATGACGCCCGACGACCTGTGGCGCCTGGACGTGCCCGGCTGGTTCGGCATGTCCTGAGCGCGCGCCCGTCAATGGATCTGGATCTGGCGCAGGTGCGGGCGTTCGTCGCGGTGGCCGGGACGCGGCACTTCGGGCGCGCGGCGGCGGAGCTGGCGGTGACGCAGCAGGCGCTGTCCAAGCGCGTCGCGCGCCTGGAGGAGCGGCTCGGCGCCCGGCTGCTGGAGCGCGGGCAGGGCGTGGAGCTCACCGCGACCGGACGGCGGTTCCTGGAGCCCGCGCGCCGCGCCCTGGCCGCCGCCGACGCCGCCGTGGCGGCCGTCCGCGCGGACGGCCGCCCGCTGCGGGTGGACGTGTGGGGCCACCTGTACGACCCCGCCCGCACGATCAGCGAGGCCATCGCGGCCGGCGCCGCGCCGGCCGTCGAGCTCGGCCGGGCCCGCGACCTGCCCTCCGTCGTGGAGGCGCTGCTGCGCGGCGAGACCGACGCCGGGTTCGGGCGGGTGCACGCGACCGGGCACCCGCGCGGGGACGCCCTCGCGCACCGGCCCGTCCGCCTCGAACCGGTGGACGCCCTGCTCGGCGCGGACCATCCCCTCGCGGGCCGGGACGTGCTGCGCCCCGCCGACCTCGGCGGCTCGCGGCTGCTGTTCCCCGCCGCCGCCGAGCGGCTGGACTTCCTGCGCGCCTTCGCCGACCGGTTCGGCGTCGACGACCGCGCCGAGGGCGTCAACCTCGGTGCCGGGCACCTGCTGGCGACGGTGCGCGACGTCCCCGGCGCGTTCACGCTGCTGCCCGCCGACGCGCGCCTGCCGGACGTGCCGGGCGTCCGCGCGGTCCCGCTGGCGGACCCGACGCCGCTGTACGCGTGGTCGCTGGTCTGGGACGCCGCCGCCCGGCACCCGGAGCTGCCCGCGCTGCTGCGCTCCCTCGCCGAGACCGGCCGCGCCCGCCGCTGGCTGGAGTACGACCCCGCCCGCGACTGGCTGCCGCCCGGCGACGCGGCCGCGCTCTAAGATCATCCGATATGGCACAGATCAAGGTGTACGGGCGGCGGTCGGCGTGGGCGGACCGCCGGGGCGAGCTGTCGGACCTGCTGCACGCCTCGCTGCGCGCCGCCTGGCGGCTGCCGGACGGCAAGCGCTTCCACCGCTTCCTGCTGCTGGACGACGGCGACCTCGTCGCCCCGATGCGCGGCGACCGCTACCTGATCGTGGAGATCCTCTGCTTCACCGGCCGGAGCGACGAAGCCAAGCGCGGCCTCGTCCGCGACCTGTACGCCCGGCTCGTCCCGGCCCTGGCGCTGGACCCCGCCGACCTGGAGATCACCATCGTGGACGTGCCGCCGGTGAACTGGGGCATCCGCGGCGTCCCCGCCGACGAGCTGTCCCTCGACTACCCGGTCGAGCTGTAGGCCCCCGGATGAGCGTGCGGGGCGTGCTGTTCGACCTCGACGGGACGCTGCTCGACCACGCGGCCGCGATGGACGAGGCGGTCACCGCGGGCTTCCCCGACCGCGACCCCGGGCCCCTCGCGGCGCGCTGGACCGAGCTGGCCTGGGAGGCCGACCGCCGCTACCTGGCCGGCGACCTCGACTGGACGGGGCAGCGCCGCTTCCGCGTCACCGCGCTCGCCCGCGAGCTCGGCCTCGGCGACTGGGACGAGGCCCGCGCCGACGCCTGGCTCGCCGGCTACCTCGCCCGCTACGAGGCCGCCTGGCGGGCCTTCCCCGACGTCGGCCCGGCGCTCGCCGCGCTGCGCGGGCGCCGGCTCGGCGTCGTCACCAACGGCGACGGCGTCGGCCAGCGCGCCAAGGTCGAGCGGCTCGGCCTCGGCGCCGTCCTGCCCTACGTGCTGGCCTCGGGCGCGGCCGGGGCCGCAAAGCCGGACCCGCGGATCTTCCGCGCGGCCTGCGCCGGGCTCGGCCTGGCGCCCGGCGAGGTCGCCTACGTCGGCGACCGGCTGGAGGTGGACGCCCGCGGCGCCGCGGCGGCCGGGCTGCACGGCGTCTGGCTCGACCGCGCGGGGGCGGGCGGCGCCGAGGACGTTTCCCGCATCGCGTCCCTGGCGGAGCTGCCCGCGCTGCTCGACGCCGTCGGCTAGTCCTGGAGGGCGGCCTGGATCTCCAGGATGACCTGCACCTTCTGGCCGAGGCCGACGCCGCCGCCGGGCAGCGCCCCGGCGTCGCCCACCCCGTACTCCAGGCGGTCGATCTCGCCGGTCGCGGTGAAGCCGATGCGGGCGCCGCCGCCGTCGGTGCGGGTGAGGTCGGGCCCGAAGCCGCCGAGCTCCAGGTCCAGCGCGACGGGTCGGGTGATCTCGCGGAGCGTCAGCTCGCCGTCCAGCACGAAGTCGTCGCCGTTCCGGCGCAGGCCGGTCGAGCGGTAGGTCATGGCGGGGAACTTCGCCACGTCCAGGAAGTCGGCCGACCGGACGTGCTCGTCGCGCTGGGCGTTGCCGGTGTCGATGGAGGCGAGGTCGACGGTGGCGGTGACGCCGGAGTCCAGCACCTCGGGGGCCGTCACGATGGTGCCCTCGACGGTGCCGAACCGGCCCCGCACCTTGCTGATCATCAGGTGCCGGACGGTGAAGCCGACGGTGGAGTGGACCGGGTCGATGACCCACGTGCCGGCGATGTAGCCGGGGATCTCGACAACACCGGTGGTCATGGTGTCTCCTAGGTGGTTATAGGGAGTAAGCAGGTTCCTTTCGGGAACCGTCTTCATCCTCGGTTTCCACCCGCCGGGGCACAAGAAGGCACTTGGAACTGCGCAGCGCACCCCGGGCTGCGCTGGTCACACGGAGGGAACCATGGGCGAACCGGACGGCGCGCGGACCGGCGACGCGGGCGCCTGCCACGAGCCCGCGGCCGTCCGTGGCCGCGAGATCCTGGCCCGGATCGGCGACAAGTGGTCGCTGGAGGTCATCGCCCTGCTGGGCGACCGCCCGCACCGCTTCTCCGAGCTGCGCCGCGGGATCGACGGCATCAGCCAGCGGATGCTCACCGTCACGCTGCGCGGGCTGGAGCGCGACGGCATCGTCGACCGCACCGTCACGCCCGTGACGCCGCCGCGCGTCGACTACGCCCTCACCGATCTCGGGCGCACCCTGCTCTGCAACGTCGTCTCGCTGTTCGGCTGGGTCGAGGACCACCTCGGCGAGATCGACAAGGCCCGGCTGGAGTTCGACCTGCGCGACGCCGAGGCCCGCGCGCTCCGCGAGGCGTGACGCGCGGGCGGCCGGGCGCGCCGGCCGCCCCTCCGCGCGCGGGTCAGCCGTTCGGCAGGATGACCGCGCGGCCGTTGACCTTGCCGTCGTGCAGCCGCTCGTACGCCTTCGGCGCCTCGTCGATCGAGTAGGTCTCCACGTGCACGTCGATCGCGCCGGCGCGGGCCAGGTCCAGCACCTCCACCAGCTCGGACCGGCTGCCCCAGTAGGGCGCGCGGACCGCGGCGTCGTAGGCGGTGACGCCGAAGCCGACCTTGGCGGCGCCGCCGCCGATGCCGACGATCAGCACGTCGGACTCCACCCCGGCGACCGCGGTCGCCAGGTCCACCGTCGGCTGGACGCCGACGAAGTCGAACACGCCCTGCGCGCCGCGCCCCCCGGTCAGCTCGCGGATCCTCCCGGCGGCCGCGCCGTCGGACAGCAGCGCCTCGTGCGCGCCGACCCGGCGGGCGAGCTCCAGCTTCTCCTCGTTGACGTCCAGCGCGACGACGCGGGCCGGGCTGAGCGCGCGGAGCAGCTGGATGCCGACGTGGCCGAGACCGCCGGTGCCGATGACCACCGCGGTGCTGCCCGGGACGAGCCGGGGCAGCGCCTGCTTGATCGCGTGGTACGGGGTGAGGCCGGCGTCGGTCAGCGGCACCGTCGTCACCGGGTCCAGGCCGTCCAGCGGCACGAGGTGGCGGGCGTTGTCGACGAGCAGGTACTCGGCGATCGCGCCGGGCGCGCCGAGGCCGGGCGGGAAGATCCCCTCCTGCTGCGCGACCAGGCAGTAGTTCTCCTCACCCTGCGCGCACATCACGCAGCGGCCGCAGCCCCACGGCCCGTAGACCGCGACGGACTCGCCGACCTCCACGCCCGTCACGCCGTCGCCGAGCGCCGCGACGGTGCCCGCGCCCTCGTGGCCGAGGGTGAGCGGCAGCGGCATGTACATCTCGTCCTCGCCCCAGCTCATCACCGCGATGTCGGAGTGGCAGACGCCCGCCGCCGTCACCTTCAGCAGGACCTGGCCGGGACCCGGCTCGGGCTCGGGAACGTCCACCACGACGGGCTTCCCGCCGACCTCCTGGTACTGCACTGCCTTCATGTGGTCCCTCCTCAGGGCCTGTTCGTCGCGGTCAGAGGGCGGCGTAGCCGCCGTCGACCAGGTGGTAGGAGCCCTCGATGAACGAGGCGCGGTCCGACAGCAGGAAGGCGATCAGCTCGGCGACCTCCTCGGCGCGGCCGAGGCGCCCCTGCGGGTGCAGGGCGACGAGCGCGGCGCGCGCCTCGTCGTCCATCTGCGCGAGCAGCGGGGTCTCGATGTAGCCGGGGCCGACGGCGTTGACGCGGACGCCCCGCGTCGCGTACTCCAGCGCCGCGGTCTTGGTCAGGCCGACCACGCCGTGCTTGGCGGCCACGTACGGCGCGGCGCCCGGGGCGCCGTTGGTGCCGAGGATCGAGGACACGTTGACGATCGCGCCCCCGCCGGCCTTCACCATCTCGGGCAGCTCGGCGCGCATCGAGTAGAAGACGCCCGACAGGTTCACGCCGATGACCCGCGTCCAGTCCGCGACCCCGGTCTCCCCGACCGGCGCCGCCGGCGACGCGATGCCGGCGTTGTTGACCGCCAGGTGCAGCGCCCCGTAGGCGTCCACGGCGGACCGGACGGCGGCCTCGGCCGACGCGGGGTCGGCGACGTCCATCGCGACCGCCGCGGCGGTGCCGCCCGCGGCCTCCAGCTCCTTGACGGCGAGCTCCGCGCCGTCCAGCGCCAGGTCGGCGACGACGACCTTCGCGCCGCCCGCCGCCAGCCGCTTCGCGACGGCCAGCCCGATCCCGGACGCACCGCCGGTGACCAGCGCGACCCTGCCGTCGAACTCCCCGCTCATACCGCGCCTTCCTCTCGCTCCGGTCTCTCGTCGTCTCAATACCCCACACTACCTCGCATTTGTCCCAACGGGACATTTGTCCCGCCGGGCCAAAAGGACCGCCAAGGACATACAAAGGAGGCCGCCGGGTACCCGCCGGGGATGGCGATCCCCTTCCGTCCCCTCACCCTGCGCCTCGCCCTCGCGAGCACGGCGGTCGCGCTCGCCGCCGTCCCGTTCACCTTCCTGCTGTGGGCGGCCGTCGCGCACTGGGGCCCGATGCACCGCCTGGACGACGACGCCACCCGCGCCCTCAACGGGTACGCGCTGGACCACCGGGCGCTCGTCCGCCCCCTCCAGGCCACCTCGTACGTGTTCCACGCCTGGGTCTTCCGGCTGGCCATCGTCGCGCTCGCCGGCCGGCTGCTGCACCGCGGCGCCAAGCGCCTCGCCCTGTGGGCCGTCACCACGATCACCGTCGCGGGCCTGCTCGGCCTGCTGCTGAAGGTCGTCGTCGACCGCCCGCGCCCGTCCCTGCCGCAGCCCATCGCGCACGCGCCGGGCGGCTCGTTCCCCTCCGGCCACGCGATGACCGCCGCCGTCGGCACCGCGGTGATCGTCCTCATCCTGCTGCCGGTCCTGCGCGGCGCCTGGAAGGCCGCAGCCTGGACGCTGGCGGCGCTCGTCACGGTCGCGTCCGGCCTCTGCCGCGTCGCGCTCGGCGTCCACTACCTGAGCGACGTGCTGGCGGGCTGGATCCTCGGCGCGGCCGTCGTCATCGCGACCGTCGCGGCCTTCGAGACCTGGCGCCGCGCCGAGCACCGCCCGCCGGCCCACCCCGCCGAGGACGGCGTCGAACCCGAGGCGGCCGACCGGATCGCGCCCTCGCACCGCACGACCGGCGCCCCTGGGAACGGCTAGACTGCTGCGGGCCGCGGGCTGTAGCGCAGTTTGGCTAGCGCACCGCCTTTGGGTGGCGGGGGTCGCCGGTTCGAATCCGGCCAGCCCGACGCGGACGCCGAGGGGTCCGGAGCCGGTGGCTCCGGGCCCCTCGCACACCCTCCGACCAGCGCGCACGAACACCCGCGAAACCCTGTACGCTACGGGATGGCGACCGAAAGATCGCGCGCGGGTGTAGCTCAATGGTAGAGCCCCAGTCTTCCAAACTGGCTACGCGGGTTCGATTCCCGTCACCCGCTCTCACTGAGAAGGCCCAGGCAGAGAGCACGTCCTCCGCGCTGGGCCTTTGCTTTCGTCATGAACGTTCCGGCGTCCGTGCCCGCTGCGTGCCCGTTGGCCGTCCGGCGTTCTCATCACTTTCATCACTGGCCCTCGCGGCTTTAAGCGCTTCGCCGAGTGCGGCAGCGATGACCTTGTCCCGGTCATGGCTGGCGTGCTGATAGATCAATGCCGCCCGTGTCGAGCCGTGGCCCATGCGCGTCATCAGTTCCTTGAGGCTGGCACCGGTGGCGGCCGCGATGGTGTTGCCGACATGCCGCAGATCGTGGAAGTGAAGGCCGGGCAGACCGACCTCATCACGCGCCTTGTTCCAGATGCGCCGGAAGCCCGAACGCCGGAGAGGAGCACCACGCGGCCCGACGAACACGCGCCCGTCCGGGCCGGGTTCCGCGAACCCCTCCATGTGCGCTCGCAACTCGGGAATGACCTCGGCAGGAAGCGCGACAACACGGCGGCCCGCTCGCGACTTGGGCGTCCCTTCTACCAACTGTCCCCCGTCGAGTTCAGCCAACGCCCCGACGACCCGCACGACTCCGGCGTCGAGATCCAGCGCGTTCCGCCGGAGAGCGGCCAGCTCACCCCACCGGAGGCTAGCGAAGGTGGCCAGCAGCACGAGAGCCCGATAGCGTTCGGGTAGCGCGGCCTGCAACTCCATCACCTTGCTCAGCGAGATCACCTCGCGCTCTGGAGTATCAGGGGTGCCGGCGCCTTTGATTCGGCACGGGTTTCGCCGGATGATCTGGTCGTCCACGGCCGTGTTCAGGATCGACTTGAGCAGCTGGTACGCCTTCGCCACGGTGGACTGTCCCGTCTGCGAAAGCCGTTCCTTGCGCCAGCGCCGTACGTCGCCTTCTCTGATGTCGCCCAGGTCGTAACCACCGAAGGTCGGCAGCAAGTGGTTGCGAAGGAGACTGCGATACAGCCCTTCCGTTCTGGGCTTGAGAACCCGATCGTTGATCCACTGGTCGGCGAAGACCGCGAACGGCACCTTCCCGGCGTCGGGGTCGAGCCACTCGCCTCTCTTGATCTCAGCTTCCTTGAGCACGAGCCATTGCTCAGCATCTCGCTTGGTCGCGAACGTGTGCGGCGCCGGACGGTCGATGTTGTCCGGCCCGAGGTAGCGCGCTTGGAAGCGGCCCGAGGGCAACTCACGGATACGGCCGAACCGCCGACGTGTACCCATCAGGCCGCTCCATGCCTGACGCGACCACGTACGGTTAGCGGCTCGACAACGCCGCTCGCGATGAACTCGCGCACGGCCGATTCAGGGATGCGGACCTTGCGGCCGATGCGAACGAAGGTGATCCGGCGTTCTTCAATCAGGCGCCGGGGGAACCGTTCGGTGGTGTTGAGCAGTTCGGCGACCTCGGCCACGGTGAGCAGCCGATCCCGCCGGGGATCGATGGTCATTCGTCTTCCTCCGTGCTGATGCGATCACGTGCTTTCCGATCACTAGGGACGAGCCGCGTCCGTGCTCGTCCGGTCTGCCGTGGTAGTCCGCGTATTCGCGGCGGCTGTGACGCAGATGGGGTTTCGCCGTTGCGGCGAAGCTGGTCATGCGACCTGTAGGTCTGTGGCCGTCATGGCTTCCGTGCCGAGTTCTTCGCGTCCGGCTTGGTGTCGTCGGCGAGCTTGGTCGGCGGCTGTGTTGGCCAGGAGGGCATCTGCGGTGGTGCGCCATCCGGTTCCGGCATAGGTCAACCGGCCGATGACGAGCGTGGTTTCATCGTCAGACCGTCTTTACACCGGATCGCTTCGACTTCCGGCGACGGTGTCTGTGTCCGGCGATGGATGATTCGGGCGTCTCGCAGGACTTGGAAGGTGACCGAGTAGCGGCGGGCCTTGGTGAGGAAATGACCGCCGAAACCGAGCATGTGAGCCCAGCGACGGAGCCCTTCCCAGCCGGGTACCTCGCCGAGCTGCCAGGCAGCCGCGATGAGCCGCTCAGTGTGGGTACCGGTCGGGTCGGCGTACAGGCCGATGGTGGCCGCGTCCAAGCGGCGTGAGGTGTGTCCGGTGATCTCAGTGCTCTTGGTGGCGTACTTGGCCAAGTATCCAGCCACCATGGCGTCAGTGAGGGGATCGGCACCCGTCATGGTGATGACACGAACATCGGTCTGTTCGCCCCAGTAGATCGGCCAGCCGGAGGGTCGATCCGGGTGGTGGTCGGTGAGGAAGCCGATGTTCTCTGCCGCTTGGTGGACCGCCTGATCGATGTCGGCCGCAGTGATGCCCGTTGGCGGAACGATGAGCGCGGCCGGGTCGCCGGGGTCAATGCCGTCCACGCGGAGCAGGATGTGGAAGTGGACCGCGCCGCGTGCCTGAAACTCGGCGACCTTCCCGTGAGAGACACGTACCGGGGCGAGATCACGCGAGCGGGCGGACCGGTTCAGGTGACGCTCAATGGCCTGTTTGGTACGGCGCCACAGCTCCCCAGCTTGGTTGTTCCACACCACGTGCGCGGCGTGGTCATAGCAGTCCGAACAGAGCGGTTGGCCGAGTTGTTCAGCCTCACGTTCGTGCCGGGCGAAGCAGGTCAGCGTGTTGCCATGCGGGCAGGTACCTGCACTTGCGGACCGACGAGCGCGGCACGGCTCAGGGCGGCATGAGCAGCGGCGGCGGTCGGTGCAGGTGTGGGTTCGGATGTGGCGGGTGTGGACCGGCCCGAAGGAGGGCGCGGTGAAGGTGGCGAAGACCGCAGGATGGCGGGCCACGTGGGCGGGAACGGTCTTGCCGCCGATGAGGCCAGAACGGATGAGCTGGAAGGCATCACGGCGGTAGGTCTCGGCGCACGAGGGGCAGACGGCCGAACGCCGGTTCCCGCACGCCTTGTAGATCACCCCGTCCGGCAAGGCCGTCGTGGGAGTCGAACCCAGTACTTCGCCGGTGCGGGCGTTGATGCGGGTGATCTCGCCGAACAGCCGGATGGGGTGGGTGCATCCGGCGGCGGACCACACGTGATCCAGCCAGCCGAAGTAGTCGGCCCCTGCGCGTGCCAATGCTGCGACGATCAACGGGGACGACCCACGGACAGAGGTGGCTGTAGGCATGGGCCGGGCGGCCCCGGACCGCTGTGGGGCCGGGACCGCCGGGCGCTGGATGAAGGTCACCGCGACGCGCGGGCCTTGGTGTCCGGCCGGGCGCCGAACAGGATGTGGTGAGGAATACCGAAGGCCCTGCTGTACAGCTCGGCGTACAGGTCGCGGGGCCGGTGGTCAGCGGCTTCGTAGCTACGGACGTAGCGCTGCAGCGTCTCCAGCTCGGGGAGGCGCCGGCGCAGGTGTGGAGCGGCGGCTTCACGGAGCTTGGCCGCCATCTCCTTCTGACTCCACATGCGTTGACGGCGTTCGTGCCGCAGGCGGTGCGCCATGGTGGGCGTGTCGGCGGGAGTGAAGGGCGCGTCAGGCGTGCCCTCATCGACGGATGCGGGGACGTCCCTGAAGGTGGGGAACTTGCCGCACAGGAGCGCGAACCGCATTTGGGTGTCGCGCGAGCAGGAGGCCAGCGCGGCGTCAAGGACGCGTTGGCACTGCAAGGACAGCGGGGTGTCGGGGTGGGTCTCCCACTGGGAGACCAGTTCGGGGGTGATAAGGCGGAAGCCCAGGTCGGTGGACCCGAAGGCGTGGCGGTAGATGGGCTTGTATCGCTCGGGGAAGCGTCGCCTGCCGTTCTCGAAGTAGGAGACGTAGGCGAGCAGGGTCTTGGAGTCGTAGGGCAAGACGGTGTCGTGGCCGAGTTCGGTGGCCGCGCGGCGAAGGTGGTTGACGAGCTGGCTCTGTGACCAGCCTTTGGACAGGCGGGCCTGCCTCAGCAGGGTCGCTTGGACGTCCGTGTCAGTGGAATCGGTGGCGGGCACGATGTCAATGTGGTCCGCGAAGCCCTCGATGGAGAGCCGCAGCGCGGTGCGCAGAGCAGCGGCGTTGGACCCGGTCCAGACGTCCACGATCGCGATGTGTGCTCGCAGGGTGGCGTCGGCCAGTTCCTTGATGATCTGCTCACGCATGTACGGATGCGTCAACGCGTCCGGTGAGTCGTGCCCGATGCCCGGGCGCACGCCGTGACCGGAGTCAGGCAGTGCCGTAGTCTGGACAAGCATCTCCAGTGACCTTTCGCGAGGTGGATGATGCGTCCGGCCTCAGCGGGTGCCAGCCCGCTGGGGCCTTTCTTAGGACGAGAGTACAAACTCAGTTTGTACTCAGCAATGGCTCCCTTCGTGATCTGGTTACGCTGCATGTGGCAGGCGCCACGGTTACAAGGTCGGGCCGCCGACCCCTGTCGAACAGAGTGTCGAGGGGTGATGATGGATGACGATGAGGCGTCATCCCCTCACGTCACCTCTGTCGATAGCCCCAGACTGAAGCTCAACAGCTACGGAAAGGAGTGCTCATGGACGACGACCGCCCTGTGTGGGCAAAACGGATCACCGCCGAGCGCGAGGCGCGCAAGTGGAACAAGCCGCAGTTCATCGAGGCACTCCGTGCGCACTCCGACACTCCGCTTCCCGGCAAGGCGTCTCTCCTCCGACGCGTCCACTCGTGGGAGAGCGGAGAGTCCCGCCCAGACGACTTCTACCGGCCGCTCATCGCTAAGACATTCGGGACGGTCACGGCCGCGATCTGGCCTGTTGCTGGCAGCAGGGAAAGCGATGCCGAGCTAGTAGCCGGCGCCGGGATGGACACGTTGGAAATCCTCACCCGACTCCGGTCCTCCTCGGTCGATGCAGCGGTGATCGAGGGTCTCCGCATCACGGTGAACCGTCTGTGCAGCGAGTACCCGCACATGCCCGCCGAGCAGCTCCTTCTTGAAGGACGCGCCTGGCTACGACGAATCACCACGATGCTCGATCGACACCTATCGCTCGCCCACCATCGCGAGCTGCTTTCCCTCGCCGGATGGCTGGCGGCCCTCGTGGGATGCGTCGAGTACGACGCGACCAACCGTCCAGCAGCAGAAGCCACCCGGCAGGCGGCCCTCAGCCTCGGCGAGGACTCAGGCGACACCGAGATCATCGGTTGGGCACAGGAGATGCGCGCCTGGTTCTCCATCACGCGGGGCGACTATCGGGGAGTTCTCGCCGCAGCCGAAGCCGGGCACGCAGCTGCGCCCCACTCACGCGCAGCCGTCCAGCTCTACGCCCAGATGGCCAAAGCATGGGCACGCATCGGAGACCGCCGCCAAGTCGAAGTAGCCCTTGATCAGGGTCGAGCGCTGCTGGAGCAACTCCCCTATCCCGACAACCTTGACCACCACTTCGCCGTTGACCCGGCCAAGTGGGACTTCTACTCCATGGACTGCTACCGGATCCTCGGTCACGGCCAGGACGCGGCTTCCACCGAGAACAAGCTCGCTGAGAGCTACGCCCAGAACGTCATCCAAACGGGAACGGATGCGGCCGGAGTGGAGCGCTCGCCGATGCGGAACGCCGAAGCCCGCGTCACACTCGGCGTGATCGCTGTGCGAGAGGGAGAGCTAGAGAAGGCCGTCGAGTTCGGAGAACGCGCGCTACAGGGCCAACGCCAATCCCTTCCGAGCCTCGCCATGGTGTCCCGCGAGCTGGGAACAGCCATCACCGAGCACTACGGGAGCGACTCCTCTGCAAGCGAATACCTCCACCACCTGCGCCAGTTGCAGAGCAGCGCTCGCTAGCTACTCGCCCACGTCATCCCGTTGCGGCCTACCGCCAACGCCGGGGCGTGGTCGTGCCTCATGCCATTGAACGATGGTGTCCGGCTTCCACATGTGGGTCCGGCCCACCGTCAGGTCTGGCGGAGGCATCTGCCCTCGCCCTCGATAAGCGCTAACCGTGGAGACAGCAAGACCGAGGTACGCCGCGACTTCTGACGTCGTCCACCACTCGGCGGATGCGTCAGGTCTCGGCTTCTCGGCATCGCTCACGCCGCCATCCTCTCGCACGCAGACCGCCGCAGGCACCCCTGACAGACCACCCTGCATTGCGATCGCTGTGAGAACTTTCTGTACGTCTTCAAGGCGGCCCGAGAGCCGGGCCGCACGCGCCGCCGACTCGGCGCCTGGCCCTCCGCCTCTGCTGGAGCGCCGGCTACGGGACCAGGCCGACGCCGGTCGGCTGGCGCGAAGAGCCGAACCGGAAGCCGCGGGGCCGCCGGTGACGGCAGCGCACTCACGGGGCCGGGCCGGTCACCCGGGTGCCGCTGTCCGGTTCCCGCCATGCGCGGGGACCCCGCGCGGGGCCTCACGACGGGCCAGTGCGGGCAGGCAGGTGCCGCCCGTCCGCCGCCAAGGCTACGAGGCCCCGCCCCCACGCAAGTCCGGAACCAGCCAGCTTAGCCAGTACACAAAGATATTGTTTACCAATATTCGATTTCCCTAGAGGGTAATATGGTGGGTCGATACGTATGATAAACCTCATGAACCTGACAGAGAACGAGGTGCGCCTTTTGATCGCAGCCATCCCGGCACTTGGTTCAGTATTTGTGAGCTACATTGCCATTCGATCAAATCGAACAACATCCCGAGACGCTCTTTCTCATCAAGAACGAGTAACCCAAGAAGAACGACTATGGAATAAACGTGCCGACATCTATATTGAATTGCTGGAGTTTGTCGAAAAAATAAATACTTCCGATTACATTCGTAAAGAAGGTGAATATACGACATTTAGGGCTAATGAAGATTTTAAAAAGCGCCTACAAAAAATCGAATCAAAGATAAATGCATTCGCTTCGCAAAGAATTTTGGACATATGGTTTAACGTACACGAGAATCGCAGAGTTTCCGCTTTCCTTGATTCCTCGCCCGAGTTTACCACGCCCGATGACAGGAAAGTCTTCGACAATCAACTAGCGTCGTTCAAAAAATCACTTAACGATCGGATAAGAGAGGAATTGGGAAGCACTAACAGAGACGTCGCTTAAGATTTACACCATTCTTTCTATTTATGAGGCTGTCCTTTATTGACAACCGTGCCCGCCACGTGCCCGTATGTGTGGCCAATGGGAGGGAGTAACAGATAGTCGCGGAGACCGACCCAGTACGACAGTCTGCAATGCAGGCAGTCAGCGGATTCCAACCCGTTGACTTCCAAACTGGCTACGCGGGTTCGATTCCCGTCACCCGCTCTCTCGTTTCCTAGGCCAGGCCCCGATCGGCCTTCACCGACACCTCGCGCTCCGCTGATCGATGCCGAGCGGCCTCCGAAGATCAGCGGTGATGGCGCGGTAGCTCGTTCCCGCCGTTGCCCGCCGCGAGCGCGGGCTCGCCGCCGCTCGCGAGGCGTTCGCGTCCGAGGGCGTCGCGGTCCCGCTGGACGAGATCGCGCGCCGGGCCGGCGTCTACGCGGGCGCCGGCTGGCTGGGCGGCGACCCCGCCGACCGCCGGCGCCTGCTGACGGTGGTCGGCGACGGACTGCGCCCACGACCGGAAGAGGGCCGGCACACCCGGCATGTCGCCGCCTGCCCGTCCAGGCGGACGGCCGAGGCGAGCGGAGCCGGAAGGCCGGACATGATCGTTTCGGGTACGGTCGAGGTGGGCGTTGACGTGTGCGACGCTCGGGATCCGCCACGGTCTCCTTTGCCGATCGCGCCGAACCCGGGCCGACGAGAGAGGCCGTTCCGTGCCCGAGCCGATCTGCATCGACGTTCCGGAGGCGTTCGCCGCGTCCTATGGCGCGCACGGTGCCGAGGAACGGGCCTGGATCGCCGGGTTGCCCAGGCTGGGCGGCGAGTTCTTGGCCCGCTGGGACCTGCGGCCCGACGGCCCGGCCGCCTACGGCATGGCCTCGCTGGTCCTGCCGGTGCTGCGGGCTGATGGGACCCCGGCCGCGCTGAAGCTCCAGCAGCTCCGGGAGGAGACCGCCGGCGCCGCCATCGCCCTGCGGGCGTGGAACGGCAACGGGATCGTGCGTCTGCTCGATCATGACGCGGACAGCGCCACGCAGTTGCTGGAGCGGCTGGACGCGGGCCGGCCACTGTCCTCGGTCGCCGGGGACACGGCCTTGCAGGTTCTGGCGGAGCTGATGGCGCGGCTGACCTCGGTGCCCGCGCCGGAGGGGTTGCGGCGGCTGTCCGATATCGCTTCGGCCATGCTCGACCAGGTCGAGCGGGCTGTGCCGGCCCTTCGCGATCCTGCCGAGCAGCGGCTCGTGCGCATCTGCGCGGCCGCCGTGGCCGAACTGGTCGGCGAATCCCGCGCCTGCCTGCTGCACTGGGACCTGCACTACGACAACGTCCTCGCCGGAGAACGGGAACCCTGGCTGGCGATCGATCCCGAACCGCTGTCCGGCGACCCCGGCTTCGAGCTGCTGCCCGCCCTGGACAACCGGTGGGACGAGGTGGAGGCCACCGGTGACCCGGCCCGCGCGGTGCTGCGTCGCTTCGACCTGCTGGCAGAGGTCCTCGACTTGGACCGCAAGCGGGCGACGGGCTGGACGTTCGGCCGCGTCCTGCAGAACGCCCTGTGGGACATCGAGGACGGCAGGATGGAGCTGGATCCCGTCCAGGTCGCCATCGCCACCGCCCTGCTGCGCCACCGCTGGTGACACTCTTCCGGCGGGCAACAGAGATCCAGTTCGAGGAGATCCTCCGCGCCTACCCCGACGCCTGAACGGGCCGGCCGGCCATTCGTCGAGGAGCTCCGTCGCGGTCAGGTCGAGCTGCTGGTGCCCGTGGCCCGGCGCCGGGTTCGTCCGGGTCCGGGAATCTGGGGGTTCGCTGCAAGATGGCTGAAGATCTTGTGATCCGTTCGGGCGGGAGGTGCGTCCAAGATCGCGTGAAGCTGAATGTGATGGGGGGCGCGGCCCTCGGGGTCGTGCTGGTGGCGGCGCTCACGGGGTGCCGCGCGGATGCGGGGACGTCTTCGGGCGGCGCGGGTGCGCCGGTGGAGGCGCGGGAGTCGCCGGGGAGCACCCAGCAGCGGGCGGCCGGTGCGGAGCGGTGCACGGCGGACGTGCTGCGGGCGCGGCTGGGCGGGCTCGATCAGGCGGCCGGGGCGGCCTCGTCGGCCGTGGTGGTCGTCAACGTGGGGGCGGCGAGCTGCTACGTGAGGGGCTATCCCGGGGTCGCGTTCGCCGATGCGGACGGCGGGCTGATGCTGGGCAGCAGCGAGCGCGTCGGCGGTCCCGCGACGAGGGTGACGCTGCGGCCCGGCGCGAGCGCGTGGGCCGGGATCGACTGGACGGCGCCGCGCACCCCGGCGGAGGCGGCGTACGTGCACGCGCCGCGGCTGCTGACGGTGATCCCGCCCGACGACACGGTGAAGCTCAAGGTGCCTTGGACGTTCGGCACCCCCGGCGACAGGGGCCATATCCGTATCCAGCCGTTCCGCGCCGGCACCGGCCCGTCCTGATCGGTGGGGCGGCGTCCGTTCGGGCGCCGCCCCCTTACGCGTGGGCTACTTCACGGGGCCGGGGACGCGGGTGTAGACGTCGGTCAGCCGCACCTCGCGGGTGGTGCCCTTGAGGACGGTGACGGTGGCGGGCCGGATGCGGACGCGGTCGAGGTGGACCTTGCGGTTCTCGCCCCGGTCCGGCTCGGTGACGGTGCAGGCGGTCCCGGCGGGCAGGCCGGTGATCTCGGCGACCGGGTGGGTGCCGCGCGGGCTCCCGGCGGCGAGGTGGAAGCGGCGGTTGACGCCGGCGCAGCGGAGTTCGACGGTGATGCGGCCCTGGTGGCCCGCGCCGGTGCCGCGGATCGTCTTGGTGATGCGGACGCCGCCGGTCGCGCGGTCGTAGGTGTCGGTGACCGCGACCTTGACGGTGTCGTCGGTCGGGATGGTGACCTGGGCGGGCTCGATGACGGCGGCGCGCGGCGCGACGCGGCCGTTCTCGCCGTCGGCGGGTTCGGTGACGGCGCAGGTGCTGCCGGCGACGATTCCGGTGACGCTCAGGGTGCGGTGGCCGGAACGCGCGCCGGCGCGGAGCGTGCGGGTGTAGCGAGTGACGTGGCGGTCCGGGTCGGTGCAGGCGATCTGGAGGGTGATGGCGCCCTGCAGCCCCGCGCCGCTGCCCTGGACGTTCTTGTCGATGTTCAGGGTGCCCGCGTCGTAGCGGGTGATGAGGGCGCCGGCGCGTTCGGTGAGCCTCTCCTTTTCGGCCAGGATCAGCTTCTGCGCCTTCTCCAGGCCGGGGTTGCCGCCGTCGTAGAGGTAGACGGCGCTCGCGGCGACGTCGACGGTCCGTTCGAGGACGAAGCCCTGGGTGGCGCCGGGCCCGTCGCTGCTCACCCACAGCTTGGCGCCGGGCTGGACGACGTCGCCGGGGGCGAGGCGGCGGCGGCCGGCGGCGTCCGCGTAGACGGTGACGTTCTGGGGCGTGAGGGTGGCCGGGCCGTTGCCGGTGACGGTGAAGGGGCCGACGACGCCGCCGGTCGACGGCGCCCGCATGGTGGCCGGCGTGACCGAGAGCTGGGGCGTGACCGGCTCCTTGGCGGGGCCGTTCTTCAGGGCGTCCGCCACGATCGCCGAGACGGCGGCGTAGCGGGGGTCGTCGGGCGCCAGGACGAGCTTGTCGGTGAGGAACCAGATGGCGAGCTGGACGGCCGCCGCGCGGGAGGCGTCGTCGGGGGCCGACGACGGCTCGCCGGTGCCCGGGAAGTAGTGCTGGAGGATGTAGCCGACGTAGCCGTTGTTCGGGACGTTGGCCTGGTTCCAGGTGCCGAGTTCGTAGTTCACGCCGAACGTCGTCGTGGTGTGCAGGTCGATGCAGTAGACGAGGGCGGTCCCGCCCGTCCCCTGGTCGGTGATCTGGATGGTCCCGGCGTAGACGCCGCCGTGGCCGGTGGAGCCGGCGGGCAGGGCGGCCGGGTAGCCGGCGCGGGGGTCCAGGGAGGCGGGGGCGTCGTAGGCGGTGGTGACGGTCTGCCCGGAGCCGAGCCCGGTGAGCTGGGCGTCGGTGAAGAACCCGGCGCGCCGCGCCGAGGCCGCTCCGGGTTCGACGTCCGCCCGTGCGGCGGGCTGGACGCAGGTGAGCGCCAGCATCACCGCCGACAGCACCGCGAACGGACGCAGCGCGCTTCTGCTCTTCATGCCCGGTCTCCCCCGATGGCCTCGTGTCGTGAAGGGGAAGGACGGCCGGGAAGTGGCCGCTCCGTCACCCGCGGGCTTATTTCCCGCTAGGTTCATCTGTCCAACAGGGAAGGGGTTTCCTTTAGCCTCCGGAGCGAAATTCATGATCATCGAGTGGAGGCGTGGTGGACGAGCGGGACGGCGCACCGCTGCCGGGCGGCCTGCTCCTTCCGGACGGGGCCTGGGTGCGGGGGCGGGGGCTGAACCGGCCCTGGCCGGAGGGTCCCGAGCCCGAGTTCGGGCTCTACCTGGGGGCCGGGCGGTTCGTGCGGCGGCATGAGGGCGCGCTGCGGTGGCCGCATGTGTGGCTGGAGTGGCCGGACTTCCGGGTGCCCCGGGACCGGGACGAGGCCGTCCGGCAGATCCGCGGCCTGCACGAGCGGGCTTTGGACGGCGCGGCCGTGGAGGTCGCCTGCGGGGGCGGGATCGGGCGGACGGGGACGGTGATCGCCTGCCTGGCCGTCCTCGGCGGGGTCGCTCCCAAGGACGCTGTCGGCTGGGCGCGGGAGCACTACCGGCCGCGGGCCGTGGAGACGCCGTGGCAGCGGCGGTGGGTCCGGGAGTTCCCGGCGGGGTGAGCGGGAGCGGGCCCCGCCCGGACGGGCGGGGCCCGCGGCGGTCAGGCGGCGACCAGGTCGCCGGTGTCGTCGACCTCGGCCGTGGCCTCGTCGCGGCCGAACAGGCCGACGAGGGTGAGGGCGCCCGCGGCGGCGGCGCAGATTCCGGCGACGAGGAAGGCGGTGTTGTAGGCGCTGCCGAGCGCGTCGAAGGCCAGCGCGTGGAGCTGCTGCGGCATCGGGACGGGCTGGGGGGACGGGCCCGCGCCCGGCACGACGGGCATCGAGTTGAGGGCCATGGCGCCGCCCTCGTGGGCGATGCCGCCGGCGACGTCGGAGTAGGGGTGCGCGAGGCCGGACGCGCCGAGGGCCGCGCCGAGGCCGGCGTGCACGGTGTCGTTGGCCCGGCCGATCGCCAGGGCGGCGATGAGGACGGGGCCGAGGGCGAAGCCGAAGTCGCGGAGCAGGTTCGTGGTGGCGCTCGCCATGCCGGCGAGGCGGACCGGGACGGTGTTGATCGCGACGGCGGTGATGGAGCCGACGGTCAGCGCGAAGCCGGCGCCGAGGGCGAGCATCGGCGGGATGAAGCGGGTCCAGCTCATGTCGGCGACGTCGAAGGTCGAGCACCAGAGGCCGGCGACGGCCATGAGGGCGAACCCGGCGGACAGCACCCAGCGGGGCGACACGGTGCGGATGAGGCGGGACACGACCGGCACGAGCAGGAAGGCCGGGCCCTGGATGAACAGGAACAGGACGCCGATGCGCAGCGCGCTCTGGTGCTGGACGGCGCCGAGCCAGATGCTCATCGAGTAGCAGATCGCCAGGAAGGCGAACATGCCGACGACGGTGGCGGCCGCGACGACGGCGTAGGCGCGGTTGGCGAACAGGTGCAGGTTCAGCAGGGGCACGCCGGTGCGCAGCTCGATCGCGACGAAGGCGGCGAGCAGGACGATCCCGGCGGCGAACGCGCCGATGATCTCGGGGCGGGCGAAGCCGCTCTCCGAGCCCTGGGTGGCGGCGAACAGCAGCGCGACGAGGCCGAGGGCGAGGGTGAGCTGGCCGGGGACGTCGAGCCGGCGGCCCTCGGGGGCCTTGGAGTCGGTCGCCCGGAAGGTGAGCACGAAGGAGAGCACGGCGGCGGCGATGACGACGGCGTAGGCGCCGCGCCAGCTGCCGTTCTCGGCGAAGGCGCCGCCGAGCAGCGGGGAGATCGCGGCGCCGATGGACAGGAAGCCCGCCCAGAGCGCGATGGACCGCGCCCGGCCCTCCTCGTCGGTGGCGACGGCGGCGATCAGCGCCAGCGAGATCGGGTAGAGGATCGCGGCGCCGAGGCCGGCGACGACCTGGCCGGCCCACATCACCTCGACGCTGCGAGCGAGGCAGCAGACCAGCGCGCCGGCGACGGTGAGGGCCGCGCCGGCCTGGAGCAGCCGCTTGCGGCCGAACAGGTCGCCGATCACGCCGGTGGTCAGTTCCAGCACCACCATCGGGATGGCGAACGCCGCGGTGATCCAGGTGAGCTGCGACCCGGTGGTCGAGAACTCCTGCTGGAAGGTTCCGTTCAGGGCGCCGGGCAGCGAGTACGCCACCTGGGCCAGCAGCACCGCGGAACAGCCGGCGATCACCGTTGGGGTGTAGCCCGGCGCACGCGCGCCGGACAACGGCCTCTGGGCCATGTTGGGACTCCTTGTTCTTCCGGGGCGCGGTCCCGTGCTCACAGGCGCGCGGCCGGAGCAAGGTCCTGTGAGCGGGATCACCCCCTGTTGCCGAGCACGGTGTCACATTGATTTACATGACGTCAAGAGTCCGGCTCATACGTATGCCGATCGGGTGTCGTGCCAGGTGGGAGGCCGGTTCAGCCCGCGAGGTCGCGCTCCAGCGCCTCGGCGGTCGCCCGCAGCGTGGCGACGAGCGACGGCAGCCGCTCCTTCTCGTAGCGGGCGCTCGGCATCGACACCGACAGGCCGGCCGCGACCTCCCCGTCCGGGGTGTGGACGCGGACGCCGATCGCGACGACGCCCCGCTCCGAGCGGCCCTGGTTGACCGCGAAGCCGTTGCGGCGCACCCGCGCGAGGTCCGCCCGCAGCGCGTCCAGGTCGGGGCCGTCGTCGGGACGGTCGGCGCCGGCGGCGTAGAGCGCGTCCAGCCGGTCGGGCGGCAGTTCGGCGAGCAGCAGCAGCCCGGCGGTGGTGCGGTGCGCGGGGAAGACCATCCCCTCGCGCGACCCGACGCGCAGGACCTGCCGCGACTCGACGCTGGCGATGAAGCGGACGGTCGCGCCGGTGCGGACGGTGAGGTTGGCCGACTCCCCGACCAGCTCGACCAGCCGGTGCAGGTGCGGCAGCGCGGCGGCGCGCAGCCGCGCTGCGGCGGACTGGGAGTGGGCGGCGAGCTCCAGGACGGGGCCGACGCGGTAGGCGCGGCCCTCGTCGCGGACGGCGAAGTCGCGGTAGACGAGCATCGCGAGCAGCCGGTGCGCGGTGGAGTTGGCGACGCCGAGCCGCCGCGCGACCTCGGTGACGGTGAGCGGACCCTCCAGTTGCAGCATCGTCGCGATGCGCAGGGCGTTGTCGACGCTGGCGATCGCGTACGGCGGCGGCACTTTGAACGGCTTGTCCACCGGGGTCACCGATTCTGCAGAGAAGAATTTCCTGTTCCGCACAGCGTACAAGCAGCACGATGGCGGCCATGACCAGTACACCCGTCGAGGCGCGCGCGGGGTCGCCGGTGGACTCCCCCGTGACGCTGCGCGCCACCGCCGCGCCCGGCCAGCCGGACGTCACCCCCGAGCTGGAGGAGCTCTACCGCGGCTTCGAGGCGGAGCTGCTCGTCCCGCTGTGGACCGAGATCGGCGACCTCATGCCGGCGCACCCGCGCTCGCGCGCCCTGCCCCACCGCTGGACGTGGGAGCGGCTGGTCCGCCTCGCCGAGGGCGCCGGGCGGCTCGTCCCGGTCGGCCGCGGCGGCGAGCGCCGCGCGATCGCGCTCGCCAACCCGGGCCTCGGCGGCCGCCCGTTCGCGACGCCGACGCTGTGGGCGGCGATCCAGTACCTGATGCCCGGCGAGGACGCCCCCGAGCACCGCCACACCCAGCACGCCTTCCGCTTCGTCGTGGAGGGCTCGGGCGTGTGGACGGTCGTCGGCGGCGACCCGGTGCCGATGAACCGGGGCGACTTCCTGCCGCAGGCGGGCTGGAACTGGCACGCCCACCACAACGCCACCGACCGGCCGATGGCGTGGATCGACGGGCTCGACATCCCGTTCCAGTACCTGGCCGAGGCGCAGTTCTTCGAGTTCGGCCGCGACGGGATCTCGGGCGCCGAGCGCATCACGCCCGAGCGGTCGCGGTCCGAGCGGCTCTGGGGCCACCCGGGCCTCAGCCCCGTCGGCGCCCGGCACACCGCCCCGGGCTCGCCGCTGCTCTCCTACAAGTGGGAGTACACCGACCGCGCCCTCGCCGACCAGCTCGCGCTGGAGCGGGAGGGCCACGCCGCGACGGTGGAGCCGGGCCACGCCGCCGTCCGGTTCAGCAACCCCGTGGACGGCGCCGACGTGCTGCCGACGCTGCGCGCGGAGTTCCACCGCGTCGCGCGGGGCGCCGAGACGGCCCCGGTCCGCGAGACCGGTTCGAGCGTCTTCCAGGTCTTCGACGGCTCCGGCACGGTGACGGTCGGCGACCGCACCTGGACGGTGGCGCGCGGGGACCTGTTCGTCGTCCCGTCCTGGGAGCCGTTCTCCGCCCGGTCCGAGGCCGGCGCGTCCGACTCCGACTCCGGCGCCCTCGACCTGTTCCGCTTCTCCGACGCGCCCGTCTTCGAGGCGCTGAGGCTCCACCGAACCACCAAGGACTCCCGATGAAGCTCGCCACGATCCGCACCGGCGAGGGCACGCGCGCCGTCCGCCTCGACGGCGGCCGCCTCGTCGACCTCGGCTACCCCGACCTCGGCGCCCTGCTCGCCGAGCCGGACTGGCGCGAGAAGGCCGCCGCCGAGGGCACGACGACCTACGACGCCGAGGGCGCCGACTTCGCGCCGGTCGTGCCGGACCCGTCCAAGGTGATCTGCGTCGGGCACAACTACTCCAACCACATCAAGGAGATGGGGCGGGAGCTGCCGTCCTACCCGACGCTGTTCCCCAAGTACGCCGACACCCTCGCGGGCGCGCGCGACGCCATCGTCAAGCCCGCCGAGACGGGCGCGCTGGACTGGGAGGTGGAGCTCGTCGTCGTGATCGGCAAGGAGGTCCGCCGCGCGGACGGCGCCGGGGCCGAGGCCGCGATCGCGGGCTTCACCGTCATGAACGACGTGTCGGTCCGCGACTGGCAGTTCCGCACGGTCGAGTGGACGCAGGGCAAGATCTGGGACTCCTCGACGCCGGTCGGCCCCTACCTGGTCACCCCCGACGAGGTCGGCGGCGCCCGCCCCGCCCTCAAGGTCACGACCACCGTCGACGGGCAGGTCATGCAGTCCGACGACACCGGCACGCTGCTGTTCGACCCGGTCTTCCTGGTCGAGTACATCTCCACGATCATCACGCTGCGGCCCGGCGACCTCATCGCCACCGGCACCCCGGCCGGCGTCGGCCACGCCCGCGACCCGAAGGTCTACCTGACCGGCGGCGAGACCGTCGTGACCGAGGTCGAGGGCGTCGGCGCCTGCACCAACCTGATCGTCGGGGACGCCTGATGGCCCGCACGCTCGCGGACGCCCTCGGCTGGGCCGAGGAGGGCACCCGGGGCTTCCTGGACGCGGCCGCCGGCCTCACCGAGCAGGACTACGACGCCCCGTCGCTGCTCCCCGGCTGGACCCGCCGGCACCTCGTCGGGCACGTCGCGGCGAACGCCGACGCGCTCGGCAACCTGGTGCGCTGGGCCGCGACCGGCGAGCCGACGCCGATGTACGCCTCGCCGGAGGAGCGGGCGGCCGGGATCGAGCGCGGCGCGCGCCTGAGCGCCGCCGAGCTCGCCGCCTGGCTGGAGCGCTCCGCCGCGACGCTGCGGGCCGGCATGGACGGGCTGTCCGAAGAGCGGTGGCGGGCGGAGGTGCTCACCGCGCAGGGCCGGGCGGTGCCCGCCGCCGAGATCCCCTGGATGCGGTCGCGGGAGATCTTCATCCACGCCGTCGACCTGGACCGCGGGGTGACGTTCGCCGACCTGCCGCCCGCCTTCCTGGACGCCCTGGTCGCCGACATCGCCGCCAAGCGGGGCCTGGACGCCGCCAAGCTGCCGCCCGGCCCGCGCGCCGAGGTGGCCGCCTGGCTCGCCGGGCGTCCGCACACCCTGACGGACGCGCCCGCCCTCGGCCCCTGGCTCTGAACGCGTGCGGAGAGAAGAGAGCATGAGCGACCCTGATGTGATCGTCGTCGGCGGCGGGATCGGCGGGCTCGGCGCGGCGTACGCGCTGGCCCGCCGGGGCCTCGCGGTCCGCCTGCTGGAGAAGGCGTCCGCCTTCGGCGAGGTCGGCGCCGGCATCCAGCTCGCCCCCAACTGCACCCGCATCCTCGACGACTACGGCCTGCTGGACGAGGCGCGGGCCCGCGGCGTCGTCCCCGACGCGATGATCATGCGGGACGCCGTCGACGGCGCCGAGCTGACCCGCTTGGACCTGCGCGACCTGGAGCGCCGCTACGGCTTCCCCTACCTGGTCATCCACCGCAGCGACCTGCACGCCATGCTGCTGCGGGCCTGCGAGCGCGCCGGCGTCGAGCTGCTGACCTCGCGGCGGGTCGTGGGCTACGCCGGTACCGAGGACGGCGCCCGCGTGACGCTCGCGGACGGCCGCACCGAGCAGGCGCGCGTCGTCATCGCCGCCGACGGCCTGCACTCGGTGGCGCGCGGGCTGGTGGTGGACGACGCGCCGGTCTCCTCCGCCTACGTCGCCTACCGCGGCACGACGCCGACCGCGTCCGGGCGGGCCGCGACGGTCGACCTCAGCGAGGTCGTCGTCTACGTCGGGCCCGGCTGCCACCTCGTCCACTACGGGCTGCGCGGCGGCGAGCTGCTGAACCAGGTCGCGGTGTTCGAGTCGCCGAAGGCGCTCGCCGGCGACGCCGATTGGGGCACGCCCGACGAGCTGGACGCGGCGTTCGAGGGGACCTGCGACTTCGTGCGCGGCGGCCTGCCCGACATGTGGCGCGACAAGTGGTGGCGGATGTACGACCGCGACCCGGTCATGACGTGGGTGAGCGGGAGCGTCGCGCTGCTCGGCGACGCCGCCCATCCCCCGCTGCAGTACATCGCGCAGGGCGCGATCATGGCGATCGAGGACGGCTGGGTGCTCGGCGAGCACGTCGCCCGGCGCACCGCCGCCGACGGGTCGGTGGACTGGCCCGCCGTCCTCGCCGCCTACCAGGCCGTGCGGCCCGAGCACTGCCGCCGCGTGCTCGCCACCTCGCGCGCCTGGGGCGAGCTGTGGCACCTGGACGGGCTGCCCCGGCGGCAGCGCAACGTCCTGCTGCGCGAGCGCGACACCTACGACTACGCGTTCGTGGACTGGCTCTACGGGCCGACCGCGCTGGACCCCGCCGACGAGCCGCCGATGTTCGCGCCCGTGCCGCTGGCGTCCGCGCGCACGGACGCGCTCGCCGAGTCCCGCAGCTGACTCCCGGAAGCGGGCGAGGACCCGGAGCCACGGTCGGCTCCGGGTCCTCGTCGTATATCAGGCGGCCTCGACGGGGACGGGCAGCCGCTCGCGGAGCTCGTCCAGCGTGACGCCGAAGGTCTCCCGCACGGCCGCGCCGTCCGGGCCGACGTCGATGACGGCGACGTCGGTGTAGACGCGGCTGACGCACCCGACGCCGGTCAGCGGGTAGGTACATGCGGGGACCAGCTTGGAGCGGCCCCGCTTGTCGAACAGCGTCATCATCACGAAGACCTGCTTGGCGCCGATCGCCAGGTCCATCGCGCCGCCGACGGCGGGGATCGCGTCGGGCTCGCCGGTGTGCCAGTTCGCGAGGTCGCCCGCCGCCGAGACCTGGAACGCGCCGAGCACGCAGACGTCCAGGTGGCCGCCGCGCATCATCGCGAACGAGTCGGCGTGGTGGAAGTAGGACGCGCCGGGCAGCTCGGTCACCGGGACCTTGCCGGCGTTGGTGAGGTCGGGGTCGACGGCGCCGCCGGTCGCGGCGGGGCCCATGTTGAGCATGCCGTTCTCGGTGTGCAGCACGATGCCCGACCCGTCCGGCAGGTGGTCGGCGACCTTGGTGGGGCGGCCGATGCCGAGGTTGACGTAGGAGCCGGCCGGGATGTCGCGGGCGACGACCGCCGCGAGCTCGTCGGTACTGAGGGACATGGTCAGCGCGCTCCCTGGACGGTGTAGTGCCGCTCCTCGGCGCGCACGACGCGGTCGACGTAGATGCCGGGCGTGACGACCGCCTCGGGGTCCAGGCCGCCGGCCGGGACGACCGCGCCGACCTGGACGATCGTGGTGGTCGCGGCCGCCGCCATGACGGGGCCGAAGTTGCGGGCGGTCTTGCGGTAGACGAGGTTGCCGAGCGCGTCGGCGCGGTGCGCGGCGATCAGCGCGACGTCGCCCTTGATCGGGTACTCCAGCACGTGGACGCGCCCGTCGATCGTGCGGGTCTCCTTGCCCTCGGCGAGGGGGGTGCCGACGCCGGTCGGGCAGTAGAACGCGCCGATGCCGGCGCCCGCGGCGCGCATCCGCTCGGCCAGGTTGCCCTGCGGCACGACCTCCAGGTCGATCTTCCCGGCGCGGTAGAGGCCGTCGAAGACGTGGGAGTCGCTCTGCCGGGGGAAGGAGCAGACGACCTTGCGCACCCGTCCCGCCTTGAGCAGCGCGGCGAGCCCGACGTCGCCGTTGCCGGCGTTGTTGGACACGATGGTGAGACCGGTCGCGCCCTGCCGGATCAGCCCGTCGATGAGGTCGAACGGCATCCCGGCGAAGCCGAAGCCGCCGACGAGGACGGTGCTGCCGTCCTCGATGCCGGCGACCGCCTCGTCGACCGTGTCGAGGACCCGCGCGCGGCTCATGCCGCCGCCTCGACGTTCTCCAGGACGACGGCGAGGCCCTGGCCGACGCCGATGCAGATCGCGGCGACGCCCCAGCGCTCGCCGCGCTCGCGCAGCACCTTGGCGAGCGTGCCGAGGACGCGGGCGCCGCTCGCGCCGAGCGGGTGGCCGAGCGCGATGGCGCCGCCCCGGGTGTTGACGATCTCGGGGTCGACGCCCCAGGCGTCCACGCAGGCGAGCGACTGGACGGCGAACGCCTCGTTCAGCTCGACGGCGCCGACGGCGTCCCAGCCGATCCCGGCTCGTGCGAGGGCGCGGTTCGCGGCCTCGACGGGCGCGTAGCCGAAGTCCTGCGGGTCGAGCGCGAACGCGCCGCGCCCGGCGATGCGGGCGAGCGGCTGCAGGCCGGTGCGGTCGGCGGCGGCCGCCGAGCCGATCAGCAGCGCGGACGCGCCGTCGCTGAGCGGGGAGGCGTTCCCGGCGGTGATCGTGCCGTCGGGGCGGAAGCTCGGCTTGAGGGCCGCGAGCTTGTCCAGGGACGAGTCGGCGCGGATGCCCTCGTCGCGGGCCAGGCCCTCGGTCGGGACGACCAGGTCGTCGTAGAAGCCGGCGTCCCAGGCGGCGGCGGCCAGCTTGTGGGAGCGCAGCGCGAACGCGTCCTGGCGCTCGCGGGAGATGCCGTGCTTCTCCTGGAGCCGCTCGTTGGCCTCGCCGAGCGAGACCGTCCACTCCTCCGGCATGCGCGGGTTGACCAGGCGCCAGCCGAGCGTGGTGGAGACGGCGGTGAGGTCGCCGGCGGGGAAGCCCTTGGCGGGCTTCGGCAGCACCCAGGGGGCGCGGGTCATCGACTCGACGCCGCCCGCGAGGACGACGTCGGCGTCGCCGGTCTCGACCGCGCGGGAGGCGATCATCGCGGCGTCCAGGCTGGAGCCGCAGAGCCGGTTGACGGTCGTGCCCGGCACGCTCGTCGGCAGCCCGGCGAGCAGCGCGGCCATCCGGCCGACGTTGCGGTTCTCCTCGCCCGCGCCGTTGGCGTTGCCCCAGACGACCTCGTCGACCGCGGCGCGGTCCAGGCCGGGCGCCCGCTCCAGCAGCGCGGCGATCACGCCGGCCGCCAGGTCGTCGGGCCGCACGCCCGCGAGGGCGCCGTTGAAGCGCCCGAACGGCGTCCGGACGGCGGAGTACAGGTAGGAGGTCATGGCTCCGAGGCTAGGCGACCCTGCTTGATATAGTGAAGTATCAATATCCGTGCCGATTGAGATGACACCCATATGGATCTTCGTCATCTGCGGTACTTCGTGGCCGTCGCCGAGGAGCTCCACTTCGGGCGCGCCGCCGAGCGCCTCACCATGGCGCAGCCGCCGCTCTCGCAGGCGATCCGGCAGCTGGAGGGCGACCTCGGCGTCGAGCTGCTGCACCGCACCACGCGCCGCGTCGAGCTCACCGACGCGGGCCGCGGCTACCTCGCACGGGCCCGCCGCATCCTCGGCGAGGTCGACGAGGCCGCGCACGAGGCGCGCCGCGTCGCGGCGGGCGCCGTCGGGCACCTGGCGATCGGCTGCGTGGGGTCGGCGACCTACAGCCTGCTGCCCGCCCTCTCGCGCGGCCTGTCCCGGGAGCTGCCCGGCGTCGACTTCTCCTTCCGCGGCGAGATGCTGGCGCCCGACCAGGCCGCGGCGCTGCGGACCGGCGAGATCGACCTCGCACTGCTGCGGCCGCCCGTCGCCGACCTCGCCCTCACCGTCCGGCCGCTCCGCCGCGACCGGCTCGTCGTCGCCGTCCCCGCCGACCATCGGCTCGCCGCGCGCGCGCAGGTGCGGGTCGCCGACCTCGCGGGCACCGGCCTCATCGTGCACTCCGCCGACCGCCGCTCGGTGATGTACGACGTCGTCCTCGGCCTGTTCCGGGACGCCGGGGTCGAGCCCCGCATCCGCCACGAGGTCGGCGAGACCTCCACGCTGGTCACCCTCGTCGCGGGCGGGCTCGGCGCGGCCGTCGTCCCCGAGCCGGTGACGGCCCTCGCCCTGGACGGCGTCGCCTTCCGGCCGCTGGTGCGCCCGGCGGCGGGCGTCGACCTCGCCCTGGCCCACCGCACCGACCGCACCGAGCCGCACCTCGCCCGCGCCGTCGCGGTCGTCCAGCGGATCGTGCGGGCGGGCGGGTGAGCGCGCGGCGTCAGGGCAGCAGCGCGAGGGCCTTGAGGTCGAGGGCGTGGCGGGCGTGCCGGGCGGTCATGGTGCAGAACATCGTGTCGCCGCGCTCGGTGCGGCCGACGAGCATCGCGGCGCCGATCGCCATGACGATGCCGTGGAAGGCGTGGCGCCGGTAGGCGTCCCAGCAGTCGGTCCAGGACAGCCGGACGCCGCGCGCGGCGAGCGCCGCGTGGTAGCGGCGGACGAGGGCCTCCTCGTGGTCGCGCCGGACCCGGACGGGCAGGCTGGAGCCGAGGAAGTAGGCGAGGTCGGACGGTCCCGGCCCGTAGATACAGGTCTGCCAGTCCAGGACGACCGGGCGCGGCCCGCCGAACAGCAGGTTGTCGGCGCGGAAGTCACCGTGCGCGAGCGTCGGGGGCGCGTCGCCGACCGCCAGGTAGCCGCCGATGGACGGCAGGAAGTCCTCGATCAGGCCCATGACCTCGGGTTCCAGCCGGGCGGCGTAGCGCTCCTTGAACCCCTCGTACAGGCCGGTCACCATCGCGGCGGTGAACGCGGCCGCCTCGGCGTCGTGCCGGTTCAGCCAGGGCAGCGCGGCGAGTTCGGGGGCGTCCCAGCCGGCGGCGTGCAGCACCGCCATCTCGTCGATCGCGGCGGCGGCCTGGTCCGCGGTGACGCCCGCGATCTGGTCGCCGGACGTGGCGGGCGCGAGGTCCTGGAGGAGGACGGCGTAGTCGTCGGCCTCGGGCTCGTAGGCGGAGAAGTGGCAGGCGGGGACGCTGGCGTCGAGGCCGGCGGCGAGGTGGGCGTAGAAGCCGGCCTCGATCTCATAGGTGCGGATCGCGCGGGCCGCGGCGCGGCTGGACGGGTCCGCTGCGGGCACCTTGGCGACCATCGTCGCGGGCAGCCCGGCGGGGCGGTCGTAGTCCAGCCGCAGCCGCAGGCTGTCCGAGACCTGGCCGGTGCCGACCGGCTCGGCCGTGACGGCGGTGACGGCGGCGCCGTCCAGGGCGGGCGCGAGGGCCCCGGTCAGCCATTCCGCGGTGAGGCCGGCCGCGCCGGCGACGGGCCCGGTCACCGCCCGCCGCCTGCGGTGCTCCGGGACCGGCCGTGCTGGAGGGACGTCGCCATGGGGTGGATCCTCCGGGGTGGGGGGTGGGAAGATCCTCCGGCCGTCCGGGCGCGAAAACAAGGGGTCCGGCGCTCGTCATCGCCCCTCGTCCGCGGCCGGGAAGTCGGTGGAGGCGCTCAGCCAGGCCCACTTCTCGGTCTCGGCGGCGCGCGCCTCGGCGGCCTCGCGGGCCAGGGCCAGGGCGTCGGTGCCGAGCAGGAGGCGGCGCGGCGGCTCGGCGGAGGCGACGGCGTCGATGACGGCGCGCGCGGCGCGGGCCGGGTCGCCGGGCTGCGCGCCGTCGTTGTCCCGGCGGTAGCGGTTGAGGGCGCCGACCGTCCCGGCGTAGTCGGGGCCGACCTCGTGCAGCTCCATGGACGAGCCCTGCCAGTCGGTGCGGAACGCGCCCGGCTCGACGATGACGACCTTCACCCCGAACGGCGCGACCTCGGCCGCGAGCACCTCCGAGAACCCCTCGACCGCGAACTTGGCGGTCTGGTAGGCGCCCAGGCCGGGAGTTCCGCCGACGCGGCCGCCGATGGAGGAGACCTGCACGAAGACGCCCGACCGCTGCGCGCGCAGCACCGGCAGCGCCGCCCGCGTCACGTTGACGACGCCGAACAGGTTCGTCTCGATCTGGGCGCGCAGGTCGTCCTCGGCCATCTCCTCGATCGGCGCGCTGTTGGCGTACCCGGCGTTGTTGACGACGACGTCGAGGCCGCCGAAGGCCCGGGTCGCCTCCTCGACGGCGCGGGCGGCCGCGGCGGCGTCGGTGACGTCCAGCGCGACCGGCCGGATCCGCTCGCCGTACCGGGCGGCCAGGTCGTCCAGCCCCTCGGGGCGGCGCGCGGCGGCGACGACGCGGTCCCCGTTCGCCAGGACCGCCTCGGTGAGGGCGCGCCCGAGCCCGCGCGACGCCCCGGTGATCAACCATGTGCGGGCCATGTCCGCTCCCTTGCTCCTCGGATTAACTGTCACACAAATGTAGCACTTAGGGGTGCGCGGGTATTCCCGGTACGCCTCAGCTCGGCGGCGCCCGGCCCGGCGGAGGTCGCGCCGACGACGGTGCGGCGGTCCGGGTCGACGAGGACGCGGGCGCGGCGGTCGGCGGCCGGGCAGCCGCTCGGTGATCTCCTGGAGGAACCAGCCGCTGCCGTCGGGGTCGACGACCTAAGCCATTCGACGGCGGGCGGCCATCGGCAACTGCCCCCGAAGTGTGGCGAATGGACGGCCAAGGTCGCCGGTACCGTGGCGGTATGAGAGCCGACGCGCAACGCAACCTGGAGCTCGTCCTCCGCACCGGGGCCCGCCTGCTGGCCGACGACCCGTCGGCCAGCATCGCCGCGATCGCCGCCGCCGCAGGGGTGGACCGGCGCACCGTCTACCGGCGCTTCGCCTCCCGTGACGAGCTGCTGCTCGCGGTGTACGGGGCGCGCTACGACGCGGTCGAGGAGGCGATCGAGGCGGCCCGGCTGCGCGAGGCGCCCGTCGGGGTCGCGCTGCACCGCTACGTGGAGGGGATCGTCGCGGTGAACCGCGCCTGGCCGGTGGAGGCGGGCCACCTGCTCACCGAGCCGGCGATCCAGGAGCGGCGGCGGCGCCTCGCCGGGGAGGTCGAGGCGTTCCTCGGGCGGGCCGAGGACGAGGGCCTGGTGCGGCCCGGCCTGCCGGCCGGCTGGGCGGCGTCGCTGCTGCCGCCGCTGATGCTGCACGCGGCGGAGGATCTGCCCGACCTCAGCCCGGCGCGGGCCGCCGACGTGGTGGTCGACACCCTGCTGCGCGGCGTCGGACGGCGGTGACCGCGCTCACCTGCGCAAAGAATCCGCTCTTCTGGCGTTTTCACCCTTGATGGGTGTTTACTATACCAATCCAATCGGATTGCTTCAGTAGACAGCTTGAGGGAGACGCCATGGTTCGGACCGACGGACCGGCACTGTACGGCCGGCGCAGCGTGCTGAGGACGGGCCTCGCCACCATAAGGCGACACCCTCGCTTGAATACTTGACGCAACAGACTGACCACGGAAAGCGAGGACGAGTGGATATAGTCGCATTGTGCAGTTGCGCTACAACTTCCGCGTCTACCCCACACCCGGCCAGCAGCTTGAGTTGGCGAAGGCGTTCGGATGCGCACGGGTGGTGTTCAACGACGGCTTGATACTGCGCCGACAGGCCAGTGAGCAGGGACTGCCGTACGTGTCGGACACCGAACTGTCCAAGCGGGTCATCACCCAGGCCAAGCGAACCAAGGACCGGGCGTGGCTGGGTGACGTGTCGGCCGTGGTGCTGCAACAGGCTCTGGCCGATCTGAACACCGCCTACCGTAATTTCTTCGCTTCACTTACCGGCAACCGCAAGGGATGCAAGGTCGCGCTGCCTCGCTTCCGCTCGCGCAAGGACGGCCGACAGACCGTGCGCTTCACCCGCAACGCCAAATTCAAGGTTCTCGATAATGGCCGGTTGCGGTTGCCGAAGATCGGCGATGTGCAGGTCCGCTGGTCGAGGAGACTGCCTTCGGAGCCTTCGTCGGTGACGGTCGTCAAGGACGCGGCCGGTCGGTACTTTGCCTCCTTCGTCGTGCAGACCGTCGAGAATGAGGCGCTGCCGCCGGTGGAGTCAGAGGTGGGCATCGACCTGGGGCTGACGCATTTCGCGGTGCTGTCGGACGGTACCAAGATCACCGCTCCCAAGTTCCTGCGCCGTGCCGCCCGGAAGCTCAAGCGGCTACAGCAGACGCTGTCACGCAAGTCCAAGGCCAGCAACCGCCGCAGAAAAGCCGCTCTGAAGCTCGCCCGTGCTCATGCCCGAGTGGCCGATGCCCGGCGGGACTGGCAGCACAAGCTCTCGACACAGATCATCCGCGACAACCAAGCGGTGTATGTCGAGAACCTGTGCGTCACCGGTCTCGCCCGCACCAAGCTCGCCAAGAGTGTCCATGACGCCGGGTGGGCGAGGTTCACCGCCATGCTGGAGTACAAGGCCGCCCGATACGGGCGCGCCTTTCACCGGGTGGACCGGTTCTTCCCTTCCACCCGTACGTGCTCGGCCTGTGGGCGCATCACCGACAAGATGGCTTTGAACGTCCGGTCATGGACCTGTCCCTGCGGGGCGGTCCATGACCGGGACGTCAACGCCGCCGTCAACATCCTGGCCGCCGGACGGGCGGACAGGCTAAACGACCGTGGAGCGCAGGTAAGACCGGAACGTGTTCCGGCACCGCGCGACGAAGCGGTAACCCATCCCGACGCCGCGTCCCTCAGGCGCGGCGTGGAGGGGATCTCCGTTTCTCGGACCGGAGAGGACGTCACATGTGGTACTTCAACACCACCGGCGACCCGGGCGAGCTGGCGTCCTGGCTGCTCGGCGAGGGCAACCCCGCCAAGTACAAGAACGCCAAGGTCACCTCGCTGATCACGCAGGCGGGGACGGAGACGGACCGGGCCGAGCGCGCCGCGCTGCTGATCCAGGCGCAGGCCGCGCAGGCCGCCGACGCGGCCTACGCGCCGCTCTGGTGGGGGCAGTCGGCGGTCGCGCTCGCCGAGTCGATCGGGTTCAAGGACTACACGTCCTACTCCCTGCTCGGCGCGTGGCCGTCCCACGTGTACGCCGCGAAGTGAACCGCGGCATCCTCGCGTTCGCCGCGCGGCGCCTCGGCATGACGCTGGTGCTGCTGCTCGTGCTGTCGCTGCTGGTGTACGGGCTGATGTTCCTCGCCCCCGGGGACGTCGCCCGCAACCTGCTCGGCACCAAGAACGTCACGCCCGAGGCGCTCGCGCAGATCCGCGCCCAGTACGACCTGGACGAGCCGTTCCTCGTCCAGTACTGGCACTGGGCCGGGCACGCGCTCGCCGGCGACTTCGGCACCTCGATCCGGACCGGCGGCCCCGTCGGCCGGATGCTGCTGGACCGCGTCGGGATCACCGCCGCGATCTCCGGGCTGGCGTTCGCGCTCGCGGTGCTGGCGGGCGTCCCGGCGGGCGTCGCCGCCGCCCTCCGCCGCGGGCGCTGGGCGGACCGGCTGCTCGTCGGCGGCTCGGTCGTCGGCGTGAGCGCCCCCGGCTTCGCCGTCAGCCTCATCCTGCTGTACGTGTTCGCCGTCGGCCTCGGCTGGTTCCCGATCTACGGGACGGGCGAGGGGTTCCTCGACGGGCTCTGGCACCTGGTGCTGCCCTCGGTCGCGCTCGCGCTCGGGCTCGGCGCGTTCGTGGTGAAGCTGACGCGCGCCGCCGTCGTCCGCGAGCTGGACCAGGACTACGTGACGTTCGCGCGCAGCCGCGGCCTCGGCCGCGGCACGGTCCTGCGGATCGTCCTGCGCAACGCCGCGATCCCGATCGTGACGAGCCTCGGGCTGATGGTCGGCTACCTGTTCGGCGGCACCGTCCTCATCGAGGTGACGTTCGCGCTGCCGGGCCTCGGCGCGCTGCTGGAGGACGCCGTGCTGTTCAAGGACTTCCCCGTCGTGCAGGCGCTGACCGTGCTCGTCGCGTCCGTCGTCTCGGTCACGGCGCTGCTGGTCGACCTGGCCTACCTGGCCATCGACCCGCGCGTCCGCAACCGGACGGTGCGGTCGTGACCCGCCCGTCCGCCCGGCTCCGGCGCCTCCCCGCGACGATCGCCCTGTCGGTCCTGCTGCTGGCCGCCGTGGCGGTCTGCGCGGTCGCGGGCGGCCTGATCGCCCCGCACGCCCTGGACCAGGACATCTACACCGGCACCGTCGGCGCGGGCGTGGACGGGCACCTGCTCGGCACCGACAAGCTCGGCCGCGACATCCTGCAGCTGTCCCTCGCCGGCGCCCGCTCGGCGCTCGCCGGGCCGCTGCTCGTCGCCGCCGGCTCGATGCTGGTCGGCGTGCTGCTCGGCACCGTCGCCGGCTACCGCGGCGGGCTGCTCGACCAGCTCGTCGGCCGCTACGCCGACCTCGTGCTCGCGCTGCCCGCCGTGCTGCTCGCGATCGTCGTCGCCGGGCTGCTCGGCGGCGGCTACTGGATCACCGTGGCGGTGCTGGTGGTGCTGTTCTCCCCGTCCGACGTCCGGCTGGTCCGCGCCGCGGTGATCGAGCAGGCGTCCCGCCCCTACATCGAGTCGGCGCGGGTGCTCGGCGTCCGCCCCGCCCGGATCATGTTCCGGCACCTCACCCCCAACATCGTCCCCGTCGTCGTGGCGAACCTGCTGCTGAACGTGGCGTTCGCGCTGGTCGCGCTCTCCTCGCTGTCCTACCTCGGCCTCGGCGTGCCGCCCGGCGCGCCCGACTGGGGGCGGCAGCTCGCCGACGGCCGCGAGCTGCTCGGCGACAACCCGCTCGCCGCGATCGTCCCCGGCCTGCTGATCATCGCGACCGCGACCGCCGTCAACCTGCTCGGCGACGGGGTCTCCGAGGCCCTCGACCGGAAGGTGGCGGCCCGATGAGCGCGCCGCTGCTCGCCGCCCGCGACCTGCGCGTCACCGGCCCGTCCGGCGTCCTCGTAGCCGGCCTCGACCTCACCGTCCGGCACGGCGAGACCGTCGCGATCGTCGGCGAGTCCGGGTCGGGCAAGTCCATGGCGGTGAAGGCGCTGAGCGGGCTGCTGCCCGCCGGCGTGCGTGCGTCCGGCGAGATCGAGCTGGACGGCGAGCGCGTCGACCCCGACGGGTCCGCGCCCGGCTGGCGGCGGATCCGCGGCGCCCGCGTCGCGCTGCTGCTCCAGGACCCCTTCACCTCGCTGTCGCCGGTGCACCGGTGCGGCGAGCAGATCGGCTGGGCGGTCGCGGACCGGCGCCGCCGCGCCGACCGCGTCGCCGCGCTGCTCGCCGAGGTCGGCCTGCCCGCCGACGTTGCGGGCCGCTACCCGTTCGAGCTGTCGGGCGGCATGCGGCAGCGCGTCGCGATCGCCGCCGGGCTCGCCGCGGGCCCCGACCTGCTGATCGCCGACGAGCCGACGACCGCGCTCGACGTCACCACCCAGCGCGAGGTCCTCGACCTCGTCGCCGGGCTCCAGGCCGAGCGGCGGATGGGCCTGATCCTGGTCACCCACGACCTGCGGCTGGCGCGCAGCCGCGCCGACCGCATCCTGGTCATGTACGCGGGGCGGCTCGCCGAGGCCGGCCCGGCCGCCGACGTCCTGCGCGCCCCCGCGCACCCCTACACCGCGCGGCTCGCCGCCTGCGACCCGCCGCTCGGACGGCGCCTCGCGACGCTGCCGACCATCCCCGGCTCGGTGCCGCAGCCGTTCACCGTCGGGGACGCGTGCCCGTTCGCGGCGCGCTGCGAGCTGGCCGTGGACGCCTGCCGCACCGCCGCTCCCCCGGCCGTCGAGGTCGCGCCGGGGCACCTCAGCGCGTGCATCCGCACCGCCGAGACGACCGTCCCGACCCCCGAACCCGCCGCGCCCGCCGGTGCAGCGGCGGTGGCGGGCGAGGCGGCGCTGACGGTGCGCGGGATCGCCAAGCGGTTCCGCGGCACCGCCGCCCTGGACGGCGTCGACCTGGACGTCGGCAGGGGCGAGGCCGTCGCGGTCGTCGGCGAGTCGGGGTCGGGCAAGACCACGCTGGCCCGCTGCGTCGTCGGCCTGGAGACCCCCGACGCGGGCACCGTCGACGTCGGCGGCGCGCCCGCCGGGCCGCGCCGCGTCCAGATCGTCTTCCAGGACCCCTACTCCGCGCTCAACCCCGGCATGACCGTCGGGGCGTCCCTCGCCGAGGCGCTGCGCGCCGCCGGGCGCCCCCGCTCGGAGGTCCCCGAGCTGCTGGACATGGTCGGCCTGCCCGCCGGGTACGCGCGGCGCCGCCCCCGGGCGCTGTCGGGCGGCGAGCGGCAGCGCGTCGCGATCGCCCGCGCCCTCGCGCCCCGCGCCGGGGTCCTCGTCTGCGACGAGCCGGTGTCGGCGCTGGACGTGTCGGTGCAGGCCGGCGTGCTGAACCTGCTCGCCGGGCTCCGCCGCGACCTCGGCCTCACCCTCCTGTTCATCACCCACGACCTCGCCATCGCCCGGCAGGTCGCCGACCGCGTCTACGTCATGCGGCGCGGCGCGGTCGTGGAGAGCGGGCCGGCCGCCGGCGTGCTGTCGGCGCCGTCCCACCCCTACACCCGGCGGCTGCTGGCGAGCCTCCCGGCCGCGGACTGAGAAAGGCACCACGTGTCGCGACTTGTGATCGACGTCCTGCCGGTGGCGGGCACGGCGGCGGGCGCCGCCGACCTGACCGGCGTCCCGGCGGAGCTGCTGCGGCGCTGGGACCGGCACGGCGGCGTCCAGGAGGCCGCGCTGGTCACCGCCCGCGACGGCGGCGCGCTCGTCGCCGCCGCCTTCGAGGCGCACCGCCCGCTGACCGCCTACCGCAAGATCGTCGACGTGTGGGCGGCCGACGACGCCGCCGGGGACCTGCTCGTCGAGAACGTCGAGGAGCGGGCCTGGCGGGACGGCGCGGTCGCCGTCAAGCGCGAGTTCGCCGCCCGCGACGGCGCGTGGCGGCGCGCGCTGGAGCGCGGCTACGTCGAGGTCCCGGTCCCGCGCTGGGCCGGGCCGGTCGCGGGCCCGCACCGGGCCGAGGAGCGGTTCGGGCTGGTGCGCTGGCGGGACGCGGCGCCGCGCCGCGCCGTCCCCTACATGCGGCAGACCACCGACTTCACCTGCGGCCCCGTCGCCCTGCAGATGGGGCTCGCCGCGCTCGGGCTGCGCGGCGAGCCGGACCGCGCCGACGAGATGCGGCTCTGGCGGACCGCCACCACCGTCGGCGGCTGCGAACCGCTCGGCCTCGCCCTCGCCGCCGCCGACGAGGGCGCGGCGCCGCAGGTGCTGCTGTCCACCGAGGAGCCGATCCTGCTGGAGCTGTGCAGGAACGACGAGGAGCGCGACCTGCGCGCGTTCCTGCAGTCGGGGTTCCGCGCCGAGGCCGCCGCCCGCGGCCTGGACGTGCGGACCGAGACGTTCGGCCTCGCCGCCCTGCGCGAGGCGCTCGCCGGCGGCGCGGTCGCGCTCGTCCTCATCGACGAGCTCGGCATGCACGCCGAGAGCTGCCCGCACTGGATCACCGTCCACGGCGCGGCCGGCGACGTCTTCTACGCCAACGACCCGTGGACCGACGCCGACCTTGGCGAGACCTACCTGGACGCCGCCGACCTGCCGCTGCCCGCCGCGACGCTGGACCGGCTCGCCTGGTACGGGTCGCCCGCCTACCGGGGCCTCGTGCTGCTGCGGCCCGCCGTCAGTCCGACGGCATCGACAGGAGGGTGAGCAGCCGGGCGGTCCCGCCGCCGGCGGTGTAGCTGTGCTCGGCCTCGCCGGAGAAGCGGGCGCCGTCGCCGGGCCCGAGCCGGACCGTCCACTGCCCGCTCTCCAGGACGACCTCGCCCGCCAGCACGTAGGCGAACTCCTCCGACCCGCGGCCGTGCGGGGCGCTGTCGCGGGGCTCCCCGGCCGCGAGCGTCGTCTCGTAGACCTCGAAGCGGCGCCGGTCGGGGCTGGAGAACAGCGTCCGGGCGCCCTCCCCGGCGGCGGCGCGCAGCACCTGCGGCTCGTAGAGGGGCGTGCGGATCAGGTCGGTGAAGTCCAGGTCCAGCGCGGTGGCGACCGCCGACAGCACCTCGATGGTGGGGTTGGCGACGCCGCGCTCCAGCTGCGACAGCAGCGCCTTGCTGACGCCCGCCTGCTCGGCGAGGTCGCGGAGGCTGAACCCCCGCGACCCGCGCGCGTACCGCAGGTTCTCCGCGATGGCCGCCCGCAGGCGCTCGGTTGATGCGCTCATTTCGCCCCCATCGTGGCACAGCCCGGGGCGCGGCCCGCGCCCGGTCGGCGCGACGGCGGCGCCGTCAGCCGGTCCGCTGCGCGAGCTGGATGAGGTTGCCGCAGGTGTCGTCGAGGACGGCGGTGACGACCGGACCCATCTCCAGGGGCTCCTGGGTGAAGCGCACCCCGAGGCCGGTGAGACGCGCGAATTCGGCCCGGACGTCCTCGACGGCGAAGGCGGCGGCCGGGATGCCGTCCGCGGCGAGCGCGTCCCGGAAGGGCTTGACGGCCGGGTGCTGGTCGGGCTCCAGGAGCAGCTCGGCGCCGCCGGGGTCCTCGGGCGACACCACCGTCAGCCAGCGGAACTCCCCCAGCGGCACGTCGTGCTTCGGTACGAACCCGAGCGCCTCGGTGTAGAAGCGCAGGGCCTTCTCCTGGTCGTCCACGAAGACGCTGGTCAGGTGGATCCTCATCGGCCGTCCTCCGGCGCGTTCGGCCGGAGCCACCGTTCGACGATGTGCTCCAGCGGTGCGGTGTCCAGGTCGTGGAACCGGTAGCGGCCCTCGCGCCGCACCGTCACCAGCCCCGCGGCCTCCAAGACCGCGAGGTGCTGGCTGACCGCCTGGCGGGTGAGGCCGAGGCCGTACCGGGTGGCCAGGCGGCCGCAGATCTCGAACAGCGACTGGCCGTCGCGCTCGGTCAGCTCGTCCAGGATGCGCCGCCGGTTCGGGTCGGCCAGCGCCTTGAACAGCTCGTCCGCCACCCCCGCACGATAGGCAAGTGGCGACTTCCCTGTCAACGACCGCCGGACGGCCCGCGCGGCGGCATGCGTGCGCCGGGCCTCGAGCGGGTAGCCGGAGGGGGCCGTTATGCCGATCATGAGGAGGGGACCGCCATGGCGTCCACCGCGTCCGCCGCCGCCCCGTCCCGCGCGCCGGCGCGCACCCGCTCGATCTGGGCCGGGGTGCTCGTCGGCGTCGGGTTCGCGGCGTTCGTCGACGAGACCGTCTTCCACCAGCTCCTGCACTGGCACCACTTCTACGACAAGTCGACGCCGGCGGCCGGGCTGGTGTCGGACGGGCTGTTCCACGCCTTCGGCTGGTTCGCCGTCGTCATCGGGCTCGTCATGGTCGCCGACCTGGCGCGCCGGGGCGGGCCCGCCCGCTGGGCGCTCGCCGGCGGCGTGCTGCTCGGCGCCGGCGGCTTCCAGCTCTACGACGGGACGGTCCAGCACAAGCTGCTGCGGCTCCACCAGATCCGCTACCACGTGGAGATCGCGCCCTACGACTGGACGTGGAACGTCATCGCCGTCCTGCTCCTGATCGCGGGCGTGCTCGCGCTGCGGAAGGGCTGACATGCTCCTCGCCGAGACGCTCCTCGTCGCCTCCGCCCTCGCGGTCTGCCTGCTCTACCTGACCGCCGCCGCCCGGCTGCGGCGGCGCGGTGACTCTTGGCCGTGGCTGCGGGACGCCGCTTTCGCCGCGGGCACCGCGGCCGTCGTCGCCGCCGTCGCGCTGCCCATGCCGGGCGGCGAGTTCACCGGCCACATGGCCGGCCACCTGCTGCTCGGCATGTACGCGCCGCTGCTGCTCGTCCTCGCGCGGCCGGTGACGCTGGCGCTCCGCGCGCTGCCGCCGGGACGGGCGCGCCGGACGCTGCTGGCGGCCGTCCGGTCGCGGCCCGCCGCCGCGCTGGTGTGGCCGCCGGTCGCGGCGCTGCTGGACGTCGGCGGCCTGTGGCTGCTGTACCGGACGCCGCTGTTCGAGCGGACGCACGAGTCGATGCCGCTGCACATGCTCGTGCACCTGCACGTTCTGGCGGCCGGGCTGCTGTTCACCCTGGCGATCTGCCAGGTGGAGCCGCTGCGGCACCGCTCGTCCCTGCCGCTGCGGGCCGGGACGCTCGTCGCGGCGGGCGCGGCGCACGCCGTCCTGGCCCGGTCGCTGTACGCGGCCCCGCCGCCCGGGACGGATTTCGGTCCGGCCGACCTGCACCGGGGGGCCGAGCTCATGTACTACGGCGGTGACGCCGCCGAGATCGCGCTCGCCCTCGTCCTCGCCCTCGGCTGGTACGCCGCCGAGGGCCGCGCCCTCCGCCGCGAACGCCGTCGCACCCGCAGCACGGGGGCCGACTTCGTCCTGTGAGAGGACGAAGACCCTAGACTGGGCGGCGGAACCGGACGGGGGCGGACGATGCGGATGGCGCGACCGGAGAACGCTCACCAGGCGCGGCTGCTCGGGCTGCTGCGCGACGAGGGCCCGCGCTCGCGGGCCGAGCTCGGCGACGTCGTGCGGCTGGCGCGGTCCAAGCTCGCGGTCGAGCTGGACCGGCTCGCCGTGCTCGGGCTCGTCGAGCAGGCCGGCCTCGCCGCCTCGCGCGGCGGCCGCCGCTCGGGGATCGTGCGCCTGTCGTCGCGGCTCCGCTTCGTCGGCGTGGACATCGGCGCCACCTCGGTGGACGTCGCGGTGACGAGCGGCGAGCTGGAGATCCTCGGGCACCTGTCGGAGCCGTGCGACGTCCGCTCGGGGCCGGCGGCGGTGCTCGACCGGGCGATGGCGATGCTCGGCGCGCTGCGCGAGCGGGGCCTGTTCACCGAGGTCCACGGCGCCGGCCTCGGCGTGCCGGGGCCGGTGAGCTTCCGCGACGGCGTCCCGGTCGCCCCGCCCATCATGCCCGGCTGGGACCGCTACCCCGTGCGCGACGCCGTCGCCGCCGAGCTCGGCTGCCCGGCGCTGCTGGACAACGACGTGAACATCATGGCGCTCGGCGAGCTGCACGCCGGGCCGGCCCGGACGGTGGACGACTTCCTGCTCGTCAAGATCGGGACCGGCATCGGCTGCGGCATCGTCGTCGGGTCCCGCATCTACCGGGGCGTGTCCGGCAGCGCCGGCGACATCGGCCACATCCGGGTGGACGACGCCGGCCCGCTCTGCGCCTGCGGGAACGCCGGCTGCCTGGAGGCGTTCTTCGGCGGCGCCGCGCTCGCCCGCGACGCGCTCGCGGCCGCCCGCGCGGGCCGCTCGGCCTTCCTCGCCGGGCGGCTGGCCGAGGCGGGCGAGGTCACCGCCGCCGACGTCGCGGCCGCCGCGGCGGCCGGGGATCCGGTCGCGGTGGCGATGGTCCGCGAGGGCGGGCGGCGCCTCGGGCAGATCCTCGCCGGGCTGGTCAGCTTCTTCAACCCGGGCCTGGTGGTGATCTCGGGCGGCGTCGCCGGGCTCGGGCACCCGCTGCTCGCCGAGATCCGCTCGGTGGTGTACCGGCGGTCAGCGCCGCTCGCCACCGGCAACCTGCCCATCGTGCTGTCGGAGCTGGACGGCACCGCCGGCGTCATCGGGGGCGCCCGGATGATCAGCGACCAGGTGCTGTCGGTGGCCTGACCGGCGCCGCCCGCGGCCCGGCACGGCGGTACCGCACGGCGATCCCGCACGCCCGTCTTTGTCCTCACTCAGAACAAAGATCGCTCGATTTGAAGAAAAGGTCTTCTCTCCGGCGGCGAAAGGGGTTACGTTCGCGCCAGACCCGGAAGGGGGCGGCGAGGATGACCGACGACACGGCCCGGCCCGGCGGGGCGGCGCCCCCCGGCGAGCCGCCGCTGCTGGAGATGACCGGCATCGTCAAGCAGTTCCCGGGCGCCCGCGCCCTGGACGGCGTCGACCTGTCGGTCCGCGCCGGGGAGGTGCACTGCCTGCTCGGGCAGAACGGCGCCGGCAAGTCCACCCTGATCAAGGTGCTGGCGGGCGCGCACCGCCCCGACGCCGGGAGCGTCCGGCTCGCCGGGCGCGAGATCCGCCCGGCGAGCCCGACGGCGGCGCTGCGGCTCGGCATCGCCGCCATCTACCAGGAGCTCGACCTCGTCGACGGCCTGCCGGTCGCCGACAACATCTACCTCGGCCACGAGATGGCGCGCCTCGGCTTCGGGCTGCGCGGCCGCACCCACCGCGCCGCGCGGGACCTGCTCGCCCGCCTCGGCCACCCGGAGATCTCCCCGGCCGCCGAGGTCGGGCGGCTGCCCGCCGCGGGCCGGCAGATCGTCAGCATGGCCCGCGCCCTGTCGCACGACGCCCGGCTGCTCATCATGGACGAGCCGTCGGCGGCCCTGGCCCACCACGAGGTCGCCAACCTGTTCCGCGTCATCCGCGAGCTCACCGCCGCGGGCGTCGCGGTCGTCTACATCTCGCACCGGCTGGAGGAGATCCGCGAGATCGGCGACCGGGTGACCGTCCTCAAGGACGGCCGCAGCGTCGCCGCCGGGCTGCCCGCCGCGACCACCCCGACCGCCCGCGTCGTCGCGCTCATGACCGGCCGCTCCGCCGCCCACGGCTTCCCGGAGCGGCGGCCGGCGCCGGGCGGCGCGCCCGAGGTGCTGCGGGTCGAGGGGCTCACCCTGCCGGGCCGCTTCGCGGACGTGTCCTTCAGTGTGCGCGCCGGGGAGGTCGTCGGGCTGGCCGGGCTGGTCGGCTCGGGCCGCTCGGAGATCCTGGAGACGATCTACGGGGCGCGCCGCCCCGCCGCCGGCCGGGTGCTGCTGGACGGGCGCCCGCTGCCGCCGCGCACCACCGCGGCGGTGCGGCGCGGGATCGGCATGGCGCCCGAGGAGCGCAAGGCGCAGGCGCTCCTGCTGGACGAGTCGGTCGCCCGCAACGTCAGCCTCGCCGCGCTGCCGCGCTACGCGCGGTTCGGGTGGCTGGACCGCCGCCGCGAGCGCGCCGACGTCGCCGCGCGGCTCGCCGACCTCGACGTCCGCCCCGCCGACCCCGACCGCCCGGTGCGCACGCTGTCGGGCGGCAACCAGCAGAAGGCCGTCCTCGCGCGCTGGCTCATCGACCGCCGCCGGGTGCTGCTGCTGGACGAGCCGACCCGCGGCGTCGACGTCGGCGCCCGCGCCGAGCTGTACCGGCTGGTCCGCGACCTGGCGGGCGCCGGGCTCGCGGTCGTGCTGGTGTCCAGCGAGATCCCCGAGGTCCTCGGCCTCGCCGACCGGGTGCTCGTGCTCCGCGAGGGCCGGGTCGTGCACGAGGCCCCGGCGGACGGGCTGGACGAACACGCCGTACTCAACATGATCATGGAGGGGAGCGCCATGGGCGCGGTGACCGGCGATGGATGAGACGGCCCGGTTCGGGCGGGCGACCGCCCTCGCCTGGAGCACCGGCGGCCGGCACGCCGGGCTCGCCGTCGCGCTGCTGCTGCTCGCGATCGTCGGGACGGTGACCCGCCCCGGCACCTTCGCCACCACCGACAACCTGGTGAGCGTCCTCGGGCTCGCCGCCACCATCGGCGTGATCACCGTCGGCATGACGTTCGTGATCGTCGGCGGCGGCATCGACCTGTCGGTCGGCGCGGTCATGGCGCTCGCCTCGGTGTGGGCGACGACGCTCGCCACCCAGGCGTACGGCCCGGCGGTGATGGTGCTCTGCGCGCTGCTCGTCGGGACCGGCGCCGGGCTGCTCAACGGCCTGCTCGTCGCCTACGGCCGGATGGTGCCGTTCATCGCGACGCTCGCGATGCTCGTCGCCGCGCGCGGCCTCGCGCAGCGCCTCTCCGACCGGCGCACCCAGCTCCTGCGCCCCGAGAACGGCGCGATCGAGTCGCTCGCCACCACCCGGGTGCTCGGCCTGCCGCTGCTCGTCTACCTGTTCGCCGCGGTCGCCGTCGCGGGCTGGCTGCTGCTGAACCGCACCACCTTCGGCCGCCGCACCTTCGCCGTCGGCGGCAACCCCGAGGCGGCCCGGCTCGCCGGCATCGACGTGCGGCGGCACACGCTGCTCCTCTACGCGCTGTCCGGCCTGTGCTGCGGCATCGCCGCGATCATCATCATGGCGCGCACCACCACCGGCTCCAGCACCCACGGCGACCTGTACGAGCTGGACGCCATCGCCGCCGTCATCATCGGCGGCACGCTGCTCACCGGCGGGCGCGGCACGCTCGTCGGGTCGCTGCTCGGCCTGCTGGTGTTCACCGTCATCACCGACCTGTTCATCCTCAACGGCCTGGACACCAGCGACCAGCTCATCGCCAAGGGCGCCATCATCATCGCCGCCGTCCTGCTCCAGCGGCGCGGCCTCGCCGCGCGGACCTAGCACCGCCCCCCGCCACCCCGCAGTCCCGCCCCACGACCCCCCACCCCCACGGGAGCGAACCATGTCCGACCCCAGCCGCCTCGCCCGCAGGTCCCTCCTCACCGGCGGCGCCGTCCTCGGCGCGGGCGCCCTCGCCGCCGCCTGCACGAGCAACGCGCCGAAGGAGGACGCGGCCGCCACGCAGAACGTCGCGTCCGGCGGCGACAACGACAAGCCCGGCGCCAAGGTCACGATCGGCTTCTCCGCGCCCGCCGCCGACCACGGCTGGATCGCCGCCATCGCCAAGAACGCCGCCGCGCAGGCCCGCCGCTACTCCGACGTGACGTTCCAGGCCGTCCAGCCCACCAACGACATCAACCAGCAGATCTCCGCCGTCGAGTCGCTCATCGCCAAGAAGGTGAACGCGCTCGTGATCCTGCCGAACGAGGGCAAGCAGCTCAACCAGGTCGCCCGCAAGGCCGCCGACGCCGGCATCCCGGTCGTCAACCTCGACCGGGTCTTCCCCGACAAGCTGTCGTACCGGACGTGGATCGGCGGCGACAACTACGGCATGGGCGTCGCCGCCGGGCACTACATCGGCCGCAAGCTGAAGGCCGGGAACGCCTCGAACCCCGTCATCCTGGAGATCCAGGGCATCGCGACGCTGCCGCTCACCCAGGAGCGCAGCAAGGGCTTCGCCGACGCGCTCGCCACCTACGGCTACAAGGTGACCGCCAGGCAGGACGCCAAGTTCACCGTCGAGTCCGGCAACCAGGTCGCCGGCAACCTCCTCCAGGCGCACAAGAAGATCGACGCCATCTGGAACCACGACGACGACCAGGGCGTCGGCGTGCTCGCCGCCATCAAGCAGGCCGGCCGCAAGGACCTGTTCATGGTCGGCGGCGCGGGCTCGGCCAACGCCATGCGCGAGATCAAGGCGGGCGGCGTCCTGGAGGCCACCGTCACCTACAGCCCGACGATGGCGTCCTCGGCCGTCCGCATCGCCCGCCTCATCGCGCAGAACAAGGGCATGGCCGACCTCGTCGAGCAGGAGGTCCCGCAGTCGATCACGCTGGCGTCCGAGACGGTCACCCGGGACAACGTCGACCGGTACCTGCCGCTCGGCTTCGAGTCCTGACCCGGGACCGCCCGCCGCCGGGCGCCCGCCGCACACGTGAGGAGATCCCATCCCCATGACCAACGACCGCAGCCCGGCCGGCGCCCTCGGCATCGGCATGGTGGGGCACGCCTTCATGGGCCGCACCCACTCGCAGGCGTGGCGCAGCGTCTCCGCGTTCTTCGCCCCGCCCCTCACGCCGGTCATGGCGGTGCTGGCCGGCCGCGACCGGGCGCGGACGGCCGCGGCGGCCGCGTCCCTCGGCTGGGCGGCGGCGGTGACCGACTGGAAGGAGCTGCTGCGCCGCGACGACGTCGGCCTCGTCGACATCTGCACGCCCGGCGACACGCACGCCGAGATCGCCGTCGCGGCGCTGGAGGCCGGCAAGCACGTGCTCTGCGAGAAGCCCCTCGCCAACACCGTCGCCGAGGCCGAGGCCATGGCCGCCGCGGCGCGGGCGGCACGCGGGCGCGGCGTGCGGGCCATGGTCGGGTTCAACTACCGACGGGTCCCCGCGCTCGCCCTCGCCCGGCGCCTCGTCGCGGCCGGCCGGATCGGCACCGTCCGGCACGTCCGCGCCCAGTACCTCCAGGACTGGCTCGTCGATCCGGAGTTCCCGCTCGTCTGGCGCCTGGACGCCGAGCGCGCCGGGTCGGGCGCGCTCGGCGACATCGGCGCGCACATCGTGGACGCCGCCCAGTACGTCACCGGCGACCGGCTGGCCGGCGTCACCGCGCTCACCGAGACCTTCGTCCGGGAGCGCCCCCTCGCCACCGCCGCCGCGGGCCTCGCCGCCACCGGGGACGGCGGCGGCGCCCGCGGCCCGGTCACCGTGGACGACGCGGCGCTGTTCATCGGCCGCACCGAGGGCGGCGCGCTCGCCTCGTTCGAGGCGACCCGGTTCGCCACCGGCCGCAAGAACGCGCTGCGGCTGGAGGTGAACGGGTCGGCGGGCAGCCTCGCGTTCGACTTCGAGGCGATGAACGAGCTGTGGTTCCACGACGGCGCCGAGGACGCGGACACCGCCGGGTTCCGCCGCGTCCTCGTCACCGAGCCCGGCCACCCCTACGCGGGGGCGTGGTGGCCGCCCGGCCACCTGCTCGGCTACGAGCACACCTTCACCCACCAGGCCGCCGACCTGCTCGCGGCCGTCGCCGCCGGCACCGACCCGGCGCCGTCGTTCGACGACGGCCTCCAGGTGCAGCGCGTCCTCGCCGCCGTCGCCGGCAGCGCCGCGGCGGGCGGCGGCTGGACCCCGGTGGACCCGCCCGCCGCGGCCCCCTGACCGAGGAGACGACGATGCCGCGACCGATCACCCTGTTCACCGGCCAGTGGGCCGACCTGCCGTTCGAGGAGGTCTGCCGGCTCGCCGCCGGCTGGGGCTACGACGGCCTGGAGATCGCCTGCTGGGGCGACCACTTCGAGGTCGACCGCGCCCTCGGCGAGGACGGCTACGTCGACGGGCGCCGCCGCGTCCTGGAGGAGCACGGCCTGCGCGTCTGGACGATCTCCAACCACCTGGTCGGGCAGGCCGTCTGCGACGACCCGGTCGACGAGCGGCACCGGGCGATCCTGCCCGCCCGGATCTGGGGCGACGGCTCCCCCGAGGGCGTCCGGCGGCGCGCCGCCGCGGAGATGGCCGACACCGCCCGCGCCGCCGCGCTCCTCGGCGTCGACACCGTCGTCGGGTTCACCGGCTCCTCGGTCTGGCACACCGTCGCGATGTTCCCGCCCGTCCCGGCGGCCATGGTGGAGCGCGGCTACGCCGACTTCGCCGACCGGTGGAACCCGATCCTCGACGTGTTCGACGAGGCCGGCGTCCGCTTCGCGCACGAGGTGCACCCGAGCGAGATCGCCTACGACCACGCGACGACCGCCCGCGCCCTGGAGGCCGTCGGGCACCGCCCGGCGTTCGGCCTCAACTGGGACCCCTCCCACATGATGTGGCAGGGCGTCGACCCGGCCGGCTTCCTGCTGGACTTCGCCGACCGGATCTACCACGTGGACTGCAAGGACACCAAGGTCCGCCGCCCCGACGGCCGCCGCGGCCTGCTCGGCTCGCACCTGCCGTGGGGCGACCCGCGGCGCGGCTGGGACTTCATCTCGACCGGCCGCGGCGACGTCCCGTGGGAGGACTGCTTCCGCGCCCTCAACACCATCGGCTACCGGGGGCCGGTCTCGGTCGAGTGGGAGGACGCCGGCATGGACCGCCTCACGGGTGCTCCCGAGGCGCTGGCGTTCGTCCGCGCCCTCGCCGGGATCGAGCCGCCGGAGACGTCGTTCGACGCGGCGTTCGGCTCCGCGGACTGACGCGCGAGGGCCGGCCCGGCCGCGCCGCCGGGCCGGCCCCGCGGGTCAGTGGCGGCGCCCGCTGCGCCAGGGGCCGGTGATGGCGAAGACGTGGCCGGGCGTCTGGATGTTGGCGAACAGGATGCGGCCGTCGTGGCTGAACGTCGGGCCGGTGAACTCGCTGGTGTTGAGGTCGTTGCGGGCCAGCGGGTAGGCGGTGCCGCGGTCGGTGACGCCGACCAGGTGGCTGACGCCCTCGCCGTCCTCGGCGAGGATGACGCCGCCGTAGGGCGAGACGGTGATGTTGTCGGGGCCGTCGAAGGCGCCGTCCACGTCGGGGTTCGGGTTCACCCCGAAGATCGCCTTGAGGGTGATCGTCTCGTGCCTCGGGTCGTAGAACCAGACCTGGCCGTCGTGCTCCCTGGCGCTGCCGTCGCTGGTGCGGGCGTAGCTGGCGACGAAGTAGGCGCCGCCGTCGCCCCACCAGGCGCCCTCCAGCTTGCGGCTGCGGGTGATCTGGTCGTCGGTGAACTGCTTGCGGACCGACGTCGTCTTCGCGTCGCGGTCGGGGACGTCCACCCACGCCACCTTGTAGCGGGTGCCGGGCGTGGTCGCCAGCGACAGGTCGGGGACGTGCGCGCCGCCGCTGGACGCGCGCAGCGCCTGCAGCTTCCCGGCGGTGTCGCCGCCCTCGGACAGGGCGAGCTCGCGGAGGGCGCCCTTGCGGCCGTGGAAGTGGCGCGGCGGCGTCCAGCGGTAGTAGAGGCCGTTCGGGCCGGACGCGTCCTCGGTCAGGTAGATCGCCGAGGTGTGCGGGTCGACGGCGACGGCCTCGTGCGAGTAGCGGCCGAGGAACTTCAGCGGGACCGGGTCCTGGTTGGCCCTGCGGTCGAAGGCGTCGACCTCGAACACGTAGCCGTGGTCCCTGGTGAACTTGCCGGTGGCGCGCTGCTCGGTCTCCTCGCAGGTCAGCCAGGTGTTCCAGGGGGTGCGGCCGCCCGCGCAGTTGTTGTGGGTGCCGGCGAGGCTGACGTACTCGCGGATCCGGTCGCCGTCGCGGTCGAGCACGATGTTGGTGGTGCCGCCGCCCGCGCCCGGGTCGTAGGTGAGGCCGGGCAGGGCGGGGACGGCGTAGGGCTCGTCGCCGCCGATCTCGTGGTTGTTGACCAGCACGATCTGGTCGCCCCTGTGGAAGCTCGCGGTGCCGTCGGCGTCGCTCGGCGTCGGCTCGCCCGACTCCAGCCTCGTCACGCCCGCCTGCGCGACGACCTTGTACGTGAAGCCCTTGGGCAGCGCCAGCAGCTTGTTCGGGTCCGCGATGACGGGCCCGTAGCCCGCCGAGTGCCGGGCGACCTCGGCGGCGGCGGTGGAGCCCGCCACGGCCTCCACGCTGCCGGCGAACGCGATGCCGATGCCGCCCGCCGCGCTGGTGCGCAGCAGGTCGCGGCGGGAAAGGGAAGAACCCACGGGGCCACCTCGTGTTGACTCATGCCGATGCGTGCCGCCCAGACAAGCGGAGCGCGCCGCTCGCCACGAGACGGCCACCGGTCCCGAAGGTTAACGCCCGGCTAACCTTCCGGGGCGGCGCCGTCGCGGCCGTCGCCGTCGCGGCCCGCGCCGTCGAGGCCGTGGACGGTGAGCAGGGTGGTGAGGCCCGAGACCGTGAGCACGGGCTCCAGCAGCGGCGTCGCGACCAGCTCCACGTGGGCGGCGTGCGCGAACAGCGCGGCGAGGCCCGCGCTGTCGAGGTAGCCGACGCCGGTCAGGTCCACCACGAGGGGGGCGCCGTCGGACGTGCCCGCGAGCTCGGCGGCGAACCGCGCCACGTTGCTCATGTCGATCTCGCCGACCGCGGTCAGCACGCGCCGGCCGTCGCCGCGCCGCGACAGCGCGAGGGTGAGCGGAGTGGTCATGAGCCGATCCTCGTGTGCATGTCGACGGTGGTCCCGGTCGCCTCGTGCAGGACGGTGACCCGGTTCATCATGGCCCGCATCAGCGGCAGCCCGCGCCCGCGGTGGGCGTTCTCCTCCGGCCGCGGCGGCCGCCAGGTCCCGCTGTCCTCGACCGCCAGGTACAGGTCGTCGGCGGTCGCCGACACCCGCATCCGCACGGTGCTGCCGGGACTGTCGCGGTACCCGTGCTCGATGGCGTTCGCGCACGCCTCCCCGGCCGCCACGAGGACGCTCTGGATCTGCCGGGGCGCGAGCCCGCACGCCCCCAGCCAGTCGCGCAGCGCCGACCGGACGGGCGCGAGCTGCCCCGACTCGGCCGGGAACGCCACGTCCAGCGGCGCCGGATGCCGGTAGATGAGCAGCGCCACGTCGTCGTCGTAGCCCTCCTCGGGCGCCAGCCGCGCCATGATCTGCCCGGCCAGCTCGTCCAGCGGCGCGGTGCGGCCGGCCTGCACCGCCGCGCCCGCCTGGTCGATGCCGGCGCTCAGCGGGCGGCGGCGCCGCTCGACGAGGCCGTCGGTGTAGAGCAGCAGCGTGCCGCGCGGCGGCATCGAGCAGGTCGCCTCGGGGCGCGGCCGGCCGGGGCGGGCGGCGAGCGGCAGCGCCCGCGCCTGGTCCAGCATCAGCACCGTGCCGTCGGGGTGGGTGAGGATGCCCGGCGGGTGCCCGGCGCTGGAGTAGGTGAGCTCCCCGGTGGCCGGGTCGAGCACGCCGCAGAAGACGGTGGAGCAGAACGCGCCGGGGATCGACGCGGCGAAGTGGTCGAGCGCGACGAGCGCCGCCGACGGCCGGGCGTCCTGGATCAGCAGCGCCCGGCAGGCGCTGCGGAGCTGGCCCATGACGGTGGCGGCGGCGAGGCCGCGGCCGACGCAGTCGCCGACGACGATGCCGATGCGGCCGTCGGGCAGCCGGACCGTGTCGTACCAGTCGCCGCCGACCTCCAGCGGCGGCGTCGCCGGCTCGTAGCGGACGGCGAACCCGTCCGGCAGGTCGGCCGGGCCGAGGATGGCGCGCTGCAGGGTGAGCGCGGTCTCGCGCTGCTGGTCGATCTGGTGGACGCGGTGCAGTCCCTGCGCGAGGCGGCCCGACAGCAGCGCGAGCAGCGTCCGGTCCTCCTCGGTGAAGGGCCGGCCGCGGTGCGGCTCGATGTGGACGGCGAGCAGCCCGCCGGGGTGCTCCAGGGTGACGCCCGTCCCGGCCGGGCTGAGCGGCGGCCGGTCGCGGAGGGCGGTGAGCTCGGCGCGCAGCGCGGGATCCAGGCCGTCCCAGCCGACGGCGTCCGGGCCGGTCGCCGTCACGGCGGGCTCGGCGCCGTCCGGGGTGAACAGGGCCGCGACGACGCGGCGGGCGTTCCACAGCCCGCGCAGCTCGCCGAGGGCGCCGGTGAGCGCGTCGGCGAGGCTGCCGGCCTCCGACAGGCGCAGGCTGAGCGCGGCGGTCGCGGTCTCGCGCTGCACCGCGTAGTGGTCGGCGGTGACGTCGCGGAAGGTGCCGACGACGAGCGTCGCGCCGGTGTCGGGGTCGGTGACGGGGTTGAAGCTGGCCGCCAGCCACACCTGGTGGCCGTCGCGGTGCCGCGCCGGGTAGGTGAAGCTGCCCTTGCCGGTCTCCAGGAGCCGCTCGTACACCTGCGTGAACAGCGCGAACCCCTCGGGGTCGGCGTCGGGGTCGGGCCACCAGGGGTGCCGGAAGGCGTAGGGCAGGCCCTCGGGCCCGTAGCCGAGGATGTCGGCGAACGCCGCGTTGATCTCGATGACCGAGCCGTCCGCGTCGACGACGAAGAACGCCTCCTGGAGCGAGTCGACGAGCGCCGTCCGCCAGCGCGCGTGGTGGTTGCGCAGCCGGGCGAGCTGGACGTTGGCGCGGACCCGGGCGAGCAGCTCGGCCGCCGAGAACGGCTTCACCAGGTAGTCGTCGGCGCCCGCCTCCAGGCCCTCGATGGACGCCTCCTGCCCGGCCCGCGCCGACAGCAGCAGGACGGGCGTCCCCGCGGTGCGCCGGTCGCCGCGCAGCGCCGCGACGAGCTGCAGGCCCGACATGCGCGGCATCATCACGTCGCTGACGACGAGGTCGGGCGGGTCGGCGCGGACGGCGTCCAGCGCGGCCCGCCCGTCGGTCACGGCCGTCACCTCGTAGCCGGCGGCCTCCAGCAGCCGGGCGAGGTACTGGCGCATGTCGGCGTTGTCGTCGGCGATGAGGACGCGCGCGGCGAGCGCCGGCCCGGCCGCCTGCACCTCGCCGCCGTAGGCGGGCTCGGGCTGCGCGCCGTCGGGCAGCCAGCGCAGCGCCTCCTGCACGTAGGGGTCGGCGCCGGCCGGGAGCGCCTCGCCGCTGCCGGCCGGGACGATCGACGCGGCCGGCAGGTGCGCCGCGCCGAACGGCAGCGCGATGGTGAAGGCGGTGCCCTCCCCCGGCCGGCTCGCCGCGGTGATCGTGCCGCCGTGCAGGCCGACGAGCTCCTGCACGAGCGCGAGGCCGATGCCGCTGCCCTCGTTGGAGCGCGAGCGGGCGTTCTCGATGCGGTGGAACCGCTCGAACAGCCGCGGGATCTCGTGCTCGGGGACGCCGACGCCGGTGTCGGCGACGGTGACGACGGCGTGCCCGTCGCGCGCGCGCACCCGCACCCGGATCGCGCCGTCGAAGGTGAACTTCAGCGCGTTGCTGAGCAGGTTGAGGACGACCTTCTCCCACATGCCGCGGTCGATGTACACCGGTTCGGGCAGCGGCGGGCAGTCGACCTCGAAGGCCAGCCCGGCGCGGTCGACGGCCGAGCGGAACACGCTGGCGAGGTCGGCGGTGACGGCGGCGAGGTCGACCGGCTCGTAGGCGGCCTGCATGCGGCCCGCCTCGATGCGCGAGAAGTCCAGCAGGGTGTTGACGAGCTTGCCGAGGCGGAGCCCGTTGCGGTGCACGACGTCCAGCTCGGTGCGGGTGCGCTCGTCGGCGTCGCCCAGCGAGGCGCGCAGCTCCTGCAGCGGCCCCATGATCAGGGTGAGCGGGGTGCGGAACTCGTGGCTGATGTTGGAGAAGAACGCGGTCTTGGCACGGTCGAGCTCGGCGAGCTCCTCGGCGCGGCGCTGCTGGTCCTGGTAGGCGATCGCGGCGTTGACGAGCGCGGCGATCTGCCGGGCGACCAGCGCGAGGAACGAGGCGTAGGCGTCGTCCAGGGTGCGGCCGGCGGTGGCGGCGAGCACGACCGCGCCGATCGGCTCGGCGCCGGTCTCGCCGGCGAGCGGCAGCACCACGGCCTCGGCCGGCGGGGACTCCCAGCCGCCGGCGGGCAGCGGCGGGAACCGGTCCCGCACGTCGGCCACGGTGACCGGCTCGCCGGTACGGACGGCCTCCTCGACCGGCCAGCCGGCCGCGCCCTGGACGAAGGCGGCGGCGCCGGCGTCCGGGTCGCCGGTGGCGGCGAGCTCGAAGCCGTCGCCGTCCGGCCGGCGCAGGTAGACCGCGCCGAACGGCACGTCGCGGCCGGCGCGGGCCAGCACCTCGGCGACGAGGCCGCACGCCTCGGCGACGCTGCGCGCGTTGCCGGCCTGCGCGCCGAGGTCCTGGAGGACGGCGAGGCGCCGCTCGCCGATGACGCGCTCGGTGGTGTCGCTGACGGCGGTGAACACGCCGCGGACGGCGCCGTCGTCGTCGTGCAGCGGGCTGTAGGAGTAGGTCCAGTAGGTCTCTTCGAGGTAGCCGTGCCGGATGAGCGGCAGCAGCAGGTCCTCCGACCAGGTGGCCTCGCCGGTCGCCATCACCGACTCCAGCATCGGGCCGATGATGTGCCAGATCTCGGTCCACACCCGCTCGCCGGGCTTGCCGAGCGCGGGATGGTTGGTGCCGAGCAGCGGCAGGTAGGCGTCGTTGTAGAGGAAGCGCAGCTCCGGACCCCACCAGACGATCATGGGGAAGCGGGAGGTGAGGCAGATCCGCACGGCGGTCCGCAGGCTCGCGGGCCAGGCGTCCGGCGCGCCCATCGGGGTGTCCCCCCACGGGTGCTCGCGCATCCGCGCGCTCATCTCACCGCTGCCGGGGAAGAGCAGCCCCGCCGGCTCGGCACCGCCCATGCCCGCCTCCGTCCGGTGCCGCGCCCACCGACCGCCGGATGGGCGGCCGGCATTTCCGTAGGATAGGACAGGCGCGCAGATGGCGGAGCCGTTCGGCACCGTCGGAAAGGCCGTTATGACCCTCCGTGAGCTCAGCACCGACCTCCGCCGCTACACCGGCGGGTTCAGCCTCGTCACGGTCACCGGGGAACTGGACTACGGCAACGCCGTCGTGCTCAGCAGCGCGCTGGACGAGGTCTCGCTCCGCACGGGCGGCGGCCTCGTGCTCGACCTGGCCGAGCTCACCTACTGCGACTCCACCGGCATCACCGTGTTCATCAGCGCCTACAAGCGGGCGGTCGCGTCGGGCGCCCGGTTCGCGCTCGCCGCCCCGAACCCCGACCTCGCGCGGGTGCTCGGCATCATCGGGCTGGACGACTTCTTCGCCCTGCACGCCGACGCCGACGAGGCGATGCGGGCGATGCTGTCCTAGCGGCGAGAGCGGCTAGCCGCCGGTGAGCGTCCCGGCCAGGCCGGTGATCTCCAGCATCTCGGCGACCAGCGGCGACATCGCGCCGACGACGAGGACGCCGCCCGCGGCCCGCTGCGCCTTCCACGCGGTGACCAGGGTGTTGAGGCCGATCGAGTCGCAGAACCCGACGGCCGCGAGGTCGAGCGTGACGTGCGCCGGCGCGGGCCGCGGGCCCGCGCTCTCGGCGGCGAGGCGCGCGGTGAGCGCGCCCGCCGTCCCGTAGTCGAGCTCGCCCGCCAGGACGAGGACGAGCCGGTCCGGCTCGGGCCGGGCCGCCGTGATGCGCAGCGCGCCCGCTTCGGGCGCCGCCCCGGCTTCGTCGGTCACGCGGATACCTCCATGCGGGTCATTGTGCCGAGCGCCGCGAGCGGACCGCACACCGTCCCCCCGCAACGGCAGTATGTCCACTCGGTTGGGATCAATCCCGCCGGAAGGGGTATCGCGGCGCGCATGAGACTGAGCCGCACCGCCGACCTGTGGTGGAAGAACGCCGTCGTCTACTGCCTGGACCCCGAGACCTACCAGGACGGGAACGGGGACGGCTGCGGCGACTTCCGCGGCCTCACCCAGCGCCTGGACCACCTGGAGCGGCTCGGCGTGACGTGCGTCTGGCTGATGCCGTTCTACCCGACCCGCGAGGTCGACGACGGCTACGACATCACCGACTTCTACGGGGTGGACCCGCGCCTCGGCACGCTCGGCGACGTGGTGGAGTTCGTCCGCACCGCCCGCGACCGCGGCATCCGCGTGATCATCGACCTGGTCGTCAACCACACCTCCGACCACCACCCCTGGTTCCTGGACGCCCGCTCCAGCCGCGACTCGCGGTACCGCGACTGGTACGTGTGGGCCGACGAGCCGCCGAAGGACGGCCCGCAGGGCGTCACCTTCCCCGACAAGGAGAAGAGCCTCTGGACCTACGACCGCAAGACCCGCCAGTACTACTTCCACCGCTTCTACCACCAGCAGCCCGACCTCAACATCACCAACCCCGAGGTGCGCGACGAGATCGCCCGCATCATGGGCTTCTGGATGGAGCTCGGCATCGCGGGGTTCCGCGTCGACGCCGTCCCGTTCATGCTGGAGACCACCGGGCAGGCCGAGGCCGCCCGGCTGCCCGACCCGCACGACTACCTGGCCGACCTGCGGTCCTTCCTGGCCCGCCGCAACGGCGAGGCCGTCCTTCTCGGCGAGGTCAACCTGCCGTACAAGGACACGATGGCGTTCTTCGGCGAGCGCGGCGACCAGCTCACCATGTGCTTCGACTTCATCGGCATGCAGCGGACCTACCTGTCGCTCGCGCGCGGCGACGCCCGCCCGCTGGCGCGGGCGCTCCGCGACCGGCCCGTGCCGCCGAAGGACGCGCACTGGGCGACGTTCGTCCGCAACCACGACGAGCTGACGCTCGACAAGCTGACCGACAAGCAGCGCCAGGAGGTCTTCGCGGCGTTCGGCCCCGACGAGGACATGCAGGTCTACGGGCGCGGCCTGCGCCGGCGGCTGCCGACGATGCTGAACGGCGACATGGCCAAGATCAAGATGGTGTACAGCCTGATGTTCGGGCTGCCGGGTACGCCGGTGCTGTTCTACGGCGAGGAGCTCGGGATGGGCGAGAACCTCGACCAGGAGGGCCGGCTCGCCGTCCGCACCCCCATGCAGTGGGCGCCCGGCGAGCGCGGCGGTTTCTCCCCCGCCGACCCGCGCGCGTTCCCGGCGGCGTTCCCGGCCGGCGACTACGGTCCCGACCGCGTCAACGCCGCCGCGCAGCGCCGCGACCACGACTCGCTGCTCAACTGGATCACCACGCTGACCGAGCGGTACCGCGAGGCCCCCGAGATCGCCTGGGGCGAGTTCACGCTGCTGGAGGCGGGCGACGACGCCGTCCTCGCCTGCCGCTACGACGCCGACGGCCACACCGTCGTCACCGTCCACAACCTCGGCGCCACCGAGGCCGAGGCCACCCTGAAACTGGACGGCCTGGGCGCCGAGTGCACCCTCACCGACCTGCTGGTGGACGGCAGCACCGACCTCGCCGAGGACGGCGCCCTCACCCTGCGCCTGGAGCCCTACGCCTGCCGCTGGCTCCGCGCCGTCCACCCCACCGAGGCGCCCGCCTGACTTTTGTCATGCCGGAGCGGTGATCGCGGACACTGCACGGCGCTCCCGGCAGGCCGTAGATTTCCGGTCATGACGAACAGCGAGCAGGTCCCCGGCACCCCGGCCCCCGTCCCCTCCACCAAGCTCCACCTGGCCCTCCTCGGCGGGTTCCGCCGCGAGGGCGCCTGGCGGCCGGCGCGCCGCACCATCGCGGTGACGCCGGTCGGCGGCGTGGACTTCGACCTCACCGGCGCCGAGCTCCCGGCCGGCGAGTTCACCCTCGTCAAGGTGTCGGTCGCGGGCGGCGTCGACCTCACCGTCCCGGCGGGCCTGAACGTCACCGTGCAGGGCTTCAACCTGTTCGGGCGGCGCGCCGAGGGCGTCGCGTCCGGCGTCGAGGGCGCCCCGACGCTGCACGTGCACGCCTACGGCATCGCCGGCGGCGTCAAGATCCGCCGGGCGTGACGGCCGGGGCGGCGGGTCGGCGGAAGGCGGGTCAGAGGAAGGCGGGTCAGAGGAAGGCGGCGACCTCCGCGGCGAACTCGTCGGGGGTGGCGATCCGCACGCCGAGCTCGGTCGCCTTGTCCTTCTTGGAGCCGGCCTTCTCGCCGGCGACGAGCAGCGCCGTCTTCGCCGACACCGACGAGGACGCGCGGCCGCCGGCCCGCTCGATCAGCTCGTTGACCTGGTTGCGGGACAGCTCGGCCAGCGGGCCGGTCATGGAGCCGGTGACGACGATGGACATGCCGGTGAGCGGCAGCTCGATGCCGCCCTCGGCGGCGTCGGCGCCCTCGGGGACGTCCGCGCGGGCGGCGGGGCCGGTGGCGCCGGGCTCGTCCATCCGGAGGCCGGCGGCGGCGAGGCGGTCGATGAGCGGGGCCAGCTCGGCGATCTCGGCGACGAGCAGCGCGGCGCGCTCGGGCCCGACGCCCTCGACCTCCTGGAACGCCTCGGCGTCCGCGGCGCGGATCGCGTCCATGGTGGCGAAGTGGCGGGCGATGCGCCGCGACATCGAGCGGCCGGTGCCGCGGACGCCGAGCGCGCAGAACACCTTGTTCAGCGGCTTGGCCTTCGCGGCCTCGATGGCGTTCAGCAGGTTGTCGGTGCTGGTCTCGCCCATGCGGTCGAGCTCCAGGAGCTGCTCGCGGGTGAGGGCGAACAGGTCGCCGAAGTCGGTGACGCGGCCGGCCTCGACGAGCTGGCTCACGATCTTCTCGCCGAGGCCCTCGATGTCGAGCTGGTCGCGGCCGACGGCGTAGCGGACCGAGGCCAGGGCGTGGCAGGCGCGGCCCCGCGCGCACCGCCACCGCTTCTGCGCGTCGTCGATCTCGCCGCCGCAGCGCGGGCACGCCGCGGGGATCGCGATGGGCGTCTCGGCGCCGGTGCGCAGGTGCACGACGGGCGCCTCGACGCGCGGGATCACGTCGCCCGCCCGGTAGACGGTGACGTGGTCGCCGATCATCAGGTCGCGGCGGGCGATGTCGCCGGCGTTGTGCAGGGTCGCGTAGCGGATCTCGGCGCCGTCCACCACGACCGGCTCCAGCTCGGCGCGCGGCGCGATGATGCCGGTGCGGCCGACGTTCCACTCCACCGCGACCAGCCGGGTGATCTTCTCGACGGCGGGCAGCTTGTAGGCGACGGCCCAGCGCGGCGCGCGCGAGGACAGGCCCGCGGCGGCCTGGTCGGCGGCGAGGTCGGCCTTGACCACGATGCCGTCGATGCCGAACTCCAGCCCGGCGCGCAGCGCGGCGATCTCGCCGACCCGGTCCTGGACCTCCTCGACGGTGGCGGCGACGGTGCCCGCGACCGGCGTCGCCGCCGTGGTGTTGGCGCCGAGCCGCGCGACCAGCTCCATGAGCGCGCTGTGCGGGTCCTCGCGGAGGGCGGCGGCGAGGTCGTCGCCGGACTCCAGCGGCAGCGCGCCGTAGGCGAAGAACGTCATCTCGACGCTGTAGGCGCGGTCCTTGGCGCGCAGCGACCCGGCGGCGGCGCTGCGCGGGTTGGCGAAGGCGGTGCCGCCGCTCGCGACGCGGGCCTCGGTGGCCGCCTCGAACTGGGCGCGGGTCATCAGCACCTCGCCGCGCAGCTCCAGCGAGACCGGCTCGGCGAGCTCGGCGGGCAGCCCGGCCACGCTGCCGGCGGCGTGCGTGACGTCCTCGCCCGCCGCGCCGTCGCCGCGCGTGACGAGCCGCACGAGCCGCCCGTCCCGGTACCGCGCCGAGATCGCCAGGCCGTCGAGCTTCGGCTCGACGCTCCACCGCTCGACCGGGCGGCCGATGCGGCGCTCCACCCCGGCCGCCCAGGACGCCAGCTCCTCGGGTCCGAAGACGTTGTCCAGGCTCAGCATCGGGACGGTGTGCGGGACGTCCCCGACGACCGCTCCCCCGGCGACCTTGCCGACCGGCGACTCGGGCAGCGCCTCGCCGGGGTGCGCGGCCTCGTAGGCGGCGATGCCGCGGACCAGGCGGTCGAAGGCGTCGTCGTCGAGGACGGAGTCGCCCTCGCCGTAGTAGGCGGCCGAGGCGGTGACGGCGGTCTGGACGGCGGCGGCGTAGGCGGCCCGATCTGCGATCTCGGTGTGCCCGGGGGTCTCGGTCATGGGCTCATTCTCCCGCGCGGCAGTGACATTCCCGGGAGCCGCGGATGCCCGTTTCGTCTACCGCAGGCGCGCCTTGAGGTAGGGCGCGGTGACGCTGCCGCCCGCGGCGGCGACCTCGGCCGGGGTGCCCTGCGCGACGATGCGGCCGCCGCGGTCACCGCCGCCGGGACCGAGGTCGATGACGTGGTCGGCGCCCGCGACGACGTCCATGTCGTGCTCGACGACGACGACCGTCGCGCCGCCGTCCACCAGGGCGTTCAGGCGGCCCATCAGCAGGTCGGCGTCGGCGGGGTGCAGGCCGGTGGTGGGCTCGTCCAGCAGGTAAAGGGTGTCGTCCTGGCGAGCGCGCTGTAGCTCGGACGCCAGCTTGATGCGCTGCGCCTCGCCGCCCGACAGCTCGGTGGCGGGCTGCCCGAGGCGCAGGTAGCCGAGGCCGACGTCCTGCAAGGTGCGCAGGGCGCGGGCGGCCGGCGGCACCTCGGCGAGGAACGTGGCGGCGTCGTCCACCGTCATGGCGAGCACCTGCGCGATATCGGCGCCGTTCCAGCGCACCTGGAGCGTCTCGGGGTTGTAGCGGGCGCCGTGGCAGACGGGGCAGGGCGCGTAGGTGGACGGCAGGAACAGCAGCTCGACCGAGACATAGCCCTCGCCCTGACACTCGGAGCAGCGTCCGCCCTCGACGTTGAAGGAGAACCGGCCCGCGTCGTAACCGCGCTCGCGCGCCTGCGGGGTCGCGGCGAACAGCTTGCGGACGGTGTCGAACAGGCCGGTGTAGGTGGCGAGGTTGGAGCGCGGCGTGCGGCCGATCGGTTTCTGGTCGACGCGGACGATCCGGTCGATGCCGGCCTCCCCCAGCACGTCCAGGAGCGTCGACTTGCCCGACCCGGACACGCCGGTGACGGCGGTGAGGACGCCGAGCGGCACGTCGGCGTCCACCCCGTGCAGGTTGTTGCGGTCGATGCCGTGCACCGCGAGCCATCCGGACGGCTCGCGCGGCGCGCGCGCCGGGTAGGCGTGCTCGCCGAACAGGTAAGGGCGGGTGGCCGATTCGGCGACGCCCCGCAGGTCCTCGACGGGGCCGCTGTGCAGGACGCGCCCGCCGTTCACGCCCGCGGCGGGGCCGACGTCCACCAGCCAGTCGGCGTGCCGCACCACGTCGAGGTCGTGCTCGACCAGGAACACGCTGTTCCCGGTCTGCTTGAGTCGCGCCAGCACCGAGATCAGCGCCTCGGTGTCGGCGGGGTGCAGGCCGGCGGACGGCTCGTCCAGCACGTACACGACGCCGAACAGGCCCGATTTCAGCTGCGTGCCGAGGCGCAGCCGCTGGAGCTCGCCCGACGACAGCGTGGGGCTGGACCGGTCGATGCTGAGGTAACCGAGGCCGAGCTCGACGAGGACCTCGATGCGCGCCGTCAGATCTTGCGTGAGGACGCCCGCCGGCCCCTCCTCGCGAACATGGGGCGCGAGGGCGGCGGCGAGCTCGGCCAGTGGCAGCGCGGCGAGCTGTGAGATGTCGCGCCCGGCGAAGGTCACCTTGAGCGCGTCGGGGTTGATGCGGCCGCCATGGCAGAGCGGGCACGTGCTGCTGGCGAGGAACTCCGCCGCCTTCCTGCGGCGCGCCTCGCTCTTGGACTCGGCGAACGCCTTCAGCAGCAGCTTCGCGGCGCTCGTGTAGGTGCCCTGGTAGTCGCGCTGGATGCGGTGCGCTTCCCGTACGGGATGGACGGTGACGACGGGCCGCTCGTCGGTGAACAGGATCCAGTCGCGCTGCTCCTGCGGCAGGTCCCGCCAGGGCCGGTCGACGTCGTAGCCGAGCTCGGCGAGGATGTCGCGCAGGTTCTTGCCCTGCCACGCGCCCGGCCAGGACGCGATCGCGCCCTCGCGGATCGTCAGCGACGGGTCCGGCACCATCGACGCCTCGCTCGCCTCATGCACCTCGCCCTGCCCATGGCAGCGCGGGCAGGCCCCGACGACGGTGTTCGGCGAGAAGTGGTCGGAGTCCATGAACGGGACGCCCGCCGGATAGTCACCGGCCCGCGACATCAGCAGGCGCAGCGAGTTGGACAGCGTCGTCACCGTCCCGACCGACGACCGCGCGGACGGCACCGAGCGCCGCTGCTCCAGCGCGACCGCGGGCGGCAGCCCGGTGACCTCGTCCACCTTCGGGGTGCCGGCCTGATGCAGCAGGCGGCGCGCGTAGGGCGCCACCGACTCCAGGTAGCGGCGCTGCGCCTCGGCGTACAGCGTCCCGAACGCCAGCGACGACTTCCCGGATCCGGACACGCCGGTGAACGCCACCAGCGCGTCCCGCGGCACCGCCAGCGACACGTCCCGCAGGTTGTTCTCCCGCGCCCCCCGCACCCGCACGAACGGGTCGCCCGCCCCAGTCTCCATGATCCCCAGGCTAACCCTGCGTCACCGCCACCCCCGTGGCCGGTGCGCCCGCTCCGCCGCCGAGGGCGGCCCCGCATCAGTCCGAAGGGTTCAGCAGGGCGTTGATCTCCCGGCCGCTCGGCACCCGGCTGTCACGGTCGTCCTCCTCGGACTGCCCGACACCGCCCGCGAGCTTGATCCCGCCACCGATGAGGGGATCCCTGGGGCCGTACTCGAAGGGCAGGGTGCGACCGTTGCGGCCCCCTAGAGCACGCCGCGCCGCCAGCCCGTCCTCCACCAGCTCCCTTCCCATGCCGCCGGGGCCGAGCGCCCGGTTCCCGCCCTTCCCGGTGAGCTTCCAGAACGACTTGTCACGCAGGTCTCCCAGCGACTTGGAGACTTTGGCGAGCACCTCCTGCATCTTGCGAAGGATCTTCATGACCTTCTGCACGATGCGGGCGCCGCGCGAGATCGCCACCGCGGCCTCTCCGGTGGTCGCGGCGGCGGCCGCGGCCTCCGACGCGCCGAGGGTGGGGACGGCGGCGGCCTGCGCGGCCAGCCAGGTCACGATGAGCCACTCCACGAACTGGGAGATGAGGTCCTTGATCGTGGACATCGCGATGTCCATCAGCGACGCGGTGAGCGAGAGGAGCGCGCGGATGTGGTCCACCTCGCCCGCCGTCGCCCGCGTCCCCTCGATGAACTCACCGATCTTCCGCTTGGCCGTCGCGCTCGCCGGCCCCTCCCAGCCGAGCAGGTCGCTCTCCAGCGTCTTGCCCATGTCGGCGGCGAGCCGCTGGATGCTCTTGCCGACCTCGCCCCAGGCGTCCCGCTGGTCGTCGATGGCGTCCTTGTCACCGGTGACCCAGGTCAGCATGTCGTTGAGCGGCTTGATCCAATCGATGAGGAATCCGACGCCGGCCCCGACCAGGGCGCCCAGCGGGTCGAGCCAGGCGAGTACCCCGGTGGCACCCACGTCCGCGATGTCGGCGGCGAGAGAGGAGAGATCATCGTTTTTGACGTGCTTCTTGATGTTCTCCCAGTGGCTCCAGCCGGGCACATTGCCCGTGGCCGCGTCCTTCGCGCTGTCGAAAAGATCGTAAGTCATGCCGGCACGCGGCCTCTCCAGGTGGCATGGTCATTTCTTCTTGGGCGGCGACATGACCGGCGGGTCGGTCTCCAGCTGTTTGATCCTCGCGAGGATCTTCTCGTCCGCACCCGCGTAGTGCCGGGCCGTCTGCGTCATCGAGCGCTCGGCATCGACCAGGAACGTCGAGATCATTCCGAGGTGCTCGTTGAGCTCCTTCACGAGTTGGCCGTAGTTCACCGAGAACGCCGCACCGACCAGCCCCCACTCGTGGCCGCTCACCGCCGGACGCGCCTTCGAAGCGGCTTCCGTCGTTTTGGCACGGTCGCTGAAGCCGTCCAAGTGCTCCGCAGCGGTCATGAGTTTCCGCACGTTGTAGCGGGTTTCTCCGCCCGGGCTCATCGCCGCTCCCCGGCGGCGGGGTCGTCCAGCGCGGGCAGCCGCGCCTCGACCATCGCGACCACGTCCATGTTCGGTGTGAGTTCCTGGACGCGTTCGGCGAGCCGGCGGGAAACGTCGGCGCTCGCTCGGGCGATCGTCTCCATCAGTAGCCGCGCCAGCCCATTCGGTCCGTGCCGCAGTGCTCGGTCGGTGAGCTGGATGCCGGTGACGGCGCCGCCTGGGGCGACGGTGACGGAGACGGTGCGGTCCTCGGACTGCGCCGCACCCGACATCGTGCCGAGATCAGTGCGCAACTCCTGATATTGGCGGATCTTCTGCTGCGCATCGGCGGACAGCCGGGCGAGGGCGTCTTCGGGGGATTCCACCCGCAATGATCTGCTCCCCTGCACTGACCCAGTCAATCCTTCTGCAAGGATTCGCGCTCAATAGTGTCAGATTTGCCCAAAAGGACGTGACGGACTACCTTCCTGCTCCATGTCGCGGAAGACACGCTCCATCCCTCGCTCCGCCAAACGTCGTCGCCGCATCGCCTTCCGCTTGGAGCACCCTCCGAAGTCACTGCGGTGCGTGCTCTACTCCATGGCCGTACTGGCAGGGACATGGACCAGCTTCGCCGCCTTTGTCCTACTTTCCACCGGGCACGAGACATTAGCCGCTGGGCGTGGGACCATCGAGTCGTGCCACCGCTGGCCGGTGAGCATGTGGACCACCTATGAATGCACACTGTCACCAGAAGGCTTCACGGGCGCCTATGACGCCGGACGGGTGCAGACGATCCGTCCTCTGCACGGGGCCGTCGACCTTCAGGTCCGCAAACTTCAGGTCCGCGAACCCAAGGTCCGCAAAACCATGCGACCCCGCCGGAGCCAACCGCTGGCGATTCTGGTGGAGGCCCGGACACCGCGCCGTTCGGACTGGTGGGAGGCCCTCGGCGCGGTCATCCTCCTGGCGACCGTCGGCTGGGTGCTCTACAACGAGCTCCGCCTGCTGCGCCTGATCGCCTGGTTCGTGCGCCCGGCCGCGGACCGGCGAAGCCGTACCCCGCGATCACGCCGAAAGCCTTGACGTTTCCGAAGAGCGCCGCACGGGTTTCAGGACGACCTTTTTGACGACGGACGGCCGGCGCGTCCAGCGATCCCCGGCCACCCGGACGCGTGCACGACGAACGCGCAAGGCCGGACTTGTCCGCGCCGTACGAGCCGGGCCGGCCTCCCGCCCCACGTCGCGGAAGACGGAAGCGGTGCCCCTCTCGACCGAGCTCTGCCGCCGCATCGCCTTTCGCCCGGAACGACCGCCGGCGCTGCTGGGACTCGTGCTCTACATCGTGGCCCTACTGGCAGGGGTGTGGACCTTCTATGCCGCCATGAGCCTCGTCGACTAGGGCACAGGACCATCGACGCAGGGCGCGGCGCCGTCGAGACATGCCACCGCGCGCCGCTGACCTTGTGGATCATCTACGAGTGCACGCTGTCGCCTGAAGGTTTCACGGCCGACCGCAAGGCCGCCAAAGTCACGGCGATCCACCGCCTGCACGGACCCGTCGACCTTCAAGTCCGTGAGCCCATGCGAAGGCGCGGGGGTGGGGGCGGGGACGCCGACGTCCTGGTGGAGGCTGGGGCACCGCGGCGTTCGCGCCGGTGAGAGCTTCTCGCCTTCGCCGTCCGAGCAACGGCTACCGCCTGGGTGCTCTGGCGCGGGTTCAATCCGCCGCGCCTGCCGACCTGGTTCGTGTGTCCGACGGCGGACCGGCCGGCCCCGGTCCCGCCGGAAGCGGCGACGCCGCTGAGGAGCGGATCCCGGCCGCCCCCGGGCTCCCACCCACCCCATGAATGCGGCAATCTACGTTAAATTGGTCGACACTTCGCCAATAGTTCCGCGCGGGACGTTCCGCCCGTTCTACGCTGCCGCGCATGCGCAGATCCGCAGCAGCGACCTTCGCGGCCGTCCTGTCCGCCGGCCTCCTCACGGCCGCCGGCACCACGGCCGCCCGGGCGGACGACCCCGCCCCGTGCGAGACGCCCGCCACCCACCAGATCGCCGAGGTGCAGGGCGCCGGCGACGCCTCGCCGCTCGCCGGGCAGACCGTCCGCGTCGAGGGCGTGGTGACCGGCGACTTCCACGGCGCCGACCAGCTCAAGGGGTTCTTCGTCCAGGACCCGACGCCCGACGCCGACCCGGCGACCTCCGACGGCGTGTTCGTCTACTCGACCAAGGCCGTCAAGGCCGGCGACCGGGTGCTCGTCACCGGCAAGGTCACCGAGTACAACGGGCTGACCGAGCTGTCGCCGGCGACGGCGGTCGACGTCTGCGGCACCGGGACCGTCGAGCCCGCGCGGGTGACGCTCCCGCTGCCGAAGGGCGTGACCGCCGAGCGGTACGAGGGCGTCCTCGTCCGGTACCCGCAGCGCCTCACCGTCTCGGAGACCTACGACCTCGGCCGCTACGGCGAGCTGACGCTGTCGGCGGGCGGGCGGCTGTTCCAGCCGACCGACCGGCGCCACAAGGGCACCGAGGCCGACGCCGAGGCCGCCAACGCCGCCCGCACCCTGCTGATCGACGACGGCTCGAACGTGCAGAACCCCGCGACCGTCCCCTACAGCAGCCCGCAGGTGGTGCGGTCGGGCGACAGCACCCGCGGCCTGACCGGCGTGCTCACCTACGGCTTCGGCACCTACCTGCTGGAGCCGACGCCGCTCCCGGCGTTCGACCGCACGAACCCGCGCCCGGCGAAGCCCCGCAACGTCGGCGGCGACGTCAAGGTCGGCAGCTTCAACACCCTCAACTGGTTCACCACGCTGAACCAGCGCGGCGCCAACACCGCCGCCGAGCAGGAGCGCCAACTCGCCAAGCTCGTCGCCGCCGTCAAGGGCCTGAACCCCGACGTGGCGGGCCTGATGGAGGTCGAGAACAACGGCGACACCGCCATCAAGGCGCTGGTCGACAAGCTGAACGAGGCCGTCGGCGCCGGCACCTACACCTGGGTGACCGGGCCGAACCCCGGCACCGACGCGATCCACGTGGCGCTCATCTACAAGCCCGCCAAGGTCCGCCCGGTCGGCGCCGCGGGCTCGTCCGACGTCGCGGTGTTCGAGCGGCCGCCGCTCGTGCAGACCTTCCAGCCGGTGCGCGGCGGCAAGCGCTTCACGGTGATCGTGAACCACTTCAAGTCCAAGGGCTGCACCGGCGCGACCGGCGCCGACACCGACCAGAAGGACGGGCAGAGCTGCTTCAACGCCCGCCGCGTCGCGCAGGCCAACGCGATCGTCGACCTGGCGAGGACGGTCGAGAACCCCCTCGTCCTCGGCGACCTCAACGCCTACGGCGAGGAGGACCCGATCAAGACGCTGGAGGCCGGCGGCCTGGTCGAGCAGGCGAAGCGCTTCATCCCCGCCCGCGACCGCTACAGCTACGTCTTCGACGGCCTCGCCGGCGAGCTCGACCACGTCCTGGCCGGCAAGGCCCTGTCCAAGCGCGTCACCGGCACCACCATCTGGCACATCAACGCCGACGAGGCGACGTTCCTGGACTACAACACCGAGTACAACCAGCCGCAGTACTACGCCCCCGACCCCTACCGGTCGTCGGACCACGACCCGGCCCTCATCGGCCTCGACCTGCGCTGACGCCCCTCGCTCTCCCGCAGAAGCCCGCCACCTCCCGGTGGCGGGCTTCTCCGCGTTCGCGCCGCGCTACACCGCGCGCTCGGCCCTGAGCACGCACCACACGACCTTGCCGCCGCCACGCAGCGGATGCCATGCGAGCTCGCGAGTGGTGAGCCTGACCAGGAACAACCCGCGCCCTCCCTCGCCGACCAGATCCTCGCCGAGGACGAGCGGCGGCCGGTCGCTCGCGTCGAGCACTTCCAGCACCGCCCGCCCTCCACGATCGAGAAAGGCGCGGACCTCGATCGCCCCGCCCGCCGTCTCGCCGTGCCTCAGCGCATTCGTGACCAGTTCCGAAGCGATCATCTCCGCCGCGGAACTCGCGCCGGCGGCGAACCCGTGATCGTAAACCCAGTCCCCCACCCACACCCGCCCGACCCGCACCTGCTCCGGCACCGCATCGATCTTGAGAATGGCTCGCCCATTGCGCGCCGGCGGCGGCCTCTCCACCTTGATCGGTTCGCGGCATTCCCGCATGCCATCCCCGCCCTTCACGTTGTGTATGCGATCGGTGACACAGTCCCGCTCGGCGGCGTAGTGTGACCAGCGACCGAAGTGATACATGCCAGGGCTGGACGGTTCACGAAAGATCGCAAGTCAGATCAGGCCAGAGCGGAGAGAGAATGCCAGTGCAACCAACGACCGCGTCGCGCCGCTTCGGAGAGATCGTCAACGGATACCGCGAGGCAGCGAAGATCACTCGTGCGACCCTGGCCAATAAAATCTTCGTGAGTCCCAGTTTTATGGGCAGGATCATCAACGGCACATCGCGGTGCAAGCTCGAGAACGCCGAGAAGCTGGACAAGGAGTTGAACGCCGGCGGAGCCATCATCAAGGCATGGAAAAGATACATCGAAGGCAGCGAGCGCCCCCGCGCACTCACCGATTATTCAGAGCTGGAGGCGACGGCCACGACTTTGAGGTCCGTGCAGACCATGTACGTTGACGGCCTACTACAGACGGAGGACTACGCCCGCGCACTGCTACGGACAGACAAGAACTTGAAAGAACGCGCCGAACGGCAGAGAATGCTGGAGCGCGAGGATCCACCGACCGTGTACGTCATCCATGACGAGAGCGTGCTCTACCGAGAAGTCGGATCACCTAAGATCATGAGCGAACAGCTCAACCACCTCCTCAACCTGTCCGAGCGCCGGAATGTGCACATTCAGATCGCCCGGTACTCCAGTTACCGCGATCTGAGCGTGAGCGGCTCGTACGCGTTGGCCATCCAGCAAGATCTCACCATGCTGGGCTTCATGGAGGCCAACATCGGAGGGGAGACCGTACATGCGCACAAAATACTGTCCGTGCTAATGAATACTTTCACGATCCTGCAAGGCCAAGCCTTGAACTTTGAAGATTCGCGAGCTTTCATGAGAAAGGCGATAGAAAAATGGAATTGAATAAAGCGACTTGGAGAAAATCTTCTTACTCCGGCGGCAACGACGGCAACCACTGCATTGAACTGGCCGCCGCCACCGACGTGATCGGAGTGAGAGACAGCAAAGCTCGCAGCCTGGGCCACCTGTCCATGAGCCGCAAGGAATTCGCGCAGCTCAGCGAAGCGATCAAGGCCCTGTAAGCCCCGGTTTTACGCTCAGCGGCCAGCAGCGGCGGCCCAGCGCGCCTCCACGTCACGCGCCCACCCTCTCTCACGCCCCCCGGAGCCAGCGCCCACCCCTTCAGTTCACCCCTCCAATCATGACCACCCAGCGACACCAAGCGAGTGACTGGGCGGTCATCGAACGTTGACTTGCGGCGTGTTGCGCACTTGAAACGTTTCAAATGCGCAACACGCCGCAAGTCAACAAAGAGCGACCGGGTGGTCACGGCCTCGGCAGGGGTAGGCGAGCCCAAAGGACGGGCGGATCCAGGACGGAAGGTTGGCCGATCAAGGCTGCTCGACGATGGCGGTTCCGCCATTCAGCGGCCCCCTCCTCCGACCGCCCAGTTCCCCGCCTAGCAATGACCACCCGGTCGCCGCGCGTTGAGATGCGGCGTGTTGGCCATTTTGAAGATCGAAAATGGCCAACACGCCGCATCTCAACTTTTGACGACCGGGCGGTCATGGGCGGCGAGGGTCACCGACTGGGCGGGCTGGAGAAGCGCGGGGCGCGGCAGGGCCGCCATCGCCGAGCAAAGGCGGCCGGCGACGGAAACCCGGGGGCATTCCCGCATCACGCGCCGCTTTTCCCGGACCCGGACCCGCCGAGGCCGGCGCCCCGCCTGCCGCCTGCCGCCTGCCGCCTGCCGCCTGCCGCCTGCCGCCTGCCGCCTGCCGCCTGCCGCCTGCCGCCTGCCGCCTGCGACCATGATCGCCTGACGGCGACAGGCGAATGACCAGCTGGTCATCGAATGTCGAGTTGCGGCGTGTTGGCCTATTGAATCGATTCAATAGGCCAACACGCCGCAACTCAACGCAGCGCGACCGGGTGGTCATGATCGGGTGGACGCGGGTCGTCGGGCGGGCGGTCGGCGGGCGGGAGTCAGCGGGTCGGTCGCGGGGGCCGTTGTCGTCCTCGTCGGTGATCTTGTCGGCCCAGACGGTCTCGGGGGCATCCGGGACGCCGGGCGCTCCTGCGGGGCCGGGTGACGTCAGGGCCGGGCGACGTCAGGGCCGGGCGACGTCAGGGCCGGGCGACGTCAGGGCCGGGTGACGTCAGGGCCGGGTGACGTCAGGTGCGAGTGACGTCAGGGTCGGGTGGCGTCAGGTGCGGGTGTTGGTCATGTGGCGGCCGATGAAGCCGACCACGATCTTTCCCGTCAGCCCCGCGGTGTCGTCGTGGAAGTAGATGCGCGGCGAGATGGATCCCTTGGAGGCGAGCCTGATGTGGGCGGTCATCAGGATGCGTTTGGACGGGTCGATCTCGGGCGGGACGGGGAGCATGCGCTCGTCCGCCCACTGGTTGTGGACGGTCTTGGACTCGCCCATCACGACCTGGTTGGCGGACACGGGGTGCCCGTCGGCGGGGGTGTCGCGGCAGAACGCCCGGAAGTCGCCGGGGAACCCGCCGTCGCGGGTGGACAGGTCGGCGTAGCTGTCGAGGGCCTGCAACGCGTTCCACGCCTTGCGCGCCCATGTGGGCGCGCGGTTGGCGTCGGTGTCGTCCAGTTCCAGCGTCGCGCGGCGGTCGCCGCTGAACAGCAGGTGCGGCAGCTCGTCCAGGCGGTCCAGCAGGTCCTCGAAGCCGTCCGGCGGCTGGGCGGCGGGGAGCGGCGGGAAGGCGTCGCCGGCGCGCCCCTGGCCGAGCAGCGCCCGGCGCACCAGCCGCAGCTCGGCCTGCGCCCGGTCCAGCTCCGCCTGGGTCTCCATGTGCTCGACGGCGCTCAGCACCAGGTCGTCCTGGACGCGGCGGTGCAGCTCCGCGGCCTCCTCCAGGCGGCGGGCCTGCTCGCGGGCCTCGGCCTCCTGCCGGAGCAGCAGCCGGTCGCTCTCCTCCAGCAGCTCGGTGAGGATGCCGATCTCGCGGCGCAGGTCGTCGGGGCCGGTGCCGGTGTCGGCGGCGGCGTCCAGCGCCCGCTGGCGGCGCACCTCGCCGTCGTCCGGCGGGCCGGGGAACGCGATCAGCCGCAGGTCCGGGGGGATCGGCTCGGCCAGCGCGATGCGCTGGACGTTGGCGGCGATGAGCTGCCAGGCGTGGTCAGCGGGGTCGTGGAGGCGCCCGAACGACAGGACGCGGTGCCGCAGCGCGTCGGCCTCCCAGGCCGGATCCACCTCGGGCATGAAGGTGCGGACGGCGCCCGCGGCGACCCGGTGGTGGTGGTAGACGGCCTGCCGGAACGGTTCGACCGCCGTCTCGTCCAGCTCGACCAGCGTCGCCATCCCGGCGGACCGCTGGACGATACGGCGCCAGCGCCGCTGCCACTCCTCGTCGGGGCGCGGCGGCCGGGCGGCGACGATCACCGGCATCCGCCGGGCCGGCTCCGTCAGCACCTCCAGCAGGTCGGGCACGCCGCCGGCGCCGACGGCCACCGGTTCGGCCGCGAGCCGCACCGGCCCGTCGTGGACGGGCAGCACCTGGAGCAGCTCGCGGATGAGGCGGGGCGGCTGCGGGTCGGCGGCCCCCGCCAGGTCCCCGCACTCCAGCTCGACGCAGACGAGCGCGCCGGTCCCGGCGGACGCGCCGCAGGCGGTGACCGTGGTCCGCCAGAGGCCGTTGGGCAGGGCCTCGGTGAGCTGGACGCGCGTCGCGGTCTCGGCGCCGTCGCGGTCGAAGGCGGTGTCCAGCGCCAGCGACCGGTTCTCGTCGATCTCCTGCACGCCGGACGCGAGCGGGTCGGTGATGTTGAACTTGTCGTTCAGCCACTGGTGCACGACCTTGCGGACCGGCTCGAACACCGCCACCGGGAATGCCTCGTCCGGCCCGTGCGGAGCGGGCGGGCCGCCCACCCGCAGCACCGCCCGGCAGCGCGGCCGCATGCCGGAGCCCTGCCCCTGTCCTGCCATCGCGTCCCTCCCGAGAAGGCGATGTGCCGCCACCGCTTTCCCACAAGATGCACTTTTCATCAGTTTTGTCAACGGTGGCCCCCTGGCGCGCATCCCTTTAACCTAGCGGTTGCTCGGTCTAGCATCCGGGTCCCACCTCCCAAGGATCGGATCGCCGATGACAGCGACGACCCTCCCCCCGCAGGCCCCGCGCACGGGGTTCGGCATCGGGCCCGACGGCAGCTACACGAGGGGCGGCCAGGCCGTCGCCTACGTCTGCGCGATCTGGGCGACGCTCCTGTTCTTCCCCCTCGTCGTGGTCGGCGCGATGCTGTACACGTCCGCCGACCTGCACTTCGCGGAGAACCCCGAGCGGTCGCGCCGGTTCGTCTTCTGGTCGTGGCTCTGCGTCTCGCTGTTCCCGCCGCTCGCCGCCGCCCTCGTCGGCGGCGTCGTCGCCGGGGCCGTGCAGGCGTCGAAGTAGCCCCGGGGACGGGAACAGAACGCCGTTCAGGCAGGTTGGGACGGGAATGAGCATCCCGTTCTCCGTCCTCGACCTGGCCCCGGTCGCCAGCGGCTCGACGTCCGCCGACGCGCTGCGCAACACCCTGGAGCTCGCCCGCCGCACCGAGAAGCTCGGCTTCCACCGGTACTGGCTGGCCGAGCATCACACGATGCCGGGCATCGCCAGTTCCGCGACGGCCGTGCTCATCGGCCAGGTCGCGGCGGCGACCGAGCGGATCCGGGTCGGGTCGGGCGGGGTGATGCTGCCGAACCACGCGCCGATGGTGGTCGCCGAGCAGTTCGGGACGCTCCAGGCGCTGCACCCCGGCCGCATCGACCTCGGGCTCGGGCGGGCGCCCGGCACCGACCAGGCGACGGCGCGGGCGCTCCGCCGCTCCCCCGACGCGCTGTCGGTGGACGACTTCCCCGAGCAGGTCATGGAGCTGCGCGGCTACTTCGAGGAGCAGAGCACCGTGACGCCGGCCGCCGGGAACGGCGTGCCGATCTGGCTGCTCGGATCCAGCGGTTACAGCGCCCGCCTCGCCGGGCTGCTCGGGCTGCCGTTCGCGTTCGCGCACCACTTCAGCTCGCAGCACACGCTGCCCGCGCTGCGCCTCTACCGCGAGTCGTTCCGGCCGACCGAGGCGATGCCCGAGCCGTACTCGATGATCGGCGTCGCGGTGACCGCCGCCGACACCGACGAGCGGGCGCGCGAGCTGGCGCGCCCGCAGGCGCTGGCGTTCCTGCGGCTCCGGCAGGGCCGCCCCGGCAAGACACCGACGCCGGAGGAGGCCGCCGCCTACCCCTACAGCGCGATCGAGCAGCAGATCATCGCCGACCGGCTCGGCGACCAGGTGATCGGGTCGCCGGAGACGGTGCGGGCCGGGCTGGACGCGCTGGTCGAGCGGACCGGCGTCCAGGAGGTCATGGTCGTCACCTCGACGTTCGACCCCGCCGACCGGCTGCGCTCCTACGACATCCTGGCGGGCCTCTACGATCTGGGGGCGTGACCCCTCTCACCCTGGCCGACCTGCCGTCCCGCGTCGGGTCCGAGCTGTTCCGCTCGGACTGGCTGCCCCTGGACGCCGCCGACGAGGCCGCGTTCGGCGCGGCGACGTTCCTGCGCGCGGACTTCCTCGGCCGCCCGCCGTCCACCGGCGGCACGATGATCTCCGGTTTCCTGCTGCTGTCGCTGGTCGCGGCCTTCCACAAGCGCGACCTGGCCCTGGAGCGCGACGGCGTGTACGGGCTGAACTACGGCCTGGACCGGGTGCGGTTCCTGCGCCCCGTCCGGGCCGGGCAGCGCGTCCGGATGAGCGCGGTGCTGCTGGACGTCGCCGAGAAGGAGCCCGGCCGCACCCGCGTCCTCACCCGCAACACCCTGGAGGCCGAGGGCGCCGAAGGCCCGGCCATGGTCGCCGACTGGATCGCCTACTACGTCGCGCCGGACGGGGGCTGACGCCTGTCGGTGGCGGCTTCTAGGCTCCGCCGCATGGAGCTTCCGCAAGGGCGTTTCCTCCCGGGTCCCGGCCCCCGCCCGTGGGTGTCCGACCTGCCGGTCGAGGACCCCGCCGCCGTCTGGGCGTGGCACCACGCGCGCCGCGGCGAGACCGGCCTCTGGCCGCTGCTCCACGGCTGGGAGGTGTTCGGCGGCGCCCCGCCCGGCCCCGCCCGCACCGGCCTGGACGACGATCTCGCGCAGGCGTGGGCGCGGCACCGCGCCTGGTTCGCCGAGATCAAGGACGACGACGCCGCCCTGGCGGGCACCGATCTGGAGCCTCCCTTCGACGACTGGCCCGGCCTGGCCCCGCCGTCCCGCCGCTCCGCCGACCCCGACGAGGCCGCCTGCGCCGCCGTCCGGGACCTGCCGTCCGGCGCCGGCCCCGTCCATCTCGTCCTGGCGCCCGCCGAGCGGAGCGCCGACGTCCTCGGCACCGCCGGCTGGACCGCGCCCACCGACACCGGCCGCCTCGACGCGCTGCTGCGCAGCTGGGAGGAGCGCTTCGGGACGCGCGTCCTCGCCGCCGTCGGCGCCCGCCTCTGGCTGTCGGTGGCCTGGCCGCCCGCCGCCATCGGGCCCGCCCGCCGCATCGCCCTGGAGCACTTCCTCACCGGCACCGACCTGATGCGCCGGTCCACGCCGTTCGAGGAGTACGCCGCGAGCCTCGTCGGCGGCCGCCTGTGGGAGTTCCGGTGGGACTGACGCCTCAGCGCCCCAGGTCGCGGTAGCGGTCCTGCCTGGCGCGGACGCGCGCGGCGGCCGGCGAGCCGACGACGCCGCGCACGGCCCGCTCGACGGCGGCCGCGGCGCGGCGGCAGAACTCCGCCGGCTCGTCGGCGGCGTCGGGGCGCTCGTCCACCAGCTCGTCGACGATGCCGCCGCGCAGCAGGGACGCCGCGCCGACGCCCTGCGCCTCGGCCATCTCGGCGGCGTGCCCGGCGTCGCGGTGCACGATGACCGAGGCGCCCTCGGGCGGGAGCGGCGACAGCCAGCCGTGCCGGGCGCAGAGGACCCGGTCGGCGGGCAGCAGCGCGAGCGCGGCGCCGCCGGTGCCCTCGCCGAGCAGCAGCGAGACCGCCGGGGCCGGCAGCGCCAGCAGGTCGGCGAGGCAGCGGGCGATCTCGCCCGCGAGGCCGCCCTCCTCGGCGGCGGCCGACAGGTCGGCGCCCGGGGTGTCCACGACGGTGACGAGCGGCAGCCCGAGCTCGGCGGCGAGGCCCATGCCGCGCCGGGCGACGCGCAGCCCGGCCGGGCCGAGCGGGTGCCCGTTGCGCTGGCCGCGCCGGTCCTGGCCGACGACGACGCACGACGCCGCCCCGAACCGGGCGAGCGCGAGCAGCAGGCCGGGTTCGGCCTCGCCCTGCCCGGTGCCCGACAGCGGCGTGACGTGCGTGGCGCCGTACCGCAGCAGTTCGCGGACGCCCGGACGGTCCGCGCGCCGCGACCGTCCGATCGCGTCCCACGCCGATTCCGGCGGCGCGACCGGCGCCGCCGGGGCGGGGACCGCGGGGGCGGGCGGGTCGGTGACGACGGCGAGGACGCCCGCCGCGACCTCCGCCAGGTCGTCGATGCCGACGACGGCGTCCAGCAGTCCCCGGGCCGCCAGGTTCTCGGCGGTCTGCACGCCCGCCGGGAACGGCTCGCCGTGCAGGCCCTCGTACACGCGCGGGCCGAGGAAGCCGATCAGCGCGCCCGGCTCGGCGGCCGTCACGTGCCCGAGCGACCCCCAGGAGGCGAACACCCCGCCGGTCGTCGGGTGCCGCAGGTAGACCAGGTAGGGCAGGCCCGCCGCGCGGTGCCGGGCGACGGCCGCGGTGATCCGCGCCATCTGCGCGAACGCGGCCGTGCCCTCCTGCATGCGGGTGCCGCCCGACGACGGCGCCGCGAGCAGCGGCAGCCCGGCGGCGGTGGCGCGCTCGACGGCCGCGACGATCCGGTCGGCGGTGGCGCGGCCGATCGACCCGGCGAGGAAGGCGAACTCCGACACCACGCAGGCGACGCGGTGGCCGCCGAGGAGCCCCTCGCCGGTGACGACGGCCTCGTCGCAGCCGCTCCGCTCGCGCGCCGCCGCGAGCTCGGCCGCGTACCGCGAGCCCGGCGCGGCGGCCGGTTCCGGCGGCGCGTCCCAGGAGCGCCATCCGGTGACGACCCGGTCCAGCAGTTCCCGTGCCCCGACCCGCTCGCCCACGCCGCACCTCCGGGGGTCATTCCAGCACGGTCATTCCAGCACGGTCATTCCAGCACGGGCGCCGCGAGGGGCAGCCGGAGGACCAGGCAGGCGCCCGGCCCGCAGTCCTCGATCTCCAGGGAGCCGCCGTGCGCGGCGGCGAGGTCGCGGGAGATCGGCAGGCCGAGGCCGCTGCCGCCGCGGTCGCGCTCGCGGCTCTCGGCGAGGCGCTGGAACCGCAGGAACACCCGGTCGCGGTCCTGGGGGGCGATGCCGGCGCCGTCGTCGGCGACCCGCAGCACCGCGCCGCCCTCCTCGGCGGCGACGGTGACCGTCACGCGGCTGCGGGCGTGCCGCTCGGCGTTGTCGAGCAGGTTGGTGAGGATCTGCACCAGGTGGCCGGGCGACGCCTCCACCACGATGCCCGGTGCGAGGTCGGCCTCGACCGGGACGCGCCGCTCGCGGTGCCCGATCTCGGCGGCGGCGAGCGCGCCGAGGTCGACGGGCTCGCTCTCGATCGGGACGCCGGCGTCCAGGCGGGCCATGGTGAGCAGGTCCTTGACCAGGCGCTGGAGCCGGTCGGCGTCGGCGAGGGCGGCGCGGGCGACGGCCGGCCAGTCCTCGTGCTCGGGGTCCTGGAGGGCCGCCTCCAGCTGGATGAACAGCGCGGCGAGGGGGCTGCGCAGCTCGTGCGAGACGTCGGCGACGAAGCCGCGCTGGCGCTCCATGACGCCCTCCAGGCGGCGCAGCGTCAGGTTGATCGAGCCGGCGAGGCGCGCCACGTCGTCGTCGCCATCGGGGACGGTGACGCGGCGCCCGGCGTCGCCGCCGCGGCCGGTGATGCGGGCGAGCTCGGCGCTCATCCCCCGGACGGGCCGCAGGGCGTGGCGCACGCCGAGCCCGACCGCGGTGCCGATGAGGATGAGGACGGACGGCAGGAACAGCAGCAGGGTCGCGACGAACAGCGCCTGCACCTGCCCGAAGGACGGCAGCGGCGCGCCCGCGTAGACGGTCTGCCAGCCGCTGGGCGTCTTCGCCCACACCGCGACGACGTACACCTTGTCGCCGGTGGCGGGCCGGTCCATGACGGTGCGGATCATCTGGTCGTGGCGGGCCGGGCGCCGGTCGAGGAGCGGCGGCCGCCCGGTGATCGCCGGGCTCGCCGCGACGACGCGGCCGTTCTCGTCCACCACCTGGAGCAGGGAGAAGCCGCGCTCGCCGGGGGTCAGGGTGCGGGGCAGGCCGGGCCGGGCGGCGGCGGCCGCGACGTTGCGGGCGGCCTCGCCGCCGACCCGGCCGATCTGCTCGTAGAGGGCGCGGTCGAGCAGGAAGTAGTAGGCGAGCGCGCCGACCGCCAGCAGGACGCCGACGATCGCGGTGACGGTGACGGTGATCCGCCGGCCGAGGGACCAGTGCGACGGGCGCCAGCGCGTCCCGCGTCCCCCCATGCGCGCCCCCCGTTCCGCGTGCGGCTGGTGCCGCGGGCCGTCGCCGGGGGGCGAGCGATCGGTAGGACTGGTTGTTACCGGGCCCTCGCGGGCCGAAACCTCAGGCGGCGAACCGGCCGAACCGGCCGCGGTGGTACAGGAGCGGGTGCTCCACCGCGCCGATCTCCACGCCGATCACCCGGCCGACGACGAGCAGGTGGTCGCCGAGGCCCTGCACGGTGTGCCAGTCGCAGCGCAGCCGGACGGCGGCGCCGTCCAGCAGCGGCTCGCCGCCGGCGCCGGCCGTCCAGCGGGTGCCCCCGCCGAACCGGTCGACGCCGCGCGCGGCGAACCGGGCGGCGACCTCGGCCTGGTCGTGGCCGAGCACGTTGACCGCGAACGTCGCGGCGCGGCGCAGCTCAGGGAAGGTGGTGGAGGTGCGGGCGACGTAGAAGGCCACCAGCGGCGGGTCCAGGCTCACCGAGGTGAACGAGGTCGCGGTGAGGCCGGCCGGCGGGCCCGCCTCGTGCCGGGAGGTGACCACGACGACGCCGGCCGCGTGGCGGGCCAGCGCGTCGCGAAAGGAGTCGCCGGTGACCGGGACGGGCCGTGCCGTCGCCGTCCCGGTCACCGGGCGGCCCCCGCCGTAAGAGCGCCCCGAACGGCGGGGGGGATCTGGGCGGCCCACTCCTTGGCGAGGGAGTCGAGCCGGTCGAGGTCGGCCTCCAGCAGCGCCAGACCCGGGGTCGGGACGGTGGCGCCGAGCTCGACGAGCAGCGGCCGCAGATGGACCTCCACGGCCAGCGCGTGCTGGGGGGCACCGAGGACGAGCAGCGGCAGCGCGGCCTTCCCGGTGAGGGAGCCAGCGCCGAAGCGGTCCAGGAAGACCTTGAGCAGGCCGGTGTAGGTGCCCTTGTAGGTGGGACTGGCGACGAGGATGACGTCGGCGGCGGCGACCTTGGCGGTCGCCTCGGCCACCGCGGCGGGCGGGTCGGCCGCCAGCAGGTGCGGGGCGAGGTCGGCCAGGTCGATGATCTCTGGGGTGCCGGGGACGTCCGCGGCCGCCGCGACCGCCGCCGCGACGGCGGACGCCGCCCTGGCGGTGCGGGACCCCGGACGGGGGTTGCCGATGATGACCACGAAGCTCACGACCGCCATATAACCCTAGAATTCCTACCAAGTCAATAGGGTATTGGCGGGCTCCGGGGACGGCGGGTCCCGGAACCGGCCGATGCCCGCACGAACGGCGCCTCCCACCCCTGGGGTGCCGTTCGCGCGGGCATCGCCTTCGGTGCCGCCAACCGCCGGGCTCGCGCGCCGAGGAGGATCCGTCGATCCCGAGCGGTTGCCGAACTGGTGATTACTCTGCCGGAGCCGTGTGCACGCGGGGCTACATCGAGATGACGTTCACGTTTCCGATGATCCGTTCCGGCGCTCCCTCATACTTCGCGAACTTTCGGGAAAGGTGGAGCGGACGTCGTGAGAGGGGGCACGAGACCATGCACGCGAACACCGACCACGACCTGCGCCCGCTGGAGGACTCCGACCCCGAGTCCGTCGGCGGCTACCCGCTCCTCGGCCGGATCGGCGCCGGCGGCATGGGGACCGTCTTCCTCGGCCGGGATCCGCGCTCCGACGACCGGGTCGCGGTCAAGACCATCCACCCGCACCTGGCCGGGGACGCCGCCTTCCGGGAGCGCTTCCGCGACGAGGCGCGGCTCGCCGCCCGCGTCGCCTCGTTCTGCACCGCCCAGGTGGTGCGGCACGGCGAGGAGGACGGCCGCCCCTACATCGTCAGCGAGTACGTCGGCGGCATGTCGCTGCAGCACCGCATCGACCGGGGCGGGCCGCTGCCGGCCGCCGAGCTGCACGGCGTCGCGGTGAGCGTCGTCTCGGCGCTCGCGGCGATCCACACCGCGGGCCTGGTCCACCACGACCTGAAGCCCGCCAACGTCATGCTCACCCTGTCGGGCTGCCGCGTCATCGACTTCGGCATCGCCCGCACGCAGGGCTCCCCCGGCACGATGGCCGCGACCGGCTCGGTGCTCGGCACGCCCGGCTGGATGCCGCCGGAGGTGATCGCGGGCGGTCCCGCCTCGCCCGCCGCCGACGTGTTCGGCTGGGGCTGCCTCGTCGCCTACGCCGGGACGGGGCGGCTGCCGTTCGGCGACGGCGCCGCCTCGGCCGTCGCGCTCCGCGTGATGACCGACGAGCCCGACCTGTCGGGGCTGCCCGGGTCGCTGCTGCCGTCGGTGCGGTCCGCGCTCGCCAAGGACCCGGACGCGCGGCCGTCGGCGTCGCAGCTCCTGCTCGCCCTCGTCAACCAGACCGATCCGGGCCTGGTCGCCGACCCCGCCGATCCCGCCGATCCCGCCGACGCGCGGCCCGCGGCGCCGGCCGAGGCACCCGCGACGCGGTTCCACGGCCCGCCGCAGCGGGCCGGCGCCGCGGCGAGCCTGCGCACCAAGGTCCTCGCGGGAGCGTGCGCGGCGGCGGTGACCGTCCTCGTCGGCGGCGGCGTGCTCGGGCTGTCCCAGGACGGCGGGAAGGCGGCGGGCGCAGCGACGCAGATGCAGCGGTCGCCCGTCCGGCAGAGCCCCGCCCGGCAGAGCCCGGCGGCGTCCGCGCGGCCGTCCGCGCAGAAGCCCCCCTCCGCGCAGAAGCCCCCGCCCGCGAAGAAGGCGCCCCACAAGGACGCCGCGAAGAAAAAGAAGAAGGGCAAGGGCGGCGGGCACCGCTAGCGGCGGCTCAGGACCGCCAGATCACCACGAGGGCGCAGTCGTCGTCGCGGGCGGCCGCCATCGTCTCGACCAGCTCCCGCGCGCCGTGCCGGAACCCCTGCGGGACGAGGCGCTCGGCCTCGCCGAGCAGGCCGTCGATGCCGGCGTCCAGGTCGCGGCCCGGCGACTCCACCAGGCCGTCGGTGTAGAGGAGCAGCGCGTCGCCGGGCAGCAGCACGCCGCGCTCGGGCACGCACTCCATCTCCTGCAGCACGCCGAGGACGACGCCCTTGGCCGGGCTGACCTGCCACTTGCCGGTCCCGGCGTCGAACTGCACCGCGGGCGGGTGCCCCGCCGACTCGACCGTGTACTCCCCGCTGGCCAGGTCGATCACCACGTGCACCGCGGTGACGAACCCCTCGTCCCAGCGCTGCCGGTGCAGGTAGCGGTTGCAGGCCGGCAGGAACCGCTCGGGCTGGAGCGATCCAAGCAGGCTGCCGAACGCGCCCGACAGCATGAGGGCCCGCGTCCCGGCGTCCACGCCCTTGCCGGACACGTCGACGAGCGCGACCTCCAGGGTGGTGCCGTCGCAGACCGAGACGAAGAAGTCGCCGCCGAACGAGGAGCCGCCCGCCTGGAGCATCACCACCTGCGAGTCCCAGCCCGGCGGCAGCTCGGGCATCTCGCCCTGGCGGCGCAGCCGGTCGCGCAGCTCCAGCAGCATCGAGTCGCCGCGCAGCCCGACCACGCCGAGCTGCTGGCGGGTCCGGGCCAGCGTGAACGCCAGCACCGACGTGACGAGCAGCGTGGCGATCATGCCGGGGCCGATCGCGTCCCGGTCGTGCCAGGCGTTGTAGCCGACCATGACCGCGACGAGCGCCAGCAGGATGCTGAGCGCCCGCACGCGGAGCAGCAGCCCGCCGCCGAGGATGGTGAGGACGAGCGCGCCCGACGGCGCCCACGCCCGCGACTCGGGGGCGGCGACGCCGATGACGATCGCCAGCAGCGCGAGCCCGACGAAGACGTAGCGCTCGCGGGTCAGCCTGCCGCGCCGCAGCCACTGGTAGAGCGCCACGAGGACCGGGATCCGGCGCAGGAAGGCGCGGACCCTGAGGGGCAGCATGTGGACCAGTCGTTGCAGCATGACTCACGCACTGTACCGAGCCGCGGGCCGCTCCGGCCGAGATCCGCGCCACGGATGACCGCCCGCGACCGCGTCGCCACGTTCGGACGGCATTCCGGACGGCGCCCGCATGGTGTCCAATGGGGGTTATGAGCCAGCCCGGTATGCGGATCACCGTTGACGCGGCGATGCGGGCGCGCGACGTGTCGCGCCCCCGCGCGGACGGCGAGGCGGCCCCGCCGCCTCCCCCGCCGGCCGGCGAGCCGGCGCGCCGCGCCCCGTCCGGGCGCGGCAAGGCCGCCAAGAACGAGCGCCGCCGCGCCGGCAAGCGCGGCGCGCGGCCCCCGCAGGACGGCTAGCCCTCGCGGGGCAGCGGGGGCAGCTCGCCGGTGTGCTCGAAGTCGCTCAGCATCCGGATGCGGCGGGTGTGCCGCTTCTCCTTGGAGTAGGCGGTGTTCAGGAACAGCTCGACGAACCGGGTGGCGGTCTCGGCGTCGTACTGGCGGGCGCCGAGGCTGATGATGTTGGCGTCGTTGTGCTCGCGGGCGAGCACGGCGGTGTCCTCGCTGAACACCAGCGCGGCGCGGGCGCCCTTCACCTTGTTCGCGGCGATCGCCTCGCCGTTGCCCGAGCCGCCGATGACGATGCCGAGGGTGCCGGGCTCGGCGACGGTGCGCTCGGCGGCCCGCAGCACGAACGGCGGGTAGTCGTCGACCTCGTCGTAGACGAAGGCGCCGCAGTCCACCGGCTCGTGCCCGTTCGCCCGCAGCCAGGCGACCAGGTGCTCCTTCAGCTCGTAACCGGCATGGTCGGTTCCAAGAAACACGCGCATGCGCCGATTGTCGCAGGTCGCCCGGCGGCGTGCGGCCCCGGGTCACTTCGGCGGCGCGAGCCCGCCGTCGTCCTCGCGCTCGTCCTTCGGCCCGTCCTCGCGCTCGTCCTTCGGCTCGGCGTGCTCGTCCTCGCGCGCCTCCTCGGCCGCCTCCTCGCGCTTGTCCCCGGCGTCCGCGGGTGCGTCCGCCGGGGGCGCCGGAGCGGCGGGCGGCTGCTGGACGGGCGGCTGAGCGGGCGGGACGGACGGCGCGCCGCTCCAGCCGGGCGGCGGCTGCTGCGGCTGGGGCGGCTGCTGCGGGCCCGGCGCGTACTGCGCGCCGGGCGGCGGCGCGTACGGGACGGCCGACGGGTGCTGCGGCACGATCGGCATCGGCCCGGTGCCGGGCCGGGGCGGCACGACCGGGATCGGCCCCGTCCCGGGCGCGCCCGCGGGCGTGGCCACACGTGGCCGCGCCAGAAGGAAGCCGACGAGCGCGCCGATCCCGGCGAGCCAGCCGAACCAGAACCCGAAGCCGAGCCCCTGCGCGAACCCCTGCCACACCGACATGCTGCGCATGGACCCCGGGTACTCCAGCACCCACGCGAGCAGCAGCCCGCGGACCAGCCCGGCCACGCCGGCCGCGACGATCGTCGCCCACCAGGCGGCGACGACCGCCCCGAACAGGCCGCGCCGCTCGTCGAGGGCGCGGGCGGCGAGGACGGCGAGACCCACCGCGAGCACCAGGAGCAGCAGCACCGTGAAGTCCAGCGACACCACGTACAGGAAGGCGCGGTGCCGCGTGCTCCCGGCGGTGAGCCGCCAGACCGGGAACTCCAGCCAGCGGAGGAACTGGCCGCCCGTCCCGCTGTAGCCGACGTCGTTCCGTAGCAGGGCGTCGTAGAGCCACTGGTTGCCGAAGAGCAGGATCAGCACGACCAGAGGAACAGCCGTGCCGCCGCCGACACCGATCACCCGCCGCAGAGTCATGCCGCGGAAGCGTAATAAAGATGCCTCCGCGGCGATAGGGCCGTTGCCGCCCTGTTAGGTCCCGTTCCGGCGGCGGTTCAGCCCGCCTGGAGCACCGGGAAGCGGAACGCGGGGTCGACCTGGCGCTCCAGGTCCTCGCCGGTGGCGCGGTTGGCCCAGCTCCGGGCGTTCCGGACGTGGAACTCCACGGCCTGGCGGTGGAACTTGTCCCAGTCCTTGGCGCGGGCGTCCACGGCGGCCAGCATCGTGTCGAGGGCGGCGGTGTTGGCGTCCTCCAGGACGGCGCCGGGCCGCCCCTGCTCGACGGCGCGCACGGCCGCGGACTGGCCGACCCAGGTGAGCAGGTCGCCGCCGACGTGCTCGCGCAGGTAGGCGACGTCGTCCTCGCTCTGCACCTTGTTGCCGACGACCGTGATGGCGACGTCGTAGTCGCGGGCGTGGTCGGTGTACTGGCGGTAGACGCCGACGCCCTTACGGGTCGGCTCGGCCACCAGGAACATCAGGTCGAAGCGGGTGAACAGGCCGGAGGCGAAGGTGTCGGCGCCCGCGGTCATGTCCACGACGACGTACTCGCCGGGGCCGTCCAGCAGGTGGTTGAGGTAGAGCTCCACCGCTCCGGTCTTGGAGTGGTAGCAGGCGACGCCAAGGTCCTCGTCGTTGAAGGGGCCGGTGGCGAGCAGGGCGATGCCGTCCACCTCGCGGCCGAGGGCGTGCACCGGGTCGTCGCCGCGGAACCGCAGCAGCCGCGAGCCGGCGCCGGGCGGGGTGGTCTTCACCATCGCGGCGGCCGAGGAGATGAGGGGGTTGTCACCGCGCAGCCAGTCCTTGATGGCGGGCAGGTGGTCGCCCATCGCCGGGACGCGGGCGGCGCGGTCCTCGTCGAGGCCGAGCGCGACGCCCATGTGCTGGTTGATGTCGGCGTCGATGGCGACGACGGGCAGCCCGCGCGCGGCGAGGTGCCGGGTGAACAGCGACGACAGGGTGGTCTTGCCGCTGCCGCCCTTGCCGACGAATGCGATCTTCATGCGTGCCCCCGATTCGGATATGAAAACCATTGCCATTGTCGAGCGAGCAGTCTTCCCCAGGCGGCCGGGCGAAGCAAGCAGAATCCCCGAGAAAGGCGCTGGTCAGCGCGGGCGCGCGGCGGCCGCGGCCGGGTCGAACCCGAACGGCAGCTCCAGCCGGTGCTCGCGGAGCAGCTCCTCGTCGGCGAGCAGGTCCAGGGTGGGCCCGTCGGCGGCGATGACGCCGCCCGACAGGATCAGCGACCGGGGGCAGAGCTCGGCGGCGTAGGGGATGTCGTGGGTGACCATCAGCACGGTCACGTCCAGCGAGCGCAGGACGTCGGCGAGCTCGCGGCGGCTCGCCGGGTCCAGGTTGGACGACGGCTCGTCCAGCACCAGGATCTCCGGCTCCATCGCCAGGACCGTCGCGACGGCGACGCGGCGGCGCTGCCCGAAGCTGAGGTGCTGCGGCGGCCGGTCCGCGACGTGGCCCATGCCGACCCGCTCCAGGGCGGCGGCGACGCGGCGGTCCAGCTCCTCGCCGCGCAGCCCGAGGTTGGCGGGGCCGAAGGCCACGTCCTCGCGGACGGTCGGCATGAAGAGCTGGTCGTCGGGGTCCTGGAAGACGACGCCGACGCGGCGGCGGATCTCCCGGAGCGCCTTCTTGTCCCTGGCGTCCACCGCCAGGCCGCCGACGCGGACGGTGCCGAGGCCGCCGCCGAGGATGCCGTTCAGGTGCAGCACCAGGGTCGTCTTGCCGGCGCCGTTCGGGCCGAGCAGCGCGACGCGCTCGCCCCGGCCGACGACGGCGTTCACGCCGAACAGCGCCTGCGTCCCGTCGGGGTAGGCGTAGGCGAGGCCGCTGACCTCCAGGGACGGGACGGCGTCCGGTGCGCTCATGGCACCATCCAAGCAGCCGCCGCGACCAGCGCCGCGGCGGCGGGCAGCGCGGCGGCCGCCGCCCACTGGACGCCGGTCGCGCCGACGTCGGCGAGGGCGGGCATCCGGCCGTCGTAGCCGCGGCTCACCATGGCGAGGTGGACGCGCTCGCCGCGCTCGTAGGAGCGCAGGAACAGCGCCCCGACCGACCGGGCGAGGACGCCGGTGGCGCGCAGGTCGCGGGCCTCGAAGCCGCGCGCGGCGCGGGCGGTGCGCATGCGGCCGAGCTCGGCGGTGACGACGTCGCCGTAGCGCAGCATGAAGGTGGCGATCTGGGTGATGAGCTGCGGCATCCGGAGCCGCTCGACGCCGAGCAGCAGGACGCGCGGCTCGGTCGTGGCGGCCAGCAGGATCGAGGCGATGACGCCGAGGGTGCCCTTGGCGAGGATGTTCCAGGCGCTCCAGAGGCCGCTCTGGCTGAGCGCGACGCCGAGCACCTCGGTGCGCGGCCCGTTGGCGACGAACGGCATGAGCAGCGCGAACGCGACGAACGGCACCTCGATCACCACCCGGCGCGCGACGGTGGCGAGGGGCACGCGCGCGGCGACCGCGACGGCCGCGAGCAGCGCCGCGTAGAGCGCGAAGGCCCAGACGCGGTGCGCCGGCGTCGCGACGACCAGCAGCACGAACGCCAGCAGCGCGACGAGCTTGCACTGCGGCGGCAGCCGGTGCACCGGCGAGGTGCCGGGCAGGTAGAGCCGGTGCGCGTGCCCCGCGCCCACCTAGGCGTCCTGCCCGGGACGGGCCTGCTGGGGCGTGGCGTGCGTGCCGCGCCGCCGCACCACCCAGAACAGGCCGCCGCCGAGGGCGAGCACGACGCCGACGCCGATGACGCCGGACAGGCCGCCCGACAGCCGCGCGTCGGTGACCCCCTTGACGCCGTAGTCGGCGAGCGGGGAGTCCTTCATGGAGTGGTCCCTGGAGTGGGCGTCGACGCCCTTGTCCGCCGACACCTTCTCCAGGCCGTCGGGGCTGGAGCTCGCGTAGTGGCTGACGAACCCCGCGAGGACCAGCGAGACCAGCAGGAAGCCGATCAGGAAACGCCCGCTCTTCATGTGCCTCACGCCCTCGCCGGCTCGACGTGCAGTTCCAGGGACTTCGCGACGCCGCGGGCGCCGTGCACCAGGTCCGGCCGGACGGCCAGCACGCTGGACACCGTGATCGCGGTGATCACGGCCTCGCCGATGCCGATCAGCACGTGCACGCCGACCATCGCGGCGGCGACCTTGCCGACCGACACGTCCGCGGTGCCGCCGATCGCGTAGATCAGCGTGAAGGCGACGGCGGCGGCCGGCACCGAGACGAGCGCGGCCGCGAACGAGGCGGCCGTCACCGACGCGCGGCTGCGCGGCAGCACCCGCAGCAGCAGCCGGAACACGCCGTAGCCGACCAGGACCGTGACGAGCGCCATGTTGATGATGTTGACGCCGAGGGCGGTGAGGCCGCCGTCGGCGAACAGCAGCCCCTGCACGAGCAGCACCACCGAGACGCAGAGCACGCCGGTGTAGGGCCCGACCAGGATGGCCGCCAGGGTGCCGCCGAGCAGGTGCCCGCTCGTGCCCGAGGCGACCGGGAAGTTCAGCATCTGGGCGGCGAAGATGAACGCCGCGGTGAGGCCGGCGAGCGGCGCCGTCCGGTCGTCCAGCTCGCGGCGGGCGCCGCGGAGCGCCACCGCCACCCCGGCCACGGCCACCGCGCCGGCCGCGATCGAGACCGGGGCGTCGATGAATCCGTCCGGTACGTGCACTCAGCTCACCGTCCTACCTGTTCCTGCAGATAGGACCAGTCTGGAGGCAGTCCTGTCGCAAATGCAACCGGCTCGCAATAGGCCGGCCGGTGACCGCCCCCCGAGGCGGTCACCGGGTCCGGGGGATCCGCGCGGGATCAGTCGAAGATCGGGTCGCGGGTGCGGGTGCGCTTCAGCTCGAAGAAGCCGTCCACCGAGGCGGCCGCCACCACGCCGTCGAACAGCTTCAGCGCCTGGTCGCCGCGCGGGACCGGGGTGATCACCGGGCCGAAGAACGCCGACCCCTCGACCTCGATCACCGGGGTGCCGACCTCCTCGCCGACCCGGTCGATGCCGTCCTTGTGCGAGGCGCGCAGGGCCTCGTCGTAGTCGGTGGAGTCGGCGGCCTCGGCCAGCTCGGGGTCCAGGCCGGCGGCGGTGAGCGCGGCCCGGAACAGGTCCTTGTCCAGCTCGGCCTTGTCGTGGTGGCGGCGGGTGCCGAGCTCGGTGTAGAGCCGGCCGAGCACCTCCGGGCCGTACTTCTGCTCGGCGGCGATGCACACCCGCACCGGGCCCCACGCCTTCGTCAGCATCTCCCGGTAGGCGTCGGGGATGTCCTTGTCCTCGTTCAGGACCGCGAGGCTCATCACGTGCCAGTGCACGTCGATCGGCCGCTGGTCGTTCACCTCGTGGATCCAGCGCGAGGTGATCCAGGCCCACGGGCAGAGCGGGTCGAACCAGAAGTCGACGCGCTGCGGGGCGTCCTGCGTGGTCATGGCGGTCTCCTAGTCACGGGTCGAGCGTCAACCATCGGCAACCGCGCCGCCCCGGCGGCCATTCCCGGCCGCGCCGCACCGGCCGGAACGGGGGCACCGCCGCCGCGCCGCGCCCCCGGGCGGCCCCCGCGGTTGGTAGACATGGGGGAACCACGAACCGAAAGAGCAAGGAGTCCCTGTGGCAGGCAACCTCACGCGCGACGAGGCGCGGGAACGGGCCAGGCTGCTGACCGTCGCGTCGTACACGGTCGAGCTGGACCTGACGAAGGGGGCCGAGCGGTTCGGCTCCACCACCGTGATCAGGTTCGGCTGCGCCGAGCCGGGCGCCGCCAGCTTCGTCGACCTGCACGGCGGCGCGGTGCACGAGGTCACCCTGAACGGCACCGCGCTCGACCCGGCGTCCTACGACGCCGCCAAGGGCCGGATCCCGCTGCCGGACCTCGCCGCCGACAACGAGCTCCGGGTCGTCGCCGACGCGACCTACTCGCGGTCGGGCGAGGGCCTGCACCGCTTCGTGGACCCCGTCGACCAGAGCGTCTACCTGTACTCGCAGTTCGAGACGGCCGACGCGCACCGCATGTACACCTGCTTCGACCAGCCCGACCTCAAGGCGACCTTCGAGCTGACGGTCACCGCCCCCGAGGGCTGGGAGGTCGTCACCAACGAAGCCGCCGATGCGGCCGAGGGCGGCCGCTGGCACTTCCCCCCGACCCCCGAGATCTCCACCTACATCACCGCGCTCGTCGCCGGCCCGTACCACGTCGTCCGCGACGAGTACCGCCGCGAGGACGGCACGACGATCCCGCTCGGCGTGTACTGCCGCGCCTCGCTCGCCGAGTTCCTGGACGCCGACGCCATCGTGGACGTCACCCGCCAGGGCTTCGCGTTCTTCGAGAAGGTCTTCGACCGGGCCTACCCGTTCACCAAGTACGACCAGCTCTTCGTGCCCGAGTTCAACGCCGGCGCGATGGAGAACGCGGGCTGCGTGACGTTCCTGGAGGACTACGTCTTCCGGTCGCGCGTCACCGACGCCGCCTACGAGCGCCGCGCCGAGACGATCCTGCACGAGATGGCGCACATGTGGTTCGGCGACCTCGTCACCATGCGCTGGTGGGACGACCTGTGGCTGAACGAGTCGTTCGCCACCTACATGAGCGTGCTCTGCCAGGCCGAGGCCACCAAGTGGACCTCGTCGTGGACGACGTTCGCCAACGTGGAGAAGGCGTGGGCGTACCGGCAGGACCAGCTGCCGTCCACGCACCCGATCTCGGCGGACATCCCCGACATCCGCGCCGTGGAGATCAACTTCGACGGCATCACGTACGCCAAGGGCGCGAGCGTGCTGAAGCAGCTCGTCGCCTACGTCGGCCGCGACAACTTCCTGGAGGGCGTGCGCCGCTACTTCCAGCAGCACGCCTGGGGCAACACCACCCTCGCCGACCTGCTCGGGCCGCTGGAGAAGACCTCCGGCCGCGACCTGGCGTCCTGGTCCAAGGAGTGGCTGGAGACCGCCGGCGTCAACACCCTGCGCCCCTCCTACGAGGTCGACGGCGACGGGAACTTCACGTCGTTCACGGTGCTGCAGGAGGCCAAGGCCGACTACCCGACGCTGCGGTCGCACCGCGTCGCGATCGGCCTGTACGACCGCACCGCCGAGGGCATCGTGCGCCGCGACCGGATCGAGCTGGACGTGTCCGGTCCCCGCACCGACGTCGCCGAGCTCGTCGGCGTGAAGCGCCCCGACCTGGTGCTGGTCAACGACGACGACCTCACCTACGCCAAGGTCCGCCTGGACGAGCACTCGCTCGCCACCCTCGTGGACGGCATCGGCGACATCCGCGACGGCCTGCCGCGCGCCCTCTGCTGGTCGGCGGCGTGGGACATGACCCGCGACGCCGAGATGTCGACCCGCGACTACGTGCGGCTCGTCGTCAAGGGCGCGGGCGCCGTCACCGACATCACCGTCGCGCAGACGCTGCTCCGCCAGGCCCGCACGGCCGTCCAGCAGTACGCCGACCCGGCGTGGCGGCCCGAGGGCCTGAAGCTGATGGCGGACGCCCTGTACGAGATGGCGAAGGGCGCCGAGCCCGGCTCGGACTTCCAGCTCGCCTACCTCCAGGCGTTCGCGGCGGCGGCGACCTCCGACGAGCACCTGGCGTTCGTCGCCGGGCTGCTGGACGGCTCGGCGTCGCTGGACGGCCTCACCGTGGACACCGACCTGCGGTGGGCGCTGCTCCGCCGCCTCGTCGTCACCGGCAAGGCCGGCAAGGACCGGGTGGACGCCGAGCTGCGCCGCGACCCGACCGCCGCCGGCGAGCGGCAGGCCGCGGGCGCGGTCGCCTCCATCCCGGACCCGGAGGCCAAGGCCGCCGCCTGGGCGAAGATCATCTCCGGGGAGCTGCCGAACGCGGTCTACCGCGCGACGCTCGGCGGGTTCGTCGACCCCGACCACGTGGAGCTGCTCGTCCCCTACGTGGACGCCTACTTCGCCGAGATCGGCCGGATCTGGACGGAGTGGAGCAGCGACATGTCCCAGACGTTCGCCGAGGTCGCCTACCCCTTCCTGGTCATCGAGCAGTCGACGGTGGACCGCACCGACGCCTACATCGCCGACCAGGCGCCGCCGGCCGCCCTCGTCCGGCTGCTGTCGGAGGGCCGCGACGGCGTGGTGCGCGCGCTGCGCGCCCGCGCCAAGGACGCCGCGTCCTGACCCCGCAAGGCCCCGCGGACCGCACCGGTCCGCGGGGCCTTCCGGGCTCCCTCTTGACGACCGAGCGAACGCGCCCTGGAAGGCTGGTCTTCGTGGAGACTGCGCAGGACGTCCTGACCGAGCTCGCCCGCCGGTACGCCTTCGGCGACCTGGAGGCGCTCGTCACCGAGCGCGACCCGCGGTCGCCCGCCGCCGGGCTCTGCGCCTTCGGGCAGCGCGTCCTGGACCTGGACGCCGAGGACTTCGGCATGCCCGAGGCCGTCGGGGACGTCCCGAAGGACCTGCTGGACCGGGCGCGCGCCAGCCGGATGCCGCAGGCGCCGCGCGAGCGGCCGCGCGGCGCGCTCGCCAGCCTGCGCCCGGCGTACGCGCTGCTGCTGGAGGTGATCCGGATCCGCTGGCTGCGCCGCGAGATGGCGCCGCTGGTGGCGGCCGTCCACATCGCCAGCGAGTACCTGCCGCTGCTCGCCTGGGAGCCGGTGCTCGGGCACGCCGGCGACCCGGCCCGCATCGGCCGCGCGGTGACCGGCGAGGGCAGCCGGTTCGGCGTCCCGCTGGAGCCGGGCGCGGACCGCGACTGCGACCACACCCGGCCCGAGCGGTCGGCGTGCGAGCGGACGCTGAAGGTCGCGCACGAGCCGCCGCCCGGCTGGCGCGCCTACCTCGACCGCCAGCACAGCCAGGTCTCGCACGCCCTCGGCGACTGCGCGGCCCGCTGCCGGACGCCGTGCAGCGTCATGACCCGGCTGGACGGCCGGGTCCGCGCCGACCTCACCGAGCGGTGCAAGCTCGCCGCCGACTTCACCGACAGCGCCGTCGTCAAGCTGCGGCACGCCGCGCCGGTCGGGCACGGCTTCGGGGTGCCCTCGCCCGAGGAGGTGGAGACGGCCTGGGCGCGCGCCCGCGCGTCCCTGTCGCACCACCCCCTCGGCAAGCGGGCGCTGGAGCGCGGCGCCGGCTCGGACTACCCGCTGCCGGGCCTGCCCGAGCTGTTCTCCGCGATCGCCTGCGTCGACATCGCCCCCGACGACCTGCTGCACGAGGTCACGATGCGGACCGCGGCCGCGCTACAGCGCTGACGACGTCCGCCACGCGCTGGTCGCCAGGAAGATCGTCGAGCAGCAGCGGCGTCCCGCCCGGCCCGGCGAGCGGCACCCGCCAGTTGGGGTACTCGTCGACGGTGCCCGGCTGGTTCTGGGTGCGGCGCTCCCCCACCGCGTCGGCGAGGGCGACGCCGAGCAGCCGCGCGGGCGTGGCGGCGAGCAGGCCGTGCAGGGCCGCGACGACCTCGGCGTCGTGGCGGTCCGAGCCCTCCCGCACCGCCGCGAGGACGTCCTCGGGCGGCGTGGCGAGCAGGCCCCGCTCGTGCAGCAGGCCGAGCCAGGCGGCGAGCTGGCGGCGCGCCTCGTCCAGCTCGACCGCGAGCGGGCGGGTGAGCAGGCCGAGGCGGTCGCGGAGCGCGATGTGGTCGGCGTGCAGGACGCCGGTGATCGGCGGCATGTCGTGGGTGCCGACGGTGGCGAGCGACGGCTCCCGCCAGTCCTCGGGCGGGCGGGGCGCGCCGTCGCCGTCCCGCTCGAACCAGAGCAGGGACGTGCCGAGGACGCCGCTGGCCGACAGGCCGTCGCGGAAGTGCGGCTCGACGGTGCCGAGGTCCTCGCCGACGATCACCGCGCCGGCCGCGTGCGCCTCGGCGGTGAGGACGGCCAGCAGCACGTCGCTGTCGTAGCCGACGTAGGTGCCGTCGGCGGGCGACCCGCCCTCGGGCACCCACCAGAGCCGGGAGAGCTGCATGGCGTGGTCCAGGCGGAGGCCGCCGCCGTGCCGGAGCGCCCCGGCGATCATGTCGCGGTAGGGGCCGTACCCGGCGTCGGCGAGGCGCTGCGGGTGCCAGGGCGGCTGGCCCCAGTCCTGGCCGCGCTGGTTGAACTCGTCGGGCGGGGCGCCGACGCTGATGCCGCGGGCGAACAGGTCGCGGTGCGTCCACTCGTCGGCGCTGCCGGTGCGGACGCCGACGGCGAGGTCGTGCACGATCCCGATCGGCATGCCGGCCTCGCGGGCGGCGGCCTGCGCGGCGCCGAGCTGCTCGTCCAGCAGGAACTGCAGCCAGATGTGGAACTCCACCCGGTCGGCCAGGGGCGCGACGGCGGCGGCGACGGCGGGCCCGTGCGCGTCGTGCAGTTCGGCGGGCCAGGACCGCCAGTCGGCGCCGTGCGCCTCGGCGAGCGCCGACCAGGTGGCGAACAGCGCCAGCGGCTCGCCCCGCGCGGCCTTGAAGTCCTCGTAGGCGGCCCGGCGATGGTCGGCGCGGGGCAGCGCGTGCAGGGCCTCCAGCGCGGCCTTCTTGGCGTGCCAGGCGGCGTCGCGGTCCAGCGGGTCGGGTGTGCGCGAGGCGTCCCGGACGAGCCGGCCGATCTCGGCGACGCGGCCGCGCTCGGCGGGGTCGGCGGCGGCGAACTCCGGCACGTCCTCGACGCGCAGGTACTGCGGGCTCGGGAACCGCTTGCTGAGCGGCGAGTAGGGCGAGGGGGTGATCGGCGGGGACGGCTCGGCGGCGTGCAGCGGGTTGATCAGCACGAACCCGGCGCCGTGCTCGCGGCCGCTCCAGGACGCCAGGTCGGCGAGGTCGCGCAGGTCGCCGAGGCCCCAGGAGCCGCGCGAGCGCAGCGAGTAGAGCTGGACGGTGAAGCCCCAGGCGCGCGGGGCGGGCGGCAGCGCGCGGGGCGCGACGAGCAGCGCGGCCTCCTCGTCGCCGGCCCGCAGCCGGTGCCAGCCGAGCGGCAGCCGCGCCGCCTCCCCCGACGGGGCGGTGCCGCCCCCGGCGAGCTCGATCGTGCCCTCGCGGAGGCCGCCGTCCTCGCCCTCGCGGAGCGCGATGACGGGCGGCAGCAGCCGCGCCTCGCGGAGCGCCAGCAGCCGGCGCTCCTCCCGGACCGCCGCGGCGGACGCCACGTCCAGCCCGAGGCCGGTCAGCACCGCTCTCAGCGTGTCCGGGGAGACGTCGGTCTCCTCGCCCTGCCAGTCGATGTAGTTCGTCGCGACGCGGTGCGCGCGGGCCAGCTCGATCAGGTCGTCGTCCGTCACTCCTGCACCATGCCCGCGAAAGTGCCCGGCAAAATCCCGGCCCTCCCCCCGCGCGGGCGCGAGGAGGGCCGGGGAACCGTCAGGCGTCCCAGATGTCGGGCTTGCGGTCGATCCAGGGGCGGGCCTGTTCGAGCTGCGCGGACAGCTCGATGAGCGTCGCCTCGCCGCCGAGCCGCCCGGCGAGCATGACGCCGATGGGCAGCCCCGCCCCGGTCCAGTGCAGCGGGACGTTCACCGCGGGCTGGCCGGAGATGTTGTACTGCGCGGCGAACGGGGTGAACAGCGTCTGCCGGTGGAAGTTCTCGGCCGGCTCCTGGTCGTGGAACCAGCCGACGGGCGCGGGCGGCAGCGCCAGCGTCGGGTGCAGGATCGCGTCGTAGCGGTCCGTGACCGGGAACGCGTCGCGCAGCGCGCCCTGCAGCGCCGCGTGCGCCAGGAAGAGCTGGGTGGCGCTCGTCGCGTGGCCGCGCTCGCGCAGCCAGCGGGTGAGCGGCTGGAGCCGGTCCTCCTGGGAGGGGTCCACGGGCGTGAGGGTCGCCATGACGCCCCACAGCGTCTCGAAGTGCGGCACCAGCTCGGGCCCGAACACCGGCGGCAGCTCCTCGACCTCGTGGCCGAGCTCCACGAGCAGCTCCGTCGCGGCCTCGTAGGCGGCCAGGCAGTCGGGGTGGACCTCGGCGCCGGGGACGGCCGGGACGGCGCTGCGGGCGATCCGCAGGCGCCCCGGCGCGCGTCCGGCGTGCGCCCGGAAGCCCCCCTCGGGCGCGGGCGGCGCCCAGTACAGGTCGCCCGGCCGGCGGACGGCCATCACGTCCAGCAGCAGGGCGGCGTCCTCGACGGTGCGCGCGATGGGGCCCGAGGTGGACAGGCCGAACAGGTCGGGGACGACCGGGCCCTGCGAGATCCGGCCGCGCGTCGGCTTGATCCCGAACAGGCCGCAGGCGCTGCTGGGGATGCGGATCGAGCCGCCGCCGTCGCTGCCCTGCGCGACCGGCGCGAGGCCCGCCGCGACCGCAGCGGCGGCGCCGCCGCTGGACCCGCCCGCCGACCGGGAGAGGTCCCAGGGCGTGCGGGCGGCCGGCGCCACGCCGTTCTCGGTATAACAGGGCAGGCCGAATTCGGGGGTGTTGGTCTTCCCCAACAGGACAGTTCCGGCTTCCCTCAGCAGCACCACGACGTTGTCGTCGACGAAACCGCGGAAACCGTCGTAGACCCGGGAGCCGAAGCTCATCGGGACGTCCTGCACGAGGTTCAGGTCCTTGATCGGCACCGGGACGCCGAGCAGCGGCGGCAGCTCCGCCGGATCGGCCGCCTCCAGCACCCGCTTCTCCGCCTCCCGCGCCTGCGCGCGGGCGATCTCGGGCGTCACCGCGATGTAGGCGCCGACCTGGTCGTTCAGCCGGTCGATCCGCGCCAGGTAGTGATCGGCGACCTCGACCGGGGAGAGCTCCCGGGAGCGGATCGCGGCCGCCAGCCGCATAGCCGTCATGTCATGGGTATGTGTCACAGAGCGGAACGCTAGACGGCGGATGCGGGAGCATCAAAGATGGACCAGCGGCACGTCGCGGACGAGATGCGGGAATTCTGCCTACCCGCTCTCCAGCCCGGCGAATCGCCCGACCCAGGCGACAAAAGTATTAACCCGACATGGCTAGTCGCCGTCCGCCGGACTGATTACTCTGCGCTCGGAGGATCATGCTTCCGGCGCGAAAGGACTACGGAGCGTCACTATGGCCATCATGGAGCAGGACGACGCCGAGCAGGACGCCCGCGGCCAGCCCCAGCGGGAGCCCGACGAGCAGCCGCCCGAGGGCCGCACCTACGGCGAGATGCTGGGCGACCCCCAGATCCGCCGCTGGATCGTGCGGGTGGCCGTCGCGGTCGTGGCCGGCCTCATCGCCGCGGTCGTCTTCGGCGGCCGGATCGGGATCACCCTGGCGATCCTGATCGTCATCGCCGACGTCGTGCGCAAGGCCCGCACCAGTTCCAGCGTCTCGGCGTGGCAGAAGTCGTCGGCGATCGAGCGGCGCACCGAGAAGCAGCTGAAGGGCCTGGAGCGCAACGGCTACCGGGTGCTGCACGCGCGGGCGGTGCCGATGGACGACGAGGGCGTCAGCGACGGCCGGATCGACCACCTGGTCATCGGCCCGAGCGGCGTCTACGCGATCGACTCGGAGAAGTGGGACAAGCGCCTGCCGGTGCGCACCCTGTCGCACCGCAAGCTCTTCCACGGCCCCTTCAACAAGAAGGAGCGGCTGGACGAGGCGCGGTGGGAGGCGGACCAGGCCAGCAAGATCATCGGCGGCCAGGTCGGCTTCGAGGTGCCGGTGCAGCCGTCGGTGGCGATCTACGGCCCGTCCATCCCGTGGAAGGTCATGCGGGTGCGCGACGTGGACGTCTTCTCCGGCAACCGCGCGCGCGGCTACCTGCGCCGCCGCCCGCGCATCCTCACCGACACCGACGTCGACCAGATCTACACCGCGGCGGTGGAGTCGCTGCCGCCGAAGTACCCGAGCGACACCTCGGTCTAGGGGTGCGACGACGCCCGGCGGGCGGTCCCTGGGGGCCGCCCGGCGGCCGGCCCGGCGCCCCGCCGCGCGGCGCCCGCCGAGGCCAGAGCCGGGCACGGGCCCGCGTTGATACCATGGGCGGAACCTGCGGCCGGCCCTCACACGACCTCTGCTGAGCCGGCGGCAGCGCCGAGACCCGCCGCTGCCCCAGGTCCCCGCACCGGGCCGCACCGGCACGCCGCCACGGCCCGGTCGCACGGTCTTCGCCAGAACGCCCAAGGTTGGAGAGGTCACATGCCCCCGCTCAGGTCACGCACCGTCACCCATGGCCGGAACATGGCCGGCGCCCGCGCGCTCATGCGCGCCAGCGGCGTGGCCCGCGAGGACTTCGGCAAGCCGATCGTGGCGGTGGCCAACAGCTTCACCCAGTTCGTCCCCGGCCACGTCCACCTGCGCGAGGTCGGCGACGTCGTCGCGGGCGCGGTCAAGGAGGCCGGCGGCGTCCCCCGCGAGTTCAACACGATCGCGGTCGACGACGGCATCGCGATGGGCCACGACGGCATGCTCTACTCGCTGCCCTCGCGCGAGGTCATCGCCGACGCCATCGAGTACATGGTGCGGGCGCACTGCGCCGACGCGCTGGTCTGCGTCTCCAACTGCGACAAGATCACTCCGGGGATGCTGCTGGCCGCGCTGCGCCTGAACATCCCGACGGTGTTCGTCTCCGGCGGCCCGATGGAGGCCGGCAAGCCGGTCGAGGGCGTCATGAGCGGCAACAAGCTCGACCTCATCGACCCGATGATCGCCTCGGCGGACGACTCGGTCAGCGACGCGACGCTGCTGGAGATGGAGGAGAGCGCCTGCCCGACCTGCGGGTCCTGCTCGGGCATGTTCACCGCCAACTCGATGAACTGCCTCACCGAGGCCATCGGCCTGTCCCTGCCGGGCAACGGCACCACCCTCGCCACGCACACCGCGCGCCGCCGCCTCTACGAGGACGCCGGCCGCACCGTCGTCGACATCGCCCGCCGCTACTACGAGCAGGACGACGCCTCGGTCCTGCCGCTGAGCATCGCCACCAAGGACGCGTTCGAGAACGCCATGGTCCTGGACATCGCGATGGGCGGCTCCACCAACACGATCCTGCACCTGCTCGCCGCCGCCTACGAGGGCGGCGTCGACTTCGGGCTGAAGGAGATCGACGAGCTGTCGCGGCGGGTGCCGTGCATCTGCAAGCTCGCCCCGGCGACCGCCAAGTACCACGTCGAGGACTGCCACCGCGCGGGCGGCATCCCCGCGCTGCTCGCCGAGCTCGACCGCGGCGGGCTGCTGCACCGCGGCGTCCACTCGGTCCACTCGGCCTCGCTCGCCGAGCACCTCGACAAGTGGGACGTGCGCTCCCCCAACGCGCTGCCCGAGGCCGTCGAGCTGTTCCACGCCGCGCCCGGCGGCGTCCGCACCACCGCCTCGGCGAGCCAGAGCGCCCGCTGGGAGGAGCTCGACCTCGACCGCGAGCAGGGCTGCATCCGCGACGTCGCGCACGCCTACACCGCCGACGGCGGCCTCGCGGTGCTGCGCGGCAACATCGCGGTCGACGGCGCGATCGTCAAGACCGCGGGCGTCGAGGAGGAGCTGTGGACCTTCACCGGTCCCGCGGTCGTCTTCGAGAGCCAGGACGACGCCGTCGAGGGCATCCTCGGCGGGAAGGTCAAGGCCGGCGACGTCGTCGTCATCCGCTACGAGGGCCCGCGCGGCGGCCCCGGCATGCAGGAGATGCTCTACCCGACGTCGTTCCTGAAGGGCCGCGGCCTCGGCAAGGCGTGCGCGCTCGTCACCGACGGCCGGTTCTCCGGCGGCACCTCGGGGCTGTCCATCGGGCACGCCTCCCCCGAGGCCGCCGGCGGCGGCGTCATCGCGCTGGTGGAGGACGGCGACCGCATCGTCATCGACATCCCCAGGCGCGTGCTGGAGCTGGACGTCCCGCAGGCCGAGCTGGACGCGCGCCGCGAGCGGCTGCTCGCCGACCTCGGCGGCTACCGCCCGCGCGACCGGCAGCGCAAGGTCAGCCCGGCCCTCCAGGTGTACGCCGCGCTCGCCACGTCCGCGTCGACCGGCGCCGCCCGCGACGTCAGCCTCCTCTCCCCCGAAGCCCGCCGCCCCTGACCCCCGCCCGCACCCCGCCCTCCTCCGGTGACCCCCTGGTCACCTCTCGTTGACTTGCGGCGTGTTGGCCTCTGGGAGCGCTCCCATAGGCCAACACGCCGCAACTCGACGAGGGGTGACCGGGTGGTCGCGGGTGGAAGGGGGTGGCGGGAGGGGGGTTGTGGGGGGTGGGCGGCGCGCTTATGGTTGCCTCGGGCAACCTTTGGAGGGCCAATGGCGGCGACGACGGACGCCGGGGCGGCCGCCCCCATGTCCCACGGGCGGATCCTGCGGGCCCTGTCCGGCCTCTACCTCGGCATGTTCGTGGCCATCGTGTCGTCCACGATCGTCACCAACGCGCTGCCGCGCATCATCACCGACCTGCGCACCGGGCAGAGCACCTACACCTGGGTGATCGTCTCGACGCTGCTGGCGACCACCGTGTCCAGCCCGCTGTGGGGCAAGCTCGCCGACCTCGTCAGCAAGAAGGCGCTCGTCCAGCTCGGCCTGCTGATCTTCGCGGCGGGCTCGCTGCTGTCGGGCCTCGCCACCGACCCGGCGACGCTGATCGCGGCGCGGACGGTGCAGGGCGCCGGCGCCGGCGGGCTGCTCTCGCTCACCCAGGTGATCATGGCGACGATGATCTCCCCGCGCGAGCGCGGCCGCTACTCCGGCTACATGGGCGCCGTCCTCGCCGTCGGCACCGCGGGCGGGCCGCTCGTCGGCGGCGTCATCGTCGACACCCGCGGCCTCGGCTGGCGCTGGTGCTTCTTCGTCGTCGTGCCGCTCGCGCTGATCGCCATGGCCGTCCTGCAGCGCAACCTCGACCTGCCGGTGCGCAGGCGCAAGGTCACCGTGGACTGGGCCGGCGCCGCCCTCATCACCTCCGCCGCGTCGCTGCTGCTCGTCTGGGTGACGTTCGCCGGCGACGACTACGCCTGGCTGTCGTGGTGGAGCGCGGCGATGGTCGGCGGCGGGACGCTGCTCGCCGTGCTGTTCGTCCTCGTCGAGACCCGCGCCGCCGAGCCGATCGTGCCGCTCCGCCTGTTCCGCAACCGGACGGTGGCGCTCGCGGTGGTCGCGAGCCTGCTCGCCGGCGTCGCCATGTACGCGAGCACGACCTTCCTCAGCCAGTACTTCCAGCTCTCGCGCGGGCAGAGCCCGACGGCCGCCGGCATCCTCACCCTGCCGCTCATTCTGTCCCTCGCCGTCGCCTCCGCCGCCGGCGGCCGGATCATCACCAGGACCGGGCGGTGGAAGCCGTTCCTCGTCGGCGGCGCGGTGCTGCTCGCCGTCGGCTGCGCCCTGCTCGGGCTGCTCCGCCACGGGACGCCCTACGGGGTGACGGCGGCCGGCATGGCCTGCCTCGGCGTCGGGCTCGGCCTCACCCTCCAGAACCTCGTGCTGGCCGTGCAGAACCAGGTGCGGCCGCAGGAGCTCGGCGCCGCCAGCACGGCCGTCGCGTTCTTCCGGACGCTCGGCGGCACGGTCGGCGTCTCGGCGCTCGGCGCCGTCCTCGCGAACCGCGTCACCCGTTACGCCGAGCCCGGCCTCGCCCGCCTCGGCGTGCGGCACGCGCCGAGCAGCGACGCCCTGCCCGACCTCGGCGCCCTGCCCGCCCCGGTCCGCGCCGTCGTCGAGGACGCCTTCGGGCACGCCACCGGTAGCCTGTTCCTGTACACCGTGCCGTTCGCCCTGCTCAGCGTGGTCGCCATCCTCTGCATCAAGGAGGTGCCGCTCCGCACCTCCAGCGCGCTGCAGGCCGCCGGCGCGGCGGGGACCGGCGGGCCGGAGGGCGACGGGAGGGACCATGGCGCGGACCTCGGGCGGCCGCACGGCGCATGAGGCGCTGGAGCGCGAGCTCGGCGTCTTCCTCCGCCGCGCCCGCGCCGCCTCCGACCGGCTGAGCCGCGCCGTCCACCCCGAGCTGGACTCCGCCGCCTACGGCCTGCTCGCCTACCTGCGCGAGCACGGCCCCGCGCGGCCGAGCGACCTCGCCGGGTACGTCGGCGTCGGCAAGGCCACCATCACCCGCCAGATGAACGTGCTGGAGGGCCTCGGGCTCGTCGAGCGGCACGCCGACCCCGCCGACGGCCGCGCCCGCCGCCTCGCCCTCACCGAGGAGGGGCGGAGCCGGCTGAACGCCGTCAGCACCGCGCGCCGCGAGCACTTCCACGCCCGCCTGGAGAGCTGGCCCGAGGAGGACGTGCGGACGCTCGCGACGCTGCTCGCCCGCCTCAACGGGCTCGGCTCGGACTGAACCGGCTCAGGAGCAGCAGCCGCCGCCGCAGCAGCCGCCCCCGCCGCCCGCGGGCGGGGCCGGGGCGCCGCCGCGCGCCGTCCCGGTCACCGCGACGGTCGACAGCAGCTTGACGGTGTCGTCGTGGCCCTGCGGGCAGGGCGCCGGCGCGCTCGACTCGCTCATCGGGCGCGACAGTTCGAAGGTGGACCCGCAGGCGCGGCAGCGGTAGTCGTATCGAGGCACCCGCCCAGGATAACCGCGCCCGGCCCGGCGCGGCCGCGCTCAGGCGGCCGGTTCGCGGACGTAGGGCGCCCACTGCGGGTCGCCGTCGTTGACGATGCCGATCAGCCGCCAGTGCGCGCCGCGCGGCACGCCCGGCGGGACCGGCAGCGTCCAGCCGAGCTCCTCCAGCAGGCGGTCGGCCTTGCTGTGGTTGCAGGAGGTGCAGGACGCCACGCAGTTCTCCCAGACGTGCTTGCCGCCCTTGCTGCGCGGGTGCACGTGGTCGATCGTCTCGGCGCGGCGCCCGCAGTACACGCACCGGAAGTTGTCGCGCCGCATCAGCGCCGCGCGGGTGAGGGGGACGCGCGTGCGGTAGGGGATCCGCACGTAGCGGCGCAGCCGGATCACCGACGGCACCTCGATGGTCATCGCCGCCGAGTGCAGCCGGGCACCGGCGGCGTCGGGATGGACGACCTCGGCCTTCTCCCGGAGCACGAGGCAGACCGCCCGCCGCAGGGAAAGCGTGGTGAGGGGTTCGTACGTCGCGTTCAGGAGGAGGACCTGCCGTCCCATCAGACGCCCTCCAGCGGGCGCGCGCCCGCGCTCACGGCCCCGGCGGACGCGTCGCGCGTCTCCAGCCGAGGCCCGAGTATCGTCTCCGGCACCTGCGCACCCGCCATGAGGACCTCCCCAGGGGCGAACCGACCCGAAATCAGTGTGGCGGGTGAGGGAGCCCGCCCGCTACCCCCATTCCTCCCCGCAACACGCCCGGATCGAACCCGCGCGCCCCCGGTCCCGCACGGTTCCGGCGGTCCCGGGGGCCGGTCCCGGCCGGGCCCGCGCCGCGCCGGGGCGTCAGGCCCCGGCGGCGCCCACCGGCTCGGCGCTCGCCGCGGAGACGCCCGGCGTCGCGGCGCCCGTCGCGGCGCCCGGCGCGCCGCCCTGCCGCCAGGTGACCCGCCCGCTGATCTGGACGGAGCCGCTGGTGCCCACCGGGATGTCGGCGACGAGCACGCCCCTCTTGCGCTGCCCGGCCTTCAGCGCCCCGTACTCGCAGCGGACCGCCGCCTCCAGCACCGTGCACTCCTTGCTCACCGACGCCACCTTCAGGTGCGGCGTCAGCCGGTGCGTCAGCACGACCTTCTCCACCGGCCCGTCGCCCGCGCCGACCGTCCAGGTCCACACGACGTTGTCGCCCTCCTCCGACACCTCCGGCGCCGAGTAGGCGAAGTCCACCTTGCCGGCCGCGTGCGCCGCCGGCGCGACCGCCAGCGCGGCGCCGAACGCGCCGGCGAGCACGGCGGCGCGCGCCGTGATGATGCTCCTCATGTCCAACCCCCGTCTGGTACGACCCTGCTGGTCACCGCCACTTCTACCGAAGATCATCGCCGGGTTCACCTCGCCGCGCGTGCCGCCCGCGGGCCCGCGCCGATTGTCCGCATGTGCGAGCGGCCGGGCCGTGCGCGGCGCCGGGCCGCCTGCGTAGGGTGCCTGCATGAGCCGACCGCACGACCCGCCGCTCCGCCGGCCCGCCTACCCGCCCGCGCCGCGCGAGGACCTCGTCGACGAGCTGCACGGGCGCCGCGTCCCCGACCCCTACCGCTGGCTGGAGGACCGCCGGTCGGCCGAGACCGAGCGGTGGCTCGCCGCCGAGGACGAGCTGTTCCGCAAGACCGTGGACGTCCTGCCCGGCCGCGACCGGCTGCGCGCCCGCCTCACCGAGCTGCTGTCGGCGGGCAGCGTCGGCGCCCCCGTCTGGCGCGGCGACCGGCACTTCTTCACCCGCCGCACCGCCGACCAGGAGCACGCCGTGCTCTACACCGTCGACCCCGGCGGCGCCGAGCGCGCCCTCGTCGACCCGATCGCGCTCGACCCGGCCGGCACCACCGTCCTCGACGGCTGGCAGCCCGACAGGGAGGGCCGGCGGCTCGCCTACCAGGTCTCGCACGGCGGCGACGAGGAGTCGCTGCTGTACGTCCTGGACGTGGCCACCGGCGAGCGCGTCGAGGGCCCGATCGACCGCGCCCGCTACTCCTCCATCGCCTGGCTGCCCGGCGGCGAGGCGTACTACTACACGCGGCGGCTCGCGCCCGCCGACGTCCCCGCCGGCGAGGAGCAGTACCACCGGCGCGTCTACCTGCACCGCGTCGGCACCGACCCCGAGACCGACGACGCGCTGGTGTTCGGCGACGGCCTGGACAAGACCAACTACTACGGCGTCGCGCTCAGCCGCGACGGCCGCTGGCTCACCGTGTCGGCGTCGCAGGGCACCGCGCCCCGCAACGACCTCTGGCTCGCCGACCTCGCCGCGTCCGCGCCCGAGGAGCCCGCCCTGCGCGCCGTGCAGACCGGCGTGGACGCCGAGACGTGGCTGTCGGTCGGCCGCGACGGCCGCGCCTACGTCTTCACCGACCGCGACGCGCCGCGCTCGCGGCTCTGCGTCGCCGACCCCGAGCGGCCGGAGGAGTGGACCGACCTGATCCCGCAGGACCCCGAGGCGGTGCTCACCGACTTCGCGGTCCTCGACGGCCTGGACCGGCCCGTCCTGCTGGCCGGCTGGACCCGGCACGCCATCAGCGAGATCACCGTGCACGACCTCGCCACCGGCGAGCGGATCGGCACGGTCCCCGCGCCCGGCCTCGGCTCCATCGGCGGCATCGTCGAGCGCCCGGAGGGCGGCCACGAGGCGTGGTTCGGCTACACCGACAACACCACGCCGTCGTCGGTGCTGCACTACGACGCGCGCACCGGCGAGACGACGACGTGGGCCGCCGCGCCCGGCGCCGTCCGCCTCCCCGAGATCGAGTCCCGGCAGATCGTGTACCCCTCCGCCGACGGCACCGAGGTGCGGATGCTCGTCATGTCGCGCCCGGACCGGACGGGCCCGCGCCCGGCGATCCTGTACGGCTACGGCGGCTTCAACGTGCCGCTCACCCCGTCCTACTCGGCGAGCGTCCTCGCCTGGGTGGAGGCGGGCGGGGTGTACGCGGTCGCGAACCTGCGCGGCGGCTCCGAGGAGGGCGAGGAGTGGCACCGCGCGGGGATGCGCGAGCGCAAGCAGAACGTGTTCGACGACCTGCACGCCGCCGCCGAGACGCTCGTCGCGCAGGGCTGGACGACGGCCGACCGGCTCGCGATCTCCGGCGGGTCCAACGGCGGTCTGCTGGTCGGCGCCGCCCTCACCCAGCGGCCCGACCTGTACCGGGCCGTCGTCTGCTCGGCGCCGCTGCTGGACATGGCCCGCTACGAGCTGTTCGGGCTCGGGCAGACCTGGAACGACGAGTACGGCAGCGCCGCCGACCCCGAGGAGCTCGGCTGGCTGCTGTCCTACTCCCCCTACCACCACGTCCGCGAGGGCGTCGCCTACCCGGCCGTGCTGTTCACGGTCTTCGACAGCGACACCCGGGTGGACCCGCTGCACGCCCGCAAGATGTGCGCGGCGCTCCAGCACGCGTCCGCCTCGGACCTGCCGGTGCTGCTCCGCAACGAGGCGCACGTGGGCCACGCGGGCCGCTCGGTCAGCCGCTCGGTCGACCTCATGACCGACACCCTGTCCTTCACCGCCGCCCAGACCGGACTGGACCTGGACGGCCGATGAGTTCCGCCCCCTCCGCCGGTCACTCCTTCCGACGACCGGCGGAGGAGACGGCATGAGCGAACTGCGGGACATTCTGGACATCGACGGTGCGGTGGCCCTCGTGGCCGCCGGCGACGGCGTCGAGGTCGCGACACGGGGGGCCGACCGCGACACGGTGTTCCGCATCGCGTCGGTGACCAAGCCGATCGTCAGCGCGGCGGCGCTGACGCTGGTCGGCGACGGCACGCTCGGCCTGGACGAGCCCGTCACCGGGTGGCTGCCCGAGCTGGACGGCCTGCGGGTGGTGCGCACGCCGGACGCGCCGCTGGACGACACCGTCCCGGCGGCGCGCCCGATGACCGTCCGGGACGTGCTGGCGTCCCGGTGCGGCTACGGGCTGCCGGGCGACTTCGGGCTGCCCGCCGCGCAGGCCCTGTTCGACGGGCTGCAGCGGCACGTCCACGACCCGCAGGACGCGCCGCCGCCGGACGCGTGGCTGCGCCGGCTCGCGCAGCTGCCGATGGCGGCGCAGCCCGGCGAGGCGTGGCTGTACAACACCGCCTACGACGTCCTCGGCGTGCTCCTCGCGCGCGCCGCCGGGCGCCCGCTGCCGGAGGTGCTGGCCGAGCGGATCTTCGAGCCGCTCGGCATGGCCGGCACCGGCTTCGTCCTCCCGCCCGGCCGCGCGCTGCCGCTGCTCCGGCACGACGGCGCGGGCGGGCTCGCCGTCGCCGACCCGCCGGACGGGTCGTGGGCGGAGCCGGCCGCGTTCCCGGCGGGCAGCGCCGGGCTCGTCTCCACCGCCGACGACCTGCTGGCGTTCGGGCGCATGCTGCTCGGCGCCGGCCCGCGCGTCCTGCCGCCGGAGGCGGTCGCGCTGATGACCGCCGACCACACCACCGCCGCCGACCGCGCGGCGGGCCGGATCTTCCTCCAGGGGCAGGGCTGGGGGTTCGGCGGCTCGGTGGACGTCGCCGCCGTCGACCCGTGGAACGTCCCGGGTCGCTACGGCTGGGTCGGCGGCACCGGCACCGCGTTCCACGTGGTCCCGGCCACCGGCCTGGTGTCGGTGCTGCTCACCCAGGTGCAGCTGGCGGGCCCGTCCCCCACCCCGCTCATGCGCGCGTTCTGGACGCGCGCCGCGGGGGCCGCCCCCGGCCCCCGCATTGACATGTGATCGAATAAGGGGGTGCATCCGGCCCTGCTCGCGCGGATCTCGGCGCTGCTCGCCGACCCGCCCGCCGCCCCCGACCCGTCCGCGCCGTTCCTGGACCTGCTCGGCCCGGACACCGCGCCGCCGCCGACGCTCGCGCAGGTCGCGATGCAGTCCACGCTGCTGCCGCAGGTCTACGAGCGGCTGTGGCGGCCGCTCGCGTTCAACCTCGCCAAGGGCTGGCCGGCGGGCCCGAACACCGCCGCCGAGCACGCGCTCGCCCGCGCCTGGCTCGGCCTCGGCCGGCCCGGCGACGTCCGCAAGCCGGCCGCGACGGTGCTCGACGTGGCCTGCGGGCCCGGCAACGTCACCCGCGCCCTCGCCGCGGGCGTCGCCGAGAACGGCCTGGTCGTCGGGCTGGACGCGGCCGCCGGGATGCTGGAGCGCGCCGCCGCCGACACCCCCGGCGACGGCGTCGGCTACGTCCGCGGCGACGCCGCCGGCCTGCCGTTCGCCGACGCGTCCTTCGACGCGGTGAGCTGCTGCGGCGCGCTCTACCTGTTCGACGACCCGTGGCCGGCGGTCGACTCCATGGTGCGGGTGCTGCGCCCCGGCGGCCGGCTGCTGATCCTCACCTCGCGCCGCCCGTCGCTGCCGCTCTCGCGCGCCGGCGGCCGGCTGGTCGGCGCCCTCACCGGCGTCCGCCTCTTCGGCGACGACGAGATGCACGACGCCCTGGCCGACCGCGGCCTCACCGGCATCAAGCACCGCCGGTACCCGTTCCTCCAGGTCCTCGCCGCGCGCCGCCCGGACTGACCGGCCCGACCCGACCGGTCCGCGCGCGAGCCCCCCACGGCTCGCGCGCGGACCGGAACCCCGCTCAGTACAGGCGTTTCTCCAGGTAGACGTTGACGATGCCGCCGATGGTCTCCCGGCGGGTCCGCGTCCAGCCGAACCGGCGGTACAGGGCGAGCGCCGCCCGCTGCCGCTCGGTCGTGTCGGCCCGCAGCAGCCGGTAGCCGATCTCGGCGGCGCGCCGTTCCAGCGCCTCGACGAGGACGGCCCCGTAGCCGCGGCCCTGGAGGTCGGGGCGGACCCGCAGCCGGACCATCTCGGCGACGTCGGGACCGGAGTCGTCGAGGACCGAGCCGGGCAGGCCCGTCACCGCCCGGCCGCCGGCCGCGCGGGCCGAGCCGGCGGGCACGAGGTCGGCGCGGCGCAGCCCGCCCATCGCGACGATCTCGTCGCGGACCTCGCCGACGAGGAACTCGCCGCCGTTGCCGAGGTAGATCTCCTCCATCCGGAAGAAGTCGTGCTCGTAGTAGACGCCGTCGCCGGGCCGCAGCCCCACCTGGGCGAGGCCGGCGCGGTGCAGGTCGAGGACGGTCGGGTGGTCGGCGGCGCGGTAGCGGCGCAGCCGCAGGTCGCCGAAGGCCCAGGTGGGCGGTTCGGCGCGGAGCCGCACGAGCGCGGGCCGCTCCGGGTGCGCGGGGGGCAGCGGCAGCCCGCGCCGGGGCGTGTCCTCCGCGGACAGGTCGTGGTCGTGGGTGGTCATCGCCGGGTCAGACCTCGTCGCTCCGGCCGACCTGGCGCGGCGGCGCGGGCGCCGTCGGGCTCTTCACCCAGGGCCCCGCCATCGCCTCGTAAAAGGTGCGGAGCGCCGGGCTGTCGCCGTGCTTGGCGCGCACCGCCGCGCCGATCTGCAGGGCGCGGTGCACCAGGATGTCGGAGCGGTGCTCGGACGGCAGGTCGAGGATCGCCTCCTTCGCCCCGGCGAGCGCGGCGTCCGGTTCGCCCCCGTGCAACCGGCAGGACGCCCGGTCGAGCTTGACCAGGGTGAGGTCGACGCGGTCGGTCGGGTCGTAGAGGGTGAGCGCCCGGCTGAGGGTCTCGTCGCCCGCGCGGTGGTCGCCCAGGTTGGTGAAGGTGTCGCCCTCGTAGAAGGTCATCTGCCGGTCGGTGAAGCCGAAGACCAGGTCGCCGGTCTCGTCGCGGGACAGCTGGTCGAACACCGAGCGCCCGCGCACGAGGGCGCGGCGGGCGCCGGGGGCGGCGTCGCCGCGGCCGCGCAGGGCGAGCATGCCGAGGGCGCGCGCCTCGACGGCGGGCGCCATCGCGGCGGCCACGCTCGGGTCGCGGCCGGCGAGGTCCTGCGCCTTGCGGGCCAGGTGCAGCGCCTCGCGGGGGTCGCCGTAGTACATGGGGACGAGCGCCTCGCGGACGGTCACCCAGGCGCGCAGCTTGCGGTCGCCGGTCTCGTCGGCGGCCGACCGCGCGGTGCGGAAGAACGAGCGGGCCAGCCGGTGGTCGCCCAGGTTGATCATGATGAGGCCGGACAGCCCGGACAGCTGGGCGGCGATGCGGCAGAGCCGCTCCTGGAGGTCGACCGGCTGGCGCTTGTCCATCATCCGGCGGACCTCGCTGAAGTCCAGCAGCACGTCGCACAGCATGCGCAGCGACGGGGTGGCCTGGTACAGCTGGCCGTAACCGAGCGTGGTCTCCTCCCACTGGTCGAGCATGGTGGGCGACACGGTCGCGTTGACCAGCGTGTCGTCCATCTTGCGCCGCAGGTTGTCCACGGCACCCAGGAACTGGCCGTCGAGCGTCACGCCCGCCCCCGCCAGCAACTGCAGAAGGGTTCTACGAAGCACGATGTCCTCCTCTCCTACGTCGATCGTCACGGGGTCCGGGGCGCGGTCGAACCCCCGTTTCTCGGTGATGGCGGCCCAGGCCGCCTCGTCCGGGCGCGGCAGCAGGACCGACCCCACCAGGGGGGCCTCGTTCGCCGGCGCGACCCGGTCGGGCGCGCGGCCCGGGACCTCGGCGGGGGCCGCACCGGGCGGGGACGCGTGCGCGCGTCCGCAGATGCAGGGGTTCTGGTACCCGAGCCTGTCGGGCTCCACCCGGTAGACGACGCAGAGGTAGTGCAGGTACTCCGGCCCCGGCCGCTTGTAGCCGCTCTCGTACGCCGACAGCAGCGTCTCCCCGATCTTGGGCCGGGGCTTGCCGTCGACCTCGAACAGGGCCTGGACCTGGGCGACGATGTCGGAGAGCGCGACGCCGTGGGACAGGCGGTGCGCCTTGACCGCGCTGGTGCCGAACAGCGGCCCGCACTGATCGTGGATCTCCTGGGCGATCTCGGCGGGACCGCGCCCCCGCGCCAGGCCGTGCGCGCGTATGCGGCGGGCGATGTCCGTCTCTTTACGGGGGGGATCCGACATGCGCTTCCGGCCTCCTCGCCGCCGGCCCGGCCGGACGGCCTCGGGGAAGAGGGCCGTCGACCCGCCACGGCGGCCGGCTCTGATAGACGGCCACGACAGATGACTTCTCGCTGACAGAGCGTAACTCCCGCCCCGGGGCAGGCCAAGCGATTCCCGGGAAAGCCGGGCGGACCGGAAGGAGCACCCCATCCACAGGTAGAGGATTTTCCACCGCGGTAAAACGGGCCTCATCCCGCGGTGGGGGAATCCCCTCTTCCGCCGCCCGGGAGCGCCTTGACCCCCCAGTGTGGAACTTGCGATTCTCGCCCCGTGTAACAGCGCGGCATCAGAGAGTGGATCACACGGGAACGTCCGGAAAGGTCCTCGCGGCGGCGGTGACGCCGCCGGCATACGGAGGGGGTGCGCAGGTGGTCAGCGACCGACGCGTCTGCTACCTGGAGGAGCTGGAGCAGGCGCTCGACACGCGCGGGCTGGTCGCCCGCGTCGTCCGGACCCGCACGGGCCCGGCCTTCCTGCGGGTGGTGAACCCGGAGGCGGCGAGCCTCGCCGAGGACGTGACGTGCGCGCCCGCTCCCGAGTCGCACGATCACTACTACTGGTGGTCCTGGGGGGAGCGCATGCACCGGGTGGACGATCCCGGCGGCGCCGCCGTCAAACTGGCGCACGTGCTGCAGCCGCTGGAGCGGCAGCCGCGTGAGGCGTGCGCGCGGCGGGTGCAGGGCCCGCCGCGCCGGAGCCCGGATCTGGAGCTGGAACGGCCGTCGCGCCGTCCCTGAGCCGGACGTGTCCCGCGGGCCGTGGCCTGGAACGGCGCGGCAGCCGCGGATCCCGCGGGACACGTTCGTTCGTCCGCTGCGTGCACGGGCCCGGTGCGCGCGCCGTCCGCGCAGGACGGCGCGCGTGCCCGGGCCGGTGACCGGCGACCCGCCGCATCCCGGCCCCTCCCCGGTCGGGTCGTGCCACGCCGCCCGGCGATGTATGAACCTTTCGTCACCGTCCCCTACGATCGGTCCGTACCGCCGCAGACCCACGGCGATGTGACGCGACACCCACAACCGGCCGGGGAGGCTCTGCCCGCATGGTCCTCTCGTACGTCTCCTCGTACGTGTACTCGCTCGCCGCGTCGGCCGCCGCCGCGCCCGCGCCGACGCCCTCGCCGAGCCCGAGCACGCCCGAGCAGGCGTGCGCCCCGCACGATCCGAGCGTGGCCTGCCGGCTCGTCTGGAACGTGTCGAACAACTCCGGGGCGACGCGCTTCTACCGGACCTGGCTCGACCAGCCCCTCTACACCGTCTTCTGGATCGTCGTCACGTTCGTGGTGGCGCTCGTGCTGCGCCGCCTCGCGCACCGCATGATCACCAGGGTGACGGTGCGGATGGCCGAGGGCACCATGTCGGAGAAGACGCGGGAGAAGACCCGCACCCACTTCGACGGCAGCCCGGCGCTGCTGAACCAGCGGCGGGCGCTGCGCGCCAAGACGCTCGGCTCGGTCCTGAACAGCATCGCCTCCATCATCATCATGGGCACCGCCGCGTTCAGCATCCTCGGCTCGCTCGGGCTGAACCTGGCGCCGATCCTGGCGAGCGCGAGCGTCGTCGGCGTCGCGGTCGGCTTCGGCGCGCAGAGCATCGTCAAGGACTTCCTCGCCGGCCTGTTCATGCTGCTGGAGGACCAGTACGGCGTCGGCGACGTGATCAACGTCGGCGGCGCCAAGGGCACCGTCGAGGCGGTCACCCTGCGGGTCACCCGGATGCGCGACGTCAACGGCGTCGTCTGGTACGTGCCGAACGGCGAGATCAAGATGCTCGGCAACGAGTCGCAGAACTGGGGCCGCGCCGTCCTCGACATCCCGGTGGGCGTCGGCGAGGACGTCGAGAAGGTCAAGGAGACCCTGCAGGCCACCGCCGACAAGATGGCCGAGTCCGAGACCTGGGCGCACCTCATCCTGGAGGAGCCGTCGGTGTGGGGCGTGCAGGCGCTGGCCGCCGACGCGCTGATCATCCGCGTGGTGATCAAGACGGCGGCGGGCAAGCAGGGCGAGGTCGCGCGCGAGCTGCGCGAGCGGGTCAAGCTGGCCTTCGACGGCGCGGGCATCGCGGTCGTGACCCCGGCGGCGGGCTGACGCCGGCCGGAGGCCGCGATCTCCGGGGCCGATCGGCCCGCCCGTCCGGGCCGTCCTCACATAGGGTGGGAGCGCTATGGCTGAAGCTGAACAGGTGACCTTCTACGAAGCGGTCGGCGGCGAGGAGACCTTCCGCCGCCTGGTGCGCCGCTTCTACCAGGGCGTCGCGGACGACCCCCTCCTCCGTCCCCTCTACCCCGAGGAGGACCTCGGCCCCGCCGAGGACCGCCTCCGGCTGTTCCTGATCCAGTACTGGGGCGGCCCGAACACCTACAGCCGGGAGCGGGGCCACCCGCGCCTGCGGATGCGGCACGTCCCGTTCGTGATCGGGGAGGCCGAGCGCGACGCGTGGCTGCGGCACATGCGCGACGCCGTCGACGAGCTCGGCCTTCCCGACCAGCTCAGCGGCATGCTGTGGGACTACTTCACGATGGCCGCCCGCAGCATGGTGAACGCCCCGTCCGAATAGGGTAGAGCGCCTGGTATGACGCGAACCCCCTGGTGGCGCAATGCCGTCGTGTACGAGGTGTACGTCCGTAGTTTCGCCGACGCCGACGGGGACGGCGACGGCGACCTGCGCGGCATCACCGGCCGCCTCCCCCACCTGTGCGACCTCGGGGTCGACGCCCTCTGGCTCACCCCGTTCTACCGCTCCCCGCTCGCCGACGGCGGCTACGACGTCGCCGACTACCGCGACGTCGACCCGCGCTTCGGAACGCTCGCCGACCTCGACGCGCTGGTCGCCGGGGCGCACGAGCACGGCCTGAAGGTGATCGTCGACATCGTCCCGAACCACACCTCCGACCAGCACGCCTGGTTCCGGGAGGCCCTCGCCTCCCCGCCCGGCTCCCCCGCGCGCGAGCGCTACATCTTCCACGACGGCGTCCCCGGCTCCGACGACCCGCCGAACGACTGGCCGTCGGCGTTCGGCGGCCCCGCCTGGACGCGGCTGCCCGACGGGCAGTGGTACCTGCACCTGTACGCCGCCGAGCAGCCCGACCTCAACTGGCGCAACCCCGAGGTGCGGCGCGAGTTCGAGAGCATCCTGCGGTTCTGGCTGGACCGCGGCGTCGACGGGTTCCGCATCGACGTCGCCGCCGGACTGTTCAAGGACCTGTCGTTCCCCGACCTCGGCGACCGCAGCCGGCACGTCGTGAACGGCCCCATCTACAGCCGCCCCGAGGTGCACGAGGTGTACCGGGACTGGCGGCGCATCCTGGACTCCTACGACGACCGGATGGCGATCGGCGAGGTGTGGACCGACGGCCCCGAGGACCTCGCCCGCTACCTGCGGCCCGACGAGCTGCACCAGGTGTTCCAGTTCGACCTGCAGCTCGCGCCCTGGTCGGCGCCCGACTTCAGGCGCGTCGTCACCGACGCGATCGCCGCCGTGGACGCGACCGGCGCCGCCCCCACGTGGGTGCTGTCGAGCCACGACGCGGTCCGGCACGTCACCCGCTACGAGCAGCCGGCCGGCCCGCCCGGCGTCGGCCTCGCGCGCGCCCGCGCGGCGCTGCTGTTCGTGCTGGCGCTGCCGGGGTCGGCGTACCTGTACCAGGGCGAGGAGCTCGGGCTGCCCGAGGTGACCGACATCCCGGCGGACGCCCGCCAGGACCCCATCTGGAAGCGCACCGGCGGCAAGGAGGCCGGCCGCGACGGCTGCCGGGTGCCGCTGCCCTGGTCGGGCCAGAAGGAGCCCTACGGGTTCGGGCCGGAGGGCAGCCGCCCGTGGCTGCCGATGCCCGAGGCGTGGCGGACGCTGACGGCCGAGGCGCAGGAGGGCGACCCGGCGTCCACGCTGGCGTTCTACAAGGAGGCGCTGAAGCAGCGCCGCGCCCTCGTCCCCGACCTGCCGGCGCCGCTGTCCTGGGAGGAGACCGGCGACGAGCTGCTGGTGTTCCGGCGCGGCCCGCTCACCTGCGCGCTCAACTTCGGCGACCACCCCGTACGCCTGCCCGAGGGCCGCGTGCTCCTCGCCAGCGGCCCCCTGTACGGCGACCTGCTCCCCGGCAACGCGGCCGCCTGGCTCCTGGCGGACTGACCCCCCGACCCCCCGGTCACCGAAAGTCGAGATGCGGCGTGTTGCGCACTTCGACGATCGAAAGTGCGCAACACGCCGCATCTCAACGCGGGGTGACCGGGGGGTCAGACGTTCTGGGGGACGAGGAAGCGCCGCAGGAGCTCGCGCTCGTGGGGGTCGAAGCGGCGCAGCCGGCCGGCCGTGACGTCGAAGGCGACGAGGGTGGACGTCGCGGTCGCGTAGACGGTCTCGTCGTCGCGGACCTCGTAGGCGAGGCGGCAGGACGCGGCGCGCGCCTCGGTCACCCAGGTCTCCACCCGGACCGGGTACACCGTCGGCCCGAGCGGCACCTTGTAGTCGATCTCGTGCCGGGAGATCACCAGGCCGCGGACCGGCTCCTCGCCCTTGCGGACCGGGTCGCCGTGGAACATCTCCAGGCGCGCGTCCTCCAGGTAGCCGAGGAACTTGACGTTGTTGACGTGCCCCTGGGAGTCGATGTCGCCGAACCGGAGCTTGAACTCGTAGACGTGCCGGAAGTCGGCGGGCGGCGGGTCGGTGCGCGGCATGTCCTCACCAAGGGTCGGGGGCGCGGGGGTCGGCTCGATGCTACCCGGACGGATCACCGCGCAGCGGACAGGCCGAGGGACGCCGCCCCCTGACGGGGCACGGCGTCCCTGGTACGGCCGGACGTCCCGCGGGTCAGTCGCGGGTGAGCTTGCGGTGGGTGACGCGGTGCGGGCGGGCCGCCTCCGCGCCGAGCCGCTCGATCTTGTTCTTCTCGTAGTCGGCGAAGTTGCCCTCGAACCAGAACCAGTTCGAGCCCTCCTCCCACGCCAGGATGTGGGTGGCGATCCGGTCCAGGAACCACCGGTCGTGGGAGGTGATCACGGCGCAGCCGGGGAACTCCAGCAGGGCGTTCTCCAGGCTGGACAGCGTCTCGGTGTCCAGGTCGTTGGTCGGCTCGTCCAGCAGCAGCACGTTGCCGCCCTGCTTGAGGGTGAGCGCCAGGTTGAGGCGGTTGCGCTCGCCGCCCGACAGGACGCCCGAGGGCTTCTGCTGGTCGGGGCCCTTGAACCCGAACGCCGCGATGTAGGCGCGGGACGGCATCTCGACCTGGCCGACCTTGATGTGGTCGAGCCCGTCGGAGACGACCTCCCAGACGTTCTTCTTCGGGTCCAGGTTGCCGCGGCCCTGGTCGACGTAGGACAGCTGCACGGTCTCGCCGAGGCGGAGCGCGCCGGAGTCCGGCTGCTCCTCCCCGACGATCATGCGGAACAGGGTGGTCTTGCCGACGCCGTTCGGGCCGATGACGCCGACGATGCCGTTCGGCGGCAGGTTGAACGACAGGTGGTCCATCAGGACCCGGTCGCCGAAGCCCTTGGTGAGGTCCTCGGCGACGATGACGGTGTTGCCGAGGCGCGGGCCCGGCGGGATCTGGATCTCCTCGAAGTCCAGCTTGCGGGTCTTGGCGGCCTCGGACGCCATCTCCTCGTACCGCTGGAGGCGGGCCTTGCTCTTGGTCTGGCGGGCCTTGGGGTTGGACCGCACCCACTCCAGCTCGTCCTGGAGGCGCTTCTTGCGCTTGGCGTCCTTGTTGCCCTCGACCTTCAGCCGCTCGGCCTTCTTCTCCAGGTAGGTGGAGTAGTTGCCCTCGTAGGGGTGGCAGCGGCCGCGGTCGAGCTCCAGGATCCAGGTCGCCACGTTGTCCAGGAAGTACCGGTCGTGGGTGACGGCGAGCACGGTGCCCTCGTACTTGGCGAGGAACTGCTCCAGCCAGTTCACCGACTCGGCGTCCAGGTGGTTGGTGGGCTCGTCCAGCAGCAGCAGGTCGGGCGCCTCCAGCAGCAGCTTGCAGAGCGCGACGCGGCGGCGCTCGCCGCCGGACAGCGTGGTGACGTCGGCGTCGGGCGGCGGGCAGCGCAGCGCGTCCATGGCCTGCTCGAGCTGGCTGTCGAGGTCCCAGGCGTTGCGATGGTCGAGCTGCTCCTGCAGCTTGCCCATCTCCTCCATCAGCGCGTCGGAGTAGTCCGTCGCCATCTTCTCGGCGATCTCGTTGAACCGGTCGAGCATCGCCTTGGTCTCGGCGACGCCCTCCTCCACGTTCCCGAGGACGGTCTTGTCCTCGTTCAGCGGCGGCTCCTGCTGCAGGATGCCGACGGTGAAGCCGGGCATCAGCCGGGCCTCGCCGTTGGACGGCTGCTCCAGACCGGCCATCATCCGCAGCAGCGTGGACTTGCCGGTCCCGTTCGGTCCCAGGACACCGATCTTGGCGCCGGGCAGGAAGTGCAGGGTGACGTCGTCGAGGACGACCTTGTCGCCATGTGCCTTGCGCACACGCTGCATCGTGTAGATGTACTCGGCCATGGCGTCAAGACTAGAGCCTTCCCGGCGCCGTTCGGCACGGCCTGACAGGGCGGCCGGACGGGGCGGCCGGGCGCCCGGTCAGGCGTCCGGGGCGCCCTCGCCGCGCGGGGCGCGCGAGTCGTCGAGGGCGGGCAGGCAGACGCGGTCGCGGCCGGACTGCTTGGCCCGGTAGAGGGCGAGGTCGGCGGCGGCGAGCAGCTCGATGAGGTCGCCGCCGTGCATCCGGAACAGCGCGACGCCGACCGAGATCGTCACCCCGACGGTGCCGTCCTCGGCGGGCACCGCGAGGCGGCGGACCCGGCCGCGCAGCCGCTCGGCGACCCGGCACGCCTCGACGGTGTCGGCGCCGGGCAGCAGCACGACGAACTCCTCGCCGCCGAAGCGGCCGACCATGTCGTAGTCGCGGAGCTGGCCGAGCAGGGTGCTCGCGACGCCGACGAGGACCTGGTCGCCGACGAGGTGGCCGTAGGTGTCGTTGACCCGCTTGAAGTGGTCGATGTCGATGAGCAGCAGGGCGAGCGGGTCGTGGGTGCGCTGCGCGCGCGACAGCTCGGTGTCGGCCTCGCGCTGCCAGGCCGCCGCGTTGAGCAGGCCCGTCTTGGCGTCGGTGCGGGCCGCGGCCTGGAGCTGCTGGTGCATGAGGCTGCGCTGGAGCAGCACGACCGGGGGCAGCGCGAGCGCGAGCATCCCGAGGGCGAGGGCGGAGGTGACGGTGACGAGGACGCCGACGCAGAGCTCGACGACGTCCAGGGTGAGGCTCTCGCGGTTCCACAGCACGTCGCGCCAGGTGGCCTCGGGGCCGGCGGCGTGCGCGGCGACCGCCACGATCAGGGTGTTCAGCACCGCGAACAGCGCCGCGCAGGCCACCGCGAGGGGGATGCCGGGCCAGCCCTCGACGACCCAGCCGGGGGCGCCGGCCCGCGACTCGGGCACCACCGAGTGGAACACCACCGACGCGGCGGCGCCCGACAGGCCGAGCGCGGCCGTCACCAGGACCCGCCGGTACAGCAGCGTCCGGCGCACCCGGAACTGGAGCAGCACCTGCAGCGGGATCGGGATGAGCAGCGCGTAGAGCGGCGGCAGCAGCAGCGCGACCGGCACCCACCAGGCCGACAGCAGGTCGCGGGCGACGCCGGCCGGCATGCCGAGCCGCCGGGACGCTTCGATGCAGACCGCGCCACACGCCAGGAGCGCACCAAAAGTCAGTAGATCATCGAGGTGCGGCGCGGTCCGCGGCAGCGCCACGACGATCAGCGCGAGGTGCACCGCGACGACGGTGGGCACGTACCCGCCGAGCAGCGACGGCCGGCCCCGAACCCCTTGCCGCGGGGGCCTGCGGGCCAGCTCGCCGCCCCGGTCCCCGGCGGACGACTGCACTGCCGTCATCCTTGCCCCCTCGATATCACGGTGGGTAACACGATAGTTGCAGCATGTGCGGACCGGTTCGGAAACCGGTACCTTCGATAACGCACACGTGGGTGGCCACTGTGGTCTCTCACCGCAGGACCTGCGATTGCGCAGGTCCTCCGCGAAACCGGAGGGGGAGAACAGCATGCGCGGCGTTTCCTGGATCTAACGCGGCCGCAACCCCGACGGCGCGGGGGCGCCGGCCGGCAGCGGCGCTGCCGCGACGCCCCCGCCACCGAGGGCCGGTCCCGGATGGGGGCCGCGATCGCCGCCCCGCCCCGCGCGGAGGACACGGCCCGCGGCCAGGGCTCTCCGTCCGGCCCTCACCCTCGCCTCGCGCCTCCCCGTTCCGCACCGCCCCCCTCCCCTCCGCAGCGCCGTCGGCCCCGTCCCGGGGACTTCCCGAACGCGGCTCATGATTACTCAGCGTACATCTTCCTTTACGAAAATGGGAACATCCTCGTCATGTCCATGCGGTGAGGACCGGCTGCCCCCGCGCCCACCGGGGCGGGAACGCCGGCGGCCCCGCGGGCGCGGACGCCTGCGGGGCCGGACGGGAGAGCGGGGAGGGGCGGGTTCAGCCGCGCAGCGCGGCGGCGTCCTTGCGGAACTGCGCGTAGACGGCGAGCTCGTCGGCGATCGGCTTCAGCACCTTGGCCTCGGCGACCCGCTCGATGCTGTCGAGCATGTGCCGCTCCATCCGCTCGCCGTGGTTGGCGGACTGCAGCGCGACCATGTTCCGGCACGCCAGGTTCGTCAGGTAGCCCATGCCGAGCGTGCACACGGCGAGGACCGCGACGTAGGGGATGAGGCCCGCGTCGCCGATCAGCCCGTTCGCGCCGTCGCCGCCGGCGCCGAACACCCCGTAGGCGACGAGCAGCCCGATCCACAGGACGCAGAGCGCGGTGGCGAGGACGAGGAAGTACTGCCAGGTCTTGATCAGCCACCACCAGCGCGGCACCTGGTTGAACGTCGGCAGCGCGTCCTTCAGCGCCTCGCCGAGGTCCTCGGGCAGCTCGCCGGCGTGCCGGCGGGCGGCAGCGCGCACCGCCCGCGCCCACGGGGGCGGCAGCGTGCCGGTGACGGTCTCGGCGACGGCGGCGAGGGCGTTGTCGACGTCGCCCTGCTGCGCGCCGACCGGGCCGGTGAAGGCGTTGCGCAGCTCCTCGCGGAGCTCGCCGAGCCGCATCCGGCGCAGCGGGTCGCTGCGCAGCCGGTCGGCCAGGGACGCGACCGGCCAGCCGACGAAGTCGGCGGCGCGCAGCTCGTAGGCGCTCTCCATCGCCTCGGCGACGGCGGGCGCCCCGGCGGCGTCGGTCAGCTCCTCGACGAGGGCGGCGCGGGCGGGCGCGGGCACCCCGGCGGGCGGCTCGTCCGCGCCGCTCTGCCCGGCGAACCGCTCGGCCAGCCGGTCGAGGTCGGTGGTGATGCGCTGGGCGCGGGCGCGGCGCGCGGCGACGGTGTCGACGAGCACCTCGCGGAAGCCGAGGACGCCGTCCGGGCTCGCCGCCGACGCCGTCACGATGCGCGGGTCGGCGAGGCCCTCGGCCTGGAGGAGGCGGCGCAGGTCGGCGACGCAGTCGTCGACCTCCTCGGGCTGGAGCCGGTCCACCTGGTTCAGCACGATGAGGGTGACGCCGGCGTAGCGGGCGAACGGCACGATGTAGTCGCGGTGCAGCGCGGCGTCGGCGTACTTCTGCGGGTCGACGACCCAGACGAGCAGGTCGGCGATGGTGACGAAGCGGTCGGCCTCGGCGCGGTGCTCGGCGCGGATCGAGTCGTGGTCGGGCAGGTCGAGCAGGACCAGGCCCTGCAGCGAGGTGTCGGAGCGGGCCGTGTCGAGCGCGCTCGCCCGCGCGTAGCGGTGCCGCTTGTCGACGTCGAGCCAGTCCAGCAGCGGCCCGGCGCCGTCCAGGCCCCACACGCAGGCGTGCGCCTTGGAGGTCATCGGGCGGCGCAGCCCGGTCGGCGACAGCTCCAGCCCGCAGATGGCGTTGAACAGCGTGGACTTGCCGCTGCCGGTGCCGCCGGCGAGGGTGACGACGGTGTGCTCGCCCGACAGCCGGAGCCGCTCCCCGGCCCGGTCGAGCAGCGCGCCCGCCTCGTCCAGCAGCCGCGGGTCGAGGCGGCCGCCGCCGAGGCGCAGCATGTCGTCGAGCGCGTCGAGGCGGCCGGTGACGTCGGCGGCCTCGGCCGCTCCTGGATCTGCCGGGGTGGCGGGCATCGCCGCAGTGGTCATCGGGCGACCTCGAGGTGGTGGGCGGCCTGGCGGAGCCGGACCGGGACGGTCTCGTCGGGGATGCCGGCCGAGTCGAGCGCCTGCCCGAACCGGATGGCCTCCTCGTCGAACAGCATGCCGATGCGGCTGCGCAGGTCGGCGCGGGCCTTGGCGCCCATGCCGCGCAGCGACTCGGCGCCGAACAGCGCCCGCAGGAGGCGCTGCGGGACGGCGCTGTTGCCGCTCTCCACGCTCACCTCCGAGGTGCCGTAGCCGAGCAGGCCGATCATGAGGACCAGCGCGAGCGCCTCGGGGTCGAAGGAGACGAGCTTGGCGACCGACCGCTTGGTGACGCCCTCGGTGCGGACGAGCTCCTGGACGTGGTCCTGCCAGGAGCTGACGGCGCGGGTGACGCGCCGCGACAGCTCCGGCGAGGCGGTGCCGAGCGCGGCGGCGGGCACCTTGGCCATCACCTGGTCGCCGACCGGGTGGGCGCGCCAGGAGGCGAGGACCTGCTCGGCGGCGTGCTCGGCCGACGACAGGATCAGCGACTCCAGGCCGGCCCGCAGCGCCGCCTTCAGCGCGCGGACCCGGCTCGGCGCGGTGCGGCGCCGGCTGGACTTGCGGGCGAACGGGGAGCGGCTGCGCCGCACGTGCAGGGCGCGCATGAGGTCGCCGGTGCCGGCGAAGTCCTGCCAGCGGGCGAGGACCTCGCCGCGCAGCAGCGAGCCGTTGCGGGTCGCCTCGTCCAGCTCGGCGAGCGCGGTGCCGTAGGACGACTCGACCAGGCGGCCGAGCTCGGCGCGCTGCTCCACCTGCGCCTCCACCTGCGCGGCGATCTCGGGGACGCGGGTGCGGAAGCTGTCCAGCACCGCCGCGAGGGTGTCCTCCACGACGATCTCGCGGTCCTCGACGTCGCCCGCGACCCCGAGGAGCCAGGCGCGGATGTCCTCGATGCTCTCCTCGGGGAGGCGGCTGTCCTCGATGCGGGTCTCGGGGATGGTGAAGCGGCGGGTGTCGCCGACCTCGTGCTCGCCGAGCATGGCGTTGAAGTGCTCGACGACCTCGGCGCCCGCGCCCTGCGGGACGCGCGACAGCACGACGCCGATGGTGGCGCCGTTGTCGCGGGCCCTCTCCAGCATCTGCCAGACCTGCGCGTCGGCGTAGCGGGCGGCGGTGGTGACGCAGAGCCAGAGGTCGGCGGCCGCCATCAGCTTGGTCGCGAACTCGTAGTGGTCCTCGAAGACCGAGTCGAAGTCGGGGCTGTCGAGCAGCGCGAGGCCGGGCGGCAGGGTGTCGCTGGCGATGACGACGAGCTGGTCGCCGGCGATGGCGTCCGGCGCCGGGCCCCGCACGCGGCCCATGCCCGGCAGCATCGGGCCCTCCATGAACCAGTCGGTGTGGTCGGGGTGGCAGACCAGGATGGGGCTGGAGGTGGTCGGGCGGAGCACGCCGGTGGCGCTGACGCGCGACCCCACCAGGGTGTTGACCAGGGTGGACTTGCCGGCGCCGGTGGAGCCGCCGAGGACGACCAGCAGGGGGGTGCCGGCGGCCTGGACGCGGGGCAGCACGTAGTCGTCGAGCTGGTTGTGGAGTTCGAGGCGGGCCTCGCGGGCCGCCTCGACGCCGGGGATGTCGAGGACGAGGTCGACGGCGTCGAGGCTGTCGCGCAGCAGGTCGAGGGCGCGCGTCAGCTCGCCGCGCCGCACCGGGGCGGCGGGCTCCGCTTCGGGCTCGGCGTCGGGCTCCGGCTCGGCGTCGGGCTCGGGTTCCGGGTCGACGTCCGCAGGGGTGTCCTCGGGGGCGTCCGCGGGCTCGTCGGGAGCCTCGGCCGGGCCCTCGGCCGGGCCCTTGCCGGAGTCCTTGCCCTTGGCACGCCGGGAGCGCCGCGTGGACGCGCCGCGGTGCTTGGCGCCCGCCACGCGGCGGTCGCCCTCGGCGGGCACGTCGGGGGCGGCGGGGCCGTCCTGCCCCGTCTCCTCGTCGTGAACCGCGCTCTGCTCTGCCGGGGGTGTCACGGATCCCGTCCCAAGTCCGCTCGAAGAGTGTCGATCTCGCGTGCCACCGCGACCACGTCGCCGACGACCACGATGGCCGGCGGCCGCACGCCGGCTTCGGCCATCGCGGCGGCGACGGTGCCGAGCGTGGCGGTCAGCGTGCGCTGGCCGGGCAGCGTACCGTTCTGGATCACGGCCACGGGGGTGCCGGCGGCCCGCCCGTGCCCGACGAGCGCGTCGGCGATCAGGGCCATCCGCTCGACCGACATCAGCAGCACCAGGGTGCCCTGCGAGGCCGCGAGGGCGGCCCAGTCGACGGTCGACTCGGGGTGGCCGGGCGGCACGTGCGCCGACACGACATGGAACTCCTGGGAGACGCCGCGGTGCGTCACCGGGACGCCCGCGGCGCCCGGCACCGCGACGGCGCTGGTGATGCCCGGGACGACCGTCACCGGGATCCCATGCCGGGCGCAGTGCAGCGCCTCCTCGCCGCCGCGGCCGAAGACGAACGGGTCGCCGCCCTTCAGCCGCACGACGAACCTGCCCTGCCGGGCGTGCTCGACCAGGTGGTCGTTGATGCGGTCCTGGGCGACCGTGCGCCCGTAGGGGATCTTGGCGGCGTCGATGACCTCGACGTCGGCGGCCAGCTCGTCCAGCAGCTCGCGGGGGGCGAGGCGGTCGGCGACGACCACGTCGGCCTGGGCGAGGAGCTGGCGGCCGCGCACGGTGATCAGCCCGGGGTCGCCGGGGCCGCCGCCGACGAGCGCGACGCCGACCGGCTTGCGGCGCGAGTGCCGCGACTCCAGGGCGCCGTCGCGCAGGCCGTCCACGACGGCGTCGCGGAGGCCGGCGGCGCGGCGCGGGTCGCCGTTGGCGAGGACGCCGACGGTGGTCTCCCCCACCTGGCCGCTCGCCGGCGTCCAGCCGGGCGAGGCGTCGGCGTCGTCGGCGCGCACCGACCAGACGTGCAGCTCCTCGGCCTCGGCGACGACGGCGGCGTTGACCTTGCCGTCGTCGGTGACCGCCTGGACGAGCCACGCGCCCGCGCAGTCGCCCGCCGCGAAGGGGCGGCGGTGCCACTCGACCCGGCCGTCCGCGATGAGGTCCTCCAGCGAGGGCGTCACCTCGGGCGAGACGAGCACGACCCGGGCGCCCGCCGCGAGGAGGGCGGGGACGCGGCGCTGGGCGACCCGGCCGCCGCCCACGACGAGGACGCGGCGGCCGCCGAGTCGCAGGCCAAGGAGGTACGGGGGCACGTGGTTCGCTCTCTCGATCGGGCTCTCGGGGTCGTTCGCGGACGCCGGTGACGGACCGCGTCTTTGCGGATTAAAGGTACTCGGCTCGACAAGTCCTTGGTGAGACCCCCCGGCCAGTCGATAGCCGACGGTGACTCATACCGTGATCATGTCGTTACACCTGGGACGGTTTATCGCTCACCCCCGCGGCGTCGAAGGTGGCGACCTCGTGCAGCACCCGGACGGCGCCCTGGACGAGCGGCAGCGCGAGCAGCGCACCGGTCCCCTCGCCGAGGCGCAGTTCCAGGTCCACCAGAGGGCGCAGCCCCAGGTGGGCGACTGTAGCGGAATGTCCGGGTTCGACCGAACGGTGGCCCGCCACGCAGGCGCCGAGGGCGTCCGGGGCGAGGGCGGCGGCGGCCAGCGCGGCCGATCCGGCGATCACGCCGTCCAGCACGACCGGGACGCGCAGCGCGGCGGCGCCGAGCACGAACCCGGCGAGCGCGGCGTGCTCCAGGCCGCCGACGGCGGCGAGCACGGCGAGCGGGTCGGCGCCCTCGGGGGCGCCGCCGGTCAGGCCGTGCCGGGCGAGCGCCGCCTCGATCACGCCGATCTTGCGCGCGTGGGTGGCGTCGTCGATGCCGGTGCCGCGGCCGGTGACCTCGGCGGGCGGCAGGCCGGTGAAGGCGGCGACGAGCGCGGCGGACGCGGTGGTGTTGGCGATGCCCATGTCGCCGGTGAGCAGGGCGCGGGCGCCGCCGTCCACCAGGTCGCGGGCGACGGCGATGCCGGTCTCGACGGCGGCGCGGGCCTGCTCGGGCGTCATCGCCGGGCCCGCCGTCATGTCGGCGGTGCCGGGGGCGATCTTGCGGTCCAGCAGGCCGGGCGCATCGGCGAGGCCCTCGGGCAGGGCGGTGGCGACGCCGACGTCGACGACGGTGACGGTGGCGCCGACCTGGCGGGCGAAGGCGTTGACGACGGCGCCGCCGGCCAGGAAGTTGGCGACCATCTGCGCCGTCACCTCCTGCGGCCAGGGCGTGACGCCCCGCGCGTGCACGCCGTGGTCGGCGGCGAAGACCGCGACGGCGGCGGGCTCGGGCAGCGGCGGCGGGCACGTCCCGGCGAGCCCGGCGAGGCGCACCGACAGCTCCTCCAGCACGCCGAGGCTGCCGGGCGGCTTGGTGAGGCGGGCCTGGAGGTCGCGGGCGTCGCGCATGGCGGCCTCGTCCAGGGGCCGGATGGCGGCGAGGGTGTCCTCGATGGTGTGCACGTCGTCCTTTCGGGGGCGGGGGGCGGGGGTCAGATGCCGAGGTCGGCGAGGGCGGCGAGCAGCGCGCCGTTCGCGGCGCGGTCGCGGACGGCGACGCGCAGCCAGTCGGGGCCGAGGCCGGGGAAGGTGTCGCCGCGCCGCACGGCGATGCCGCGCTGGCGGAGCAGGGCGCGGATGCCGAGCGCGTCGGGCACCCGCAGGCAGAGGAACGAGGCGCGGGCCTCGGGCACGACGTACAGGCCGCGGGCGGTGAGCTCGGCGGCGAGCCGGTCCCGCTCGGCGCCCATCCCGGCGGCCCAGGCGTCGGCCTCGGCGACGGCGGCGGGGGCGCTGCACGCCTCGATCGCGACGAGCGCGGGCGTGGACACCGCCCAGAGCGGCTGCGCCTCGGCGAGCCGGGCGACCAGCGCGGCGGGGCCGAGGACGTAGCCGGCGCGGAGCCCGGCGAGGCCCCAGGTCTTGGTGAGGCTGCGCAGCACCACGACGCCGGCGGGCAGCCGCCCGGCGAGGCTCTCGGGCTCGCCGGGCACGCAGTCCATGAACGCCTCGTCGACCACGACGGTGCGGCCGGGGCGGGCGAGGGCGGCGACCGCCGAGGCCGGGTGCAGCACCGACGTCGGGTTCGTCGGGTTGCCGATCATGACGAGGTCGGCGGCGTCCGGCACGTCCGCCGGGTCGAGGACGAAGTCCTTGCCGAGCACGACCCGCTCCACCCGGTGCCCGGCGGCGCGCAGCGCGGCCTCGGGCTCGGTGAACTGCGGGTGGACGACGACGGCGTGCTGCGGCTCCAGGACGCGGGCGAGCAGCACGAACGCCTCGGCGGCGCCCGCCGTCAGCAGCACCTCGCCGTCCGCGCGGCCGTGGCGGCGCGCCACCGCGAGGCGGGCGGCCGCCGGGTCGGGGTAGGCGGCGACGTCGGCGACGGCGTCGCGGAGCAGCGCGGCGAGCCAGGGCGGCGGGGTGCCGGCGCGGACGTTGACGGCGAAGTCGGCGAGGCCGGCGCCGACCTCGGTGTCGCCGTGGTGGCGCAGGTCGGGTTCGGGGACGGTCGCCCCGTGGGGCTCGGGCGGGGTCACCGGGGGCCGTCCTCGTGGTAGAGCAGCGCGTTCACGGCGGCCGCGGCGACCGCCGAGCCGCCCTTCTCCGAGACGTTGGACAGCTGCGGCAGGCCGCTGTCGCGCAGCGCCCGCTTGGCGGCGGCGGCGCCGACGAAGCCGACCGGCAGCCCGACGACGAGGGCGGGCCGCACCTTCCGGTCGATGATCTCGTGCAGGGCGGCGGGCGCGGATCCGACGACCCAGACGGCGCCCGGCCCGACCTCGGCGTAGGCGAGCCGGATCGCGGCGGCCTCCCGGCTGATGCCGGCGGCCCGCGCGAGCCGCCCGGCGGCCGGGTCGCCGAGGTGGCAGATCGCCGGCCGGGCGGTGATCCCGGCGACGACCATGCCCTCGTCGGCGACGACGGGCGCGCCCGCGCGCAGCGCCGCCAGGGCGGTCTCCAGGTCCTCCTCGCGGGTGACCAGGTCGATGGCGTACTCCAGGTCGGCGCTCACGTGGATGATCCGTTCGGTGACCGCCCGCCAGAGCGGCGGCATCGGCGCCAGGTCCACCCGGGCGCGCAGGATCTCGTAGGACCTGACCTCGATGGGATGGGGCCGGCGGACCGTCACCGGGCCTCCTCGGCTGATCGTCGGGGCGGGGGGCACCAGGGTGGCACGGGCGCGCGCAGCCGCGCGACGGCGACGGTGACGCCCCCGCCAGGCCGCTTCGGCACGACGAGGTCCCCGCCGCCCCCGAGGACGCCGGCGGCGTGCAGCGCGGCGGCCTCGGCGACGCTCGGCGTCCCGGCGTGCCCGCGGACCGTCTCCGAGGGGTTCGGGACGGGCACGGACGCCAGCGTCCCGGCCGGGTAGGCGAGGACGTCCCAGCCGCGCGCGCGGGCGGCGGCGGCGATCTCCGGGCGGTCCTCGCGGGTGGCGACCGCGCGGACGGCGGCGGGCGCGAGCGCGGCCGCACGGAGCACGGCGTCGATCAGCGCGCCGATCTCGGCGGCGCCCGCCGCGCGCCGCGCGCCGACCCCGACGACGAGGCCGCCCCGCACGGATCCCGCCGGCCCTGACCACCCGGTCGCCGTCCGTTGAGATGCGGCGTGTCGGCCGTCTTCGATCTCCGTGGAGGCCAACACGCCGCATCTCAACGTGGTCCGGGCACGGTCGCCGATCCTCATCCCGCCTCTCCCCCGCCGATGCCGTCGAGCCCGATGGTCTCGATCGGGCGGGACGGCGCGGCGGCCGGTCGCGGCGCCGCGGGAGCGTCCCGCTCGCCCCACACAACGAACGGGCCGCCGGCGGCGTCCCCGCCCGCGGCCAGCACGGACGTGACGAATCCCTCGTCCCGCAGCGCCTCGGCGGCGGGATCGGGGTCGTCCGCAACGGTCACGACGGTCCGCAGCGCGCGCGCTGCGCAGGCCCGCACGACGCCGGGGCCGCCCGCGCCCGCGAACACCGCGTCGGGGTCGGGCAGGTGGTCCAGGACGGCGGGCGCGGTGCCCATGGACACCGCCACCTTCACCTCGTGCGCGCGCACGTTCGCGCGGATCGCCGCGCAGGCCGCCGCGTCGCGGTCCACGGCGACGGCGGCCGCGCCGAACCGGGCGCACTCGATCGCGATCTCGCCGCGACCCGCGCCGACGTCCCAGACCAGGTCGCCGATCCGGGGGCCGAGCCGGGCCAGCACGAACGCGCGCAGCAGCGGCGGCACGCGGGCGGGGCCGGGCGGCGCGAAGGCGTCGTCGGGCAGCGCCCAGCCGGGCGGTCCCGGGCGACCGCCGGCCAGCCACGACGGGCCGCCGAGCGCCCGGCGCGGGTCCAGGACGAGGACGATCTCCGGGTCGTTCCAGGGGCGCGTGGTGGCCTCGGCGGGCCGCACGTGCACGACCCGCTCGGCGGGGCCGTCCAGGTCCTCGCAGACCACGAACGCGCGGGGCGTCTGCGGGAACAGGGCGCGGGCCAGCTCGGCGGGACCGGCGCCGGGCGCGGTCAGCACGGCGACCTTGGGGAAGGCGCGGCAGGCGTTCACCGCGCGGCGCAGCGCGCCGTCCCCGGCCGCCGAGACGATCACGGCGTCGTCCCAGGGCAGCGCGGCGCGGGCGAAGGCACGGGCGGCCGAGGACGCGGCGGGCAGCACGCGGGGCCGGTGGCCGGCCGCGCGCAGCGCCCGCAGCGTCCCGGACAGGCCGGGGTCGCCGGGGACGACGAGGACGACCTCGCCGTCCTCGGCCGCCGCGCCGATCTCGGCCAGCAGGTCCCCGGCGGGCGGGCCGTGCAGAGGGCGGGCGGCGGCCGGGAGGTCCGCGAGATGGCGGGGGTCGGCGAGGACGAGGACGGCGGTGGCCAGGAGGGCGCGGGCGGTGTCGGGGAGCGGCGCGGCGTCCCGGCCGATGACGGTGATCACCGCACGGTCACCCCGTCCGGGCCATCCGGCCGAACATGCCCACCATGCGGCCGTCCGCGCCGTCGACCAAGACGACCTGGGCGGCGACGGGGCCGTCCAGGACGCCCGCGACGCGGCGGCAGAGCTCGCGGGCGCACGGGCCGGCGAGGCCCGCCTCCGCCCAGAGCGCGGCGGCGTCCTCGGGGGTGGCGGCGGCGGTGACCGCCTCGGTCTGCGCGGCGCTGCCGCCCATGTCGGCGGTGATCTCGCCGAGCAGCCGGACGGGGCCGCCCGGCTCGGCGAGCGTGGCGAGGACGCCGGCGGGGGCGACGAGGACGAGCTGGGCGAGGCCGTGGGCGGCGGCGTCGGCGGCGACCGGCGCGAGGTCGGCGGGCACCTCGGCGAAGCAGGCGTCCGGGAGCTTCGGCAGCATCGCGCGGGCGGCGGCGGGGTCGCCGGCGTGCAGGACGAGGGTCTTCTCGCCCGCCTCGGCCGCGCGCGCCGCAGGGGAGGTCGTGTCGGAGGTCATGGGGTCCGAGCCTGGCGAAGCCGCGGCGGTGAGGCCCCCCGCCGCGCCGGTGACGGCCGGATCGGTGGACAGCATCGCGAAGACGTCCTGGTCGTGGCTCACCCCGTCCACCCGCTCGGCGCCGCGCGCCCGCCCCTCCAGCCGGAACCCGGCGCGGTTCGCGACCGCGATGGACGCGGTGTTGGTGGCGATGGCGCGCAGCTCCATCCGGTGCAGGCCGCAGGGGCCGAGCGCCCAGGACGCGACGGTGCGGAGCGCCTCGGTGGCGTGACCGCGCCCCCGGTGGCCGGGGCGCAGCCCGTAGCCGACCTCGCAGGTGAGCTGCGCCCAGTCCACCCGGTAGAGGCCGATCGTCCCGGCCAGGGCGCCGCTCTCGTCCAGGATCGCCAGGTGGATCCCGAGGCCGAGCTTCTGGATCTGGTTGACGCCGTGGGTGAGCCACCAGGCGAGGCGCTCGGCGTCCAGGTCGCGCGGGAAGTTCGGCGGCATCCAGTCCTCGCCCGCCCGCACCGCCTCGATGTAGGCGGCGGCGTCGTCCATGCCGAACGGGCGCAGCGTCACGCGCGGCCCGCGCAGCAGGACCGTCCCGGTGAACGCCTCGCTCATCGGCACGCCGCCACCAGCCGTTCGGCGATCCAGGGCGCCCCGGCCCAGTGCAGGTGCAGGTAGGAGGCGAAGACGCCGCCCCGGACGAACCCCTCGGGGCCGTCCTTGGACCACTGCCAGGCCGGTGTCGCGCCATGGCCGGGCGTGGTGACGGTCCGGTGGAATTCGTGCCCGTGCACGCGTTCGCCCGCGCGCGCGATGGTCGAGTCCGCTACAGCCACCGCCGCACGGTAACCGAGCGTCAGCCGTGGCGCCATCGCCGCCGTGACTCCCGGCAGCACCCCGCACATCGGTGTCCCGTCGAGGGACTCGGCCAGGTACAGCAGTCCTGCGCACTCGGCGTAGACGGGGCCGGTGAAGGCGGCCAGCTCCTTGCGCAGCGGGGCGTTCGCCGACAGCTCGGCCGCGTGGACCTCGGGGAACCCGCCGCCGATCACCACGCCGCGGGTGCCGTCGGGCAGCCGCTCGTCGCGCAGCGGGTCGAAGCGGACGACGTCGGCTCCGGCGGCGGCGAGCAGCTCCTCGTTCTCGGCGTAGCCGAAGGTGAAGGCCGCTCCGCCCGCCACCGCGATGCGCGGTCGCTCCGGCCCGACCGCCGCCACGGGCGGCTCCCACGGCTCGGCGTCCAGCGGGGGCGCGGTGCGGGCGAGGGCGAGCAGGGCGTCCAGGTCGCAGGACGCGGCGGCGAGCGCGCCGAGCGCCGCGACCGTCTCCACCGCCTCGGGCCGCCGCTCGGCCGCCGGGACGAGCCCGAGGTGCCGCGACGGCTTGGCGACCGCGTCGTGGCGGCGCAGCGCGCCGAGGACGGGCAGGCCGAGCCCGGCGATCGCGTCCCGGCACATCGCCTCGTGCCCGTCCGACCCGAGCCGGTTGAGGACCACCCCGGCCAGCCGGACGTCGCCGTAGGTGCGGAAGCCGTGCACGAGCGCGGCGACCGACCGCCCGGCGGCCGCCGAGGCGTCCACGACCAGCACCACCGGGGCGTCCAGCAGCCGCGCGACGTGCGCGGTGGAGGCGAAGTCGCCGCCGCCCGCCCCGTCGTAGAGGCCCATGACGCCCTCGACGATCGCCAGGTCGGCGCCGGCGGCGCCGTGCGCGAGCAGCGGGCCGAGCAGCGCCTCCGACGTCAGCCACGGATCGAGGTTGCGGCCGGGGCGGCCGGTGGCGAGGGCGTGGTAGCCGGGGTCGATGTAGTCGGGGCCGACCTTGTGCGGCGACACCGCGAGGCCGCGCGCGGCGAACGCCGCCATCAGCCCCGTCGCCACGGTCGTCTTGCCGCTGCCCGAGGCCGGGGCGGCGACGACGAGCCGCGGCAGGGTCACCATTCGATGCCCTTCTGGCCCTTCTGCCCGGCGTCCATGGGGTGCTTGACCTTGCCCATCTCGGTGACGAGGTCGGCGGCCTCCAGCAGGCGCGGGTCGGCGTCCCGGCCGGTGATCACCACGTGCTGGGCGCCGGGCCGGTCGCGCAGCGCCGCGACGACGTCCGCGGCGTCCACCCAGCCCCACTTGATCGGGTAGGTGAACTCGTCCAGCACGTACAGCCGGTACCGCTCGGCGGCCAGGTCGCGCTTGATCTGCTCCCACCCCTCGCGGGCGTCGGCGGCGTGGTCGGCCTCGCTGCCGGGCCGCTGGATCCACGACCAGCCCTCGCCCATCTTGTGCCAGTCGACGCTGCCGCCCTCGCCGCTGTCACCGAGGACGCGGAGGGCCCGCTCCTCGCCGACGCGCCACTTGGCCGACTTCACGAACTGGAACACCCCGATCGGCCAGCCCTGGTTCCAGGCCCGCAGCGCCAGCCCGAACGCCGCGGTCGACTTCCCCTTGCCCGGACCGGTGTGCACCACGACGAGCGGCCGGTTGCGGCGCGCGCGCGTGGTGAGCCCGTCCTCCGGCACGTACTCCGGCTTTCCCTGCGGCATCGCGTCTCACGCCACCTTCCTGGACCCGTGCTTCCTGGACCCGCGCACAATCCCGGCGAGCGAGGCGGCGCCGAGCTCGTCCAGCCGCACGACCTCGGCTCCCATGCGGGCGCCGAGCGCGCCGGCGAGGCCGAGCCGCACCGGCCCGGACTCGCAGTCCACGACGACGGTCGCGACGCCCGCCAGCAGCCCGGCGGCGGCCGCCGGGTCGGGGCCGTGGGTGGCGCGGCCGTCGGTCACCAGCACCAGCAGCGGCCGCCGCGACGGGTCGCGCAGCCGCTCGACGCGCAGCACCTCGGCGGCGCGGAGCAGCCCGGCCGACAGGGGGGTGCGGCCGCCGGTCGGCAGCCGCTCCAGCCGCCGCGCCCCGGCCTCGACCGAGGACGTCGGCGGCAGCGCGAGGTCGGCGGCGGCGCCCCGGAAGGTGATCAGGCCGACCTTGTCGCGGCGCTGGTAGGCGTCCAGCAGCAGGCTGAGCACGGCGCCCTTGACGGCGCGCATCCGCTGCCGGGCGGCCATCGAGCCGCTCGCGTCCACCGCGAACAGCACGAGGTTGCCCTCGCGGCCGTCGCGGACGCTCTCGCGCAGGTCCGCCGAGGTGACGAGCAGGCCGGGGCCGCTGCGGCCGCGCGCCCGCTGGTGCGGGGCGGCGGCCCGCAGCGTCGCGGCCAGGTGGACGCCGCGCGCGCCGGGGCGCGCGCCGGACACGCGGCCGTGCGGGCTGCGGGCCTTGGAGCGGCGGCCCGGCGCGCCGGCGCCGAGGCCGGGGACGGTGAACAGGCGCGGCGTGGCGGGGGCGTCGGCGGGCACGGGCTCGCCGTCGCCGCTCTGGCCCCGCCCGTCCGCCGGGCCGTCGCCGCCGGACGGCGGCGGGGTTCCGGCGTCGCCGGACGGCGGCGGGGTTCCGGCGTCGCCGCCGGGGCCGCCGCCGGGCGGCCCGGGATCGGGGTCGGGGTCGTCGTCGGGGCCGGGACCGCCGTGCTCGTCGAGGATCTCGTCGAGGCGCTCCCGGTCGAGGCCGGGCGCGTCGAAGGGGTCGCGGCGGCGCCGGTGCGGGAGCGCGAGGCGCGCCGCCGTCCGGACGTCGTCGTCGTTCACCTCCGCGCGGCCGTTCCAGGCGGCCAGCGCGATCGCGGCGCGGGCGGTGACGAGGTCGGCGCGCAGGCCGTCCACCTCGAACGCGGCGCAGACCGCGGTGATCTGCCGCAGCGCGGCGTCCGTCAGCTCGACCGACGGCAGCAGCGCGCGGGCGGCGGCGATGCGCGCCGCCAGATCGGCCTCGGCGCCCGCCCAGGCGGGTGCGAACGCCGCCGGGTCGGCCTCGAAGCGCAGCCGCCGCCGGACGACCTCGGCGCGCTCGGCCGGGTCGCGCGTCGCGGCGACCTCCACCGTCAGGCCGAACCGGTCGAGGAGCTGCGGCCGCAGCTCGCCCTCCTCGGGGTTCATCGTGCCGACCAGCAGGAACCGGGCGGCGTGCCGGACCGAGACGCCCTCGCGCTCGACGTACGACTCGCCCATCGCGGCGGCGTCCAGCAGCAGGTCCACCAGGTGGTCGTGCAGCAGGTTGACCTCGTCGACGTACAGGACGCCGCGGTGCGCGGCGGCGAGCAGGCCCGGCTCGAACGCGCGGACGCCCTCGGTGAGGGCCCGCTCGATGTCGAGGGAGCCGGTCAGCCGGTCCTCCGACGCGCCGACCGGCAGCTCCACCAGCGACGCGGGCCGCTCGGCGGCGGGCGCGCCCGCCGGGTGCGGGCCGTCGGGGCAGCCGGGGTCGGGCGCGGCGGGGTCGCAGGCGAAGCGGCAGCCGGCCACCGCGCGCAGCGGCGGCAGCAGCGCCGCGAGCGCCCGCACGATCGTCGACTTCGCGGTGCCCTTCTCGCCCCGCACGAGCACGCCGCCGACGTCCGGCGACACGGCGTTGACGAGCAGCGCCAGCTTGAGGTCGGCCATCCCGACGACGGCGGAGAAGGGGTAGCGCGCGCCCGCTGAGGGGCCGGATGGGGGCATGCCTGCGGAGTCCTTCCCTCGGGTGTCCACGCCCGTGGCGGTTCGGTGCGACGGCCGGAGTTCCTGGCTCCCGGAGGCGGGCCTCCGGTCACAGTTGCGGGACAGCCCCGGCCTTGGCGCCGCCGATCCTCTCGGCCCGCCGCACCGGGTTCCTCCGCGTCCGTCGCCTGCCAGGATGGCACACCGCCCGCCGCGCCTGCATAGGCTGGCGGTGTGGCCGACACCTCACCCGCCCGGCGGCGCCTCGCCCCCGACGAGCGCCGCGCGCAGATCCTCCGGGAGGCCCGCGCGGCGTTCAGCGAGCTGCCCTACGCCGAGGTCTCCACCGCCGCCATCGCCGAGCGGGTCGGGGTGCGGCGCGGGCTCATCCACCACTACTTCGGCACCAAGCGCGAGCTGTTCCTGCACGTCGTCCGGGACCTCACCGCCACGATGGCGGTGAGCGCGCCCGAGCCGGACGCCTCGCTGCCGCTGGAACGCACCGTCGCGCTCTGCGTCGACCTGTACCTGGACGTCGCCGAGAAGAGCGGCTCGACCTGGTTCGCGGCGATCGACGCCGAGGGGTTCGGGCAGGACCCCGAGCTGCTGCGCATCGTCAACGGGATGCGCGACGCGACCGTCGAGCACCTGCTCGCCGTGCTGTGCGTGCCCGCGCCGAGCGACGCGCTGCGCGCCGTCCTGCGGGCCTACTCGGGGTTCGTCGAGGCGGCGTCGCGGCAGTGGCTCCAGGAGGGGGCGCTCGACCGGGCGCAGGCCCACACGCTGCTGGCGCGCACCCTGCTCGCCCTCGTCACCGACATCGCGCCGGTGCTGGAGCGCCCGTCCTGACCGCGTGACCGCCGGGTCAGGCGGGCAGGTCGCGCGCGGCGGCCGCGGCGACGTCGGGCGGCACGTCGATCGCGAACCAGACGGCCTTGCCCGGGACGGGCGGGCCGACGCGCGACACCGTCCGCAGCGAGCCCCAGCGGCCGCCCGACAGCTCCCCGACGATGCTGAGGCCGCGGCCGCAGTCGCCCGACGTCCAGGAGTAGCCGGGCAGCCGGGCGCCCGCGTGCGTGTCGAAGACCGCGCAGCAGAGCGCGGGGTCGGGGCCGCGGCCTAGGTAGAGCCAGAGCTCGTGCGGCCCCCGGCCCGCGGCGTGCTGGTGGGCGTTGGTGGCGAGCTCGCTCACCATGAGGCGGGCGTCGGCGACGGTGTCGCGCGACGCGCCCAGCCCGGCGAGGGCCTCGCCGAGCACCCGCCGGGCGTAGCCCGCGCAGCCGGGGCCGCCGGGCAGCGGCCAGGCGCGTCCCGGCCGGCCGGTGGCGGGCTCGTCCGGCCCGCCGGGGTCGTCGATACGGCCGCCGGTGCCGTCGGTCGAGATCTTCACGGGCCCTCCCGTGGGCGACGTCAAGTGGCGCGGTTCCTACGATCTCGTCACTTTCCGCTCCCGAGTCATTACCGAGTAGCGTCTCGTGAGATTCTCAGTCCCGCAACCGCCTCCGCGAGATTGCTCTCGGAATGCCGGAAGCCGCGACCGACTTCGGCGTTCGGCGTGCGCGCGGGCCGCCGGATGTGAAGACTCCAGTCCCATGACCTACCGGCCTACCGTCCGTGGGCGCCGGCTGGCACGGGAACTGCGCAGGATGCGGGAAGAGCAGGGGCTCACCCTGCAGGAGGTGGCCGACCGGCTCGACTGGTCGCGCGCCACCGTCTCCCGGCTGGAGACGGCGCAGACCCGCCCCAAGCCCGACGACACCGCCGAACTCCTCGCCCTCTACGGCGTCCCGAGCCCCGACCGCGACGCCTACCTCAACCTCGCCCAGGAGGCGAACAAACGCGGCTGGTGGACCGCCTACTCCGACGTGTTCGTCGGCAGCTACGCCGCCCTGGAGGACGGCGCCTCGTGCGTGCGCACCTGGGATCCGCAGCTCATCCACGGCCTGCTGCAGACCGAGCCCTACGCGCGGGCGGTGATCACCGCCGGGCGGCTGCTGTCCAGCAGGGACCAGGTCGAGCGGCGCATCGACGCCCGCAAGATCCGCCAGCAGGCGCTGGACCTGCCCCAGGGCCCCGAGGTCCACATGGTCGTCGACGAGGGCGTGCTGCTCCGCCACATCGGCGGCGTCGCGGTGATGCGGGGCCAGTTCGAGCACCTGCTGGAGATCGGCGAGCGGCCCGGCATCACGATCCAGGTGCTGCCGTTCGACCGGCAGGAGCACGCCGGGCTGGACGGCCGGTTCACGATCCTGTCGTATCCCGACCCCGCCGACCCCGATGTCGCCTACGTGGAGGGCACCATGGGTGACGTTTATCTGGAAAGCAGCGAGGAAACGAGCAAGCACACGGACCGCTTCGACCGGATCGTCGGGGCGGCCCTGTCCCACGAGGAATCCGCGCGCCTCATCCGCTCGGCAGCAAGGAGCAGCGAGTGACCGACGTCCAGCGCGAACTGACCGGCGCCGCCTGGCGCACGTCGTCCTACAGCGGCAGCGGCGACCAGTGCGTCGAGGTGGCCCCCCTCACCGGGGCCCGGCACGCGGTCCGCGACTCCAAGGACCCGCACGGCCCCGCGATGATCCTCTCCCCGGCCGGCTGGCGCGGCCTGCTGGACTCCGCCCTGGAGTCCTGACCCGCACCCGACCACCCGAACCCTAGGGGCCGCGGCGCGCGCCGCGGCCCCTTCGCGCGCCGCCCCTTCCGCCCGAAAGTAGAACGTGTTCTAATATCGGCCGGACGCCGGAACTCTGGAGGGTGGACAGGTGAGCGCTGATCTGAAGCTCGGCATCAACGTCGGGTACTGGCAGCAGCGGCCCGCGGACCGGACGGAGACCGTCCTCGCCGCCGAGCGCTCCGGCTACGACTCCGTCTTCACCGCCGAGGCCTACGGCTCGGACGCCTTCACCACGCTGACCTGGTACGCCGCCCGCACCTCGCGGATCAGGCTCGGCACCGCCGTCGCGCAGCTGTCGGCCCGCACCCCGGCCGCCACCGCCATGCACGCCCTCACCCTGGACGCCCTGTCGGGCGGCCGGGTGATCCTCGGCGTCGGCGCGTCCGGGCCGCAGGTGGTGGAGGGCTGGTACGGGCAGCCGTTCCCGAAGCCGCTCGCCCGCACCCGCGAGTACCTCGACATCATGCGGCAGGTGTGGCGCCGCGAGGCGCCGGTGACGAGCGCCGGCCCGCACTACCCGCTCCCCTACCCCGGCGGCGCCGGGCTCGGCAAGCCGCTGAAGTCGATCGTGCACCCGGTCCGCCCGGAGATCCCGGTCTACCTCGGCGCCGAGGGCCCCAGGAACATCGCGCTCGCCGCCGAGCTCGCGCAGGGCTGGCTGCCGCTGTTCGTCGACCCCGAGCAGATCGACGCGCTGTTCGGGGCGTCCCTCGCCGGCCGCCCGGACGGCTTCGAGATCGCCGCGACGGTCACCACGATCGTCACCCCGGACGTGGCGTCCGCCCTCGCGTTCGCCAAGATCCCGCTGGCCTTCTACATCGGCGGGATGGGCGCCAGGAACCGCAACTTCCACCTGGACCTCATCGGCCGGCTCGGCTACGCCGAGGAGGCCGCCCGCGTCCAGGAGCTGTTCCTGGCCGGCCGCCGCGACGAGGCGATCGCGGCGGTGCCGGACGCGCTCGCCGACGCCATCTCGCTGCTCGGCCCGCTGGAGCGGATCAAGGAGCGGCTGGCGCTCTGGCGCGGCAGCCCCGTCACCACCCTCCTCATCGCCGGCGTCGACGACGAGCCGACCCTCCGCGCCCTCGCCGACCTCGTCCACGGCTGACCGGCCCCGGCGGACCCCGGCCGTGGCCGGGGCCACAGGGCGGGGTGGAATGGGGGACGGGGCGCGGGCGCTGTCCGTGGTGCCCGCCCGCCGCACTGGGGAAGAGGGGACAGCCCATGTCCGCCGCCGAGACCGCCGAGACCGGCACCGCCGCCCGCCTGGTCCCCGTCGACCGCTCCCACAGCCCGCGCCTCACCGACGCCCTGTGACCGGCCCGCTCGCCGGCCGCGTCGCGGTGGTCACCGGCGTGAGCCGCCGCGCCGGGATCGGCTTCGCGATCGCCCGCGACCTGCTGGCCGCGGGCGCCCGCGTCCTCGCCTGCTCCTGGACGCCGCACGACGCCGGGCAGCCGTGGGGCGCCGACCCCGCCGGGATCGGCGGCGTCCTCGCGGCGCTCGGCGGCACCGGCGACCGGCTCGCCCACCTGGCCGCCGACCTCGCCGAGCCGGACGCGCCCGCCCGCGTCATCGCGCACGCGGTCCGCGCGTTCGGCGCGGTGGACGTGCTGGTCGCCAACCACGCGCGCAGCTCCGCGCAGGACCTGGCGTCCGTCACCGCCGCCGAGCTGGACCTGTCGTGGGCGGTGAACGCGCGGGCGACCGTCCTGCTGGTGCAGGCGTTCGCCGCCGCGCACGACGACGCCCGCCCCGGCGGCCGCGTCGTGCTGTTCACCTCCGGCCAGCACCTCGGGCCGATGCCGGGCGAGCTGCCCTACGCGATCAGCAAGGGCGCCGTCCACCAGATGACGGCGAGCCTCGCCGACGCGCTCGCCGACCGCGGCATCACTGTCAACGCCGTCAACCCCGGCCCGGTCGACACCGGCTGGGCCGGGCCCGAGCTCGCCGGCGTCGTCGCCCGGACGATGCCCGCCGGGCGCTGGGGGACGCCGGACGACGCGGCGCGCGTGGTGCGCTGGCTGGCGGGCGACGACAGTGCCTGGGTGACCGGCCAGGTCATCAACGCCGAGGGCGGTTTCAGGCGCGGGCGTTGAGGACGGCGGCCTCCCGCTCGGGGTCCAGGCCGACGACCGGGCGGTCGGGGCGCTGGGGGGCGGTGCCGCCGATGTCCTGGAGCCAGGCCCAGGTGTCGGCGACGGTGTCCTCGACCGGACGCGGGCGCAGGCCGGTGCCGAGGGCCTTGGAGACGTCGCTGCGCTGCATGGCGTCGTGGTCCTCGCCCGGCGGCAGCCAGACGGGCAGCTCCACCCACGGCTGCACGCCCGCGGCGAGGATGGTCCCGGGGTCGGTCCAGCGCAGCTCGGCGTCCGACCCGGTGGCCTGGACGCACGCCTCCAGCAGCCCGCCCATCGTGGCGTGCCCCGACGGGCCGACGAGGTCGTAGGGGCCGGCCAGCTCCCGCTGCACGGCGTCCAGCGTCCAGGCGGCCAGGTCGCGGACGTCGATGTACTGGATCGGCTGGTCGCGGGGGCCGGGCGCGAGGACGGGGCCGCCGCGCGCGATCCGGCCGAGCCACCAGGGCAGCCGGCCGATGTTCTCGTAGGGGCCGAGGATCAGCCCGGCGCGCACCAGCAGGGCGCGGTCGCCGAAGGCGTCCAGCGCGGCCAGCTCGCCGCCGCGCTTGTCGGCGGCGTAGTCGGTGCCGGCCGCGTCCGGGGAGCCGTCCACGACGGGCCCGTCCTCGTTGCTCCCGACCGCGATCGGGGCGGCGTAGACCGACCGGCTGGAGACGTAGGCGTAGCGGCCCGCGCGGGGCGCGAGCAGGCGGGCCGCGTCGCGGACGGCCGTCGGCGCCGCCGACCAGGTGTCCACGACCGCGTCCCACTCGCCCTCGTCCAGCGCGGCGAGGCCGCCGGGGGCGAGCCGGTCGCCGAGCAGCGCGGACGCGCCCGCCGGGGCGGGGTGGCGGCCACGGTGGAAGACGGTGACGTCCCAGCCGCGCGCCACGGCGTCCTCGGCGACCGCCCGCCCCACGAACTCGGTCCCGCCGAGCAGCAGAAGTCTCATGCGCCCACTCTGCCCGATCTTGAGCGCGGGCCGCCGCCCCGTTCGCTAACCGTTCAGCTCGGGCAGGTTCTCCACCAGCGGCACGAACTCGGCGGCCGACAGCAGCCCGTCGCCGTCGGTGTCGTACTCGCTGAACAGCACGCCGACGACGCCGGACAGGTCCCCCAGCTCCTCCCCGGGGAACAGCCCGGCGATGGCGGCGGTCACCTCCTCGACGTTCAGCTGCCCGTCCCCGTTGATGTCGTACCTGGCGAACACGGCCTCGTACTTCTCAGCCATGGCTCCCCCTCCGTCGTCGGCGTTCCGGCGCCCACGATCGTAGCCACCGGCACCGGCGGCGTCGTCAGGGACGGCAGATGATCTCGCCGTGCGGGACGCCGAACCAGGCGTCGTCGGCCGCCGCCCACTCCTTCCAGCCCGCGTAGATCGCGTCCAGCTCGGCGCGGGTGGCGTGGCCGCCCTCGACGGCCCGGTCGGCGACCGCCGAGCGGACCATCCGGCCGCCCCACGACTCGCTCCACCACTCGCGCTCCTCGGGCGTGAAGTAGGACCAGACGCTCGCGGTGACCGTCACGTCGGCGAACCCGGCCGCCATCGCCCACGACCGCAGCCGCCGCCCGGCGTGCGGCTCGCCGCCGTTGCCGCGCGCCACCGCCGTGTAGACGTCGCGCCACGGCGCCATCGCGGCGGGCTCGGGGTACCAGACCATGCCGCCGAAATCGACCTCGCGGACGGCCACGACGCCGCCCGGCCGGCACACCCGGCGCATCTCGCGCAGCGCGCCCACGGGGTCGGCGACGTGCTGGAGCACCTGGTGGGCGTGCACGACGTCGAAGGAGGCGCCGGGGAAGTGCAGCGCGTGCACGTCGGCGACCTCGAAGGACACGTTGTCCAGGCCCTGCGCGGCGACGGCCTCGGCGGCGTCCGCCAGCACGCCCTCGGCGTTGTCGGCGGCGGTGACGCGGCCGGGCGCGACGCGGGCGGCCAGCCCGGCGGTGATGGTGCCGGGGCCGCAGCCGATGTCGAGGACGTCCTGTCCGGGCCGCAGGTGCGGGACCAGGTAGGCGGCCGAGTTCTCGACCGTCCGCCACTGGTGCGCGCTCAGCACGGTCCGGTGGTGGCCATGGGTGTAGGCGTTCATCGTTCGTCACCTCTCCGCCTCCGCGCGGCCCGCCGTGGGGGCCGCTCCGACGTCTCCGACCCTAGCCCCGCTTCTCATACTTTGAGAAATGCGTATCGAATGATGAGATACCCGGCGGGTTGTGCGAGCATGGGCGCCATGACGGCAGACGGCGGCCGCCCGGTCTCGGCGCGGGTCTGGAACTACTGGCTCGGCGGCAAGGACCACTACGAGGTGGACCGCCGCGCCGGCGACGAGGTCGCCCGGCACGTCCCCGGCATCGTGGCCGCCGCGCGCGCCGACCGGCAGTTCCTCGCCCGCTGCGTCGCCCGCCTCGTCGACCGGGGCGTCCGGCAGTTCCTCGACGTCGGCACCGGCCTGCCCACCGCCGACAACACCCACGAGATCGCGCAGCGCCTCGCCCCCGACGCGCGGATCGTCTACGTCGACAACGACCCGCTCGTCCTGACGCACGCCCGCGCGCTGCTGACCAGCACCCCCGAGGGCGCGACCAGCTACCTCGACGCCGACGTCCGCGACCCGGAGCGCATCCTGCGTGAGGCCGCCGCCACCCTCGACACCGGCGAGCCGATCGCGCTGATGCTGCTGGCAATCGTCCACCTGATCACCGACGCCGACGAGGCGCGCGCGATCGTGGCGCGGCTGGTCGACGCGCTGCCGTCCGGCAGCTACCTGGTCCTCTCGCACGCCTGCCTGGACGTCGAGTCCACCCGCACCGCGGTGCGCGTCTGGAACGACAGCGGCACCCCGCACCCCCTGCGCCCCCGCACCGCCGCCGAGATCGCCGGCTTCTTCACCGGCCTCGACCTGGTGGAGCCGGGCGTCGTGTCCTGCTCGCGCTGGCACCCGGCGCCGAACGCCTGGGGCGAGCCCGCCGAGGTGATGACCTTCTGCGGTGTCGCGCGCAAGCCGTGACGGGTGTTACATGAGCTCGTCGCTCTTCCTTCGCCCTCCGGAGGCCCGCACGTGCCCCACATCGAGCTCGGCAACCCGCTCCCCGGCCTGCCCGCCCTGCTGCGCTACCGCCCCGAGACGGCGGGCCCGCTGAGCGCCCTCGCCGAGACCCTGCTGCGCGGCCCCGGCCCGCTGCCGCGCGGCGAGCGCGAGCTGATCGCCGCCCACGTGTCGTCGCTCAACGAGTGCCGCTTCTGCGACGCCTCGCACAGCGCCTGCGCCGCCGTCCAGCTCCCCGGCGGGGACGACCTCGTCGCCGCCGTCCACGCCGACCCGGGCGCCGCCCCCGTCGACGACCGGCTGAGGGCGCTGCTCCGCATCGCCGCCGCCGTCCAGCGCAGCGGCCGCGACGTCACCCCCGAGCTGGTGGACGCCGCCCGCGCCGCCGGCGCCGACGACGTCCAGATCCACGACACCGTCCTCATCGCCGCCGCGTTCTGCATGTACAACCGCTACGTCGACGGCCTCGCCACCACCGCCCCGGACGACCCCCGCGCCTACCGCGCGATGGCCGAGCGCCTCACCACCGAGGGCTACGCGAGCCTCTGAACGCGCACCCATGCGGATCTCGGCGGCGCTCCTCGACCGCCGCACCGGCCGCGCCCTCGCCTTCGGCGACGGCGGCCCGTTCGCGGCGGCGAGCATCGTCAAGGTGAACATCGTGGCCGCCCTGCTCCGGCGCGGCCACCCCCTCACCGCCGAAGAGCGGACCCTCTGCGCCGCCGCGATCCGCACCAGCGACAACGACGCGACCACCGCCCTGTGGACCCGCCTCGGCGGCGCCCCCGGCCTGGCCGCCGCCAACCGCGCCCTCGGCCTGCGCTCGACCGTCCCGCACCCCGCCTGGGGCCGAACCCTGACGACCGCCGCCGACCAGATCCGCCTTCTGGACCCCCTGACGCGTCCCGGCAACGCCTTCCTGCTCGACCTCATGGCCGACGTCCACCCCGATCAAGCGTGGGGCGTGAGCGCCGTCGCCCGCCCCGGCGAATCCGTCGCCCTCAAGAACGGCTGGACCCCCCGTGACGCGGACGCCGGAGCCTGGACGGTCCACAGCATCGGCCGCCTCACCGGCCCGGACCGCGACCTCCTGATCGCCGTCCTCTCCGGCGGCCACCCGTCCCTCCCGGACGGCATCACCGCAGTGGAACGGGCCGCCGCCCGCGCCGCGGCCCGAAGCGCGGTCAGCGTTCGACGGCCAGGCGGACGCCCAGCCCGATGAACACGCCGCCGGTCGCGGTGTCCATCCGGCGCCGCACCGCCGGCCGCGCGCGCAGCCAGCCGCCGATCCGGCCGGCCAGGACGCCGACGAGGCCGTCGGCGAGGAACTCCAGGACGATCAGGACGGCGCCGAGGACGGCGAACTGCGTCCAGACCGGTCCCGCGGCCGGAACGATGAACTGGGGCAGGAAGGCGACCATGAACGTGAAGGTCTGGGGGTTGGCCGCCGAGCACACCACGCCGTTGAGGAACGCGCGCCGTCCCGACATCCCGACCGCCGCCGGATCGTCGACCCGGCCGTTCTTGCGCTGCCGGATCGTCTGGACGCCGAGGTAGATCAGGTAGGCGGCGCCGCCGAACCGCAGCACCGTGAACACGACCGGGAACGCGGTCAGCAGGACGGCCAGGCCGGCGGCGGCCGCGACGATGTAGAGCGCGTCGCCGGTGATCACGCCGGCGGTGGCCAGCAGCCCCGCGCGGGCGCCGCCGCGCATGCCGCAGCCGAGCACGAACAGCATGTCCGGCCCCGGCGTGACCAGGGCGACGAGGGTGGTGACGGTGAACACGGCGAGCAGATGCAAGTCGATGGGCATGCGGTGATCTTCGAGTCCGGCGCGCCGCGCGGGCAATCGATTAACCGAGCGCGGCGCGGCGGCTCCGCACCGCCGTCCCGACCCCCCGATCCCGCCGGCCGGCCAATTAGTTGACACGACATACATGTCGTGTAATCTAATGCCCATGACGAACGAGACGACGCTGGTCCTCATCCCCTGCTTCTCCGGCGCCCCGTGGGAACCGGAGCGGCTGACCCCGCTGGCCGGCCGCCCGCTGCGCACCCTGCGGCTCCCCGAGAACCTCGACGACATCGAGGAGTACGCCGACGCCGTCGCGGCCCAGATCGCGGACCTGGACGACTTCGTGCTGGTCGGCGACTCCTTCGGGGCGGTCATCGCGCTCGCGCTGGCCGTCCGCCGGCCCGCCGGCCTGCGCGCCCTGGTCATGTCCGGCGGGTTCGCCGCCAACCCGATCTCCTCGCCCGTGTGGAAGACCGCCATGCGGGTCATGGGAAGGCTGCGCGGCCCCCTCTACCGGCAGCTGGTGCTCCGCGCGCACGCCCACCGGCTGGCCTCGCCCCACGACGGGGAGGGGCAGGTGCGCTGGAGCCGGGCCGACAGCCGCCGCCTCTTCCTGGACAACACCCCCGCCCGGTCCTTCGGCGCCCGCGCCACCGCCGCCCTGTCCGCCGACTACACCGGCCGCCTGGACGACATGCGGGTGCCGGCGCTGATCCTGACGCCGTCCCACGACGTGCTGATCGGCGAGGACGCCGCGACGGCCCTCCGCCAGGGCATCCCCGACGCCCGCGAGGTCGTCCTGGACCGCACCGGGCACATGTTCCGCTTCACCCACCCCGAGACCTACGCCCGCGCCGTCGAGGACTTCCTGACCGGAACGGTCGAGCGCCGCGAGGTGGCCGGTGCGGCCCGCTGAGGAACTCCGCTACCTCATCCTCGCCGCGCAGCGGGAGGGCAACCGGCTGCTGGGGCGGGCCCTGCGCCCCCTCGGCGTCACCTCCTCCCAGGCCGAGGTGATCCGCGTCCTGCAGGAACGCGCCCCGCTCACCCTGAACGGCCTGGGAGACCTGCTGGTCTGCGAGAGCGGCAACAGCCCGAGCCGCCTGGTCGACCGGCTGGTCACCCTCGGCCTGGTCAACCGCGACGTCGCGGGACACGACCGCCGCCACGTCGAACTGTCCCTGACCGAAGAGGGGGACCGGCTCGGCCGGCGGATCGCGCGGATCGAGGAGGAGCTCTACCGGTCCATCGACGCCGCCGCGGGCGGGCGCGACGTCGACGAGGTCCTCGCCTTCCTGCGCGCCTTCGTCAGCGACCTGCCGGCCGGCCGGGCCCTGGCACGCCGCGCGGGCCGCTGACCGGCGGCGGCACGACGGGTCGTGCCGCCGCTTCGGGGGCGTCACCTGCTCCGGGCGCGGTACGGCGGCGCAGGGTCAAGGCCACCAGCGCGCCCGCCGCGATGCCGGCGGCCGCCAGGTACACGGCCGCGCGGACCCCGCCGGCCTCGGCGTGGCGCAGGGCCTGGCCGGTCAGGCCGCCGACGCGGGCGTTGGCGACCGCGACCAGCACCGCCAGGCCGACGGCGCCGCCCACCTGCTGGGCGGTGGAGGCCATGCCCGAGGCGATGCCCTGCTGGTCGGTCCGCACGCCGGAGGCGGCGGCGATCCACATGCCGGTCCAGGTCATGCCCTGGCCGAGGCCCGAGACGACGATGCCCGGCAGCAGGGCGGCGTAGGAGGCGTCGGCGGCGACGCCCCGGGCCAGCAGGGCGGTGCCCAGCGCGCCGGTGATCAGGCCGGTCAGCAGGGTGGCGCGCGTTCCGGCGCGGCCGGCCAGGCGTTCGCCCAGCTGGGTGCCGGCCGCGATCACCACGGAGGGCGCCAGGAACGCCAGGCCGGTGCGCAGCGCGCTGTAGGAGTGGACGCCCTGCAGGTAGACGGTCAGGAAGTAGGGCAGCGCGCTGAAGGTGCCCATGAACACGAACGTGATCGCCATCCCGGCGCGCAGGTCGGGGTTGGCCAGCAGCCGCAGCGGCATCAGCGGCGCGGCCGTGCGCGCCTCGATCACCACGAACGCCGCCAGCAGCACCGCCGCGGCCGCGACCGCCGCCAGGATCCGCGGCGAACCCCAGCCCGACTCGGGCCCCTGCACCAGCGCGAACACCAGCAGCGTCACCCCGGCGGTGGCGGTCAGCGCTCCGGGCAGGTCGAAGCCGCGCAGCACGGGGCGTCCGGAGTCGCGCCGCAGCAGCACCGGCGCCAGCAGCGCCGCGCCCCCGGCCAGCGGCACGTTGACGTAGAACACCGACGCCCAGCCGAAGGCGTCGGTGAGCACCCCGCCCAGCAGCGAGCCCAGCGTCAGGCCGCTGGCGCCCGCGCCGCCCCACACCGCCAGGGCCCGGTTGCGCTGGGCGCCCTCGGCGAAGGTCGTGTTGATCAGCGACAGGGTCGCGGGGAACAGCAGCGCCCCGCCCAGCCCCTGGACCGCCCGGGCCGCCACCAGCAGCCCGGGCCCGCCGGCCAGCGCCCCCACCAGCGAGGACGCCGCGTACAGGCCCAGGGCCAGGGTGAACATCCGGCGCCGGCCCAGCCGGTCGGCGGCCCGGCCGCCGAGCAGCAGGAACCCGCCGAAGGCCACCGCGTAGGCGCTGACCACCCACTGCAGGGACTGGTCGGAGAAGCGCAGCTCGCGGCCGATCTCGGGCAGCGCCACGTACACGATGTTGAAGTCCAGCGAGATGACCAGCTGGGCGAACGCCAGCAGCGCCAGCGCCCAGGCGGGCCGGACCCGTGGTGCGGACATGGGGGGCTCCATTCGTACGACTGTTCGGAACATTCGAACAATGTGTTCGTACGGAACCCTCGTACAATGGGTCGGTGCTGTCAACTCACTGTACGAAGGTCCCGTACAGTGGGGGCATGGCTGTGCTGCACCATCCCGACCGCGATCAGATTCAGCTCGTGGAGGTCCTGCACGCCCTCGGCCACCCGATCCGGCTGGCGATCGTGCGGGCCCTGGCCTCGGGCGAGGAGACGTTCTGCGGCGCCATCGACGTCGGCGCCCCCAAATCCACCCTCACCGGCCACTGGCGGGTACTGCGCGAAAGCGGCGTCATCCGCCAGCGTCCCGAGGGCCGCAAGCTCTACCTCACGCTGCGCCGCGAAGACCTGGAGACGCGCTTCCCCGGCCTGCTCACCCTCGTCCAGGCCGACCACCCCCAGAACGCCCGCCCCGCCGAAACGCACTAGCAGGACAAGCCGCCACCCGCACGACCGCTCTTCCTCCACGCACAGGACTGAGGCGTCTACAACGCGCCGTCGTCGTCCAGGGAAGTGGCCTTGAGGCGCTGCCCGGGGCCATAGCGTCCAGGCTGATGTCCGAGCGGCTGATCCCCCTGGCCGGGTCGGCCGGCGGCTGCGCGGGGTCGGCCATCGCCACGTCGCCGCCCGCCACGCGGTCGAAGCCATCGAGCGGACCCGTAGTCGATCACGCCCAAGGGTCGTCCGATGCCGGCTCGGCGTCGTCGGGGTGGAGCAGTCCGCGCAGGCAGCGGCGAAGTCCCGTCTCACCCCCGTGGTCCACGGCGCGCATCCACGGCAGCGACGCCATCAGACGGGCCGTCTCGTCGGTCGCGCAGGCGTCGAGTGCGGCGAGCAGGCCCGCCGTGGCAGGTGCCTCGGTCAGGCACAGCCACCCGAACGCGGCACCGACCCGCACCGCGGGCGGCGCCCCGGGATCCGACCACAAGGCCCCGATCCAGGTCAGACACCCGGCGTCAGGGTGTTCGCACGCCAGCTGCGCGAGCGCGAGAACCAGGCCGGCGCGCACCACCGGATCGGCCTCGATGCGCAGACGTACGTGCAGGGCATTGCGGACATCGCTGATGCGTCCGGACGCCACCGCCCCTGCGTAGGCCGCTGCGACGCGCACTTCGGATGCGGGATCGTCCAGCAGCGCCGTGACGAGGTCGAGATCGGCGGCGATCGCGTCACGAGCGGCCTCGATCCCCCAGTGCCCCGGGTAACCGCTCGGCTCGAACCGCCGCTCGCCATCGGACGAGCGCAGCAGCTCCTCGCGGGTGCATCGGCCAGGACCCGGCGTCCACTGCGCGATGCCCGCCGCCAGCTCCAGTGCACGAGCCCGGCACTGGCCGCGCGGGTCGGCCGCGATGCGAAGGAGGAACGGCACGGCCAGCGCCACCACCGACCAGGCGCCGTTGGCCAGCTCCCCGTTCAGGCAGCGCAGTGCCTCGCGCACCGCATCGGCGTCATTGGAACGCAGGCACGCCACGGCGTCACGGGTCTCGGGTCCGCGAGGAAAGCGCTCCCACGGGACACGGCCGTAGGCGAACACGTCCTTGGCCCTTGGAGAGATCGACGCCCTTACGGCACGAACATCGAGCGGACCGCCCACGTGCGCCTCCACGTCCCCGCCCATGAACGCCCGTCCGACCGCCCGGTAGACCGGATCGCTCTCCCGCTGCATCGTCCGCATTCCCCCCGAAACCAGATCGGCCCTTCCGCTGCCGACACTGTCAAAGCCCCGCCGGTCGGCTCATGACGACGCATCATCCGTCCAGTGCGACACCGACCCGCACCATCGGCGCAATGGTCGGCGAGATCCTCGGCGTGGTGGAGACCGCGGGCAGGGTCGTGATCGCGGGTGGGAGTGGGGACGAGGACGGGCGAGAGGGCGCCGGCACAGGCGCGCGCGACTGCATGGGCGATGCCGAGGGCGGACTTGAGGGCATGGGCGGTCTCAAGAGGGCTGATGAAGTCGCCGGGGGCCGAGGCGGTCATGTGGTGCCTCCGGCGGAGCGGGCCGCAGCACGGGCAGGCCGGTGACCTGGGTGCGGGCTTGCGCGAGGGCGATGCGGGCGCGCTCGGCACCATCGGGGGTGAGCTTGTAGTAGCGGCGGCGGGGCCGGCCCTGCTCGGCCGGATCCGCGTCCTCCCACCGCGACTCCAACCAGCCCAGCTTCTCCAGGCGGGCAAGGATGGGGTGCACCGTCCCCGACGGCAGCCCGGCGGCCTGCCCGATCTGCAGCCCGTAGAACTCGTGCGTCCACTCTTCCAGCAGAGCCCGCAGCACGAGTTGCGTCGGCAGCGTCATGCGCGGCGCCGCCGGACCCTTCTCACGTCCGACCATGCTCCAGCTCTACCTAGGGGCTAGGTAGAGAACAAGTGTCCCCGTGCGCCGGTCCAGGCGGCCCGTGCGCCATGACGCCCTGGCGCCCATGAACGCTCGTCCTGAATCATCCCTGGTAGACGCGCCGTTGGGCCTGCCTCGGCCACCCGGCCGCAGAGGCGCAACCGAACCTGGTCACGGGGCCTTGAAGTCGGTCACGGCCAGCGCCTTGCCCACCCGAACGGCGGCCAGGTCGTCGTGGCGGATCACGAAACCCGTGCAGTATTCCTCGTAGCCAGGACGTTCTCTGACCAGAGAAATCCATTCGCTCGCCAGCCGGTGCCTTTCCTGCTCCAGGTGGGAATCCCATTTCGCGATAGGGATGGCGGGGATCTCCCCTGCCTTCTCGCGACCCGCGAGGGTCTGCTCGGCGATACTTTTGATCACCTCGTCGTCGGCGTATCCGCCGATGACGATGCCGGCGCCGGACGGCCAGAGGTCATGAGCCAGGGTCCGGAGTTCCTCCAGGTGCGGCAGGTCGTCCTCCATGTACCGGGCCAGCCGCTGCTGGAAGGGCGACATGTCCTCCCAGTCGAGGTCCTCCCAGTACTCGTGCCAGTCCTCGTCGCCCTCCTGGAGCCAGCGGGGCAGTTCGGCCCCGATCTCGGCGTAGAGGTCGAGTCGCTCACGGACGGGCACGGAACCGGGGACCTCCGCGACCGCAGTCTCAGCGCCCTCCGGTACGTACACGACCTGCGCGTACCTTCCGGAGTCGTCCTCGTGGTCCATCTCCTGGTCCACGAAGAAGAGCAGCGTCCCGCCCGTCGGCAGGTCGAAGCCGTCGACCCTCGGGAGCGCCCCGCAATCGACGGAGAGGAGCAGCGGTAGCGGACCGGTCCCGGCGGAAGGCCACTTCATGCCCACCGGCAGCCGGGGCACCCCGCCGAACTGCCCGACCGGAGAACCGTCGCCGCCCCCGAACAGCCCGATCGACAAGCGAAGATGCTCGCTGAATCTGCCGATCTCATCGTCCGGGACGCCCAACTCGAGCGCTGCCCGACGAAACTCCCCCCGATGATCCATGATCATGAAGATAGGCCCCTTCCGACCCGGCCGCGCCATCGGCGGGTTGGAGGGCACGGGCTGCACATGGTGGAGCGAGTGGCCGGTCCCCTTGGACCACCCCAGCGGATGCGCCACCGGCAAGCCGCGCATCGCCGATCAGGCCGCAGGCTCCTTGTAGTTCTCGCACAGGAGGGCCCATACGGTCTTGCCGCCGGAGACGCGGAAGTCGTAGCCCCACATACAGGCGATGCGGTCGATCATCGCGAGGCCGCGCCCGGACGTGCTCTCCAGGTCGATGCCGCCGTGCCGCATCTTCGGCTCGTCGTCGCCGCCGTCCCACACCTCGATCATGGGGCCGGCGTCCGAGCGGTACAGGCGGACGGTGATGTCGTCGTTTTCCCCGGTCCCGTGCAGATGAGCGTTCGTGACGAGCTCCGACGCGACGATCACGGCGATGCCGGCTGCGGTCTCGTCGAAGCCTTGCGCGTCGAACCAGAGCCCGACGAAATCGCGAGCGTTCTTCACGCTTTCCGGTCGCGACTTAATGATCAGGTGAGTGACGCCGTTCGCCGCCCCAGGCGGCTTGCCGTGCGGATTCTGGATCATGATTGATCGCCTTCGATGGACGGTTGTTCCCCCTGACCCATTCAGGCACCGGTTCTGTACTGTGAGTAACCAAGCGCAGCTCGCAGGTGTGCAAGTGGATGGACCGCCACCGCCCTTTGTTTGGTGGCGATTGGGTCGTACTTTGGCAGGGAGAGGTCGAGATCATGTCCCCGAAGCCCAACAAGGCCACCGTCTCCCCCAGCCTGCGAGCCTTCGGCAAGCGCTTCCGCAGCTACCGGGAAGCGAAGGGCTGGACGCAGGAGGCCGTTGCGGCACGCGCGAACAACGGCGCCGGAGTCAAGTACCAGTACATAGGCGCCATCGAGAACGGCCGCACTCGCTGCTCCCGCGAGTTCACCGAGATCATGGACCGTGAACTGAACGCGGGCGGCGAACTGATCGCCCTGTGGCAAGACCTTGTGAAGGACGCGGCGTTCCCCACCTGGTTCGACTGGCACATCGTTGAGAACGAAGCCCTGGAGCTGACCTCCTACAGCCTCAACCTGGTGCATGGGCTGCTCCAGACGCCCGAGTACGCCGAAGTCCTCTTGTACGGAGACAAGAAAGCAGTCGACGGCCGTATGAAGCGGCAAGAGGTGTTGGTGCGCAACGAGCCTCCGCCCCCCAACTGCTTGTTCCTCATCGACGAGGGGGTTTTGATCAGGGAAGTCGGGCGACCTGAGATCATGGCGGAACAGTGCGACGCCCTGATCGATGCCATATCACGTAAGGTAACGGTTCAAGTCGTTCCAATGCGCGGCGACCACCAAGGAAACATCAGTGCGTTCACGCTTGCGCTTCTACCGGACAGAAGAGAACTCGCCTATACGGAATGCGCGGCACGAGGTTTCACCATGGAAGACGCGGACGACATCAACACTCAGCGGCAAGTCCTTCGAGAGATACAGTCGCTGGCACTGCCCGTGAAGCAGTCGATTGAACTTATACACCAGATTAAGGCAGGCAGATGGACCTGAATGCAATGACTTGGCGAAAGTCGTCCCGCAGCGGCGGCAATGGCGGCGAGTGCGTCGAGTTGGCCGCGATGCGCGGTAGCGTCGCCGTCCGCGATAGCAAGGACCCGGAGGGCGACAGGATTCTGCTCGACCGGGCCAACTTCCGCCGCCTCGCTAACGCCGTCAAGGAGCTCTAGCCCATGCACCTGAGCAACGCCATATGGCGTAAGGCATCTCGCAGCGGCGAGAATGGCGGCGATTGCATCGAGGTGGCTGCGGTGCCCGGTAGCGTGGCCGTCCGCGACAGCAAAGAGCCCGAAGGCGGCGCGCTTCTGCTCGGCCGCACCAGCTTCCGTCGCTTCGCTAACGCGATCAAGGAGCTCTAGCGCATGGACCTGCGCAGGACTGCATGGCGCAAAGCGTCACAATCGACGGAGAACGGCGGGCACTGTGTTGAGCTTGCCGACTTCAGGACGGCCGTAGGCGTCCGCGATAGCAAGGCCCCAGGAGGCGGCGCGCTTCTGCTCGACCGCGCCGTCTTCCACCGCCTCGCTAACGCCATCAAGGAGCTCTAGCGCATGGACCTGGGCAATGTCGGGTGGCGGAAGTCCTCGCACAGTGCGGGCAACGGCGGCGAGTGTGTCGAGCTGGCCGCCGTGCCCGATAGCGTCGCCGTCCGCGACAGCAAGGACCCGGAGGGCGGGAGCCTTGTGCTCGGCCGCACTGACTTCCGTCGCTTCGTCGGTGCGATCAAGGAGCTCTGAGCATGACCGCCCGGTCGCTCGAAGTTGAGATGCGGCGTGTTGGGCTCTGTGGAGATCGAAAGAGGCCAACACGCCGCATCTCAACCTGAGATGGCCGGGTGGTCATGGGGGTGCGGGCGGGCAGGTGCCAGCGGGGGCGGGACGTCGAACGCCCCTCGGCCTGCGCGTGGAGCGCGCGGGCGAGGGGCGTTCGGGCCGCTGGAGGTTACGCCGCGAGTTCGTGGCGCGGGCGGTAGCGGATCTGGCGGGCCGTGGTGAGGGCCTCGGCCAGGGACAGGGCCCCCGGCGCCGGGACCGGCGGGACGGCGGCGGCAGCAGGGGCGGTGGGCTCGGCGTAGGCGTTCAGGGTCTGGTGGGCCAGTGCGGAGAGGCGCGGCTCGACGAGGGTCCGCTCGGCGGGCCCGTGGAGCTGCGCGTGGGTGAGATGGAACGTCGTTTCGTTCACGGCTACCCCTCTTCCTTCATCCGGCGGTTCGGTCCCCCCGCCCCGCCGGCCGGTGCGTCACCGGTCGATACGTGCCGAACGATCTCCCCGGTTCGGCACGGTGCGTGACTTCTCCCTCGTCACGGTGCGAAGGTACGGCCCGCCTCTGACATTTCCGGGGCGTCAGAGCAGCCGGTACATGACGTGCAGTCCGACATACCCATGGACGGGATGCCGGAATCCCTCGGGCAGTGTGGCGGCCACCTCCATGCCGAGCGACCGCCACAGGCGGACGGCGCGCTCGTTGGTCGACACCACCGCGTTGAACTGCATGGCGCGGTAGCCCGCAGCCCTCGCCCAGGCGAGCACGGCCTCGCCGAGGGCGCGGCCGGCGCCGCGGCCCTGGTGGGCCGGGTCGACCATGAAGCTCGCGCTCGCGATGTGCGAGGCGGGCCCCATGTGGTTGGCGCCGGCGTTGGCGCTGCCGAGGATCGTGCCGTCCGCGTCGACGGCCACGAGGGTGACCTCGTTGCCCGTCCAGAAGGTCCGGGCCTGCTCCTCGGTGACGTCGAGCGGCCACGAGAACGTCTCGCCGGCCCGCGCGATGTCCCGAACGAACGGCCAGATGCGCGGCCAGTCCGCCGAGGTCGCCTCCCTGATCTCCATGCCGCCCAGGATGGCGTGCTGACCTCGGCGGACGCCAACGGTTTTCCGGTCAGTCGGGGTTCGGCGACGGGTCGGACGCCATCGACCGCAGCAGCGGGCGGCTGAGCGCGCCCGCGCCGAGGATCCCGGCTACGCCGAGCGTCACGCACGCCAGCAGCGTGAGGACGTTGCCGGGACTCGGGGACGCGCCGAACGGCGACGCGAACACCGCGCCCGTGAGCAGCGACCCGCCGCCCATGACGGCGAGGGGGATCAGCGTCTCCTGCCGCCGCGCCCGGTCCAGGACGGCGAGGGGCGTGCCCGCGAGCGCCAGCGACGCGTAGGCGCGGCGGCGGTCCAGCACGGCGGACGCGCCGCTGATCCCGGCGCTGGTGACGGCGATGACGAACGACACGGCGAGCACCGTCAGCGACCCTGTGCGCAGGTCGGCCAGCAGGTAGGACGCCGCTGTGGTGTCGGTGCCGCGTATGGCGGCGGCGCCCGGCACCGAGCGCGCCAACACGGTGCGGGCCCGGTCGATCGCGGCCTCCCCACCCGGCACGGTGATCCGGGCCGTGTCGCCGTCGACGGCGACGGTGGCGCGAAGCCCAGCCAGCGGCCCGCGCACCCGGTCCGCGAGGGCGGCGGCGGACGGACCGGGGACGGTCACGTCGAGCCGGTCCGCCGGGCCGTCCCCCAATGCGGACACCGGCGGGTTCAGCAGCCCGAGGAAGCCCGCGACGAACCCCGTGAGCGCGACGCCCGCGACGGTCCGCCAGGCGGCGCGCGGGTCGTCCACCAGGCGGCGCCCGGCGAGCAGCCGGGCCGGGCGGCGCGCGGTGGCGACGGCGATCCGCCCGATGAGCGCCACCACCCACGGCCCGACCAGGTTGAGGCGAGGAACGCCGACCCGAGCAGCACCAGCAGGACCACCGCGCCCGCCCGCCCGAGCCCCGTCCAGGTCCCGGCGAAGACCGCGAAGGCCAGCAGGACGGCGGCGAGCGCGGCGACCCGCACGGCCCGCAGGCCCGGCGGCGTGACGCGGCGCGCGACGCCGAGCGGGCTCACCACGACGCGGCGGAGCCCTGCGGCGGCGCTCAGCCCGACCAGCAGCGGCACCGCGAGCAGCACGCCGAGCAGCCACGGCAGCGGCGGCCACAGGTCGGCGGCGTACCAGCCGCCGCCCCCGAACTCCAGGTGGACGAGCGCGGGCACCGCGAACGCGTACAGCAGCGCCCCGGCGACGGCGCCGCCGCAGGCGGTCAGCACCGCCTCGGCGACCGTCATCGCCACGACCTGGCCAGGCGTCGCGCCGACGAGGCGCAGCGCGGCGAGCCGCGCGTCCCGGCGCGCCACGGTGAGGCGGGCCGCCGCGCCCCCGAACACCAGCAGCGGGACGATCATCAGGACGGACGCGATCGCCGCGAGCACCCGGTACATCTCCGGGACGGTCGACACCGCGCCGCGCGCGAAGCGGTCGATGCGGACGGCCGGCGACGACCCCTCGTTGCGCAGCCGCTCCGCCGTCATCGCCGGGTCGCCCGGCGCGCGCCCGACGACCGCGACGAGCTCGCCGGGATGCACCAGCGCCGCGTCCCCGAGGTTCCCGGCACGGGCCGGGAAGCGGTCGGCGAGCTGGTCGGCGGGCAGGCGGCGCATCTGGGCGGCGAGCGCCGGGGACGTCCAGGTCTCGCCGGGGCGCGGGAAGCGCGGCAGGCCCGGCGGGACCGGCGCGGACGGCTCCAGCGCCGCCAGGTCCACGACCGTGACCGGCCGCCCCCGCACGTGGTCGGTGGACAGCGCCTCGACGGCCGTCGCCGTCCCCGAGGCGGCCGGGTGCCGCCAGGCGTCGGCGTCCGCGCGCTGCGCGAAGGCGTGGTCGGCCGCCGCCGCGAACAGCAGCAGCCCGGACGCGACGGTGACCGCCGCGAACGTCAGCAGCGGCCCGAGCAGCCCGCCGCCGCGCATCAACCGCCAGGTCAGCCCGAGGTTCACGAGCCCTGGCACGGATCTCACCGGACGCGCTGTCCCGGTCCCCACCCCGCGCCCACCATCGGCTCCCGCCCCGCCCCCGCCTCCGGTCTCCGCACCGCGCCCACCACCGGCCCCCGCCTCCGGCCGCCTCACGGCGCGCCCGCCAAGTGCGCGAGCCGCCCGTCGCGGACCTCCACGACGCGCCCGCACCAGCGCGCCACGCCCGGGTCGTGGGTGACGACGACGAGCGCCGCGCCGTTGCCGCGCGCGGCGTCCACCAGCAGCCGCATCGTGTCGTGCCCGGTGCGCTGGTCCAGGGCGCCGGTCGGTTCGTCGGCGAACACCACCGCCGGACGGGTGACGAGCGCGCGCGCTATCGCGACGCGCTGCGCCTGCCCGCCCGACAGTTCGCCCGGACGCCGCCGCTCCAGCCCGGCGAGGCCGAGCGGCCCGAACCAGGCGCGCGCGGCGGCGACGGCCGCGCCGCGCGCCGTCCCGTCCAACATCAGCGGCAGCGCGACGTTCTCGTCGGCGGGCAGTTCGGGCAGGAGCTGCCCGTGCTGGAAGACGAACCCGAAACGGGTGCGGCGGAGCGCGCTGCGGCGCCGCTCGCCGAGGTTGTCGATGCGCTGCCCGAACAGCCGCACCTCACCCTCGTCGGGGCGGACGATGCCCGCCAGCACGTGCAGGAGCGTCGACTTGCCCGAGCCGGAAGGGCCCATGACGGCGACGGTCTCACCCGGCGCGACGGCCAGGGAGACGCCGTCCAGCGCCACGGCCGCGCCGAACCGCCGGCGCAGCGCCGTCCCGGCGAGGACGGGGTCCAGAGCGTTCATGCACCCAGCGTGCGGAACCGGACGGGACCGGCGCATCGGACTCCGGGCCGGTCCTGCGGCGGCAGGATCGGCCGAACGGCCGATCCGGCGTCCGGCCGCAGGTCGTAGCCTCGGAACCATGAACGGATCGGTGACCGGGCTGGACCGGTTCCAGTCGGTCGGCGGCTGCCTGGCGCGCGTCGCGCTGTGGGGCTGCGCCGGCCTGTTCCTGCTGCTGATCATGGTGGCGCGCACCGTGAACCGGGGCTTCACCTGGTACGACGCCGCGCTCTACGCCGTCGCCGCGCTCGCCTCGTTCGCCGCGCTCGCCCGGTGGCGGCCGCTGCCGTGGGCGGTCGCGTCGGCGGCGGCGTCGCTGGTCCTGACCGCGGTCCTGGCGGTGGCCGACCCGCCGTGGGTGAACCCCTCCGTCGCGCTGGAGATCTGCGCGCTGCTGGTGCTGGTCGGGCGGATGATGTGGCAGGCGCCGCGCCCGAGGTTGATGCCCCTGGCGGTGCTGATCGGCGGTGCGGTCGTCGCCGTGTCGATCCGCGGGTCGCCGCTGGCGGCGCTGGTGTTCTCGGCGCCGCTCGCGGTGCTCGTCTTCATCGCCGTCGGCATCGGCCTGTACCTGCGGGCACTGGACGCGCGCCGCGCCCGCGCCCTGGACGACGCGCGCCGCGACGAGCGCCTCGACCTGGCCCGCGACCTGCACGACTTCGTCGCCCACCACGTCACCGGCATCGTCGTGCAGGCGCAGGCCGCCCGGTACGCGGCGCGGGCGGGCAGCGCGCAGGGCCCCGAGGAGCTGGACGCGATGTTCGCCGGGATCGAGCGGGCCGGCGCCGAGGCGCTCACCTCGATGCGCCGGATGGTCGGGCTGCTCCGCGCCGCGCAGGACGGCCCCGGCGAGGTCGGCCCCGGCGAGAACGGTCCCGGCGCGACCCGCCCGGTCGGCGACCTCGCCCGCATCACCGACCTCGTCGCGGGGTTCCGGCACCCGCCCGCGACGCTGACGGTCGCGCCGGGCCTCGGCGTGCTGCCGCCCGAGGTCGCGACGACCGCGCACCGCATCGTGCAGGAGGCGCTCACCAACGCCCGCAAGCACGCCGCCGATGCCACCCGCGTGCGGGTCGTCATCGACCGGGCGCCCGAGGGCGGGGTGCGGGTCGCGGTCCGCGACGACGGGCAGGGCCGCGGGCGGCTGCTGCCGTCCGGCGGGTTCGGGCTCGCCGGGCTCGGCGAGCGGGTGGACGCCGTCGGCGGGCGGCTGCGCGCCGGGCCGCGTCCCGAAGGCGGCTGGGAGGTGGTGGCCGTCCTCGACGGTCCCGCGGAACTGGGAGGATGGGGCCCGTGACCCTCCGCGTGCTGATCGCCGACGACCAGGAGATGGTCCGCACCGGCTTCCGGATGATCATCGAGGCGCAGGCCGACATGACCGTCGTCGGCGAGGCCCGCGACGGCGCCGAGGCGGTCGCCCGCGCCCGCGAGCTGCGCCCCGACGTGTGCCTGTTCGACATCCGGATGCCCGGCGTGGACGGCCTGGAGGCGACCCGGCAGGTGGCCGGGCCGGGCGTCCCCGACCCGCTGCGCGTCGTCATCGTCACCACCTTCGACCTGGACGAGTACGTGTACGCCGCGCTGCGCGGCGGCGCCGCCGGGTTCCTGCTGAAGGACGCCGGCCCGGCGCTGCTCGTCGAGGCGGTGCGGGCCGCCGCGAACGGCGGGTCGCTGGTGTCGCCGTCGATCACCGTGCGGCTGCTGTCGCGGCTCGCGGTGCCGCCCGCCGCGCCCGCGGCCGCACCGCCCGCCGAGCGGCTCACCGAGCGGGAGCTGGACGTGGTGCGGCTCGTCGCGCGCGGCCGCACCAACGACGAGATCGCCGGGGAGCTGTTCGTGTCGCTGTCCACCGTCAAGACCCACCTCGGCAGCGTGCACCGCAAGCTCGGCACGCGGAACCGGGTCGAGGTCGCCGCGTGGGCCTGGGAGTCGGGGCTGGTCCGCTGACCGGGGTGCCGGCCGCCGTCCTCGCGGTGTGGCTCGCGGTCGCCCTCGGCTGGGGCGCGGTGCTGGCCGGAATGCGCCGCGGGCTGCACGGCCGGGCACGCGGGCCCGCGCTGCTGCTGCACGGCATCACCCCGTGGCTGCTGCTGCTCGGGTTCGCCACGCTCGGCTACGGCTCGCTGTACGCGATGATCGCGCTGGCCGCCGAGTGGTGGGCGCTGCTGCTGGTCACACGGCTCCGCCCGGAACGGCTGCTGGACGGCGGCGCGCGGCTCGCCGCCCTGTGGCTCGCGATCGCCGCCGCCGCAACACTCCTCGCGACCCGCTTGGCCGTATAACCGCCCCACCCAGCGCACCCCGCCCAACACACCACGCCCAACACACCCCGGCTGGCGCGTCCCGTCCAGCGCACCCCGTCCAGCGCACCCCGTCCAGCGCACCCCGTCCAGCGCGTCCCACCCGGCGCGACCCGTCCAGCGCACCCCGTCCAGCGCACCCCGTCCAGCGCGTCCCACCCGGCGCGACCCGTCCAGCGCGACCCGTCCAGCGCGACCCGTCCAGCGCGACCCGTCCAGCGCGACCCGTCCAGCGCGACCCGTCCAGCGCTCCCCGTCCGGCGCTCCCCGTCCGGCGCGGCCCTCCCGGCGCGACCCGGCCAACACACCCCGGTCGGTCGCGTGCGGCGGGCCGCGCGCGTGGCAGGTCAAAGGTACGTAGTATCCGAAGCAGGCCCCGGCAAAGCGCGAGGGAGGTCCGGACCATGCCGTGCGCGCTCTGCGGCGACATCATCCCCGATGAGGTCGCGCGCTGCCCGGCCTGCGGGGCGTGGGCGCGCCGCCGCGACTTCCGCGCCGTCGGGGTCGCGGTGTTCATGCTGCTCGGCTTCAACGCCTTCATCGCGCTCGGCTCGGGCATCAGCCTGCTCCGCCTGTCGGTGCCGCTGCACGCCGCGACCCACGACACCTTCGACCCCGCCGCGACGTCGCGGTCGCTGCTGCCCTACACCGAGGTGTTCGTCATCTGCGGCCTGCTCGCCGGGCTGACGGGCCTGCTGTACCTGGCGTGGCTCTGGCGCGCCTACCGGCAGTCGCCGGGCCCGCACCGCTACCACCGGTCCTGGGTCGTGCTCGGCTGGCTCTGCCCGGTCGTGAACCTGTGGCTGCCGCCGCGCCTCGTCTACGACGTGTGGGTGAACAGCGGCCGCTACCGGACGGCCGAGCGGCAGGCCGCGGGCGCCGTCGTCGCGGCCTGGTGGGGGTGCCTGCTGACGGGCCTCGCCGCCGCCCGGCTGTTCGCCGGCGCGCACGCCGACTCCCTCGCCGAGGCCCGCTACGACGTGCACCTCGGCGTCGCCGCGGCGGCCTTCCTCGCGCTCGCCGCCGCGTTCTGCATGGTGACGGTCTTCCAGGTCACCCGCCTCCAGGTCCTTCGCGACGCCTAGACAGTGGGTCCGGAGCTGCCGCCGCTGGCATGCCAGAGCCGCGCGGGCGAGCGGCGGACGTCCGGGCCGGCGTGGCCGATGTCGGCGTAGGGCGACAGCGCGAACCCGTTGGCGTAGACGACGCGGCCTGACGGCACCGGCCCGGCGGACGCGGACGCGGGCGCGGGCCGGGCCTGCGCCATCGCGCGGCGCACCGCGCCGAGGCCGCCGTCCAGCCAGTGCCCGTACAGCACCGCCAGGTCCCAGCACGCCTGCCCGGTGAGGGTGACGGCGCGGGCGCCCGCGCGGCGGACGCGGCCGCGCGCGAGCAGCGTCCAGGACCCGAACAGCGTCGCGGCGCAGCGGTCCTGCACCGACTCGAAGAACGCCAGGTCGACGGGGCCGGTCGCGTCGTCCAGCGTCGCGAAGATGACGCGCTGCCCGGACCGGACGGCGGGCGTCTGCGTCGCCACCTTCACGCCCGCCACCAGCACCCGGTCGCCGTCGCGGGCGCCGGGCAGGTCGCGGGCGCGCACCACGCCGAGGGCGTCCAGCAGGTCGTCGTAGAAGGTGAGGACGTGCCGGCTGACGTCCAGGCCGAGGATCTCCAGCTCGGCCTCCACGATCTCGCCGGGCGTCATCGGCGGCAGGTCCCCGGCCGGGACCTCCTCGCCCAGGTCGCCGAGCGGGAGCTGTCCCCGGACGGCGGCGCGGCCCGGCCGGGCCAGCGCGCCGACCCGGCGGTACAGGTCGCGGCGGCCCGCGCCGTGCAGGCCGTCGAAGGCGCCGGCGAGGGCGAGGTGCTCGGCGACGGGGCGGCTCACGCGGGCGCGCTCCCAGAAGTCGGGCAGCGACCGGTAGGGGCGCTCGGCGACGATCCGGCCGACCTCGGCGTCGCTGATGCCCTTCACCTCGTTCAGCGCGACCCGGATGCCCGCCGCGCCGCCCTCCGCGACGGGCTCGACGTGCCACTGCGGCGCCGACCGGTTGACGTCCAGCGGCAGGATCGGCACGCCGAAGTGGCGGGCGTCGTCCAGCACCACGCGCTTCGGGTACATGCCGGGGTCGTGGGTGAGGACGCCCGCGTAGAACGCCGCCGGATGGTGCCGCTTCAGCCACGCCGACTGGTAGGTCGGCAGCGCGAACGCGGCGGCGTGCGCCTTGCAGAACCCGAACGCGCCGAACGCCGCGAGCGTCCGCCACACCTCGGCGATCGTCGCGTCGTCGTAGCCGCGGGCGGCGGCCGCGCCCGCGAACCAGGCGCGGACCCGCTCGCGCCCGTCCTCGGCGGCCAGGTCGCGGCGGGCGGCCTCGGCGTCCGACAGGCCGCAGCCGGTCATGGCGTCGATGACGCGGAGCACCTGCTCGTGGAAGACGACGACGCCGTTGCTCTCGCGGAGCGCGGGCTCCAGGTCGGGGTGCGGGTAGGCGGGTTCGGCGCGGCCGTGCCGGGCGTCCAGGAACGGCGTGACCATGTCGGAGTTGACCGGCCCCGGCCGGAACAGCGAGATGTCGATGACCAGGTCGTCCAGGGTGCGCGGCTGGAGCTTGCCGACGAGCTCGCGCTGGCCGGGCGACTCGATCTGGAAGCAGCCGAGGGTGCGCCCGGAGCGGATCATCTCGTAGGTGGGGGCGTCGCCGGCGGGCAGGTCCTCCAGGACGACGTCGCCGCCGCCGGTGCGGGCGATCTCGGCGACGGCGTGCGCCATCGCCGACTGCATCCGCACCCCGAGGACGTCGAGCTTCAGCAGGCCCATCGCCTCCACGTCGTGCTTGTCGTACTGGCTCATCGGGAACCCGGCGGTGCTCTGCTCGACGGGGCTGCGGTCGCGCAGCGAGGCGTTGGACAGCAGCACCCCGCACGGGTGCATCGCCACGTGCCGGGGCAGCCCGTCCAGCCGCTCGGCCACCCGGAAGACCACCTGGAGGCGGCCCTGGTCGAGGCCGCTGGCGCGCAGCTCGGGCAGGTCGTGCAGGGCGGCGCGGATCTGCCGGGCCCGCACGTGCGGGAACGCCTTGGCGATCGCGTCGATCTCGTGCGGCGGCAGCCCGACGGCGGCGCCGACGTCGCGGATCGCCGACCGCGCCCGGTAGGTCTCCATCATCGACACCGTCGCGGTGCCGTCGGCGCCGTAGCGGTCGAACAGCGCCCGGTACGCCTCCAGGCGCCGCGCCGACTCCACGTCCAGGTCGATGTCGGGCAGGCCGGGGCGGCTGTCGGCGAGGAACCGCTCCATCAGCAGGCCGTGGCGGAGCGGGTCCAGGTCGCCGATGCCGAGCAGGTAGTTGACGAGGCTGCCGGCGCCCGACCCGCGGATCGCGCAGCGGATGCCGCGCGCCCGGATCAGCGCGGCGGCGTCGGCGACGGTGAGGAAGTAGGGGGCGAGGCCCTTGCGGGCGATGACGGCGAGCTCGGCGGCGAGGCGCTCGGCGGCCCGCGCCGACCGCTCCAGGCCGCGCCGGACGAGCCCGGCGGCGCAGCGCTCGGCGAGGTCGCCGGCCGTCTCGGGCAGGTGGACGCGGTCCATGCCGAGGTCGCGGCCGCCGTCGAGGGCGCAGCGCTCGCCGAGGCGCCGCGTCGCGGCGAGCAGCGCGGCCGCCTCGTCCTCGCCGCAGGACCGCTCGGCGGTGCGGCGCATCTCGTCCGGGGAGGTGAGGTAGGCGCGGCCGGTCACGTCCTCCAGGTGGCGGCGGTCCAGCGGGACGAGCTTGCGGGCGGCGTCCAGCACCTGCGCCACCGGGTGGTCGCCGGGCTCGGCGTAGCGGACCGCGTTGCCGAGGACGGCCGGGACGCCCGCCGCGCGGGCGAGCGCCAGCATCCGCGCGGCGCGGTGCGCCTCGCCGCGCCCGTGGTGGTCGACGATCTCCACGGCGGTCTCGGCGACGGCCCGCCAGGCGGCGAGCCGCGCGGCGGCGACGTCGGGGCGACGCTCGGCGACCGCCCGGCCGACGTCCGAGGCGGGTCCGAGCAGCACCACCAGCCCGGCGGCGTGCGCGGCGACCAGGTCGCGGCTCGCCACCGGGCGGCCGCGCCCGCCGGCGTGGTGGGCGGCGGTGACGAGGCGGCAGAGCGACGCCCAGCCGGCGCGCCCGCGCGCGAGGACCACGATCCGCTCGCCGCCGCCGAGGTCCAGGTCGGCGCCGACGATCGGCGCGATGCCCTCGCGCGCGCACGCCTGGACGTGCTTGACCGCGCCGTACAGGCCGTCGCGGTCGGTGAGCGCCAGCGCCTCCATGCCGAGCGCGGACGCGCGCGCCGCGAGCGCGTCCGGCCGCGCGACGCCGTGGCGCAGCGAGTAGGCGGAGGCGACGTGCAGGTGCACGGCCATCTCAGTCCCACACCCGCGACAGCATCCAGGAGTCGTCGGCGGGGTCGTGGCGCAGCTCGTACACGCCGATCTCGCGGTCGGGGGACGCCTCCACCCGCCAGAACTCGCGCTCCCCCGCGGCCTGCTCGTCGGGGCGGCTCTCCCGCCACCAGTCCCGCGTGGTGACCCAGTGCTCCAGCACGCGCCGGACGCTGTACAGCCGGCCCTGCCAGACGAACCGGACCGGCCGCCCCCCGCTCGTCCAGACGTCCACCGGATCGCCGAACACGCGCGTCATCTGCCTCCCCCGCCCTGTGAGTGGTGCGTCCACCGCACGGGGGAAGGCATGCGGCCCGTTCGAACATACGTTCGTCACCGAGTCTAGGGAAGGGCCCGCCCGGGAGGCAACCGGGGTTGATCTTTCGGACGGCCGCGGCCGCGCAACGACCCCGGCCCCGCACGCGAGTGCGCTACCTGACCGCGCGGGGCGACGCCGCAGGCGAGCCCCGCGCGGTCAGATCGCGAAGCGATGTCGCACTCGCCCAAGGCGCGGTCGAAGTGCGAGCCGCCAGGCGAGTACTTCGGGCCGTGACTTCAATCGGTACAGCCGAGCAGCCGGGCGAGGAGGTCGGCGGCGTCGGCGGCGCGGGCCGCGTCGGCCATGCCGCCGCCGCTCCACAGGTAGGACCAGCCGCCGCCGGTCGGCGTCGCCACCACCATGAGCTGGCGGCGGGTGCGCGGGCCGACGACGGCGAGCACCGACCCCTCGGGTCCGGCGAGGCGCCAGCGCAGCCCGCGCGCCTCGACCTCGTAGGCCAGGGCGGCCAGGTGGTGCCGGCGCGTCCCGGCCAGCTCGGGTGAACCGATTACGGACATCTCGATCAGCCGCCTCATCAGGGGTGCGAGGGAGCACCGTCGGTCCGGCGGCGCGGTGTCCGTATCGACGGCGGAAGACAACCTGCTTCCAGGATGGCCCGCGGGAAATGCCCGGCGCAGGCGATCCGGCATGCTTACGTCCACCTATTTTCGGACCGCCGCCATACCTACCTAGCCCGCCTCCCGCCGGGCGCGCGGAAACCGGCCGGCGAGGCGGTTTCCGTGGTAAACCCCTAGGAACACGCCCGCTCGGACGTCCCCCGCAGGAGCCCGCGATGACCGCCGTCCCCGATCCGCTCGCCCGCAGCGCGCCGGCCGGAGGGGACGCGCCGCCCGCGTCCGGGCGGGCGCTCGCCGGGCTGCGCGAGCGCAAGAAGCAGCGGACCCGGACGGCGCTCGTCGACGCCGCGCTCGACCTGTTCCTCGACCGCGGCTACGACGCCACCACCATCGACGAGATCGTCGCCGCGGTGGAGGTCTCGCAGCGCACCTTCTTCCGCTACTTCGCCACCAAGGAGGACGTGGTCGCCGGCTTCCTCGGCGAGTTCGACGCGGTGATGGCCGAGGCGCTCGCCGCGCGCCCGCCGGGCGAGCGGCCCTTCACCGCGCTGCTGGAGTCGCTGCGCGCGGTGCTCTGGACGATCGCCGAGAGCGGCGAGCACGAGGCCGAGCGGTTCCGCCGCGTCCGCCAGGTGATCGAGCGGACGCCCGCGCTCGCCGCCGCCGAGATGGCCCGCTTCCGCGCGTCCGAGGAGCGGCTCGCCGGGATCGTCGCGCGCCGCGAGGGCGTCGACTCCGACACCGACCTGCGGCCCCGCGTCATCGTGGCGTTCTACGCGGCGGCGAGCCGGATCGCGTTCGAGGACTGCGCGCGGCGCGAGATCGACGACCCGGCGGTGATCGCCGCGCGGGTGGAGGGCGCGGTGGCCCTCGCCGGCCGGACCCTGCGGGACTGGATTTGACGCGGCATTAAGTACGAGATCGCTATGGTTTGTCGGGTCGGCCCCCCGAGGACACCAGGATCGTGATGACCACGCACACCGGCGACGACCACCCCCCGCTGCTCCCCGGCGACCCGCCGCGGCTCGGCCCCTACCGGCTGACCGGCCGGCTCGGCCAGGGCGGCATGGGCACGGTCTACCTCGGCGCCGACGCGGCCGGCCGCACCGTCGCCGTCAAGGTCATCAACCAGGGGCTGGCGGGCGAGGCGGCGTTCCGCGAGCGGTTCCGCCGCGAGGTGACCGCGGCCGGGCAGGTCCGCCGGTTCTGCACCGCGCCCGTCATCGGCGCCGAGCTGGACCGCGACCCGCTGTACGTCGTCACCGAGTACATCGAGGGCCCCAGCCTGGAGCGCGCCGTCGCCGAGCGCGGCCCGCTGCCCGGCTCGGACCTGGAGGGCCTCGCCGTCGGCATCGCCACCGCGCTCCGCGCCATCCACGCCGCCGGCATCGTGCACCGCGACCTGAAGCCCGCCAACGTGCTGCTGTCGGCGACCGGCCCGCGCGTCATCGACTTCGGCATCGCGCGGGCGCTCGACGCGGCCGAGGGTCCGACCCGCACCGGCCAGTTCGTCGGCACCCCGAACTACCTGCCGCCCGAGCTGCTGCGCGGCGAGCCCGTCACCCCCGCCTCGGACGTGTTCTCCTGGGGCTGCGTCGTCGCCTACGCGGGCCTCGGGACCGCGCCGTTCGCCGGCAGCACCGTCCCGGAGATCTTCTACCGGGTGGCGCACGAGCCGCCCCGGCTGGACGGCCTGGACCCCGGCCTGCGCCGGCTGGTGGAGGCGGCGCTCGACAAGGACCCGCGCAAGCGCCCCTCGGTGGAGGAGCTCCTCGCCCGGCTCGTCGGGCAGGAGGCGCCGAGCTCCGAGCAGCTCGCGCACACCGTCCAAGCGTCCTGGCACGCCCCCGACGCGACGCTGCTGCGGCCCGCCGAGACCACCCGCAACGACAACGGCCCGGCGCCCGGACCCGGCCTGCCCGCCCCCCGGGGAGCGGGCCTGCCGCGCAAGCCGCTCGCCATCGGCGCGGGCGTGCTCGCCGCGGTCCTGGTCGCCGGCCTCGGCGCGTGGGCGCTGCTCGGATCGGACGGGCCGCCGTCCAAGCTCGCGACGGTGTTCGGCGACACCTTCTCCGACACCGGGTCGGGCTGGGACGGCGGGGCCTACGTCAGCTCCGCCGGGTACAAGGACGGCCGGTACCGGATGGAGACCGACAGCATCACCGAGACGCGGTGGAAGGGCGCGCCCAAGAAGGCCGACGACCTGCCCCTCCGGACGCTGACGACCGTCACCGCCTACCCCGTGGCCGGCTCCCCTGACAGCGCCTACGGCGTCTACTGCGCGGGCGCCGACAGCGCCGGCTACGAGTTCTGGATGCGGCGCGACGGCAAGGGCCTCGTCCTGCAGAAGAGCTCCAAGGACCGCGGCTCCAAGGCCCTGGCCACCGCCGACTCGGTGGGCGGCTTCCACGGCAAGGGCGCCAACAAGCTCCAGCTCGCCTGCGAGTGGCCGGCCGGCGGCGGCACGATCCGCGTGCGGGCCTGGGTGAACGGGCACCGGGTCGCCGACGTCACCGACACCGACCGGCCGCTCCCGAACGGCAGCATCGGCATCGGTGTGCGGCGCGGCGGCAACGCCTCCCAGCAGGCGACCGTCGACTTCGACGACGTCGACATCTCCAAGATCCTCGACTGACGCGCGGCGCCGCTAGTCCCCCAGGTAGCCGCGGATCCAGCGCGCCAGCTCGCCGAACACCTCCGCGCGCACCGGCTCCGCCGACAGCACCAGGTCGTGCAGGCCGCCGTCGATGCGCACCAGGGTCACGTGCCGGCCGAGCCGCGGCGTCCAGCGGGCGATGTGGCCGACGTCCAGAACGGCGTCGAGCGCAGTGAGGTCGGCCCGCGCCTGCGCGCGCGCGGACGGCCGGACGCTGCGCGCCGACGCCATCACCAGCACCGGCACGTCGATATCGAGCCCGGCGTGCACCCGGCGCTGCCCGCGCCGGACCGCCGCCAGCCACGCGGCCCGCACCGGGAAGCCCTCCAGCGGCTTCCAGGCCAGGTCGAAGTCCCACTCGCCGCCGTACTCGCGGTGGATGGTGCGCACGTAGGCGTCCGAGACGCCGGCGGGCAGCTTCGCCGAGGGGAACCGGCCGCGCAGCGCGCGCGCAAGACCGGCGCCCGCCTTGCGCATGACGAGCGATTCGTTGATGTCCAGGAACGGGCTGTTCAGGAACAGCCCGTCCACCAGGCCGCGGCCCTTCACCCGGTCGGCCCACAGGGCGGCGATCAGGCCGCCGGTGGAGTGGCCGTTGAGGAGCAGCAGGTCGTGGCCGTCCTCCTCGCGGACGACGCGGACCGCCTCGTCGATCTCGGGGAAGTACTCGCTGAGGCTCGCGATGTGGTTCGGCGTCTGGTGCGGGCGGAGCGACCGGCCGTACTTGCGCAGGTCCAGCGCGTAGAAGTCGAAGCCGTGCGCGACGTAGAAGTCGGCGAGGTGGGTCTGGAAGAAGTAGTCGACGAAGCCGTGCACGTACAGCACCGCGCGGCGCGCCGGCTCCGGCGCGCGGCGGCGGACGAGGGTCGCCACGACGGGCCCCTCGGAGTCGGTGCCGAGCGGCAGTTCGATCGCCTCGTAGCCGGGTCCGAGCACGTCGGGCTTCGCGTCCATCCGCACACCCTACGATCACCCCCGCTCCCGGCGCATCGTCCCGGCCTCCGCCCTGCACCCGCTGCGGCGCCCGCCCCCCGGCCACCGGGGCGGCCGTCCTGGCGCGGCGCCGGGTGCCCTAGCATCGGCCCGAGCGGCCGAGGAGACGGAGTCGACGCCATGGCAGAACCGCCCCCGCGCGAGGGCAGCCGGACCAGCAACGCGCTGGAGTGCGCCCTCAGCTTCCTCGACATCTGGTACGGCCGGCCGCGCGCCGCCGCGACCATCGCCTACGACCCGCAGGACCCGCTCAGCCTGCTGCGCGGCGAGGTCGGCGGCCGGGACCGGGCCGAGCGGACGCTCGGCGCGCCGTTCCGCTACCTCGGCCCCGACGGGTCGGCGCTCCGCGTCCTCGGCGACCGGCTGCACGACCTCGGGCACGGCCACGCCGCGCTGATCGTCAACGGCTGGCACCCCGACGAGGGCACCGGCACGCACGCCTGGAACGCCTGCAACCAGGAGGGGCGGGTGCTCTGGGTGGACGCCGCCACCGGCGAGCGCGGCCCGGACGTGCTGCACCCGAACGTGCACGGCGTCTGGGTCATCGTCACCGGGCCGGACGGCCGGGGGATGAAGTGATCACCAGGGAGCAGGTGGTGGAACGGTCCCGGGCCCTGTTCGACGGCGCGCCGTCCGCTGAGGGGCGCCGCCACGAGGTCGGGGTGTACGAGTTCGACCTCGGGTTCGTGGTGTGGCCGGTCGAGCCGCCGCCCGCCGACTGGTCCCGCCCGCCCGCGATGATCGGCGGCAGCGTCCTGGTGATCGACCGGAGCACCGGGGCGACGAGCGTCTGGCCGCGCCTCGCCGCCACCCAGGTCGCCGCGATGTACCGCCGGAGCCGGGACGCCGGCTGACGGGCGCCCCGGCCTCGCGGGGCGCCCGCCGTCCGGGCGTCAGTGCTGGACGGGCGGCTGCGCGGGGGCCTGCGCGGCCGGCTGCGCGGGCGCTTCGGGCCGGAAGGGCTGCATCGGCGCGCCCGGCGGCACCTCGCCCGGCGCCGCGCCGTACTGGACGCCCTGCTTCTCGGCGTCCCCGCCGCCGCGCCGCGACGCGAGGCTGCGGACGAAGTTGACGAGCAGCAGCACCGGCACGATGAACGCCTTGAAGAACATCACGTAGGTGCCGCCGTCGAAGACGAAGGCGAGGTAGAACGCGTAGCCGAGGAAGCCGGCGCCGAAGACCCCGTTGAAGGCCCGCACGCCCGCGCCCTGGCCGCCGCCGGCCACGGCCATGACGACCATCACGAGGCCGGCGAAGGCGAGGAACACCACGTACCACGAGAAGGTGGGTTCCGCGCTGAAATCGATGTTCACGTCAGTCGTCCTGGGGGGGTAGGTCGAAAAGGACGGCTCACCGTAGCCATTACTACACATGTCTTTCCGGGTATTTCTCCACAGAACACCCGACAAGCACCTACCTGCTCAGACCAGCGGCTTCAGGACCTTCTCGCACCACGTCCGGAACGCGGTCGGAGTCGCGGTGCGCTCGGTGCGCGGCACCGCGCCGTCGAGGCCCGCCTCCTTGGCGAGCATCATGTCGAGCATCCCCTGCGCCACCGCCTCGGACGCCCCGCGAGCGAGGAACCCGGCCTTGAACTCCTCCGCCGGGACGTGCTCGTAGCGCACGGGCCGGCCGAGGACGTCGCCGAGGATCGCCGCCGTCTCGCGCGGCGTCAGGTCCTCGGGGCCGAGCAGGGGCACCTCCCCGCCCTCCGTCCAGGACGCGTCGCGCAGCAGGGCGGCGGCGACATCGGCGATGTCGCCGGTCGAGCAGGCCGGCAGGGCGCGGTCGCCGGAGATCGGCGCGGCGTAGACGCCCGCGTCCCTGATCTCGGCGAGCCGGTGGAGCGTGTTGTCCATGAAGGACGGCAGCGCGAGCGCCCGGTAGGCGGCGCCCGACCCGGCGAGCAGGTCGTCCATCGCGAGCGAGGCGGTGACGTGGCCCGCCCGCGCGGCCTGCGGCGTCCCGCGCCCGAGCGCCGAGACGCCGACGACGCGCGGCACCCCGCACGCCGCGATCGCCGCGACGGCCGGGCGGGTGAAGTCCAGGTACGTGGCCTCCAGGCTCGGGCTCGCGTGGTCCGGCGGGACGAGCCAGAAGACGGCGTCCGCGCCGTCGAACGCCTTGCCGACGACATCGGGGTCGCCGTGCGAGCCCTGGACGATCTCGACGCGCTCGCGGGCGCCGGCCGCGAGCCGCGCCGGGTCGCGGACGACGACCCGCACGTCCTCGCCGGCGTCCAGCAGGCGCGCCAGGACCTTGCCGCCGATGGCGCCCGTCGGGGCGGTGATGACGATCATTTCGGAACCTCCGTGATGGGAACGCGCCCAGTCAACCCGGGGCCGCCGCGCACCTGAAGGACCGATCCGGGCACCATTGATACCCTCCGGGTATGGACGATCTGGAGGTCCGCCAGCTCCGCTATTTCGTGGCCGTCGCCGAGGAGCTGCACTTCGGCCGCGCCGCCGAGCGCCTCGGCATGGCGCAGCCGCCGCTGTCGCGCGCGATCCGCGAGATGGAGCGGCGGCTCGGCGTCGCGCTGCTGGAACGCACGACGCGGCAGGTCGCGCTGACGCCCGCGGGCGCGGTGCTGCTCCGCGACGCCCGCACCGCGCTCGACGCCGTCGCGGCGGCCGGGCACCGCGCCCGGCACGCGGGCCGCGCGCGGCCCGCCCTGCGCCTCGCGATGAAGGCCGACTACGACGCCGGGCTGCTGCCGGGCATCCTGGACGCCTACCGGTCCGAGCCGGCGGCGCTGCCCGTCGAGGTCCAGATGGGCGGTCCGGGCGAGCAGCTCCCGGCGCTCCGCGACGGCCGCGCCGACGTCGCGCTGCTCCCGACGCCGTTCGACGCCCGCGGCCTCGACACCGAGCCGCTGCTGACGGCGCCGCTCCTGGCCGCGCTCGCCGCCGCCGACCCGCTCGCGGCCCGCACCTCGCTGACGCTCGCCGACCTCGCGGGCCGCGTCCTGCCCGACGGCCTCCCCGCCGGCGAGGGACCGCGCCGGCCGTCCACCGCCCCGGGCGCGCCCCGCCGCGACCTCGCCCAGATCTTCAACCTGGTCGAGCTCGGCACCGCCGTCTGGTTCCTCCCCGACTGGCTCGCCGCCCGCCACCCCCGCCCGGCGCTCGCCTACCGCCCCGTCGCCGACGTCCCCCCGGTCACCCTCACCCTGGCCTGGCCCGCCGAGTCCCGCTCCCCCGCCCTCGCCGCCTTCGTCCGCACCGCCACCGCCCGCGCCGCCGCCCCGGCCCCCCGCTAGTCGCGGTGGCCGGTGCGCGCATCGATCACAGCCACTCCGCCGGGGGCGGGCCGAACGCGCGACGGCCGGCCCGCACGGTCAGTGTGGCGAGGGCCGCGTTCGCACCGCCGCCGATCGCGGCGCCGATGCCGAACGGCGCCACCCGGCCGAGGACGATGATCCCCTGCTTGGTCCCGTACTTCGTGACGAAGTTCTTTCCCAGGACCTTGTTGATCTGCTTCAGCGTCTCGACGGGCACCTTGGCGACGACCTGGCGCCCCCAGTGCTGCCCCGTGCGCTCGGCCATCTTGGTGATGGTCCCGCTGCCGGAGCCGCCGAGCATGATCCCCATGACGATCGTGCGGCGGCGCTCGACCTCGTCGAGGGGCACGCCGTGGACCTCGGCGATCGAGAGCGCGTAGAGAGTGCTCAGTTCGAGCGATGACAGGAACTCACCTGCCGACAGCGCCAGCGCCACTCCGGTGCCGACGCCGGGCGCGGCCGCGCTTCCCCCCACCGCCGCGCCCGATCCGGCCAAGGCGCTGACGTACATCCGCTCCAGGCTGCGGATCACCTGGGCGGGCGTCGCCTCCGGGTTCCGCTGGCGGGCGCGGGCGATGTTCTTGCTCACCAGCCCGCTCTGCGCCTCGATCGCCCTGTCGAGCAGTTGAAGAACCTTCCCCGCGGGGGCTTCCTCTACCGCATCCGGCCCGTCGAAAGCGTCTACCGCCATGTTCTGGACTCCTTGATTCATTCCATTCTGACCAAGCCCCCCATTCGACCAGTTGGACAGCTTTAACGCCATATAAACCGAGCAACCAAGGTTGTCCGTTAATGGCAACCGGGCGAGGAGCGCCCCCCGCTAGTCGCGGCGGCCGGTGGCGGCGATGGTGACGCCGAGGCCGATCATCATCAGGCCGCCGGTGCCGCCGATCGCGGCGAGGCGGCGCGGCGAGCGGGCGAGCCAGCCGCGGGCGGTCGCGGCCGCGAGGCCCCACGCGCCGTCGCAGAGCAGCGCGATCAGGCAGAAGACCAGCCCGAAGACCAGCATCTGGAGCGGCACGTGGCCGCGGTCGCGGTCCACGAACTGGGGCAGCACGGCGGCGAAGAACACCGCCGTCTTGGGGTTGGTGATCCCGACGAGGAAGCCCTGCCGGAGCGCCCGCCCGCGCTCGGCGGGGGCGCCGGCGCCCATCGCCTCCTGGAGCGAGCCGCGGTGCCGGAACGCCCGGACGCCGAGGTAGACCAGGTAGAGCGCCCCGGCGAGCTTCAGCGCCGTGAAGACGACGACCGACTCGGCGACGATCCGGCCCACCCCGAACGCGACCGCGGCGCTCAGCACCAGCGCGCCGAGCTCGTTGCCGGCGACGCTGGCGAGCGCGGTGCGGCGCCCGTGCGCGAGGGCCCGCCCGACGACGAACAGCACGGCGGGGCCGGGCACCAGGATGATGACGACGGAGACCGCGCCGAACGCGAGCACCTGCCCGAGAGAGACCATGCCCCGGATTATCGGACCCCCGCGCCGTCCGTGAGAAAGGGTTTTCCGTCGTCAGGCGCCGTACGGTCCGCCCGGACGCGTGCCGCTGCCGGGGCGGCCGCTCTCCGGGCGCGCGCCGCCGGGCCGGCTGCCGCTCGGGCGGCCGGCGCCGGGCCGGGCTCCTCCGGGTCGCACCGCGCGCCGTCAGCGGGGCCAGCGGGCCGGGCGGTGCCCGACCGGCAGCTTCCGCAGCTCGTGGAGGACGTGCGGCCTCTGCACGTCCAGCCAGTCCACCAGGTGGCGGAACGACACGCACCGCACCTCGGGCTTGCGGCACACCGTCCGCATGACGCTCTCGACGGCGTCCATGTAGACGCCGCCGTTCCACTGCTCGAAGTGGTTCCCGATGATCAGCGGGGCGCGGTTGCCGTCGTAGGCGCGGTGGAAGCCGCCCATGAGGCTCGCGCGCATCTGCTCGCCCGCGCCGAAGCCGCCGCCCTTCGGCTGGTTGGCCATGTAGTTGTAGTCCATCGACAGCACCTCGAACGGCCGGCCGGGCATCGGCAGCCGCTGGAGCGGCACGTCCCACAGCCCCTGGGTCCTGTCCGGCCACACCTGCGTGCCGTTGCCGCTGGAGTCGTAGCGGAAGCCGAGCGAGCGGCCGGCCGCGCGGGCGGCGGCGCGGCCCTCCAGGCAGGGGGTGCGGCCGCCGATGAGCTCCTTCTCGTAGTCGAAGGGCAGGGGCCGCATCCCCGTCCAGCCGGTCGTGGTCCGCCAGTGCTCGACGAACCACTTGGCCTGCCGGATCTCCGCGCGCCACTGCGCCGCGCTCCAGGCGTTCACGCCCGTCGCGCCGCAGAAGTGCCCGTTGTAGTGGGTGCCGATCTCGTTGCCGGCGAGCCAGGCGGCGCGCACCTCGTCCAGGGTGCGGTGCACGTCGGCGGGGCGGAACAGCCCGATGTCGGACGCGCCGCGCGCGTGGCCGGGCGGCCGGTAGCGCATCCGCTGCGACTTCGGCAGCACGTAGAGACCGCTGAGGAAGAACGTCTGGGTCGCGCCGTAGCGGGCGCCGAGGCGGCGGAAGTGCGAGAACAGCCGGTTGCCGTCCTCGCCCGCGCCGTCCCAGGAGAACACCACGAACTGCGGCGGGCGCTGCCCCGGGGCCAGGACGGACGGTCGCCGCGCGCCCGGCTGCGGCCCGGTGTCGGCGGTCGAGCCGTCGCCGATCAGCCGCCGCACCGCGGGCGCCGCCTCGGCGGACGTCTCGCGGCGGGCGGCGGACGTCCCGGCCGGCCGCTCCCGCGCGTCCGCCGGCCGGTCCGCGGCCTCGCGGCCCGCCCCGGCGAGCCCGCACTCGTGCGCCAGCGCGGCGGCGAGCGCCACGCCCGCCACCACGCCCGCCGTCTTGACCGCCGCCGTCGCCATCCCGGTCCCCCGCCCCTCGACGGTGTCCACCGTGGCAGCGCCCACCCGTAAAGATCTTGGACGCGGCGGCGGCTGACCGACTCCTTACCGCTCGTTGCCCCCCGCTTGCGCGGCCCGCGCCTCCTCCTCCGGCAGGCCGCGCAGCGCCGCCCGCCGGATCTTGCCGGTGGAGGTGCGGGGCAGCTCGGCCAGGAACCGCACCGAGCGCGGCACCCGCGTCTCGGGCAGCCGCCGCCGCGCGTAGGCGAGGAGCTCGCGCGCGGCGGCGTCGGCCGGCGACGCCTCCGGCCCGAGCACCGCGAACGCGCGGAGCGCCCCGTCACCGTCCGCGACGACGGCGGCCTCGATGACGGCGGGGTGCCCGCCGAGCACCCGCTCGATCTCCAGCGGCCGGACCGTCCCGCCCGCCGCCGGGACCTCGTCCGCCCGGCGCCCGTGCAGGTGGACGAAGCCCGCGGCGTCGACGTGCACGACGTCGCCGGTGGACAGCCAGCCGCCGGCGCCGAGCACCTCGGCGGTCCGGTCGGGCCGGTTCAGGTACCCGCGCATCACCGACGGGCCGCGCACGTGCAGCGCGCCCGGCTCGCCGACGGCGGCGGGCGCGCCGTCGCCGCGCCGCACCTCGATCTCGTAGGGGTCCAGCACGACGCCGAGGGTGCCGCGGGCGCGCCGGGCGACGGTGTTGGACACGAAGGTGTGGCCGACCTCGGTGCTGCCGAGGCCGTCCAGCACCGGGCAGCCGAGCATCCGCTCGATCCGGTCGGCGAGCGCGGGCAGCAGCGGCTCCCCGGCGGACGCCGCGGCGCGCAGCGACCCGGTGACGTCGGCGGTCCCCTCGGCCTCGACGAGCCGCGCGTACCAGGCGGGCACCGCGAACAGCAGCGTCGGCCGGTGCCGGCGGATCAGCGCGGCGGCGCCCGCCCCCGTCGGCCGGTCCGGCCACAGTACCGACGCCGCGCCACAGAACATCGGGAAGAACACCGACGCGCCGAGTCCGTACGGGTAGCACGCCTTGGCCAGGGAGAACGTGACGTCCCTGTGAGTCATACCGAGCGCGCCGATGCCGAGCGCCTGGAAGTACGCCTCGGGGTCGGTATGCGTATGCACGGCGCCCTTGGGCCGGCCCGTCGTCCCGGAGGTGTACTGCACGTAGGCGGGGGTGTCCGCGCCGGCGTCGGCCGGGTCGGGGACGTGCGCGGGCTCGTCGGCGAGGTCCTCGCCGGTCAGCACCTGCGCGGTGGGGAACCGGGAGGCCAGGTCCGCGCCGCACACGACGGCCCGCGGTCCGGCGTCGGCGAGGACGTGGGCGTGCGCCGCGGCGGACCGCTCGGGCCCGGTGAGGACGGCGACCGCGCCGAGCCGCAGGGTGCCGAGCAGTGCGGCGGCGAACCCGACCGAGTCGGGCAGCGCGATCAGGACGCGGTGGCCGGGCCGGACGCCCGCCGCGTGCAGCACCCCCGACGCGCGGGCGGCCGCATCGTGCACCTCACCGTGGCTGAAAACCGCCTCACCGGCGTAGAACAGCGGGTGGTCGCGCCACCCGTGGGTATCCGCGCGTCGAGCGAGCGCGGCCGCGAGATTGCCTGCCATGGCTGAGCTCCTCCTGCCTGCGAGCGACAAGCGGAGGTTACGCCGGGTGCGCGTGGCACCACGGGGCGTTCGCGCTATTTCGGTCCCGGTCCGGAGCCGATTAGGTCATACCTACGGAGGCCGCCGTTGTCATCCGGCAAAGATCTCCCAGCCGGTCCCCCGGCGCACCAGCAGGTCGCGGGAGAGCAGGCTGCCCGCCGGCACGTCCCAGTCGGACGCGGCGCCGTCCTCGCCGCGCTCCTCCGACCAGACGCGGCCGGTCGCCCAGCGCAGCTTGTCGATCCCGTCGGCGTGGCCGGTGCCCGAGGCGACGAACACGTCCCGCGCGGGCAGCGCCACCACGAGGTCGCCCTCGACGTCCTGGGCGAGCTTGTCGAGGAAACCGTCGTCGAGCGCGAGCCCGGCGGCGAGGCCGCCCTCGCCGAGGGTGACCGTGACGGCGCGCGCGTCGGGGTACCAGCTCAGCGACAGGTCGGGCCGCCGGTCGCGCAGGTTCACCACGGCGAGGCGCCGCAGGTCGCCGGGCGCGACGCCGAGCTCCTCGCAGTGCCGCGGCGCGACGTGCTCGTAGCGGCGGGCGTGCTCGTCGACGTGCTCCAGCGCGTAGGTGACGTAGACGTCGCCGGCGAGCGCGTCGCGGACCGGCTCCTCGGCCGGCGGCAGCGGGAACTCCAGCTGCACCTCGGCGGGCACCCGCGCCTTCATCAGCGGGACGATCAGGCTGGTCCGCGGAGCGGTCACGGGCGGTTCCTCCTGGGGGCGGACGGCAGCAGAGTGGATCACGATACCGGTGCGGCACCGGTGGCGGCCGGAACCCGCCCGTCCCCATGCGTGTCCCGCCCGCGGGGACGGCCCTAGCCGCCCCCGGACGAGCCGCCGCCCGGCGCCGGCGGGGCGCCGCCGGGCGCGACGACGGGCAGCCCGGCGGGCGCCCCGCCTTCCAGCAGGCGCCGCAGCGCGCCGGTGTCCAGGTGCTCGGCCACCAGGTCGCCGAGCACGTCGAGCGTCCGCTCGCGCAGCCCGGCGAACGAGGTAGCGGGGGCGGGCGTGAAGTCGCGCCCCGCGCGCGCCGCCACGTCGGCCAGGAACGCCCGCCGGAAGCCGTCGTTCTCCAGCGCGCCGTGCCAGGTCGTGCCGTAGACGGCGCCGTCCCGGCACCCGTCCAGGAACGGCTCGCCGCCGTGGACCTCGGCGATCCCGTGGTGGATCTCGTAACCGTCCACGTCCTTGCCGTAGGCGCTGCCGCGCGGCCGCGCGAGCGTCTTGTCCGCGCCGAACCGCACGCGCACCGGCAGCAGGCCGAGCCCGTCGACGACCCCGGCCCGCGACTCGACGTCGTCCTCGATCCGCTCGGCGAGCATCTGATAGCCGCCGCAGATCCCGAGCACCGGGCGTCCCTCCCGCGCCCGCCGCTCGACGGCCCCGGCCATCCCGTTGCCGCGCAGCCAGCGCAGGTCGCTCACCGTCGCCCGGCTGCCGGGCAGCACGACCAGGTCGGCGTCCGCCAGGTCCCCGGCGCCCGTCGCGTACCGGACCACCACGCCGGGCTCGCACCGCAGGGCGTCCAGGTCGGTGAAGTTGGAGATCCGGGGGAACCTCGCGACCGCGACCCGCAGCGTCTCCTTCCCGTACGGGGCTTCGGCGCCGCCCCTCGCCGCGTCCAGCGCCAGGCTGTCCTCGGCGTCCAGGTACAGCCCGCTCTGCCAGGGCAGCACGCCCAGCGTGGGGCGTCCGGTCAGCATCCGGAGCTGCTCCAGTCCGGGCGCCAGCAGCTCGCTCGCCCCGCGGAACTTGTTGATGACGAACCCCGCGACGAGTGCCTGGTCCGCCGGCTCCAGCAGCCCGACCGTCCCGTACAGCGCCGCGAAGACGCCGCCCCGGTCGATGTCGCCGACCACGATGACCGGCAGGTCGGCGGCCCGCGCGAGCCCCATGTTGGCGATGTCGCCCGCCCGCAGGTTGATCTCCGCCGGGCTGCCCGCCCCCTCGCAGATCACCGCGTCGTACGCGCTCCGCAGCTCCGCCAGGCTCGCCGCCACGGCCTCCCGCAACCGCTCCTTGAGCGCCCCGTACTCCAGCGCGTCCACGTCGGCGACCGGCCTGCCGAGCAGCACGACCTGGCTCCGCCGGTCGCTGCCGGGCTTCAGCAGCACCGGGTTCATCACCGCGCGCGGCGTCACCCCCGCCGCCTGCGCCTGCATGTACTGCGCCCGGCCGATCTCGGCGCCGTCCGCCGTGACCATCGAGTTGAGCGACATGTTCTGCGCCTTGAACGGCGCCACCCGCACGCCCTCGCGCGCCAGCCACCGGCAGATCCCGGCCGTCAGGACGCTCTTGCCCGCGTCCGACGTCGTCCCGGCGACCAGCAACGCCCCGCTCACGCCCGCCTCCACCACGCCGCACCCGCACAGACCACCGCAGCGCAGACCGTAACAGCCCGGGACAAACGCACCGCCCGCCGGACGTCGGCGACCTCGGGCGCCCGCCCGTCCCCCATCTCCGGCCGCCGCTCGACACGCCCGCCGTAGGAGTTCGTCCCGCCGAGCCGCACGCCCAGCGCCCCCGCGAAGGCCGCCTCGCACCGTCCCGCGTTGGGGCTCGGATGCTCGCCGCCATCGCGCCGCAGCACCCGCCAGGCGTCCGTCCGGGGCGCGCAGGCGACCGTCAGCAGGCCCGTCAACCGCGCCGGCACCCAGTTGGCGACGTCGTCGAGCCGCGCGGCAGCCCACCCGAACCGCTCGTACCTGGCGCTCCGGTAACCGACCATCGCGTCCAGGGTGTTGACGGCCCGGTACGCCAGCAGCCCCGGCACACCGGCCACGGCGCCCCACATCAGCGGCGCGACGGCCGCGTCCGAGGTGTTCTCCGCCACCGACTCGACGGTGGCGCGCGCGAGCCCGTCAGCGTCCATCCGCGCCGGATCCCGGGCGCACAGGTGCGAGAGGCGCCGCCTCGCGTTTTCGACGTCCCCCGCCTCCAGGAACCGGGCCATCGCCAGCCCTTCCCGGCCCAGCGACGTCCCGCCGAGAACGGCCCAGGTGGCCAGCGCCGTCACCCCGACCCGGGCCACGTCCCCCCGCGCGACCCGCTCGACCGCAACGCCGCCTGCCGCGACACCCCCGACGAGCGCCGCCGCGTACAGCACGCCGCGCGCCCGGGAGTCACCGTAGACCCGTCGCTCAGCAGCCCCAGCCGCCCGCCCGAACAGGGCCACCGGATGCCCGCGCCTCGGATCCCCGAAAACCCCGTCCAGCGCCACGCCCGCCAGCAGCCCCAGTGCTCTGCCCTCAGAGGCACGCATCCAGTTCGTCCCAGTTCCGTTCGAGCCAGTCCTGGGCGCGCCTGATGCGCGCCCCGGCTCCCCCGTGCCACATGCGCGCCCAGCCGCCGCCGTACTGCTCGGCGCGCCACTCCATCGCCCGGTAGGAGCGCTCGAACCGTACCCGCGACGCCGTCAGCAGCTCACCCCGGGTGGCACGGTCCAAACCGTAGGCGTCGCTGAACAGCCGCATCCGCCGACCCACGTCGACGCCGTACAGGCGCCAGTCCCGATCCGCCGGATCGGCGACCGGCGCCCAGTGCCGCAACGCCGTCACCACGTCGTACAACCTCGTCGTGGGCCGCGCCAGATCGAAATCGATCAGCCCGCAGACAACCCCACCCCGAAAGACAACATTCTCCGGCGTCACATCACAGTGCCCGATGAGCTCGGGCTCCCCGTCCAGGTTCGACGCCGCTGTGTCCCACGGCGCCCCCTCCGCCAGCCCGTACCCCTCGACCGCGTCGTGGTAGCGCCGCAACAGCCGGGCGACACCCGCCAGCGCCTCATCGCTCACCGCGTACGCCGGCAGCGGCCGCCGCGGCGTCTCCCCCGGCACCCAGCTGAGGACCTCGCGCCCGCGCCCGTCCACCCCGAGCACCCGCGGCGCGCCGTCGAACCCGACGTCCTCCAGATGGCGCAGCAGCCCGTGCACCGCCGGACTCTGCGGCCCGAGCGGCCTCCGCACGGTGTCCCCGACCCGCACGACCCCTTCGGTCACGTCCCCGCCGGACAGCGGGATCTCGATACTCGCAGCCACGAACGGCAACGATATGACCTTCACCCGACCGCCCCGACCGCATTACGATGATCCAGAGCAAGGCCGCGCCGCGCGGATCCACCCGTGCGAAGACCACCGGCCGCGCTCTACACTCGGGGCCGACAGGCGCCCATAGCTCAGCCGGATAGAGCATCGGACTTCTAATCCGACGGTCGGGGGTTCGAATCCCTCTGGGCGCGCCACCCGTGACGAGGCCGACGACAACGCCGTCGCGTCCGCCCGGTTCGCCTTCATCTCCGGCAGCAGGATGCCGCTGACGTCGCCGGTTCCCGCCGCTTCACCGTTTCCATAGACAATGAATATAAAATGGCTATGCTTCGGGCATGGGTCGTCACGATGCCGCCTCCGACGCGGCCGCCGCCATCGGGGCGGCGCTCTACGGGCTGGCCACCAGGGCCGCCCGGCGCCTGCCCCGGGACATGAGCCTGACGTCCGCCGCCACCCTGGCCACCCTGGACCGGACCGGTCCGCGGCGCATCACCCATCTGGCCGCGGTCGAGGGCGTCACCCAGCCCGCGATGACCGCCCTGGTCCGGGTGATGGAGGAGTCCGGCCTGGTCGAGCGGCGGGGCGACGCGGCCGACAAGCGGGTCACGCTGGTGTGCCTGACCGAGGCCGGCGCCTCCTACGTCCGGACGCGGCGCCGGGCGGGCGTCCAGGCGTTCGAGCGGTTGATCGGCGAGCTCGCCGACGACGAGGTCGAGGCGCTGGTGGCGGCCCTTCCGGCGCTGAAGCACCTGGAAGAGCTCGAAAGCCGGGAGCGCGAGGGGACGCAGCGGTGACGGGCCGGCCGGTCGGTGGGGGCGCGGTGGAAGCGTTACCGGCGGCGCGTCGGGAGGCGCGGCCGCTGGTCCCGGCCCTGATGTTCATCGCCCTGGTCGTGGCGGCGATCGCCAGCCTCGGGACGCCGCTCATCACCAGCGTGGCGACCTCGTTCCACGTCTCGCTCGGCAGCGCGCAGTGGACGCTGACCGTCGCGCTGCTCAGCGGCGCCGTCGCCACGCCGGTCCTCGGCCGGCTCGGGGCCGGCCCGCACCGGCGGGCCGCGATCCTCGCCACGCTGGCCGTCGTCGTCGCCGGCGGCGCGCTCACCGTGCTGCCGCTGCCGTTCGCGTGGCTGCTGGCCGGCCGGGCGGCCCAGGGCGTCGGGCTCGGGCTGACGGCGCTGATGATGGGCGTGGCCCGCGACCACCTCCCCGAGGAGCGCGGCGCGGCCGTGATCGCCCTGATCTCGGTGGTCTCGATCATCGGGGCCGGCGTCGGCTACCCGCTGGCCGCCTTGCTCGCCGAGATCGGCGGGGTGCGGACCGCCTACGGCTTCGGCCTGGCCGTCACCGCCGCCGCCCTCCTGACGGCGTGGCGCTCCATACCCGAAGCCCCCGAAGGCCGCTCCGCCCACGTGGACGTGGCGGGCGCGGTCGTCCTGGCCGCCGCGCTGCTGCTGGTGCTGTTCCTCGCCGGCGAACGGGATCTGTGGAGCCGTCACCCCGCCGTGGCGGCGGGCCTCGCCGTCGTCGCGGTGGTGCTGCTCTGCGTCTGGGCCGTCGTCGAGCTGCGCAGCACGACGCCGCTGATCGACGTGCGGGCGGTGCGGCACCCGGCGGTCGCCGGGGCGAACCTCGCCATGTTCGTCGGCGGGATCGGCATGTACCTGCTGCTCACGCTCGTCACCCGGTACGCGCAGACGCCGCACGGCGCCGGCTACGGCTTCGGGCTGACGACCTTCGTCGCCGGGCTGGTCCTCGTCCCGTTCTCGGTGCTGGGGTTCGTCGCCGGCAAGCTCACGCCGCGGATCCGGACGCGGATCGCGGGCCCCCTGCTCCTGGCCGGCAGCGCCGTCGTGGTCGGCGGCGGGTTCGCCCTGTTCGCGGCGGCCCGGTCGGACCTGGCCGAGCTGTTCGCGGCGATGGGCGTGCTCGGCTTCGGCGTCGGCGGCTTCTCGGCCGCGATGCCCGGCGTCATCCTGGCCGTCACCCCGAAGAGCGAGACGTCGAGCGCCATGAGCTTCAACTACGTCGTCCGCAGCGTCGGGTACTCCCTGGGCAGCGCCATCGGCGGCCTGATCCTCGCCGCGGGCACCGGGCCCGGCCGCCTCTTCCCCGACGACGGCGCCTACACCACCGCGGCGCTGGTCGGCATCGGCGCCATGGCGATCACTACGCTGGCAAGCCTCGCCCTCGCCCGGCGACGCCCGTCCACGACCGGCCCGTAAGTCAGACGCACGCATTCCCGCACTGGAGGTTCCATGCCCAAGGGCTACTGGGTCAGCGCCTACCGCGCCATTTCGGACCCCGAGAAGCTGGCCGCCTACAACAAGCTGGCCGGTCCGGCCGTCCAGGCCGGGGGCGGACGGGTCCTCTCCCGCGGCGTCCGGGTCGTCGCCCACGACGCCGGGATCGCCGAGCGCACCGTCCTGATCGAGTTCGACAGCTTCGAGCAGGCCGTCGCGGCGCACGAGAGCGCGGCCTACCAGGAGGCGCTGGCCGCGCTCGCCGACGGCGTCGAGCGCGACTTCCGCATCGTCGAGGGCATCGACTGACGGAGGGTTCCAGCGGCGGGTCATCGGATCAGGTGGGCGTGCGGGTGGTCGGGTGACGCCGGGCGCACGCGGAGCCGCATGTCGCGGGACGGGGGATCGGAACGGGGACGTCGATCGTCGAAGGTGGGGGTCGCGAGGAGGGTCCATGGCCGGGTTCTGGCTCGACATCGAGAAGGGTCTCGTCTCCGATGTGCTGTTCGCCGGGCTCGTGGCGTCGTCGGCGGTCGTCGTCGGGTGGTGGCTGCGGCGGCGGCGGGTGCGGAGGTTCTTCGGGGTCGTGCCGGGACGCGAGGTGATCCGGGTCGTGCTGCCGGGCATCGAGGTCCTCAAGAGCGCGACGCTCGGCACCGCACCGGTCCGCGAGGGCTTCTCCGGCGTGGCGATCAACGAGGTGGAGTACCGGTACGCGCTGGCCCTGGCCGGCGCCGTCGAGAGCAGACCGCTGGCCCGGGCCCTGTTCGCCGCGGGGGTGCTGGACCAGGTGACGTCGCGGCCGGTGGTCTGCAGGATCGAGCCCGGGCCGTCGGTGTCGGAGTTCCGGGCCGAGGTCGACGCCGGCCGGGAGCAGCAGGCCCGCGACCGCCTCCGGCAGGATCTGGGGTCCGAGTGCGTGGTCCTCGTCGGGGGCCCGGTCTACAACGTGCTGACCCACCTGGCGCAGTCCGAGCCGGGCTCGCCCGCGCGCACCGGTTTTCTGCGGCTCGAGGAGTCCGGACGCCCGGTGCGGGGCATCGAGATCACCGAACCCGGCGGCCGGGTCGAGCGGTTCCTCCGGAGCGAACCGGACGGCGACCGGTGGGGCGAGGAGTACCTCGCGCTGGAGTCGTTCCGATGGCACCGCACCCAGGTGTTCCTCTGCGCCGGCACCTGCACCGCGGGCACCGCCGCGGCGGTACGGATCCTGGCGGACTGGCGGACCCTGCAGCGCCGCTTCGGCGGTGAGCCGTTCACGCTGGTCTACCGGCTGCCGATCCGGGACGCCTCCGACCGGGAGAGGGAGCCGGACCTGGAGCGCGTCCAGCCCTGCTACGTGTCGCCGCGCCGCTGGTGAACCGTCAGCCCCTCGACCAGCGCGCGCAGCGTCCCCGGCATCGCGGCGGGGCCGTCCACGACGAGGTCGGCGTCCGCGCGCAGCGTGTCCCCGGTCTCCGGATTGGCCACCGCGACGCGGACGCCGAGGAAGTCGGGATCCCGCCCGGCCCGCCGCTCCAGGGCGGTGAAGGCCGCCAGGTCCGGCCGGCCGTCGCCGAAGTACCACGCGCAGCGGAGCCCCTGGACGGCGTCGGCCAGCACCGAGCCCTTGTCCGGCGTCATGGGCGGGATCAGCTCCGCCGTCATCGGCCCGATCTCCAGTCGCGCCCCGGTCCGCGCGGCCGCGTCCCGGACCCAGGACTCGGCGACGTGCTGCAGGTGCGGCGCCGTCCGGTAGTGGAGGGCCATCGACAGCCCCTTGTCCTCGACGAGCAGGTCCGGGTCGAGCTCGGCGCGGGCGCGTTCGACCAGCCGGGCCGTCGTGGACCGCCAGGGGACCACCGCCGGCAGGGTCCGCACCTCGCCGTCCAGGCTGCGCTCCAGCCCGTACAGCCCGTAGAGCGCCAGCCCGGGGACCGCGGCGAACCGGGACGCCAGAAAGTCCACGGGCCGTGCCGAGACGACGGCGGTCGTCCGGACGAGGCCGGCCAGCGCCGTCAGCGCGGGCAGCACTCCCGGGACGGGTTCGACGGCGGCGGGATCCTCCTGGATGGGGGCCAGCGTTCCGTCGAAGTCGAAGAAGAGCCCGGTATCGCGGGCGCGTTCCCGCGTCGACGCGGCCAACGCGATCAGCTCCGCCATGTCCGCCGTCCTCTCTCGCCCGCCGCCGGGCGCGCCGTACCGGTCCGACGATAGAGGGCGCCGTGTGCGTCAGGACTTGGCGCGTCCCTGCTTGAGGCGGAGCTCCTCTTCGCGGAACTTGGCGTAGGTGACGCGCTCGCGCTGGAGCCAGTCGGGGTTCTCGGTCTTGAGGGCCTCGATCTCGGCGGTGGTGAGGTGGCCGGTGACGCCGCCGCGGGCCAGGCCCGAAGCCGAGATGCGGAGCTTGGCGGCGGTGACCTGGCGGGGGTGGGGGCCCTCGCGGCGCAGCTCGGCGAGCCAGGTCGGCGGGTCGGCCTGGAGCGCGTTCAGCTCGTCCCGGGAGACCGTGCCCTCCTGGAACTCGGCGGGCGCCGCCGACAGCAGGATCCCCAGCTTCTTGGCCGCGGTCGCGGGCTTCATGGTCTGCGGGGTCTTCGCCTTGGACGCGCTCATGTCCCAAGGGTAGCCAGCGGCAGGGGGTCGTCCGGTCGTGACTAGGCTGGACGGGTGACCGAAGCTGAGTTCCGGCTGGCCTACGCGCCGGGTGTGACGCCCGCGAAGTGGGCCGGGGTGTGGGCCGAGCGGGTGCGGGACGTGCCGCTCCGGCTGGTCCAGGCGCCCGCCGCCGAGATCGTCCCCCTGCTGCGGGACGGCGGCGCGGACGCGGGGCTGGTGCGCCTGCCCGCCGACCGCGAGGGCCTCCACGTGATCCCGCTGTACGTGGAGACGACCGTGGTGGTCGTCCAGAAGGACCACGCGGTGGCCGCCGTGGACGAGGTGGAACTCGCCGATCTCGCCGACGAGGACGTGTTCGAGCCGCTCGACGACGTCTTGAGCTGGGACGTCCGTCCCGGCGAGCCCGCCTTCACCCGCCCCGAGGACACCGCCGGCGCGGTCGAGCTGGTGGCGACGGGGGCGGGCGTCCTCCTGGTCCCCCAGTCCCTGGCCCGCCTCCACCACCGCAGGGACCTCACCTACCGCCCCGTGACCGACGCCCCCCAGTCGCAGATCGGCCTGGCGTGGCCGGAGGCCGAGACGAGCGACCTCATGGAGGAGCTCATCGGCATCGTCCGCGGCCGCACCCCCAACAGCTCCCGCGGCCGCGCCCCCCAGCAGCCCGCCCGCGAGAAGCCCGCACAGAAGCGCCCCGCCCCCAAAGGCCGCCGCCAGCCCCGCCGCCGGTCGTGAGCGGAGAGCGATCAGCGGCCTTCCTCGACGGGTGAACGCCGAAGTCCTGGTGAGGCGCCGATCCTTCGGGCGATGGACGTCAAGGCAGCAGCTTGTGCTTGCGCGCCCAGCTGGGATACTCACCGCCGCTGCAGGGCAGCCGCATTCCGGTGTGGCGCAGAGCGTCGACGAGGCTGGCGACGTTCACCTCGGTGAGTTCGCCCTTCCTGCAGGCCCGGCTGAGCAGCCACAGTGTTCCGTGGACGTCGAGTCCATGCCTGCGGCCGACGGAGACCGCCTCCCGATCATCGGTGAGAGCCACGGCGTTCTGCAGTTCCGCCGTCGCGAAGATGCTGGCTTCGCCGCGGTCGCGGTCCCCGGAGCCGAGACGCTCGGTCCAGGTCACGAAAGCGCGGAGCTCCTCCAGCGTGTCGAGCCGTTTCACCTCCAGCCAGTCCAGTTCCTCGGCCTTGGCGAGAGCGAGCTGAGCGTTGGCTGCGCGGAGTTCCTCACAGACCACCCGGGTGGTGTAGCACGGCGTACCAGCGTGCAGATCCCGCAGGACGTCGATCCGATCCGCCAAGGCGAAATGGCTCAGCAGCATCGTGTCGAAGACCAGCGCCGTGGACGCGGGCGTCGGGGCTCTCATGGCGCGGTGTCGAGCTCCTCCCGGTCCGGGAGGTCGGACGCGTCCAGCTCGCCGCGCAGCATCTCGATCGCGCGAGCGCTGGAGATGAGGGAACCACGCCACGCCTGAAGCACGGCCTGCGCGTACAGGGGAGGCACCCGGATCGATTCCAGATCGGGTTGCGGCGCGAAGCGGACGGCTTCCATCAGCTCCGCCTTGGTGGGGCGGTCCTGGTGCCTGAGTTTCCGCCCGTCACCGACCCCCGCCTTGACGGCCTGGTGCACCGCGAGCGTCCACGACGTCCGGTACACGGCCGCCAGCCGGATCAGGTCGCGCCGGGAGCACTCGCCTTCCGTCGCCGCCTGTTCGACGGCCGACATGGGGAGCAGAAGCTCGGCCGCGAAACTGTTGATCACCCGTTCCCGGTGATCACGGGATGTGTGCACGCCGAGATCGCTGGAATACTCGTCGCCCAGCACGAAATGTCCCAGCTCGTGAGCGGCCGTCGAGCGACGCCGGCCGGGGTCGCCGGTCACGCTGACGACGGCGGCGGCCACCCCGCCCTCGATGAGCGAAGCGCCGTCCCCGGGTGTCTCCACCACGGCCACCAGTTGGCCCATCCGCTGGCACACGCCCATCAGGGACGCGACCGGGTCGGTGCCGAGATCGAGGACCCCCCGTACCCATTGCGCGGCCTCCACGGCGGAACGGTGATCCTGGACAGGCCGGTCGTAGGACTGGTGGGCGGGCAGGGCCAGACTTCCCAGCGCCACCAGCTGTTCGATGTCGGCGAGCCACGCCTGAAGCGCCGCTTCCAAACGGTAGGACTGGCCAGCCACGTCGCTCGTGGTGTCGTCGGAGAGTTCGACGCGGCGCGACAGCACCTCGGGCGGCCGGGTGAGGAAATGGGACATCGGCAGCTTGAGCACTTCGGCCAGCCTTGCGAGTTCCAGCGCGTCGACCTCACGCTTGCCGGCCTCGACCTTCACGACGATGGTGCGCCCCAGTCCCAACCGCTGCCCGAGCGCCTCTTGGGACAGGCCTGCGGCTATCCGAGCCTCGCGCACCCGCCGCCCCAGGTCAGGCCATGACCAGGTGCCATCCATAGTGCGATTTTGGCACACAGGCTCGAGATCGAGGAGAACGAATACGTAAAGAAAAGCTCTCGTCTCGACCGGTAGCCGGATCCGGCCAGAAGTGGCTTTTCAGTGATTTCACACCTTGATGGTCTTCGGAACAGCGGTCACCGTGAGTGGCGTGCATGCCTTCTTCCGGAGGTGAGCGTGGCAGGAGCCCCGCGACCCTCGACCGGGACCACCGCACGAGAGTGCGTGGCCGAGTTCGGCCGGACGATCGTGCAGAAGAGGGGGCTGGGCGGTGACGAGGAGGATCAACTCCGCGGCCCGCTGGAGACGTTGCTCCGCGCGCTCGGCTCCCTCATCGGCGTCGAGGCCGTCCCCTACGGGGAGGTCCGCCTGGCAGATCTGCGGGCGCGGCCCGACTACGCGGTGGACGTCGGAAGCGTGCGCGTCGGCCATCTCGAATTGAAGCGGCCCGGCAAGGGAGTTCCCGGAGCCCGGAATGGCGTCCGGCGAAGCGGGACCGCGAGCAGTGGGACAAGCTCCGCACCCTGCCCAATGTCATCTTCACTGACTCGATCACCTGGGCCCGCTACGAGTACGGCGAGCGCAAGGCGCTGATCAGGCTCGCGGACACCGTCTCCGGACTGCGCCGTCCGGCTGCGCGCCCTGTTGACGAACCGGTCGGCATGCTGCGCACGTTCCTGCTCTGGACCCCCGAGACGCCTCGAACGCTGAGCGAGCTCGTGAAGATCCTCGGTGGCCTGTGCGGCCTGCTGAAACAGGAAATGTACGCCGCCGTCACCACGCCGGCGCGGCGCCGGTCCCAGATGCGCTTGGCGCTGCTGGCCGACGAGATGAATCCCATCACGAGATCGCTCATCAGCTGAGCAAGCGGCATCTGCTGATGGGTCAGGCGTTCGGCGTTCTCACCGGCGGTGCGGACGGCGAACTGGACACGATCGAGACGCTGCGCCGTGTCCCTCCTTGGACGAGTTCAGGGCCGCCGGCCACGGCCGCTACGAGTCGGACCTCCACGGGATGCCGTGGGGCTTCCTGCGCTGGGCGACCTGGAAGGTCTTCGAGGCGGCGCGGCGGATGCCGGCGGGCGCGGTGGCGTTCGTCGTCCCGTCCAGTGTGATCACGAGCCGTGCCTTCCGCGGTCTGCGCGAGTATCTGCGGCGCCGTTGCGACCTCGGCTGGGTCATCGAACTCACTCCCGAGGGCAACCGGCCGCCGACCGCGACCCGGGTCTTCGGACCGGAGGTGGGTCGGCGGTTGTGCATTCTCGTCTTCGCCAGGAAGGCGGGCGCGGAATCGGCAGAGGCGAAGCGTGCTCAGGTCCGCTATCTGGAGCTGCAGGGGACGAGGACGGAGAAGGTGTCCGTTCTGGCGGGATTGACCACGACGGACCCGCGATGGCGGCTCTGTGACGACGGATGACAGGCTCCCTTCCTTCCTTCCGTCCGTCGATCCCGGCTGGGCGGCCTTCCCCGCCTTGGACGAACTGATGCCGTGGCGGTCGCGCGGAGTCACCCCGGGACGGACAACCGGCTCTTGGTCATGGCACGTCCGCCGGCGGACGTGCTGGGACACACGGTCCGCCCGGAGGACATGCTCGCCTATATCGCGGCCGTTACAGCCCATCCCGGGTTCACTCGCCGGTTCCGGGAGCAGTTGCGGCAACCGGGCGTGCGTGTGCCACTCACCTCCGATCCAGCGCTGTGGAACCGAGGAATCACGCTAGGACGCGAAATCCTATGGCTGCACACCTACGAACGACCGGACGGCGCAACCCCGCGACAAGCGCCGTTCGTCAGCTCTCGACGACTTCACGCAGATGTCCTGGAATCGGGACCTCACCGTGGAGTTCCTGGCCCTGCTGTCCGTCCTGACCGGATGCGTGCTACTACATCCGAACCAGGAAAGGCTTCTGGGCGAAATATGCGAGGGGCCGCTGATCAGCGGCGCCGATCTCGTAGCGGCCGCAGTGCTCCCGGTACCGGAGACGGCGACGAGAGCGCCCAAGGCGCCTCCTCCGGGCGATCGGCTCTCCGTGCAGGACTGACCTCCGCTGTCCTTGTCCTGGCTCCCAGGCCGCTCAGGCCTCGGTGGGGAGGCCGGTGAGGTAGAGCTTGCGGAGGCGGGTGGTGAGGTGCCAGGTGGTGCGGTCGCCGGCGCGGAGGTGGACGAGGGCGCCCGGGTTCAGGGTGAGGACGCTGCCGTCGTCGAAGGTGACGGTGCCCGTGCCGGCGAGGACGAGGAAGACCTCGTCGGCCTCGACGTCGGTGTCGGTTCCCGGGCCCGCCTCCCAGACGCCGATCTCCAGGGGGCCGCTCTCGTGCAGGACGGTGTGGGCCGTGGACAGGGCGGCGGAGGCGCCGTCGGGCTCGGCGGTCGCGGCCGCGAGGTCCTGGACGACGAGGCGGGCGGCGGCGATGCGAGGCGTGGTCATGGGGGCCTTTCGGGGTCGGTGCGTCCGCCGATCCTCGCGGACCGGCGGACGCGGGCGGGCGGCGGGGCGGCCGGTCAGGCGGTCGGGGCCGTCCGGTCCTGGACCTTGGTGCGGTAGAGCCAGAGGGCGACGGCGGCGACGAGGACGAGCAGCGCGATCACCAGTTCCTTGTAGCCGCCGTAGCCGGTGATCGAGAAGCCGGTGGCGCCGACGACCAGGACGACCAGCAGGAACGCCGCGAGGAGCCAGGCGAGCGGGACGAAGGCGTTCGGCAGCCGGATGGGGCGCGGGGCGTCGGGCCGGTCGCGGCGCAGCAGCGCGAAGCCGGAGATCGCCAGGACGTGGGTGAGGATGTAGCCGAGGTTGCCGGTCACGATGATGGCCAGCGGCGTCTTCAGCACCACCAGCACCACGACGTTGATCACCAGGGCGACGGCCAGCGCGCGGGCCGGGACGCCGCGCTTGTCGAGCACGCCCATCTGGCGGACGGTGGTGCCCTCGGTGCCCATGTTGTACAGGACGCGGGAGCCGTCGGCCAGGCCGGTGATCATGATGAGCAGCAGCGAGGCGATGAGGAAGACCGTCATGACGTCGGCGGCGCCGCCGACCAGGTCCTGGAAGGCGCCGACGTAGAAGGTGGTCGGGTCGTCGGCGATCTTCTGCTCGCCGACGTACCCGGCGAGGGCGAGCGGCAGCAGGACGAACACGCCGAGGGAGAACAGGACGCCGGCGCGCAGCGCGCGGGAGGTGTCGCGGACGGTGTCCTTGTACTCGGGGGCGAAGGTCGCGCAGACCTCGACGCCGAAGGACGTCCAGGCCATCACGTACAGCCAGACGAGCGCCTCGCGCAGCCCGGCGGCGCCGTGCAGGTTCCAGTGCAGGCCCGAGGCGCTCCAGTCGCCGGACGCGAACGGCAGCACGAGGAACACCGCGAGCGGGATGAGCAGCATGCCGCCGGTCAGGTAGACGACCCACAGCGCGACGTGCAGGCCGATCATGGCGGCGGCGAACAGCAGGACGATCACCGCGACGCCGACCAGGATCGGGAAGCTCAGCTCGGCCGGGCCGAGCGAGAGGGACCAGTCCTGGTCGGGGAACCACTGTGCCTGGACGAGCGAGCCGATGATGCCGGCGTAGACCGACAGCGCCGTCGTCCAGGGGAACCAGTAGCCGATGCTGGCGATCGGGCCGACGGCGGGGACGCGGCTGCGCCAGCCCTCGGCGGCGTAGTGGGCGATGCCGCCGGAGGCGTCGGGGAACATCGCGGCGAGCTCGGTGTAGATCCAGTTGGTCGCGGTGGCCAGCACCATCGACAGCGCCCAGATGGCGATGGCGCCCCAGGCGCCGAGGCCGCCGATGGACGCGCCGAGCGAGGCGATCAGGGCGGCGGGCATGGTCAGGGACATGGCGAAGCCGTCCCACCAGCGCATCTTCTTGGCCAGCGCGGGCGGTCCGGTGTCGGCCGGGGCGGCGGACTCGGGTGTGGCGGTCATGCGGGGGTCCTCCCGGAGGGGAGCGGGTCAAGGGGTGCTCCGAGTTATAGATCCAACAAAAGTTCACCGTCAAGACTCATGGATGAGCAATCGAAGCGGATCGTAAATAACGACTCGTGAGTATTGACAGGCATCTTCTGTTGATTGCAGGGTGAGGACCACGTGATCGCGGCCCGCCGGCCCGGTCGTCCCGCTCCCCGGTAGAGAGGCCGTTCCATGAGCAGCACCAGCCCCTTCTTCATCAACGGCGCTCCCGCCGCCGGGCAGGGCGGCGGGACCGTCGAGGTCCGCAGCCCCGGCACCGGCGAGCGGGTCGGCGCGATCCCGGCGGCGTCGGCCGCCGACGTGGACGCCGCGGTGCGCGCGGCCCGCGCCGCGCAGCCCGCCTGGGCGTCCACCAACGTGTGGGAGCGCGCCGAGCTGTGCCACCGCATCGGCGACGAGCTCGGCGAGCGGGTGGACGAGCTGGCGCGGCTGCAGAGCCTGGAGCAGGGCAAGCCGCTGGCGGAGTCGGTCGCCGACATCGAGGAGGCCGCCAAGCTGTTCCACCTGCACGCCGAGGACGCGGTGCGGCTGCACGGCGAGACGATGCCCTCGACCGACTCGCGCAAGCGGATGTTCACCTTCCACCGCCCGGTCGGCACCTGGGCGATCATCACGCCGTGGAACTTCCCGCTGCTGATGATGGCCGAGTTCGTCGCGCCCGGCCTCGCCACCGGCAACGCGCACGTCGTCAAGCCGCCGGAGAACACCCCGCTGACGGTGCTGAAGGCCATGGAGGCGTTCGAGGCGGCGGGCGTCCCGGCCGGGCTGGTCAACATCATGCCCGGCGGCGGGCAGGCCGGCGAGGCGCTGGTGACGCACGACGGCATCGACGCGATCGGCTTCATCGGGTCCTCGGCCACCGGCGCGCGCATCCAGGCCGCGGCCGGGCTGAAGCGCTCGGTCATGGAGTGCTCGGGCAACGGCCCGGTCGTCGTGCTCGCCGACGCCGACCTGGACGCCGCCGCCCGCGCCGCCGTCGACGGCGCCTACCTCTGCGCGGGGCAGGTGTGCTGCGCCACCGAGCGCGTCGTCGTGCACGCCGACGTGCACGACGCGTTCGTGGAGGCGCTGCTGCGCGAGGCCGGCCGCGTCGTGCTCGGCGACCCGTTCGACGCCGAGACCAACCTGGGGCCGCTGAACAACGAGGGCGTGGCCGCCAAGATGGACCGGCACATGGCCGACGCCCGCGAGCGCGGCGCGCGGATCCTGGCGGGCGGCGGGCGCCGCTCGGGCATGCCGACCGACCTGTACTACGAGTTCACCGTCGTGGACGCGGTGCCCGAGGACAGCCTGCTGTCGCGCGAGGAGTCGTTCGGCCCCGTCGTGCCGGTCATCACCGGCCGCGACGACGACGACCTGCTGCGCATCGCCAACGACGACAAGCTCGGCCTCCAGGGCGCGGTGTTCACCCGCGACATGGGCAAGGCGTTCCGGTTCATGGAGGAGATGGCCGTCGGCCAGGTCGTCGTCAACGACAGCAACTCCTGGTGGGACGTCAACATGCCGTTCGGCGGCGCGGGCGGCCGCGGCACCGGCTGGGGCCGCATCGGCGGCAAGTGGACGCTGCTGGACATGACCGACGTCCGCACCGGCGTCATCAGCGTCTGACGCCCTCCCCCGGGCCGGCCGCCCGGCGCCGGCCCGGGGACCTCCCGCCCCGCTCCCGCCGCACCCCCCGAGGACCGATGAACCCCACCGCCCCGCACCGCTCCCGGCTCGGCGGCGCCGCCCCGACGCCGTTCTGGCTGGACCGCCCGGACCGGCCCGCGCCGCTGCCCCGGCTCACCGCCGACACCCGCTGCGACCTCGCCGTCGTCGGCGGCGGCTACACCGGCCTGTGGACGGCGCTGCTCGCCAAGCGCCGCCGGCCCGGCCTGGACGTCCTGGTCGTCGAGCAGCGGACCTGCGGGCACGCCGCCAGCGGCCGCAACGGCGGGTTCTGCTCGCCGAGCATCACCCACGGCCTGGCCAACGGCGCCGAGCGTTGGCCGGACGAGATCGGCGACCTGCAGCGGCTCGGCATGGCCAACTTCGCGGCCATGGAACGCGACCTGGAGACCTACGGGATCGACTGCGGGTTCGTCCGGTCGGGCAAGGTGTCGCTCGCCGCCACCCCTTGGCAGGAGCGGGCCCTGCGGCAGGGCGCCGAGCTGGCGCGCCGCCACGGCGAGCGCGCCGAGTTCCTGGAGGGCGCCGAGCTGCGCGCCTACGTCGACTCGCCGCTCTGGTCGTCGGGCCTGCTGCTGCGCGACTACGCCCTGCTGGACCCGGTGCGGCTGGTGGACGGCCTGCGCCGGGCGTGCCTGGACGCCGGCGTCCGCATCGCCGAGAACACCGAGGTCACCGGCCTGCACGCGCCCCGGCGCGGCCGCGTCCGGCTGCGCACCCCCTACGCCGAGGTGGCGGCGGTTCAGGTGGCGCTCGCCACGAACGTGTACCGGCCGCTGCTGAGGCGGCTGCGCCTCAGCTGGATCCCCGTCTACGACTACGCGCTGGTCACCGAGCCGCTCAGCGAGGAGCGGCTCGCCGAGATCGGCTGGACGGGCGACCACGGGCTGTCCGACGCCGGCAACCAGTTCCACTACTTCCGCAAGACCGCCGACGACCGCATCCTGTGGGGCGGCTACGACGCCGTCTACCACTGGGGCGGCCCGGTGGACGAGGCGCTCACCCAGCGGCCGGAGACCTTCGACGTCCTCGCCGCGCAGTTCGCCGAGGCGTTCCCGTCGCTGGCGGACGTCGCGTTCACCCACGCGTGGGGCGGGATCATCGACTCCACGACCCGGTTCGCGATGTTCGCCGGGACGGCGTCGGGCGGCCGGATCGGCTACGCGCTCGGCTTCACCGGGCTCGGCGTCTCGGCCACCCGGTTCGGCGCCGAGGCGATGCTGGACCTGCTGGCCGGCCGCGCCACCGAGCGCACCCGCCCGGCGATGATCCGCCGGCCGCCGGTGCCGTTCCCGCCCGAGCCGGTCCGCTACCTCGGCGTGCAGGCGACCCGCCGGTCGCTGGACCGCGAGGACCGCACCGGCCGCCGCGACGCCTGGCTGCGGCTGCTGGACCGCCTCGGGCTCGGGTTCGACTCCTGACCCGGCATGATGGTGCGCCGGACCGACCACGACCCGAAGGGCGGAACGCCGCGATGGGCAGCACCAGCGCCGGCCGGCTCGACGACATCGACCAGCGGATCATCGCGATCCTGCAGGCCGACGGCCGCCGGCCCTACAGCCAGATCGCCGAGGACCTGGCGATCCCCGCCTCCTCGGTCCGCTACCGGGTGCAGCGGCTGGAGGAGACCGGCGTCCTGCAGATCGTCGGCATCGCCAACCCGCTGACGATCGGCTTCGACCGGTTCGCGATGGTCGGCCTGCGGGTGCGGCCCGGCACCGCCCCCGAGGTGTGCCGGGCGCTGCGCGAGCTCCCCGAGACCTCCTACGTGATCATGACGGCGGGCGGCTACGACGTGATGGCCGAGGTGATCTGCCGCGACACCGAGCACTTCACCGACCTGATGAACCGCCGCCTGCACCTGATCGACGGCGTGGTGTCGACCGACTCGTTCTTCGTGCTGGAGGTGCACAAGCTCGCCTACGGCTGGGGCGTCGGCGAGGTCGAGACCGGGCTGCCGAACGCCCCCGAGCCCCCGCGCGAGGCCGGCCTCGACCAGCGCTGACGCCGCCGCCCGCCGCGTCAGGCGAGCGGCACGGGCGTCCCGTGCTCGTCCCGGGGCCGGGGGCCGAGGATGCGGCGGTCCCGCTCGTCGATCGGCACGTCGTTGATGCTCGCCTCGCGGCGGCGCATCAGGCCCCCGGCGTCGAACTCCCACAGCTCGTTGCCGTAGCTGCGCCACCACCGGCCCGAGGCGTCGTGCCACTCGTACTGGAAGCGCACGGCGATCCGGTCGTCGCCGTAGGCCCACAGCTCCTTGCGCAGGGCGTAGTCGAGTTCGCGCTCCCATTTCGCGGTGAGGAAGCGCTCGATCTCCTCCCGGCCGGTGAGGAAGGTGTCACGGTTCCGCCAGACCGAGTCGGGCGTGTAGGCGAGGGCCACCCTCGCCGGGTCGCGGGTGTTCCACGCGTCCTCGGCGGCCTGGACCTTGGCGCGGGCGCCGGCTTCGGTGAAGGGCGGTACGGGCGGGCGGGTCATGGGTTCCTCCGTGGGAGCCGTCGGTCGTGTGCCCCCATGCTGGCGGCCCGCGCCGGCGCCCAGCCATGGCCGTCCGGCCTAGAATCCCTCGTATATGGACATCGCGGTGCTCGCCTACGACGGCGTGCGGCTCCTGGACGTCACCGGGCCGCTGGAGGTCTTCAGCACGGCGGCGCGCTTCGGCGTCCCGTACACGGTGCGGCTCTGCTCGCCGGACGGCGGGCCGGTCGCCACCTCGGCGGGCGTCCGGCTGGAGACCGCCGCGCCGCCCGCCCGCGCCCACACCCTCATCGTCCCCGGCACGCCCGAGCTGCCCGCCGGGCGGCCGCCCGCGCGGGTGGTCGAGACGGTCGCCGGGTTCCGGGCGGAGCGGTACGCGTCGGTCTGCACGGGCGCGTTCGTCCTCGCCGAGGCGGGCCTCCTGGACGGCCGCCGTGCCACCACCCATTGGCGCCACGCGGCCGCGCTGGCCCGGCGGTACCCGTCGGTCGAGGTCGAGCCGGACGCCGTCTACGTCCGGTCCGGCGCCGTCCTCACGTCCGCCGGGGTCAGCGCGGGCGTCGACCTGTCGCTGGCCCTGGTGGAGGACGACGCGGGGGCCGGGCCGGCGAGGGACGTCGCCCGCGATCTCGTGGTGTTCCTGCGGCGCCCCGGCGGGCAGTCGCAGTTCTCGGTCGCGGCGCGCACGCCGTCCCCCTCTCACGCGGCGCTCGGCGAGCTCGTGCGCGAGGTCGCGGCCGCGCCCGCGGCCGACCACTCCCTGGCGGCGATGGCGGGACGCGCCGGGCTGAGCGTCCGCCACCTGACCCGGCTGTTCCACCGGCAGATCGGATCCACGCCCGCCGCCTACGTCGAGGCCGTCCGGCTGGAGGCCGCCCGGATGATGCTCGACTCCGGCGAGACCGTCACCGGCGCGGCCGCGCGGTCGGGCATGGGCAGCGACGAGACGCTGCGCCGCGCCTTCATCCGCCACCTAGGAGTCACACCGTCCGCCTATCGCTCGCGCTTCCGCAGCTCGGGCGACGGGTCGTGATGGGCGCCGGCCACGACATCGGCGGACAGGGGGAGCACGACGGCGGCGATGGCGGCGATGGTGTCCTGCGGGACGCCCGCTGCGGTCAGGGAGGCCACCAGGTGCTCGGCCACGCGGTCGAAGTGGCGCTGTTCGATGCCGAGGCCGTGGTGGACCGCCTCCATCGTGCGGCCCTGGTAGACGGGCGGCCCGCCGAGGGCCTGGGCGAAGAACTCGACCTGGCGGCCTTTCAGCTTGTTGAGGTTGGTGCCGACGAAGAACGCGCTCAGCGTCCCGTCGGCGAGGATCCGCTCGTAGAGGTCGTCCACCACCGCGGTGAGGGCCGGTTCGCCGCCGATCGACTCGTAGATGCTCATGCCGTTCTCCTCCGGACCGCGCCACCCCCCTAATTGGCGCACCGCCAATAGGTGTGCCGGACAGGGTACGTCGGACGCCGCCAGGACGCCAGGGCGCGTGATCGGGCTCTCGCTTTTCGCAAGCGATACGGGATGGTTCTCGATCAGGAGGTGCCGATGAGGGCCGCGGTGCCGCGAGGCGGGACCGTCGAGGTCGTCGGCTACGGTCCGGGCACCCGGCGGTGCTGTCGCCCTGCGCGACCCGGCGGGAGGCCGCCTGGGCGCGTGACTCCGGCGGCCCCGGGACGCGAGCATCGACGCGCGCGTCCTGGAGGCGACCCGGGCCCTGCTGGCGGAGCGGGGCTTCGACGCCACGACGGTGCAGGCGATCGCGGAGCGCTCGGGCGTGCGCGCCTCGGCCGTCTACCGCCGCTGGGCGACCCGCACCGAGATCATCGAGCGGGCGGTGCTCCCGGGGCCCGCCTCCGTCAGCGTCCGCGCGACCGGCGACCTGCCCGCCGACCTGCGCCGCTTCGTCGGCGCCTACCTCGCCGTCCTCGGGGCGCCCGCCGCGCGGGCCGCGATGCCCGGCCTGCTCGCGGCCCACGACGGGGCGCACGGGCACGCGGGCCGGCCCGAGAGGTGGCTGGCCGTGTCGGCCCGCCCGCAGTTCGCCGACATCCCGGCCGCCGCGCCCCTGAACGGCGGTCACCGGGCCGCGGCGGTGCGGAAGGTGCGGCGGTAGGCGTCGGGCGGGACGCCGACGGTGCGGTGGAAGTGGCGGCGCAGGGTCGCGGCGGTGCCCATGCCGGTGGCCTCGGCGATCGCGTCGATGCCGTCGTCGGTGGTCTCCAGGAGCTCCTGCGCGCGGTGGACGCGCTGGGTGAGCAGCCACTGCAGCGGGGTGGTTCCGGTCATGGCCCGGAAGTGGCGGCCGAGGTGGCGGGAGCTGAGGTTGGCGCGGCGGGCCATGTCCTCGACGGTGAGCGGGCGGTCCAGGCGCGCCGACGCCCAGGCCAGCACGTCGCCGAGCGGGTGGTCGGGCCGCTCGGGGACGGGCGCCGCGACGAACTGCGCCTGCCCGCCGGGGCGGTGCGGCGGGACGACGAGGCGGCGGGCGATCGCGTTCGCGGCCGCCGAGCCGTGGTCGCGGCGCACCAGGTGCAGGCAGAGGTCCAGCGCGGCGGCCTTGCCGGCCGAGGTGAGGACGCTGCCGTTGTCGATGTAGAGGACGTCGGGGTCGACGTCCACCTCGGGGTGGCGGGCGGCCAGGTCGCCGGTGTGCGCCCAGTGCGTGGTGGCGCGCCGCCCGTCCAGCAGACCGGCGGCGGCGAGGACGAACGCGCCGGTGCAGAGGGACGCGACGCGGGCGCCGGCCCGGTGCGCCGCGCGCACGGCCTCGACGAGGTCGGGCGGCGGCGGGACGTCCACGTCCGCCCAGCCGGGGACGATGACGGTGCCGGCGGTGGCGAGGCGGTCCAGGCCGGCGTCGGGCTGGAGCAGGAAGCGGCCGTCGGTGCAGACGGGGCCGGCTCCGCACACCGCGAGCTCGTACCAGGACGCCGCCGCGGCGGGCGGCGGCGAGCTGAAGACCTCGTGGGCGAGGGACAGCTCGAAGTGCAGGATCCCGTCGGTGACGGCCAGCGCGACAGTGCTCACGTCCGGAATTGTACGCATCATGTCGTTCCGGACGCTCGTGCGCGGACCCCGGCGGCCGCCACGATGAGGTCATGGATCGTGAAAGCGGGACGCGGGTGGCGGTCGTCGGGGCCTACGGGCACACGGGCCGGTTCGTGGTGGCGGAGTTGCGGCGGCGCGGGCACGTCCCGGTCCTCGTGGGGCGGGACGCGGCGAAGCTGGACGCGCTCGCCGCCGCGACGGGACTGGAGGCGCGGCGGGCGGACGTCACGGACGCCGCCGCGCTGGCGCGCGCCCTGGCCGGCGCCGCCGCGGTGATCAACGCGGCGGGGCCGTTCGCGGTGACGGCGGGGCCCGTCATCGAGGCGGCGCTGGCGGCGGGCGTCCCCTACGTGGACGTCGCCGCCGAGATCGAGGCGAACGCCGACACCTTCGCGCGGTTCGCCGGGCCGGCCCGCGCGGCGGGCGGGGTCGTCGTGCCCGCGATGGCCTTCTACGGCGGGCTCGGCGACCTGCTGGTCACGGCCGCGCTCGGCGGCCTCGCCGGGGCCGAGGAGGTGCACGTCGCCTACGGCCTGGAGAGCTGGCACCCGACGGCCGGGACGCGCGCCGCGGGCGCGGTCTCGCACGCGCGGCGCGGCGGGCGGCGCGTCCGTTTCAGCGGCGGGCGGCTGGAGTACCGCGACGACGCGGCGCCGCGCGAGAAGTGGACGTTCCCCGAGCCGCTCGGCGTCCGCGACGTCGTCGGGGAGTTCTCGATGGCCGACGTCGTGACGGTCCCGAGCCACCTGGCCGTCCCCGAGGTGCGCACGTACATGACGGTCGAGGCGGCCGGCGACATCGCCTCCCCCGACACCCCGGCGCCCGTCGCGGCCGACGAGCACGGCCGGTCCGCGCAGCCGTTCGTCGTGGACGTCCTCGTGCGGGCCGGGGGCGGGGAGCGGCGCGCCGTGGCGCGCGGGACCGACATCTACGCGGTGACCGCGCCGCTCGCCGTCGAGGCCGTCGAGCGGATCCTGGACGGCCGGACGCGCGCGGCCGGCGTCGCGTCGGCGGGCGAGATCTTCGACGCCCCGGACTTCCTGCGGGCGCTGGCGCCCCACATCACCGTCGAGTTCGGCGGGGAGGCCACCCCGGCGCGCAGTTAAAAGACACATGTGTTTGTATGGGTGCGAACGCCGGCCCGCGAAGCGGAAGGACGCCAGACGGTGCAACCCGCGTACGGAGGCCCGCCCGCCCCACCGTTCCCTCCCCCGCCGCCGCCCGCGCGGCGCGTGCCGCCCGCCGTCCTCGCGGTCGTCGTCGCGGCGGTGCTCGCCGTCATGGCGGCCGCCGCGTTCGCCGTCTACGCGATCGCCGACCGGCGGAACGCGCCCTACGAGCGCAACCTCCGCGAAGCCCGCGCGCTCGGCGCGCCCGCCGGTTTCGCGCGGCGGGCCGAGCGCAACGCCGGGGGCGGGACGGCGCGGGTGACGTTCGCCAGGACGTGCGCGGGCCGCCCCTGCGACAGATCCGACATCCGCGACGCGGCGCTGGCGGTGACCGGCTGGCTCAGGACCCGGCAGGGCATCCAGGCCGTCATCGCCATGCCCGCGCAGGACGGCGAGAGCTGCGCCATCGGGGTCCGGACGTCGCCGGGCCGCCCCCCGATCACCCGCGCCGGGGTCGCGCTGACCCCGGCACGGTCGATCGAGCTGGCGCTCGATGTCGGCTGAGGACAGGTCGGCCGAGGAGGAGTTCGCCGCGCGCCGCGGCCTGCTCATGGGCGTCGCCTACCGCGTCCTCGGCCGGGTCGCCGACGCCGAGGACGTCGTCCAGGACGCCTGGCTGCGCTGGTCGGGCGTCGCGGCGGGGACGGTCGCCGACCCTGAGGGGTTCCTGGTGACGGTCACGACGCGGCTCGCCATCGACCGGCTCCGCCGCGTTCAAGCGCGGCGCGAGACCTACATCGGCGAGTGGCTGCCCGAGCCGCTGCTGACCGAGCCCGGCCCCGACGTCGCCGAGGACGTGATCCGGGCCGAGTCGGTGTCGCTGGCCCTGCTGGTGGTGATGGAGACGCTGACGCCCGCCGAGCGGGCGGTGTTCGTGCTCCGCGAGGTGTTCGCCTTCCCCTACCCCGACATCGCCGCCGCGCTCGGCAAGAAGGAGCCGGCCGTGCGGCAGCTCGCCGCCCGCGCCCGCGCGCACGTGCAGGAGCGCCGCCCCCGGTTCGAGGTGGCGCCCGACCGCTGGCGGCAGGTCACCGACCTGTTCGCGGGCGCCTGCCTGACCGGCGGCGTCGAAGGGCTGATGGACCTGCTCGCCCCGGACGTGCGGCTCGTCGCCGACAGCGGCGGCAACGCCGTCGCGCCGCGCCGCGCCATCGTCGGGCGCGAGGAGGTCGCGCGGTTCGTCCTGCACATCATCAAGCTCAGCCCGTCGTTCCTGCGGTCGGTCGGCGTCGGGCCCGGCACCCCGACCGAGTACCGGCTCGTCACCGCCAACGGCGGGCCGGCCTTCCAGGTCGTGGCCGGGGAGCGCCCGATCGTGCACTTCCAGGTGCAGGCCGAGGCGGGCGAGGGCGGGAAGGTCGCCGCCTGCTACCTGGTCGTCAATCCGGAGAAGCTCGGCGGCGTCCTGTCACAGGACGGGCCCGCGCTGCGTCCTTGACGGCATGACGACCGACATCACCATCATCGGCGGCGGCCTCGCCGGCCTGACCGCGTCCGTCGCCTGCGCGGAGGCGGGCGCGAACGTCCTGCTGTACGAGGCGCACCGCACGCTCGGCGGCCGCGGGCGGGCGACGCCCCCGCCCTACATCGCCCACGACGGCGCGCACGTGTTCTACGCCGACGGCCCCCACTACCGGTGGCTCGCCGAGCGCGGCTTCGTCAAGGGACTCGGCTGGCCGTCGCCCGCCGCCCTGGCGAAGGCGCGGTTCCGCGTCGGCGGGCGGCTCCGCCTCGCGCCGCCCGCGCGGATGCTGCGCGCGCAGTCCCGCCGGTGGCTGAAAGCGCCCGTGGACGAGGACTTCGGCACCTGGGCGGCGGCCCGCTGGGGCGAGGACACCGCCCGGCACATGGCCAACGCCATCAGCGTCGTCACCTACGACGCCGACACCGGGCGGCTGTCGGCGGCGTTCGTCTGGGACCTGTTCCAGCGGGTCCTCGGGCCGAACGTGCCGGCGATCCGCTGGGTGCGCGGCGGCTGGCAGACCGTCATCGACCGCATGTCCGCGCGCGCCGCCGAGCTCGGCGTGAAGATCGAGACGGGCAGCCGGGTGGACGCGCTGCCCGAGGGCGGCCCGGTCGTCGTCGCGACCGGGCCGGACGCCGCCGCCCGGCTCCTCGGCGCGGCCGCCGGCGACCTGGCGTGGCCGGGCGGGCACGCCGTCCTGCTCGACGTCGCCGTCCGCGCGAGCCGCCGCGACCGCACGCTGGCCTTCGACCTGGACGAGGGCGGCTTCCACGAGAGTTACACGATGCAGGACCTCGGTATGGCCCCGGCCGGCGAGTCGCTCTACCAGCTCCAGATGCCGGTGCGGGACGGCGAGCCCCACGACGGCGCGCACCGGCGCCTGCGCTCGTTCGCCGACGAGCTGCTGCCCGGCTGGGCGGACCGCGTGACCTTCCGGCGCAGCGCCGTCGCCAAGGGCCGCACCGGCGCGCTCGACCTGCCCGGCCGGACCTGGCGCGACCGCCCCGCCATCGACCGCGGCGGCGGCGTCTACCTGGCCGGGGACACCGTCGCCGCGCCCGGCATGCGCGGCGAGATCTCGATCAACAGCGCGCTCGCCGCCGCCCGCCTCGCCGCCGGCGCGCCCTAGAGGTCCTTGGCCATGCAGATGGAGAACGTCAGCCACTCGTAGGGCGGGAAGACCGGGACGCGGACGTAGCCCGCGCGCTCGTACAGGCGGACGGCGTCGGGCTGCCGGTCGCCCGTCTGGAGCACGACGCGGGACGCGCCGAGGGCGCGGGCGGCGTCCTCGGCCGCCGCCAGCAGCGCGGTCGCGACGCCCGTGCCGCGGGCGGCGGGCGCCACGTACATGCGCTTGAGCTCGACGGCGCCCTCGCCGTAGGCGCGCAGCGCGACGTGGCCGACCGCCGTCCCGCCGCCGTAGGCGACGCCGACGTACACCACCTGCGCGGACTCGACGCCGAGCGTGCCCTCGACCCGCTCCTCCCGGTCGGCCGCCCCGGCGAGGACGGCCGCGATGCGGTCGGCGTAGCGGCTCTCCATCTCCTCCTGCATGGCGTCGCGCAGCCCGGCGCCGGCGGGGTCGTCCCAGCCGGTGGTGCGGACCTCGAAGCGCGGGCCGGCCACCGCGGTCATCGGCATCCCCTTCCGAGCACGGACCGGTCGATCACCCCATGCTAACCAAAACGGTAGGTATTGGAGGAAAATCACCTCAAGCTCCGGTGGTCAGGACGACGAGCCGCCGCGTCGCCCGCGTCATCGCGACGTAGCGGTCGACCGCGCCTTCCACGCCCCCGCCGAGCGCCGCGGGATCGACGAGGACGACGAGGTCGAACTCCAGGCCCTTCGCGAGGACGGGGGTCAGCGACCGGACGCGGGGCCGCTCCCGGAACGCGGGGGCGCCGATCACGCAGGCGGTCCCGTCGGCGTGCCCGGCGAGCCAGCCGTCCAGGACCGATTCCAGCTCGGCGGCGGCGCCGTAGGCGACGGGGACGCCGGTGCTGCGGACCGAGACGGGCACGTTGGCGTCCGGGAGCGCGGCGCGGATCACCGGCTCGGCCGCCGCCATGACCTCCGCCGGGGTGCGGTAGTTGACCGTCAGCGAGGCGAGCTCGACCCGGTCGAGGCCGGCGCGCGCCAGCCGCTCCCGCCACGACCCGGTGAACCCGTGCCTGGCCTGCGCCCGGTCGCCGACGATCGTGAAGCTGCGGGACGGGCAGCGCGACAGCAGCATCCGCCACTCGGCGTCGGTCAGCTCCTGCGCCTCGTCCACGACGATGTGCGCGAACGGGCCGGCGAGCGCGTCGGGGTCGGCGGCGGGCAGCGCGTCCTCGTCGACCAGGGTGTTCTGCGCGTCCTCGCCGCGCAGCATGGTCACCAGGCCCTCGCCGTCGTCGTCGGCGGCGATCAGGTCGTCGACGACGCGGTTGCGGTGCTCGCGCTCGGCGGCGACGGCGGCGTCGTGCCGCTGCCTGCGCCGCGACGCGCGCGGGTCGCCGAGCCGCTGCCGGGCGGCGTCCAGGATCGGCAGGTCCGCCGCCGTCCACGCCCGCGGGTCGGCGCGCTGGAGGCGGCGGACGCCGGCGGCGTCCAGCCAGGGGGCGCAGAGCCGCAGGTAGGCGGGGACCGTCCACAGGTCCCCGACGAGGTCGGCCGCCTCGATCAGCGGCCAGGCCCGGTTCAGGGCGGCGACGAGCTCGCGGTCGCGCAGCAGCGCGGCGCGGAGCAGGTCGCCCGGGACCTCCTCGTCGCCGTCGTGCTTGTCCCTGATGATCTCGACGAGCTCGTCCCAGACGCGGTCGCGCGCCTCGTTGTGCGGGGTGCCGGGGTCGGGGGCGGCGAACGCCTCGGCCCAGTCGGCGGCGGTCAGCCGGACGTCCGCCCAGGGCGTGGCGACGTCCATCCCGTCGGCGGGCGGCCGCTCGTAGAAGCGGACGGCCTGCTCGACCGCTCCCACCAGGTCCGCGGACGCCTTCAGGCGGGCGACCTCGGGATCGGGCTCCTCCCCCGCCGCCGCGCCCTCGGGGACGAGGTCGCGCAGCGTGCAGGTCCGCACGCCCTCCTCGCCGAGGCTCGGCAGGACGTCGGCGACGTAGGCGAGGTAGGGCTGGTGCGGACCGACGACGAGGACGCCGCCGCGGCGGCGGCCGAGGCGCGGGTCGGCGTAGAGCAGGTAGGCGGCGCGGTGCAGGGCGACGACGGTCTTGCCGGTGCCCGGCCCGCCGTCCACGACGAGCGCGCCGCGCGACCCGGCGCGGATGACGGCGTCCTGGTCGGCCTGGAGGGTGCCGAGCACGTCGCGCATCCGGGCCGACCGGGACGTCCCGAGGCTCGCGATGAACGCCGACCGGTCGTCGAGCGCGGCGTTCCCGTCCAGGCCGCCGGGGGTGAACGCCTCGTCCCAGTAGTCGTTGATGCGGCCGCCGGCCCACCGGTACCGGCGGCGGCTCGCCAGCCCCATGGGGTCGGCGTGGGTGGCGCCGAAGAACGGCTCGGCGGCCGGCGAGCGCCAGTCGAGGAGCAGGCGGCGGCCGCCGGCGTCCTTCAGGCCGAGCCGCCCGATGTAGACGGGCTCGCCGCCGTCCTCGGCGACCATCCGGCCGAGGCAGAGGTCCAGGCCGAAGCGGCGGAGGGCGCGCAGGCGGCCGTTCAGCCGCCGCACCTCCTCGTCCCGGTCCAGGGCCTGCTGCCCCGCGCCGCCGGGCTTGCGCAGCTCGCCCGCGAGCCGGTCGGACAGGTCGGCGACCGACCGCTCCAGGCTCGCGCCGATGGCCGCGAAGTGCCGCTCGTCGGCGGCGATCAGCGCCGGGTCGGCCTTGGCGGCGAGCCGCTCGGGCAGGTCGAACACTCCGGTCGTCATGGTCATGCACATCCCCCGTTTCCGCAGGCCGCGGGCCTCGGCCGACGATTGTGCGGCACGAGGGGGGCCTTGCCGCAAGCCCCGGGGTGCGCTATACGTTGGTAATGGCGGGGAGTGCGCTCCCCGCCTTTCGCATGCCCGGACCCGGCTGCCCCTCCGTGAGGGCGGTCAGGGTGGCGAGGAGCTCGGAGGCGGTGACGTCGTCCAGCTCGCCGAAGGGCGTGCCGTAGTCGTGCGGGGTGCGCGCGTGCGCCAGGGGCGCGAGCAGGATCCACCGCAGCGTCTGGTCGGACCACATGCCGGGCAGGCCCACCTCGATCCCGGGGTCCAGGGAGAGGGTGACCCACCGGTCCGGCGCGACGCGGCCCGAGACGTCGTGCTCGATGCCGGTACTCATGCCGGCCCGCGCTAGGGCAGCGCGCCGACATTGTTGATCCTTTCGCCGGGAACCGGCCACCCCGCCTTCGGCGCGAAATGCCCCATTAGTCGGCTCGGGTGCGCCATGATCGGGACCGGTGGCGCCCGGCCACCCCTGGCAACGGCTCGCGTTGGGACTCCGGTTGAAGAAGAGACTCGTCCTCGCGGGCGCCGGCGTGGCCGCCGGCGCCCTCGCCTGCGGCGCCGCCGTCGCGCTGGCCGGCCACGGGCCGGAGGCCGCCGCGCGGCCCGGCCAAGTGCGCTCGATCGCGCTCGGCGACCTGCCCGGCGGCACCGCCGCCCGGCCCCTGAAGGGGCTGGCGCGCCCGAAGACCGAGCCGTTCAGCCTCCTCGGCGTCACCTGGGACCGGCCCGGCGCGGCGCTGGCGGGCACGGTGCAGGTCCGCACCCGCGCCCAGGCCACCGGCGCGTGGACGGCGTGGCGCCCCGTCGCCGCCGAGGCGCAGGACCGCCCCGACGGCGCCGAGGGCGCGGGCACGCGCGGCGGGACGGCCGGGCTGTGGGTCGGGCCCTCCACCGGCGTGGACGTCCGCGTCGCCGGGAGCCGCGCCCTCCCGGCGGGCCTGCGCGTCGACCTCGTCGACCCCGGGACGCCCGGCCGGTCCCGGCGCGGCGACCGCCCCGTCGCGCTCGCCGCCGCGACCGACGCGGCCACCCCCGCCGACCCGTCCGAGCCGCCGTCCGAGACGCCGGCCGAGGACCCGTCCGGAACCCCGTCCGCGACGCCCTCCGAGACCTCCACCGGCACCGCGACCCTCTCCCCCGAGGCGTCCGCGGCGCCCGAGCCGTCCGGGACGCCGCCCGCGAGCGCCGCGCCGTCCGCCCCCGCCGCCGCGGAGCCCGCGCCGACGGCCTACCCCACGGTCGGGACCGCGCCGCGTCCCGCCATCGTGGCGCGCGCGGCCTGGGGCGCCGACGAGTCGATCGTCAAGGCGCCGCCGACCTACGACACCGACGTCAAGGCCGTGTTCGTGCACCACAGCGACACCGGCAACGCCTACACCTGCGCCGAGTCCGCCGCCGTCGTCCGGTCGATCATGCTGTACCACGTGCGGACCGAGGGCTGGGACGACCTCGGCTACAACTTCCTCGTCGACAAGTGCGGCACCGTCTTCGAGGGCCGCGCGGGCGGCACCGAGCGGGCCGTCCACGGCGCGCACACCTACGGCTTCAACACCGACACGACCGGGATCGCCGTCCTCGGCACCTACACCGCCGCCGACGACAAGGACACGCCCGGCGTGGCGCCGGCGCAGGCCGCGCTGGACGCCGTCGCCAAGGTCGCCGCCTGGAAGCTCGGGCTGACCGGCCGCGACCCCGGCGGCAAGGTCACCCTCACCTCGGCGGCGCCGGACGGGACGGGCGGCAAGTACCCCTTCGGCACGCCGGTCTCCTTCGACGAGATCGCCGGCCACCGCGACGGCTACGCCACCGCCTGCCCCGGCGTGCAGCTCTACGGCAAGCTGCCCGCGATCCGCGCCATCGCGCAGCAGTGGAGCAGCCCGGCCACCGGCATCGCGCTGGCGTCCCTCGGCGGCGCCGCCAAGAGCGGCGGCACCTACTACACGCGCGGGACCGTCACCCCCTCCTGGAAGCCGGGCCCCTTCGCCTCCGTCCAGGTCCGGGTGGACGGCGCCGCCAAGGCCACCGTGACGAGCGCGGCGACCTCGGCGCCCGTCACCCTCGCGCCCGGCGCCCACACGCTGGCGCTCCGCGCCGTCACGCTGGACGGCAAGACGCTCGACTCGCCGTCCTACCCGGTGTACGGCGACGCGACGGCGCCGAAGTTCGGCTCGCCCGCCGCGCTCTGGCTGCGGACCGGGACGGTCTCGACGACGTACGTGCCGCTCGCCCTCGGCTGGAAGGTCACCGACGACCGCGCGCTGAAGTCGGTCGTGGCGACCGCGCCGAGCAGCGCCTCCTTCGCCCTCACCGCGACCCGCTGGAACGCCGGCGCGCGCCCCGGCGCCCGCACCTGGACGCTCGCCGCCACCGACGTGGCGGGCAACCGCGCCACCTCGTCGGTGACCCGCACCGCCGCGCTCGTCGCGGAGACGTCCGCCACGCGGACCGGGACGTGGAAGACCAGCACGACCAGCTCCTACCTGGGCGGGCGCGGCCTGTACAGCAGCGCCAAGGGCGCGAGCGCGACGTGGAGGTTCACCGGGCGGTCCGCCGGGCTGATCGTGAAGCGGGCGTCCAACGTCGGCGCCGTGTACGTCTACGTCGACGGCAGGAAGGTCGCGACGCTCGACACCCGCGCGGCCAAGACGGCCTACCGGCAGCTCGCCTACACCAGGACCTGGAGTTCCAGCGCCGCCCACACCATCAAGATCGTCGTTGCGGGCACGGCCAAGCGGCCCACGGTCGGCATCGACGGCATCGCCTACGTCAGGTAGCGGGCGAGGGCCTGCACGGCGTAGCCGTTGACCATCGTGTCGCACCAGTAGGTGAGGCCGTTGTAGTAGTAGCCGACCTGGCTGCCGTCCCATCCGCCGTCCGCGCGCTGGTGCGCGGCGAGCCACGCCGCCGCCGACGCCGCCGCCGGCTCGTCCGCGCGGCCCGTCGCGGCGAGGCCGAGGAGCGCCCACGCGGTCTCCTCGGCCGACGAGGCGGCGCCGTGGCCGTCGCCCCAGCCACCGTCGGGCGACTGGTGGGCGAGCAGCCAGCGCGCGCAGCCGCGGGCGACCGGGTGGTCGCCGAGGCCGAGGCGGCCGAGGGCCTCCAGGACGTGCGCGGTGCCGGCGGCGGTGTCGCGGAACCAGACGCACGACATCGACCCGTCGGCGTTCTGGTGCCGGGCCAGCCAGCGCACCGCCCGGTCCAGCCGGTGGTCGCCGCCGACGGCCTCCAGCGCGAGGATCGCGTGGCCGGTCAGCGCCGCGCACGGGGCGTCGAACATGGTGCGGCCGTTGCGGATGAAGCAGCCCCACGAGCCGTTGCGGTTCCGCATCGCGTGCAGCCAGTCCACGCCGCCGCGCACGTGCGGGTCGTCCGCGGGGACGCCGAAGCCGGCGAGCGTCGCGACGGCCAGCGAGGTGTCGTCGACGTCCGGCCACGACGACGGCATCGCCCAGCCCCAGCCGCCGGGCGGGCAGCCGGTGGCGAACAGCGGCTCCCGCCGCTGCGACGCCTTGATCCAGTCGATCGCGGGCCGCAGCCGCGCGTCGCCGCCGAGCCCGGCGGCCTGCATCCCCTGGCTCGCGTAGCAGGTGCCCGACAGCTCCAGGTCGCGGTCGATCGGCCAGGACCCGTCGGCCCGCACCGCGTTCCGCAGGTAGCGCAGGTAGTGCTGGACGATGTCGTCGCCGACGCCGGCGAGCGCCAGCCCGAACACGATCAGCGCGACCATGAACGCCGACTCCTCCGAGCCGCCGTCGGGGCCCTCGAACGCCAGCATCTCGCGCAGGTAGGCCAGGGTGCGCTCCTCGGCGCGGGCGTTGATCCGCGACCGGACCCGGCCGAACTCGCGGGTGTGCACCTGCATGATCGCCCACGAGTAGATGCCGGGCAGGATGAACGAGACGCGCTGGTGCAGCCGGTGCGGCAGCAGCACGATCTCGATCGGGATGCGCTTCACCCGCGCCGGGTCCCACAGCCCGGCGAAGATCAGGTAGACGCGCACGATGACGTTCAGCGTCGCCTTGGTGAGGTCCTCGATCGCGGCCTCGCCGCCGAGCGCCTCCAGCGCCGCCCTGCCGCGCTCGATCTCGGCGCGCGCCGACGGCCGCACCGCGTGCAGCGCCGACAGCGTGATGGCGGTGCCGTTCACCGAGGACGGGCCGCCGGGCACGTCGCCCCAGCCGCCGTCGGCGTTCTGCTCGGCGACGATCCAGTCCAGGCCGCCGTCGATCAGCGCGGCCGAGCCCGCCGGGTCGGCGACGTGCAGGGCGATGACGACGGCGGCGGTGGACACCGCCGAGGAGGGCAGGTATCCCTCCCAGGAGCCGTCCGGCCGCTGGGCGGACCAGAGGCCCGCCACGGCGGCGGCGAGGGCGCCGTCCAGGTCGGGCTTGGCGGGGGTGACGCGGGGAGCGGTCATGTGCGGTTGTCCTCCATGATCGGAGCCGGCCGGCCGAACTCGTGGTGGGCGCGCATCCGCGCCTGGAGCAGCGCCGTCACCAGCACCGCGGGCGCCGCGGCGAGCAGCGCCGCGGCGGGGCCCGCGGCGAGGCCGACGAACGCGCAGGCCAGCACGGTCCGCTCGACGACCAGCAGGGCGTGGGCGCGCAGCGCGACGGCCGGCGGCATCGGCTCGGGCGACCGCACCAGCAGCGCGATCGCCGCCGCCGCCAGCGCCGCCGACACCGCGAGCAGCGCGTAGCAGGCCGCCCGCCCGGCGGCGGAGGCGGGCGTGAACGCGGGCACGGCCGCGGCGACCGCCGCCCACGCGAGCGTCATGCCCGCGACGACGCGGAGCGCGGGCCGCGCGCCGTGCCGCACCGGGAACGTCTCGTAGCCGGCCGCGCGGTCCCCGGCCACGTCGCGCAGCGTGCCGACGAGGTTGGACTGGGTGTCGTGCAGCAGGAACACGAGCGCGACCGGCAGGACGCGGAGCGGCGGCCACGTCGCCGCCATCATCGCGCCGAACGCCACCACGAACGCGGTGAGGCTGCCGCGCACCAGGTTCCCGCCGATCCCGCGCGCCTTCAGGACGGCGCTGTAGCCGATCCCGGCGGCGAGCGCGGCGGCGACGAGCAGCGGCGTCCACGGGTTCGCCCACACCGCGAGCAGGCCGCCCGCCGCCACCAGGACGATCATCATGGCGAGCGCCGTCCCCGCGCGCAGCCGCCCGGACGGGATCGGCCGGTGCGGCTTGGCGCCGGCGTCCAGCTCGCGGTCGAAGTAGTCGCCGCCGTAGTGGCCGCCGATCCAGCCGAGCGTCGGCACCAGCCAGGCGAGGGTGAGCGCGGCCGGCCCGGCCGACCCGTCGGTGAGCAGCGCCCCCGCCAGCCCGACCAGGCCGATGTAGAGCATCGTGTAGGGCCGCCAGGTCTCGACGTGCGCCGCCAGGGTGCGCTGGAAGGCCACGGGCGCCTCCTCCCGGGAGTGCCGGCTAGGGATGCGTGCGGCGGCCCACGACGCCGACGTGCACGGCGGATTCGGCGTCGCCGTCGGCGTCGAAGGGCACGCCGAGCGGGTCGGGGGCGAGGTCCAGGTGGTGCAGGATCGTGGCGACGTTCACCATCACCTGCGTCTCGGCGATGCCCGACCCGAGGCAGGTGTGCCCGCCGACGCCGAACGGGGCGTAGGCGCCGGGCTGCCGATGCTCCATGCGGGGCGGCGCGTAGCGGTCCACGTCGAACTCCGCGGCGCGCGGGAACAGCTCGTCCAGGTGGTGGGAGACGTCGTAGACGACGATGACGCTGTCGCCCTCCCGCACGAGGTGGCCCTCGAACACGAACGGCTGGACGGCGGTGTACCACTGGCGGGACGGGCCGGGGTAGAGCCGCAGCGCGTCCATCATCGCGCCGCGCAGCGTGTCGGCGCCCTTCAGCCGCTCCCAGGTGAGCGGCCCGGCGAACCACTCGTCGGCCTCGGCGCGGACGCGCGCGGCCGCCTTCGGGTCGTTGAGCAGCAGGTACAGCAGGAACGCCGACCGGTAGGACGCGGTCTCCAGGCCCGCGAGGAGCGGCCCGACGGTCGCGGCCATCAGCATCGGCGACGGCTCGTCGTCCGGGCCGAGCGCGTAGGCGGTCAGCAGGTCGGTCAGCAGGTCGTCCGGCCACGCGTCGGCGGGGATCGCGCGGCGCGCCTGGATCGCCTTGTGCCCGAGCTCGAAGACGCGGTCGCGGGCGCGGATGTAGGCGGGGTCGGACAGGGCTGCGGCGGCCTCGGTGCGCAGCAGCGTGGCGACCTTGGTCGTCCGCACGAAGATCACCAGGTCGTCCAGGTAGCCGCCCGCCGGATGGCCGATGAGGAGCCGCCCGAGCTGCTCGGACACCACGCGCTGGATGGCGGGGACGACGGCGGTGCGCTCGCCGGGCCGCCAGCCGAGCACCTGCTCCTCGACGTAGCGGACCATGTCGCCGATGCGGCCGGTGACGGCGCTGCGGGCGTAGCCGCGGCTGGTCAGCGTGCGGTGGCGGCGGTGGCCCTCGCCCTCGCGGGTGTGGCCCTCCATCTTCAGCTCGCTGCTGAAGTCCTCCCAGTGCCGGTCCGAGCGCAGCTTGACGTCGCTCTGGTGCATGCTCGCGGCCTTCATCGTGAAGGTGTTGGCCGCCGGGCCCGCGAGCACGGTGAAGGACGCGCCCTCCTTGCGGGCCAGCTCGCCGGGCTGGTCGATCAGGAAGATCGGCCCGTGCGCGCGGTAGCAGTCGATGAGGTAGGCGAGGTCGTCGACGCTGCCCTCGCGGGCGGCCCGCGGGGGGCGCGGCGCGTCCTCGACCGGCGGCTCGGGCGCGGCGGGTCCGGGGCCGGGTCCGGTGTCGGTGGCGTGCCCGGTGGCGGGTTCGGTCGTCATGCGATCCTCCTTGCGGTCGGGGCCGTCACCAGACGACGCGGAGCTCTTCGAGGCCGCTCACCATCAGCCCGGTCCGGCGCGGCGGCTCCGCGCCGGGGTCGGCGAGCCGCAGGCCGGGGAAGGCGCGGAGCAGCGTGCCGAGGGCGATCTGCAGTTCGGCGCGGGCGAGCGCGGCGCCGAGGCAGAAGTGGGGGCCGAGGCCGAAGGACAGGTGCGGGTTCGGGTGGCGACCGACGTCGAGCTCCTCGGCGTCGGCGAAGCGGGCGGCGTCGCGGTTGGCGGCCATGACGCCGGCGAGCACCATCTCGCCCGCCCCGATCGTGACGCCGCTCAGCTCGACGTCCTCGCGGGCGAAGCGCTGGCGGTCCACGTCGCCGAGCGTCTGGAAGCGCAGCAGCTCCTCGACGGCCGGCTCGACCAGCGCCGGGTCCGACCTGATCCGGTCGGCCTGGGCGGGGTCGCGCAGGAGCTGCAGGACGCTGAGGCCGATCGCGTTGATCGTCGACTCGTGGCCGCCGATGAGCAGCCCGACGGCGAGGTAGACGAGCTCGGTCTCGGTGAGCCGCCGCTCGCCGTCGCTGGCGGCGACGAGGGCGCTCAGCAGGTCGGTGCCGGGGCGCTCGCGCTTGCGCGCCACCATGTCGGTGAAGTAGCCGATCAGCCCGCCCCAGGCCGCGACGACCTCGTCGCGGCTGTAGGCGGTGACCGACAGGGTCCGGTCGGACCAGCCCCGGAACTTCTCGGCGTCCTCGGCCGGGACGCCGAGCAGCTCGCAGATCACCGTGATCGGCAGCGGCGCGGCGAACATCTCGACGAGGTCGGCCGGCGGCCCGTGGCGGCGGAGGCCCTCCACCAGCCCGTCGGTGAGCCGCTGGATGGCGGGGCGCATCGCGTCGATGCGGCGGGGCGTGAACTCGCTGCCGACGACGGCCCGCAGCGCCCGGTGCGGGGCGCCGTCCATGCCGAGCGTGCGGGCCTCGCCCGCCTCGTTCGGCGGGGTGGCGCGGTCGCCGTGCCGGCCGGACGAGCCGCCGGGGTTGAACAGGCGGCTGAAGCGCGGGTCGGACAGGACCGCGGCGACGTCGTCGTAGCGGGTGACCAGCCAGGCGTCCTCGCCGTTGGGGAGGCGGACGGGGCAGACCGGCTCGCTCTCGCGGAGCCGGCGGAGGCGCTCCGCCGCGCCCGGACCCATGATGTCGTCGAGGAGGTGGGGCTCGCGTGGCCGGACCATCGGGCGGCTCCTTCCCGTCGTCGCCCCTCGACGATGGCACGGCGGCGGGGCCCGCGGACCGCCCGGTATCCCTAGTGTTGCCCTAGGAACTTCCTGAGGACGGGGCCGCGCCGCCGGGCTCGGCCGGGGCCTTGCGGGCCTTCTTCGGGATGGGCGCCTCCTTGAGGAACAGGCTCGCGACCAGCGGGATCACCAGGATCAGCGCGGCCAGCAGGAACACCTGGTGCATGACGTCGGCGAGGCCCTCGCGGACGGCGGCGACGGCGGCGTCGAACTGCGGCTGCCGGGCCGGCGGCAGCTTCGCCCGCAGCGCCTCCAGCCGCCCGGGGTCGAACAGCGCCTGCACGTCCTGCCGCCCGCCGCCGCTCCCGCCGCTCCCGCCGCCGGCGAGGGCGTCCGGCGGGAGGTGCGCGGCGGCGAGGCGCTCGCGCACCCGGTCCGCCATCCCGCCGGTCAGCACGGCGCCGAGCAGCACGACCGCGACGGTCCCGCCGAGGTTGCGCCAGAAGTTGACCTGGCTCGTCGCCACGCCCACCACCCCGCCCGGCAGGGCCGCCTGCACGATGGCGGTGGACAGCGGCCAGACGAGGCCCATGCCGGCGCCGGTGAGGGCGAGCGCGGCGACGACCGTCCCGTGCCCGGTGTCCGGCCGGGTCGCCGACAGCAGCCAGGTCCCGGCGATCATGCAGAGCACGCCGGCGGTGCCGAGGAAGCGGTAGCGGCGGACCCGGGCGAGGAGCTGCCCGGCGAGCGGCGCGGCGACCAGCATCCCGACGAGCAGCGGCGCGAGCAGCGTGCCCGAGCCGGTCGCGCTCACCCCAAGCACGCCCTGGTAGAGCAGCGGCACGTAGACCGCGAGGCCGTACAGCCCGACCGAGGACAGGCCCGCGATGACGATCGCGAGGGTGAACACCGGCCGCCGGAACAGGCCGAGCGGCACGATCGGGTCGGCGGCGCGGTGCTCGGCGAGCAGCAGCACCGGCAGCGTCCCGGCCGACACCGCCAGCAGCCCCAGCATGAGCGGCGACGTCCACCCGTGGTCGCCGCTGATCGACAGGGCGACCAGCAGCGGCACGACCGTCGCGGTGAGCAGGACGCCGCCGGCGAGGTCCAGGTGGCGGCGGTCGCCGCGGTTGGGCAGGTAGGGCAGGAACGCGACGGCGAGCGCGGTCGCCAGGAGCCCGACCGGCACGTTGATGTAGAAGATCCACCGCCAGCCCCAGCCGTCGGTGATGTAGCCGCCGAGGGCGGGCGCCGCCGCCGACGCGAGCCCGATGATGGCGCTGAACGCGCCGTGCAGCATGACCCGCTGGCGGAGCGGCCAGATGTCGGCGAGCACCGCGAACGTCACCGCGGTCAGCACCCCGCCGAAGACGCCCTGCACGCCGCGCATGGCGACGAGGACGAGCGCCGTCGAGGACGCCCCGACCAGCCAGGAGGTGACGAGGAACCCGGCGAGGCCGCCCACCACCAGCGGCTTGCGGCCGAACAGGTCGCCGAGCTTGCCGGCGATCGGGATGACCACCGTGGAGGTCACCAGGTAGGCGGTGGTGACCCAGGAGTAGTAGCCGAGCGCCCCGAGCTCGCCGAGGATGCGCGGCATCGCGGTGCCGACGATCGTCCCGTCGAGCGCGACGACGAGCAGCGCGATCGCGACGCCCACCGTCGCCGCGACGCGCCGGGCGGCCGGCAGGCCGGGCGCGCCCGGCGCGGTGTCGCGGACCGTCCCCTCGGTCCCGTCAGCCACGGCCCCTCCCCGTGCCGCGGTCGCGGGCGCGCCGGGCGGGCGCGCGCCCCTCGCCGGCGGCGCCCGCCGGGCCGTCCGTGCCGTCCGGCCCGTCCCCGGGACTGCTGCGGGCGGCCTTGGCCTCGGCCGTCGCGCTCTTGATGTTCGCCAGCAGCCGCAGGCAGAGGTGGCGGAGCCGGACGAGCTCCGCCTCGCCGATGCCCTCGGTGACGCCGCGCTGCTGCGCCACCCGCCGCGGCCAGATCTCGTCCACCCGCTCGCGGCCCTTGGCGGTGAGCCGGGCGCGGACGAGGCGGCGGTCGGCGCTGTCCTGGCCGCGGCGGGCCAGGCCGTCGGCCTCCAGCCCGTCGATGAGGCCGGTCAGCGACGGCGGCGCGATCTCCAGGAAGTCGGCGAGCTGGACGAGCGGCATCCCGGCCGGCTGCTGGCGCAGCACCAGCAGGATCTGCAACCGCGCCTCGCTGAGGCCGTGCGCGGCCGCCCAGCGCTCCATCGTGGTCCGGCTGACGCGGGCGGCCCGCCCGATCGCCGAGAACGCCTCGACGACCGCGAGCACCTCGGGCGGCAGGTCCGCGCCGACGAGGGCGCGCACCCGCGGGTCGTAGAGCAGGCCGTCGCCGTCCTCGGCCAAGCCGTCCGGGACGCGGACGCGGGGGGCGGGGTCGTCCATCGAACTCCTTAGGTCCCTGTTCATGAGGAACCTAACTATAGGCGCCGGCGCGCCGCCGCCCCGGACCCGCTATGGGATCTCGCAGCACCGGCCTAAGGAATCCAACGGCCGCCTTCCGATTCCGTTGACACTTCGCGCACCGCTCCCAAAGATCCGATATCAGCGCCCATGGAAGAGGGACGGGAAAATGTTCGAAATTCGCTTGGTCCAGCAGGCCGCCTGGGACGTTCCCGTCGACAGTATGCCGCTGGCCTCGGGATATCTGAAGGCCGTCCTGGACTCCCGGGACGACCTCGGCACCGAGACCAACACCGAGATCTGTAATTTCCGGGGCGGTGCGAAACTCACCGAAATGGCCCGCGAATTGCTGGGCGACGGCCGCGCCCCCGATCTGGTGGCGTTCTCGGTGCTCGGCTGGAACTACCGCAGCTTCGGCTGCCTGGCCGAGACCTACAAGCAGCTGAACCCGCGCGGGACGGTGGTGTTCGGCGGCGTCCACGTCGCCAACCAGGCCGAGCGGGTGTTCCGCGAGTTCCCCTGCGTGGACGTGGTCGTCAACGGCGAGGGCGAGCTGACGTTCGCCGACCTCGTCGGGTACCTGCTGGAGCGGCGCGGCGACCTCGACCCCGCGCACGTGCAGGGGCTGTCCTACCGCCGGCCCGACGGCACGGTGGAGACCACGCCGGACCGGCCGCGCATCGAGGACCTCGACATCATCCCCTCGCCGTTCCTGACCGGCGCGATCCCGATGACGAACGCCGCCGGCGGGTTCCGCTACGACGTCGCCCTGATGGAGACCAACCGCGGCTGCCCCTACAAGTGCTCGTTCTGCTACTGGGGCGGCGCGGTCGGGCAGCGGGTGCGGTCGTTCTCCCGGCAGCGCCTCGCCGAGGAGCTCGACTACTTCGGGTTCCACAAGGCGCCCGTGGTGTGCCTCTGCGACGCCAACTTCGGGCTGCTGGAGGCCGACGAGGAGTTCGTCGAGGACCTCATCGGGACGCGCCGCAAGTACGGGTACCCGAGGGCGCTGGAGAGCAGCTGGGCCAAGAACAAGTCCGAGCGGTTCCGCCGGATCGTCACGGCCCTGAAGGAGCACGACTTCCACAGCTCGTTCATGCTGTCGCTGCAGACGCTGTCCAGCGACGCGCTGACGGCGATGGACCGCAAGAACATGAAGCTCAACCAGTGGGAGAGCCTGGTCGACTGGCTGGCGGGCGAGGGCATGGACTGCGTCGGCGAGCTGATCTGGGGCGCGCCCGGCGAGACGCCCGAGAGCTTCCTCGCCGGCTACGACCGGCTGTCGGAGCGGCTGACCCGCACGGCGGTCTACCCGCTGCTCCTGCTGCCCAACACCGCCTACACCGACCAGCGCGAGCTGCACGGCTTCGTCACCGTCCGCGGCGACGACGACGACTTCGAGTACGTGCTGACGAGCCGCGGCGCGACGCTCGCCGAGTCGCTGCGGATGCAGCGGTTCGTGTTCTGGGCGCGGCTGCTGGACGAGAACCACTATCTGCACCACGTGTGGGCGCCGGCCCGGACGCTCACCGGGCTGACCCAGTCGCAGATCATCACCGGGCTGATGGAGCACTTCGAGGCGGCGCCGGAGCCGGCGGCGGCGGCGTTCCTGGACCTGATCCCGGTGCTCGCCGAGTCGCCGGGCGTGGTGCGGGCGCTCCGCGCGCTCTACGAGTCGCCGGAGCTGGAGGAGATCGTCGCGCGCTGGTGGCGGACGGTGATGGTGCCGGCCTTCCCGCCCGCGTGGCGCGGGTTCGCGGCCGCGCTGTACGAGTTCGAGCGCTGGTCGCGGCCGCTGTACGTGCAGCCCGGCCGGGCGCTGCCGGCGGGCTGGCGGCAGGACGGCCCGGACGCCTACGTGAGCGAGCCGGTGCCGTTCGCCGTGGACGTCGCCGCGCTGCTGGAGCGCGGCGTCACCCCGGCGTCGCCGCCGCCGGAGCCCGAGGGCGCGTCGTACGTGTTCCGCAGCCCCGCCGGGTTCTACTACAACGCCGACAACCACGAGATCTCGCGCGGCTACCGCGGCCTCGCCCGCGACGTCCGCCAGGCCGACTTCGGCCGGGTCCCCGCCGCTCCCCCGTCGGCGTGACCCCGCTCCGGCCCTCCGACGAACCCGTCGCCCGGCTCGTCCGGGCGGCGGGCGGCGACGCCGGGGACCGCGACGCGGCGGTGGCCGCGCTCGGCGCGGCGGCGGTGGCGGGCCTGCTGGTGGAGGAGGTGCTCGCCCGCTGCGACCCGCTGCCCGCCGACCGGCCGGTGCGGCTCGGCCTGGACCTCCTGCACGGCGACCTCGTCCTGCACCACGGCCTCACCGTCGCCGCGGGCGGCGTCACCGCCGAGGCGGGCGCGCCGGACGGGCCGGCCGGCCGGATCCGCTGCTCCCTGACCGGGCTGCTGCGGGCGCTGTACGGGACGCGGCGAGGCCTGCCCGACGTCGAGGTGGAGATGTGCTGGCCGCCGCTGGAGGCGGTACCGGGCTGGATCGGCGCGGCGTCGCGCGCGACCGAGTGCGTCCTCGGCGCGTTCGGGCCGGGCGACGCGGGCCTGGACCGGCTCGCCGTCCGCTACGGGTCGGACAAGTGGGGCGCGCTGCACTGGTACACCCCGCACTACGACCGGCACTTCGCCGCGCTGCGCGACGAGCCCGTCCGCCTGCTGGAGATCGGCGTCGGCGGGTACGCCGACCCGGACGCCGGCGGCGCGTCGCTGCGCATGTGGCAGCGCTACTTCCGGCGCGGGCTGATCTACGGGCTGGACGTGTTCGCCAAGCCGGGCGTGACCGGCCCGCGGATCCGGGTGCTGCGGGGCGACCAGGCCGACCCGGACCTGCTGGCGGAGATCGGCCGCGGGCTCGGCCCGTTCGACATCGTCATCGACGACGGCAGCCACGTGTCCCGGGACGTCCTCGCCTCGCTGCGCGGCCTGTTCCCCCACCTGCGGCCCGGCGGCCTGTACGCCGTCGAGGACCTCCAGACGTCGTACTGGCCGGCGTTCGGCGGCGGCCCGCCGGACGGCCCGGCCGAGACGACGGTCGGGTTCCTCGCCGCGCTCGTGGACGGCCTGCACCACCAGGAGCGCGGCGGCGAGCCGGGCCCCTTCGACCGGACCGTGGCGGGCCTGCACTGCTACCGCGGCCTCGCCGTCGTCGAGAAGGGCGCCAACACCGGGCCGGGCGCGCCCGCGTGGGTGCCGAGGGAGGCGTGAGCGGTGCGGATCCTGGTCTGCGCGATCGGCCAGCTCGGCCACCTCAACCCGATGATCGCGATCGCGCTGCGGCTGCGCGCCGCCGGCCACGACGCGCGGATCGCGACCGGCCCCGGCGTGGCGGGGTACGCCCGCGCGGCGGGCGTCCCGGCGCTGGCGATGGGCACCGGCGGGGAACTGCGCAAGGACTTCGCCACCGAGGCCGAGGGGCGCGGCGCGGCGCTGCTCGACCGGGAGGCGCCGCGGTGGATCGGCGACCTGCTGGCGTACGCCGCGGACTGGCCGCCCGACCTGGTCGTCCGGCAGTGGATGGAGGGTGCGAGCCTCGTCGCCGCCGAGCGGCTCGGGGTGCCGCACGTGGTGTGCGAGGTGTGCCTGCGGCTGCCCGAGCGGTACCGCGAGTACGACCCGGCGGCGCGGACCGCCCGCGCCTACGGCGTGGCGCCCGGCTTCGCCGAGGGCAGCCTCTGGCTGAGCTGCTTCCCGCCGAGCTTCGCCCGGCCCGGCACGCCGCGCAAACCGCACGAGCACCACGTCAAGCCGCTGCTGTACGACCGGCACGGCCCGCGGGGCGCGGACGGCCTCGCGGCCGGGGCGGACGGCGCGCCGCTCGTCTACGCGACGCTCGGCACCATGTACAACCAGGTCCCGCACGTGTTCGAGAGCCTGGTGGAGGCGTTCGCCGGGGAGGACTACCGGGTCGTCATCAGCACCGGCCCGGACCGCGATCCGGGGTCGGTGAAGGTGCGGTCGCTGCCGCCGAACGTGCGCGTCACCCGGTACGTGCCGAACTCCGCGATCGTCCCGCGCGCCGACGCGGTGATCTCGCACGGCGGGTTCAGCACGGTGATGGCGGCGCTGGCGCACGGCGTCCCGCTCGGGCTCGTCCCGCTCGGCTCCGACCACGGCACGAACAGCGGCCGCTGCGTGGACCTCGGGGCGGGCCTCCGCTACCCGCACTGCCGGACCGAGCCCTACGTGCACGTCCCGCCCGCGGACGTGGCGGCCGGGCCGCTGCGGGAGATGGCGCGCGAGCTGCTGGCCGACGGCCGCTACCGGGAGGCCGCCGGGCGGCTGCGCGACGAGATGGCGGCGCTGCCCGGCCACGACCGCGCCGTCGAGCTCATCGAGGCGGTGCCCCGCTAGCGGGGCGCCTTCCGCCAGAAGACGGCGGAGTGGTCGATCTCCTCCAGGTCGGCGGTCTCCCCCGCCGCGTCCAGGTGGTCGTGGACGGCCGCGCGGCACTCGTCGATGACGAGGTAGTCGTCCACGACGACGTACCCGCCGGCCGCGACCTTCGGGTAGAGCGCCGCGAGGGCGTCGCGGGTGGAGCCGTAGAGGTCGGCGTCCAGGCGGAGCAGGGCGAGCCGGTCGACGGGCGCGGCGGGGAGGGTGTCGCCGAACCAGCCGGGCAGGAACCGCACCCGCTCGTCGAGGAGGCCGTAGGTGTCGAAGGCGTGCCGCACCTCCGCCAGGGAGGTGCCGCGCAGGAAGCGGGCGTAGGCGGAGTCCGCGGCCGCCCCGGCCAGGGCGCCGGCGATCCGGCCGGCGAGCGGCGAGTCGCCGCCGGGCTCGCCGGGGCGGGGGAAGCCGCGGAACGAGTCGGCCGCCCACACCGTCCGGTCGGTCCGGCCGTGCGCCTTCAGCAGGCCGCGCAGGAAGATCGTGGTGCCGCCGCGGGCGACGCCGGCCTCCAGCAGGTCGCCCGGGACGCCGTCCGCGAGGATCCGCCCGACCAGCGCCTCCAGGTGGTCGAGCCGGGCCAGGCCGACCATGGTGTGGGCGCGGCTCGGCCAGTCCGCGCCGGCCCGGCGCGCCGCCGCGTCGAAGCGGTCGCCGGGCCGCCACGGCGTCGGGATGGGCGGGTCCTCCTGGAGGAGGCCGAGCAGGCAGCGCTTCAGCAGGTCCAGGTAGAGCCGGGCGCCGGGGTCCGGCGGGGCGGTCATGCGAAGTCGAAGGAGAAGGTCACGTCGACCTGCGCGTCGCCGGGGCGGAGGACGTAGCCGCCCTCCCCGGTCAGGCCGGCGAGGCCGCCGATGCCCGAGTCGGGCACCACGAACCACTCCACCTCCACCGACCCGTCGGAGTAGCCGCCCTTGGCCTGGAGGACGAACTCGCCGGTGCGGCCGCCGACGGTGCCGACGACGTGGGTGAGGCCCGCGATGCTGCTCAGCGAGTCGTCGGCGCGGACGTAGGCGATGAGGCACTCGGAGGTGGCCTCGCCCTCGATGACGCCGGTGAACCGCTGCGTGACGTGCGCCCGGTTCAGCTTGCGGTCGGGGTCGATCTGCAGGTAGAGCTCCTCCTCCCAGGACTTGACGTCGATGTGGCCGGTGCCGTGCTGCTTCATCGCGGTGCCTCCCCGCGGCCGTCGCCGCGTAGCTCTCTCGGTGGGGCGAAGACCATGTGCTCCCGGACGGGCTCGACCTCCTCGACGGCGCCGTAGCCGGCGGCGGCGAGCAGGTCCAGGACGCCCCGGACGAGGACCTCGGGGACCGACGCGCCGCTGGTGACGCCGACGGTCCGCACGCCCTCCAGCCAGGCCGGGTCGATCTCGCCGGCGTCGTCGACGAGGTGCGCGGCGGCCGCGCCGTGCAGCGCGGCGACCTCGGCGAGCCGGACGGAGTTGGAGGAGTTCGGCGAGCCGACCACGAGGACGAGGTCGGACCGCGCGGCGATCTCCTTGACGGCGGTCTGCCGGTTCTGGGTGGCGTAGCAGATGTCGTCGGACGGCGGGTCGCGCAGCTCGGGGAACCGCTCGCGGAGCGCCCGCACCGTGGCGAGGGTCTCGTCGACCGACAGCGTCGTCTGCGACAGCCAGGCGACCTTGGCGGGGTCGCGGACGCGGAGCCGCGCCACGTCCCCGGGGCCGTCCACGAGGTGGACGTGGTCGGGGGCCTCGCCGCTCGTGCCGATGACCTCCTCGTGGCCCTCGTGGCCGATGAGCAGGATGTCGTGGTCGTCGGCGGCGAACCGCACCGCCTCCTTGTGGACCTTGGTGACCAGCGGGCAGGTCGCGTCGATCGTCCGCAGGTTCAGGCCGCGGGCCTGCTCGTGCACGACGGGCGCCACGCCGTGCGCGGACAGCACCAGGACGGCGCCCTCGGGCACCTCGTCCGCCTCCTGCACGAAGACGGCGCCGCGCTCCTCCAGCGTCCGCACCACGTGCGTGTTGTGCACGATCTGGCGGCGCACGTAGACGGGCGGGCCGTGCCGGTCGAGGGCCGCCTCGACCGCCTCGACGGCGCGCGCGACCCCGGCGCAGTAGCCGCGCGGCCGGGCCAGCAGCACGCGCCGGCCCGCGCGCGCCGCCGCCCGCTCGGCCGCGCGCCGGCGGGCCCAGGCGTCGGCGGCGAGGACGTCGTCCAGGGTGCCGGCGGCGCCGTCGCCCGGCCGGTCGCCGAGGACCTCGCCGACGACGTCCACGATGTCGACGAACCGGAGCCGGCCGGCGAGGAACGCCTCGACGCACGCCTCGTTGGCGGCGTTGTAGACGGCCGGGGCCGTCCCGCCGGCCCGGCCCGCCTCGCGGGCGAGCCGCACGGCCGGGAACGCCGCGTCGTCCAGGGGCAGGAACTCCCAGGTGTGCGCCTCGGCCCAGTCGACGGCGGGCGCGGCGTCCGGCACCCGGTCCGGCCAGCCGAGGGCGAGCGCGATCGGCAGCCGCATGTCGGGCGGGCTCGCCTGCGCGAGCGTCGACCCGTCGGTGAACTCCACCATCGAGTGGACGACCGACTGGGGGTGGACGGTCACCTCGATGCGGTCCAGGGGCACGCCGAACAGCCGGTGCGCCTCCAGCACCTCCAGGCCCTTGTTGACGAGCGTCGCCGAGTTGACCGTCACCAGCGGCCCCATCGTCCAGGTGGGGTGGCGGAGCGCCTGCTCGGGGGTGACGCCGGCGAGCTCGGCGCGGGTCCGGCCGCGGAACGGGCCGCCGCTCGCGGTGAGCACGAGCCGCCGCACCTCCTCGGCGCGGCCGCCGCGCAGGCACTGCGCGATCGCCGAGTGCTCGGAGTCGACCGGCACGAGCTGCCCGGGGCGGGCGCGCCGCTCGATCAGCGGGCCGCCCGCGACGAGCGACTCCTTGTTGGCGAGCGCGACGGTGCGGCCCGCGTCCAGCGCGGCGAGCGTGGCGCGCAGTCCCGCCGCCCCGGCGATGCCGTTGAGGACGAGCGCGCTCGGCGTCGCCGCCAGCGCGGCGACCTCGCCCGGCCCGCCGAGGACGGTGGGCGTCCCGGCGCCGCCGGCGGCGGCGTAGGCGGCCCGGAGGCGGGGCACCGCCCCCGCGTCCGCGACGGCGGCGACCGGGCACCCGAACTCGACCATCTGCCGCGCGAGCGGCTCCGCCCGGCCGCCGCTCGCGGCGAGCGCGGCCACCCGGAACCGGTCCGGGTTCGCGCGGACGATGTCGAGCGCCTGCGTCCCGATGGAGCCCGTCGAGCCGAGGATCACCAGGGCGCGGCGGCTCACGCGAGGGCCTCCGGATCGATCTCGATGCCCATCTCCGCGGCGATGCGCATGGCCTCCTCGATCAACGTCTCCACGATCTGGGCCTCCGGCACCGTCTTGACCACCTGGCCCTTGACGAAGATCTGCCCCTTGCCGTTGCCCGACGCCACACCCAGATCGGCCTCACGCGCCTCACCCGGCCCGTTGACCACACACCCCATGACCGCCACCCGCAACGGCACCGGGAAGTCCTTCAAACCCGCGGTGACCTGCTCGGCCAACGTGTACACATCCACCTGCGCCCGCCCGCACGACGGACACGACACGATCTCCAGACCCCGCTGCCGCAACCCCAGCGACTCCAGGATCTGAGT
>NZ_JAIBOA010000011.1 GCF_019458805.1 Actinomadura parmotrematis
GTCGTGAGCAGCAGCACGGCCGCAGCCTAGCGCCGCCGGAAATCGTTCGGGCGCGCACGCGCGGTAGGGCAGGGTGACCTGGCCCCGCCGCGCGGGGTTCAGTCCGCCACGGTGAGGACGAGCTTGCCCCGGACGCGGCCGGTCTCGCCGAGCTCGTGCGCGCGGGCGGCGTCCGCGAGGGGGAGCACGCCGTCGATGGCGGCGCGCAGCCGCCCCTCGGCCGCGAGGCCGGCGATGGCCGACAGCGCGGCGTGGTCGGGCTCGACGAGCACCCTCTCGGTGCGGAAGCCCGTCGCGTCGCCGTCGAAGGGGCGGCTCAGCACGATCCACACGAGCGTGCCGCCGGGCCGCAGCGTGCGCAGCGAGCGCGGCCCGTAGTCGCCGCCGATGGTGTCGAGGACCACGTCCATGTCGCGGGCGGCGTCGGCGAAGTCGACGGCGGTGTAGTCGATCGCCTCGTCGGCGCCGAGCTCCTTGAGGAAGGGGTGCTTGGCGGCGCGGGCGGTGCCGGTGACGTGCGCGCCGCGCGCCTTGGCTATCTGCACGGCCAGGTGCCCGACGCCGCCCGCCGCCGCGTGGATCAGGACGCGTTGCCCGGCCCGCAGCCCGGCCGCGTCCACGAGCGCCTGCCAGGCGGTGAGCGCGGCGAGGGGGAGCGCGGCGGCCTGCACGTGGTCGAGGTTCGCGGGCTTGCGGACGAAGGTCCGCGCGGGCGCCGCGACGTACTCGGCGTAGGCGCCGGCCCCGTGGGGGTAGGGCAGCATCCCGAACACCTCGTCGCCGGGCCGGTGCGGGCCGGCGCCGGGGCCGGCGGCCTCGACGACGCCGGAGACGTCCCAGCCCGGGACGAACGGCGGGGCGAGGAGCCCGCCGCCCGCCCGGTGCTTCCAGTCGGTCGGGTTGACCCCCGCCGCGCGCACCCGCACCAGCACCTCGCCGGGGCCCGGCTCGGGCCGCTCGATCTCGATCTCCCGCAGTACCTCGGGGCCGCCGGGGGCGGCCACGCCGATCGCGCGCATCGTCGTCATGCGGACCAGCCTGCCGCCGGCGCGGCCCGCCCGGAAGCGGCCGGACGGCCGAGGTGCGCAAGGATCCGGCCACTCACTCCATCTCGGACAGCCGGGCCGGGTCGAAGGCGACGGGGAAGGGGCGCTCCAGCACGACCGGCTCGCCCGACTTGGCGCGCCGGACCGTCCGGTAGGCGTCGCCGTCGAGCTCCAGCAGGGTCACCGACGGGCGCGGCTCCAGGTCGATGATCCAGTAGTGCGGGATGCCGGTGGCGGCGTACTCGGCGACCTTGCGGACCCGGTCCACCTGCTCGCTCGCGGTGCGCGGCGTCACGATCTCGGCGGCGAGCACCAGGTCGGGGCCGTAGTAGGTGCGGCTCTGCTTCTCCAGCGCGAGCCGGGCCACGTCCCGGGCGACGACGAACACGTCGGGCTGGCGGATGCCGGCCGGCGTCACGACGTACTGCGCGGACGCGGCGACGTGCACGTCGGCGTCGGCCTGGCGGGCGGCCCGTTTCAGGATCTCGCGGAGCTGGTCGGCGGCGTTGTCGTGCCACAGGTCGCCGGGCAGCTCGGTGAGCCAGCCGTCGGCGAGCTCGTGGCCGCCGCCCTGGTCGGGCAGGGCGTCCAGGTCGTACAGCGTGTAGGGGCCGTGGGGATGTCCGGCGAGCGCGTTCACATGATCACCACGGTACGACGGTAACCGACGGCGGTGGCCGGACGCGGACGCGCCGGGCTCCGGCGTGCCGGGGGCATTTCTCTCGAAAAGGGAGGGAATCTAAGTTAAGATACATCGCGTTGACGCCGCGAAGGAGACCTCCCATGCGAGCCCCCGACATCCTCGCCTCCGACCGCGACCGGGACGACCTCCTGGTCCGCCTGCACACCGCCTTCGCCGAGGGCCGGCTCGCCGAGGCCGAGCTGGACGACCGGATCGACCGCACCCTGGCCGCCCGGACCCATGGCGACCTCGCCGACATCTCCGCGGACCTGCCCGAGGCCGCGTCCCCGCGGCCCGCGGGCGGCGCGCCGGCGCGGTCGCCGGGCCGCTTCCAGCTCGCCTACAAGTCCGGTCTCCGCCGCACCGGCCGGTGGCGCCTGCCCGAGCGGCAGGACGTGGTCGTCTACAAGGGGACGGGCCTGCTCGACCTGCGCGGCGCCGAGCTGGACGCCCAGGTGACCACCCTGCGGGTGCTCGCCTACAAGTCCGACGTCCGCATCGTCGTCCCGCCGGGCCTGCGGGTGGAGGCCGGCGGCACCGGCGTGTCGAGCGAGCTGCACGGGGCGCCCGGCCCGGACGCGCCGGTCGTCGTGGTGCGGGGCCTGGCCTACAAGGGCGCGATCGAGATCGGGGACCGCCCCGCCGCGGGCTGAGGCCGTTCGCGCGATTGTCCCCGCACCGGGCCGGGCGGCGCGGTTGGATGGTGAGCCGTCGGCCATCCGAGAGCGGCGGGAGCGCGATTGACGTCCAGGAGCCCCGAGCAGGACGGCGCCCTCGCCGAGGGCGGGACGGCGGGCTCGCGGGCGACGCGCCTGCGCCTCGCCTCCGGCCCGCCCGCGCGGATCGAGGGAACCCCCTGGTGGCACGCCCAGAAGGTGTGGCGGGACGCCGGGATCGCCTGGTCCGGCGCGCCCGGCCCCGTGGACGACGACATCCCGCCGGTGCCCGCCGCGCCCGGCCGCGCGCGCCGTCCGGGACCGCTCGCCGCCGCTGCGGTCGCGCTCGGCGTCGCGGCCGCCGGCGGCTACGCGCTCACCCGGGGGCACGAGGACGCGGGCCGGGCGGCCCCCGCGCCCGTCCCCGCCGACGCGCTCTTCGCCTCCGACCCGGCCGCCGCGTCCGACGGTCTCGGCCAGGTCCTCGGCCCGGTCGCCGCCGCCGGCGCGGCGGTGGTCGCGGCGGGTGCCGAGACCGAGAGCGACGGCCGCGACCGCGCCCAGTTCCTGGTGTCGTCCGGCGGGCCGTGGCGGCTCGCCGGGGTGCGCGCCGCGAGCGGCGCCGAGCCCGTCCCCGGCGCCCGTCCGGCGCTGCTGGCCGCGCGGCCGGGCGGCTGGGCGGCGCTCGGCCGCGACCCGGCCGGCGCGACCGTGACATGGACGAGCCGCGACGCCGCCACCTGGACGGAGGCGCCGGGCGGCGCGGCGTTCGCGCCCGCCGACGCCGTCGCCGGGCTGGCCGGGACGGCCGCCGGGTTCACCGCCGTGGGCGCCTCGGCGGGCCGGGCGGCGGTGTGGGCGTCGCCCGACGGCCGGTCCTGGCGCCGCGCGGCGCCGCCCGCCGGCGCGACCGTCCTGGACCGGATCGCCGCGTCCGGCGGGATCCTCGTCGCGCACGGCGCCTACCCGCGCACCGTGAAGCAGAAGGGCGCGCACGGCAAGAGGAAGACGGTCACCACGAGCGCTCCGGGACTGTGGCGGTCCGCCGACGGCGGCGCGTCCTGGACGCGGATCGAGGCCGCTGGGGGTCCGGCGCTGGGGCTCGCCGCCGGACCCGGCGGCCTCTACCTGGTGCGCGGCGGGAAAGGCGGCGCGACCGTCCTCACGTCCACGGACGGGCGATCGTGGCGGATCGCCGTGCGGCTCTCCGTCCCCGGCTACGGCGGCGTCGCGGCCTTCGCCGGCTCGGCCGCCGGGCTCGCCGCGCTGCTGCGCGGCGCGGGCGGCACCATGACGCTGCTGACCAGCACCGACGGCCGCGCCTGGCGGCCCGCCGCCGGATACGGCGGTCCGGCCGCCGCTCCGGACGTCCGGGGCCTCGCCGTCGGCGCCGCCGGGACGCCGGTGCTCGCCGGGCGGCTCGGCGACGACCCCTACCTGTCGGCGGGCGCGCCCGTGGACCTCGCGGCCGTGCCCGGCGCGATCCGCCCCGACCGCGCGGTCACCGCCCTCGCGGTCGCGGCGGGCCGGACCGTCGCGGTCGGCGGCGCCAACGGCGGCCCGGCCGCCTGGGAGGGCGGCGGCCTCGCCTGGACGCGCGCCGCGGGCACCGCCGCCCCTGGCGAGACCCGCCTCACCGGCGTCGCGGGCGGGCCCGCCGGATGGGTCGCCGTCGGCGCCCGCGGCACCCTGCTGACCTCGCCCGACGCCGCGTCCTGGACGCGCGCGCCGGCGCCGGGCGGCGTCCCGGCCGCCGTCGCCTACGGGCCGCGCGGCTACGTCGCGGCGGGCACCGCGCTGTGGCGCTCGGCGGACCTGCGGACCTGGACGCGCGGGACAGCGCCGGCCGCCCGCCTGCGCGCCGTCACCGCGACGCCCGGCGGCTACGTCGCGGTCGGCGGCGCCACCGCCCCCGCCGTCCTCACCTCCGCCGACGGCGCGACCTGGACGGCCGCGCCCGCGCCCGCACCGCCGCCGGGCGTCGCGTCGGCGGTCCTCACCCGCGTCGTCGCCTCGGGCGCCCGCGTCCTCGCGGTGGGGGAGGGGCGAGCGAAGGACGGCCCGGCCGCCTTCCTGGCGCTCTCGGCCGACGGAGGCGCGACCTGGACGGCGAGGCCGGTGCCGGGCGGCGCGGTCCCGTCCGCCGTGACCGCCACGCCCGGCGGCTTCGCGCTGGCCGCGCCGGGCGCGCCGGCGCCCCAGCTGTACGAGTCGGCGGACGGCGCCGCCTGGCGGCGCGTCCCGGTGCGCGGCGCGGGCAGCGGCGAGCAGCGCATCACCGCGCTCGCCCCGGCGGGCGGCGCGCTCCTCGGCGCGGGCACGGTGGCAGACCACCGGGGGAGCCGCCTCGTGCTGTGGCGCACAATGGCCCCATGAGCGATCTCCTGTCCCGGTTCCCGCGCGTCCCGCTCGCCGACCTGCCCACCCCGCTGCACGAGGCGCCCCGGCTGACGGAGACGCTCGGCGGCCCGCGCGTGCTGGTCAAGCGCGACGACGCGACCGGGCTCGCGCTCGGCGGCAACAAGACCCGCAAGCTGGAGTTCCTGCTCGGCCGCGCGCTCGCCGAGGGCCACGATACCGTCGTCACCTTCGGCGCGGTGCAGTCCAACCACGCCCGGCAGACCGCCGCCGCGTGCGCCCGCCTCGGGCTGCGCTGCGAGCTGGTGCTCACCCGGTCGGTGCCGCGCCCGGACGCGCTCTACGAGACGTCCGGCAACGTCCTGCTGGACGGCCTGCTGGGCGCCCGCACGCACATCGTGGACGGCGCGGACGAGGCGCTCGCGCTGCTGGCGGAGATCGGGCCCGCCTACGCGATCCCGCCGGGCGGCTCGGACGCCACCGGCGCGCTCGGCTACGTCGCCGCGGGCCTGGAGTTCGCCGCGCAGGCCGCGGACCTGCCGGGCGGCGTGGACCGCATCGTGGTGGCGACCAGCACGGCCGGCACCACCGCCGGCCTCGCCCTCGGCCTGGCGCACGCCGGCCTGGACACCGCGATCGAGGCGGTCTGCGTCTACGAGCCCGCCGGCGTCACCGCCGCCACGCTGGACGCGGTGCTCGGCGCGACCGCCGACCTGCTCGGCGCGCCGCTGCCGGAGCGGCGCCCGCGCGTGCACGGCGACTGGTTCGGGCCCGGCTACGGCGTGCCGACGCCGGAGATGGTCGAGGCCGTCCGGCTGTTCGCCCGCACGGAGGGGATCCTGCTCGACCCCGTGTACACGGGGAAGGCCGCGGCCGGGCTCGCCGGCCTGGCCCGCACGGGCGCGATCGGCCCGGACGAGACCGTGGTGTTCTGGCACACCGGCGGCGCCCCGGGCCTGTTCGTCTACCCGGACGCCCTCACCGGCGCCGGTGCGAGCTAGCCGTTACAACCGCAGGAGCACCCCTTCGGGCACGAGCAGGAACCATGTCCGCAACTGCATCCGCCTTTAGCCATGGACGGAACGTACCTCCGCGCACACGACCCGTCTATGACGCGGACGCAAGGTCGGCCTGTCCTCCGGGAGAGGCCGACCCGGCGGGCCGCCGCACGCTAGGCGTGGATGTGCATGTCGATGCCGAGCAGCACCAGGAACCACAGGAAGATGGCGAGCAGCGCGCTGGCGACCCTCCGCAGCAGGTCCGGGTTGATGTAGCCGCGGTCCCAGGCGACGAAGAGACCGATCAGGATGTAGATGAGGCCGACCAGGCTGATCCCGCGGCCGCCGTAGTATCTCCGCGCCATGACGGCGTCTCCTCTCGCGTGCAGTGACGCGGGACGGAATCCCCGTACAGATCGGGACAAAACGTGAACGGTTTTCGGACCGGTCCCTAGGGCGAGATTAGGGACTGCCCAAAGGGGCCGGCGGGGCCGCTGGGGCCGCAGGTGCCGGTGGGGCGCGAGGGGGGGCGGCGGGAGTCGGACGCTTATGCGGGGAATCGCGCCGTTCCTGTAGCGAATCCGGCACCTTGCGCGATAATCAGGTGGTCCGCGATGGCCGGCGGCACTGGGCAGCGCTCGCCGGCCATCGCTCTTTCCCGCCCTCAGGGTGCGGCGTCGGGCAGGGGATGCGCGTCGGCGGGGCCGGGTGCCGCTTCTGGAGACGCGGACGCGGCGGGCGCGGCCGGCGTCTTGTCGCCGCTCTTGCCGGCGCCCGCCTCGCCGTCCATGTCGATGCGGACGAGGGTCGGGTCGCGGTCGCCCGCGCGGTCGGCGAACTCGGCGTTGCGGTGCACGATCGTCACGTCGTGGTCGCGGCGGGCGAGGCCGGGGCTCAGCAGGACGTGGTCGAGGACCTGCGCGTTCCCGTCCACGACGGCCGTGTAGCGGCCGCCGGCGGGCACCTCGGCGGCGGTGTCGCGGAGCCCGCCGTCGCGGGTGAGGACGCGCAGCGGGCCCGCGAAGTCGCGCTCGTTCAGGTCGCCCGCGACGATGACGTCGGTGTCGCGGTCGACCGTGGTCACCGACCGCACGAACCCGGCGACGACCCTGGCCTGCGCGTCGCGGCGCCACTCGCTCGGCAGCCGCGGCGGCTGGTAGCGGCCGAACACCGGCTGGTCGTCGGAGGTCCGCGGGTACCAGTGGTTCGCCACGACGACGATGCGGCGGCCCTGCCAGGTCACCACGCCCGCGAGCGGCTTGCGGGTGCCCGCCCACGCCGGGTCGCCGGGGGCGATCCGGCCGGGGCTGAGCGTCAGGCCGCCCCGCACGACCTGCGTCGCGACGGTGGCGGGCCCGCCGTCGGGCGGGCCGTCGGTGAGCGCGTCGGTCGGCGCGGCGGATGGCCCGGCGGCCTGCCGGTCGGCGAAGGACAGGCCCCGGTCGGTGCGGAACAGGAACCCGACGCGGTTGTTGCCGCCCGCCGGACCGCCGTCCGCGCCGTCGGCGGGCGCGACCGAGCGCCAGTCGTAGGCGGGCCCGCCCGCCTCGCTGATCGCCGAGATGAGCTGCGCGACGGTCTGGTCGGCGGCGACGGTGCCGTCGTCGTCGGTGCCGCTGTTGTCCTGGAGCCCCGAGACGGTGATGAGGTCGGGGGAGCCGAGGCCGGCGACGACGTCCCCGGCGAGGTCGCGGAAGCGGGACGCGGGCGAGTCGGGGCTGAGGCCGTCCATGCTCGCGGTCGCGACGGCCAGCTCGCCGGTCTGCTGCGGGCGGGCGGTCTCGCGCCGCAGGCCGCCGTCCGCGCGGACGGGCGTGGTGGCGAGCAGCAGCCGGAACGCGCCCTGCGCGTAGTCGAGGACGCCGTCGTGCGCGCCGGGCAGCCGGTCGCCGACGTTCAGAGCGGGCAGCGGCGCGAGCACGTCGTCGAGGAGCAGCCGCTCGGGATTGGCGTCTCCGTCGCGCAGCAGGACGCCGCCGCGCGCGCTTCGCCCGTCCGCGCCCGCACCGCCGCCGGGCAGTACCGGGACCTCGCCGTAGCGGGTCGGACCGACCGCGACCGCGTCCTGGACGCGGACGCGCATGCCCTCCAGTGACTCATAGAAGTCGAGCGCGTTGTGCGCCGCGTCGAAGCGGGTGGTGGGCGCCTCGGCGTCGGTCTGCGCGCCGCCCTTGGCGGGCGCGGCGACCCGCCCGGGGGCGGTGCGGCCACCGGGGCCGAGTAGCGTCGGCGCGGGCAGCGGCTGCCCGTGCGCGCGCACGGGCGCGGCGGTCGCGTCGATTTCGGTGCGGCCGAGCGCGGCCGACGCCGGGCCGTCCGGGCGGTACTCGCTGACCTGGCCGTCCACCGCCACCGCGTCGCCCGCGGCGACCGCGGGCCGCGAGCGGGTGAACACGAACACGCCCTCGGAGGTGGCGGGATCGCGGTCGGGCTGCGGGTCCTGCATCCAGAACCCGTTGCCGGTGACGGCGGTGACGACGCCGGGGACCTGCGCGACCGTGCGCCCGGCGAGCGGCGACACGTGCGCGGCGCCCTGGACGTCGTGGACGCGCTTGCCGGTGAGGACGGGGCCGGGGGAGGGGGCGGGCGCCGCGCCCTCGGCGCGCGCGGGCGCGAGGCCCAGCGCCGCCGGGGCGGCGAGCACCGCCGCCGCGAGGGCCGCCCGGGTTCGCGGGACCACCGCCCACCTCCATGATCGACTCGGTCCGGGGTCCTATTGGAACACGAAGGACCCGCCGATGGGGAGCGGTCCGCGCCCGCCGCCGGACGCGCGGACGGCCCGGCGCCGCGCCCGCGAGGGGCGGGCCGCCGGGCCGCCGGGGACCGCGTCAGTCGAACAGCACGACCTGCCGGATGACCTCGCCCGCGGCGAGGGCGCGGATCGCGTCGTTGAGGTCCTCGAACCGGATGCGGCGGGAGATGAGGCCGTCCAGGTCGAGCTTGCCGGCGCGCCAGAGGTCCACGAAGACCGGGATGTCGCGCCGCAGGTCGCACTCGCCGTACAGGGACGCCTTCAGCGACTTGCCGTCGAACAGCAGCCCGAACGCGCTCTGCGACCAGTTGTCGTCGGCGGCGCCCGCGCCGACCACGATGACGTCGCCGCCGCGGCGGGTGGCGTTCCACGCGGTGGTGATCGCGGCGGACTTGCCGACGACCTCGAAGACGGTGTCGAAGCCCTGCCCGGCGGTGAGGAGGTTCTTGGTGTCCTCCAGCGAGTCCAGCGTGGCGGTGTGGGTCGCGCCGAACTGCTTGGCGATCGGGTGCTTGGCCTCGTTCGGGTCGACCGCCACGATGGTGGCCGCGCCCGCGATCTTGGCGCCCTGGATGACGGACAGGCCGACGCCGCCCGCGCCGACCACCGCGACCTTGTCGCCCGGCCGGATGTCCGCGGTGTGGAACGCCGCGCCGACGCCGGTCGGGATGCCGCAGCCGAGCAGCGCGGCGTACTCGAACGGCACGTCCTCGTCGATCTTGATGGCGGCCTGCCAGGGCATCACCAGCTCCTCGGCCCAGGTGCCGGCGCCCGCCATGCCGAAGGCGGGGGTGCCGTCGCCGAGCCGGAACGCCGGCTCGGTGAACGCCTGGGTGATGAAGGTGATGCAGAGGTAGGGCTGGCCGCGCCGGCACTCGCCGCAGGTGCCGCAGTTCGGGGTCCAGTTCACCACGACGTGGTCGCCGGGCGCGACGGCGGTCACCTGGTCGCCGACCTCGGTGACGACGCCCGCGCCCTCGTGCCCGACGACGGTCGGGGGGACCGAGGGCAGCACGCCGGTCATCGTGGACAGGTCCGAGTGGCAGACGCCGGTCGCCTTGATCTTGATCTTCACCTGGGTCGGGCCCGGATCGATCGTGGTGACGTCGTCACGCAGGTCGAGTTCGGTGTCGCCGACCGCATGCAGTACCGCGGCGCGTGCCATGGCTGCCTCCACTGTGAGGGGTTCGGGGTGGTGGTTGTGGGTGCCTCTTCGGCGGGCGCGACGGCGCGGGTGCGCGCTACTCCTCCAGGGCGAGCGCGGCCTTCGGGCAGGAGCGGACCGCGTGGCGGACCTTGTCGGCCTGGTCGGCCGGCACCTCCGGCCGCAGGATCTCCAGCTCGTCGTCGTCGGTGAGGTCGAAGACGTCGGGGGCGAGGCCGACGCAGACCGCGTTCGCCTCGCACACCAGGGGGTCGACTCGTACTCTCATCGCCTTCTCCGTTCACGCCGGGGCATCGGTGAACGTCAATCTACCGAATCGGATTCGGCCGCCTGGGCGGGTCCCGGACCGGCCGGTTGTGAACGAAAGTAGAACACGTTTCAGTATGGGGCGGCAAGACCGGGACCGCGCAAAAGATCTCGGCTAGAGTGCCCGGCGGAGGAGATCAATGACTGAGAGCACGGCGTCCACCCTCGCGGGGACGACCAGCCCGCCCGCCCCGCCGCCCGCGCCGCCGGCCGCCATGCCCGCCGACCTGCTGCGCTGCGCCCGCGCCGCCAAGGGCTTCATGCCCGAGGACGAGGGGCGCGCGCTCTACGAGACGGCCCTGGAGTACGGGGCCCGGCTCGGCGCGGCCGGCCCGCTGCTGGAGGTCGGCACCTACTGCGGCAAGTCGGCGATCTACCTGGGCGCGGCCGCCCGGGAGACCGGCGCGACCGTGGTGACGGTGGACCACCACCACGGCTCGGAGGAGAACCAGGCGGGCTGGGAGCACCACGACCCGTCCCTGGTCGACCCGAGCACCGGGCGGATGGACACCCTGCCGACGTTCCGCAAGACCATCGCCTTCGCCGGGCTGGAGGACGAGGTCGTCGCGATCGTCGGCGCCTCCCGCACGGTGGCGCGGTTCTGGACGGCGCCGCTCGCGCTGCTGTTCATCGACGGCGGGCACGCCGAGGAGTTCGCCCAGGGCGACTACGAGAGCTGGGCGCCGCACGTGGCGGCCGGCGGCGCGCTCGTCATCCACGACGTGTTCCCCGACCCCGCCCACGGCGGCCAGGCGCCCTTCCACGTCTACGAGCGGGCGCTCGCCAGCGGCGCGTTCGAGGAGCGCCGCGTCCAGGGCTCCCTGCGCGTCCTGGAGCGCGTCGGCGACACCGACCCCCTCACCCCCGCCTGATCCGGCCTCCGCACGACGCGCGAGGCCCCCGCGACCCGGCCGGGTCGCGGGGGCCTCGCGCGTCGCGCCTACAGGCGGGTGCGGACCGGGTTGGCGACGGGGGCGAGCGTGCAGCCGCACGCGGCCGGGTCGGCGACCTTGGCGGGGCCGAGGGGCCGTCCCGCGATCTCCTTGAAGATGCGGGCGCCCGGGGTGGCGCCCTCCAGCACGTCCGCCGCCAGGACCACCGCGGCGGCCGTGTAGGTGGAGCGGTCGCCGGGGAAGTGGCGCTGGTTCTCGAACTGCCAGCCCGTCCAGTACGAGCCGTCCTCGTGCCGCAGGTGCTGCACGGTGGTGAACAGCGCGAGCGCGTCGTCGCGGCGGCCGTTGGCGTCCAGGGCCATGACGAGCTCGCAGCTCTCGGCGGCGGTCACCCACGGCTGGTCGGACACGCAGCGGCAGCCGAGGCCGTCCACCACGAAGGTGTCCCACTGCGCGGCGAGGCGCCGGTCGGCGTCGGCGCCGCGCACCGGGCCGCCGAGCACCGGGTAGTACCAGTCCATCGACCAGCGGCCCTTGTCGGCGAACGCCTCGGGGTGGGCGGCGACGACGTGGCCGAGCTGGTCGGCGGCCAGCTCCCACTCGGGGCGCGGCTCGCCGAGGCGCTCGGCGAGCGCCACCGCGCAGCGCAGCGACTGGTAGATCGAGGAGCAGCCGGTGAGCAGCGCGTGGTCGGCGGCCTCGCCACCCTCGTGCCGGATCCACAGGATCTCGCCGCGCCGGGTCTGCAGGCCGAGGGTGAACTCGATCGCGGCCCGCACCACCGGCCACATGCGGCGCGCGAACGCCTCGTCGCCGGTGGTGACCAGCTCGTGCCAGACGCCGACGGCGATGTAGGCGGCCTGGTTGGACTCCCCGCCCGGCTCGGTGACCTCGCCGAGGACCCACTTGGCGGGCCAGGAGCCGTCCGGGCGCTGGGCCCCGGCGAGCCACTCGTAGGCGCGGCGGGCGGGGCCGCCGAGGCCGGCGACGCGGAGCGCCATCGCGGCCTCGACGTGGTTCCAGGCGTCCACGTGCCCGGGGACGCCGTGGGTCGGCGAGAACCACGGGATCGCTCCCGACGGCTCCTGCTGGCGGACGATGCTCTGGGCGGTGGCGACGATGTCGTCGGGGGTGAGGACGCCGGGGACGGACGGGACTTGAGGCTGTTGTTCGGGCGAAGCCCCGGGGGTCTGGGGGTCCGCCCCCAGAGGGGGCGGGGCCTCAGACGGCATCGGCGGTCTCCTTCGGAGCCTGCGCGGGCTTGCTCGGGGTCGCGGGCTTGGTGAAGTAGACGACGACGCTCTTGCCGATGAGCGGGTTCAGGGCGCGCTCGGCCACCCGGGTGGCGAGGGGGCGCTTCATGATGTCCCACACCAGGATCTGGTGGTAGCCCTTGGCGAGCGGGTGCTCGCCGTTGTCCACCCCGACCGCGCACTTGATCCACCAGTAGGGGGCGTGCAGGCCGTGCGCGCGGTGGTGGCCGTCGACGCGGAAGCCGGTGGACTTGAGCTTGGCCTCCAGCTCGGCGCGGGTGTAGATGCGCACGTGGCCGCCGGGGGCGGTGTGGTAGTCCTCCGACAGCGCCCAGCAGAGCCGCTCGGGCAGCCAGGCGGGGACGGTGACGGCGAGCTGGCCGCCGGGCTTCAGCACCCGCAGCAGCTCGCGCATCGCCCGCATGTCGTCGGGGATGTGCTCCAGCACCTCGGACGCGATGATCTTGTCGAAGTGGTCGTCGGGGAACGGCAGGTCGAGCGCGTCACCCTGCACGGTCTGCGCGGAGGCGCCGTCGGGCACCTCGCCCTCCAGCCGCATCGCCCCGAACATCGTCTCGACGCCGGCGAGCTCGTCCGCGTCCATGTCGAAGGCCACGACGTCGGCACCCCTGCGGTACAGCTCGAAGGCGTGCCGCCCGGCGCCGCACCCCATGTCCATGATGCGCTCTCCGGGGGTGACGCGGAACCGCTGGAAATCCACGGTCAGCAGGGTCGTGCTCCTTCCGTACGAGGGGCCCGGAACGGGTCCCGCTATGCCTTCCCCGCGGCGAGCCGCAGGTAGTTCTGCTGGGTGATGGCGGCGCGGTAGTGCCGGACGGTGGCCTGGGCCACGGCGTTCCAGGTGTAGCGCTCCAGCACCCGGGCGAGGCCCGCGGCGCCCACGCGCTCCCGCTCGGCGGGGGTGTCGTGCAGGCGGCGCAGCACCGCCGCGAGCTCCTCGGCGTCGCCGGGCGCCACGAGGACGGCGGCGTCGCCGACGACCTCGGGCAGCGCGCCCGCGCGGCTCGCCACGAGCGGCGTCCCCGACGCCATGTGCTCGACGGCGGGCAGCGAGAAGCCCTCGTAGCGGGACGGCACCACGGCGACCTCGGCGGAGGCGAGCAGCTCGCCGAGCTCGTCGTCGCTGATGCCGCTGACGAAGCGGACCCGGTCGCCGAGCGCGAGCTCGCGCACGAGCCGGGCGGTCGGGCCGTCGTCGCGGGGCTTGGACACCACGACGACGTGCACGTCGCGCTCGGTGGCGACCTTGGCGACGGCGCGCAGCAGCACGTCCACGCCCTTGATCGGGGCGTCCGCGCTCGCCATCGCGACGATGCGGCCGGGGACGCGCGCGCCGCGCGGGTGGAAGATCGCGGTGTCCACGCCGAGCGGCAGGATCTCGATGTCGCGCGGGTCGACCTTGAAGTCCTTGACGATGTCGACCTTGGAGGAGCCCGAGACCGTCAGCACCGGGCCGATGCGGCGGGCGACCTGGGACTGCATCCCGACGAACCCGTACCAGCGGAGCTTGCCGAGCTTGGCGAGCACGCCGTCGGCGGCCTCCAGCTCGATCCGCCGGTCCACGCTGATCGGGTGGTGGATGCTGGTGACCAGCGGCAGCCCGGCGCGGGCGATGCCGAGGTTGCCGAACCCGAGCACCTGGTTGTCGTGGACGACGTCGAAGTCGCGGCGGCGCCGCCGGAGCTCGCGCAGCACCCGCAGGCTGAAGGTGAGCGGCTCGGGGAAGCCGCCGGTCTTCATGTGCGCGAACTCCAGCACGTCGATCCAGTCGCGGAACTCCTCGCGGGCCGGGGTGCGGAAGGGGTCCTCGTCGCGGTACAGGTCCAGGCTCGGCACCTTGGTGAGGGTGATCTCGTCGCGGTCCAGCTCGGGGTAGGGCTGGCCGGAGAACACCTCCACCCGGTGGCCGAGGTCGACCAGCTCGCGGCTGAGGTGCCGCAGGTAGACGCCTTGTCCGCCGCAGTGCGGCTTGCTCCGGTAGGAGAGCAGGGCCACGCGGAGCGGGCCTTGCGACGGCTCGACGGCCTCAGTCACGTCCGCTCCGGCTCACGCACCGCTCCCGTTCACTCGCGGATCGCCGGGCGCGTGCGCACCGGCAGTTCCTTCACACCGTTGATGAAACTAGACCTTAGCCTCCGGACGTTACCGGAGAGTTCAATATTGGGCATGGTGTCCAAAAGTGTTTGGAAGAGCACACGGAGCTCCAGCTTCGCCAGGTGCGAACCGAGGCAGAAGTGGGGCCCGCCGCCGCCGTAGCCGAGGTGGGGGTTGGGGGACCGGCCGATGTCGAACACGCCGGGGTCGGCGAACGCGGCGGCGTCCCGGTTGGCCGAGGAGTAGAACACCACGACCTTGTCCCCGGCGCTGATCTTGCGGCCGCGCAGCTCGGTGTCGCGGACGGCGGTGCGCTTGAACAGGTTGACCGGGGTGACCCAGCGGACGATCTCGTCGGCGGCGGTGTCCACCAGGGACGGGTCGGCGCGCAGCCGGTCCCACTGGTCGGGGTGCTCGAAGAAGGCGAGCATCCCGCCCGAGGCGGCGTTGCGGGTCGTCTCGTTGCCGGCGACCGACAGCAGCAGGACGAACAGCTCGAACTCGTCGCCGCTGAGGACGCCGCCGTCGGGGCCGGGGTCCAGGAGCCTGGTGACGATGTCGTCGGCGGGGCTCTCCCGGCGGGCGGCGGCGAGCTCGTTGGCGTAGGCGTAGAGCTCGGCGGCGGCCTGCGCGCCGTCCTCGGGCGAGCCCTGGAACTCGGGGTCGTCGGCGCCGATCAGCGTGTTGGACCAGTGGAAGATCTTCTCGCGGTCCTCGGGCGGGGCGCCGAGCAGCTCGCAGATGACGTAGAGGGGCAGCGGCGCCGCGAGGTCGCGGACGAAGTCGCCCTCGTCCGGCGCCTCCTCGACGAGGCGCCGGCAGATGTCGCGGATGTGCCCCTCCAGGGCGCCGATCGCGCGCGGGGTGAAGCCCCGGTTGACGATGGAGCGCTTGCGCGAGTGCTCGGGCGGGTCCTGGTTCAGCATCATCATCCGCTGCAGCGCGAGCTGCTCGGGGACGGGCTCCTCGAACAGCGCGAGCCGCTCGTAGGAGGAGAACACCTCCGGGTGGCGCGAGACGTGCACCACGTCCTCGTGGAGCGTGATCGCCCAGAACGGGGGGTTGCCCCGCGCGGGGTCGCCCTGGTGCCGGTGCACGGGGTCGTGCTCGCGCAGCCAGGCGAACTGGTCGAGCGGGATGCCGCCGCGCTCGTAGACGCCGGGGTCGACCAGGTCGATCTCGGGTGTGCCGCTCATCTCGCGCCTCCTCGGGGTGGTGCTACTCGGTCCGTGCTCGGGTGCCGCGGCGCGCCGAGGGGGTGAACTCGACGCGCAGCTCCTTGACGCCGTTGACGAAGTTGGAGCGGAGCCGGCGGGCCTCGCCGGCCGGCCGGATGTCGGGCATCCGGTCGAGGATCGCCTCGAACAGCACGGTCAGCTCCAGCCGGGCCAGGTGGGTGCCGAGGCAGAAGTGCGGGCCGCCGCCGCCGAACCCGACGTGCGGGTTCGGGTCGCGGCCGATGTCGAAGGTGAACGGGTCGTCGATGACGCGCTCGTCGCGGTTGGCCGAGCCGTAGAACACGACGACCTTGTCGCCGGCCTTGATCTGCTTGCCGCCGAGCTCGGTGTCCCGGGTGGCGGTGCGGCGGAACAGGTTGATCGGGCTGGTCCAGCGGACGATCTCGTCGGGCGCGGTGCGCAGCAGCGCCCGGTTGGCCTGGAGGCGCGCCCACTGGTCGGGATGCTCGAAGAAGGCGAGCATCCCGGCGACCGACCCGTTGCGGGTGGTCTCGTGCCCGGCGATCGTCAGCATCAGCAGGAAGAGCTGGAACTCCTCGGTGCTGAGGCGGGCGCCGCTCTCGTCGGGCTGCAACAGCTTGGAGGCGATGTCGTCGCGGGGCTCGGCCGCGCGCTCGGCGGCGAGCCGGGCGGCGTAGTCCATCAGCTCGCCGGCGAAGACCTTGGCCTCCTCCTTGGCGCCGTTCAGCTCCGGGTCGGCGAACCCGATGATCTTGTTGGACCACTCGCAGATCATCTCCCGGTCGGTGACCGGGGCGCCGAGCAGCTCGCAGATGACGTAGGCGGGCAGGTGGGCGGCGATGTCCTCGACGAAGCACGCCTCGCCGCGCTCCACCACGTCGTCGATCAGCTCGTGGCAGATGTCGCGGATGTGCTCTTCCAGCTGCTTGATCATCCGGGGCGTGAAGCCGCGGTTGACCTTGGACCGGTTCCGGGTGTGGTCCGGCGGGTCCTGGAACAGCATCATCATGCCGTAGAGCAGGATCTCGTCGTCGGTGAACTCCTCGTACATCGAGGTGCGCACGTGGCTGGAGAACAGCTGCGGGTTGCGCGACACGTGCACCACGTCGGCGTGCCGGGTGACCGCCCAGAAGCCGGGGACGCGCTCGTCCAGGTCGTAGTGCCAGTGGACGGGGTCGTGGTCGCGCAGCCAGGTGAACGCCTCGTGCGGGATGCCGCCGCGCTCGTAGATCGCCGGGTCGATGATGTCGATCTCGGGGGTGCCGTTGCTGTCGGTCTCGCGGGCCATCGGGGTCCTTCCGCGGGTGGGGGCCGGTCGGTCGGGCGGGCGTCAGCCGGTCGGTCGGTCGTCGAACTTCAGGGACGCGGCGGCGGAGAAGCCCGCCTCGCCGGTGGAGATCGCGGGACCGAGGGCCGCGGCCAGACCGGCCGGGGTCCACACGTCGTCGCTGGTCACCAGGTGCGCGACGGTGGGCGGCGCCATGACGGCGACGCGCCCCCCGTACACCACGAACACCTGGCCGGTGACCCGCTCGGCGGCGGGCGAGGCCAGGTAGGAGACCAGCGGTGCGACGTGGTCCACTGACAGGGGGTCGGCCCCCTGCGCGGGTGCCGGGCCGAAGACATCGGCGGTCATGCCGGTCCTGGCCCGGGGGCAGATGGCGTTGGCGCGGACGCCGTAGCGGGCGCACGCCTGCGCGGTCGAGAGGGTCAGCGCGGCGATGCCGGCCTTGGCGGCGGCGTAGTTGGGCTGGCCGGGCGCGCCGAGCAGGAACGCCTCGGACGCGGTGTTGACGATCCGGCCGTAGACGGGGGCGCCCTCCTGCTTGGACAGGCCGCGCCAGTACGCGGCGGCGGCCCGCGAGGTGACGAAGTGGCCGCGCAGGTGCACGCGGACGACGGCGTCGAAGTCCTCGTCGGACATGTTGAAGATCATCCGGTCCCGGGTGAAGCCGGCGTTGTTGACCACGGCGTGCAGGCCGCCGTAGGCCGCCACAGCGGTCTTCACGAGGGCCTCGGCGGTCGCGGCGTCGGCGACGTCGCCGGTGTGCACGACGGCGGCGCCGCCCGCCTCCTCGACCAGCGCGGCGGTCTCGTGCACCGCCCCGCCCGGCAGGTCGTTCAGCACGACCCGGGCCCCGGCTCCGGCCAGCGCGACGGCCTCGGCCCGGCCGAGCCCCTGCCCGGCCCCGGTGACGACGGCCACCCGGCCGTCCATCCCCGTCCCCGCGGAGCTCTCGTCCTGTTCGGTCACGCCCGTCCTTCCCAGCCGTCCCGCGTCGCGCCGCGCAGGACTCGTGACTAAGCGCTTGCTTGGTAATGGATCTAGAACAGGTTCTAACATGAGACTGGAGTCTCATCAAGGGTCTCGTCCGCGGGTGTGACGCGCGTCGCAGCGCGGCCCGCGGTCAGGCGACGACGAAGCGGAGCGGCTCGCCGTCCCCGGCGCGGCGGGCGATGCCGCGCCGCTCCAGCACGCGCAGGTGCGCGGCGGCCTCCCCGGCGGCCATCCGGCGGGCCTGCCGCGTCATCTCCGCCCAGGGATGCCGCCAGGTCAGCCCGGCGGTGAGGTCCCAGAGCGAGACGGGCCGCCCCGACAGCAGGTCCAGCACCTCGGCGATGCGCTCCTCGTGGTGCGCGACGATCTCGGCGGCCCGGTCCGACAGGCCGGTGAACCGGTACTGGTGGGCGGGCAGCACCTGGTCGGCGGGCAGGCCGCCGACCTTGCCGAGCGAGCCGAGGAAGTCGCCGAGCGGGTCGACGCCCGGCAGGTCGTAGGGGTAGAGGCCGATGTGCGGGGTGATGCGGGGCAGCACGTGGTCGCCGGTGAAGACCCGGCCGGTGTCCTCTAGGTGCAGGCAGATGTGGCCGGGGGAGTGGCCGGGGGTGTGGATCGCGCGGAGCGCCCGGCCGGGCAGGTCGACCAGGTCGCCGTCGGCGAGCTCGCGGTCGGGGACGGCGGGCGGGTCGACGCGGCCCTCCCCGGACGCGACCGCCACCTCGTCGGCGGGCGCGCCGGCGCGGCGCAGCGCGGCGCTCTCCCAGCTCCGGTCGGCGTCCTCGCGCACCGCGTCGTGGAACATCCGGACGACGGCGGCGTCCGCGCCGTGCATGGCGATCCACGCGCCGGAGGCCGCGCGGACCCGCCCGGCGAGGCCCGCGTGGTCGGGGTGGTAGTGCGTGACGACGACGCCGTGCACGTCGGCGATGTCCATGCCGAAGGTGGCGAGGCCGTCCTTCAGCACCGCCCACGCCTCCTCGTGCTCCCACCCGGCGTCCACCAGGACCGGCCCGGACGGGCTCTCCAGCGCGTAGACCAGCGTGTAGTTGAGCGGGTTGCCGGGGATCGGGACGGGAACGCTCCAGACGCCCCCGCCGAGGTCCTCGGGCGCCGGCCGGGCCGCCACCCTCAGATCCGCTCGATGATCGTGGCGGTGGACAGCGCGCCGCCGCAGCACATCGTGACGAGCGCGGTCTGCCCGTCGCGGCGCTCCAGCTCGTGCAGCGCGCTCGTGAGGAGCCGCGCGCCGGTCGCCCCGACCGGGTGGCCGAGCGCGATCGCGCCGCCGTTGACGTTCACCGTGTCCATGTCCGGCTCGTGGACGCTCGCCCACGACAGGACGACGGAGGCGAACGCCTCGTTGATCTCGGTGACGTCGATGTCGCCCATCGTCATGCCGGCCCGCGCGAGGACCCGCTCGGTCGACTGCACCGGCCCGTCCAGGTGGTAGTACGGCTCGGACCCGACGAGCGCCTGCGCGCGGATGCGGGCGCGCGGCCGCAGCCCGAGCTGCTGCGCCATCTCCTCGGACATGACGAGCACGGCCGAGGCGCCGTCGGAGATCTGCGAGGACGTGCCGGCGGTGTGCACGGCGCCCTCGCCGAGGACGGGCTTCAGCTTGGCGAGGCCCTCGACGGTCGTCTCGCGGAGGCCCTGGTCGCGGGTCACCGTGCGGGTCTCGCCCGTCTCCTCGCCCTCGGCGTCCAGCACCGGCGCGTCGATCGGGGCGATCTCGCGGTCGAAGCGGCCGTCCGCCCACGCCTTGGCGGCGCGCTGCTGCGAGCGCGCCCCGAAGGCGTCGACGTCGGCGCGGGTGAGGCCGCGCCGCTGGGCGATGCGCTCGGCGGCCTCGAACTGGTTCGGCATGTCCAGGGACCAGTCGGCCGGGCGCGGGCTGGCCGGCAGCACGTTGCTGCCGAGCGGCGCCCGGCTCATCACCTCCACGCCGCAGCCGATCGCCACGTCCACCACGCCGGCGGCGACCTGGGACGCGGCGAGGTGCACCGCCTGCTGCGCCGAGCCGCACTGGGCGTCGATGGTGGTGACGCCGGTCTGCCAGGGCAGCCCCGCGTACAGCCAGGCGTAGCGGCCGACGTGGCCGCCCTGCTCGCCCGCCTGCGTCACGCAGCCGGCGAAGACCTGCTCCACCAGGGCCGGGTCGACGCCGGCGCGCTCCACGACCGCGTTCAGCGCGTGCGCGAGGACGGCCTGCGCCTTGAGGCCGGCCAGCCATCCGTTGCGCTTGCCCAGCGGCGTGCGCACCGCTTCGACGATCACCGGGGTGCCCATGCGGTCTCCTTCTAGAACGGAATTCAGCTTCGACTGTAACGTGTTCTAGTTTTGTTCGGTAGGGGAGGCCGCGCGGGCGCCGGCGGTCAGGCGTAGCGGACGCGCAGCTCCTTCACGCCGTTCAGCCAGGCCGAGCGGAGCCGGCGCGGCGCGCCCGCCCGGGCGATGCCCGGCATGAGGTCGGCGATCGCGTCGAACATCAGCGAGATCTCCAGCCGGGCCAGGTTCGCGCCGATGCAGTAGTGCGCGCCGGTGCCGCCGAAACCGAGGTGCGGGTTCGGGTCGCGGGCGATGTCGAACCGCTCGGGGCGGTCGAACACCTCCTCGTCGAAGTTGGCGGAGCTGTAGTACATGGCGAGCCGGTCGCCGGCCCGGATCGCGACCCCGCCGATCTCGGTGTCGCGGACGGCGGTTCGCTGGAACGCCGTCACCGGCGTCGCCCACCGGACGATCTCGTCGGCGGCGGTCGCGGGCCGCTCGGCCTTGTACCGCTCCCACTGCTCCGGGTCGTCGAAGAAGGCGTTCATGCCGTGGGTGATGGCGTTGCGGGTCGTCTCGTTGCCGGCCACCGCGAGCAGGATCATGAAGTAGCCGAACTCGTCGTCGGTGAGCGCCTGCCCGTCCACGTCGGCCTGCACGAGCCGGGTGACGATGTCGTGCGCGGGGCAGCCGCGGCGCTCCTCGGCGAGGCCCATCGAGTAGCCGATGATCTCGGCGGCGGCGCAGGCGGGGTCGGCGTCGTACTCGGGGTCGTCGTAGCCGAGCATCTGGTTCGACCACTCGAACAGCCGGCCCCGGTCGGCCTGCGGGACGCCCATCAGTTCGGCGATCGCCTGCAGCGGCAGCTCGGCGGCGATCTCGCTGACGAAGTCGCCCTCGCCGCCCCGGCGGGCGGCCTCGTGCACGATCCGCTCGGCGCGGTCGCGCAGCGCGTCGTGCAGGCCGTTCACCACGCGCGGGGTGAAGCCGCGCGAGACGATGCGGCGCAGCTTGGCGTGCTGCGGCGCGTCCATGTGGAGCAGCAGGCTCTCGCGCTGGAGGTCCAGCTCCGCGGCGCCGAAGCTCTCGTTGAAGCGGATGACCGAGCCGTTGGCGTTGGCCGAGAACAGCTCGCCGTCGCGGGAGATCTCCTTGATGTGGGCGTGCTTGCTGATCACCCAGAAGCCGTCGTCGTCGAAGCCGGTGCGGCCGCGCGGCTGGGCGTTCCAGAACGGGCGGGCGGTGCGGCGCAGGGCGGCGAACTCGGCGAGCGGGACGCGCTCGGCCATGAGGTCGGGGCTGCTGAAGTCGAAGCCCGCCGGGACGGCGGTCTCCGGGGCGGCGGCCTGCGGGGTGGTCTGCGGGGTGGCGGTCTCCGGTGCGGTGGCGGTCATGCGTGCTCCTCGGCCCTCGCGGCGACTCGGGATCGGCCTCACCGTAGAACCGGTTCCGCGGTGCTTTCAAGAGCGAATGAGACTCCAGTCTCGACTAATGTCTTGAACAAGCGATTGGTTGATTACCGGGGGCGGGCACCCTTTTCATCAGGCGAAATGGCGCGCCGGGGGGCCATTATCTGAAAGCCGTGAGGGGTCAAGGGGAGAAGGCCGCGAATGCGGGTGACGTTGGTCACGGCCCGGCTCGGCTTTGACTAGAACGTGTTCTTGTTCCTCGGGTGAGCGTGGACCGGCGCCGTCCCTTACCCTGAACGGGCAGGCGGGGCCCCGGGGCGCCGCCTGCGGTGAGACCCGCGCTCAGCCCCGCCTCGGAGAGCCCGCAATGCCCATGGCAGATGATTCGCAGCCCGTGTTCGACGAGGACTTCGTCAAGGGCGCGGCCTACACCGAGCCATCCGCCGCCGAACGGGCCCGCCGGCCCGGCCGCCGGGAGCGCCTGCGCGCCCGCCGCGCGGCCCTGCGCGCCCGGCGCGCCGTGCGGGCCGGGGCGCGCCGCACCGGCCCCGACCCGGTGCGGGCGGGCCGGCGCGCCGTCGTCCAGGTCATCGCGGGCCTGCTCGTGCTGCTGCTCCTCTCGGTCGGGCTGTGGTGGATGAACCGGCCGAAGGCGTCGTCCGCGCCGCCCGGCGCCGCGAAGCCGCCGAGCGCGGTCGTCCCGCCGCTCCCGAGCACCGACCCCCGCGACCCGTTCGCCGCGTCGCCGGCGGCCGACTACGCCAGCGGCGCCGCCGGGATCGCCCTGCCGCCGCCCGCGGCCGCCGCCGGGATGAGCGCCGCCCAGGTCAAGGAGGGCCTCGACCGGGTCCGGCTGATGATGATCGCCGCCAACCTCGACGAGGCGACGGTCTTCCGGGGCGACAGCTCCTCCTTCCGCAAGACGCTGGAGCCCGCCCAGCTCGCCCAGATGAAGAAGGACCTCGACGACCCCCGCCGCGCCGGCGCCGCCGCCTGGGTCACCACCTTCGCGCCCGGCAGCGCCGAGCAGACCGTCCGCACCGTCAAGGTGCACGGCACCGGCAGCGCCGCCGCCGCCGAACGGGACGGCCGCAAGGGCCTGATGGTGAAGACCGACCACAACTTCGTCTACGCCGTGCACCCGCCGGCGCGCCCGGACGCGGTGCAGCGCGTCGTGCAGCGCTGGACGAGCGACTACTTCGTGTACGCCGAAGGCGGCGAGGTCCACGTGTGGATCACCAAGGCCGTGCACTACTCGGCCCCGGTGCGCTGCGACGTCAAGGACGGCCTGGTCCACCCGCAGTACTCGAAGACCTCGCCCGGCGCCGGCCCCGGCGGCGCGAACCAGCACGATCCCTACGACCTCAGCCGGCCGATCGCCCCCTCGGACGTCTGCGGCCGGGTCGCGCAGGTCTGATCCCCGGGAGGACCGCTGAACGTCGACCTCGTCCTGCTGCCGCGCGTCGCCTACCGGGACCGGGAGGTCACCGGGCCGCGGCCGCGCGGCCTGCTCGCGCTGCTCGCCGAGCGCCCCGGCGCGGGGCGGCCCGCCGCCGCGCTCGTCGCGGGGCTCTGGCCCGAGGAGCGGCCCGCCAACCCGGCCAAGGCGCTGCAGGTCGTCGTCGCGCGGACCCGCGCGCAGCTCGGCGACGGCGTCATCGCCCGCACCCCCGACGGGTATCGGCTGGCGCTCCGCGACGACCAGGTGGACGCCTCCGCCGTCCTCGCCCGCGCCGCCGACGCCGCGCGGCACGCGCGCACCGGCGACCACGTCGCCTCGCTCGCCGCCGCCGAGGACGGCCTCGCGCTGTGGGACGGCGCCCCCGCGCCCGGCGACGGCGGCCCGCTCGCCGCGCTGCGCGCCGAGCGGGAGGCCGCGCACCGCGCCCTGGAGCGCGCGCGGGCGCTCGCGCTCGCCCGCCTCGGCCGCCACGGCGAGGCCGCCGGGCCGCTCGAAGCGCTCGCCGCCGCGCACCCGCGCGACGAGGAGGTGCTCGCCGAGCTGCTGCGCGGCACCGCCGCGACCGCCGGGCCGTCCGCCGCGCTGGACCGCTACGAGGACCACCGGCGGCGCCTCGCCGAGGAGCTCGGCACCGATCCGGGCGCCGGGCTGCGCGCCCTGTACCGGCGGCTGCTGGACGAGCGGGCGCCGCGCGTCCGGCACGGCGTCGCGCACGAGCCGAACCCGCTGCTCGGCCGGGACGCCGACGTCGCCGCCGTCGCGGGCCTGCTCCGCGCCTGGCGGGTGGTGTCGGTGGCCGGGCCCGGCGGGCTCGGCAAGACCCGGCTGGCGCACGCCGTCGCGCGCGGCGCCGAGCAGCGCACCGTCCACTTCGTCCCGCTCACCGGCGTGCCGGCGGGCGCCGACCCCGACGAGGTCGCCGGGGCCGTCGCCGCCGCCGTCGGCGCGGGCGAGATCCCCGCCGCCCCCGGCCTGCGCGCGGACGCGGCCGCCCTCGTCGCCGCCGCGCTCGGCCCGGACGCGCTGCTGGTGCTCGACAACTGCGAGCACGTCGTGGACGGCGCCGCCGAGCTCGCCGGCGCCCTCGTCGCCACCACCCGCGACGTGCGGGTCCTCACCACGACCCGCGCGCCGCTCGGCCTGTCGTCGGAGGCGGTGTACGCGCTGCCCGAGCTCGCCGCCGCGACGGCCGCCGAGCTGTTCGTCCAGCGGGCCCGCGCCGCGCGGCCCGCCGCCGACCTGCCGGACGCCGCCGTCGCCGAGATCTGCGCGCACCTGGACGGGCTGCCGCTCGCGGTGGAGCTCGCGGCGGCGCGGGTGCGCGCCATGTCCGCCGCCGACATCGCCCGCGCCCTCGACGACCGGTTCGGGCTGCTGCGCGGCGGCCCCCGCGACGCGCCCGCCCGGCACCGCACCCTGCACGCCGTCGTGAACTGGAGCTGGAACCTGCTCGCGCCGTCCGAGCGGGAGGCGCTGCGGCTCCTGTCGGTGTTCCCCGGCGGGTTCACCGCGGACGCCGCCCGCCTGCTCGGCGCGGACGGCGCGCTGGAAGGGCTCGTCGAGCAGTCCCTGCTGAAGGTCGCCGACACCCCGGCGGGCGCCCGCTTCACCATGCTGGAGACCGTCCGCGAGTTCAGCGCGCTGCGCCGCGAGGAGGCCGGCGACACCGCCCGCGCCGCCGCCGGGATGCTGGCCTGGGCGCGCGCGTTCGGCGCCGCCCACCACGCGGCGATCTACGGTCCGTCGCCCACCCCGTCCCTGGAGCGCATCCGCGCCGAGCAGGACAACCTCGCCGAGGCGGCGCGGCGGGCGCGCGCGGCGGGCGACGCCGAGGCGGCCGCCGCCGTCCTCGCCGTCCTCGGCGGCCTGTGGCTGATCGAGTGCCGCTACAACCGGGTCGTCCTGCTGGTGAAGGAGCTCGGCGAGCCGCTGGACGCCCTCGACCCCGCGCCGGACTTCGCCGACACCGCCCGCACCGCCCTCGTCACCCGGACGGTGCTGGAGGGCATGCTGCAGGACGACGACTCCCTCGCCGTCCCCGAGACGCTGCGCCGCCTGCCGCCCGGACGGACCGACACCCTGGCGGGCGCGGTCGCGCTGCTGCTCTGCACGGAACCGGGGGAGTACCCCGCGCTCCGCGCCCGCGGGCCGCTCATGGACGGGCTGGTCTCGCTCCTCGACGGCTACGCCGCGGAGAAGCGCGGCGACGTCGAGCACGCGGTCGCCGCGACCGAGCGCGCCCACGAGCGGCTGGCGGCGGGGCGCGCGCCGTGGCTCGCCAACGCCGCCCTCTACCGGCTGTCGGAGCTCGGGATGCACACCGAGCGGTTCGCCGACATCATCGGCTGGCTGGAGGCGGCGCTCGCGGGGCTGCGCGAGCTCGGCGCCTGGCCCGACGTCCTCGGCGCGGGCTGGGGCCTCGCGATGTCGCACCTCGGCCTCGGCCGCGTCGCGGAGGCCGAGCGCTGGCTGGAGTACGCCCGCAACTCCGGCCTGGACGACCAGCTCGGCCTGGACGCCTACGTGGCGGGCATGCGCGGCGAGATCGCGCTCTGCCGCGGCGACGTCGACGGCGCGCTGCGGCAGTGGGGCCGGGCCGTCCGCTGGCTGCGCGACGCCGAGGCCGCCACGTGCCCCGAGCAGGACATCTGGCGGGGACCGTGGGCGCTGGAGAACCTCTCCGCCGCCGTCGTCGCGCACGCCCGCGCGGGCCGCCTGGACGGCGTCCCCGAGGTCGCGGAGATGGCGGACCGGCTGCCCGCGATGGCGCTGCGGCTGCTGGACGGCACCCCGCCGACGGGCGCCCTCTACACCGCCGACCTGCCGGTGTGGGGCGTGCTGATCGTCGCGATCGGGATGACGGCCCGCGCCCGCGGCGACCACGCCCGCGCCGCCCGCCTCATCGCGCTGGCGGAGCGGCTGCGGTTCCTGCCGAACTTCCAGCCGACGATGAACCGCGCCCGCGCCCGCGCCGACGCCGAGGACTCCGACGCCGCCGCCTACGCCGCCGCCGTCACCGAGTTCGCCGGCCTCGACCGCGACTCCCTCCGCGAGGCCGCCCGCACCGCCCTGACCGCCCCCTGACCGCACGGCCCCCTCCCCATGATCATCCGGCGCGTAGGGTCGCCGTCGTGAAGCGCCTCGCCCCGCACCGCCCGGCCGCGCTCGCCGCGGCCCTCCTGGCCTGCGCCTGCGCGCCCGTGTCCCCGCCGCGCGCGCCCGCCGCCGTCACCGCGCCGGCGGTCCCGCCGCCGGCGGCGCCCGGCCCGCGCAACGGGCTGAGGACGATCGCGACGTACGGCCCGCACTCCGGATCCGCGACCGTCGGGACATTCCACGCGCGCAAGGGGAGCCTGTGGCTGCTGGTCGACTGCCAGGGGGACCGGGGGCTCGTCCTCGTCGTGCCCGAGATCACCGACATGCCGCTGCCCTGCGTGCCCGGGGAGGCGAACCGCACGGCCAACGAGCTCGTCCTGGCCCGCGACCGCCCCCGGCTCACCGTCCGTGTCGAGGCGAGCCCGGGAACCCGCTGGGGCGTCCGCGTCCAGCAGGGCGCCGGACCCCGCCTCGGCCCGCCCCTGCCGCCCGAACGCGACGACCCCTCCCCGCCCAGCGCGGTGCCCGGCGCCCGCGCCCCCCGGCCGCCGTCCCCGACCGCGAGCCGGCCCGCTCCTAGCACCCGGCCGCGGGAACCGGCCGCCGTCGCCGCACGTCGCACCGGCATGGAGACCACCGACGGGGCGCCCGGCACCGCTCATCTCGACGCCCCGGACGGTGAGGAGGCGGCCCGGCTCGTGCTGGCCATGGTCGTGCTCGTCCCGCGCGGGGACGAGGCGGAGCGGGCCGGGCCGCACGTCATGGAGCTGGCCGCGCGGGCGTTCGCGGCGGTGGACCGGCGGCCGCTGGAGACCGGCTGCGGCCACGCCGAGGGCCACCCCGGCGCCGCCGGCCCGACGTTCGAGGAGTGGGCCGACGCCGTCCGCGACCTCTCCCACCCGGAGGGACGGTGGAACGCCCGCCGCGGCGAATGGAGCTGCCCCCGCCACCTCGCCGAGCTCGCCGACAGGACGCTGCAGCAGATCGCCCCCGCGCTCAGGGGCGGCGGGCGGTGACGATCCAGGCGCGCGAGTCGAAGAGGACGCCGTCCTCGCCCAGGTGCGCGGCGAGCGTCGCGCGCAGGCGCCCGAGCGCGCGCTCGGCGTCGGCCGGGCCCATGCGCTCCAGCGCCTCGCGGGTGGAGACGAAGCCGCGCACCCAGGCCAGGGCGGCGTCCACGTCCGGCCCGTAGTAGACGGGTTCGCGGACATCGGCGAAGGCGGTGCCGGTGAAGCCCGCTCCCGCGAGGAGCCGCTCCACGGCCGCCGGGTCGGCGAGCGAGAACGGGTCGGGCCCGGTGCCCGGGGACGTCGCGAGGGCGCGGCGGACGGCGACGTCCCACGCGTTGGCCTCGGCTGCCTGCCACACCATCATCACCAGGCGTCCGCCCGGGCGGAGCGCCCGCCCGATGTTGGCGAACGCGGCGGCGGGGTCGGCGAAGAACATCGTGCCGAACCGGCTGACCGCGACATCGAAGTACGCGCCGGGGAACGGGTGGACCTGCGCGTCGGCGCACTCGAACGCGACGTTGGGGAGACCTTCGGCCAGGGCGCGGGCGCGCTCGACGGCGGCCGAGGCGACGTCGACGCCGAGCGCCTCGCCCGTCCCGGCGGCCCGCGCGGCGTCCCTGGTCGTCCGCCCGGCGCCGCACCCGACGTCGAGCACGCGGTCACCGGCCCGGACGCCCCAGGCGCGGCGCAGTGCCCGCCCGTGCCGTTCCAGCTCGGCGTCGTAACCGCTCGCGAGGTGCCGCATCCCGTTCCTTTCCGGTCGGCGCGATGAATCGCCGGGCGCTCGCCGGTATGTACCCGTGCGACCGTCCCCATCCCTCGGGGAGGCGCGGGAGGAGAAGAGACCATGGCCGAGAACCGGCAGCACGACGTGGCCGCCATCAAGGACGTCCTGGCGGACCTCTACAAGGCGTGGGACGCCGGCGACGCCGACGCCTTCGTCAAGGACTACACCGAGGACGCCACCTCGTTCACGCCCGGCGTCGCCCGCACGTCCCGCGAGGAGGTCCGGCGGGGCATGGCGGCGGGCTTCGCGTCCCGCCTCAAGGGCAGCACGACCGCCGACCGGCTGGTGAGCGTGAGGTTCCTCGGCCGGGACGCCGCGGTCGCGGTGAGCGAGACCGCCGTCCGGTTCGCGGGAGAGGCCGAGGTCCCCGCCGGGCGCGCGGTGAACGCGACCTGGGTGCTGGAGAAGCGCGACGGCGCCTGGCTGATCGCGGCGTACCACAACAGCCCGGCCGTCCTGCCGGGCTGACGTAGGATCGGCCGGCGGAGAGGACGTGGGCGCGTGACGGAGGTGGACGGGGACTTCGACCTCCGGGTCGAGCCGTTCCGGGCGGAGCTGCTGGCGTACTGCTACCGGATGCTCGGCTCGGCGCACGACGCCGAGGACCTCGTCCAGGAGACGTACCTGCGGGCGTGGCGGGCGCGCGAGCGGTACGACGCGTCGCGCGCCTCGCTGCGCACGTGGCTCTACCGGATCGCGACGAACGCGTGCCTGACCGCCCTGGAGGTCCGCGGCCGCCGGCCCCTGCCGTCGGGGCTGGCGGCCGCGTCGGACCCGCGCGGCCCGCTCGTCCGCGGCGAGGACGTCCCCTGGCTCCAGCCGCTGCCGGACGCGTGGCTGGACCCGGCCCGGACCGCGATCGACCGCAGCAGCCTGCGGCTGGCGTTCGCCGCCGCCCTGCAGCACCTGTCGGCGCGCGAGCGCGGCGCCCTCATCCTGCGCGACGTGCTGGGCTTCTCCGCCGCCGAGGCGGCGGAGATCCTCGGCAGCACCACCGCGTCGGTCAACAGCGCCCTCCAGCGGGCGCGCGTCCGGGTGAAGGACGCCGGCACCGGGCGGGAACCGTCCGCGGCCGAGCAGCGCGCGTGGGTCGACCGCTACATGCGGGCCTTCGAGCGCGCCGACGTCGAGGGCCTCAAGCGGCTGCTCACCGAGGACGTCGTCATGGAGATGCCGCCGATGCTCAACTGGTTCGCGGGCCGCGGCAACTACGGCGTGTTCATGGACTGGGTCTTCGCGGCGTCCGGAACGGACTGGCACCTGGAGCCCCTGGCGGCCAACGGCCAGCCCGGCTTCGCCGCCTACCGCCGCCGCGAGCTCCACACCGTGCAGCTCTTCACCGTCGCCGACGGCGGCATCACCCGCACCACGGTCTTCCAGGACCCCGACGTCTTCGCCCTGTTCGACCTCGCCCCCACCCTCGGCGGCCCCCGCCCGTGATCAGGAACGGGACGTCGGGTGCGTACGATTCGGTCGGACCGTATCCACTCGCCATGAACGGGGCATCCGAGCATGAACACGCCGCCATCGCCGCCCGGACCACGACGGGCCGACGGGCCGCCGGTCCTGATCGGCGCCCTCGCCCCGCTGACGCCGCCCGGCTGGGTCGGGGCGGGCCGGCACCTGCTCGCCGGCCTCGAACTGGCCCTCGACGAGGTCAACGGCGCCGGCGGGATCGGCGGAGCGCCGCTGGAGCTGCTGGTCCGGGACACCGCGGCCGATCCGCAGCGGGCCGTGGCGGCCGTGGACGAGCTGGCGCGCGCGGGCGTGCGGTGCCTGGTGGGGGAGTACCACAGCGTCGTCGCCCGTGCGGTCGCCGCCAGGGCCGACGCGCTCGGCCTGCCGTACCTCTGCTCGTCGGCCGTCCTCGACGCGCTCACCGAGCAGCCCACGGAACGGGTCGCCCGCCTGGCCCCGGCGCAGTCCCGGGGGTGGCGGATCTACGCGGACTTCCTGCTGGGCGCGGGCCACGACCGGATCGCCGTGGCGGTCGAGCCGAGCGTCTACTGGGCGTCCGGGACCCGCATCCTCCGGGACCACCTCGCCCCGCGCGGCGGCACCGTCGTCGAGCTCGACGCGCGTGCGCTCACCCCGGCGCAGATCTGCGACGCGCTCGCGGACGACGGGGCGACGGCCCTGCTGCTGCTGGTCGGCCATCCGGAACCGGCCGTGCCGATCGTCCGGGCCGTCCGCCGCGACCTGCGCCTCACCGGGATCCTGATCGGCGCGCCGGCCGGCCAGCCGGAACTCGCCGAATGGGCGGCGCTGCTGGGCGACGACGGCGCGGCGGTCCCGTTCCTGCGCTACCTGCCCGAGCGGTTCGGCCCGCTGGGCGCGCGCGTCGACGCGGCCCTCCGCGAGCGGCTGGGCGAGGAGCCGTCCTTCGTCGCCTTCGAGGGCCACGACACGATCACCGTCCTCGCCGAGGCGCTGCGTACCGGGGCCGAGGACGGACTCTGGTCGCGCGTCGCCGTCGAGGGCACGCGCGGGCGCATCGCCTTCTCCCGCGTGCCGGGGATCGGCGTCCGGCAATGGGCGTGGCCGCCGATCCAGGTCGCCGATCGGGATCCGGCGGAACCCGCTCGCTTCCGGGTCCTGCACACCGGTTGAGACGGCGGCCCGGCGGGACGGATCGGGGAGTTTCTTCCGTTTCCGTGTCACAGCCGGGCGGGCCGTCTTGTCTCAGGTGATGAAGGCGGACGCGACGCGGGGGAGCTGAGGATCATGCCGGTGCGAGGCGGTCACGGGGAGCACGGCTCCGCCGGTTCCCGGGCCGAGGAGTTCGAGGACCTGCGGCCGCTGCTGTTCTCGATCGCCTACCGGATCCTCGGCAGCGTCGCGGAGGCCGAGGACGCCGTCCAGGAGACCTGGCTGCGCTACGACGCCGCCCGGGCCGTCCCCGGCTCGCCCCGGGCGTACCTGTCGGCCGCCGTCACCCGCGTCTCGATCAACGTGCTGCGGTCGGCGCGCGTCCGCCGCGAGGAGTACGTCGGGGACTGGTTCCCCGAGCCGCTGCTCGCCGACCCCTACGAGGACCCCGAGCGGGCGGCGGAGCTCGCCGACTCGGTCTCGATGGCGGCGCTCCTGCTGCTGGAGCGGCTCAGCCCCCTCGAACGGGCGGCGTTCGTGCTGCGGGAGGTGTTCGGGTTCGAGTTCGGCGAGATCGCCTCGGCGGTCGGCCGGTCGGAGTCCGCGTGCCGCCAGCTCGTGGTGCGGGCCCGCCGCCACATGGGCGACGGGCGCCCGCGGTTCGAGGCCGACCGGCACGAGCGCGCGGAGCTCGCGACGCGGTTCTTCGCCGCCCTCGCCGGCGGCGACGTCGACGGGCTCCGCGAGCTGCTCGCCGCCGACGTCCGGCTGGTCGCCGACAGCGGCGGCAAGGCCCCGCAGTGGTCCGGGGGCTTCGCCGGCGCCGCCGGGGTGTCCGAGGTGCTCACCACCTTCCTGCCGCCGTTCGTCCGCAACGGCGGCGCCATCGAGCCGCACCCGGTGAACGGCCAGCCGGGCGCGATCTTCCGCGCCCGCGACGGCAAGGTCGTCAACGTCTGGGCGCTCGACGTCCGGGACGGCCGGATCCAGACGATCCGCACGGTCACCAACCCCGACAAGCTCGGGCACATCGGACCGGTGGCGGACGCCTGGGCCGTCCTGAACGAAACGCTCCGCACCCTTCCCGAGTAAGAACACCCTGCACGACAGGAGATTTCGCCATGCCCAGAATCGGCATCGTCATCGGCAGCACCCGCCCCGGCCGCAACGGCGAGCAGGTCGCCCGCTGGGTCCACGACACGGCCACCGACCACGCGTCCGGCGCCACGACCTTCGAGCTGATCGACCTGGCCGACCACGCGCTCCCGCTGCTGGACGAGCCCGTCCCCGCCGCCCAGGCGCCGGGCGGCCACCCGCACACCCGCCGCTGGGCCGAGCGGATCGGCGCCTGCGACGCCTACATCTTCGTCACGCCCGAGTACAACACGGCCCCGCCCTCGTCCCTGACCAACGCCATCGACTACCTGCACGGCGAGTGGGCCTACAAGCCGGTCGCCTACGTCGGCTACGGCATCTACGGTGCCGTCATGGCCGTCCAGAAGCTCCGCGCGCAGGCGGGCGTCCTTCGCATGGCCGACATCGCCCCGCAGGTGGCCCTGACCCTGACCGAGGACTTCACCAACTACACGGACTTCCGCCCCCGCCCCCACCACACCCCGCAGCTCCACGCCCTCCTCGACGAACTCCTCACCTGGACGCAGGCCCTCGCCCCCCTCCGCACCCCCACCCCCGAGAAAGTGGCGTAAAGGCGGCCCCCCCGCCGTCCGTACTCCACGGATCTTCAAACCGCACCCGAACGGGTTGAGATGCGGCGTGTTGGGCTCGTCAGAGATCGAAAACGCCCAACACGCCGCATCTCAACTTCTGGCGACCGTCTGGTCACGACGCTGCGCGAACGCGCGAGCGCCCCCGGGACGATGGCCCCGTGGCCCCGTGGCCCCGTGGCCCCGGGTCGTGGATCAGTTGGCCTTGAGGGTGGTGAGGAGGGTGGCCAGGGTGGCGCGGGTGAGGGTGAGGTGGCCCGCGTCGGGCGCCTTGGAGTCGCGTAGTGCCACGATCCGCCCGAGGCCGGCGAGTTCGATGCAGTCGCCGCCTTGGAGGGTGCTGCGGGAGGACTTGCGCCAGGTGGTCTTGCACTGCCGCCTTGGTCACGCTCCGGACGCGGCCGGAGTTCTCGTGTCCTTCAGCAAAGCTCTTCTTAGGGGCGGGCGATAGGCGCGCCCTGGATTTGTAGCCGCCTTAATACGCGAGTGCCCCGAACCGATGGGTTCCGGGCACTCGGGCCGGTCGCCTTGACCGTCCATGACCACCCGGTCACTGCGGGTTGAGATGCGGCGTGTTGGCCGTTTTCGATCTCGAAAACGGCCAACACGCCGCATCTCAACTTTGGGCGACCGGGTGGTCATGGGCGAGGGGGCGGCCGGTCATCGCCGGCCGGGCTTGATCAGTTGGCCTTGAGGGTGGTGAAGAGGGTGGCGAGGGTGGCGCGGGTGAGGGCGAGGTGGCCTGCGCCGGGTGCCTTGGAGTCGCGTAGGCCGACGGTGCCAGGGCTGGCGGCCCTATAGCCGAGGTCGGCCAGTTCCACGCAGTCGCCGCCCTGTGCGTTGCTGTGTGACGACTTCCGCCAATTGATCACTTCATGTCCTCCATGGCCTGTTCGATCAGCCTTCGTGAGGCGTCATCTGGAAGGCTCTGGGCGCTGATCCTGTCCCAGCGGACGCCGAAATCACGAGCCTCGGCGCCGTTAAGGATCAGTCTGCCGCCGCCGTGGGCCTCCGTCCAGGCCACGTCGCATTCCTCCACGGAGAGGATCTTGAACGCGCCGTCCAGGCCGATCGTCGCTCCGGCGCTTCGCGGCAGAATGCGCACAATGGCGCTCTGTTCTTGGCTGAGTCCCAAAAGATGTGCGAGCTGTTCGCGCATGACATGACACCCACCTACGGGCCAAGTGATGACGTTCTCGGACAGAATGGCCATTACAAGAGGGCGTGGCGAGCGTTGCAGGATCGCTTGCCGGGCGAGGCGAGCGCTCACCTCCGCCTCGACGTCTTGGGCGCCTGCTGCCGTGAAAAGGGCTCGGGCGTAGGCGTCTGTCTGAAAGAGGCCAGGTATCAGTGACGCCTCGTAGGCTTTGATCACCGAGGCTCGGGTCTCGTATTCGACGTGCTCCTTGAACCAGTCCGGATCATGGCCGAGCTTGGCGTAAACGAGCAGTCGAAGGAAGTGGCCGCCGGTTGCGAAATGCCTGTCGAGTGCGGCGGCTTGTTTCTCGTCGATCCGCAGGGCTCCCGACTCCAGCCGGGAAACAGTGGAGCGGACGACGCCGATGATCCTCCCGAAAGTCTCGCCGCTCATGCGTGCCCGTGTGCGGTAAAAGCGCAGGTCGTGGGCGAGCCACGCCCACATGGAGGACATCGGGTCAGGCGAGGGACGGCTGCTCATGGATCGTCCTCTGGGGAGGCAAGTGTTTCTGTCTGTTGCGGTGGTTCCAGGGAACGGCGACATTGAGCCCGAGTCAACGGAAAGTGAGGTGTCCGTTACGGAGGCGACAGGGGTGAGGTGAGGCGTTGTGGCCAGGTCGGAGGGGAAGCCGGTGGTGCCGGTGGAGGGGGTGACGTCGTTGGTGGTGCCGTCGGTGCCGGAGTCGATCAGGTCCGCGCGGGGGTCGTAGGCCGGTGGTTCGAGGCGAAGGGGTTCGATGACGACTCCGCCTACGTCGCCGAGACCGTGGTGAGCGAGCTGGTGACCAACGCCTACAAGCACGCCGCCGGGGCGGGGGAGGGCATCGTGGTGCGGCTCTTCTCGTCGGAGGGCGGGCCGGTGGTGGAGGTGTGGGACCGGAGCGAGCAGCCGCCGGTCGTCCAGCCGCTCCGGCTGCACGGGACGAGCGGGCGCGGGCTGGCAATGGTGGAAATGCTGGCCGAGGCGTGGGGGTACAACCCGCTCGCGTCGGGGGGCAAGGCCGTGTTCGCGGTGTTGCGGGCGGTGCGGGAGCCGGGGTGAGGGTGGGAAAGAGGGGAGGGCGGGCCGGAGGATTCCGGGCCGCCCTCCCAGAGCGTGCGTCAGGACTTGTTCAGCAGGGCGTTCAGGTCGTGGGCCGTCAGTTCCGCGCCGTAGGGCGGGGTGCCGGGCTGGTGCTTGCGGCCGCCCCGGCCCAGGGTGCCGGCGTCGACGGCGTCGAAGCCGATGGCGGAGATCAGGTCGCCGACGGCGTTCTTGGTGTCGGTGTCGTTGCCCGAGACGGGGATCGCCGTGCGGGCCGGGTCGCCCGCGGGACGCCCGCGGTCGCGCAGGTGCTCCCAGTAGATCGCGTTGAACGCCTTGACGACGTCGGCGCCGGTGAACTCCTGGACCTTCTCGCTGGACGTCGTCGCGTCCGCGTCCAGGTCGGCGTCCTGGCCGTCGCGCTCCGGGTAGTAGTTCATGGTGTCGATCACCACCTTGTCCCGCAGCTCGGCGGCGGGCAGCTCGCGGTAGCGGCCGTAGGGGATCGACACGACGACGATCTCGCCGAAGGCGGCCGCCTCCTGGGCGGTGCCCGCCTTCAGGCCGCCGCCGATCTCGGCGACGAGGTCGGCCAGGGTCTCCGGGCCGCGCGAGTTGGCGATGACGACGTCCTCGCCGAGGTCGGTGAAATGGCGGGCCAGGGTGGAGCCGATGTGGCCCGCTCCGATGATTCCGATGCGCATGCGTGACTCCTACCCAGGTCAGGACGCGTGCTTGGGGTCGCGGGCGAACAGGCGGCGCGACCACAGGTAGCCGAGGGCGGTGAGGCCCGCGCACCAGGCGAGGGAGGTCCAGGCGTCGTTCCCGACGGGCGTGCCGAGCAGCAGGCCGCGCAGCGTCTCGATGATCGGGGTGAACGGCTGGTACTCGGCGAACCAGCGGATGCTCGCGGGCATCTGCTCGGGCGGGACGACGGCGCTGCCGAGGAACGGCAGGAACTGCACGATGAGCGGGGTGTTGGACGCCGACTCGGGCCCCTTGGACCACAGGCCGAGCCCGCAGGCGAGCCACGACAGCGCGACGATGAGGAACAGCAGCAGCCCGATCGCGCCGAGCCAGTCCAGCAGCGTCGCGTCGTGGGAGCGGAACCCGAGGGCGACGGCGATGGCGAGGACGAGGGCGGTGGAGGCGGCCGTCTGGAGGACGCCGCCGGCGACGTGGCCGTTCAGCACCGCCGTCCGGAACACCGCCATGGTGCGGAAGCGGGCGATGACGCCTTCGGTCATGTCGACGGCGACCGCCACCGACACCACCATGCAGCCCGAGGTGACCGCCATGAGGACGATGCCGGGCGTCAGGTAGTCGATGTAGTCGCCCTTGAAGCCGGTGCCGGCGGAGATGCCGGCGCCGAGGGTGTTGCCGAAGACGCCGAAGAACAGCAGCAGCATCAGCACCGGCCCGAAGATCACGCTGATGGTCATGGCGGGGTAGCGCCGGGCGTGCCGCAGGTTGCGGCGGAGCATGGTCGCCGAGTCGGCGAGGGCGTGGGTCGTGGACATCAGCGGGCCGCCTTCGTGCTGGTCAGGGCGAGGAAAACGTCGTCGAGGCCGGGGGTGTGCAGCGACAGGGCGGTGGCCTTGACGCCGCCCCCGTCGAGGGTGTCGAGGACGCCGCGCAGGGCGTCCACGCCGGTGTCGCCGGGGACCTGGAGGGTGAGGGCCTCGTCGTCGCGGGCGGCGCCGGGGAACAGCGCGGCGGCGGCGCCGAGGTCGGCGGGGCCGGCGAAGGTCAGCAGGACGTGCCCGCCGGGGACGGAGCGCTTCAGCTCGTCCGGGGTGCCCTCGGCGATGACGCGGCCGCCGTCGAGGACGGCGACGCGGTCGGCGAGCCGGTCGGCCTCCTCCAGGTACTGGGTGGTCAGGAAGATCGTGACGCCGGTCGCGACGAGGTCGCGGATCGTCTGCCACATGGCGCGGCGGCTGCGCGGGTCCAGGCCGGTCGTCGGCTCGTCCAGGAAGATGACGCCGGGCCGCCCGACGAGCGTCATCGCCAGGTCCAGGCGCCGCTTCATGCCGCCCGAGTAGGTGGCGGCGGGCTTGCCGGCGGCGTCCCGGAGGTCGAACGCGGCGAGCAGCTCGTCGGCGCGGGCGCGGCCCTCGGCGCGGCCGAGGCGGTGCAGGTCGGCCATCAGGATGAGGTTCTCGCGGCCGGTCAGCAGCCCGTCGACGGCCGAGTACTGGCCGGTGACGCCGATCGCGGCGCGCACCGCGTCCGCCTCGGCGTCCACGAGGTGCCCGGCGACGCGGGCGCGCCCGCCGTCGGCGCGGATCAGCGTGGTGAGGATGCGGACGACGGTGGTCTTGCCCGCGCCGTTCGGGCCGAGCAGCGCGAACACCGATCCGGCGGGGATGTGCAGGTCGATGCCGTCGAGGACGAGGTGGTCGCCGAAGGACTTGCGGAGCCCGCTCGCCTCGATGGCGGGCGGCGCGGGGGGTGTCGTTGCCATGCCCCGAGCGTGCGGGGCGCCGGTTTCACGGTGGCTTCACGCCGGTTTCACGACCCTGCTCGCACCACCAGCGACGCGTAGGTGGGGACGAGCGCGCGGTGCGCGGCGCGCCGCGACACGATCCGGTAGGGGCGGCCGGTGGAGTGCAGCGTCTCCAGCATCCGGGCGATCTGGACGCGGGCGACGGACGCGCCGAGGCAGAGGTGGCGGCCGCCGCCGAACCAGAGCTGGCGGGTCTCGGGGATGTGCGGGCGGGTGATGTCGAACGGCCCGGCGCCGTTGGTGGCGCGGTAGGTGAGCAGCAGGACGCGGTCGCCGGCGCGCAGCGTCCGGCCGCCGAGCTCGGCGTCGCGCTCGACGTGGCGGCCGATGACGGGCGCGGGCGTCGCGACGCGCAGCCCCTCGCGGACGGCGTTCGGCAGCAGGGACGGGTCGCGCAGCAGGGCGTGCTGGGCGCCGGTGTCGTGCAGGAGCGCGACGGTGCGGGTGGTGCCCGCGACGCCCGTCTCGGTCCCGGCGATGACGAGGAGGGTCGCGAGGCCGCGCGCGAGCGGCAGGCCGAGGCCCATCGCGCGGCAGCGGCCGAGGAGGGTGCCGGGCCCGGCGTCCCGGTAGGCGTCCGGGACGCCCGCGGTGAGGCCGTCCGCGATCTCGCGGGCGGCGGCGAGGCGGTCCTCGGGCAGGTCGGTGGACGCGGTCGTGCCGAGGGCGAGGGCGGCGAGGGACTCCCCGGCGGCGAACAGGTCCCGGTACTGCTGGTCGGGGGAGTCGGCCGGCAGGCCGAGCAGGTCGGCGACCATGCGGCCGGCGAGGACGCGCGCGGCGTCCGCGACGTCGACCTCCGCGCCGGACGCCAGCAGGGCGGCGAGCGCCGCGTGGTGGCCGCCCTGGGAGCGTTCCACCAGGTCGGCGGCGGCGTCCTCGGTGAACAGGTCGCGGGCGCGGGCGCGGATCTCGGCGTGCCGGGAGCCGCCGAAGAACGCGCCCATCTCCGGGCCGAACAGCTGCGTCCACATGTGGCCGACGCCGCCCTCGCCGCCCATGGTGAAGGCGGCGTGGTCGTTCAGGACGCGCCTGGCCAGCAGCGGGTCGGTGACCACCCAGCCGAGGCGCGGGACGCGCGCGATCGGGCCGAGATGGCGGGCCGCCTCCAGCAGCGCGAACAGGCCGGGGTTGGCGCTCCACAGGAGCCGGGACTCGTGGCGGGCCGCGTCCGGCGCGAGCGGCCGGTTCATCATGTCGATCACAAGGCCGATTGTGCCGAGCCCGGCGAGGGCGACGGAAACCGCACTCGACTCAAAAGAACCAGGTACCGGTACTCAGGGTCGAAACGGCTAATGTGCCCTATCCGCGTCCCGCCGGCCCCCGCGAGGCTGGGCGAAGCGTCACCGGCGAGCAGTTCACCACGGAAAACGGGGGTCCCGATGAGAGCACGCATCACCGCGGCGGCGGCGCACCTGCCGGCCGCCACGCTCAGCAGCGCCGAGGTGGAGGCGCGGGTGGCGGCCGGGAGCGGCGGCTACCGCCCGCATCCGACGATCGTCGAGCGGATGACCGGGATCCGGTCCCGGCACGTGATGGCCGACGGCGAGCAGGCGTCCGACCTCGCCGCCGCGGCGGCCCGCACGGTGCTGGACGAGCGCGGCGTCCGGCCCGACCTGCTGGTGTTCGGGTCGGCGTCGCAGGACCTCATCGAGCCGGCGACCGCGCACATCGTCGCCGACGCGCTCGGCCTGGACTGCCCGGTGTTCGACGTCAAGAACGCCTGCAACAGCTTCCTCAACGGCCTGCAGATGGCGGACGCGCTGATCCGCACCGGCCAGCACGAGCGGGTCCTCGTCTGCACGGGCGAGAGCCCGTCGCGGGCGGTGCGCTGGGACGTCCGCGACCGCGCCCAGTTCGTGGACGCCTTCGCCGGCTACACGCTGTCGGACGGCGGCGCCGCGATGCTGGTGGAGGCCGCGCCCGACGGCGGGATCTTCTACCGGGACTTCGCCGCCGTGTCGTCGGCGTGGCGGGTCGGGACGCTCCCGGCGGGCGGCTCCCGGCACCCGCGCGACCCCGAGTACACCTACTTCAGCGGCGACGGCCGCCGCCTGAAGGACGTGTTCGTCGCCAACGGCCCCGAGCTGTTCGTGAAGGCCCTCGCCAAGACCGGCCTGACCTGGGACGACTTCGCGGTCGTCGCCGTTCACCAGGTGACGGCCCGCTACACCGAGGTGCTGCGCGCGATCCTCGGCATCCCGGCGGACAGGCTGGTGGTCACGCTGCCCGAGCACGGCAACCTGGCGTCGGCGACGCTGCCGCTCCAGATCGCGACGGCGCTGGAGCAGGGCCGCTGCGGCCCCGGCGACAAGGTCGCGATGGTGGGCCTGGCGGGCGGCGTCAGCCTCGGCGTGATCTTCGCGGAGCTGTGAGCATGGACCTGTGGATCGTCGTCCCCGCCTACGACGAGGAGCGCTCGATCGGCGCGACGCTGCGCCGCCTCGCCGCCCAGACCGACCTGGACTTCACCCTCGTCGTGGTCGACAACGGCAGCCGCGACGGCACGGCCGCCGCCGTCCGCGCGTTCGCCGCCGGTCATCCCGAGGTGGACGTGCGGATCATCGGGGAGGCGCAGAAGGGCACCGGCGCCGCCGCCGACACCGGCTTCCGGCACGCCATCTCCGCCGGCGCGACGCACGTCGCCCGCACCGACGCCGACTGCCTGCCCGCCCGCGACTGGGTCGCGGCGGTGAAGCGGGCCTTCGACGACGGCCTGGAGCTGGTCAGCGGCCCGCTGCTGCCGCGCACCGACGAGTTCCCGCTGAAGCTGTGGGAGCGGCGCCTGCTGCCCACGGTCATCGGGATCGCCGCGCTGTTCGGCCGGTTCCGCCCCGGCAACCAGGACCCCTTGTATCTGGGGCCGTACGTGATGATGCCCGGCTGCAACGTCGCCATCACCGCGGACCTGTACGAGCGGGCGGGCGGTTTCCCGCGCACCCGCATCGAGGACGTCCACGAGGACCGCGCGCTCGTCAACAGCGTCCGCTACCTCACCGACGCCTACGGGCTGCGCCGCGACGTCGCCGTGTACGGGTCGGTGCGGCGGCTGCGCGCGTTCGGGCTCGTCCGGACGCTCGGCTGGTACGCCGACCACCGCTACCGGCCCGAAGTGGTGGACATCCGATGAGCTGGGAGCGTCGCCTGTATACGGCCGCGCACCCGTTCGCCTACCCGCTGCTGCGCGGCCTCGCCCGGCGCGGCCCGGTGGTGCGGGTGCCGGGCGTCGGCGTCGTGGTGAACGACGCCGCGACGGCCCGCCGGGTGCTGATGGACGGGGAGGCGTTCCGCAAGGACGGCCCCGGCTCGCCCGGCGACCTGTGGACGCCCGTCCTCGGCCCGTCGGTGCTGCTCAACATGGAGGGCGACGGCCACCGGGCGCTCCGCCGCCGCCTCACCGACCTGTTCACGCCCGCCTACAGCGACGCCCTGTGCGCCCGCGTCCTCGCCGGCCCGCTGGACGCCGTCGCCGCGCGCCTCGCCGCCGGCGCGGAGGTGGACCTGGTCGACGTCATGCGGCACGCCGCCGGCGCGGTGATCGCGCGGGTCATCGGTCTGGACGCGGACGAGGCCGCCTGCCGCGAGCTGTTCGAGCAGGGCGAGCGGATCGTGGCGATGGTGTCGCTGCGCACCCGCCGCCTGTCGCCCGCGCAGGTCGCGCGCGCCCGCGCCGTCCTGGAGCCGCTCGGCGGCGCCGCCGCCAAGGCGTACGCGGCGGGCGACGAGTCCACCGTCATGGGCCGGATGCGGGCGCTCGGCCTGTCGGAGGACGAGGCGCGCGGCGCCGCCGGGGCGTTCTTCCTCACCGGCACCGAGACCGTCGCGACGCTCGTCCCGCGCCTGATCGCGCTGCTGCACGACACTCGGCACCTGGACCGCGTCGCCGCCGACCGGTCGCTGCTGGACGCCGCGATCGACGAGGCGATGCGGGTCGCGACCCCGACGCCGGTCATGCTGCGCAGCGTCCACGCGCCCGCCCGGATCGGGGAGACGGCGGTGAGGCCGGGCGACCGCGTCCTGATCGCCACCCACAACTGCTGCCGCGCGTACGGGCCGTTCGACCCGACCCGGCCGCAGCCGCCCGAGCTGCGGCGCCTCTGGTTCGGCGCCGGGCCGCACTTCTGCATCGGCTACCCCCTCGCGATGGCCGAGATCCGGCGCGTCGCCGGGACGCTGCTGGACGCCGCGCCGCTCGCCGTCACCGGCCGCGCCGCCGCGCGCGGCGTCCTGCTGCCCGCCTACCGCACCCTCACCGTCCGGAAGGCCCGTGCATGACGCTGGTGAAACGCCTGCTCGAGCAGGCGGCGGAGACGCCCGGCGGGGTCGCGCTCGTCGCGGGGGACGGCGCGGAGCTGACGTACGGGGAGCTGCGGCGCCGCGTCCTCGCCGTCCGGCACGGCCTGCTCGGCGCCGGGATGGCGGCCGGGGACGGGGTGCTGTTCTCGGTGCGGCCGTCGCCGGAGTCGCTGGTCCTCGCGCTCGGCGTCGTCGCGGCGGGCGGCGTCGTGGTGTTCGCCGACCCCGGCGCGGGGCCGGAGATGTTCGAGGCGCGGCTGAGGTTGGCGCGTCCGCGCTGGTCGGCGGCCGAGTCGGTGCTGTACGCGGGCAGCCGCCTCCGCGCGGTGCGCGCCTACGCGCGGCGGCGCGGGCTGCTGCTGCCGAACCTCGCCGAACTCGATTTGCGCCACGTCCACGTCGGGCGGCGGCTGCCGGGCGTGCCGCGCGGCTCGCTCGCCTTCGACCGCCTCCAGGACGGCCCGGCGCCCGAACCGGACGCCACCGGCGACCCGGACGCGCCCGCCGCCGTCATCTTCACGTCCGGGACCACCGAGGACCCGCGCGCCGTCGTCCACTCGCAGGCGTCGCTAGCCGCCGCGCTCGATCTGTTCCGGGAGCGGATGCCGCTCGGGCCCGGCGACGTCGTGCACACCGACCAGCTCATGCTGGGCCTGCCGACGCTGATCTCCGGCGCCCGCTGGTCGATGCCGCCGCTCGGCTGCCCGCCCGCCGCGTTCGCCCGGCAGCTCGCCGAGCGCGGCGCCACGCACACCTTCTGCGTCCCGGTGCACCTCGGCGAGATCCTGGACGCCGCCCCCGCGCTGCCGCCGGGCCTGCGGTACGTGCTGCTCGGCGCGGCGCCCGCCCCGGCCGGGATCCTGCGGCGCGCCGTCGCCGCCGCACCGGGCGCGGAAGTCCTGTCGGTGTACGCGATGACCGAGATCCTGCCCGTCGCGATCGCCTCGGCGCGCGACAAGCTCGCCCACACCGCTTCGGGCGCCGAAGGCGACCTGCTCGGCGAGCCCCTCACCGGTACCGCGTTCGGCGCCGACGGCGAGCTGGTCCTGTCCGGCCCGAACCTGTGCCGGGGCTACCTCGGCGCGCCGCCGCTCGCCGAACTCGCCACCGGCGACCTCGCCCGCCTCGACGACGACGGCCGCCTGGTGCTGCTGGGCCGCAAGAAGGACATGCTGATCCGCGGCAAGTTCAACCTGTACCCGGGCCTGTACGAGCCCGCGATCGCCGCCCTCGACGGCGTCGAGGAGGCCGCCTACGTCGGGCTGCCCGACCCGGTGACCGGCGACGAGGAGGTCGTCCTCGCCGTCGTCGGCTCCGCCGCCGGGCTGGACCGGCGGCTCCGCGACGTCCTCGACCGCGACGCGCTGCCCGACCGCGTCGTCGCGCTGCCGGAGCTGCCGCGCTCGGGGCGCGGCCGCAAGCTGGACCGCGAGCGGTTGCGGGAGCTCGTCCGATGAGGGTCGCGGTCACCGGCGCGTCCGGGTTCGTCGGCGGCGCCGTCTGCCGCGCCCTCGCCGCGCGGGGCGTGGAGACGCTGGCGTTCGGGCGGCGCCCGGAAACGCCGCCCGGCCATCTCGGCGGGGCCGCCTACCGGGCGTGGGACCTGCTGGACGGCCCGCTCGCGGACGCCCCTGATGTGGACGCGGTCGTGCACTGCGCGGGCAGCGTCACCGACTGGGGTCCGGCGGCGGACTTCTTCGCCGCCAATCTCGGCGGGACGCGCGCCGCCCTGGCGACGTTCCCCGGCGCCCGGTTCGTGCACGTCAGCACGGCCAGCGTCTACGACCCGTTCCGGCCGACCGTGCGCGCGCGCGAGGACGAGGCGCCCGTCGCCCGCTACCTCAACGCCTACGGGGCGTCCAAGGCGGCGGCGGAGCGCGCCGTGACGGCGCGTCCCGGCAGCGTCGTGCTGCGCCCGCACGCCGTTTACGGGCCGGGCGACACGACGCTGCTGCCACGCGTGCTGTCGTCGGTGCGCGGCCCGCTGCTGCCCGCCGTCGGCACCGGCCGCCAGCGGATCAGCCTGACGTCGGTCGCCAACCTCGTGCAGGCGTGCGTGCTCGCCGCGACCGGGCCCGCCGCGCCGGGGGTGTTCAACGTCACCGACGCCGAGCCGGTCCTCCTGGACGACGCGTTGCGCGCGATCCTCGCCGAGCGCGGCGTCGCCGCCCGCCCCGTCTACCTGCCGTACCGGGCGGCGCGGCCGCTCGCCGCCGCCCTCGAGGGCGCGTTCCTGCTGGCCCGGCGGCCCGAACCACCGCGCCTCACCCGCTACGCGATCGGGCACCTGGCGGTCGAGCGCACCCTCGACATCACCGCCGCCCGCACGGCCCTCGGCTACGACCCGGCGCCGACGTCGTTCGCCGGGGCCGCCGGCTGGTGAAGCCGTGACCCGGCCGGGAGGGCTGGACGCCGCCCGCTGTTCGCGATATATCTCGGTTGTCGGGCAGTCGAGATATATCGCGCATCGGAGGCGCTCGTGAGCCCCAGCCTGTCCCGCCTCGTCCTGGACAAGATGTTCACCGCCGGCCGCGTCACCGCGGCCGGGCCGATCTCCCCGCGGCTGCGCGGCGTCACCGTCACCGGCCCGGACGTGCGCGGCCTCGGCTGGACGCCCGGCCAGCAGGTCCGGCTGCTCGTCGGCGAGCCGTTCGCGCTGCGCACCTGGACGTCCCGGCAGATCGGCGACGTGCTGCGCACCTACTCGGTGCGGCGGCTCGCGGGCGACTCCTTCGACCTGGTCGGCTTCGACCACGGCGGCGACGGGCCCGGCGAGCGCTGGTTCCGCGAGGCCGAGCCGGGCCGCGAGGTGCTGTTCCGCGGGCCGGAGGGCGGCTTCGTCATCGACGCCGCCGCGCCCTACCACCTGTTCGCGGGCGAGGAGACCGCCACCGTCGCGTTCGCCGCGATGCTGGACGCGCTGCCGCCGGACGCCGCCGTGCACGGCGCCGTCGAGGCCGGCGACGCCGCCGACCACCAGGACCTCGCCCGCGACCTCGTCCGGGTCGACCGCGGGGACGTGCCCGCGGCGTCGTCGGAGGCGCTGCTGAAGGCCGTCGCGTCGCTCGACCTGCCGGACGCCCCCGGCACCGCCTACCTCGCGGGCGAGGCGCGGACGATCCAGGCGATCCGGGCGCACCTGGTGCGCGAGCGCGGCTGGGACCGGCGTAACGTGCGCACCAAGCCGTTCTGGACCCCGGGCAAGCGCGGCCTCGACTGACCACGCCCCGGGACGCCGGGAGGGGCCGTGGTCCGTCGGATCGTCGCGGGCGTGCTGTCGGTGCTGGTCGTGGCCGTCGCCGGGTCGTTCATCGGAACGGCGGCGATGAACGTGCCGGGGCCGGTCACCCTCTACGGGCTGCTCACCACCGCGCCGTCCCAGGCGGGGAAGCTCTACCCCGCGCGGACGGTCCCCGCGTCGGCGCGCCCGGCGCCGCTGCCGGTCAAGCAGGGGCGGCCGCCCGCCACCGTCCCGTGGAAGGGCGGGCGGATCGCCGTCACCGACTTCCTGGCCAGGACCCATACGGCGTCCTTCCTCGTGGTGCACGACGGCGCGATCACCTACGAGTGGTACCGCAAGGGCGTGCGGCCGACCGACCGGACGGCGTCCTGGTCGGTCGCCAAGTCGCTGGTCTCGCTGATGGTCGGGCAGGCGATCGCCGACCGGAAACTGAGCGAGGACGACAAGGTCGTCGCGCTGCTGCCCGAGCTGCGCACCGGCGGCACCTCCTTCGACGACGTCACCGTCCGCCACCTCCTCGACATGACCGCCGGCATCGGCGTCTCGGAGAACTACAGCCAGGCGTGGCCGTTCACCGGCACCGCCCGCATGTACCTCACCAAGGACCTGCCGGGCTTCGTCAAGGACCACCGGGGCATGGAGACCGAGCCCGGCGCCGCCGCCTCCTACCGCAGCGTGGACACCGAGCTGCTCGGCCTGATCCTCGCCAGGGTCGAGGGAAAGCCGCTCGCCGCGCTGCTGTCGGAGCGGCTGTGGAACCCTGTCGGCGCGCAGGACGCCGCCACCTGGAACCTCGACCACGGCGGCGGCGCCGAGAAGGCGTTCTGCTGCGTCAACGCCACGCCCCGCGACTTCGCCAAGATCGGGCAACTGGTGCTGGACGGCGGGCGCGGCATCGTCCCGGCCGCCTGGATCAAGCGGATCTCCACCCCGGCGCCCAAGGAGGTGGACGGATGGAAGTACTCCGCGCAGTGGTGGCGCCCGTCCGCCGACGCGATCTCGGCGCTCGGCGTCTACGGCCAGTACGTCTACGTCCACCCGGCCTCGAAGACCGTCATCGTGAAGTTCAGCGACCACGGCACCGAGCAGGACGAGCGGGAGACCTTCGCCGCCCTGCGGGCCGTCGCCACCGGCGCTACTGGCGCGACAGGCTCCGGCTGACGCCCGCGATGATCGTGGTGGCGAGGATCCAGCCCGCCGCGACGAGCGCGGCGGCGAGCCACTGCGTCCAGCCGCGCGGGTTGAACGCCCCCTCCTGCCCGAAGGAGATCACCGGCAGCAGCAGGTCCAGGGCGTAGAGGAACGGGTTGAACTCCGGCGCCTCCGGCGGCTTGGCGGGCCGCGGCTCGTGCAGCGCGAACGCCGTCGTGGCGGCAGCGAGCAGCATCACCAGCCATCCGGCGGCCCGCAGCGGCCGGTACCCGTAGCCGACCGTCACGTCCTGCACCAGGCCCCAGGCGCGCAGCGGGAACGCCAGCGTGCGGCGGCGCTGCCGCTGCTTGGCGAGCAGCACGTCACGGGCGACGGCGTCGTGGCCCTGCCGCTGGTAGGCGGCCGCGAGCTGCTCGTAGGGCTGCGGGCGGTAGGAGCGCGGCCCGGACGACAGCAGCTTCAGGCGGGCACGGACGGGCAGCGGCTTCCGCAGCCCCTCGTAGACGAACCCGTCCAGGCGGGTGTCGGGCGGCCAGCAGCCCGGATCGTCGTCCAGCGACCCGACGGCGGCGTCGCGCAGCTCGACGGGACCGTTCAGGCGGGTGCCGCCGGTGGTGCGGAGGGCGGGGGCGCGGAGCGCCCGCATCCGCAGCTCGCCGTCGACGGTCGCGTCCCCGAACGCCAGCTCGGCGCCGAAGCGAGCGCTGTTCAGCGAGACGCCGCCGGCGGCGTGGAACCCGCCGGTGAACCAGGCGACGCTGCCGACCCGCATGCCCCAGGCGGTGAGGCACCAGCCGCCGGGGGCCGCCAGCTTCGCGCCGGTGAAGTCGAGCGCGGCGCCGATGGCCGCGTCCTCCAGGACGATCTCCCCGTCGGCCGCGAAGCCCTCGTGGAAGAACGCCCCGCCGCGCACGGACGCCCGGGTCATGGCGAGGGCGGGGCCGTCGGCGGCGGCCAGCGCGGCGCCCCGGAAGTCGACGGTGCCGGCCTGGAGCTCCTCCAGGACGACGCGGCCCTCGGCCCGGAAGGAACCCGAGCAGAGCAGGGCGCCGGTGATGTCGGCACGGTCGAGCGACAGGGCGACGCCGCCGGGGTTCGCCAGGTGCGCGCCGTCGAACCTCACCGTCCCGCGCACCTTCGCCGAGGCGAGCGAGACGTGCCCCTCGGCGGCCAGATCGGGCGCGTGGACGCCGCCGCCGACGTCCATCAGCGGCGCCCATAGCGCGACGCCCCCGGCGGCGGTGAGTACCGCGTCCTGCACGCGGACGGTCCCCTCGACCTTCGCGGCGCGGATCGACACGGTCCCGTCGGCGGTGATGCCGTCCAACGTCAAGTCGGAGGCGACGGTGATACGTCTGGCCTCCAGAGCGGCTCCGCCGGGGTTGGCGAGCCGCGCCCCGTCGAACGAGCAGCGGTCGGCGACGGCGGCGCCGAGCAGCCGCACCTCCCCCTCGGCCCGGAACCCGCCGTGCAGGAACAGCCCGCCCCCGACGGCGAGGCGCTCGGCGCGCAGGGCGACGCCGCCGGGGCCGGCGAGGCGGGCGCCCATCAGCTCGCAGTTCTTGGCGACGCGGGCGTCGCGGAGGCGGACCTCGCCGTCCGCCGCGAACCCGCCGCTCATCAGCAGCGCGCCCTCCACGGCGAGCTGCCCGGCGTCCAGCGCGACGGCGCCGGGCGCGGCGAGCCGGGCGCCGGTCAGGTCGCAGGTCCGGCCGACGTGGGCGTCGCGCAGGAGGATCAGGCCGTCCGCCGCGAACCCGTCGTTCATGAGGAGCGTGCCCTCGACCGTCAGCCGCTCGGCGTCCAGGGCGACGGCGCCCGCCAGGTGCGCGCCGGTCAGCTCGCAGCTCTTGGCGACGCGGGCGTCGCGGAGGCGGACCTCGCCGTCCGCCGCGAACCCGCCGCCCATGAGCAACCCGCCCTCGACGGTGAGGCGCTCGGCGTTCAGGGCGACGGGACCGGCGAGGCGGGCGCCGGTCAGCTCGCAGCTCTTGGCCACGCGGGCGTCCACGAGCCGGACCTCGCCGTCGGCCTGGAGGCGGACGGCGGTGAGGGCGCCCTCGACGGTGACGCGGTCGGCGGTGAGGGCGGCGGCGCCGGGGTTGGCGAGGCGGGCGCCGGTGAGGTCGAGGGACGCGCCGATCGCGGCGTCCTCCAGGACGACCTCGCCGTCGGCCTCGAACGCGCCGTGGAACGACACCGAGCCCCGGACGGCCGTCCTGACCATGGTGAGGGCGCGGCCGCCGGGGGAGGAGAGCCGCGCGTGCCGCAGGTCGATGCTGCCGGTGCGGGCGTCGCTCAGCCGGACCTCGCCCTCGGCGGTGAAGCCCTGCGAGCAGAACACCATGCCGTCGATCTCGGCCCGGTTGAGCGACAGGGCGCCGTGGTCGGGCGCGGCGAGGTGCGCGCCGTTGAAGTTGACCGAGCCGCGCACCTGCGCGCCCGCCAGCGACACGTGGCCGCGCGCGGTGAAGCCGTCGGAGGCCGAGAAGCCGCCGAGGACCATGCGGCGGCAGTGCAGGGCGACGCCGCCGGGCACCTCGACGCGGGCGCCCGCGAGCTGGATCCAGCCCTGGACGTCGCCCGCCCGCAGGTCCAGCGTCCCCTCGGCGGCGACGCCGTCCAGAGTGAGGGTGCCGCCGACCGCGATGTGGCGGGCGTCAAGGACGGTGCCGCCGGGGGCGGTGAGGCGGGCGCCCTCCAGCGTGCAGCCCTGCCCGATCCGGGCGTCGCGCAGGTCCACCAGGCCGTCGGCGGCGAGCCCGCCGTCCATGACCAGCGGGCCGGTGACGGTGAGGCGCTCGGCGTTCAGGGCGACGGCGCCGGTGAGGCGAGCGCCCGACAGCGTGCAGGTCTCCACGCGCGCGCCCGGCAGCCGCAGCTCGCCGTCGCAGGCCACGCCCGCGCCGAACAGGCCGCCCTCGGCGACCAGCCCGTCACCGGTGAAGTCGCCGCCGTGGACGCGCGCGCCCTCCAGGACGAGCGCGCCGCCGACGCGGGTGTTCCACAACATGGCCTCGCCGCCGATGTCGGCGTTGCGCAGGATCAGGTCGCGCTCGACTACGGCGCTGCCCGCGTGCAGGGCCGGAACGCCGACGAGCGTCGCGCCGGTGAGGTCGAGCGTCCCGGCGATGTGGGCGTCGGGCATCCGCAGCTCGGCGCCGAAGGCGCAGTGCGCGAAGCGGGTGCGTTGCAGGCGCGCGCCGATCAGCTCGGCGCCGTCGGGCAGCTCGCAGCCGACGAGCAGCAGCGGATGCGGGATCTCCAGGTGCGCGAGGTTGAACACGCCGGTGATGCGGGCGCCGGTCAGGCGGAGCGAGCGGACGGCGCCGGGCGCCGTCAGGATCGCCGCGAGCGCGGCGGCGGGCAGCCGCTCGCCGCGCAGGTCGATGGGGCGGGAGGCGGCGAACGCCTCCCGCACGGCGTCTTCGGCGGCGGTCACGGGCGCGACAGGTTCCGGGAGACGCCCGCGATGATCGTCGTGGCGAGGATCCAGCCGGCCGCGACGAGCGCGGCGGCGAGCCACTGCTGCCAGCCGTGCGGGTTGAACGCGCTCTCCTGCCCGAAGGAGATGACCGGAAGCAGCAGGTCCAGCGCGTACAGGAAGGCGTTGAACGGCGGCGCCTTCGCCGCCTCGGCGGGCGGCGGGCGGTGGACGGCGAACGCCGCCGTCGCGGCGGCGAGCAGCGCGACCAGCCAGGCCGCGGCCCGGTAGGGGCGGAAGCCGTAGCCGACCGCGACGTCCTGGAGGTAGCCCCAGGGGCGCAGCGGCAGGGGGAGCGAGGCGCGGCGGCGGCGCTGCTCGGCGAGCAGGACGGTCCGCGCGTCGGCGTCGTAGCCGTGCCGCCGGTAGACGGCGGCGAGCTGCGCGTAGGGCTGCGGGAGGTGGCCGTCGCCCGCCTTGGCCAGCCAGGCGAGGCGGTCGGCGACGGGCCGCGGGGAGCGCAGCGTCTGGTAGACGAGGCCGTCCAGCAGCAGGCCGTCCGGCCAGCGGCCGGCGACGTCGTCCAGGACGGTGATCTCGGCGTCGCGCAGGTCCACCCGGCCGAACGAGGCGGCCGCGTCGACGCGCAGGGCGCCGATCCTGGCCCGCCAGAGGGACAGGGCGCCGGTGAGGGCGGCGCCGTGCAGGTGCAGCTCGTTCTCGATGCGGGCGCCGGCGAAGGAGACCTTGCCGTCGACGGTGAGGTCCCCGCAGCGGGCGAGGCCGCCGACCTGGACGCCCCAGGCGGTCAGCGCGTAGCCGCCGGGCGAGTTCAGCCGCGCGTCGCCGAAGTCGATCCCGGCGCCGAAGCGGGCGTCGGGCATGTGCACCTCGCCGTCGGCGCGGAAGCCCCGGTTGCAGAACAGGACGCCGCCGACGTTCGCGCGCTCCAGCTCCAGCGCGACGCCGCCGGGCCGCGACAGCACCGCCCCGCTCAGCGCGACCTGGCCGCGGACGTCGGCCGCCGTCAGGTTGACGGTGCCCTCGGCGCGCAGGCCGCGGAAGGCGCTGAATTCGCCGCCGATCGTGGTGAGCCGCAGGTTCAGCGCGAAGCCGTCCGGGGCGCTGAGGCGCGCGTCGTTGACGGCGACCGAGCCCTGCACGGCGGCGCTGCGGAGCTGGAGGGTGCCCTCGGCGGCCAGGTCGTCCAGGCCGACCGTGCCGTCGACCTGGATCTGGTCGGCGTCCAGGGCGTTCTCGCCGGGGGCGGTGAGGCGCGCGCCGCGCAGCGACAGGCGGCGGCCGACGCGGGCGTCCCGCAGCCGTATCCGGCCCTCGGAGACGAGGCCCGACCCGAACAGGCCGCGCTCGACCGTCAGGCCGTCGCCGTTCAGGGTGACGCCGCCGGGGTTGGCGACGCGCGCCCGGTCCAGGACGAGGGCGCCGCCGACGCGGGCGTTCGGCAAGCGCAGCTCGCCGCGGGCGTCGATCTCGCTGAGGTCGAGATCGCGCTCGACCTCCAGGTCGGCGGCGCGGAGGGCGGGGGCGCCGCCGAGCGTCGAGCCGGTGAGGTCGAGGGTGCCGCCGACGCGGGCGCCCGACAGGTGCGGGGCCTTCTCGAACGTGCAGCGCAGCAGCCGCACGTCGCCCGTCCGCGCCCCGGTCAGCTCGGGCGCCTCGGCGAAGGCGCAGCCCGTCATCAGCAGCGGGTGCGCGAGTTCGGCGTGCGCGAGGTTCAGGACGCCGGTGACGCGGGCGCCGGCGACGCGGACGGCGGGGACGCGGCCCGGCAGGGCCTCGCGCGCGCCCATCAGCAGCGCCGCGACGACCCCCGCCCGCACCTCGTCGCCGCCCAGGTCGACCGCGGCGGCCTCGGGGAAGGCGTCCCAGACGGCCCGCTCGGCCTCGGTCAGGTCGTCGTACGGCATGCGGCGGCGCCCTCCGGTGATCGTCCTTAGATCGGACGCGGGAGCCGCGCCGCCGGTTGCCTCAATCCAGCCGCAGCGCGAGGAAGAAGTCCACCCGGTCCTCCAGGCGGCCGAGGTCGCGGCCGGTCAGCTCCTCGATCCGCTGGATCCGGTACCGGACCGAGTTGACGTGCAGGTGGAGCTGCGCCGCGCACCGCGTCCACGACCCCGAGTGCCGCAGGAACGTCTCCAGCGTCGCGACGAGGTCGGCCCCGTGCTCGCGGTCGTAGGCGCGCAGCGGGTCCAGCAGCCGCGCCCGGAACATGCGCCGGACATCGTCGGGGACACTGGCGAGGAGCAGCACGTGCGTCGCCAGCTCGTCGTGCCCGACGACCGCCACCGGCCCCTCCCGGGAGGCGGCGAGGCGGCGCGCGTGGCGGGCCTCCTCGACGGCGCCGCGCAGCTCGCCCGCCGCGGCCGCGCCGCTCGTCCCGACCGCCAGGTCCGCGCCGCCGAGGCCGGGGGCGAGCGCGCGCAGCGCCTCCCGCACGGCGCCGCCGACGTCCCCCGCGCCGCCCGCCGGGACGAGCGCGACGGCCTCCTCGCCCGCCAGGCCGACGACCGGCGGCCCCGGCAGCGCCTCGCGCAGCAGCGCCCGCAGCTCGCCGGGCCGCAGCGGGCCGCGCGCGGCGGCCGACACCGCCACGAACGGCCCGGCGGCGTCCAGGCCGGTGAGCTCCAGCCGGGCGCGGACGTCGGCGCCGGGCGCGCCGGCGTCCAGCAGCCGGACGACCTCCTGGGCGAGGCGGCCCGCGACGCTCAGCCGGTCGTCCAGCCGGGCCCGCTCCAGCGCGACGATCGCGGCGAGCTCGCCCATCGTGGCGCGCCGCTCGGGCGGCCACTCGCGCCAGTCGCCCGCGCAGGCCAGGAACCAGTCGGCGACCCGGCTGGTGGTGTCGGGCGCGACCGGCAGCAGCGACAGGCCGCCCGCCCGGTGCGGCAGGCGCGGCGCGGTGAGGAACGCCCGCGCGAGCCCGGCCGGGTCGGGCAGGTCCGGCGGGCCCGCCACGACCCGCCCGACCGGCGTCAGCACCCAGCAGCGCAGCCCGAGGTCGGCGGCGACCAGGTCCAGGACGGGTTCGAGGCCGACGCCGGCGACGAGCCGCCGGTGCCGGTCCAGGACGGCGGTGAGGTCGGCGGCGCGGGCCGTCGACAGGTGCCGGACGACCGTCTCGGTCACCGTCGCGAACGCCACGTCCTCGGGCACCCGGAACAGCGGCACCCCGTGCCGGTCGCACGCCTCGGCGAGGTCGGCGGGCAGCACGGCGTTCGCCGCGTCCCACGCCGCGAGCGCCGACACCCCGGCCCGCGCGAGCGCCCGGACGAACACCTCCGAGTCGGCGGGCCCCGAACGCCACACCAGGCCCGTCAGGACGAGCTCCCGGCCGCTCAGGTAGCGGCCCGGGTCGAGCATGTCGGTGGTGACGACCCAGCGGATCGTCCGATCGAGCTCGGCGTGCCCGCCGACGAGCTCCAGCCGCAGGTCGGGCAGGGTGAGCAGGGAGCGGAGCCTCATGCCGGGGAGGCTACGCGACCCCCGGCGCGGCGTCCCGCTTGGAGCAACGCACGAAAACCCGGTGGCCGGGGGGCGCACAGTTCGGAGCTCCTGCCCCTCGACCGTCCCGGCCGCCGCTGTGTGTACTGCTGGGAACGACGTCGAGGGGGGCCGATGGACCGGCTGAACGCGCTGGACGAGCAGGACGCCGCGGCCGCGCTGCTGGCGTGCTGCGCCTCGCGCCGCTGGGCGGCCGAGGTCGCCGCGGCCCGCCCCTACCCCGACCTCGCCGCGCTGAAGGCCGCGTCCGCGCGGGCCATGCTCGGCCTGACCTGGGAGGACGTGGGCGAGGCGCTCGCCGCGCACCCGCGCATCGGCGAGCGGGCGGGCGGCGCGTCCCGCGAGGCCGCCTGGTCGCGGCGCGAGCAGGCGGGCGCGAGCGACGCCGGCCTGGAGACCCAGCAGGCCCTCGCGGACGGCAACCGCGCCTACGAGGAGCGGTTCGGCCACGTCTACCTGATCTGCGCGACCGGCCTGTCGGCGGCCGAGATGCTGGCCGCCCTGCACCGCCGCCTGGACAACGGCGTCGCCGCCGAGCGCGTCGTCGTCCGCGAGGAGCTCGCCAAGATCGTCGACCTGCGGCTGGCGGGCCTCGCCGCCGAGCTCGACGGCGCGGGCGCGGCGGCGGGGGAGGCCAGGTGACGCTGTCCACGCACGTCCTCGACGCGGCCCGCGGCCTGCCCGCGCCCGGCGTCGCCGTCCGGCTGGAGCGCCGCGACGGCGCGGCCTGGACGCCGCTCGCCGAGGCCCGCACCGACGCCGACGGCCGCGTCCGCGCCTGGCCCGGCGTCACCGATCTCGCCGCCGGCACCTACCGGCTGACCTTCGACACCGCGCACCTGTCGGACTTCTACCCCGAGGTCGCGGTCGCGTTCACGATCGCGGACGCGGACCGGCACCACCACGTGCCGCTGCTGCTCAGCCCGTTCGCCTACTCCACCTACCGAGGGAGCTAGCACATGGCCATCGTCCTCGGCCCCAACCGCTACGGGAAGGCGGAGACCCGCGTCGTCCGCGTCACCCGGGACGGCGGGGTGCACACGATCAAGGACCTGAACGTGAGCGTGTCGCTGTCGGGCGACATGGACGAGGTCCACCTGAGCGGCGACAACGCCAACGTCCTCACCACCGACGCGCAGAAGAACACCGTGTTCGCCTTCGCCCGCAAGTACGGGATCGCGAGCGCGGAGGAGTTCGCGCTCACCCTCGCCCGCCACTTCGTGGACTCCCGGCCGACGATCCACCACGCCCGGGTGGAGGTCCAGGAGTACGCGTGGGACCGCATCCCCGTCCTGGAGGGCGGCGTCCCGCGCGCCGAGCAGCACTCGTTCGTCCGCAGCGGCGGCGAGGTGCGCACCGCGCTCGTGCACAGCGACGGCACCGGCGGCGCCGAGTCGGTGGTGTCCGGCCTCACCGACCTGGTCGTCCTGAACTCCACCGGCAGCGAGTTCCACGGCTACGTCAAGGACGAGTACACGACGCTGGAGGAGACGAACGACCGCGTCCTCGCCACCGCCGTCACCGCCCGCTGGCGCCACCACGGCACGGACGCGGGGGACGCGGGGGGCTGGGACGCCTCCTACGCGGGCGCCCGCCAAGCCCTCCTCGACGCGTTCGCCGGGACCTACAGCCTGTCGCTGCAACAGACGCTGTACGCGATGGGCCGCCGCGTCCTCACCGAGCGGCCCGAGACGTGCGAGGTGCGGCTCGCCATGCCGAACAAGCACCACTTCGTCGTGGACCTGGCCCCGTTCGGCCTCGACAACGACAACGAGGTGTTCTTCGCCGCCGACCGTCCCTACGGCCTGATCGAGGGCTCGGTCCTCACCGGCGACGCGCCGGACGCGCCGGACGCCTGGTCCTAGGGGAGAGTGGAACCATGGACTTCCTACGCCCGCCCACCTGGGCGGACGCCCTCGCGGCCAAGGCCGAGCACCCGGACGCGGTGCCGCTCCAGGGCGGCACCGACGTCATGGTGGAGCTCAACTTCGGGGCGCGGCGGCCCGCCGCGCTGCTCGACCTCACCCGGATCGCCGATCTCGCCGGATGGGACGACGACGGCGGACGCATCCGCGTCGGCGCGGGCGTCCCCTACGCGCGGCTGATCGACGGGCTCGGCGACCGGCTGCCCGGCCTCGCGCAGGCGGCCCGCACCGTCGGGTCGCCGCAGATCCGCAACCGGGGCACCGTCGGCGGCAACCTCGGCGCCGCCTCGCCCGCCGGGGACTCCCACCCGCCGCTGCTCGCCGCGGGCGCCGTCGTCGAGGCCGAGTCCGCCGCGCGCGGCACCCGCATGATCCCGGCCGCGGAGTTCTACACCGGCGTGAAGCGGAACGCCCTGGCGCCCGACGAGCTGATCCGCGCGTTCTGGACGCCGCCCGCGCCCGGCCCGCAGTACTTCTCCAAGATCGGCACGCGGAACGCGATGGTCATCGCGGTCTGCTCGTTCGCGATCGCGCTGCACCCGGAGGAGCGCCGCGTCGGCACCGGCATCGGGTCGGCGGCGCCGACGCCCGTCCGCGCGGTCGCCGCCGAGGAGTTCCTGTCGGCCGAGCTGGATTGGGAGGGCCGGACGCCGCTCGCGGTATCGGCCGCGCAGCGCTTCGGGGCGCTCGTCGCCGACGCCGCCGCGCCCATCGACGACGTGCGCGGCACCGCCGACTACCGCCGCCACGCCCTGTCGGTGATGGCCCGCCGCACCCTGACCTGGGCCTGGAACGACCACGCGGGTGACTCCCGCAGGGAGGCGTCCTAGACATGCGCGTGAACGTGACCGTGAACGGCGCCCCGCAGACCGTCGACGACGTCTGGGAGGGCGAGAGCCTGCTTTACATGCTGCGCGAGCGGATGGGCCTGCCCGGCTCCAAGAACGCCTGCGAGCAGGGCGAGTGCGGGTCGTGCACCGTCTACCTCGACGGCGTCCCCGCCTGCTCCTGCCTGGTCGCCGCCGGGCAGGCCGAGGGCCGCGAGGTCCGCACCGTCGAGGGCCTCGCCGAGGGCTCGACCGGCGCGGACGGGCGCCTCGACCCCGTGCAGGAGGCGTTCGTGGAGGCGGGCGCCGTGCAGTGCGGGTTCTGCACGCCCGGTCTCGTCGTGCAGTCGCACGACCTGATCTCCCGGGTGCCCGACCCGAGCGACGCCGAGATCCGCGAGGCGCTCGCGGGGAACCTGTGCCGCTGCACCGGCTACGAGAAGATCCTGGACGCCGTGCGGCTCGCCGCCCGGCGGCGGGCGGAGGCGTCCGCATGAGCGACGTGAAGATCATCGAGGGTGCGCACGTCGTCACGGTCACCGGCGCGGAGCACCCGGGCGGCCACATCGTCGTCACCGGCGACCGGATCACCGCCGTCGGCGCCGGCCCGGCCCCCGCCGTCGAGGGCGCCGAGGGCGCCGAGCGGATCGACGGCACCGGCTGCCTCGCCACGCCCGGCCTCGTCAACACCCACCACCACCTGTACCAGTGGGCCAGCCAGGGCTACGCGCCCGACCACACCCTGTTCGAGTGGCTGACGACCCTCTACCGGCCGTGGGCGAAGATGGACGCCGAGGTCGTCGCGGGCGCCGCGTCCGCCGGCCTCGGCTGGCTCGCCAAGTCGGGCTGCACGACCTCCACCGACCACCACTACATCTTCCCCAAGGGGCGCGGCGACCTGTTCGCCGCCGAGATCGACGCCGCCGCCGAGCTGGGCGTCCGCTTCCACCCCTGCCGGGGCTCCATGGACCTCGGGCGGTCGCAAGGGGGCCTGCCGCCGGACGAGGTGGTCGAAGACCTCGACACGATCCTCGCCGAGACCGAGGCCGCCATCGACCGCCACCACGACGCCTCCTTCGGGTCGATGCTGCGGATCGCGGTCGCGCCCTGCTCGCCGTTCTCGGTCACCAAGGACCTGCTCGTGCGGTCCGCCGAGCTGGCCCGCGCCAGGGGCGTCCGCCTGCACACCCACCTCGCCGAGACCACCGACGAGGAGGACTACACCCGCGAGCACTTCGGCGCGACGCCCGTCGAGTACATGGACTCCCTCGGCTGGCTCGGGCCGGACGTGTGGCTCGCGCACTGCGTCCACCTGCACGACTCCGACATCGCCCGGCTCGCCGCGACCGGCACCGGCACCGCGCACTGCCCGTCCTCCAACGCCCGCCTCGGCTCGGGCATCGCCCGCGTCGCCGAGCTGCTGGCGGCGGGCGCGCCCGTCGGCCTCGGCGTGGACGGCGCGGCGTCCGCCGAGCTCGTCCCGCTCGGCGGCGAGATCAAGCAGGCCGTCTACATGCAGCGCGCCCGCTCCGGCCCGCGCGCCCTCACCGCCCGGCAGGCCCTGGAGATCGCCACGATCGGCGGCGCCCGCTGCCTCGGCCGCGAGGCCGAGATCGGGTCGCTGGAGCCCGGCAAGCTCGCCGACATCGCCCTGTGGGACGTCGGCGGCTTCCACGCCGCGATCGACGATCCCGTCCTCGCCCTCGCCGCCGGCGGCACCCCGCCGCTCCGGCGGCTCCTCGTCGGCGGCCGCACGGTCGTCGCCGACGACGCGCTCGCCACCGTCGCCCAGGACGAGGTCGCGCGGCGCGGCGCCGCCGCCCACCGCCGCCTCATGACGCTCGCGGAGGAGGTCCTCTAGATGGCCACCCCGATCAGGACGCCCGGCCGGGTCGCCGCGCCCGGCCACGGCGGCGTCGGCGACAGCCCGCTCCGCCCCGACGGCACCCTCAAGGTGTCCGGCGAGTTCGCCTACGCCTCCGACCTGTGGATGGACGGCATGCTGTGGGGCGCGACGCTGCGCAGCCCGCACCCGCGCGCCCGCATCCTGTCGATCGACGTCGGGCCCGCGCTCGCCGCGCCCGGCGTGCACGCCGTCCTCACCCACGAGGACGTGCCCGGCCGCAAGACGTTCGGCATCGACCACCCCGACGACCAGCCCGTCCTCGCCGTCGATCAGGTCCGCCACCAGGGCGAGCCGATCGCGCTCGTCGCCGCCGACCACCCCGAGATCGCCCGCCGCGCCCTCGACCTCATCGCGATCGAGTGGGAGGTGCGGGAGCCCGTCACCGACGCGCGCGCCGTGCTCGCCGACCCGGTGGGCCTCGCCGTGCAGCCGCGCGGCGGCATCGTCCGCCACCAGCCGGTCCGCGTCGGCGACGTCGACGCCGTCCGCGACGGCGTGGACGTGGTCGTGGCCGGCGACTACGAGGTCGGCATCCAGGACCAGGCGTTCCTCGGCCCCGAGTCGGGCCTCGCCGTCCCCGCCGACGACGGCGGCCTGGACCTGTACGTGGCCACCCAGTGGATCCACAACGACCTCAAGCAGATCGCGCCCTGCCTCGGCCTGGAGCAGGACCAGGTGCACATGACGATGGCCGGGGTCGGCGGCGCGTTCGGCGGCCGCGAGGACCTGTCCATGCAGATCCACGCCGGAATGCTCGCGCTGCGCACCGGCCGCCCCGTCAAGATGTCCTACAACCGGTACGAGTCGTTCTTCGGGCACGTCCACCGGCACCCCGCGCAGATGCGCTACGAGTACGGGGCGACACGCGACGGGATCCTCGTCTACGCCGACGTCGAGATCGTCCTGGACGGCGGCGCGTACACCTCCTCGACCGAGAACGTCACCGGCAACGCCGCCTCGCTCGGCGTCGGCCCCTACGAGATCCCCAACATCCGCATCGACGCCTACGGCGTCTACACCAACAACCCGCCGTGCGGGGCGATGCGCGGGTTCGGGGCCGTCCAGGCGTGCTTCGCCTACGAGTCGATGATGGACAAGCTCGCCGCCGCCTGCGGGATCAGCCCCGTCGAGGTGCGGCGCCGCAACGCCGTCGCGCAGGGGTCGGCGCTGGCGACCGGGCAGGTCATCACCGCGCCCGCGCCGATGGCCGAGATGCTCGACCGCATCGAGGCGATGCCGCTGCCGCCCGCGCTCGACGCCGCCGACATCCGCGACCTGCCCGGCGGCGCGTCCCAGACCACCCACGGCGAGGGCGTCGTCCGGGGCGTCGGCTACGGCATCGGGCTGAAGAACATCTGCTTCTCCGAGGGCTTCGACGACTACTCCACCGCCCGCGTCCGGCTGGAGGTGATCGGCGGCGAGGCGACCGCGCTCGTCCACACGGCCGCCGCCGAGGTCGGGCAGGGCCTCGTCACCGTCAAGGCGCAGATCGCCCGCACCGAGCTCGGCGTCCGCCGCGTCACCATCGCGCCCGCCGACAACAGGGTCGGCGACGCCGGGTCGTCCAGCGCGTCCCGCCAGTCGTACATGACCGGCGGCGCGGTGAAGGCGGCCTGCGAGGCGGTGCGCGGCGAACTGCTCGCGCGGGCCGCCGCCCGGTACGGGCACGACGACCTGTCGGTGGTCGGCGGCGCCGTCGTGTCGCGGGCCGCCGGGGTGCTCGCGCCGGTCGAGGAGGTGCTCGGCGACGACGCCATCGAACTCACCCGCGAGTTCCACCACCGGCCGACGACCCGCCTGGACCCCGTCACCGGGCAGGGCGACAGCCACACCCAGCTCGCGCTCTGCGTGCACCGGGCCGTCGTGGACGTGGACGTCGAGCTCGGCCTCGTCAAGGTGGTGGAGCTCGCCGCCGTCCAGGACGTCGGGAAGATCCTCAACCGGCTGTCGCTGGAGGGGCAGATCCACGGCGGCACCGCGCAGGGCCTCGGCCTCGCGCTCATGGAGGAGATCGTCGTCTCCGGCGGCCTCGTCCGGAACCCGTCGTTCACCGACTACCTCATCCCGACCATCCTCGACGTGCCGCCGATGCGGCTGGACATCCTGGAGCACCCCGACCCCGACGCGCCCTACGGGCTGCGCGGCGCGGGCGAGCCGCCGACGCTGTCGTCCACCCCGGCGATCGTGGCGGCCGTCCGGGACGCCACCGGCAAGGCGCTCACGCGGGTGCCGGTCCGGCCCGAGCACATCGCGGGCTGACCGGGCGGCGTCCGCGATCATGGACGGACGCCGCCCCGCCCGAGGAGGACCATGCACCGCACGCCGCCCACCGGACGCCTCGCCGTCAACTGCTCCCTGCTGTTCACCGAGCTGCCGCTTTTGGAGCGGCCCGCCGCCGCCCGTGCCGCCGGGTTCGGCGCGGTCGAGTTCTGGTGGCCGTGGAACGGCGTCCCCGTGCCGCCGGACGCCGACGTGGACGCGTTCTGCCGGGCCGTCGAGGACGCCGGCGTCCGCCTCGCCGGCCTCAACCTGTACGCGGGGGACATGGCGGCGGGGGAGCGGGGCGTGCTGTCCGACCCCGCCCGCACCGCCGAATTCCGCGCGAGCCTGGACGTCACGCGGCGCGTCGCCGAGCGGACCGGCGTCGCGCTGTTCAACGCCCTGTACGGGCAGCGCCGCGACGGTCTGGCGCCCGCCGAGCAGGACGCGGCGGCCGTCGAGAACCTGCGGCACGCCGCCCGCTCGCTGCCCGGGACGCTGCTGATCGAACCGCTCACGCAAGGGCAGAACGGCGCGTATCCGCTGCTCACCGCCGATGACGCGGTGGGCGTCGTGCGGCGCGTCGGGGAGCCGAACGTGAGGTTCCTTTTCGACAGCTACCACCTGGCGGGCAACGGCGCCGACCTGGCGCGCGACGCCCGCGCGCACGCCGCCGACATCGGGCACGTCCAGATCGCCGACGCCCCCGGGCGCGGCCGCCCCGGCACCGGCGCCATCGACTTCCCGGCCCTGTTCGCGGTGCTGGACGAGATCGGCTACACCGGCCTGATCGCGCTGGAGTACGCGCCGCAGGGGCCGTCCGGCGCGGCGTTCGCCTGGCTGGAGGCCGCGTGATGGACCGCCAGGGGCACGTCCTCATCGCGCCGGACAAGTTCAAGGGCTCGCTCACCGCCCGGCAGGTCGCCGCGCACGTCGCCGCCGGGCTGCGGCGCGCCGCGCCGGGCGTCCCGCTCGTCGCGCTGCCGGTCGCCGACGGCGGCGACGGCACCGTGGACGCCGCCGTCGCCGCCGGGTTCGACCGGATCCCCGCCGACGTCACCGGTCCGACCGGGCGGCCCGTCGCCGCCTGCTACGCGCGGCGCGGCGGCACCGCCGTCGTCGAGCTCGCCGAGGCGTCCGGGCTGCGCCGCCTGCCGGGCGGCGCCCCCGCCCCGCTCGCCGCGACGAGCCGCGGCACCGGCGAGCTGATCGACGCCGCCGTCCGCGCGGGCGCGACCCGCATCGTCCTCGGCCTCGGCGGCAGCGCCTGCACCGACGGCGGCACCGGCCTCGCCGCCGCGCTCGGCGCCCGCTTCCTCGACGCCGGAGGCGCCGAGCTGCCGCCCGGCGGCGGCGCCCTCCGCGACCTCGCCCGCGTCGAGGCCGCGCCGCCGCTCCGCGCCGTCGAGGTGATCGTCGCCAGCGACGTCGACAACCCGCTGCTCGGCCCGGACGGCGCCGCCGCCGTCTTCGCCCCGCAGAAGGGCGCGGGCCCCGGCGACGTCCGGGTCCTGGAGGACGGCCTCGCCCGGCTCGTCGCGGTCACCGGCCGCGCCGACGTCGCCGAGCGGCCCGGCGCGGGCGCGGCGGGCGGCGTCGGGTTCGCCGCCCTCGCCCTGCTCGGCGCGACCGTCCGGCCCGGCATCGGCTACCTGCTGGACCTGCTCGGCTTCGCGGACCGCGCCGCCGGGGCGCGCCTCGTCATCACCGGCGAGGGCTCCCTCGACCGGCAGACCCTGCGCGGCAAGGCCCCCGCCGGCGTCGCCCGCGCCGCCGCCCAGGCCGGCGTCCCCGCGATCGCCGTCGCCGGCCGCCGCGCCCTCACCGGCGAGCAGCTCCGCCGCGCCCGCCTCCAGGCCGCCTACGCCCTCACCGACCTGGAACCCGACCCCGGCCGCTGCATGACCGCCGCCGGCCCCCTCCTCGAACGCCTCGCCGCCGACCTCATCGCCCCCGACTGGCTCTTGTAGGGAGATCGTGTGACCGACCGCTACGACCTGGTGATCCGCTCGCGCCGGGCGGTGCTCCCCGGCGGGGAGCGGCCCGCCGCCGTCGCCGTCCGCGACGGCCGGATCGCCGCGATCGAGGACGCCGCCGCGCCGCTCGCCGCCGCCGCCGAGACCGACCTCGGCGACGTCGCGCTGCTGCCCGGCCTGGTCGACACCCACGTCCACATCAACGAGCCCGGCCGCACCGAGTGGGAGGGCTTCGACACCGCCACCCGCGCGGCCGCCGCGGGCGGCGTCACCACGCTGGTCGACATGCCGCTGAACTCGCTGCCGCCGACCACCACCGCCGCGAACCTGGAGGTCAAGCGGGACGCCGCCCGCGGCGCGGTGTTCGTCGACGTCGGCTTCTGGGGCGGCGCGATCCCCGGCAACGTCCCCGACCTGCGGGGGCTGCACGAGCGCGGCGCGTTCGGGTTCAAGTGCTTCACCGCCGACTCCGGCGTCCCCGAGTTCCCACCGCTGTCCCCGGCCGAGCAGCGCGCCGCGTTCGCCGAGATCGCCGCCCTCGACGGCCTGGTCATCGTGCACGCCGAGGACCCCGCGATCCTCACCGACCCGGACGGCGGCGACTACCCGGCGTTCCTGGCGTCCCGGCCGCCGTCGGCCGAGCGCGCCGCCGTCGAGCGCGTCATCGCGATCGCCGCCGAGACCGGCGTCCGCGCCCACATCCTGCACCTGTCGGCCGCCGACTGCCTCGAACCCCTCGCCGAGGCCCGCGCCGCCGGGCTGCGCGTCAGCGCCGAGACCTGCCCGCACTACCTGACGCTGTCGGACGAGGACGTCCCCGGACCGACGTCCACCGCCTACAAGTGCTGCCCGCCGATCCGCGGCGCCGCCAACCGCGACGCTCTCTGGCAGGGCCTCGCGGACGGCGTCCTCACCTGCGTCGTCACCGACCACTCACCCTGCACCGCCGACCTCAAGGCCGGCGACTTCGCCACCGCCTGGGGCGGCGTCTCGTCCCTCCAGCTCGGCCTGTCCGCCGTCTGGACCGCCGCGCGCGCCCGCGGTCACGGCCTGCGCGACGTCGTCCGCTGGATGGCCGAAGGCCCCGCCGCCCTCGCCGGCCTGACCGGCCGCAAGGGCGCCATCGCCGTGGGCGCCGACGCCGACCTGACCGCGTTCGACCCCGACCGCGCGCACACCGTCGACCCCGCCGCCCTGCACCACCGCAATCCCGTCACCCCCTACGCCGGCCGCACCCTCACCGGCCTCGTGCAGGCCACCTGGCTGCGCGGCGCCCCCGTCGACCTCGCCGCCCCGCCGCGCGGCGAGCTGCTCGCCCGCCCCGGAACGGAGACCCTGTGACCGCCGATTTCGCCGCCCTCCCCGACCTCGCCGGCCGCCTCCTCGGCGGCTCGGTGCTGGCCGCCAGCGACGAGTCGTTCGCCGCCAAGGAGAACCTCCTCAACCCGTGGGCGTCGCGGTTCTCCCCGGAGACCTTCGGCGCCAAGGGCCAGGAGTACGACGGCTGGGAGACCGCCCGCCGCCGCCCCGACGCGTCCGGCGCCTACGGCCACGACTGGGCGCTCGTCCGCCTCGGCGTGCCCGGCGTCGTCCGCGGCGTCGTCGTCGACACCGCATGGTTCAAGGGCAACTACCCGCCGCACGCCTCCGTCGAGGCGTGCGCGCTGCCCGGCCACCCCTCGCCCGCCGAGCTCGCGGACGCTCCCTGGACGGAGATCGTCCCGCGCAGCCCGCTGAAGGGCGACGCCGCGCACGCCTTCCCCGTCGACAGCGGGCGGCGCTTCACGCACGTCCGCCTCAACATGTTCCCCGACGGCGGCATCGCCCGGCTGCGCGTCCACGGCGAGGCCGTCCCCGACCCCGCGCTGCTGGACGGCCTCACCGTCGACCTCGCCGCCCTGGAGAACGGCGCCCGCGTCCTGGACTGCTCGAACATGTTCTACTCGCGGCCCGACAACATGCTCCTCCCCGGCCTCGCCCGCAACCAGGCCGAGGGCTGGGAGACCGCCCGCCGCCGCGAACCCGGCCACGAGTGGGCCGTCATCCGCCTCGCCGCCGCCGGCGTCGTCCGCCTCGCCGAGTTCGACACCACCCACCTGAAGTTCAACGCGCCCGCCGAGGTGTCCCTGGAAGGCGCCACCGGCGCGTCCCCGTCCGCCTGGACCGAACTGCTGCCCCGCACCCGCGTCCAGCCGGACGGCCGCCACCGCTTCCGCCTGGACGGCGCGCCGCCGGTCACTCACGTCCGCCTCAACATCCACCCGGACGGCGGTCTCGGCCGCCTCCGCCTCTTCGGCGACCTCACTCCCGAGGGCACCCGCACCCTCACCGACCGCTGGACCGCCACCACCTGACCGGCCGATGCTGGGCGCATGACGTCCGAACCCGGCACGACACTCGGCGAGAAGGTCCTCCTCGGCACCCTCGTCTGCTGGCTGCTCGCCCCGGGCTGGGTCCTTCTCGCCCGCCACCACGTCCCGCCCTGGCTGCTCTGGACGACCTTCGCCGCCCTCCTCGCCCCGCTGCCGCCGACCTGGCTGTACCTGACCTACGCGGCCGACGCTCGAACGGATTCTCAAGAAACGGCAATCGAACAGTGATCATGCAGTAACTTACCGTGACATGCCCAGCTCCCGCCATGAACATCCGATCGAACTCATCCGAAAATGCCCCGAAGTCGTCATCCCCCTACTGGAACAGATCCTCGGCTTCCCGGTCCCGCCCACCGCCCGCGTCCACTCGCTCAGTGAGGAGGCCACTCAGGTCGTCCCCGCCACCTATCGGGCCGACAACGTCGTCCTGCTCGAACCCAAGGACGAGCGCTCCCCGCGTCTCGCCGTCATTGTCGAGATGCAACTCGCCAAGGACCCCCGTAAGCTCTTCACCTGGCCGCTGTACGCGACCGAAGTGCGAGCCAGGCTCGAATGCCCGGTCGTCCTCGTCACCATCTGCCCGGACCGCTCCGTAGCCGACTGGGCCCGCTGCGCCATCGACATCGGCCATCCCGGCTTCCGGCTGATCCCCTACGTCGTCGGGCCCGGCATCGAGCCCTTCGTCACCAGCACCGCCCAGGCCGCGGCGAACCCCGAACTCGCCGTCATCGCGGCCGTGTCCAACACCCTGCCCGACCGCGAGCGCGCGGGCATGGAGATCGTGCACGGAGCTCTGGCCACCATGCTGAACCAGGGCGACGACAGGGCCAAACTGTATTCTGATGCTGTTCTCTCCGCACTGCCCGAGGCGGCCAAGAAGATCCTGGAGGAGCTCATGCGCACCGGTACCGACGAGTACAAGAGCGACTTCGCCCGCGGCTACTTCGCCGAGGGCAAAACCGAAGGCAAGGCGGAGGGCAAGGTCGAGGGCAGGGCCGAGGGCAAGGCCGAGGCGGTTCTCAAGATGCTGGAGGTGCGGCGGGTGGCGGTGTCAGAGGCCGAGCACGAGCGCATCATGGCCTGCAACGACGCCGAGCAGCTCGATGCGTGGATCGAACGCGTCATGTCGGTCGAGACGGCCGCCGAGCTCTTCACCTGATGGCGACCGGCACCTACAAGTACCAGAGCGACTTCGCCCGCCACTACTTCGCCCAAGGCTTCGCTGAGGGATTGGCTGAAGTGGTTCTCAAAGTGCTGGAGATGCGCGAAGTGGTGATTTCGGCAGCCGAGCGTGAGCGCGTCCTAACCTGCGTCGACACTGACCGGCTCAACGTTCGGCTGGAGCGCGCCCCTGTGGTCGGGACGGCCGACGAGTTCTTCGCCTGATGGAAGCGGAAGCGGAAAGGGAACGCCCGGACTATTTCGGCTTCTCCTGCTTCCTTCCCGCGTACGAGGCCATGGGCAAGTCGGAGGCGATCTTCCGTATGCTGGAGAAGCGGAAGATCAGAATATCGGAGAGTGCTCGCGCCAAGATCCACGAATGCAGGGATCACGATCAGCTCGACGCCTGGTTCAGGTACACGACCTCCTATGCCTCGCCCGAGGACGTGATCCGCGGTCTGCGCGGTGAGATCTACGAGCTCGGCAGCGCCACCGCCCGCGGCCCATGCCTGTAAGGGGATCACGGACGCCATCCTGCTCTCCCTGGAGAAGCGGGGCATCGAGGTGCCGCCGGAGATGCGGGAGAAGGCGGAGAGCTGCGTGAACCGTGATCTGGTCAATGCCTGGGTGGACCGGCTCCTGACGGCCGAGACCGCCGAGGACGTGTTCGGGTAGCCGGTGCGAGCCGAGCGAACGGCCGGCGGGGAGCGACCTCCGCCGGCCGTTCGCGATCTGGGCCTCGACGGGCGCGGTCGCGGCGGTCAGGGTGTGGTCATGACCGAGGGCGGGACGGACGTCGACGCGATGGTCGCGCCGTGGCGGCGGGCGCGGGGTGGCGGGGTCGTGGTGACGGCGCCGGACTTCGGGACGGGGGAGCCGGGGACGGTCCGGCGGTGGCTCGCCTCGCCCGGCGAGCCGGTGGACGCGGGGGAACCGCTGCTGGTGGTCAGCGACGGGCTGCGGGAGATCGTCCTCACCGCGCCGGCGGCGGGGGTGCTGCGCGGTCCGGTGCGGCCGGGGCGGCTGCGGGACGCGGGGGTCGACCTCTGCTCGATCCAGAACGAGTGGCGGCCGCGCGTCGCGCGCGTCCCCCGGCACGAGCGGTACATCCGGCACGAGCGGAGGGTGCGGCCCGCGGATCCGGTCGCGCCGCCGGAGGCGGCGCCTCGCCGGTCGACCGCCTCGGTGGTGCGCGAGCGGGTGCTCGTGGGGCTGGTGGTGTCCTGGCTGGTCAGCCCGCTCACCATCACGCTCGCCCATCGCCTCGGGCCGGACTGGCTGGCGGCGGCGGTGGCCGTCGGGACGCTGATGACGATCCCGCTGCTCCTGCTGTGGCCGCCGGACGGGTAGGGGGCGCGGCGGCGCCCCCTACGCCGGTCAGGCCTGGCCGGGGGCCTCGGGCTCGGGCTCTTCGAGGAGGTCGTCGAACTCGCCGTCCTTGACGCCGAGGACGAAGGCGTCCCACTCGGCCTCGGTGAAGTACAGGATCGGCCCGTCGGGGTTCTCGGCGTCGCGCATGACGACGGCGCGGTCGCCGAACTCCTTGTGGTTCACCGGCACGTCCTTGCCGTCGATGAACTCGATGATCACACCGTCGCTGATGAACGGCTCCTGCTCGGCCACGTGCGGCACCCTTCCGGTCGCGGTGATGGTCGTCCCACAGGCTAGTGTCCCGCGAACGCGGCGCGGGGGAACGGCGAACAAGCCACGACCCCCTCACCTACGCGGAAGGCGTCCAGATGGCAACGAACCCGACATGGCCGCGGTGACGCCCGCGCCGGCGGCCGGGCGGGAGAGCGACGCCGACGTCATCGGCCGTTCGCGGCGCGACCCCGAGGCGTTCGCGGCGCTGTTCGACCGCTACGACCCGGCGCGGCCCGACGCCCGGCCCTGGCCGTACGGGATCGCCTCCAACCTCATCGCCCGGCACGGCCGTGCCGAGGTCCGCCAGTACCGGGCGCTCGCCCGCGCCTGCGGACGGCGACCGCGACGTGCTGCTGCTCGTCGCCTGGGAGACGCCCGCGCCGCCCACCCGGCCGCCCGCGACGCGGCCCGCGCCGCACTTCTGGACCGCGCTCGGCCGACGGCGTCCGTCGCCCCGCTCCGGAGGCGCGGAGGGCGCCGTCTCGCGCTCCGCCTCGGCGTCGTCAGCGCCGCTGCGGCCGCCGCTGTCGCCGGCATCACCGTCGTCCAGACGGGCGGCTCGGACGGGCACGGCCACCAGCGCCCGATCCTGCCCGGCATCCCGGCGGGCCCCGTCGCCAACGCCGCCGAGGCCCTCGACCGGGCCGCCCTCGCCGCCGAGCGCCGCCCCTTCACCGCCCCCCGCCCCGACCAGTGGATCTACACCGAGACGCACCTGACGACCTCCGTCCACGCCGCCGGAGTGACGACCGGCGGCCCGTACCGGACGGTCGTGGAGCGGCACTGGCGGCGCGGCGACGGCACGGAGGAGGCCGCGCTCGGCCCGGACGGGCGGATGAGCCACCAGATCATGTCGGTCGTGCAGCCGCGGACCGGTTAGACCGACGTGGTGGCCCTGCCCACCGACCCGGCCGCGCTCGTCGCCGAACTGCGCCGCCAGGGCGGGCCGGGGATGGGCGGCGGCCGCGCCGGCACCCTGCGGACGCTCAACACGATCCTACGCGACGCCGTCCCGCCGCCCAAGGTGCAGGCCGCGATCTTCCGGGCCATGCACGCCCTGCCCGGCGCGACCCTAGGCACGGGCGCCGAGGACGACGCTGGGCGCCCCGCCCTCGCCGTCGGCTGGACGACGGAGGGCTGGCTTCACGAGGAGGTCCTCCTGGACCCGAGAACCTACGCCTACCTCGGCGAGCGCGCCGTCGCGATCAAGCGGCACGTGGCGCGCGGCGAGGACGGCACGCGCGTCATCCCGCGCGGCACGCTCCAACGCCTCCTCGTCCGCGTCCGCACCGCCGTCGTCGACCGCGCGGGCCAGCGCCCCTGACCGGCCTCCACCGACGACGCCGCCCCAGCGGCGCCGAGCGCCCCACCCCACCGTCCGCGACCCCCTGGTCATTCATTGTTGAGATGCGGCGTGTTGGCCACTTTCGATCTTCGAAGTGGCCAACACGCCGCATCTCAACGACGGGCGACCGGGTGGTCATGCGCGGCGGGCGTTGCCGGCCGGTCGGGCGGGGAGGCGCGGACGCGGTAGGGCCGCCACCACTGGGCGATGTTGGATGGCCGGGATTCGCCGGTGGCGGCGGCCCAGAGCGGCAGGCGGGCGCTCCGCCGTCCGTGACCGGCCGGTCATGAACAGTTGAGATGCGGCGTGTTGGCCTGTACGGAGATCGAAAGGGGCCAACACGCCGCAAGTCAACGTGTGGTGGCCGGGCGGTCATCGGCGGGCGGTACCGGGGCGGGCGGGGTGCGCTCCGGGGCGGGCTTCGGGGCGGGCTCGGTCTTCAGGAGCGCCCAGACGGTTTTGCCGCCGGCGATGCGGGGGTGCCAGCCCCACGCCTCCACGAGGAAGGCGAGCATCATCAGGCCCCGGCCGGACTTGGCGGAGAGGCTGAACCCGGGTCGTGGTTCGGGGGCCTTGTCGGAGGCGTCGAGGACTTCCAGGACCGGCCCCCGCCGGGACGTGTAGAGGCGGACGGCGATGCCCTCGCCGGGCACGTGGGCGTGCGTGATCGCGTTCGTGATGAGCTCGCTGGCGACGACGGACGCCGTGTAGGCGGCGTCCTCGGCGCCGCCCCGGTTCCACACCCAGTCGCTCACCCAGTCGCGGCCGGTCTTGGCGGATTCCCCGGCCGGGCCCAGCATGATCATGGTGGCGTCCGTGGTCGGCGCGGGCGGCTTCTGTGGATCGATCGGGTCCGGCATCGCGATCACTCCTCACTGTGCGTCTGTGATGGGTGACACACTGCGCTCGGCGGCGTAGGTTCCTCTACAGAGAATCCCTGTTCAGGAACGCCCCCCGACGTTCTCTGAAGGCTCGTGAACACCCCGCGAACACGTCCCGCACACCCCCCGGAGACGCCATGGAATCGCAACCCCTCACCCCGAGCGCCGGACCGCGCCATCTGTTCGGGTCCGAGGTGCGCTATCACCGGGAGCTACGAGGGCACAGCCTGCGCGCACTGGCTGCGTTGATCCCGTTCGGGGCGTCCACGATCTCCGAGATCGAGCGCGGCCTTGCCGCCTGCGATCTCGTGTTCGCCGAACTGGCGGACGGTGCACTCGAAACCGGCGGAGCCCTGGCCCGGCTTCACGGGGGCCTGTTCGACGGACGGGCGGCGGCGTTCCCCGATCACTTCGTCGGATGGCCGGAACAGGAGAGTGAAGCGGAGCTGCTGCGCTCCTACCAGCCCCTTCTGGTGGACGGGCTTCTCCAGACCCCCGACTACGCGCGGGAACTGCTGTACGGCGATGAGAAGGCAGTCGAAGCAAGGATGGCCCGGCAGGCCATCCTGTCACGGGACGAGCCGCTTCCGCCACGTCTGATGGTGTTGATGGCGGAGCACGTCCTCTGGCACAGGATCGGTACCGCCGCGCTCATGTACGAGCAGTTGCACCACATCGCGGACGTGATCTCGCCCCGGCTGTCCGTGCAGATCCTTCCCGACGGCTGCGGGCACTCGGGGCACCTCGGGGGGTTCGCCATCGCCCGCCTGTGCGACGGGCATTCCGTGGCGTACGTTGACCATGAACCCGCGGGCGTGATCCTGGGTGGGCGCAGGGAGGTCGAGCGCCTGTCGGAACGGTTCAGTGATCTCGCAACGTACGCGCTTCCTGCGGACATGTCGGGGGCGTTGATCAGGGAGACGGCGGAGAGCAGATGGAAAACTTGATCAAGTGGCGGAAGGCGTCCCGGTCGGCCAACGACGGGTCGCACTGCGTGGAGCTCGCCGACCTCGGGGCGGCCGTGGGAGTGCGCGACAGCAAGGCCCCCGAGGCCGGGCACCTGGTGGTGGATCGGGCGTCGCTGGCTTCTCTGGTGGCGATCGTCAAAGCGTCCTGAGACTTCGTGGAGAAGGCCCGGCCCCTCAGCGGGGGCCGGGCCTTCTCGTTTCTGCGCAAGGCGGCGCGGATCAGAAGTCGACCAGCAGGCGGGCGGCGGCCGTCTCCAGCTTCGCCTGGATCTGCTCGGCGGTCGCGTGGCCGCGCAGCATCTCGATCATCTCCATGGTCCACACGCTGGACAGCGCGCGGGCGAGGACGCGGCGCTCGTCGGCGGGGCCGACCTCGATGTCGGGACCGACGGCGGCGCGGAGCAGCAGCCCCGTCATGCGGTCGCCGAACTCGGTCTTGACGTCCGAGAGCAGCAGCGACCGGATCAGCGCCTCGGCGAGCTCGGGCTCGCGCATGAGGCCGCGAGTCGCGCGCATGAGGACGTCCACGGCGCGCTGCGGCGGGGCGTCGGTGCGGGGCGGGCGGCGCTCGATGCTGCCCTCCAGCAGGTCGAGCTCCTCGCTGACGACCGCGACGACCAGGTCCATCTTGGACGGGAAGTAGCGGTAGAGGGTGCCGAGGGCGACGCCGGCCCGCTCGGCGACCGTGCGCATCTGCATGGCCTCGACGCCGCCGCGCGAGGCCAGCGCGGCGGCCGCCTGGACGATGCGCTTGCGCCGCTGGTGCTGGCTGCGCGACCGCGCGCCGGGCGGCTTCTGCTCGGTCGCGGTCGGCTCTGCGGTCACGGGTCGTCCTCCTTCGCCGGGCCGCGCGCGCCGCCCGTCGGGGACAGCCTACAGGGCGGGTGAGAACGTGTTATCTGAAAACGCCCCGCGCGGCGCCCGGGCCGGTCAGTGCACCCTGACATGCGGGTCGAACGCGGGCGTGACGGGCGCTGATCACCACTCTGGACAGAGACTAGAATCTGTTCTAGTTTTGCCGCCGAGGAGGTGGTCGGCGGTGACGGTGGCAAGCTTGCTCGCGGCCCGCGCGGACGACGGCCGGACCGGCCTGGTGAGCGCCGACGACGGCCGGACCTGGACGTGGGCCGAGGTCGTCGCCGCCTGCGCCGGCCGCGCCGCGTGGCTGTCGGCGCGCACGACCGGCGGCCGCCCGCTGCACGTCGGGGTGCTGCTCGACAACGTCCCCGAGCTGGTGTTCCTGCTCGGCGGCGCCGCGCTGTCGGGGTCGGTCGTCGTCGCGCTGAACCCCACCCGCAGCGCGGCCGAGCTCGCCGGCGACGCTGCGCGCGCCGACTGTGACCTGGTCCTCACCGAGGAGCGGTACGCGCACCTCGCCGAGGGCCTCGGCCAGGTGATCGACATCGGTGGTCCCGGCTACGCGCCGCCGGACACCGCCGAAACACCCGAAACAGGCTGGATCACCGACTCCACCCTGCTCATGCTGATCTTCACCTCGGGCACCTCGGGACGGCCGCGCGCCGTCCGCGTCACCCACCGCAAGGTGGCGGTGCCGGGGGAGAACCTCGCCGGGCGGCTGCTGGACGCCGACGGCGTCGTGTACTGCCCGATGCCGCTGTTCCACTCCGGCGCGATCATGGCGGCGTACGCGCCGGCGCTCGCGGCGGGCGCGACGCTCGTGCTGCGCTCCCGCTTCACCGCGTCCGGCCTGCTGCCGGACGTGCGCGCGCACGGCTGCACCTACCTGCACTACGTCGGCAAGGCGCTGTCCTACGCGCTCGCGACGCCGCCCGCCGACGACGACGCCGACAACCCGCTGAAGGTCGCCTTCGGCAACGAGGCCGCGCCCGCCGAGCAGGCCGCCTTCCAGAAGCGTTTCGGCTGTTTCGTCGTGGACGCCTACGGCTCGTCCGAAACGGCCATCGCGGTGTCGCCCGACCCGTTCGGGCCGCCCGGCGCGCTCGGCAAGCTCACCGACGGCGTCCGCGTCCTGAACCCCGAGACCGGCGAGCCGTGCCCGCCCGCCCGCCTGGACGCCGGCGGCCGCCTGCTGAACCCCGACGAGGCGATCGGCGAGCTCGTCGCGACCGAGGGCAACGGCCTGTTCGACGGCTACTACAACGAGGACGCCCCCGACCGCGTCCGCGAGGGCATGTTCTGGTCCGGCGACCACGCCTACGCCGACGAGAACGGCTACGCGTTCTTCGTCGGCCGCACCGCCGACCGGCTCCGCGTGGACGGCGAGAACTTCGGCGCAGCGCAGGTCGAGCGGGTCCTCGCCGACCTGCCGGACGTCCGCCAGCTCGCGGTGTACGGGGTGCCGGACGCCGCGTCCGGCGACCAGGTGATGCTGGCGCTCGCCGCCGACGGCTTCGACCCCGAGGCGTTCGCCGCCTATCTGCGCGGCCGCGCCGACCTCGGTCCGAAGTGGCCGCCCCGCTACGTGCGGGTCGCGCCGGACCTGCCCGCCACCGCCTCCAACAAGATCCTCAAGCGGGAGCTGGCGAAGGACGGCTGGCGCACCGGCGACCCGGTCTGGTGGCGGCCCGGCCGCGAGCTGGCCTACCGCCGCCTGACCCCCGAAGACGCGGCCGCCCTGCGCGAGGAGTTCGCCCGGCGCGGCCGCCTGCACCTCCTGGAAGGGAGTGGATGAGTGGACTTCGACCTCGACGAGACGCAGCGCGACCTGCAAGGGCTCGCCGCCGACCTGCTCGGTCGCGAGGCGGCCGTCCAGCGGCTGGAGTCCTTCGAGAAGACCGGCGCGCCCTACGACGCCGCGATCTGGAAGGCGCTCGGCCAGGCCGGGCTGCTCGGCGCGGTGCTGCCCGAGCGGGCCGGCGGCGCCGGGCTCGGCCCGGTCGAGCGGACGGTGATCCTCCGCGAGATCGGCGCGCACGTCGCGCCCGTCCCCGCCTACGCCGCGCTCGCCCTCGCCGCCCCCGCGATCGCCGCGCACGGCACGGACGCGCAGATCGACCTGCTCGCGCCGCTCACCGAGGGCGAGGCGATCCTCACCGGCGCCTACCGCGAGGTCGGCCCGGCGGGCGCGGTCGCCGCGACCGCGACGCCCGACGGCGACGGCCACGTCCTCGACGGTGTGAAGACGTTCGTGCCCTACGCCCGCGAGGCGTCCCGCATCCTCGTCCCGGCCCGCACCGGCGACGGCGTCGGGGTGTTCCTCGTCGAGCCGGCGGCGGTGACGATCACCGACCAGCCGTCGGCGACGACCGAGCCGCTGTCGCGGATCGAGCTGCGCGGCGTCCGGGTCGGCGCGGACGCGCTGCTCGGCGACGGCGCCTGGGACACCCTGCGCCGCAGCGCCGTCGCGGGCGCGGTCGCGCTGTCGTCGGGAGTCATCGAGGGCGCGCTGAAGCTCACCACCGAATACGTCAAGACGCGCGAGCAGTTCGATCGGGCGCTCGCCCAGTTCCAGGCCGTCACCATGAACATCGGCGACGTCTACATCGCCAAGCGCGCGCTGGACGTCGCGGTGTGGGCGGGCACGTGGCGCCTCGCCGAGGGCGCCCCCGACGCCGACGAGGTCCTGGCGATCGCCTCCTACAACGCCGCCGGGCCCGTCGTGGAGGCCCTGTACACCTGCCAGCACCTGCACGGCGGCATCGGCCTGGACGTCACCTACCCGCTGCACCGCTACTTCGCCTGGGGCAAGCAGGCGGGCCACCTGCTCGGCGGGGCCGAGCAGCAGCTCGACATCCTCGGTTCCCTCGTCCCCCAGGAGGCGTGACCCGTGTTCATCGACCTGACCGACGAGCAGAAGAAGCTCCGCGCCGAGCTGCGCGACTACTTCCGCGGCTGCCTGGACGCCGAGCAGCGCGCGCGGATCGCCGACGACCCGTTCGGCGAGCACTACATGGAGCACTGCAAGCGGCTCGGCCGCGACGGGATGCTCGGCGTCGCGCTGCCGAAGGAGTACGGCGGCCGCGGCTACGGCCCCATGGAGCAGCAGATCTTCGCCAACGAGATCGCGCGCGCCGAGGTGCCGTACCCGATCATCACGCTGAACTCGGTGGCGCCGACGATCCTGCAGTACGGCACCGACGCCCACAAGGAGTTCTTCCTCCCGAAGATCCTCGCGGGCGAGTGCCACTTCGCGATCGGCTACAGCGAGCCCGGCGCCGGCACCGACCTGGCGTCCCTGCGCACCACCGCGGTCAAGGACGGCGACCACTACGTCGTCAACGGCCAGAAGATCTTCACGTCGGGGGCGCACTACTCCGACTACGTCTGGCTCGCCGCCCGCACCGACCCGGACGCCAAGAAGCACAAGGGCATCTCGATGCTCATCGTGGACTGCAAGGACCCCGGCTTCTCCTGGACGCCGATCGTCACCATGGACGGCCGCCACCACACCAACTCCACGTACTACTCCGACGTGCGCGTCCCCGCCGACATGCTCATGGGCGAGGAGAACAAGGGCTGGGACCTCATCGTCAACCAGCTCAACCACGAGCGCGTCACGCTCGGCCCGGCCGGCAACATCGGCCACACCTACGACCGGTTCGAGGCGTGGGCGCGCACCGCGACGGGCCCGGACGGGCGCCCCCTCATCGAGGAGCCCGCGGTGCGCCGCGCCGTCGGGCAGGTGTACGGGTACCTGCGCGTCAACGAGCTGCTGAACTGGCAGGTCGCCGCGAACATGGACCTCGGCTGGCTGGGCGCCGCCGACGCCTCCGCCACCAAGATCTACGGGTCGGAGCGGATGCAGGAGGTCGGCCGGATCGTCGGCGACACCCTCGCCCGCTACGGCGACCCCGGCGACCCGGCCACCGCCGAGTTCGTCGACCGCCTCGACCACGGCGTCAAGGGCGCCATCGTGCTGACCTTCGGCGGCGGCGTCAACGAGATCCAGCGCGAGCTCATCGCGATGATCGGCCTCGGCCTGCCGCGCGCGCCGCGCTAAGGAGAACCGTGCACCAAAAGCTGATGGAGCTCGCCGAGCGGCTCGCCGCGCTCGGCGAGCAGCCCGGGGGCGAGTGCCCCGACCCGGTCAACACCGCGATGATCCGCAACTGGACGCAGGCGCTCGGCGACCCCGGCGCCTGGGACGACGCGGCGCCGCCCGCGATGATCCAGGTGTGGTCGATGCCGGGCCTGTCGAGGGCCAAGGGCCCCTCGGTCGCCGACGACCCGCTGCGGATGCTCAACGAGCACGGCTACACCGGCGTCGTCGCGACCAACTGCGAGCAGACCTACGACCGCTACCTGAAGATCGGCGAGGCGCTCACCAGCCGGATGCGGTTCGGCGGCATCGCCGGCCCGAAGAAGACCGCGATGGGCGAGGGCTACTTCGTCACCTGGTACCAGTCCTGGTACGACGAGAACGACGAGCGCGTCGCCGAGATGCTGTTCCGCATCCTGAAGTTCCAGCCGCGCCAGCGGGCCGGCGGCGCCAAGGCCAAGCCGCAGGCGGGCGGCCGCTACCCGCTGCGGCCCGCCATCGGCAAGGACACCCAGTTCTACTGGGACGGCGTCGACGCGGGCGAGCTGCGCATCCAGAAGTGCGCCGATTGTGGAGCGCTCCGGCACCCGCCCGGCCCGATGTGCCCGCAGTGCCACTCCACCGAGCGGACGTACGCGGTCGCGTCCGGCCACGGCACCGTCCACTCCTACGTCGTACACCACCACCCGCCCGTGCCCGGCCGCACCCCGCCCTACGTCGTCGCGGTCGTGGAGCTGGACGAGGGCGTGCGCGTCGTCGGCAACGTCAACGGCTGCCCGGTCGAGGACGTGCGCGTGGGCATGCCCGTCCGCCTGATCTTCGAGCGGATGGACGACGAGCTGACGCTCCCGCAGTGGACGCCCGAGGGCGCCCCCGACCCCGCGCCGGCACCCGAGCCCGCGGCCGCCCCGGACGGGCGGCGCGTCGAGCTCACCCCGACGTTCGTGATCGCGACGGCGCTCGCCACCCGCGACTTCACGCCCGTCCACCACGACGTCGCGATCGCCAAGGCGCAGGGCTCCAAGGACATCTTCGTCAACATCCTGACGACGATGGGCCTCGTCCAGCGCTGCGCCCTGGACCTCGCGCCGGGCGCCGTGCTGGAGTCCATCGCGGTGCGGCTCGGCGCGCCCGCCTACGCCGGCGACGTCCTCACCGTCACCGGCGAGCGGGTGGACGACCGCACCATCACCGTGCGCGGGACGGTCAGCCTCGGCGACCACGTCACCGCGACCGTGCGCCTGAAGGGGGACGCATGACGATCTCCGGGAAGACGGCGATCGCCGGCATCGGCGCCACCGAGTTCTCCAAGGAGTCCGGCCGCTCGGAGCTGCGGCTGGCCGCCGAGGCGTGCCTCGCCGCGATCAAGGACGCCGGGCTGTCGCCGTCCGACGTGGACGGCCTGGTGACCTTCACCGCCGACAGCAACTCCGAGATCGCCGTGCAGCGCGAGCTCGGCATCCCGGGCCTGCGGTTCTTCTCCCGCGTGGACTACGGCGGTGGCGCGGCCTGCGGGACCGTCGCGCACGCCGCGATGGCCGTCGCGTCCGGGCAGGCCGACGTCGTCGTCTGCTACCGGGCGTTCAACGAGCGGTCCGGGCACCGGTTCGGGCAGGCCAGCCCGTCGTCGCGGGCCGACTCGACGGGCCTGGAGTTCTCCTGGCACCTGCCCTACGGGTTCGCGACGCCCGCCGCGTGGGTGGCGATGCAGGCCCGCCGCTACATGCACGAGTACGGCGCGACCAGCGAGGACTTCGGCCGCGTCGCCGTCGCCATGCGCAAGCACGCCGCGACCAACCCCGCCGCCTGGTTCCACGGCCGCCCGATCACCCTGGAGGAGCACCAGGCGTCGCGCTGGATCGTCGACCCGCTGCACCTGCTGGACTGCTGCCAGGAGTCCGACGGCGGCGTCGCGGTCGTCGTGACGAGCCTGGAGCGCGCCCGCGACCTGGCGCAGCCCCCGGCCGTCATCGAGGCCGCCGCGCAGGGCACCGGCCCCGACCAGATGATGATGTTCGGCTACTACACCGGCGACCTCGCCGCGCTGCCCGCCATGGGCGCCGTCGGCGACCAGCTCTGGCGCCGCTCCGGCCTCACCCCGGCGGACGTCCAGACCGCCATCCTCTACGACCACTTCACCCCCTTCGTCCTGGTCCAGCTCGAAGAGCTGGGGTTCTGCGGGCGCGGGGAGGCGCGCGACTACATCAGGGACGGCGGCATTGAGCTCGGCGGGCGGCTACCGGTCAACCCCAACGGGGGTCAGCTGGGTGAGGCGTACATCCACGGCATGAACGGCATCGCCGAGGGCGTCCGCCAGGTGCGCGGCACCTCGGTGAACCAGGTCCCCGACGTGCGCAACGTCCTCGTCACGGCGGGGACCGGCGTGCCGACGAGCGGCCTGGTCCTCGGCGCGGCCGGCTGAAGGCGCCGAGCGCGGCGCCGTAGAGGGTGAGGCCGGCGGCGGCGCCGGTCGTCGCGCCGACGACGGCGTTGACGAGCAGCGCGTGCGGGGTGCGCGGCGCCCCCGGGTCCTTGATCATGAAGGTGGCGCCGAGGAGGGCGCCGAGCGCGGCGCAGGCCGCCAGCGCGGCGACGACCGCGCGCGCCGCGCTCCCGCCGAGAACGCGGGGTTCCCCGTTCCCGGCGGGAGCGCGACGCAACGTCCGCAGGCCCCACCAGGCGAGGGCGAGCAGGCCGAGGACGCCGCTCGCGTACTGCACACCGGAACAGCTCCAGGCCCTCCGCTGCGGCCTGGAGGCGGCGGGCGAGCCGGGGCGGGCAGAGGGCCGGCAGGGGACGTTTCCACAGCAGGTGGAAGGCGGCGAACAGGGCCAGCCCGAACGCCATGTCATAGGTGAGGGCGCCGGCCGGGGTGTGGACGGCGTCGCGCAAGCCGCCGCCCGCCAGGAAGTAGGGGACGTCGGGCGCCATGGACCCGGCCGCGAGCGCCGAGAACGCCAGCGGGCCGCGCGCGAGCGGGAGGACGGCCGCCGGGTGGGCGAGCGTGAACGGCATGGGCCGCGAGCGTAGTGGCCCCGGAGGCCGTCCGGGGCGGGCGAGACGGTGACATCGATATTTCGCATTTATGTCAAGAAAGTTTCCTGAAGTGGTGGTAATCGTCGAGCGTGTGAGTTCGAACATGGTTTCTTCCCGGTGACGGACAGTGGCCGGGTAAAGGCTTTATGATCGAAGGCGAGGTAGAGAGAGGTGGAACCGTGCGGCATGCCATGGCGGTGTTCTTCTTTGCGTTTTTCGCCGTCTGCGGTTGCCTCTCCTTCGCCGAGGCCCCCGCGCCGGCCGGTGGGCCGCCGCCCGTCGCCGACGTGCACGACCGCAGCAGCGAGCGCGACGCGCTGCCGCGCGAGGCCATCGTGCAACTCGCCCCGCAGGCGATTCCGGGCGTGCGGAACCCCCGCCGCGCCGTCCTGCCCATCGCGCCGCCACCGCGCGCCGCCCGCCCCGGCCCCGCCGTCGCCGCCGCGCTCGCGGCACCCCGGCGCGCACCACGGGATATCGCCGCGCTTTTGCAGATATTCCGCTGCTGACAGGGACGACTGTCGGCAGGCATAGGTGAATTTCTCTCGCATGTCTGCCCGTGTTCCGCGCTCGCCGCACCGCCGCCCGGCGGCGCGTCCGGGCACGGCCGATCCGCCATTCCCACGGTCCACTCCATCGACGCTCGCCGCCCCTCGCGGCCCGCCCCTGGAGGCATTCCCGCATGCAGAAACTCATCGAGCACGCCCGTTGCTTCACCGGAGACGCCGACCTGCACCGCCTCGCCGGAGGCCAGTCGCCGCTCGCGCTGTTCATCACCTGCTCCGACTCGCGCGTCATCCCATCGCTGTTCACCGGCGCCCGCCCCGGCGAGCTGTTCGAGCTGCGCACCGCGGGCAACATCGTGCCCCGCTACCGGCTCGACCGGCCGTCCGGCGAGGCCGCCACCATCGAGTTCGCCGTCGAGGTGCTCGGCGTCGCCGACATCGTGGTCTGCGGCCACTCCCACTGCGGGGCCGTCGGCGCGATGACGCGCGGCGACGACCTCAGCGCCGTCCCCGCCCTCCGCGAATGGCTCGCCACCTCCACCCCGCTGCCGGGCGCCGCTCCGGGCGGCGAGGCCGCGGACGCCGCGCAGCGCCACGTCCTCAACCAGACCGCGCGCCTGCTGGAGTACCCGGGGCTGCGCGAGCGGGTCGCCGGCGGGCGGCTCGGCCTGCACGCCTGGTACTACCGGGTGCACACGGGCGCGGTGCTGGCCCACGACCCGGGCGCCCGCGCCTTCCTGCCGCTGTGAGGGCCGTGCCCTGGCGCGGCGAGATCGCCGCGTCCCTGGTGGTGTTCCTCGTCGCGCTGCCGCTCTGCGCCGGCGTCGCCATCGCCTCCGGCGCGCCGCCGGAGCTCGGCCTGGTCACCGGCATCGTCGGCGGCCTCGTCGCGGGGCTGCTGCCGGGCAGCAGCCTCCAGGTGAGCGGCCCGGCGGCGGGCCTCACCGTGCTCGTGTTCGACGCCGTCCAGCGCTACGGGCTGCCGGTGCTCGGCGCGATCGTGCTGGCCGCCGGGCTGGTGCAGCTCGCGCTCGGCGCGCTCCGGCTCGGCCGCTGGTTCCGCGCCATCTCCATCGCCGTCGTGGAGGGCATGCTCGCCGGCATCGGCCTCACCATCATCGCCGGGCAGCTCTACACGATGGCGGGGGAGAAGGCCCCCGGCTCGGGTCTCGCCAAGCTCGCCGGGCTGCCGGCGCTGCTCTGGGACGGGCTGGCCTCGCCCGCCGTCGCGGTCGGCGCCGCCACCGTCGCCTGCCTGGCGGGCTGGCGGTTCCTGCCGCGGCGGGTGCGCGCCGTCCCGGCGCCGCTCGGCGCGGTGGCGCTGGTGACGGCGGCGTCCTGGCTGCTCGCCGCGCCCGTCGCCCACCTGGAGATCGCGGGGCTGCTCGGCGTGGTGCAGCCGCCCGGCGGGGACGAGCTCGCCCGGCTCGCCGAGCTCGGCGTCCTCGGCACCGTCGCCGCGTTCGCGCTGATCTCCTCGGCCGAGAGCCTGTTCAGCGCGGCCGCCGTCGACGGCATGCACACCGGCCCGCGCACCGACTACGACAAGGAGCTGATGGCGCAGGGCGCCGGCAACACCGTCTGCGGCCTGCTCGGCGCGCTGCCGATGACGGCCGTCATCGTGCGGAGCTCCGCCAACGTCCAGGCCGGGGCGCGCACGAAGGCGTCCCGCGTCCTGCACGGCGTGTGGCTGCTGCTGTTCACGGCGGCGCTGCCCGGCGTGCTCGGCGCCATCCCGGTGGCGGCGCTCGCGGGCGTGCTCGTACACGCGGGCTGGCGGCTCATCCCGCTGCGCGGGCTCGTCCCGCTGTGGCGGCGGCACCGCGGCGAGGCGGTCGTCCTCGCCGCGACCGCCGGCGCCGTCGTCGCCCTCAATCTGTTCGAGGGCGTCCTGCTCGGCCTGCTCCTCGCCGTCGTCAAGACCGCCTGGGAGACCTCGCACGTCCACATCGAGGTGGACGACCGGCCGGGCGCCCCGCAGATCGGGGTCGCGCTCACCGGCAGCGCGACGTTCCTGCGCATCCCGCACATCCTCGGCACCCTGGAGGCGCTGCCCCCCGGACGCCCCGTCGACCTGGACCTGTCGGGCCTGCGCCACCTCGACCACGCCTGCCGCACGACCCTCACCGACTGGACCGACCGCAGGAACACCCCCGCCCGGCTCGTCCCCGACGCCGCCTAGATCCCGCTACCGGCCCGCCCCGGGGGAGCGGCGCGACGTCCGCTCGACCCGGCGCAGCTCGTGGCGGTCGGCGGCGCCGGTCTTGGCGAGCAGGCTCGCCACATGGGTGTCGACGGTGCGCGGCGACAGGTACAGCCGGTCGGCGATCTGCCGGTTGGTGAGGCCCTCGGCGACCAGGCCGAGGACGTCGGTCTCGCGGCTGGTGACGCCCGCCGCCCGCAGGAGCGCGGGCACCGCCCGGTGCCCGCGGCCGCGGCGGGTCGGGGCGCCCGCCTTGCGCAGCAGGTCGCGCGCGAGGCGGGCGAGGCGCTCCTCCCGGGACGCCTCGAAGGCGGCGAGGTCGGCGCGGAGGGCGGGGACGGGGCGGCCCCAGCCGTCGGCGACGGCGGCGCGCAGCGCCAGCGTCCGGCAGAGGCGCCGCCACCAGTGGTGCTCGGCGAGCAGCGCGTCTCCCTCGGCGAACAGCCCGGCCGCCTCGGCGGGCCGCCCCGCGCGGCCCGCCGCGACGGCGTCGGCGTAGCGGAGGGCACCCGCGTTCACGGCGCGCAGCGTCACGTAGGAGTTGCGGACCTGCTCGCGGGCCTCGTCGCCGCGGTCCCCGGCGAGGGTCCGCAGCAGCGCCCAGAGGCCCCAGTGCGGGACGGGCGCGGCCTGCCGGCGCCCGTGCAGCAGGCCGAGGCCCTCGTCGAACAGCGGCGCCGCGGCGTCGAGGTCGCCGTCCAGCAGCGCGGACAGGCCGCGCACCACCGGCGGCAGCGCGGCGATCTCGACGGCCGCGTCCGCGCGTCCCGCCGCCGACGCCAGCAGGGCGGCCGCGCCGTCGCGGTCGCCGGCGAGGGCGCGGGCGTGCGCGGCGAGCAGCTCGCCCATGGCGGCGAGCGCGGGCATCCGCAGCCGGTCCGCCAGCGCCACGCCCTCGCGGGCGGGGCCCTCCGCAGCGGCCGGGCCGTCGGCGAGCAGCAGCCCCTCGGCGTGCAGCAGCCCGGCCACGACCGCCTCGGCGAGCCGCCCGGTGTCCAGCGCCAGCTCGCGGGCCTCGGCCAGCAGCGGCGAGAACGGGTGCGCGCACACCTCGATCGTGCCGAGCTGGATCAGCGCGGTGATCCGCCACGGGCGGAGCCCGTGCTCGGCGGCGAGCTGCAACGCCCGCTCGTAGACCGAGCGCGCCGCCGCCGGGTCCTCGCGGAGCACGCAGCGGCCGAGGATGACCAGGGCGCGGCAGCACTCCTCGACCCGGCCCCGCGCCTCGGCCGCGGCGATCGCGGCGGTGGCGAGCCGCGCCGCCCGCGGCAGGTCGCCCGGCCCGAACGCGGCGTCGGCGGCGAGCACGAGGACGCCGGGGTCGTCGGGGCGGCCCGCGCGGTGCAGCAGCCGGTCGGCCTCCTCCCAGCGGCGCAGCGCGATCGCGGCGTCGGCGAGCCGCACGCACAGCCGGGCGTGGTCGGCGCCGGTCGTCGCGTCGAGGACGCGCGAGCCCTCGGCGAGCGCCTCGTCGGCGTGGCCGCGCAGCGTCAGCAGCCGGACCCGCTCGACGGCGACCTCCGGGCCAGCGCCCGCCCGGTCCAGCAGCGCGGCGGCGTCGTGCAGCGCGCCCCGGACGAGCCCGGCGCGGGCGAGCCGCAGGAAGACCGCCGCGGCGCGGTCCCGCTCGCCCGCCGCCGCGAGGAGCCCCGCGGCGCGCTCGGCGTCGTCCGGCCCGCCGCGCGCCAGCAGCGCGTCCGCCGACCGGCGGGCCAGCACCGCCCGCTCGGGCGCGGTGAGCGACGCCAGCACCGCGTCGCGGGTGAGGGCGTGCCGCCAGCGGAGCGCCTCGCCCTCGGTCACCACCAGGCGGGGCTGCGCGGCGCGCAGGGCGGCGAGGACGGCGTCCTCGGCGGCGCCGGTGACCGCGCCGAGCAGCGTCCAGTCGGGATCGCCGCCGAGGACGGCGGCCGCCTGCAGGATCCGGCGCCCGTCCGGGGACAGCGCCGCCAGCCGCTCGGCGACGAGCGCGGCGAGCGTCGGCGCCCGGCCGCCCGCCACCAGCTCCTCGACGAGCAGCGGCAGCCCGTCGGACTTGCCGAGCACCAGCTCGCGGACCGGCGCGGGCAGGTCGCCGCCCGCGCAGCGGCGGGCCAGCTCCAGGGCGCGGGGTCCGTCCAGGCGGCGCAGCCGGACGGTGCGCGCGCCCGCGAGGCGCGGCGGGTCCTCGTCGTCGCGGGCCGAGCCGACGACGAGGACGGGCCGGTCGCGGAGCGCGCCCGCCAGGTACTCCAGGACGGCGCGGGTGTCGGCGTCGGCCCAGTGCAGGTCCTCCAGGACGAGCACGGTGCCCCGGCCGCCGAGCAGCCGGGCGATGCCCTCGCCGAGCAGCAGCACCGGGTCGGGGCCCGCGGGCGGGCCGCCCGACCAGCCCGGCAGGATCCGCCCGAGCGCGGCGCGGTAGGGGCGGAGCCCCGGATCGTCGGGCTCGTCGCCGAGGTGCCGGGCGAGGGCCTCCGCGAGCGGCCGATAGGCGCCGCCCGACTGGACGGCCCGCCCGGTCAGCACCGCAAGGCCGCGTCCGCGGGCGTGCCGCGCCGCCTCGGCGAGCAGCCGCGTCTTGCCGATGCCGGCCTCGCCGAGCACGAGCAGCACGCCGCCGCGGCCGTCGTCCACCCCGTCCACCAGGCCGTGTACCAGCGCCGTTTCGGCGTCGCGGCCCACCATGCCCGCCACGCACCCAGTATCGGCGCCCGCCGCCCGCCCGCCATCCGGGCTTCCACCGACACCCCACCACGTACGTGGCGATTCGGGTACCGTGCCCGGCTATCCGAGTGGAGCGAGGGGCGCGTGGGACGGCCGTAGGGTGGGCGGTATGGCCGCCCGCACCTCCGTCTTCCGCGAACCGAAGTCCCCCGCCATCCCCGCCACGCTCGCGGCCGCCGGGATCGCCGAGACCGAGCTCGCCGACGACGGCGTCTACCTGTCGCTGCGCTACGGCGCCGTGCCGATCACCGGCGCCGAGGACGTGGAGTTCGAGCGGTGCCGGTTCGAGGGCACCGGCCTCGCCGGCGTCACCCTGCACCGGGCCGGGTTCGCCGACGTCGCCTTCGACGGCTGCGACCTCGCCAACGCCCGGATGTTCACCTCGCGGATGTTCAGCACCGCCGTCCGCACCTGCCGGATGACGGGCCTGCACCTCGCCGAGGCCGGCCTGCGCGACGTGCTGTTCGACGGCTGCCGCGCCGACCTCGCCTCGTTCCGCTTCGCGCACCTGCGCGACGTGGTGTTCCGCGACTGCAACCTGTCCGAGGCGAACTTCCAGAAAGCCGAGCTGACCCGCGTCCGGTTCGAGCGCTGCCGCCTCGCCGGCACCCAGTTCAGCGGGGCGGCGATGAAGGACGCCCGGTTCACCGGCTGCGACCTCAGCGGCGTCGGCGGCATCCGCAGCTTCGACGGCGCGACGGTCGGCACGGCGGACGCGCGGACGCTGCTGGACGCGCTGGCGGCCGAGGCCGGCATCACCATCGCCGACTGAGCGGCGCCTATCCGGCGGGCGGCGGGGCCGAGGGCAGGTTGAGGCCGCCCTCCAGGACGGCGAAGGCCTCGTCCAGGGCGTCGGACAGCGAGAGCCCGGCGCCCGTCGAGCGGACGTACTCGGCGGCGGCGTGGAAGGCGCTCATCACCGTCGTGGTGATCACGTGCGGGCGGATGTCGGTGGCCGGGTCGGCGCCGAGCCGCGCCGCGACGGCCGCGGTGATCTCGGCCTGCTTGCGCTGGGCGTGCTCCAGGCTGCCCGCCATGAGCGCGTCGCTCCGCTCGGTCAGCTCGATCATGCAGGTGAAGCGGCCGGCGTCGAAGCCGAGCTCGCCGTGCTCGCAGGCCCGCACGGTCGACACCATCGCGCGGCGCAGCGCGGTGATGACCGGCTCGTCGGCGGGGCGGGCGGCGAACGCCTCGTGCACCACCCGCAGCTGCTCCTCCTGGAAGGTGAGCGCCACGTCCTCCTTGGAGGCGAAGTAGCGGAAGAAGGTCCGCGACGACACGTCCACCGCGTCGGCGATCTCCTCGACGGTGGTCGCGTCGAAGCCCTTCTCGGCGAACAGGGCGAACGCGGCGTCGACGAGCGCCTCGCGGGTGCGCTGCTTCTTGCGCTCCCGGCGGCCCGCGGGGAGGACCTCGGTCATGGGCCGCAGTGTAACCAGAAAGCCATTCGGCGCCAAATGTCTGCCTGTGATATTGGTCGCTTGACGACTTATGTCATCGCATGACACTTTGGGCTCTCCGCCGTCTCCCCGAAGGACCTCCCATGGCGCATCCGTCCGACACCCGCCTGCCGGCGCCCCGCCCGGCCGCCCGCCGCACCCGCGCCGGCCACGGGCACCCCTGGCTCACCCTGCTCGCCGTCGCGCTCGGCGTGATGATGGTCGGCCTCGACGCCACCGTCGTCTCCATCGCCAACCCCGCCATCGCCGCCGACCTCGGCGCGAGCCTGTCCGGCCTCCAGTGGGTCACCAACGCCTACCTGCTCGCCCTCGCGGTCACCCTCATCCCGGCCGGCAAGATCGCCGACCGGTTCGGCCGCAAGCGCACCTTCCTCGCCGGCGTCGCCGGCTTCGCCGCCGCCTCGCTGCTCATCGGCCTGTCCGGCGGCCTCGGCACGGTCATCTTCTGGCGGGTGGTGCAGGGGGTCGCGGGGGCGCTCCTGCAGCCCGCCGGCCTCGCCATCCTGCGCGCCACCTTCCCCGCCGAGCGGCTGAACGCCGCCCTCGGCATCTGGGGCGCGACGGTCGGCGTGTCCATCGCGGGCGGCCCCATCGTCGGCGGCCTGCTGGTGGAGAACGTCAGCTGGGAGTCGGTGTTCTTCCTCAACGCCCCGCTCGGCGTGCTCGCGCTCGCCGTCGGCCTCTGGGTGATCCGCGAGTCCCGGGACGAGGCGGCCGGCGGGTCGTTCGACCTGCCCGGCGCCGCCCTGCTGACCGGCGGCCTGTTCGCGCTCGTCTGGGGCCTCATCAAGGCCGGCGAGCACGGCTTCGGCACCGCCGTCCCGCTGGCGTCGTTCGCCGCGGCGGCCGTCCTGCTCGCCGCGTTCGTCGCCCGCGAGCTGCGCGCGGCGAACCCGCTGCTGCCGATGGCGCTGTTCCGGTCGGTGTCGCTGTCGGCCGCGACCGGCCTCGTCGTGCTGGCCTTCTTCGGCATGTTCGGCACGATCTTCTTCATCACCCTGTACCTGCAGCAGGTGCACGGGATGAGCCCGGTCGGCGCGGGCGTGCGGATGCTGCCGATGACGGCGGTGTTCATCGTCGCCTCGCCCGTCGCGGGCGCCCTCACCAGCAGGTTCGGCCCGCGCGTCCCGCTCGTCCTCGGCATGGTCCTCACCGCCGTCGCGCTGTTCGGCCTCGCCCGCATCGGCGTCGACGCCCCCTACCTGCAGATCTGGCCCTGGTTCGTGCTGATCGGACTGGCGTTCGGGATGCTGATCGTCGCGGGCACCGAGGCGATCGTCGGGAACGCCCCCGAGCACCTGGCGGGCGTCGCGGGCGGCCTCCAGCAGACCGCGTCGCAGCTCGGCGGGGTGCTCGGCACCGCCGTCCTCGGCACGCTCCTGTCGGGGCGCGTCGGCGACGTGCTGTACGGGCGGCTCACCGAGCAGGGCGTCCCGGCGGCGGCCGCCGAGAGGCTGGCCGGGCAGTCCGGGCTGGTCAGCCAGGGCGTCGCGCCGGTCCCGCCGGGCAGCACCGGGCGCGCCGCGCAGGAGATCACCGCGGGCAGCCACCTGGCGTTCATGGACGGCTTCCAGACGTCCATGACGGTCGCCGGCGCGGTCTCCGCGGTCGCGGTCGCGGCGGCGCTGCTCGTGCGGCGCGGCCGCGCGACCGGCGGCGCGGCGGCGATCTGACGGTGATCTGACGGTGATCACCGTTTCCGGCGCGGCTTTCGGGGTATCGCCCGCTTGCTCCCCGGTCGGCCCCTAGCCTGCGGTGGATGATGGACGGGTTCTTCAAGCGCTACGCGATGCCGCTCACGTTCCTCGGCGTGTTCGCCGCCGTCGCCGTGGTGCAGGTGCACGTGCTGTCGGCGGCCGACCGCGACGCGATGATCGGATGGGCGAGCACCAACCTCGCCAACCTCGCGGTCCGGCCGGTCGGCACGCTGGTCGCCTCGGCGTTCGTCGCCGAGGGCGCGCAGCCGATCCTGCTGGTGTTCGGCGCGATCGGGCTGTTCCCGGTGGCGCGGCGCTTCGGCACGGTCCCGTCGGTCGTGCTCGTCGCCGCCGCGCACGTGGTGGGGACGCTGGTCAGCGAGGGCGTCGCGCTCGCCCGGCTGGAGCTCGGGCTGCTGTCGTCGTCGATCCGCACGATCCCCGACGTCGGCCCGTCCTACGTGCTGTCGGCGGCGCTCGTCGCGGCGATCCTGTACGGGCCGGGGCGCCTCCCGCGGCTGCTGGCCGCCGGCGGCCTCGCCGCGCTCGTCCCGGTGCTGTTCGAGGGCCTGGACCGGCTGGAGGTCGCCGCCGTCGGGCACCTGGTCGCGATGGTCACCGGCGGCCTGGTCGGCGGCCTGCTGGCGCGGCGCCAGCGCCGCCGCGGCGGGGGCGTCCCCCCGCTCGCGGCGGCGCCGGCGACGGTCTGACCGGCGGCCGGGCTCAGCCCGAGGGCGCCGGCGCCGGGTTCTCGGTCGGCGCGGGCGTCTCGGCTCCGGCCGGCGGGTCCGAGGGCTCGGCGGGCGGCGTCTCCTCGGCCGGCGGCTCGCTCGTCGCGGGCGGCTCCGCCGGCGCGGAGGTGTCCGGCGGGTCCGCCGGCGCGGACGGCTCGGACGGCTCGCTCGCCGCGGGCGGCTCGGCGGGCGCCGGAGCGCTGCCGGTGCCGTTGCTCGGCGGCGGCGCGGCCACACCGCCACCGCCGTCGCCGCCCTGCGCGGGCGCGCCGCCGCCGGGCGCGGACGGCGGCGCCGAGGCCGTCGCGGACACGGGGTCCCCGCCGTCCTCCTGGGCGGCGGTGCCCTGCACCGTCGCCGGGCCGTTCGGGGCGGGCGTCCGCGCGGTGCCGACCGGCGCGGCCGAGGTCTGCTGCGCGGTCGCGGCGTCGCTCTCGCCGGAGGTCGGCGTCGCCGCGCCCACCCCGACGCCGCGCGCCGCCGGCCAGGAGGCGAGCAGCCCGACGGCCGCGACCACCGAGGCGGCGATCCCGGCGGCGGCCGCGAAGCCCTTGGACAGCCCGCGCCGCGCCCGCGCCACCGGTACCGGCGGCCGGCCGATGACGACGAGCGGCGCCGGCGCGGTGAGGGCCGCGAGCGGCTGCTGCGCCCCGTCCTCACCGAGGGCGAGCACCCGCTCGCGCAGCCACGCCGGCGCGCGGTCGGGCGCGCGGCGGGCGAGCAGCTGCGGCAGCCGGCCCTTCTCGAACGCCGTGATGAGCTCCAGGTCGGCGCCGGTCGCGCCGCGCATGAGGATGTCGAGGACGCCGCGCTCCAGCCGCGTGCGGGCGGCGTGCAGCATGTCGCGGGCGGTGTCGGGGGCGACGCCGAGCACGCGGGCGATGTCGCCCGGCTCCAGCCAGTCGCCGGCCCAGAGCAGCAGCGCCTCGCGGTGGTCGGCGCGCAGGGCCGACGCCGCGCGCACCAGCGCGTCGCCGTCGCCGGTGCCGAACGCCGCGCCGTCGAACGCGCCGCGGTCGGTGCAGGCCGAGCGCGACAGCGAGTACAGCCACAGCACGCTGTCACCGCGCGGGGGATGGCGGACGGCCGCGGCGAACGCGTCGGTGACCGCCGCCGCCGCCTGCGCGTCGCCGAGCAGCGACCAGCAGTGCGCGTAGAGGCGGTCGGCGTGCGCGTCGTAGAGCGAGCCCAGGTCTCCGCGCATGTGACCTCCGGACAGAGTGGGGGGAATGGGGACTCTAGTGCAGTCTGCCAACGAAGGCGACGAGCGTGGCTAATTCCAGCAATCAACGACAAATTTTCCGGCTGCGACCGGATTGCTGAACCGGATCAGCTGGGAAGCATGGACACCGTTGTCTGATCTAGGGGGCTCCACGCATGTCCCGGCTGACCGCGGACGCGGTCTACCAGTACATCCACGGCATCTGCTTCAAGAAGGGGCCGCCCGGCGCGGTCGGCGCCGAGACCGAGTGGTTCGTGACGCGCCGCGGCGACCCGTCCGCGCACGTGCCCGCCGCCCGCGTCCGCGCGCTGGTGGAGAACGCCGGCCCGCCGCCCGCGGGCAGCGCGGTCACCTACGAGCCGGGCGGGCAGCTCGAACTGAGCTCGGTCCCGTTCCCCGACCTCGCCGGCGTGCACCGCGGCCTCGGCGCCGACATCGCGCACGTGCGGGCCGCGCTCGCGCCGGCGGGCCTGGACCTCGCCGGGCACGGCGTCGACCCGCTGCGGCGCCCGCTGTTCCAGGCCGAGCACCCGCGCTACCACTGCATGCGCGACTACTTCGACGCCAGCGGGTTCGCGTCCGCGGGCCTCGCCATGATGTGCTCGACGGCGTCGGTGCAGGTCTGCCTGGACATCGGCGCCGACGACGCGGACGCCCTGCGCCGCTGGCGCCTCGTCCACGCGCTCGGTCCCGTCCTGGTCGCCGCGTTCGCCAACTCGCCGTGCCACCAGGGCCGCCGCACCGGCCTGCGCTCCTCGCGGCAGGGCGTCTGGGCCGACCTCGACCCGTGCCGCACGCTGCCCGTCCTCGGCCCGGACGGCGGCGACCCGGCCGAGGAGTGGACCCGGTACGCCCTCGACGCCCGCGTCATGGTCGTGCACACCAAGGACGGCCGCTGGATCGCCGACCCCGGCATGACGTTCGGGTCCTGGCTCGGCAAGGGCGAGCCCGACCTGACCGACCTGGAGTACCACCTGTCGACGCTGTTCCCGCCCGTCCGCCCGCGCGGCTGGCTGGAGCTGCGGATGATCGACGCGCTGCCGGGGCGGTACTGGCCGGTCCCGGTGGCGGTCGCGACGGCGCTCCTGGAGGACCCGGCCGCCACCGCGGCGGCCGAGGCCGCGGTGGATCCCGTCGCGGACGCCTGGACGGCCGCCGCCCGCGACGCGCTCGCCGATCCGGCGCTCGCCCGCGCGGCCCGCGCCTGCTTCACCGCCGCCCTGGACGCGCTGCCCCGGCTCGGCGCGGCCGGCCTCGCGCCGCTCGTCCAGGAGTACACCGACCGCTACGTGGCACGGGGCCGCTGCCCCGCCGACGACGACGAGGGGGACCAGGCATGGCCGACGCGGCACGCGTGAACGAGAGGGACGAGCGGGCGCTGAAGGAGTTCATCGCGGGCGCCCTCGGCGGCGCCCGCGACCGCAGCCACGGCCTCACCACCGGCGTCCTGGACGACGCGGCGCTGGTGGCGCAGGTGTCGCCGCTGATGTCGCCGCTCGTCTGGGACCTCGCGCACATCGGCAACTACGAGGAGCTCTGGCTGCTCCGCGCCGCCGGCGGGGCCGCCGCGATGCGGCCCGAGATCGACGGCCTGTACGACGCGTTCGAGCACCCGCGCGCGACGCGCCCGTCCCTGCCGCTGCTGCCGCCCGCCGAGGCCGCCGCCTACCTCGCCACCGTCCGCGCCAGGGTGCTGGACTCCCTGGACGCGGCCCGCTTCGAGGGCGGCGGCCCCCTCACCGACGGCGGCTTCGTCTACGGGATGGTCGTGCAGCACGAGCACATGCACGACGAGACCATGCTCGCCACCCACCAGCTCCGCAAGGACGGCCCGGCGCTGCTCGACCCGCCCGCCCCGGCCGGCGAGGCGCGCCCCGCCCCGCTCGGCGAGGTGCTCGTCCCGGCCGGGCCGTTCGTCATGGGCACCTCCGACGACCCCTGGGCCCACGACAACGAGCGGCCGGGCCACCTCGTCGAGGTGCCGGCCTTCCGCATCGACGCCGAGCCCGTCAGCAACGCCGACTACCTGGCGTTCATGGAGGCGGGCGGCTACGACGACCCGCGGTGGTGGACGGACGCGGGGTGGGAGTGGCGCACGAGCGGCGGCAAGCGCGCCCCCGGTTTCTGGACGCGCGAGGGCGGCGGCTGGACGCGCCGCCGCTTCGGGCACGTCGAGCCGGTCCCGCCGGGCGAGGCCGTCCAGCACGTCTGCTGGTACGAGGCCGACGCCTACGCCCGCTGGGCCGGCAAGCGGCTGCCGACCGAGGCCGAGTGGGAGAAGGCCGCCGCCTGGGATCCCGCCGCCCAGCGCTCCCGCCGCTACCCCTGGGGCGACGACTACGAGGAGGGCCGCGCCAACCTCGGCCAGCGCGCCCACCGCCCGTCCGAGGCGGGCGCCCACCCCGGCGGCGCCTCCGCCTACGGCGTGCGCCGCATGCTCGGCGACGTGTGGGAGTGGACGTCCAGCGACTTCACCGGCTACCCGGGGTTCCGGTCCTTCCCCTACAAGGAGTACTCGGAGGTGTTCTTCGGACCGGAGTACAAGGTGCTGCGGGGCGGGTCGTGGGCGACGCATCCGACGGCCGTCCGCACCACGTTCCGCAACTGGGACTACCCGATCCGGCGGCAGATCTTCGCCGGGTTCCGGTGCGCCCGGGACGCCGCCTGATGTGCCGCCACGTCGGCTACCTCGGCCCCGAGATCACGCTGCACGAGCTGATGTACGGGGGGACGCACTCGCTGGAGCACCAGTCGTACGCGCCGCGCATGACGCAGGGCAACCTGCTGAACGCCGACGGGTTCGGCGTCGGCTGGTACCCCGGCGGGGCGGCCGCGCCCGTCCGGTTCCGGCGCGCGCAGCCGATCTGGACCGACCAGTCCTTCCGGGAGATCGCCGCGACGGTCGCCGCCGGCTGCGCCGTCGCGGCGGTCCGGTCGGCGACCAGCGGGTTCCCGGTGGACGAGTCGTGCGCCCAGCCGCTCCGCGCCGGCGCCCGCCTGTTCAGCCACAACGGCAAGGTCGAGGGCTTCGCCGGGGTCGAGGGCAAGCTCCGCGAGCTGGCCGGCGACCTCGCCGACGTCCCCGACGCGCGCGCCCCCGTCGACTCGGCGCTGCTGTTCGCGCTCGCCGCCCGCCATTGGCGCGAGGGCGCCGCGCTCGGCGACGGCCTCGCCGCCGTCGTGCGCGCCCTGGCGGGCCTCGCCCCCGGCCGCTACAACCTGCTCGCCGCCGACGGCACCGCGCTCGCCGCCACCACCTGGGGCGACTCGCTGTTCGTCCGCTCCGCCGGCGGCGCGACCACGCTCGCGTCCGAGCCGCTGGACGACGGCCCCGGCTGGCGGGCCGTCCCCGACCGCTCGCTCGTCACCGCCGGCCCCGCCACCGGCGTCGCGATCACCCCGCTCTGAGGAGGGCTCCCATGGACCGCTACCTGACCCCCGACGACCTGGCCAAATCGCTGCGCCAGGACGTCCACGACGGCCTGACCGCGACACCGAAGACGCTGCCGCCCAAGTGGTTCTACGACGAGCGCGGCAGCGAGCTGTTCGAGCGGATCACCGCGCTGGAGGAGTACTACCCGACCCGCCGCGAGCGCGAGATCCTCACCGCCCGCGCCCCCGACGTCGCCCGGCTCACCGGCGCCCGCACCCTGCTGGAGCTCGGCGCCGGGTCGGGCGAGAAGACCCGGCTGCTGCTGGACGCCCTCGCCGCCACCCTGGAGACCTACGTGCCGGTGGACGTGAGCGGCGACTTCCTGGAGGGGGCCGCCGCCGCGCTCGCCGCCGACCACCCCGCGATCACCGTGCGGCCCGTCGTCGCCGACTACGAGCGCCACCTCGCGCTGCTGCCCGGCGGGGAGCGGCGCCTCGTCGCGTTCCTCGGCGGCACCCTCGGCAACATGCCGCCCGCCGAGCGGGTCGCGTTCCTCGGCGGGATCCGCGCCACCATGCGCGACGGCGACGCGCTGCTGGTCGGCGCCGACCTGGTCAAGGACCCCGCCCGGCTGGTCCGCGCCTACGACGACGCCGGGGGCGTCACCGCCGAGTTCGACCGCAACGTCCTGCACGTCGTCAACCGCGAGCTGGACGCCGACTTCGACGTGGACGCCTTCGAGCACGTCGCGGTCTGGAACGCCGCCGAGGAGTGGATCGAGATGCGGCTGCGCTCCACCACCGACCAGCGTGTCCGCGTCGGCGAGCTCGACCTGGACGTCGACTTCGACGCGGGCGAGGAGATGCGCACCGAGATCTCCGCCAAGTTCCGCCCCGAACGCCTGCGCACCGAACTCGCCTCCGCCGGCCTCTCCGTCACCGAACTCTGGACCGACCCCGCCGGCGACTTCTCCCTCACCCTCGCTGCACCTGCCTGAGCCCCGGCCCGAAGCACTCGCCTGGCGGCTCGCACTTCGACCGTGCCTTGGGCGAGTGCGACATCGCTTCGCGATCTGACCGCGCGGGGCTCGCCTGCGGCGTCGCCCCGCGCGGTCAGGTAACGCACTCGCGCGCGGGGCGGGGTCGTCGCGCGAGGTGACTCCCCGGTCACCGTTCGTTGACTTGCGGCGTGTTGGCCAATGGGAGCGCTCCCATAGGCCAACACGCCGCATCTCGACGTTGGGTGACCGGAGGGTCAGGGGGTGCGGGAGGGGCGGGCGAGGTTCAGGCGGCGGAGGTCGGCGGCGAGGCGGGAGGCGAGGTAGCGGTGCCCGGCGTTGGTCGGGTGGGTGCGGTCGGGCTTGATGTAGCCGGGCGCGTTGCCGGTGCCGAGGGACCGGTCGCCGGTGATCCACTTCTCGGCGAGGGGGTCGACGAACGGGACGCCCTCCGCCGCCGCCAGCCGCTTCAGGCCGTCGCGGACGGCGAGCGCCGTCGCGGGCGGGTGGCCGTCGCCCCACATCGGGCCGATGAGCAGCCGCCGCGTCCCCGGCCAGCGCTGCTTCGCGCGCTCCAGCACCTCGCGGGCGTTCGCCAGCACCGCCGGCAGCGCGGCGTGCACGTCGTTGTGGCCGCCCGCGACGACCAGCAGGTCGGGCGCGGGACGCCAGCCGAGCTGGCTCTCGAACATCTGCCCGAAGTCCTGCCGGGGCCGGGTCGTGCCGGGCGAGACGAAGCCGGTGCCCGCCCGCCCGCCGAGGACCACCTGCCAGCCGAGCAGCCGCGCCGTCCCCGCCGCGTAGGTGTTCTCGGGCAGGGCGCCGCGCTCGCCCACGGTGTAGGAGTCGCCGAGGAACATCACCACCGGGGCCGTCGGCGCCGGCCGCGCCGTCGCCACCCGCGCCCGCGCGGGCGCGGAGCCCGTCACCGCGGTGCACCCGGCCGCGGGCAGGCAGGCCAGCCCGGCGAGGACGAGGGGCAGCAGGGCACGGCGAGGGCGCATGGGGGACCACCGTCGGGGAAAAGGAGTGCGGGACGGCCGATTTTACTGTTCGGCCCGCCTCGTTCCGCGCGTTCGCATGTGTCGCTTCGGTCCCGTTTTTCCATCGGCGGTCGTTAGCATCGCCGTCGTGGCGATCATCCTGGCGCTCACCGCCGCCGCCTCGGTCCTGGCGAGCCTGCTGCTCGTGCCCCGAACGCGGCCGCCGGACCCGGTCCCCGGCCGGGCGGTGCCGCCGCTCGCCGGGTTCGCCGCGGTGACCGCCCTCTTCTACCTGAACCAGGTGCTGTTCACCGTGTACGTCGCGCGCGTGCACGGCGGCGACCCCTCGTTCGTCGCCCGCTACCTGCCATCCGGCTGGTTCGCGCTCGCCGACCTGGACGGCCTGGCCCGGCACGTCCCGGCGCCCGGCCTGCTCGCCCCGACGGTGCTGCGCGTCCAGGCGTTCCTGGAGCTGCCGCTCGTGCTGCTGGCCTACGCGACCGTCGTGCGGTGGCTGGACGACGGCCTCTACCGGCGGCTGTTCGCGACGCCCGTGGTGTGGGCGGCGTCGGCGTCCTGGACGCTGACGTTCTGCCTGATCGAGGCCGAGCTGCGCAACCCCTGGACGGACGACGACATCGCGATCCGGATCGTCTCGGGCGTCGTCACGCCGCTGCTGCTGAACCGGATGGCGCGGCGCGGCGGCCCGTCGCCCGCGTCCGCCTCCGTCGCCGGGCTGCTGCTGTTCACGGCCGCGACCTGGGCGCTCGGGCAGCTCGTGCTCACCCTCTACGACACCGCGCTGATCTACAACCTCGGCCACCTGGGCGGGCGGCTGCCCGGCGCGCTGGCCGCCGTGGCCGTCCTCGCGGTCGTCCTGCCGCTGCGGCGCCGCGTCCGCGCACCGGCGGACGGGGACGCCGGTCCCGGGCGGGCGGCCCTGGCGCTCGTCGCCGGCGGCTTAGGCCAGGGCCTCGCGCTGTTCTTCGTGCCCGCGCTGTCGGTCCGGTACGGCGTGCGGTTCGGCGCCGCGCCCTACCTGGTGATGGTCGCGATCCTTCTGGCGACCGCCGCCGTGGCGACGCTGCGCGCGTCCCCCGGGCGCTTCCCGACCGCGCGGACGGCGGCGGGCGCCCTCGCGGGCGCGGCCGCCGCCTACGCGGCCGTCCGGCTCGTCACCGACCCCTACTACGAGGCCGGGCTGTTGCGCGGCCTCGCCGCCGGTTTCGCGGTGCTGGTCGCCGTCGCGGGAGTCAGGACTCCTCGTCGACGGGCCGCAGCTCGTCGGCGTAGCTCACCGACTGGCGGCGCATGACGCCGCCCTCGCTGATGGAGTACTGGCCGAGCCGCCAGAGCGGCGGCGAGTAGGCGTGGATCGACACCGAGGCGGCCGCCGAGCCCACCAGCCGGTGGATGTGCTCGGGGCCGAAGCAGAACGAGTCCCCCTCGCCGACCCGGACCTCCACGTGGTCGCCGCCGATGCGCGGGTTGTTCTCGCTGAGCTCGCCCGCGACGACCCGGACGGCGCCCGAGGAGACGTCGTGGTCGTGCCAGCCGGTGTCGTTCTCCGGCGTCCAGCAGAGCAGCCAGATGTCGACGTACTCGTCCCGGTACAGGGACGCGTAGTGGCGCTCGTCGTCGGAGAAGGCGACGTGCTGGCGCCAGAGGCCGGGCTCCTCGGCGAGGCGGTCCACCAGCTCCCGAAGCTCGTGCTTGCCGAGCGCGCGGGCGGGCAGGTCCGCCAGACAGGAGACGCCACCGGTGGTCGGGGCCAGGACATCAGAGGTCATGCGGGCGCTCCTTTCCGGTGAGCAGTCGGTGCGGGTTGGCCACGCGGAACGCGTGGCCGGCCGCCTCGCCGAGGGCGAGGTCGGCGGGGCCTGCGTACGGCCGGTCGGTGCCGTGCACGACCACGTCGATGCCGAGGGCGCGGACGGTGGCGTCCGCGGCCTTCGGCCCGTAGGAGGAGGTCTCGACGAACGCGTCCGGGTCGACCGCGCCGCGGCCGCCGCCGCGGGCGGCGAGGCGCTCGCCGTGCAGCGGGGCGAGCCCGGCGAGGGCCACGAAGCACACCCGCAGGCGCGGGTGGCGGGGGCGGCCGAAGGCGCGGAAGGCGAACCAGGCGGCGTGCAGCTGCTGCACGTAGGGGACGAGCGCCGGCCACCACGCCGGGACGCCGCCGGACTGCGGCGCGGGACCGGGGTGCACCATCAGCGGCAGGCCCCGCTCGTCCAGCAGGTCGAGCAGTGGCGCGCAGCGGGCCAGCCCCTCGGGGCCGTCCAGCGCGGACGCCGGGAGCTGGAGGCCGGCGAAGCCGCCGAGGTCGAGGGCGGCGGCCGCCGCGCGGACGGTCGCGGCGTCCACGGTGTGCACGTTCGCGGCGGCCCACGCCCCGAACGGCTCGGGCAGCGCGGCGGCACCCTCGTGGTAGGCGTCGAGCAGCGGCGCCGCCTCGCCGGGCGGCAGCCACTCGACGCCGAGCGGGGTGGACAGCGAGACGAGCGCGCGGTCCAGGCCGTCGGCGCGGGCGAGCGCGGCGCGCCGGTCGGGGTCGTGGTCGGCGGGATCCACCTCGTAGGGCGGCTCGCCGGCCAGGTGCAGCGTCCAGCCGTCCAGGAAGGGCGGTGCGGAGCGGGCGCGCAGGGCCGTCACCAGGGGTTCGCTCCAGAGGTGCTGGTGCACGTCCGTGCCGGGCACCGGTCACCCCCTCCTGGCTGAACCGCATCAGTGAACCGCTTCAGTGAACCGGTTCAGTGACGCTCCCGTCAAGTTCGCGCCCGCGGACCGTCACCCCCGGCCCGTATGGTTGGGGCGTGGCTGACAGGCGCAAGCGGGCGACGATCAGGGAGGTGGCGCAGGCGACGGGGCTCTCCCCGGCCGCGGTGTCGTACGCGCTGCGCGGCATCCAGACCAGCGAGGAGACGCAGGAGCGGGTCCGCGCCGCCGCCGCCGAGCTCGGCTACGAGGCCCACCCGATCGCCCGCGCCCTGGCGAGCGGCCGCACCGACATGGTCGGCCTGCTCTGCGGCTCGCTGGAGGACTACTGGCAGCAGTCGCTCGCCGCCCGCATCGGCCGCGCGCTGCTCGCCCGCGACCGCTACGCGCTGCTGGTCGACGCGGGCGGCGACCCCGAGCAGGAGCTGCGGCTCGCCCGCCGGCTGCGCGACCAGCGGGTCGACGGCCTCATCGTGCAGCCCCTCGACCCGTCCGCGGCGTTCTGGGCCGAGCTCGCCGAGACCGTCCCGGTCGTGTCCATCGGCGACGCCCTCGCGGGCGGGCGCGCGCAGAGCGAGGTCGTGTTCGACAACCGGCACGGCGTCACCCTCGCCCTGGAGCACCTGCGCGCCCTCGGCCACCGGCACGTCGCGGTGCTCACCCCGACCCTCACCAGCACCCCCGACCGGCCCGCCGACGTGCACGTCGAGGCCGAGGCCGACCGCCTCGGCCTGCGCGTCGAGGTCGTCGTCGCGCCGCAGTCCCTGGAGGGCGCCACCGGCGCGGCGGCCCGCACGCTCGGCCGCGCGGACCGCCCGACGGCGGTCTTCTGCTTCTCCGACGTCATCGCCTACGGCGTGTACGCCGCCGCCCGCGACCTCGGCCTCGACGTCCCGGGCGCGCTGTCGGTCTGCGGCTACGACAACCACCCCATGTCGCGGCTGCTCACTCCGCCGCTCACCACCGTCGACTGGAACATCGAGGGCATCGTCGACGACGCGGTCCGGCTGGTGGTGGACGTCATCGACGGCACCCCGCGCGACCGCCGCGTCGTCCGCGAGCCGACGCTGCGCGTCCGCTCCTCCACCGCCCGGCCCGCCCCGCCCGGCGCGCCGTGATGCGCGCCGCCGCACGGGCCGTCAGGCGTCGATGACGGCGGCGAGGCGCGGCAGCAGGTCGGCGGCGAGGGCGATGTCGGCGTCCAGCGGCCGGTCCTCGACGCGCTCGTCCAGGACGCCGGTCGCCATGTCGTAGGCGGCGCGGAGCGGGCCGCCCGCCGGGGCGCGGCCCTGCATGCGCAGGGCCCGCACCGCCGCGACGAGCTCGCAGCCGAGGCCGATCCGGTAGCCGCCGAGCGCGTCGGTCGTCGCCCGCGCCGACTGCGTGGAGAAGCCCGCGTGCTCCTCCACCCCGCGCGACAGGACGGCGTTGCCGAGCGCGGCGGGCGCGGCGAGGCGCCGCACGTCGGCGAGCGCCGAGTGCGCCACGTACTCCAGGATCATGATCCCCGAGGACGCCTCGGTGGCCGCCTGGAAGGGGTAGAGGCCGGTGAAGGCGGGCTCGGTGAGGGTGCCGAGCCGCGCCGCCGACAGCGCCATCGTCTGGAACAGCGCGGCGCGCGCCGCGTCGAGCGCGAGCCCGACGTAGGCGGTGTGGAAGTTGCCGTTGTGCCAGACGGTGCGGCCCGCGACGTCGACCAGCGGGTTCTCCGACGCGGCGTTGATCTCGCGGGCCACCACGTCCTCGGCGTACCGGACGGCCTCCACCGCGGGCCCGTGCACCTGCGGGAACGCCCGGTACCCGTAGGGGTCCTGGATGCGGGCGGGCGCGGGGTGGTCGAAGGCGAGCAGCAGCCGCACCGCGGCCGCGACCTCCTGCTGGCCCGGGTGCGGGCAGGCGTCGTGGACGGCGGGCGCGAAGGGCTCCTCCGAGCCGTGCACCGCGAGCAGCGAGAGCGCCGCGACGACGGTGGAGGCGGCGACCAGCGTCCGCAGGTCGGCGACGGCGAGCGCCGACTCGCCGAGCGTGGCGGCGTTGGAGCTGATGAAGGCGAGCGCGTCGGCGGAGCGCAGCCGGAACCCCGGGCCGCGCTCCGGCCCGGCGTCCGGGCCGCCGAGCCAGGACCGCTCGCCGAGCAGGCAGAGCGCGGTGGAGGCGAGCGCGGTGAGGTCGCCGGTGCCGATCGCGCCGTAGGCGGGGACGGGCGGCAGCAGCCCGAGGTTCAGCGCGTCGGCGAGGGCCTGGAGGACGCCGGGGTCCACGCCCGAGCCGCCCGCCGCGATCTGGTTCAGCCGCACGGTCAGCATCGCCCGGACGATCTCGGCCGCGACGAGCGGCCCGGCGCCGGCGGCGTGGCTGCGCAGCAGCCGCAGCCCGTGCGCGTCGGCGTCCTCCCACTCCACGTTCACCACGCGGTTGGCGCCGACGCCGGTGGTGCGGCCGTAGACGGGCCGCTCGGCGGTCACGGCGCGGGCGGTCGTCCAGGCGGCCCTGGCACGTTCCACGCCCGTTCCGGCTATGGCTATCATCACGTCCGCGCGGGCGGCGCGGGCGACGGTCCGGCAGTCCAGCCCGGTGCCGTCGATAACGATTCGGCTGTGCTCCACGGCGACACGCTACATTCTTCACTATTTCGGTGGGTATCATACGGAATGTGACCCTTGACCTGCTCCGCCGAGCGACGTCAGGGTGTCGGGTGGCTACTGTGGGGTAGAGCCCGTTTCCGATCATCATTGCCGGACTGGAACCACGGCGTTGCGAAGCGCCCGCTGAGGACGTGAACCGTTTGATCACCTTCGAGGGCGTGACCAAGCGCTACCCCGACGGCACCGTCGCCGTCGACTCGCTGGACCTGGAGATCGCCGCCGGCTCGCTGACCGTGCTGGTCGGCCCGTCGGGCTGCGGCAAGACCACCACGCTGCGGATGATCAACCGGATGATCGACGCGACCGAGGGCACGGTAGCGGTGGACGGCCGCGACGTCCGCGACGTCGACCCGCCGACGCTGCGCCGCGGCATCGGCTACGTCATCCAGCAGGCCGGGCTGTTCCCGCACCGCACGATCGTCGACAACATCGCGACGGTGCCGTTCCTCCTCGGGCAGGACAAGAAGCGGGCCCGCGGGCAGGCGCTGGAGCTGATGGAGCGCGTCGGCCTCGACCCCAAGCTCGCCAAGCGCTACCCGGCGCAGCTGTCGGGAGGCCAGCAGCAGCGCGTCGGCGTGGCGCGCGCGCTCGCCGCCGACCCGCCGATCCTGCTGATGGACGAGCCGTTCAGCGCCGTCGACCCCATCGTCCGCACCAGCCTCCAGGACGAGTTCCTGCGGCTGCAGGCCGAGGTCGAGAAGACGATCGTGTTCGTCACCCACGACATCGACGAGGCGGTCAAGCTCGGCAACAAGATCGCGGTGTTCCAGGTCGGCGGCCGGCTCGCCCAGTACGCCGCCCCCGACGAGCTGCTGGACGCGCCCGCCGACGACTTCGTCCGCGACTTCCTCGGCGGCGACCGCGGCATCCGCCGCCTCCGCTTCACCCAGGAGCTGGACGCCGAGGCCGCCGCCGCGGGCGAGCCCGCGAGCCCGCAGGCCGCCGTCGCCGACCCGACGCGGGCGGCCGAGCGGTGAGCCGCGCCGCCCTCCTGGCCGCCGCCGACGGCGAGCCGCTGATCCGCTGGGACTGGATCGGCCGCAACCTCGACGAGATCGGCTCGCTGCTGCGGGACCACCTGATCATGTCGATCGTGCCGGTGGTGCTCGGGCTGGCCGTCGCGCTGCCCGCCGGCCTCGCCTGCGCGCAGTGGCGCCGCCTGTACGCGCCGGTCACCGCCGTGACGAGCGCGCTGTACGCGCTGCCCGCCATCGCGGTGTTCATCGTGCTGATCCCCTTCACCGGCCTCACCCGCACCACGGTGATGATCCCGCTGACGCTCTACACGCTGTCGGTGCTGATCCCCTCGGTGGTGGACGGCCTGCGCTCGGTGCCCGAGCACGTCCGGCTGTCGGCGGTCGCCATGGGCTACGGCCCGGCGCGGCGGCTCGCCACGGTGGAGCTGCCGATCGCGCTGCCGGTGGTGATGAGCGGCCTGCGCATCGCCACCGTCTCCAACATCAGCCTGGTCAGCGTCGGCGCGCTGCTCGGCCAGGGCGGGCTCGGCATGCTGTTCACCGACGGCGCCAACCGCGACTTCACCACCCCGATCATCGTCGGGATCGTGCTGTCGGTGGCGCTGGCGCTCGTCGCCGACGCGCTGCTGCTGCTCGTCCAGTGGCTGCTCACCCCCTGGTCGCGGGCCGGGCGCGGCCGCGGCGCGCGCGCCGAGCGCCGCGCCGCCGCCGCCGGGCACGCCGACGCCGCGCCGGTCGAGGAGGCCGCCCTGTGAACGCGATCTGGGACGCGATCCGCTGGTTCTTCCAGTCGGCGCAGTGGAGCGGGCCGGACGGCATCCCGCACCGGCTGCTGGAGCACCTGGAGTACTCCGGCCTCGCCTTCGCCATCACCGTCGTGCTCGCGCTGCCGCTCGGCCTCGTCCTCGGCCACCAGCGCCGCGGCCGGCTGGCGTCGGCGCTCGGCTTCCTGGTGGTGGGCGGCGCCAACGGCGCGCGGGCGCTGCCGACGCTCGGCCTGCTGACGCTGGCGGTCACGCTGACCAGCAGCGACCTCGTGCCGATCCTGCTGCCGCTGGTGGTGCTGGCGGTCCCGCCGGTGCTGGTGAACACCTACACCGGCGTCCAGCAGGTCGAGCCGGGCCTCCGCGACGCGGCCGAGGGCATGGGCATGACGGGGCGGCAGGTGCTGCTGAAGGTCGAGGCGCCGGTCGCGCTCCCGCTGATCCTGCTCGGCCTGCGCACCGCCGCCATCCAGATCGTCTCCACGGCCGCGATCGCCGCGTTCGTCGGGCTCGGCGGCCTCGGCCGCTACATCATCGACGGGCTGAAGCGCCAGGAGTACGCCACGACGGCGGGCGGCGCGATCCTGGTCATCCTGCTGGCCTTCGCGGTCCAGCTCTGCTTCTCGGTCCTCGCCCGCACGGCGGTCTCGCCCGGCCTGCGCCGGTCCGCCTCCTCCTGACCCCGCCTTCACCCTTTCCGAAAGGACACTCCCATGCTCGGTAAGACCCGAGGAGCCGCCCTGCTGCTGGCGGCGGCGCTCGCCCTGACCGCCTGCGGCAGCGACGACAAGGGCGGCGACCCGCTGAAGAGCAGCGGTGGCGGCGGGGGCGGCGGCAGCCTGGTCATCGGCACCGCCGACTTCCCCGAGAGCCAGGTGCTCGGCGAGGTCTACAAGCAGGCCCTGGACGCCAAGGGCATCAAGTCCGAGACCAAGGTCGCCGGCACCCGCGAGGCGTACTACAAGGCGATCTCCTCCGGCCAGCTGTCGGTGGTGCCCGAGTACAACGGCAACCTGCTGCTGCACGTCGACCCGAAGGCGACCGCCACCACCACCGACCAGGTGAACGAGGCGCTGAAGACCAAGCTGCCCGCGGCTCTCGGCGTGCTCGCCTCCGCCCAGGCCGAGGACAAGGACTCGGTCGTGGTCACCCAGGCCACCGCCGACAAGTACAAGCTGAAGACGATCGCCGACCTGAAGCCGGTCGCCGGGCAGCTCACCATCGGCGGCCCGTCGGAGTTCAAGACCCGCGTGTCGGGCCTCGTCGGCATCAAGGACAAGTACGGCGTGGAGTTCAAGGAGTTCAAGTCCCTGGACACCGCCGGCCCGATCACCGTCGCCCGGCTGAAGCAGGGCGGCGTGCAGGCCGCGAACCTGTTCAGCACCGACGCGGCGATCACCCGCAACAAGTTCGTCGCGCTGGAGGACCCCAAGTTCGTCTTCCCGGCGCAGAACGTCACCCCGCTGATCTACAAGGCGAAGGTGGACGCCAAGGCGCAGGAGGCGCTGAACGCGGTCTCGGCCAAGCTCACCACCCAGGACCTGCTCGACATGAACACCAAGATGTCGGTCGACAAGGCCGACGCTAAGGACGTGGCGGGCGACTGGCTGAAGAAGGCCGGCCTCGCCTGATCCGCACGGCCTGGTCACCACCGGCGGCGACGAGGCCCGCACCCCGGAAGGGGTGCGGGCCTCGTCCCGTCCTCAGCGCCGGTGCGTCACCGCACGGACTTCAGCGCCTTCGCGAAGGACCCGCCGGGGGTCTTCCGCGTGAAGCCCTCCGGCCCGATGCTGTAGACGTTCTTGCGGTCGGGCGTGTAGCCGAAGGCGAAGTTCGGGGTGACGGCCTTCAGGCCGTCCCCGGCGTCCACCAGCGGCTGGGTGAACAGGGTGACCTTCAGGCCGCGGGTGAGGTCGCGGGCCCGCGGGCCGAGGCTGCTCACCGTCTGGTACGACCCGACGGCGCCGCCGAGGACGCGGACCCGCACGGTCTGGCCCGCGCGGACGCCGGTGCCCTTGCGGACCTTGTCCACCCGCACCGGGACCGGCGTGTACACGTAGTCGATCCGCCCGCCGCCGGGCACGGTGCGCCGCACCCGGCGGGCCGGCTCGGCGGGGCCGGCCACGGTCCCGTCGAAGACCAGGTCGTTGCCGCTGAAGGCGGCGGCGCTCTTGACGTCGCCGCCGAGCTCGTAGCCGTCGAGGGTGGTGACGGTCCGCCGCCCCGCGGTCCCGGACGCCGCCGGGGCGGCGGAGCCGTCCCCGGTGGAGGCCGCCGCGTAACCGGTGGCGGCGAGGGCCAGGGCGACCGCCCCGGCGCCGATGATGACGCGCTTCATCTGGTTGTCCATCCCCTGCTGGTCGGCGGTCGCTCAGTACCGCTTGGCGATCCCGGCCTTGTCGTCGGAGTTCGGGTAGCGCTTCTTCTTCCACGTGACGTACATGACGCCGGCCTTCTCGGCCTTGGTCGGCTTGCCGCAGCCGCCCGACTCGTAGGGATGGGCGAGGCCCGAGGCGTGCCCCATCTCGTGGACCGCGATGGTCCACACGTCGGTCTTGCGGGCGCTCTGGCTCATCGTGCCGCTCGTGTTCCACGTGAACCGGCTGTTCAGCGAGACGGCGGTGGTGAGGTGCTTCTGCACCGTCGAGCCGAGCGCGATGCCGGGCACGTCGGGCAGCCCCGCGTTGGCGAAGTTGATCCGGTCGATCGAGAACGCGGGGTTGGCGGCCTGGCTCTTCCAGGTCGGCCCGTAGTACCGGAGCTTGGAATTCTTGATCCCGCTCCACTGCTTCATCGCGTTCTTCACCGAGCCGTTCCAGCTCGACGGAATGCTCGAGCGCGCCTGCAACGTGTAGGAGTTGTACTTCCACCGCCCGATGCCCTTGAAACAGTAGGCGTTCGCGGGCGCCTCGGTCGCGGCGAGGACCGCCACGGGGGTCGCGGCCACGAGGACGGCGACGCTGACGTTCAACAGTCTCTGCATGATTCCCGGCTGCCTGCCCTGATCGTCGCGGACGTGTCACAGTGATCTTGGGCAGAAGAAAAGGAGCAGGTCAAATATTTAGTTCACTATTAAATTGACGCCGGTCGACTTAAGCGACTTATGGTGCATAGCCGTGCAGGCGAGACGTCAGTTCCCGATTCCGTTCCCTGATCAGTGCGGCCATCTGCGGCCATTCCTCCGGCGGCCGGCGGTCCCGGCGGAACGTCACGGTGATCGCCGCCGCCGGATGGCCGGTGTGGTCGAACGCGCACGCCGCGATGCTGGCGAAGCCCTCGGTGACCAGGCCGTCCTCCAGCGACCAGCCGCGCCGCCGGTCGGCGGCGAGCCCGCGGCGGAGCGCGCTCGGCGACGCCGGGCCCCGCCCGGTGCGGTCCACCAGCGGGCCGGGGAAGAGCGCCCGCAGCTGCGCGGCCGGCAGGTGCGCCAGCATCGACCGGCCGGACGCGGTGAGCTGCGCGGGCAGCCGGACGCCGACGTCGGTGACCAGGGTGGCGTGCCGGGGCGGCTGCTCCTTCAGCAGGTACAGCGTCTCGGCGCCGTGCAGCACGCCGAGCTGGGCGATCTCGCCGAGGTCGTCCACCAGGCGGCGGAGCAGCGGCCGGGCCAGCCGCTCGACCGGGCCGTGCCGCAGGTAGGCCGAGCCGATCTCGAAGGCGGCGACGCCGAGGCCCCACCGGCGCTCCTCGGGCAGGTAGGCGACGAAGCCGTCCTCGGCCATCGCGGCGAGCAGGTGGTAGGCGCTGGAGCGCGGCAGGCCGAGGGCGCGGGCGATGGACGAGGCGGGCTGCGGCCCGGCGGACGCCGCCAGCAGGCGGAGCACCGCGAGCGCGCGCCGCGCGGCGGGCACCTGGGTCATGCCCCCATTGTCGCCCGGCCGTCTCGTATCCGAGACACAACGCGCGCGCGGGGCCTCGTCCCGGCAAGATCGACCCGCTTGCATGGAGGGTATGAGCTTCGGCATGGGGGACAAGAACATCCAGGTGGGGCCGGATCCGCTGACCTTCGGGCAGGTCGTCGCCGCCGCCCGGCACGGCGCCCGCGTCGAGCTGTCCGACACGGCGCTCGCGGCGATCGAGGCGTCCCGCGCCCACATCGAGGAGCTGGCCGCGCGCCCCACCCCCGTCTACGGGGTCTCCACCGGGTTCGGCGCCCTCGCCAACCGGCACATCGCGCCCGAGCTGCGCGCGCAGCTCCAGCTCAACATCGTCCGCTCGCACGCCGCCGGGTCGGGCCCCGAGGTCGAGCGGGAGGTGGTGCGCGGCCTGATGCTGCTCCGCCTGCGCACCCTCGCGACCGGCCGCACCGGCGTGCAGCCCGCCACCGCCCGCGCCCTCGCCGCCCTGCTCAACGCCGGCATCACCCCCGTCGTGCACGAGCACGGCAGCCTCGGCTGCTCCGGCGACCTCGCGCCCCTCGCGCACGTCGCGCTCGCCCTCATCGGCGAGGGCGACGTCCGCGACGCCCGCGGCGACCTGCGGCCCGCCGCCGAGGCGCTCGCCGAGGCCGGCCTCGCGCCGGTGACGCTCGCCGCCAAGGAGGGCCTCGCCCTGCTGAACGGCACCGACGGCATGCTCGGCATGCTCGTCCTCGCGATCCACGACCTGCACCACCTGCTGAAGCACGCCGACCTCGCGGCCGCGATGAGCGTCGAGGCGCTGCTCGGCACCGACCGCGTCTTCGCCGCCGACCTCCAGGACCTGCGCCCGCACCCCGGCCAGGCCGCGTCCGCCGCCAACCTGCGGGCGCTGCTGGCCGGCTCGGGGATCATGGAGTCGCACCGCGGCCCCGAGGACACCCGCGTCCAGGACGCCTACTCGCTCCGCTGCACCCCGCAGGTGCACGGCGCCGCCCGCGACACCCTCGCGCACGCCGAGCTCGTCGCGGGCCGCGAGCTCGCCTCGGCCGTCGACAACCCGGTGGTGCTGCCCGACGGGCGGGTGGAGTCCAACGGCAACTTCCACGGCGCGCCCGTCGCCTACGTGCTGGACTTCCTGGCGATCCCGGCCGCCGACGTCGCCTCCATGGCCGAGCGCCGCACCGACCGCATGCTCGATAAGGCCCGCTCGTTCGGGCTGCCGCCCTTCCTCGCCGGCGACCCCGGCGTCGACTCCGGCCTGATGATCGCCCAGTACACGCAGGCGGCGATCGTGTCGGAGCTGAAGCGGCGCGCCGTCCCGTCCTCGGCCGACTCCATCCCCTCCTCGGCGATGCAGGAGGACCACGTGTCGATGGGCTGGAACGCCGCCCGCAAGCTGCGCCGGTCGGTGGACGGCCTCGCGCAGGTCGTCGCCGTCGAGCTGATGACGGCGGCGCGCGCCCTCGACCTGCGCACCCCGCTGCGTCCCGGCCCGGCGACGTCCGCCGTCGTCGCGGCGCTGCGCGAGCACGTCCCGGGCCCCGGCCCCGACCGCCATCTGGCGCCCGAGATCGCCGCGACCACCGCGCTCGTCCGCGACGGGTCGCTGCTCGCCGCCGCCGAGTCGGTCACCGGCCCCCTGTCCTGACCCGCCGCTCTTCAAGGAGAACGCCATGTCCGGTCCCCGTCCGGTGCGCGCGCCGCGCGGCACCACGCTGAGCACCCAGGGCTGGCCGCAGGAGGCGGCCCTGCGGATGCTCATGAACAACCTCGACCCCGAGGTCGCCGAGCACCCCGACGAGCTGGTCGTCTACGGCGGGTCGGGCCGCGCCGCCCGCAGCTGGGACGCCTTCGACGGCCTCGTCCGCTCGCTGCGCTCGCTGGAGGGCGACGAGACGCTGCTCGTCCAGTCCGGCAAGCCCGTCGGGATCTTCCGGACGCACGAGTGGGCGCCGCGCGTCCTCATCGCCAACTCCAACCTCGTCCCGCAGTGGGCGACCTGGCCGGAGTTCCGCCGGCTGGAGGCCGAGGGCCTCACCATGTACGGGCAGATGACCGCCGGGTCGTGGATCTACATCGGCACCCAGGGCATCCTCCAGGGCACCTACGAGACGTTCGCCGCCGTCGCCGCGAAGCGGTTCGGGGGCGACCTCGCCGGGACGATCACGCTGACCGGCGGGCTCGGCGGGATGGGCGGCGCCCAGCCGCTCGCCGTCACCATGAACGGCGGCGTCGCGATCTGCGTCGAGTGCGACGGGACGCGCATCGACCGCCGCGTCGAGCACCGCTACTGCGACGTGCGCGCCGACTCCCTGGACGAGGCGCTCCGCCTCGCCGAGGAGGCCAAGGCCGCCCGCCGCCCGCTGTCGATCGGGCTGCTCGGCAACGCCGCCGACGTCTTCCCCGAGCTGCTGCGCCGGGGCGCGCCGATCGACATCGTCACCGACCAGACGAGCGCGCACGACCCGCTCATGTACCTGCCGCGCGGCGTCGCGTTCGCCGACATGGCCGACGAGCGCGCCAAGGACCCCGAGGGCTTCACCACCCGCGCCCGCGAGTCGATGGCCGCGCAGGTCGAGGCCATGGTCGGGTTCCAGGACGCGGGCGCCGAGGTGTTCGACTACGGCAACTCCATCCGCGGCGAGGCCGAGCTCGCGGGCTGCACCCGCGCGTTCGCCTTCCCCGGCTTCGTCCCCGCCTACATCCGGCCGCTGTTCTGCGAGGGCAAGGGCCCGTTCCGCTGGGCCGCGCTGTCGGGCGACCCCAAGGACATCGCCCGCACCGACAAGGCGATCCTCGACCTGTTCCCCGACAACGAGCCGCTCACCCGGTGGATCCGGATGGCGGGGGAGAAGGTCCACTTCCAGGGCCTGCCGTCGCGGATCTGCTGGCTCGGCTACGGCGAGCGCGACAAGGCGGGTGCGGTCTTCAACGACCTGGTGGCGCGCGGCGAGATCAGCGCGCCGCTCGTCCTCGGCCGCGACCACCTGGACTCCGGGTCGGTCGCCTCGCCCTACCGCGAGACCGAGGCGATGGCCGACGGCTCGGACGCCATCGCCGACTGGCCGCTGCTGAACGCGCTGCTGAACACCGCGTCCGGCGCGACGTGGGTGTCGATCCACCACGGCGGCGGCGTCGGCATCGGCCGCTCGATCCACGCCGGGCAGGTCTGCCTGGTCGACGGCACCGACCTGTCGGCGCGCAAGCTGGAGCGCGTCCTCACCAACGACCCCGGGACGGGCGTCATGCGGCACGCCGACGCCGGCTACGAGCGCGCCCATGAGGTCGCGGCCGAGCGCGGCGTCCGCATCCCGATGGCCGAAGGCCCCATGGAAGACACCGTGGAGGGCTGATGGCGGGCTGGGACACGGCGTTCGACGAGATGTGGGCGGCGCTGCTGCCCGTCGGGCGCGGCGCGGACGGCGGCTACTCCCGCTTCACCTGGACCGGCCCCGAGCTGGACTGCCGCGCCTGGTTCCTCGACGAGGCGTCCCGCCGGGACCTGGAGGTCGAGCGGGACGCCAACGGCAACCTGTTCGCCTGGTGGCTGCCGCCCGGCGGCGCCCGGAGCGGCGCCGTCCTCACCGGCAGCCACCTGGACTCGGTGCCGGGCGGCGGCGCGTTCGACGGGCCGCTCGGCGTCGTGTCGGCGTTCGCCGCCCTCGACGCGCTGCGCGCCGGCGGCCACGTCCCCGCCCGCCCGATCGGCGTCGCCGCGTTCGCGGAGGAGGAGGGCGCCCGGTTCGGCGTCGCCTGCCTCGGCTCGCGGCTGCTGGCGGGCGCCATCGCGCCCGAGCGCGCCCGCGGCCTGCGCGATGGCGCCGGCCGCACCTTCGCCGACGCGGCCGCCGCCAACGGCCTCGACCCGGACGCGCTCGGCCCCGACGAGGACCTGCTGTCGCGCGTGTCCTGCTACGTGGAGCTGCACGTCGAGCAGGGCCGGGCGCTCGGCGTCCCGGTCGGCGTCGCGACCTCGATCGTCCCGCACGGCCGGTGGCGGCTGGACTTCACCGGCGAGGGCAACCACGCCGGCACCACCCTGCTGCCCGACCGCCGCGACCCGATGCTGCCGCTCGCCACCACCATCCTGGCCGCCCGGCAGGCCGCCGACCGGCACGCCACCCTCGCCACGATCGGCAAGCTGGACGTCGTCCCCGGCGGCGTCAACGCGATCCCGTCGGCGGTCACCGCCTGGCTGGACGCCCGCGGCCCGATCGACGACGCCGTCCGCGCCACCGTCGCCGACATCGAGCGCGACGCCCGCGCCGTCGCCGCCCGGCACGGCGTGGCGGTCGCGCTCGCCGAGGAGTCCTACACGCCGGTCGTGGACTTCCCGCGCGGCCTGCGCGAACGGCTGCTCGCGGCGCTGCCGGGCGCGCCCGTCCTGCCGACCGGCGCCGGGCACGACGCGGGCATCCTGGCGTCCCGCATCCCGACCGCGATGCTGTTCGTCCGCAACCCGACCGGCGTCTCGCACGCCCCGGCCGAGCACGCCGACCACGCCGACGCCCTCGCCGGCGTCCGCGCGCTCACCGCCGTGCTCGCCGATCTGACCCGCGACCCCCCGGTCACCCCCCGTTGAGATGCGGCGTGTTGGGCACTTTCGATCGTCAAAGCGCCCAACACGCCGCATCTCAACCGCGGACGACCATGTGGTCACGATTCTCCGGACCCGTTCACCGGGAGGTTCCTGTGCAGTGGCATGCCGAGCTCGCGTGGCTCGGGGACGCGGTGGCCCGCGACGTCCTCATCGAGGCGCGCGGCGAGCGCATCAGCGCCGTCACCCGCGGCGTCCCCGCGCCCCCGGACGCGGTGCGGCTGCGCGGCCTCACCGTGCCGGGCCTCGCCAACGCCCACTCCCACGCCTTCCACCGGGCGCTGCGCGCGCGCGTCCAGCGCGATCGCGGCACGTTCTGGACGTGGCGCGAGCAGATGTACGCGGTCGCCGACCGCCTCGACCCCGACTCCTACCACCGCCTCGCGACGGCCGTGTACGCCGAAATGGCCCTCGCCGGCATCACCTGCGTCGGCGAGTTCCACTACCTGCACCACCAGCCCGGCGGCGCCGCCTACGCCGACCCGAACGCCATGGGCGAAGCCCTCATCGCCGCCGCCGCGGACGCGGGCATCCGCATCACCCTCCTGGACGCCTGCTACCTGACCGGCGGCATCGGCACGCCCCTCACCGGCTCCCAGCTCCGTTTCGGCGACGGCTCCGCGCGCAACTGGGCCCGCCGCGCCGGCGCCCTGCGCCCCCGCCCGCACGCCCGCGTCGGCGCGGCGATCCACTCCGTCCGCGCCGTCCCGCGCGACCAGATCGGCACCGTCGCGTCCTGGGCGGCCGAGCGGGACGCGCCGCTGCACGTCCACCTGTCCGAGCAGCCCGCCGAGAACGCCGCCTGCCTGGACGCCCACGGCCTGACGCCCGCCGGCCTGCTCGCCGAGTGCGGCGCCCTCGGCGCCCGCACCGTCGCCGTGCACGCCACCCACCTCACCGCCGACGACGTCGCGCTGCTCGGCGGCACCGCGACGGGCGTCTGCATGTGCCCGACGACCGAGCGCGACCTCGCCGACGGCATCGGCCCCGCCCGCGACCTGACCCGCGCGGGCGCCCCGCTCAGCCTCGGCTCCGACCAGCACGCCGTCATCGACCTGCTGGAGGAGGCCCGCGCCGTCGAGCTCGACGAGCGGCTCCGCACCCGCGAACGCGGCCACTGGACCGCCGCCGAACTGCTCGACGCCGCGACCTCCGCGGGCCACGCCGCCCTCGGCTGGCCCGACGCGGGCCGCCTGGAACCCGGCGCCCGCGCCGACCTCGTCACCCTCGACATGTCCTCGGTCCGCACCGCCGGCGCCGCCCCCGACCACGCCGCCGAGGCCGCCGTCTTCGCCGCCACCGCCGCCGACGTCCGCGACGTCATCGCCTCCGGCCGCCCCGTCGTCCGCGACGGCCGCCACCTCCACGTCCCCGACGTCCCCGCCGCCCTCGCCACCGCCATCCGCGCTGTCACCACCTGAACGGACTTTTAACCTTCGACCGTGCATCACGGGGTGCAAAGCCTGGAAGGGACAGCCTGGAGTGATCGCGCGACAGAGGTGAGGGCGGATGGCACTGCACGAGGTGAGCGCCGGCGACGGGGGCGGGCCGGACGACGTCTTCGCCAGTTCCCTCAGCGAGCGGGTGCTGCCCAAGGACAGGCTGCCCGAGGGGCAGTCCGACCCGAAGGTCGTCTACAACCTGCTCCACGACGAGCTGCTGCTCGACGGCAACTCGGCGCAGAACCTCGCGACCTTCTGCACCACGTTCAGCAGCGACGAGGTCCGGCGGCTGATGGCCGAGTCGCTCGACAAGAACATGGTCGACAAGGACGAGTACCCGCAGACCGCCGAGATCGAGTCGCGCTGCGTGCGCATGCTCGCCGATCTGTGGAACTCGCCGCAGGAGCGGACCACGATGGGCTGCTCCACCACCGGGTCCAGCGAGGCGGCCATGCTCGGCGGCCTCGCGCTGAAATGGCGGTGGCGCAAGAAGCGGGAGGCCGAGGGCAAGCCCGCGGATCGGCCGAACCTGGTGTGCGGGCCCGTCCAGGTGTGCTGGGAGAAGTTCGCCCGCTACTTCGACGTCGAGCTGCGGCAGGTCCCGCTGGAGCCCGGCGCGACCGGTCTCCGCCCGCACCAGCTCGCCCACTACGTGGACGAGAACACCATCGGCGTCGTCGCGATCCTCGGCGTCACCTTCACCTGCGACTACGAGCCCGTCGCCGAGATCGCCAAGGCGCTCGACGCCATCCAGATGAACACCGGGCTCGACGTCCCCATCCACGTGGACGCCGCCAGCGGCGGGTTCGTCGCGCCGTTCGCGCAGCCCGACCTGGTGTGGGACTTCCGCCTCGACCGGGTCGCGTCCATCAACGCCTCCGGCCACAAGTACGGCCTCGCGCCGCTCGGCGTCGGCTGGGTGGTGTGGCGGTCGGCGGACCTGCTGCCCGAGGACCTGATCTTCCGGGTGGACTACCTCGGCGGGAACATGCCGACGTTCGCGCTCAACTTCTCCCGCCCCGGCGGCGAGGTCATCGCGCAGTACTTCACCTTCCTGCGCCTCGGCCGCGAGGGCTACCGGCGCGTCCACCAGGCGTGCGCCGGCACCGCCCGCTACCTGGCCGGACGCATCGCGGAGATGGGCCCGTTCGAGCTGCTCTACGACGGCGACGGCGCGCTGCCCGCCGTGTCGTACACGCTGAAGGAGGGCCACCGGGGCTTCACCCTCTACGACCTCACCGAGCAGCTCCGCACCCGCGGCTGGCAGGTGCCGTCCTACCCGCTGCCCGCGAACCGGGAGCGGACCGTCATCCAGCGCGTCCTGGTGCGGCACGGCATCGGCCGCGACGAGATCGCGCTGCTCGCCGACGACATCGAGCGCTCCCTGAAGCGGCTCGCCCCCGGCTCCACGGGCGCGCCCGAGCGGCCCGGATTCCACCACTGATGGCGGACAGGACGGTCCGGCTGGCGTCGGCGACGGGCCGCCGCGTCGTCGTCACGACCGTCCTCGGCTCCGGCGTCGCGTTCCTGGACGGCTCGGTCGTCAATGTCGCGCTCCCTGCCATCGGCCGCGACCTCGGCGGCGGCCTCGCCATCCTGCAATGGGTCCTCGACGGCTACCTGCTGACGCTGAGCGCGCTGCTGCTGCTCGGCGGCGCGCTCGGCGACCGCTACGGGCACCGCCGCGTCTTCGGCGCCGGGCTCGCCCTGTTCACCGCCGCGTCGCTGGCCTGCGGCCTCGCGCCGACGTCGGGGACGCTCATCGCGGCCCGCCTGCTCCAGGGCGCGGGCGGCGCGCTGCTCGTCCCCGGCAGCCTCGCCATGATCGACGCGACGATCGACCGGGCCGACCGCGGCGCGGCGATCGGCCGCTGGGCGGGGTTCTCGGGCGTCGCGTCGGCGATCGGCCCGTTCCTCGGCGGCTGGCTGGTGGACGCCGCGTCGTGGCGCTGGGTGTTCCTCATCAACCTGCCGCTCGCCGCCGTCACCCTGGCCACGCTGCGCGGCGTCCCCGAGACCCGCGCCACCGCGACCGGGCGCCTCGACGTCGCCGGCGCGATCAGCGTCACCGCCGGGCTCGGCGGCGCCGTCTACGCCCTCATCGAGATCCCCGCGCACGGCTGGACGCCGCTCGCGACGGCCCTCGCGGCCGCCGGCGCCGCCGGCCTGGCGCTGTTCCCGCTGATCGAGAGCCGCGCCGCCGACCCGCTGCTGCCGCTGTCGATGCTGCGCTCGGTCCAGTTCGTCGGCGTCAACGCCACGACCCTCGCCGTCTACGCGGCGCTCGGCGGGGCGCTGTTCCTGCTGACGCTGCAGCTGCAGAACTCGCTCGGCTACTCGGCGCTCGCGGCGGGCGTCGCGACGCTGCCGATGACGCTCATCATGATGCTGCTGTCGAGCCGGATGGGCGCCCTCGCGCAGAAGGCCGGCGCCCGCGTCCCGATGACGGCCGGGCCGCTCGTCGCGGCCTGCGGCCTCGCGCTGATGGCGCTGGCCCGCCCCGGCGCGTCCTACTGGACGGGCGTGCTGCCCGGCGTCGTCGTGTTCGGCCTCGGCATGGCGCTCACCGTCGCGCCGCTCACCTCCACCGTCATGGCGTCGGTGGACGAGGCCCACGCGGGCGCGGCGTCCGGCACCAACAACGCGGTGTCGCGGCTGGCGAACCTGCTCGCCGTCGCGGTGCTGCCGCTGGTGGCGGGCGTGAACACCGGCGACGGGCCGCTCGGCCCCGGCTACTCGCGCGCCATGCTCATCGCCGCCGTCCTCTGCGCGCTCGGCGGCGCCGTCGCCTGGTGCACCGTCCGCCGCTCGGTCCCGGTGCGCCACCACATCCCGGCCGGCCTGCACCAGTCCTGCCAGGACCCCGCCACCGTCGCCCGATAACCCGGTGCGCGGCGGTCACTTTTGGATATCCTTCGATCGCAGCGAGTAACGATCTTTGCTCGCGGGCATGACCCATGGGACGGCCGTGGCGTGCGGTGGAGGAGCGGGTGGCAGTGGCGGAGGGGCCGCGCGGTACGCCGCGCCACGTGGCGTGCGTGATGGACGGCAACGGCCGGTGGGCCGCGCAGCGGTCGCTGCCGCGCACCGCCGGGCACGAGGCCGCCGAGGCCGCCGTCATCGACACCATCGAGGCCGCGCACGGCGCCGGCGTCGAGTGGCTCACCCTCTACGCCTTCTCCACCGAGAACTGGGGCCGCCCCGGCGGCGAGGTCGAGTTCCTCATGCGGCTCGCGCGGCGCACCGTCCGCCGCCGCGCGCTCTTCCTGCACGCGCGGGGCATCCGCTGCCGGTTCCTCGGCACCGGCGACCCGCGCATCCCGCCCGCCCTCGCCCGCGACATGGCCGACCTCACCGAGCTCACCCGCCGCAACCGGCGGATGACGCTCACCATCGCCCTCGACCACGGCGGCCGCCGCGACATCGTCGAGGCCGCCCGCTCGCTGATCCGCGGCGGCGTGCCCGCCGACCAGGTCACCGAGCACAGCTTCGCCGGCCACCTCCCGCACCCCGACACCCCGGACGTCGACCTGGTGATCCGCACCTCGGGGGAGCAGCGCATCTCCAACTTCATGCTCTGGCAGGTGGCCTACGCCGAATGGATCTTCCCGGGGGCGCTCTGGCCGGACTTCCGCGCCGCCGACTTCCGGGAGTGCCTGGACACCTACCGGCGCCGCGACCGCCGCTTCGGCGGCGTCCGCGCGCCGGCCGCCTCCGGAAAGGGACCACGATGAGCCCCGCACCCGTCCACGACGACCCCGCCGACGTGCTCGGCCCGCACGCGCTGCTCGCCTCCTACTGCGACGACGCCCGGTGGGGCCTCGCGGTCGTCCGCGCGACCGTGCTGGAGGCCGCGCACCCGCAAATCGGCGCCGCGCTGATCGACAACTCGACCTTCGTCACCCACCCCTGGCGGCGGCTCCGCAACACCCTGCTCAGCACCCGCCGCATCATGGACGCCGACCCCGACGTCCGCGACCGCGAGGCGGCCCGGCTGAACCGGCTGCACGCCCGCATCTCCGGTACCGACGAGGCCGGCCGCCCCTACAGCGCGTTGGACGCCGGCGCCCGCGCCTGGGTGGTCGCGACGCTGTTCGAGTCGACGGTCACCCTAGCCCGCCTGAGCGGCGAGTCCCTCGACGGCCCGTCCATGGAGCGCCTCTACGGCGAGTTCCGCGCGTTCCTCGCCCTGCTGGAGGGGAACGCCGACGCGCTGCCGCCGACGGTCCCCGAGTTCTGGCCCTACTACGACGGCATGCTCGCGCGGGGGCTGGAGAACACCGAGGCCATCCGCGTCATCCTCTACAAGCTGTTCGCGCACGTCCCCGCGCCGCCGGTGCTGCGCGGCCGCCCCGCGGTGTGGGCGGTCGGCCGGGCGGTGGGCGGCCCGGCCGCCGCGATGGTCGTCGTGGCGACGCTGCCGGAGTCCTTCCGGCGGCAGGCCGGCCTCGCCGACCTGCCCGGCGCGGGCGCGCTGAGCCGCGGCCTGCACCTCGGTACCGGTGTGGCGACCCGGCTGCTGCCGAAGGCATGGACCCGCACCGGCACCGTCATGGGCCTGCTCGACCCCGAGGGCGAGGAGCTGCCCGCCGTGCTGGAGGCGCTGCGCGGCCGGACGGGCCAGGCCGCCGCGCTGATCCGGCTGCTCACCCCCGACCGCGCGGACGCCGGCCCCCGCGCCGGGGACGGTCCCGCCGCCCGCTCGGCCGACCGGTTCTTCGCCGAGGTCCTCGACCAGACCGGCAACGGCACCCTGGACTGGCCCGACCTCGCCTCGATGGCCCGCGAGATCGCCGGCCGCCTCGACCTGGACGCGGCCGACGAGGAGCGGCTCTACGACGCCTACGCCCGCTGGTGGCGCGAGCTGCTCGCGGATCTGGACGCCGACGGCGACGGCCGCATCACGCGGGGGGAGTACGCGGCGGCGGCGTCCTCGCTCGCCGGGCCCGCCCTCATCCGCCTCGCCGAGGTGCTGTTCGCGACGGCCGACACCGACGGCGACGGCGACATCAGCGCGGCCGAGCACCGCGCCCTGTTCCGCACCGCCTTCGGCCGCGACCTGGACGGCCGGCCGGACGGGGAGGACGCCCGCGCCCGCTGCTCGCGCGCCGACTTCGTCCGCGACTTCGTGGCGTTCATGAGCGGGCAGCGGTCCTCGACCGCCTACGACGCGCTGCTCGTCCAGGCGTGACCGGACGCCGGTGCGGCACCGCCCGGCGGTGCCGCACCGGCCGTCACACGAGCGCGTTCGGGACGGCCTCGACCTCGGCGCGGCTCAGCACCGCGTCCGGGGCGGCGGGCGCGGTCGAGGCGACCGGCTCGGTGGTGCCGCCGGCGACGCGGGCCTCGGCCTGCCGGTACTCGGGCAGCGGTCCGGTCGCCTCGTGCAGGCCGTTGACCGCCAGCCAGAGCGCGGAGCGGCGGGCGCGCAGCGTCACCGGGTTCGGCGGCCGGTACATCGCGAGCTTCCGCGCCCACTCGGGCAGCATGTCGCGCGCCGCCCAGTCCATGAACTCGCTGCCGGGCCGCCAGGGCGGGACGCCGTTGCCGCGCAGGTTCGGTCCGGTGGAGAACGCCTTGATGGGGCTGACGGCGAGGCGCGGCAGGTAGGACTCCAGGCATGCGGCGACCTCGGCCTTGGTGGCCGGCAGGTCCGTCCCGCCGAGGGCCTCGCCGACGCGCGTGAACTCGCCGTAGTAGCGGTCCAGGCCGGCGCCGCGCAGCGGGCGCCGGTGGTAGCGCTCGTGCGCGGTCGCGAGGCCCCAGACGACGGTCGCGTAGTTCCAGCGCAGCCACTCGGGGTCGTCGGCGTCGTAGGGCAGCCCGTCCGGGCGCGTCCCCTTGATCGTGTGGTGCATGGCCCGGACGGTGCGGGCGAGGCGCTCGGCCGTCGCGGTGGAGCCGTAGGCGGTGCCGAGGAAGAACGACAGCGAGTGCCCGAGGCGGACCTTGGCGCCCTCCTCGTCGATCGCGCCGGTCGGCACGCCGTCCGCGCGCTCGACGAGGCGCGAGTGGTCGTGCGCCATCCAGCTGATGCTGGGGTCCAGGCCCTCGATGTAGGCGGCGGCGACCAGCCCGAGGATCACCGTCGGCAGGTGGGAGTGCACGTACCAGACGGCGCTGCCCGGCCCGAACCAGCCCGGGTCGCCGTCCGGGCCGTCGAACGCCAGGCCGCGGAAGAACCGCGACCGGATGTCGGTGTCGAAGGCGCGCTCGAAGCGCGCCGCGAGGGGGTTGGCTCTGGGCATGCCGGCACCGGCCCTTTCTGGATACGACCGTAGCCAGAGTAAGCATCTGGGTACACTCGTGTCCAGACTGCTAGGCTGCCTCCATGGCGGACACCCCGGCGGCGACGCGGTGGGCGGGCGTCCCGGCCGAGCGCCGCCGGGACGAGCGCCGCGAGATGCTCGTCCGCGCCGCCTACGCGCTGTTCGGCGCCGAGGGCGAGGCGGGGCTCACCGTCCGCGCGGTCTGCCGGGCGGCCGAGCTGCACACCCGCTACTTCTACGAGAGCTTCACCGACACCGCCGGGCTGCTCGCCGCCGTCTACGACCAGCAGGCGACCGCGCTCGCCGAGGTCCTGGCCCGCGCCGTCGACACCGCCGGCCCGCGCCCGGAGGCCCGCACCCGCGCCGGCATCCGCGCCGTCCTCGGCTTCATCAGCGACGACCCGCGCCGCGGCCGCGTCCTGTTCGCCGCCGCGCGCGGCAACGAGATCCTCGCCGCCCGCCGCCGCGCCGCCCAGACCGCCCTGCTCGACGCCGTCCTCGCCATGAGCCGCGTCGCGGACCCGGGCCCGCCCGCCGTCATCGCCGCCACCATGTTCACCGGCGCCATGAACGAGCTCGCCCAGCAGTGGGCCGACGGCCGCCTCGGCGACGACCTCGACACCGTCACCGACACCGCCGTCGCCCTCTCCCTGGCCCTCCACGACACCGCCGCCCGCGCCCTCCGCTAGACGACGGCGCCACGGTCAGGATTCAGGCGGCTGCACATGCTGGCGCACGGCGATATCGAGTTCCCGCCGCGTCCTCTGCCCAGGCTTCCGGAAGGTGCGCAGGCGGATACCGAAGGCCAAATCAGTGGACGCCCCTTGCCCACCCCTGACCTTGGCGTAGGCATTCCTCCACGGGGTCGCGAGTCCTGACGTTCCCGGCCGCTCCTCGGAACCGTGCGCCAACGCCGTCCCGGCAACGGCGGTGGAACGGCGCCTCTTGGGCAGCGCCGCAAGACCAGCGACGAGGAGCACCGCGACCACGCAGAGCACGCTTTCCAGATTCACGAATCCCGGCACGGCTGCCTTGTGGGTCTTGCGGTCGCTTCGCAACGCCGTCGGATACGCGAGGCCGGCCGGCACGTTCCCGGCGGACGGGGACGCCGTGGCCGCTGGGCCCGGCGTGGCCGCCGGAGCGATCTGGGGGAGCAGGCCCGCTGCCGAAGACGCCGGCGGAGTCGTCGAAGGGGCGGAGATGGATGCAGTCGGCTCGGAGATGACCGCAGACGATGCCGACGGGGCGCTAGTCGCATGCGTCGCATGGGGCGTGGGTTTCGGTGAAGGCTTCGGTGTGGCCGACGGCGACGGCGTCGGCTTCACGGCCGCCAGGGTGACCTTCGCGGTGGACTTCACCCCAGCCGCGCCGGTGGCCTGGGCACTCGAACTCAGCGTGAACGCCAGAGCCTTCGGGCCGCTCGGCGCGGTCAACGTCACGGGTACGGTGACACCGCCCGTTCCGACGTCGCCGAGACTGCAGCGCGCGGTCCCGGTCAGCGTGCAGCGGGCACCGATGGACACCGAGCGGGAATCGACCGTCAGGGTCAGCGTCGCGTTGCGGGCCTGCCCGCCGGTTGCGGCGACCCAGACCTCGGCTTGCACAGCACGGGTGCCCTTCGCCGAGGCGACCGAACCCTTCACGGTCGTGTGCAGGACGAGGACAGGTGCTCTCGCGGGCACTGCGGAGGCCGAAGGCGAGGTGGTGGCCGTCGCGGCCGGCGACCCATCGTCCGCCCAGGAGGGACCGGTAGAAATGATCACCATCAGCGGGCTCAGGAAGGCCAGAACATATAGATACCGTCCGCTCTTCGGCGGACGGCGGCGCACGGCGGTCATGGGCATGGAGTTCCTCGCATGCGGGGGCGGAGCACCCGCCGGCGGCCGTCGAGCCGACGGCCGCCGGCGGGCGGAGAAGAAAGGGGAAATCCCGTTCCCGAGGCGGGAATCTGGACGCCTACCACATGATCACGGGTACCTCCAGGTCTGGTCGGGGCCGATGGCGCAGGTGGCGACCTGAAGCTGGACGCCGTTCGCCGTGGTGTTGCCGGGATTGGTGAGGCAGAGCTTGGCGCCGGCGTTCCAAATCTCCCCGGCGGAGTTGAGGTACCACTGCTGGGTGGCGCTGCTCGACGAGCAGGTGGAGATGACGACCAGCGACTTGTTGGCCGTGCCGGAGGCGTTGAGGCACTTGCTCTTCCAGTGGATGGTGTGGTCCGGCTTCACCGTCCAGTCCTGGTTGGCGTTGGCGGCTGCTGAGCACGCCGAGATCGCTACCTTGTTGCCGTCGGCCTCGGCTCCGTCGCGATTGTCCATGCAGGGCCCGGCCCCGCTCACGAACCGTCCAGTCACGTCCGCCTGCTTGTTCAACGGGTCCAGCTGGTTCCCCGGGAACAGCCAGGTGTTGTACATGAGGACATTGGCCATGGTGCCGGTGAAGTAGCTCGGGTGTGCGGTGGTATTGCCGCCGGGAGAATTCACCCACGCCTTCACTGGGAAGACACCACCGCCGACGTAGACCTGGGGGTCGGAGACGCTGACGGTCGGGTTCAGAGCCATGGCGATCCGCGGGTGATTGTCGATGAAGAGCGACTGGTTCGCGCCGTCGGTCTCCAGCGTGACGGTATGCCACTGGCCGTCGTTCACCTGCCGGGGGGATGTCATGGGGCGAACCACACCGTTCCAGAACTGCGCGTACAGCCTTCCGTCGGTGCCGATGTAAGCGAGAGGCATCGCCGCCGCATTGTTCTTGTCGGGAGTGTCGTGCCCCGTCGATAGCAAGATGCCGCTAGTGCCGGGTTTGGCCTGGAACTGGAAGGACAGCGTCATCTCCGCCCTGTTCTGGAGCACCCCGTCGGGACCGAGCTTGATCCAGCTCTTGTCGCCCTCGAACTGCGCGACGCTGAGATGGACCGGGTCAGTCGACGGATCGGTCCAGGACACGTTGTTGAGCACGCCCGGCGTGCCCCCTTGGTCACTGGCCTGAGTGGTACCCGGCCCGTCGTGCAGTGACCAGTTGTGCAGCGGCGATGCGAGGTCGTTGTAGGGGCCGAGGGCGATCGACTTGCCGTCGGCAGCCATCCACAACGAGGTGGCGAAGATGAGGTTGCGCCACCACAGTTCGGTGGTGCCGTCGGCCCGAACGTCGGCCTGGACGAGCTTGGGCAGCCCTGGACCGAAGGTCCAGCGCTGGTTCGCCCCGCCGTTGCAGTCCCAGATGTCGAGTTGGGCTCCGGCAGCCGAGCCCGGCGCGTCCAGGCAGCGCCCGGAGTTCGGGTTCTTCAGGCCCCCGTTGTAAACCTGCCACTGCTGGTTCACCGCGCCTGCGACGCACGCGGACAGGTCCACCTTGGTGCCGTTGGCTTTGGCGGACGCTCCGCCAACGACCTCAAGGCACAGGCCAGTGTCGCCGGCCAGGTTGACGTTGCCATTGCTGTTCAGCGTCCACTGCTGCGCGGGGATCAGGCCGTTGCAGTCCCAGGCGCGAACGGCGGTGCCGTTGATGTGGGCACCGTCCAGCGCGTCGAGGCAGAGCGGGCCGCCCGGCCGGTCCATCCCCGACTTCAGCGACTTGCTCGTCCACGGCACGCTGATGGACGTCCAGGTGCCCTGTGTGCCGGGCGGTGAATTGGCGGCGGCGGTGGAGGACCAGAGGGCACCGTCGTCCCGCATCGCGAACAGGGTGGTCACGCCTTCCTTCTGGGAGGCGACGATGGTGAAGCGGCTCCACGTACAGGTAGGGCAGTCGTTGTTCGGGTTGTCCGGAGTCTTATCGCCGGAGTAGGTACCGCTGGAGGAGTCGCCTGGAGAAGCGATGACTCGAGCTTTGTTGTAGTCGGCGAAGGTATTGTTGCTGGAGAAGGCGACCAGCTCGCGCCCCTTTCCGTCCTCGCCGAGAATGCCGATCAGATCGGGCAGGCGGCTCGGCGCGTCGCCGGTCGCGTTCCCGGCTGCGATAAGCTGGGTCGGGTAGACATTACGGAAGTTGCGGTCGCGCAAGTGTTCAGGCTTGAGGTCCAGCTTCATATCGGATGTGGACGACAGGGGATCGGCGCTGTTCGTTCCGTACAGCACGGTCGCGTATCCCGGCCGTATCGGATCGCCCTGCGGATAGTAGACGGCCACATCCTGGACGTTGTCGTTGGTGAAGTCGCCGTGGAGGGGCTGTGCGCCGTTCCAATCGTTGACACTGGGAACGGTGTTGTAGCCGGGACCAGTCGCACCGATGTTGACCGGGCTGCTGACATGGCCGCCCGGAACGCCGGAGGCGAGCCATAGACCGGCGCTCGTCGTAGTCCCGTTCAAGAGGAGGTCGGGCACGTTGTCGCCGTTGATGTCGGCGTCACGGACCGCCGAAGCGGGCGCCTTGACACTGAAGGTGAAGAGTTGGCCGGAGCGTGAGGAGTCCACTGCCAGTTCGCTGTAGTTGCCACCTGCCGACATCGCCTTGACGGTGAGGGTGTTGGTGCCAACTCGTGTCAGCGTGATAGGGACGCTCTTCGCCACGTCACCGCTGGGAGCGGTGACGGTGACCGGCGGACCGCTGTTCAACTGGTACACGTACCCGGCCGTGTGTGCCTCGGTGGAGGAGTAGGCGCAGGCGGATGCGGGCGGATCGGCCAGGATGTCCTGGCACGGCGCGAACTGGAGGTCGACCTGGGCGCCGACGGTACCGATGGGCGAGCCGTCCGTGGTCGGCAACTTCACACCGGGCGCGTGCGGAGCACGTGGATCGTAGGTGAATCCGCATGTCGAAGACTTGGGACTGGTGAGCTCACCGTCGCTCGTCTGCGCATACCAGGTGAAGGTGTGCGCCGCGCCGTCACTGAACCACGTGCTCTGGATCGTCGACCGCTTGACCGTCGTGGTGAGGGCGGTCGTACCCGACTTGCTCTGCACGGTCGTCTTCCACACCTCCTTGCCGGTCGCGGTGTCGGTGACGTGGAAGGTGGTGGCGAGGGTGCCGCTGTCGGGGTCGGAATGGCGGGCCGAGAAGGTCATGTCGTCGTTGCCGATGACGACCTTGGCCGGGCTCGCCTGGCACGCGCCGCCAGGCGCCGAGGCCAGCCACTGCGGCGCGTTCGGAGTCCGGTTGAAGACCGTCGTCATCCGGACGTCCTTGGGCTTGATCTGCTTCCAGGTCATGGCGTTGCTCTCGTTGTGCGCCTTGAGCTGGAAATTGATCTTCGTGTCGGTCTTGTGGCCGCCGAGCCAGCTCTGCATGTGGCTCGTGATGTCGTAGCCGAGCTTCTTGTCCGAGCAGGCGGGCTTGTTGACATGGCCGAGCTCGCCGCCCTTGGGCGTCCAGTTCGGTTTGTTCGACTTGCTGAAGGCGTCGCTGAGATACAGGTCGGTGCCGACGGTCTCGGCCGAACATGACCAGCCTGGCGCGTGCCACGGGGCGATGTTCAGCTTCGACGACACGATCTTCCCGGCCTGGTGCAGCGCCTTGTCGATCGGCAGTTGGACGTACCCGCGGGACACGTAGGTGCCGGCCGAGCCGCGGGACACAGGTTGGGTGGTGTTGTAGGGGTACCAGCCCATGAAGCCGACCTGGATGTTGTGCTCCACCCGGCCGGTGTCGCTGTGTTTCTTCGTCGGCCGGTAGGCGTAGCCGTGAGCCGCGGGTCCGCTCGTCGTCCACTGCGCCCAGGTGCCGTCCTCATCGGCGTTGCCGCCACGCGGAGGATGCACCGGCGTGGGCGTCGGGTCCAGGTACACCGGATACACGGTCGATGCCGCGTTCAGGAACGCCTGGTCCGGCGTGATCTCCAACGTCTGCTCGCCGCCGTCGGTGTCGGACGCGGCCTTCAGTAGCGTCCCGGTGCGCTTCGGCGCGGCCGCCTGCTGCTGAGCGGTGGTGTCGCCCTTGACGACGGCGGTTTTCATCGCCTTCACGTGATCCGCCGGATCAGTGGCGGCCGCGGCCTTCGCAGCGGCGCCCGCCGCAGCCGGGGCGGGATCGGGATCGGTGTTGACCGGATCGGCGTCAGGCTCGTCGTTGTCGCCGGGCGGAGCCGACGCCGCGTCGGGGGCGCCGACGGTGTCCCACATCAGGGGTGCGTTGGCACTGTAGACGGGCTCGGCGTCGGCGTCGGCGGTGATGTCCAGCGTGCCGTCACCATTCTTGATCATGCTGGTGCCGCTGGACAGCCCGAGTCCGAACTTCAGCACCGTGAGCCACGGATTGGTGGCACCGGTCCTGTTCTTGATGATGATGAGTTCCTCGACGGACCCGTCGTCCTGGACCGTCAGCGTCATGTCGACGCCGGTGATGACCTCGCTGTAGGTGGCTGCCGCGCCGCTCAGCGTCGGCTTGGGCAGCGGCAGCCAGCCCATCGTGAAGCCGCGCCCGCCCGAGTCGAAGGTCGCGAACGGACCGACACCGCCGCCCGAAAGCTTGACGTCTCCGACGGTGACATTGGGGGAGACCGTCCCGTCGGAGTTGAAGTGCAGGGTCGGGTCCAGGTCCTTCCAGACACCCCCTTGACGTACCCGCACGGGCTCCAGGGCCTGTTCCACGCTGAGGGTGCCGTCGGGCTGGGCGGTCATCTGCGCCGTAGGGGTCGTCAGCGCGTCCACGACGACCGGCTCGTCGGTCGCGGCGGCCTGCGCGGAGGCCTTGGAGATGGCCTGGTCGCCCCTACTCTGCGTGGCGGCCGCTCCCGGTCCGGCAGCGAGCGGCTGGTGCGGAAGCGACGGGGACGCTTGCGCGGTCGATGCGATGTTGACAGCGATCATCACTGTCGATCCGGTCACCAGCGCGGTGAACGCGGTCATGGCGCGATGGGGCCTGCGCCTGAGGCGTCTACGGGTCAAATCCCAGCTCCTAAGGGATTCACGGTCCCCTCGACGCGGAGTCAGGGGACAGGGCATCACCATGAGAAGGCATCACCCTGACCGTGATCAATGACCAGATATGGCCAGGGGGTCACTCTGCGGGCGAAGATCGAATATTCGGGCAGCTCAGAGATCGTTTGCGCAGATGTGCAACGACTTGACTACGCAAACGGAGGATGGTGGAGAGCGCTGTCGACGTGAGACGGTCCAGCCGATCTTGTTATCGCTCCTCGCTTCGCACGACTCCGCCACCGGCCGTCGCCGGAGCGAGGCCGTGTTCAGTGGGGCCCGGCTGCTGGGGCGTCGATGCGTGCTGGACGGTTCTCGGGTTGGCTCGTTCGTGGCTGGGCCGCATGGACGGCGCGCTCGCGCCTGTTCCGCGTGCTCGTCGCCCTTGCTGTGGTGACACCACTCATCGGAGTCGGTCACTGGGTGTTGGCAGGTCATGCCCGCCCGCCGGCAGCCAAGGGCGTCGCGGTCAAGGGAGTGCACGACGTGCACTTCGAGAAGACGGCGACCGCGAAGCAGCCTCCGTCCGTCAAGCCTCCGAAGGAGACCTGGCCTGCGGTCACGACCGCCGACGTCTCCCTCGACCCGGCCAAATTGAGCGTCCGCAACCCCGGCGCGGGCCAGGCACCCGCCAAGGGCACGCCGGTGTGGGTGCAACCCGTCAAATCCCCGTCCGGCGCCTACACCGGCCCGGCGAAGGTGACGGTCAAGACCGCCGCCCGTGACACAGCCAAGCGCCTCAACATCACCGGCCTGGTCTTCACCGCCACCCCCCACGGCGGCACTCCTGTCACCAAGGGCGCGGGCCCGGTGCGCATCGGCGTCGACTACAACTGGCTGACCGCCTACTACGGTCGCAACTGGGCGACGAGCCTGCACATGGTGCAGCTCCCGGCTTGCGCGCTCACCTCGCCCGACAAGACCGAGTGTCGGACCCAGACGTCCCTTCCAGGTGCCGGGATCTACGTCAAGGGCCAGGACGTCTACGCCCAGCCGACCGCTCTTTCGGTGAACGGCACGGCTACTGTCCTCGCCGTCACCAGCGGCACCGGCCCTAATGGCACAACCACGGGCGGCGCCGACGGCGGCGCCGCCGGCTCCAGCAACTCGACTGACCTCAAGCCGTCAGGCTCCTGGACGGCGGGCGGCTCGAGAGGGTCGTTCACTTACAGCTACCCGATCCCAGTGCCGTCGGTGGCCACTGTCCTGGCGCCCCAATTGGGGCTGAACTATGACTCGGGCAGCGTCGACGGACAGACATCGGCGACCTCCTCACAAGCCAACTGGCTGGGAGACGGTTGGAGCACCCCGAACTCCTTCATCGAGCAGACCTTCGCCGGTTGCGCGGACAAGCCGGAGGGGGCTGCTGCTCCCAAGAAGATCGGTGACCTGTGCTACGACGGGCCGATCCTGTCGATGTCGCTGAACGGACGCACCGTCGACATCATCGCTCAGAACGGGAAGTACACCACCTCGGACGCCAGCGGCGAGAAGGTGGAGCGCGTCACCAACGCCAACAACGGCACCGGCGCCGACAACAAGGACTTCTGGAGAATCACCGGCCGGGACGGCACCCAGTACTACTTCGGCCGTAACCAGCTTCCCGGGTGGACCTCAGGCAAGCAGGCGACCAATTCGGTGGACTGGGAACCGGTGTTCTCAGCCCATCAGCCCAACGGCACCACCTACACCGACCCCTGCTGGAAGTCCGAGGGATTCGACAAGTCGGTCTGCAAGACCGCTTACCGCTGGCACTTGGACTACGTCGTGGACGTCCGCGGCAACGCGACGTCGTACTACTACAAGCAGGCCACGAACTCGTACACCCAGAACGCGCCTCTGACCACCACCGATCCGGCGACCATCAAGGCCAATGCCGACTACGTCCGCGACTCCTACCTCGACCACATCGACTACGGCTTCCGTGACGGCCAAGCCTACAGCGTCAACTCCGGTCACGCACCGGCTCAGGTGATCTTCAAGTCGTCGCCGCGCTGCCTGTCGGGGAGCTGCGATTTCCCGACCGGGACGAGCCGTAACGGCTACTTGGACACGCCCAACGACCTGATCTGCAAGGTCGGGGACCGCTGCCTGGTGAGCGCTCCCACGCACTGGTCCACCGTCCGTCTCACCGGGATCGCCACCCAACAGTGGGACGGCAGCGCCTATGCGCCGGTGGACTCCTGGACCTTCACCCAGACGATGCCCGACCCCAACGATGGCGCGGACCCCACATTGTGGCTGTCGAGCATCAGCCGCAAGGGCGCGGACACTGCCGGCGGAGGAAGCGCCGTCACCTTGCCGGACGTGACGTTCGAGCCGCAGACACTGCCGAACCGCGTCGACGCCGGCACCGACGGGAACGGCCCGCTCAACCGGATGCGGCTCCTGTCGATCACGACCGAGACGGGCTCGGTCATCGGCGTCAACTACTTTCAGGCCAATCCGTGCCCGACGCCGTCCAGCATCGACCCGGCCAAGAACACCACGTCCTGCTTCCCCGTGTACTGGACTCCGCCGTATTCCAGCAAGCCTTTCCGCGACTGGTTCAACACCTATCAGGTCAAGTCCGTCACCCAGACCAGCGCGATCGGCACCGACCCCACCGGTAGATCACCGGCGACCTACACGGGCTACTCGTACCTGGGCGGCGGTGCCTGGCACTTCGACACCAACGAGGTCGTCAAGCCCAAGTACCGCACCTACGGGCAGTGGCGCGGCTTCGGCAAGGTGCAGACCTTCATGGGTCAGGGCTCGGATCCGCAAACCGAGTCCGAGACCGTCTACTACCGCGGCATGGCCAACAACAACATCACGAACGCTGCTTTCGATGACAACGAGGGCGGCTGGTCGGTGGTGGACGCCGACAAGCCCATCACTTTCACCGGCGACTCGTCCATCACCGACTCCCAAGGCAAGGACCATCCCGACCTCGACAGGCTGGCCGGCAGCCCCCTTGAGACGACCACTTACAACTGGGCCGGCGGCAACGACAACATCACCGGCTCCACGATCAATTCGTACTGGGTCTCCCCGGCCATCGCCTCCCGCCCCAGGAACGCCCTGCCCGACCTGACGGTGAACGCCACCGGTCAGGTGGAGACGTGGACACGGCAGAAGGTGTCGGGCACTCCCGGCTGGCGGATCACTGAGACAGACACGGCCTACGACACGACAGCTACGTCGCCGACCTTCGGGATGCCGGTACGGGTCTACGAGCACGGCGACACCTCTCGCACCGATCAACGCAAGTGCACCACGACGAGCTACGCCCCTTACAACTCGGGCAATAATCTCGCCGGCCTGCCGGCAGAGGTCGTCACGATCGCCAAGGCCTGTGGTGGAGCCAACCCTGACGGTGCCAGCGTGCCGGCCTCCGGGCAGGTGAACGCGCTCACCGCGCCCTCGTCCTACAATGCGGCGACCGAACTGGTCTCCGACACCAAGACGATCTACGACGACGACACGCTCGGCCCGAGCCTCCCCACCGACCTTGACCCGGGCAGCACCGGCCACCCGCTAAAGACACCGGTCGTCGGCAACGTGACCGAGGTGCGCAAGGCCGACTACGACGTGGCCGCGGGCAAAGTCGTCTGGAAGGTGGCCGCGGCCACCAAGTACGACGACAGCGGCGTGAGCACGGACACCTGGAACGCCCTTGGGGCGCACACCCACACCGAGAACACCGTCACCGCCGGAGTGGTCACCAAGACGGTCACGACCAACCCGCTCGGGCAGACGGCCACGATCGTCCTCGATCCGCGCCGCAGCGTCCCGATCTCCACCAGCGATCCCAACAAGATCACGACCAGCAGCACCTATGACGGCCTCGGGCGGCTGACGGCCGTGTGGAGCAACTCCCGCCCCACCAGCCAGCCCGCGAACGTCAAGTACGGCTACCAGCTCTCCCGCACCGCGGTGTCCGCCGTCACCACGCAGACCGCGAACGACGCCAACGGGTACAGCCTCTCCACCGCCCTTTACGACGCGATGCTGCGGCCCGTCCAGACGCAGAGTCCCACTCCGCAGGGCGGGCGGCTGCTCACCAACACCTTCTACGACACCCATGGCTGGACGTGGAAGAGCAATGCCGCCTACTGGGACTCGGGCGCGACTCCCAACAACACCTTGGCCGCCGCCGAGGATTCCAAGATCCCCAGTCAGATCGTGACGACCTTCGACGGTGCCGGACGCCCCATCCTGGCCACCTCGTACTACCAGTCGCAGGTGAGAGAGCAGACGGCGACTGCCTACTACGGGGACAAGACCATAACCGTGCCGCCTCCCGGCGGCGTCGCCACGCAGTCGGTCACCGACGCGCTCGGACGTTCGATCGAAGCGGACAATTACACCTCACGTCCCAACGTCACTATCAATCCCGGCACCGGCCCGGCCGCGATTCCCTCGGTGACCATCAGCGGCGGCAGCACGACCGCGTCCAACGGCAAGACGCAGGGCGTCACCTACGGCTATGACGCCCGCGGCAACCAGACCGACATCAAGAACCTTGCTTCAGGAGACGTCTGGCACTCCGACTACGGCACGCTGGGCCAGGTCCTCACGAAGACCGATCCTGATGCGGGCAAGACCAGCACCAGCTATGACCTGCTCGGCCGCATCGTCCAGTCGACCGACGGTAACGGTGCCACGACTTCCTACACCTATGACGTCGTCGACCGCCGTACGGGCAGCTATCACGGTGCCGCCCCGACGAGCGGCCAGCCGGACGCGACCAAGCAGATCGCGTCCTGGACGTACGACAACCTGAAGCCGGACGGCAGCGCCGACATCGCCGGATTGACCAACCCGATCGGCCACCTGACCTCCTCCACACGCTACGACGTCAACGGCAGCGCCACCGTCGGTGGCCTCACCGGTAAGCAGCGCGGATACACCACCCATGTGACCGACGGCTTCACCGTTTTCGGAGATCCGCTGGGAAGCACCACGACCCTCCCTGCTTCGGAGGGGGCGCTCAAGGGCGATCACACGGTGTACTACGACTACACCGACCGTGCGGGCCTCCTGCTGGACGCCTACTACAACGCGGACGGGCCGCTGCCCGAGGAGCAGGTCGACTACGGCTGGAAGACCGCCGGCGGCCTCGATCTGCAGTCCGGCAGCAACGGCCTTGGCGGCTATGCGAGTGATGTGACCTATTCGGCCTACAGCCAGGTCACGCAGGTCAAGTCCGGGGCGTCCAGCAAACCCGCCTACCTCTCGCTGCACTATGACGAGCACACCGGGCGGTTGGACGACCAGCAGTTCACCTACTCTGACCGCTCCTCCGTCCCGATCGATCAGAACCTGTACTCCTACGATCTCGCCGGCAACCCGACCAAGCAGATCAATGTCCGCCAGGGCAGCCAGCGCGAGACCCAGTGCTTTGGATACGACAGCCTCGACCGGCTGACCCAGGCATGGACGGGCACCGACGACTGCAAGGCCGATCCGGCGAGCAACGGTGGCGCCACTGTCGGATCCGGCATCGCGAACGGTGCGTACTGGACCAGCTGGACGTTCGATCCCCTCGGCCAGCGCCAGAAGCAGACCGACCACGGGGTCGGCGGCACCGGTGACATGGTCACGAGCTATACCTACGCCGGCAGTGGCAATGCGCAGCCGCACACGCTGACGTCCCTGACCAAGACCACTGCGGCGACACCGGGGGCAACGCCGGTCACCGTGCAGACGCAGTCGTTCGGCTACGACAAGGTCGGCAACCTTAACCAGCGCTCCACCATCACCAACCCCAACCAGCCGAACAGCACGACGGACAGCCGCACGCTCGGCTGGGACGACCAAGGAGAACTGTCCACCGTCACCACTTCTCAAGGTGGCGTCTCCTATCTGTACGGCCCTGACGGCCAGCTTCTGCTCCAGAAAGACGCCTCCGCCAAGGTCACGACGCTTTACCTACCGGGCGAACAACTCAGTCTGAACACGGCCACCGGGATTTTGAGCGGCGTTCGCTACTACCCCCAGCCCGGAGGCGTCACCGCCGTGCGCGCCGTCGATGCCGGCGGAATCCAGAAGGTCTCCTTCACGACCTCCGACCCGCACGGCACCGGAACCTTCAACATCGATAAGGACTGGGCCCAGCCCGTCTGGAAGCAGAGCACCCCCTACGGGGACAGCCGCGGAACCAAGCCGTCCTCGTGGCCGGACAACCACGGCTTCCTGGACAAGGTCGAAGACCAGACCACCGGCCTGGTCAACGTCGGAGCCCGCTGGTACGACCCCACTCTCGGCCGCTTTATCAGCGTGGACCCGATTTTGTCCGCCACGGGACAACAGCAACAGAATGGCTACACCTACGCGGACTCGAATCCTGTGACCTCCAGTGACCCCAGCGGATTGTGCCCCATCGACCGCTGCGGTGGCGGCATCGTCAACGTCGGACATGACAAGCCCGCTAAGGGCGGCTGCGGCCTCGACTGCGGTCGTCCAGGAATTCGTAATCCAACTCGCGATGCTATCCGAAATGTTATATCGGATTTGGGTGACCCGCGGAAAAGGGATAATGGAAATCCGCCTGGTCCGATAGTTGCAGATCCGGTTGTGATTCTTTCAGGATTGTCCGGGTTTCGGCATCGGCAAGAAGTAAGTGCATCTGTCAAGGCTTATGGATTCGGCCTCGATACGAGTCAGGGCCCTGATCTGGGTAATCCGCTCGATACTAAGGACAGCTCATTCGTCAATTTTTTCAATGCACTCATCGGTGATGCGATGTACGAGTGTTCTACTGGTAGCAACCGGTGGCGTGCTTGCCTGATGGTGATAGCCACAGTGATATCTTTTGCAGGGGGAGGAAAAGGCGCCGAGGCGGGTGAAGGCATCACGATCCGTGGAGGAAAGCTTTCATCGGGAGGGCTCCGCGGAGCTAAATGCAGTTTTCTACCAGAAACACCAGTGCTCTTGCCTGACGGAAAAAGCAAATCAATAAAGGAAGTCAAAAAGGGAGAGCTAGTAGCGAATACGGTTCCTGGAGATATCGCCCCAGCGCAACGGCACCGAGTATCAGGCGTGGCGGTCACACCTCGTGATACCCGTTTTACCAAGGTCACTATAGCGACCAAGCATGGACCGCAGAGCGTCACGGGCACGAGTAGCCATCTGTATTGGGACGCAACAAAGAATGCATGGACTGCAGCGGACCAGCTTAAGGCAGGCGATTTCCTACAGGGCATGAATGGACGCCTTGTAAAAATCATTTCTCTTCAAGAATTGGATTTTCCCGCACGCACTTACAATCTGGCTGTTGAGCAGCTTCATACTTATTATGTACTGGCCGGAAAAGTTTCCATTCTTGTTCATAACTGCCCAGACTTGGTTGCAGACGACGCCCATTTTCCGGCTGCGCATACACTCAATGAGCATGTCAATGTGACAGATCAAGACTTGATCAACATGGCGCGGCAAAGCGGCATTAAATCGCGCTTCACTGATCTCCAGACTGCTCAACAGGTGGTCGATTACGGCATAGCGGACAATCAACGGCGTATTGCGACGTGGCTTCGCCGGGGAGGAGTGGGTCCTCTGGAAATCAAAGGTAGGTTCGGCGCCAATAATTCTATTGGCGTGAGAGCCGATGCGGATGGAGCGATCACTCCAACTAGTAATGCTTACACGATAATTCTTCAGCGCGCAGCTGGTCATCCGGGTGGGTATTATGTATCCACCGCATATCCAAGATGAGGGAAGTGTGTCAATTAGATTTACGGATGATGATTTCGGAATTACGCACCTGGCTTCGTTCTTTCACCAGGATTGGAAATCTTCAGGAAGTGCTCGAAGCATAGTTGTCGATTATGTAGAACAAATGCCAGAAACATATATATTGGCACTTGCCAATGATGCACTCAAGCTGGTTTCTAGGGGGGACGAAAATACAGTATCCATTCTATGGGAATGTGCTACTGGATCTAATCATAGCCTACGTTCTGCAAATGAAACGGGTCTAATATGGTTCCAGTATATAATACATATATGCGAAGTAAAAATAGACAATCCTGATATTATTAATGTCGGTAATAATTTTAGCAATCTCCGGACAAATATCATAAAGGAAATCGATAGCGTCGAATCTGCTCTTGTTTCTCTGGTCGAGAGAAATTTCACTACGGGCGTGCCTGGTGCGGTCTCGGCTTTGAAAAATTGTGCATTGAATATAAGTCCAGAGCTTGCCTTTAGGGTGCTATTGCGTGTTCTTATGGAGTATTCTATAGATTTAAATTCATTCCAGTATGGGCGATTGTTGAATCTTGGGAGAGAATTTGATTATGGAGAATTTGTCGTATCTCGCCTCTCTTTCCTGGTTGTCGAGTAGATCTATCGAGTAAAATGCAGGATTCTATTCCGTCTGGCAAATAAGAGTGAATTCCGTCGCGCCGAGATAGTGTGCGTAAAATTATCGAAAACCTTTTCTGGCGTCGTTGGGTGTGCTCTGATAGCCGGACGCCTATCGGTTGATCGCTGCGGTTGATCGCGACTCTTCCGCATGTCGCGAAGGTAATCGCAGCGGACGTCGGCGCGGTTATTTGGTCCGTAGAGTCTTGGATCGATTAACCTTTATGTCTGGTCTCGATTCGTTTGACCGCTACTGATTGCGATAGTTGGAGCGTCGTGTGTGACGGTGGGCTTTTCGTCCATAATTTTCTGATGGAGTTTGAGATTTACGGCAACGCTTTGAATGGTGGTATCCCGCGCGCCTACCTCGATTGTGCAGCCCCAGCCTGACTGCGCCAGGGACAAACTCTCTGCAACGGCGGGGAAACCTGAAAAACGAGCAGCGTCTGGATGGCGGAGAGATTTTGCCAGAAGGCGTTCCGTGGCTGCGTTGGGCAGGAGCCTAGACGATGGGGCGGCCGGTGCGGATGCGGCGGCGGACGTCGCGGAGGTAGAGGTTCCAGGGGAACTGGCGGAGGGGGGCGGGCAGGGCGTTGTTGACGCGGGCCATGAGCCGGACGTGGCGGTCGAAGGCGGCCTGGCGGCGGGCGTTCCAGGGGAGGCCGATCTCCTCGCGGAAGCGGGGCGGGAGGAAGCCCGCGGTGATGAACTCGTGGAACGGGCCGAAGAGGAGGCCGATGGGCTTCGGGAGGAAGCCCAGGCGGGCGAGCGAGCGCAGGTAGGCGCGGGATGTCGCGTCCATGCGGACCTTGTCCATGGACGCGGTCCAGTAGTCGTCGAAGGCCGCGCGGTCGGCCGGCCACATGTCGGGGCGGAGCTGGAGCGTCGTCCCGAAGCGGGCGCCGTGCCGGTAGAACGCCTCGCGCTCGGCGGGGGTGAACGGCCCGACCATGCGCTCGCGGAAGTCCTCCAGGCCCCAGTACAGGCAGGCGGCGACCCACAGTTGCAGCTCGCGGTCGAAGGCGTTGTAGGGCACCGGTTCGGTGGGCGCGGAGCGGACGTGGCGGTGCGCCCTGTTCACCTCGCGGCGCATCGTCTCCTGCTCGGCGGCGGTGCCGAACAGGGCGACCACGATGTAGGAGAGCGTCGTGCGCAGCCGCTTCACCGGGTGCCGGTCGACGCGGCCGCTCTCCACCTTGCTCTCCATGACGCCGTAGGCGACCGGCAGCCGCGACAGCTGCATGATGACGTTCGCCGAGGCGATGGAGAGCCCGAAGACGCTGATGGACCCGCTCACCAGCGACGCCGTCGCCTTCGTGGAGAGGGCGGGCGCGGGCGGCGCGGTGGGGGCGAGCGGCGCTGAGCCGTCCTCGATGGCCATGGCGGACCTCCGTCGCACGGCAGGGGGATGTGAGGCTCAGGCGATTATCATCGAGTAAGTGTTCACTTGCAAGGGGAAGTGTCAGCGCGGCTCGATGCGGGGCGCGCGCGGTTCCAGCATGGGGACGAGGAAGCGGCGGGCGATCGCGGCCAGCTCCGCCTCGTCGTCGAGGTCGATGAGGTGGCTCGGGATCGCCAGGAACGAGGCGGAGACCCGCACCATCATCTCCGCCACGATGTCGACGTCCAGCTCGGCGGCCACGGTGCCGGCGTGCTGCTCGGCGCGGAGCTGGCCCGCGACGAACCGCCGGACGGTGGCGACCGTCCACCCGCCGTCGCTGACCATGGACGGCACGAGCAGGTCCGGCTCGGTCTCCATCAGCCCGCCGATCAGCGGGTTGTCACGGATGGCGCGGAGCGAGCTGACGAAGCCGAGCACCACCCGGTCCGCGGCGGTCTCGGCCCGCGCGATCTCCACCAGGAACCGGTCGAAGTAGCGGCGGAACTCCTGCCGCACCACCTGCTCCACCAGCGCGTCCTTGGTGGAGAACCGCCGGTAGACGGTGATCCGCGAGACGCCGGCGCGGCGGGCCACGTCCTCCATCGTGGAGCGCTGGATGCCGACCCGGCAGAACTGCTCGTAGGCCGCCTTGAGGATGCGCGCCCGCGTCTCGTCGGTGTCGCCGACCCGCTCGACGGCGTCGGTGAACGCGCGTTCGAGCAGCGACGCCTCGTCCGAGGGCCCCCCGATAAAGGGCAGCGCAGGTTCCATGCTCTCCTCCTGGGATCCGATTCTGCCCCACCCCGCCGGAGGGTCCGCCGAAATCGGGTCTTGTGATGGGCGCCACGTTGTGCTGTCATAACGGCGATCGATGATACGAGGAAGCGGTTCGTGTTTCAGCGTATCAGTCAGGTTCTCCGGCCCCGAGGAGGCGTTCAGGCATGGAGAGTCCCAGCAGACGCAATGTGTTGATGGCGGGTGGTGCGCTCGGCGCGCTCGGCGCGCTGACCGCGGCCGCCCCCGCGCAGGCGTCCTCGCTCTGGACGTGGTCGCCGAAGGGTTCGGTGGCCGGAGCGGGCGAGGGCGCCGACCCGAAGTGGGTCTGGGACGAGGTGGCCGACCCGCTGGTCGCCTCGCTGATCGACCGGGGCGACGTGCCGAAGGTCAACGACCTGCTGAAGACGTGGACCAAGAACGGCCAGGCGCTCCCCGCCGGGCTGCCCGCGGACCTGCGCGACTTCATCGAGGAGGCCCGCAAGCTCCCCTCGTGGGCCGACCACGGCAAGCTCGCCACCGCGTTCGAGTTCAACCAGAAGCGCGGCCTCTACCTCGGCGTCACCTACGGTTTCGCCAGCGGGATGATGAGCACCGCCATCCCCAAGGAGGCCCGCGCGGTCTACTACTCCAAGGGCGGTGCGGATATGAAGGACCGCATCACCAAGACCGCCAAGCTCGGCTACGACATCGGCACCGAGAAGGCGTTCGAGCCCGACGGCGAGATGATCGTCACCTGCGTCAAGACGCGGCTCGCCCACGCCGGCGTCCGCCACCTGCTGCCGCAGTCCCCGGCCTGGACCAAGGTCGCCGACGAGCAGGTCCCCATCAGCCAGGCCGACATGATGGTCACCTGGCACAGCCTGCCGACGACCGTCATGCAGAACCTGGTCAAGTGGAAGGTGCCGATCCCGGCCGCCGAGTCCACCGCGTTCCTGCACTCCTGGCAGGTGACCGCGCACATGCTCGGCATCCTGGACGAGTACATCCCGAACTCCTGGGACGAGGCGAACGCGCAGGCCAAGCAGGTCCTCACCCCGATCCTCGCCCCCACCCCCGAGGGCATCAAGCTCGCCGACATCCTGCTCAACCTGGGCTCGGTGATCGACGGCGGCATCCTCACCAAGGGCGTCCTCGGCGCGCTCACCCGCTTCCTGCTCGGCGACGAGATCGCCGGCTGGCTGAAGATCCAGCGGGAGCCGGTCTGGGACACCCTGATCACCACCCTCTGGCCGCCGTTCATCGCGGTCCGCGAGGGCATCCTCGACCTCACGAAGGCGCCGAAGGAGCTGCGCGAGATCTACTGGGCCTTCGACGAGATCCTCCGCCAGGCCGCGCTGTTCTTCCTCTCGGAGGCGCAGTACCCGATCAGCATCCAGATCCCGACGACCAACCGCCCCGCCTAGAGCCCGCCGTCCGGTCCGGCCGCGCCGGGCCGGACCGGACGGCGACCCGCGTGCGGACGGGGGCGTCCGCCGCACTTCTGGACGGACGCCCCCTGGCACCGCCCGCAGTCCGGACGGCCGGCGGTGCTGCGCGCCCCCTACCCCCCGGCCGCTCCTGACACGCCAACGCCGCCGCGTTCGCGGTGGCGGTAGAAGCCCCCCGACCCGGGTAGGGAACGGGGGCTTCGGCGGTGTCGAGCTCGGGGGTACGGAGCGGTGAGCCAGATGAGGGTGGGGGTGGCGTTCTACGACCGCGCGGTGGTGGTCGCGCTGTCGGGACCGCTGTCCCAGGGCACCGTCGCCCACGCCGAAGGCGGCATCGACTCGTTCTGGCCGACGGCGCCGGGCCGGGCGCTGATCCTGGACCTCAGCGCGGTGTACCGCGCCTGCGCGCTCGGCGTCCGGCTGCTCCTGCAGGTCCGCCGGCGCGCGGAGGCCGCCGGGACCGACCTCGTGCTGGTGACCCCGGCCGGCCACCTCACCCGGCGCCTGCACGCCTACGGGCTGATCGAGGCGTTCACCCTCTGCCCGACCCTGCACGAGGCCCTGCGGGCGTTCGGTGAGGACGCCGAGGCGTGCAGCCCGCCCGGCGACACCTACTGACCCGCAGGACCCCGCTCGTTAGCGCCGCGCCACCGTCAGCGCCGCCCGACCGAGAACCCGGGCGTCCGCTCGGCCCAGGGCATCGCCTTCTCCAGCACGCCCGCGACCCGGAACAGCAGGTCCTCGCGCCCGTACGGCGCGACGAGCTGCACGCCGATCGGCAGCCCGCCGTCGCTCCAGCCGAGCGGGAGGCTGATGGCGGGCTGGCCGGAGACGTTGAAGACCATGGTGAACGGCCCGTACTCGAAGAGCGTCCGGAGCCAACTGTCCACGGTGTGGCCGGGGTCGTCGTAGCGCAGCGTGCCGTGCGGCGCCGGCAGCCGGCCGAGCGTCGGCGTGACGAGCAGGTCATGGCCGGTGAGGAACGCCGCCGCCGACCGCGTCACCCGGTTCTGCGCGCCGAAGGCGGCCAGCATGTCCAGCGCGCCGTACCCCTCGGCGAACTCCAGGAGCCGCCGGGACACCGCCTCCAGCTTGCCCGGATCGGGCCGCCGCGGGGCCAGGAGTATCATGGACCCGATCGCCACGGCCGTCGCCGTCATGCACCGCATGACGTCCTCCCAGTCCAGGACCGGGCGGTCCTCGGTGACGGCGTGCCCCATGCCCTCCAGCACCCGCCCCACCCGCACCGCCGCCGCGGCGACCTGCGGGTCGACCGCCGCGCCCGACCACGCCTCCGTGGCCACCGCCACCCGCAGCGGCCCCGGCTCGATCCCCAGCTCGCCGGCGTACCGGCCCCGCGGCGACGGCGCGGTGTACTTGTCGCCGACGCCCGGCCCCTGGACGGCGTCCAGCAGGTGCGCGGCGTCGCGGACGGTGCGCGTCAGGCCGAACTCGTAGGCCATCCCGAGCATCGGCTCGCCCGCGTCGGGACCGCAGGGGACGCGGCCCCGGCTCGGCTTGAGGCCGACGAGACCGCAGCACGACGCCGGGATCCGGATGGACCCCGCCCCGTCGCTGCCGTGCGCGACGGGGACGGCGCCGGCCGCGACCAGGGCGGCCGCGCCGCCGCTCGACCCGCCGACGCCGCGGTCCAGGTCCCACGGGTTGCGGGTCGGCCCGTACCGGACCGATTCGGTGGAGAAGCTGAGCGCCATCTCCGGCACGGTCGTGAGGCCCAGCGTGACCAGCCCGGCGGCCCGGAAACGGGCCATCAGGTCGCTGTCGTGCGGGGCGACGATCCCCGGCAGCGCCCTGCTGCCGATGGTGAACGGGACGCCCCCGGCCACCGGCCCGTGGTCCTTGATGAGGAACGGGACCCCCGCGAGGGGCCCGGTCGCGGCGCGGTCCAGCGCCGGGTCGAACGGCGGCAGCGCCAGCCCGTTGACCTCGGCGTCCGCCGCGGCCAGGGCCGCGCGCGCCGCGCCCTCGACCTCCCCGGCGGTGACCTCGCCCGCCTCGATCAGCGCCCTCAGCCCGACGGCGTCGTACTTCGCGTACTCGTGCATGTCCATGGAAGTGCAGTCCTTCTCGGCGTCCTCGACGCCCGCGTCGATCACAGGAGGGGTTCGGCATCGGCCGGAACCCCGTCGCTCACACAGGTCGGCGGCGCGCCCGGCGCACCGGGCCGCCGCCGTGACAGGCGGCATCGGCAGGCGACGGTCGCACCGGGCCTCCGGCTCCGGGACCGTCACCTGCGAGTGATCGACGTGCGACTACGCTCGGGACATGGGGCCACCCTCACAGGCGCCGCTCCCCGCCGTCAACCGCGATACCGCCGCCTCGGCCCCGGCGACGCCGCCGGGGCCGGGACGGCGGCGGCCTACCACCGGCCGGTGCAGCGGCTCTCGCCGTCGGCCCGCCCACGGCGTGAACTCGCCAGTGGTTGACGACTGGACCATCGAGCCGCTCGGCCGCGCGCCGGGACCCGGGGAGTCAAGGGCAGGGGACCGCAGAGCCCGCGACGGCCCGGGCGCGCGAGGACCCGGGGGAGGCCCTCGCGGAGTCGGCCCTCCGCGCCGCGCAGGGCGTCCGTCCCCCCCCAGGCCGGCGCCGCGGTCGCGCGGCCGGCCGCGATCACCCGGCGGGAGCTGCTGACCTTCGACGACCTCGCGGGCCACGGCGGCGGCCAGGCGCGCCTGATCGAGCGCATTCCCTTCCGCCTCGCGGTGTTCGACCCGACGACGGCCATGGTCCCGCTCGACCTGGACGTCTTCTCCAACGGCCTGATCATCATCCGCGATCCGGCGGTCGTCGGCGCTCTGACCGGCCTGCACGAGGGGCTGCCCGACCGCGCCGCCGCTTCCGGGCGGGAGCCGTCGCCGCGGCTGGATCTGACGCCGGCGGCGGGGCGTCACCGGTGCCGGGCGCGGTGGAGCGCGACGCGGTGGAGCGCGACGGCCATCGCGGTGCCCGCCGCCGCCCCCGCGACGACGTCGGAGGGGTAGTGGGCGCAGGTGTACAGGCGCGAGTAGCCCACCGCCATGGTCAGCGCCACGGCGGGGACGCCCGCCCACGGCAGCGTGAGGCCCACCGCGGTGGTGAACGCGGCCGCCGCCGCGGTGTGCCCGGAGGGGAACGCGCCCGAGTCTGGCACCCGGCCGGGGGTGCGCTCGCGCAGCCGGCGCGGCGGCCGGTCCCGGTCCACCACCTGCTTGCCGATCAGGTTGCACACCGGCCCGACGGCCAGCATCGCGACCACCCCGCGGCGCGCGGCCCGCCGTCCGTCCGGCCCGCCCGCCGCCGCGAGCACCGCCGCCACGCCCCACCACACCACCAGGTGGTCGGCGACCCGCGAGGTGCGCGGCATCCACCGCTCCAGCAGCGGCGTCCGCCGCGCGACCACCGCCTCCAGCAGCCGCTCGTCGATCCGGTCGGCCCGGTCCGCCCAGTTCGCGTCGTGCCCTGCAACCTTGCCCATCGTTCGTTCGCTCCCGGAAGGACGTGCCATCGCTACCTCTGCGCAGGTGGGGGATCTTCCCCGAAACGGCCGCGCCAGACATCGGTGACATCTCCGGCCGGCGAGACCGGGAGCGTGGGCGCCTACGCCACGCTCTTCCTGACCCACTGGATGAAGTCGGTGACCGGGCTGCCCGTCAGCTCGGCCATGGTGTGGCCCTGCCCCCAGACGGTCGCGAAGTCGACGTTGCGGACGCCGAGGATCGCCAGCGCGAGGTTGACCTCGAGGGTGCTCGCGGTGTCGCCCTGCTGCGACGCCTTCCGGTCCTCCGAGTCCGAGGAGCACCCGGCCAGTGCGGCCCCGCCCACCGCCAGCGCCCCGCCGAGCACGCTCCGACGACTGATCTCCACCACCACTGTCCTTCTTCCTCGCCCACGACCCGGTGCGATTCCTTGTACACGCCGCGACCACGTGCCCGGATCGTCCACGACCCGGATGGGAGGACCTTGAGCCCCAGGTAACGGACCCGTGAGTCCGCAGCGGCCCGGAAACCGGCGGCCGGTCGATCAGATCTCGGTGCGGGCCCGAGCATGGGCTTACCACCGGTCGGGCATCCCGACGGCGCATGACGTGCCGGGCGGGACACTCGCGCAGGCATTCCGGTCGCGGTCGCAGGCCGGGTCACCGGTGAAGCTCTTCAACCGATCGTTACCGGCGTCGGAAGCCGGCACCCTGATTGGATACGCAGACTTTCCCACCCTTTGGCGCCTTTTCCGATCTTTTCCGTGTGCGGGTTCCGGCACGCTTTGAACGCATGGGACGCACCAGGAAGGGAGGGCGGGCGAGCCGGGCGACCGTCCGGAGCGCTCCGAGCAAGCCGCGCGCTGGGGGCGGTCGCGGTGCTGCTCGCGTCCAGCGGCTGCCACCCCCTGCCGCCGGGAACGCTTCCGGCCGCGCCGATGATGCCGCCTTCGTTGAGGGTGCCGGCGCTCACCGGCGCCCGCCTGGTTCCCGTCCAGGGCCGCACGGCGGTGCTGGCCGAGGACTTCGCCCGGCCGCGGATCGGACCCGATCGACGCTGGGGCTGGAAGAGCGGCGCCTACCCGGACTGCCCCACCAACCCGGCCGACTTCAAGCTCGACCGCCTCACCCGCTCCGCCCTGGCCACCGCCGACGGCGTGCTGACCGTGACCGCCACCCCCCAGCAAGCCGCCGCCACCGCGCAGGCCGAGCGGTGGCGCACCGGGCTGGTATCGACCGGCGACACCTGCGCCTCGGGCGGCAACGGCTTCCAGGTCCGCACCGGCGACGTCGTCGCCGCCCGCGTCCGCCTCCCTCAGACCACCAGCGGCGCATGGCCGGGCATCTGGACCTGGCGCGCCGGCGGCAACGAGATCGATCTGTTCGAGTGGCACGCCGACCGCCCCGACACCCTGGAATTCGCCAACCACACCCGCGACCACATCCTCGGCCGCGCCGGCACCGGCATGTTCTGGACCTGGCCGGGCATCCGTCCCGGCCGGTGGCTGGACGTCGCCGTCCGGCTCGGCGCCCGCCGCGTGACCTGGTACGTGGGCCTGCCGCCGGGCCCGCTGCGGGCGGTGCACGGCGACGAACGCGGCGTCGGCCCGGACTTCCACGCCCACCTGGCCGCCGGCCTGTCGATCGACGACGGCCGCCTGCACGCCCGCCCCACCGGCCCGCGCCCCATCACCTTCCGCATCGCCTCCCTCACCGTGCACCGCTCCGGCCAGGCGCCCCGTTCACGCCCCGACCCGCTGCGGTGACCCCGGCGCGAGCGCCATCCCCCGAAGACGTGATCACTCTCCGCGGAGCGGGCATCGAGAAGCCGGCTCAGACACGATCATGGCGAGGTGTTCCCATCGCGGTGTCCAAGCGAGATCCCGGCGTCGCGTGGGGAGGTGGGGGGAAGCGGTGAAGGGGCTGGTGGCGGAGGCGAGCGGGAATCGAACCCGCCGTCCCGAGGTGCTCGGGACCATCGGTTTTGAAGACTGATCAGCCACTGACCTGGTGTCTCCCGCAATGCGCTGCAGTGCTGTATTGCCTGCTCAGAGCCTTGGCGAATGATCCTCGATCACATGCAGTCCTGGCCCGTACAGTGCTGCCTGTTCCCATGTTGTTCCCATAACGGGAACGTGCCCAAAGGACGATGGACCACCTCCGCCCACGCGGAGAGAACCGCCGGATCGGCGGCGGCGAGGAGCCCTTCTCCGGACCACCTCCGCCTGCGCGGAGAGAACAGGGCGCGGCGGACGTTGGCGGGGCTGCCGATCGGACCACCTCCGCCTGCGCGGAGAGAACCCGATGACCAGGCACGCGAGGTCCCTCGCGACCGGACTACCTCCGCCTGCGCGGAGAGAACGACGGCAGCACCGTCACCGTCACCATCACCGACGGACCACCTCCGCCTGCGCGGAGAGAACGCCCGCGGCGTCGAATCCGGCGCTGGTGAGGGCGGACCACCTCCGCCTGCGCGGAGAGAACGCTCTCCGGTCAACGGGCTCAACGAGATCCGCCGGACCACCTCCGCCTGCGCGGAGAGAACCGCTGGTCACCCGCGTTGATCGCGTAGATCCCCGGACCACCTCCGCCTGCGCGGAGAGAACCTCCGACACCTCCGAACTCCCGAACTCCGGTACGGACCACCTCCGCCTGCGCGGAGAGAACGCGGGCGAGCAGCACGGGGGTGTTAGTGCCGGCGGACCACCTCCGCCTGCGCGGAGAGAACGCCACGATGACCCCGTCGTGCTCGGCGGCCTCCGGACCACCTCCGCCTGCGCGGAGAGAACGCATCAGCCTGACCGCGCCGGCCTGCCCGGACGGGACCACCTCCGCCTGCGCGGAGAGAACTCACCGGGAAGCAGACCGGCCTTCTGGAGCGCCGGACCACCTCCGCCTGCGCGGAGAGAACGAAATGACCCACGAGACCGCGCGGAACTCCAACGGACCACCTCCGCCTGCGCGGAGAGAACGACCTGGTAGCGGGGCGTCATGGCGTCACCGGCGGACCACCTCCGCCTGCGCGGAGAGAACCGGGTGCGGACCCGGAACTTGTTCGTGCCGCTCGGACCACCTCCGCCTGCGCGGAGAGAACGAGGCGCTCGCGGCAGTGGTCGATGAGGTCGCGGGACCACCTCCGCCTGCGCGGAGAGAACAACGCGAGCGGCCGGCCCCGAGACAGCCATATCGGACCACCTCCGCCTGCGCGGAGAGAACCAGCAGCGCCGCATCGACGCCGGCGCGCTCACAGGACCACCTCCGCCTGCGCGGAGAGAACGGCATGCACCCCGACCACGGCGTCTCGATCACCGGACCACCTCCGCCTGCGCGGAGAGAACGCCACTCGTGGCGGTCGCGGGCGGCGGGCGCGAGGACCACCTCCGCCTGCGCGGAGAGAACTGCTTGGGCGGCGAGTGTACGGGTGATCTCGGCGGACCACCTCCGCCTGCGCGGAGAGAACGAACCGAAGCGGGCGAACGTGTCTTCAATACCCGGACCACCTCCGCCTGCGCGGAGAGAACGGACGCTCCGCTGACGCCAAGACATGGGAGCACGGACCACCTCCGCCTGCGCGGAGAGAACGGCGTAGCGCTGCCCCGTCTCCCCCCGCCTGGCGGACCACCTCCGCCTGCGCGGAGAGAACGGGCAGGAAAGCGATCCCACAATCGCAATCGAAGGACCACCTCCGCCTGCGCGGAGAGAACGCGAGAGCCCGCTCGGCGGCGACACGAGCGGTCGGACCACCTCCGCCTGCGCGGAGAGAACTGCTCCGAGATGCTCAGGCGGACATGGATGCCCGGACCACCTCCGCCTGCGCGGAGAGAACCATGAGGCGATCCGTCTGCAGCTCGGCGCCATCGGACCACCTCCGCCTGCGCGGAGAGAACTTGACGACCGGGTCGGTGACCTTCCCCCCGTACGGACCACCTCCGCCTGCGCGGAGAGAACACTTCGCGACCTGGGCTTATGTAGGGCCGTTATCAATTTGAGACATTGCTGTCCAGGTGCGGTCGGGCGGTGGCATGGCCAAATTCTAGAACGAGCCCGATTTTGTGAGTGTCGTCTGCTTAGCTCGTATCTGTTCGTGGTCGTTCAACCCGGGAGCGTGATGGGCGCAGACGAGTTAGAGAGGCGTGAGCAGGGAGCGGGACGCGTTGATGCCCGGCTCTGGGGCAAGGAGCACGGCCTCGCGCGTCCCTACCCAGTGGTATGCCACCTTGTGGACGTCGCAGCCGTCGCCGGCGCTCTTTACGATGCCATGGCACCTGGCGCTCCCGTCCTGGCGCAGGCGGACGTGCTCGGACTGCCGCGGCAGGACATGCGAAAGCTGATCTCTTTCTGGGCCGGCCTGCACGACATAGGGAAGATCTCGCCGTCCTTCCAGACACTGGTGCAAAGCCCCTTCAAGCGTCTGCTGGACGAGAGCCCCGAATATGCCGATTCGGCTCCTGCCAGGGGATTGAGCCATGCTGAGGTGAGTCACCGGGCGCTCGCCAAGATCCTTGGCGATCTGGGATACGGCGATCCATCGAAGTGGCGCGGTGCCAGCCATCAGATCGCCCAGTTGCTCGGCGGGCATCATGGGCGCTTCTGCACGGAGCTGCGAGGGCTTGAGATAAAGGACCCGGCCGGGACGTGCCCAGGAGTGGGCGACGGAGTGTGGGCCGAACAGCGTGAGGCTCATGTACTTCTGCTCCGCGAGCTGACCGAAGCCGACGCATCGCTCTCCAAACCGCTTCCTGTTCCGCTGGCCGTCGCGGTCATCGGCATCGTGATCGTGGCGGACTGGTTGGCCAGCCAGGAGTCGTTCATCCAGGGCCGTCTTCCGGCAGAGGGGTGGGTGGCCACGGGCGAGGCGGTGCGGGCGCATTGGGCGAAGGCCGTCGCGGATGCGCCTTCTCTCATCCGCGAGGCCGGTCTGGGGCGCGCCGAGTTCGCGGACCTCGGTTTCAGCGAGCTGTTCGGGTTCCATTCGCCCAACAGCCTGCAAGCTTCTGTCGCCGACGACCTACCGGCTCTGGTCAACGGACCCGGTCTGCTGCTGGTCACGGCACCGCCGGGAGATGGAAAGACGGAGGTGGCGCTTCATGCCGCCGGCGTCCTCAGCCGTTCGTGTGACGTCAGCGGCCTGGGGTTCTGTCTTCCGACCATGGCGACCACCGACGCCATGCACAAGCGAGTCGAGAAGTTCGCCGGTCGGGCGCTCCGCGGTGACGCCGCGCTGACCCGCGTGCACAGCATGGCCTGGCTCTCGGCCGACGCTTCTGCCGAGGCCGCATCGGCGGCAGCGGAGGCGTCTCCGGTTCTCAGCGATCGGCAGGCGTCCGTCGCCGCCGCTCAGTGGCTGCACTCCAGCCGCCGCGGGCTTCTCGCCCCGCTCAGCACCTTCACCATTGACCAGGCGCTGACCGGCGTACTGCCCGTCCGCTACAACGTGCTCCGCCTCCTCGCCCTGTCCGGAAAAGTCGTCGTGATCGACGAAGCGCACGCGTACGACGCGTGGATGAACGCGCTCCTCCTCCGCCTGCTGGAATGGCTGGGGGCGTTCAAGACCCCCGTCGTGCTGCTGTCGGCGACCTTGACGGGTTCCGCCGCCCGAGCGCTGGTGGGCGCCTACATGAAGGGAGCGGGGCACACCCTCTCCGAAGAGGTGACGCCGTGCTATCCGGGCTGGCTCTTCGCCGACGCCGTCACCGGCACGGTCTCCTCTCCCCGGCAGGTGACCAGCGAACGGGAACGGGATCTGGAGTTCGACGTCCGCCCCTTCCGCCACGACGCCGGCGATGGCCGCCCCGACAGCCGCATGTCGGTGATCCGGACGCAGCTCGCCCCCGTCGTCGAGAGCGAGCACGGCTGCGTACTGGTCTGCTGCACCACGGTCGCCGAGGCCCAGCAGACCTACACCGAGCTGGAGCGCTGGTTCGGTGAACTGCGCGCGAGCGGCGTCGAGCCCCCGGCGCTCTCTCTCCTGCACTCGCGCTTCCGGACCGGCGATCGAGCGGACATCACCGACCGCTGCGAGCGCGAGTTCGGGAAAGAAGGGACCGCGAAGGGGACGAGGCCGCGCGCCGTCTTGGTCGCCACTCAGATCGTCGAGCAGTCCCTGGACCTGGACTTCGACCTGATCATCACCGACCTGGCGCCCATCGCCCTCCTCCTCCAGCGTTCGGGACGCTGCCAGCGCCACCGCAATCCCGCCGGGGACCTGCATCACGCGCGCCGCCCGGAATGGATCGGAAGTCGTCCGCGCATCGTCGTCCTCGACCCGACCGACGGCAAGGGAGGCTTCGAGCCTCCGACCGCATGGGCGGCGGTCTACGACGCCGCTCTCCTGCGCCGGACGAGCGGACTGCTGCGGATGAGAGAAGGCGCACCGGTCGCCGTTCCGGGCTCGGTCCAAGAGCTCGTCGACGCGGTCTATAACGAGGAATTCACCTCTCATGTGCCCATGGCCCAGCCCGAGGAACAAGCGCTGCAGAAGGAAGACTTCCAGCGGCTCGCGAGGGATGCCTCATCGCACCAGATCGCCGACGGAGTTCGGATTCCTTCACCACATCACGTCAAGCTGCGCACTCTTCGGCCGCTGACCGAGCCCATGGAACATGTCACCGAGTCGATGATCACGACACGCTTGGGTGCTGCCTCCGAACGCGTGGTCTGCGTCTATGGCCAGCCGTCTGGAGAACGAACCCTCGACGAAGCAGGAGAGCTGCCGGTCCCTGGCCTGTCAGGCAGCCGGCGGGTCACCACCGGGGACGCCAAGACCATCGCCCGGTTCGTTATCCCGGTCCCAGAGCAATGGATTCGCGAGGGGACGGAACTTCTCGAACTCCCGGACGGATGGGAGGAGAGTTCCGTGCTCCGCTATTGGAAGCTGCTGCCTATGCGGCAGGACGCAGGCGGGGTGTGGCATGGCCGAATGCGGTCAGGGAGAGTCGTCTACAGCCCGCATGATGGGCTCAAACTTCTCGTCTAGGGTGCGTCATTAATAGTCTGACCTGCGGATATGTACTCTCGTGGGAGATTGAGAGAGGGCGGGGATTCGAACCTCCTCTGCTGGTTGTGATGGATTTGAGCGAATCCATCACCCATGCCTTATCGACTTGTCATAATTCAGTTGAAGACTCATCCGGACTGCTTCATCCTAAGTGAAGCCCTCTTTGGGATGATGTGATATTGGGGGTGTCTACTGGACGGGGTATCGGTGGGGTGCTTCGCTCTGCCGGTTTGAGAAATTTTTCAGCTCGGCCGATCTTGCGCATCATCGGCGAATTGCCCTTGCCGGGTGGGGTTTCTTTAATATCTCCGGCCAATTATCCATCTTCACGAATGGTTGATCCGTGACGCGACCTCGATTCGATGTCTCCACCGAAGCCTGCATCGGTGTGCGCTGGGCGGACCGCGATGCCAAGCGTCCCGTCAGGCTCGGGCTTCGGGACCTGCTGGTCCATGCTCACGAGATCGAGGGCATCGGTGTCACGCCGCCGCCGGCGCAGTCGGCCCTGTACCGGCTGCTCTACGCCATCACTTCGCGGATCGCTCACCTCGACGAGGACGAGTACGAGGGCCAGGAGTGGTGGGACCGCTGGGAGGAGATCCGCGAGCGCGGCTTGGCGGCAGAGGACGTCGACGCCTACTTCGATGAGTTCGCCGGCCGCTTCGACCTCTTCGACGAGAACCGTCCGTTCCTCCAGGACCCCCGGCTCGCCGATCCGGCCGTCTGCCCGAAGTCGTCGGGCGTGAACAAGCTCGCCATCGGACGTCCGGCCGGCAACAACGCGGTCTGGTTCGGTCATCACTGGGACGCCTCGCCGGTGCCGCTAAAGCCCGACGAGGCGTTCGCCGACCTGCTGGTGTGGCTCTACTACGGCCCTTCCGGGCGGTGCGCGACCCGAGTGCACGAAGGCGTGAGCGCCGCCGACGTTTCAGCCGGCCCGCTGCGCTCCAGCCTCTCCTACCACCTGGAGGGCGACACCCTCCTGGACACCTTGCTCGCCGGCCTCGTGCCGCCGGATCCCGACGTGCGGCGAGACGAGGACCTGTGTCCGTGGGAGCGGCCCGACCTCCCCGATCCGGTAGCGCAGGTCTCGGCGGGGGCGTCGGCGTACGCCGGACCGCGGTCGAGGCTGACGGGCGGTTGGCAGCACGCCCTCCTCCTGGTCCCGGACGAGGCCGGGCAAGAGGTCGTCGACGCCTTCATCACCTGGGGCCGCCGGGGCAAGCAGCCTTCCACCAACGACTCCTACGTGATGATCCAGCTCAGCCAGCAGGGCAATCTCTATGCCAGGTACGCCAAGGCCGACCGGGCGCTCTGGCGCGACCTGGACGGCCTGCTGCAGTTGAGCACCGGAACCGAAAGCGGGCCGCGGCCCCCCGAGGTGCTGCGCACCTTCAGGGTCATGGACTTCTTCAAGGTCCGCGCTCTCGGCTTCGATCAGGACGGCAAGACCAAAGACGTCCAGTTCGTCACCGCCGTCACTCCGCCCCTGCTCGTAAAGATCGGCGAACGTGAGCCGGCGAAGGCCGACCGTATCGGCAAGCTCCGCACCGCCGGTGAGATGTTCGGACATCGCCTCGACTACGCGGCCAAGCGGGCGTGGGCGCTGCTCACCGAAACCAAGATCGCCGACTGTGCCTGGAACGAGCACGCCGCCGCCATCTACTGGCCCGAGGCCGAAGAGCTGTTCTGGGCCTTGCACAGGAAGATCATGGACGGCGAGGACATCGAAGATCCCTGGCGCCCGTTCCTGGCCCTCGCTCTGCGCGCGTTCAACGAGGTCACCTGGTCGCACGTCCGTGACGCCCGCAGCGCCCGCGCCGTCGAGCAGGCGCGCCTGGAACTGTTCGGCCGCGCCAAGACCAAGCGCTCCGCCTGACCTGTCCGTCCCACCTTCCGGTAGGCATCCATGACCAGCGAGTCCAGTACCGAGGCGGCGTCGCCCGCCCGGCAGCCCAGCGAGGCCGCCGACTTCATCGCCCTCGTCCACAGGCTGTGCGAGGACCCCGGTAAGCGCGCAGCGCTGCGCAGCGGCCTCGGGCAGCCCATCGACAAGTGCCAGCGCATGCACAAGCTGATCGCCGCATACGTCCCGGCGGGCAGGGACACCGACCGTGAGCGCGCCTACTACGCGATCGCGTCGATGATCGCCTCGCTGCCGCCGCAGGCACGCGGCGCGCAGGACGCGGCGCAGGCCAAGAGCCGCAACTTCGGTGTCTGCCTCGCCGAGGGCGTCGCACGCGGCGTCCTGCGCGAGAGCGCTGCCGAGGCCCGGCTCAACCTGCTCACCAGGCAGAGCACCAAGGGCCTGCACCGGCACCTGCCGGCCGCCGTCCGCGCGCTCGCCGTCCGCCCGGACTCCGTCGACTGGACGCAGCTCCTGCTCGACATCCGCACCTGGGACACCTCCCGCGAGCGGACGGCTCGCCGCTGGCTCCAGGAGTTCTACCGCACCCGCTTCAAGACCGACCAAGCCGCCGCGAAGGCCGGCGACGAACTCGACCCTCCCCAGGAGCCGTGATGACCTCCCTTCCCGGGCGCTTCCTCGAAGTGCACGTGATCCAGCCCGTTCCGTACGCCAACCTCAACCGCGACGACACCAACTCGGTGAAGACCGTCGAGTGGGGCGGCGTCGAGCGCACGCGCGTCAGCAGCCAGTCCTGGAAGCGCGCGATCCGGCTGCACCTGCAGCAGGCGATCGGCCAGGAGGCCCTGCGCACCCGCCGCCTGCCCGAACTCATCGCCGCCGCCCTGACGGACGAGCACGACTGGCCCGCCGACCTGGCCGAGAAGGCCGGCCGGTACGTCAGCATGTCGAGCAGCGTCGGCGCCGAACCGCCCAACAAGAAGAAGGACGACGACGAGAGCGACGGCGAGAAGGCGTGGACGACCGCGGCCATGATCTACGTTCCGGCCGCCGCCGTCGCCGAGCTCGCCCGGCTGGCCATCCGCTACCGCGACGCCCTGGAGCAGGCCAAGCAGCCCACGAAGTTCGAGCGCAAGCACGCCGCCGCCGTCATCCCCACGGCCGAGGTCGACGCGGTCCTGCGCAGCCGCAACGGCATCATCAACCTGTTCGGCCGCATGCTCGCCCAGGTCGACGATGCCCACGTCGACGGCGCCGTCCAGGTCGCGCACTCCTTCACCACCCACGCCACCGACACCGAGATCGACTACTTCAGCGCCGTCGACGACATCACCGCCGACTGGCGGGACACCACTGGCAGCGCCCACATGGGCAACTCCGAGCACAGCGCCGGCGTGCTCTACCGCTACGTCGTCCTGGACCTGGAGGACCTGCACCGCAACCTCGGCGGCGCCCTGGACGACACCGCCCGCCTGAGCGCCGAGCTCGTCCGCGCCACCCTGCTCTCCCTGCCGCAGGCCAAGAAGAACTCCACCGCCCCCAACACCATCCCGCACCTGGCGCACGTGACCATCCGCTCGGGCCGGCCCGTCTCCTACGCCGCCGCCTTCGAGAAGCCGGTGCGCCCGGAGCGCTTCGGCGGCCACGCCGCTCCCTCGGTCGCCGAGCTGGACAGGTACGCGGGCGCCGTCCAGAAGCTGCTCGGCAAGAGCGGGCTCCTCTACAGCGCCTACGCCACCCTGGCGGACGACGAATCGACCAACCTCGGCGAGCGAGTCGACTCCTTCGACGACCTCATCAAGGGCGCGCTCGCCCGAGCGCTGCCCGATGGGGCACGGGCATGAGCACCACCGCCTTCCTGCTGCATCTGAGCGGTCCCATGCAGTCCTGGGGAGAGCGATCCCGGTTCAACGAGCGCGACACCAGCACCGCCCCGACCCGCTCCGGGCTCATCGGACTGATCTCCTCAGCGCTCGGACGCGCGCGGGATCGGCCCATCGGAGAGCTGGCCGCGCTCGGCTTCACCGTGCGGATCGACCGTCCCGGACGGCTCCTCCGCGACTTCCACACCGTCGGCGGAGGAATGCCGCGCTCGCTCACCGTCATCACCGCCGAGGGCAAGCGGCGCAGCTCGGACAAGGCGACCCTGATCTCCGACCGCTACTACCTCGCCGACGCCGCGTTCACCGTGGCCGTCACCGCGCCCGATGCGGGCCTCCTGGACGAGTGCGCTGCCGCGCTGCGCGATCCCGTCTGGCCCCCCTACCTGGGTCGACGCTCATGCCCACCGACCGCGCCCCTGCTGCTGACGACCATCACCGGCGACCCCCTGGAGCAGTTGATCAAACTGCCTCTCGCCCGAGTGAAGCCGAACGGCGAAACCGAATCGGTCCGGGTGGAGTTCCGCAGCGACGCACCGCTGGAACATCCGGAATGGCCGCACCTCCCCGCAGCCGACCAGATCTACACCGAGATCCAGGACGATCCGGTCTCCTTCCTGCCGCACCACCGCCGGTACCAGACCCGGCCCGTCTACAGGCGCCACGAGCAACTGCCAGCGGACCAGTGCGGCGGATACGGCACCGACTACATCGACCGGCTCATCGAACACCTGGGTCCTGCACCGTCCCCCGGGAGCGCCCCCTCATGACCACGGAACTGTTCCTCACCCAGATCGTCCCTGACCTGCGCCACTCCGGAGTCCACGGTGACCTGCGCGACGTCGGGAAGTTGCACCGGCGCATCATGAAGCTGTTCCCGGCCGACCTCGGCGACCAGGCCCGCCTCCAGGCGGCGGTTCTCTTCCGCATCGAAGAAACCCGCAGCGGCACCGGCATCCTCGTGCAGAGCAACCTCAAACCGGATCTGGAGAGGCTGCCCGACACCTACGGCACCGCCCGCAGCAAGACACTGTCCCCCCTGCTGGAAAGCCTGCGGAACGGCGCCACGGTGAACTACCGGATCACCGCCAACGCCACCAGCAAGCTCGGCAAGAACACCACAGCGGGCCGTCCCAAGCAGATCGTCCCCCTCACCGGCCCCGACGCCGACGATTGGTGGCGCCGCCAGGCCGAAGCCGCGGGCCTCGTCCTGCACAGCCTGACGAGCACCCCGCTCGACAGCGCGACCGGCAACCGCCAGGGCGGACGCATGACCCACGTCCGGACCCGCTTCGACGGCACCGCCACCATCACCGACCACCAAGCCCTGCTCACCCGCATCCGTTCCGGCATCGGCCGCGGCAAGGCGTTCGGATGCGGGCTGCTCACCGTGGCCCCCGCCCGATGAGCGCGCGAACACCCCGCAACGCCCGCCAGCGCCTCGCCGCCCCGACCGCCGCCATGCTCCCGCGCATCGGCGATTCCTTGTCGTTCCTGTACGTCGACGTCGCCCGCATCGTCCAGGACGACACCGGCGTCAAGGCGATGTTCCAGATCGGCGACGACGTCCGCCGTGTCGCGCTGCCCACCGCCGCCCTGGGATGTCTGCTGCTCGGCCCCGGCGTCTCCATCACCACCCGCGCGCTGTCCACCTTCGCCCGCCACGGCACCACCGTCGTCTGTACCGGCGCAGCCGGCGTGCGCTGCTATGCCGCCAACGTCCCCGACTCGCTCCCCACCCGCTGGCTCGAAACCCAGGTCCGCGCCTGGGCCGACGACACCACCAGAGCCGAGATCGCCCGCCGCATGTACCTGCAGCGCTTCGGCGACACCGCACCGGCGAACGCCACCGTCGCCCAGCTCCGCGGCCTGGAAGGCCACCGCATGAAGGCCCTCTACCGGACGCTGGCGCAGAGCAACGGCATCAAGCCCTTCAAACGCTCCTACGCCCCCGACGACTGGGACCAGCAGGACCCCGTCAACCGAGCCCTCTCCTCGGCCAGCGCCTGTCTGTACGGCATCACCCACGCCGCCATCAGCACCATCGGCTGCTCACCGGGACTCGGCTTCGTCCACACCGGCACATCGCACTCCTTCGTCTACGACATCGCCGACCTGTACAAAGCCGAACTCACCATCCCCCTCGCCTTCTCCCTCCACGACGCAGCCGACCCCGAAGGCCAAGCCCGCCGCTCCTTCCGCGACGGCCTACGCCTTTTCCGGCTCCTGCCACGCATCGTCGCCGACATCCAAACCCTCCTGGACCCCGACGACGGCACCCGCCGAGAAGACGCCGAAGAGGCCAGCGAGGAACTCGTCGACCTCTGGGATCCCGACTTTGGCAACCTGGCCGGCGGCACCAACTACGGCGGGGAATAACCTATGGCCACGATGACCGTCATCGCCACCACCGCCGTCTCCGACCACCTACGAGGCGCCCTCACCCGCTGGATGACCGAACCCATGCCCGGCCTCTACATCGGCACCCTCTCAGCCCGCGTGCGAACGGAACTCTGGTCAGCCGTAGCCGCATCAATAGGCGACGGCGCGGCCCTCCTGCTCCACCCCGACGCCAACGAACAAGGCTTCACCCTGCACACCGCCGGCGAACGCCGCAGAACCCCCATCGACTTCGACGGCCTCACCCTCATCGCCCTCAACCCAGCCGAACCAATCGACGACGAGACCGAACTCTTTTAACGGCGCTATCAAGCTAAATACCCCGGTCCGGCGAACTCGTCAGGTTCGATAGGCGGACCACCTCCGTCTGCGCGGAGAGAACGAACGAGGTGCCCTGTGTCTGGCGGCCGTCGCCGGACCATCTCCGCCTGCGCGGAGAGAACAGGCCCGCGACACCTGGACCCGGTCCGACCTGCGGACCACCTCCGCCTGCGCGGAGAGAACTGGCCCTTCATCGATGCCGCGATCTCCAGCACCGGATCACCTCCGCCTGCGCGGAGAGAACTACTCCTGTGAGATGTGGGGGTCGTTCGACGTCGGACCACCTCCGCTCGCACGGAGAGAACTTCACGCGCGACGAGGGGATGGACCGCAAGACCGGACCACCTCCGCTCGCGCGGAGAGAACTTCACGCGCGACGAGGGGATGGACCGCAAGACCGGACCACCTCCGCTCGCGCGGAGAGAACCCCGGGGATGAACGGGGGCGGGGGCGTGGTCGCGGACCACCTCCGCTCGCGCGGAGAAAACAACCTGGTCATCCTCGGCGGCGGCGCGATCATCGGACCACCTCCGCTCGCGCGGAGAGAACCGCGATCCGCGCTCGGTAGCGCTCCACGCCCGCGGACCACCTCCGCTCGCGCGGAGAGAACCTCGGCATCGGCTCGTTCACCGGCCAGTACCAGGGACCACCTCCGCTCGCGCGGAGAGAACGTGTAGGTCTTCTCGTGGCGGCCCTTGCGGGTCGGACCACCTCCGCTCGCGCGGAGAGAACATCGGGGAGGTGGGCCGTTCGTGTCGAGCGGGCGGACCACCTCCGCTCGCGCGGAGAGAACGCGGGAGAAGTGCAGCGTTCCGGTGCCCGCCTCGGACCACCTCCGCTCGCGCGGAGAGAACGACTCGTGCAGCAGGCGGTAGACCAGGCGGAGCGGACCACCTCCGCTCGCGCGGAGAGAACCTCGCCGCGACCCTCGACAACTCCGACCGCCGCGGACCACCTCCGCTCGCGCGGAGAGAACCAGGCCGACCTGTTCGGCGACATCCCGTACGGCGGACCACCTCCGCTCGCGCGGAAAGAACTCGCGGGCGCGGGGTCAGGAGTCCGGGCAGGGCGGACCACCTCCGCTCGCGCGGAGAGAACTTGTTGTACGCCCACGTGCCGATATGGGTTGGCGGACCACCTCCGCTCGCGCGGAGAGAACGGGTCGAGAGGTTCCATGAGCGTCTCGTCGAACGGACCACCTCCGCTCGCGCGGAGAGAACCGGTTGCCCCGGAGAGGGGACAGCAACAAACCCGGACCACCTCCGCTCGCGCGGAGAGAACGCCCTCGGGCGGGCCGCCGCAGCGTCCCCGCCCGGACCACCTCCGCTCGCGCGGAGAGAACGATGGGGAAGCCCCGGCGCTACGGCGCCGGGGCGGACCACCTCCGCTCGCGCGGAGAGAACCTCAAGTCGCTGCTCTGGATGGCCATCGGCGCCGGACCACCTCCGCTCGCGCGGAGAGAACGCAGGTGAAGATCGGCCGGTCGGTGACGCGGACGGACCACCTCCGCTCGCGCGGAGAGAACCGCCCGCGCCGTCTCGGCCAGCGCCTTGGCGTCGGACCACCTCCGCTCGCGCGGAGAGAACGATCTAGAAGACGTGACCGATCACTATCACGGCGGACCACCTCCGCTCGCGCGGAGAGAACGGCAGGGACTCCACCGTCACCGGATGGACGGTCGGACCACCTCCGCTCGCGCGGAGAGAACAACTCGTCCATGTCGATCCCCGCCGGATCGTCCGGACCACCTCCGCTCGCGCGGAGAGAACGACGCCGAGTTGTTGACCGTCTCCGTCGCGGTCGGACCACCTCCGCTCGCGCGGAGAGAACCTACCGGCGAATGAGCGCAAGGTACACATCACCGGACCACCTCCGCTCGCGCGGAGAGAACCACTACTACCGCTGTGAGCCCATCGAATCCGGTGGACCACCTCCGCTCGCGCGGAGAGAACGCCCGTACAGTGAGCCGCACATTCCAGGCGTACGGACCACCTCCGCTCGCGCGGAGAGAACTTCCTATGTGACTATGCGGCTCGGGCACACGCCGGACCACCTCCGCTCGCGCGGAGAGAACCCTCGATCCTCACTCGGGAACCTCGCTGTAGACCGGACCACCTCCGCTCGCGCGGAGAGAACCCGGTGAGTATGGAAAGAATGCCCTTCCAATGCGGACCACCTCCGCTCGCGCGGAGAGAACACTTCGCGACCTGCACTTATAGGAGTGCGTTACCAATTTGAGACCATATTGGCGGGCGGCGTGTTCTGGTCGTGTCGCCACTTTAGATCGTTGAGAGGCAGATAGAGACCAGTCGCTGACCATGGGAGGTCAGGGGCTGTGGACTGGCCGACCTTGGCACTGGAAGCAGCCGGCCTCGACGTCAAGATCGTCTCCGATCAGTTCGGTCGCTCGACGACGACCATCACGCGCGACCTGTACGCGCACGTTCGCAAGGTCGACCAGGGCAACGTCGCGGAACGGATCATCGCCCTTCTCGAAGGAGCGGACGGAAGGGCCGAAGGAGCCTGGCGCTTCGCAAGAGCATCGTTCGCTGGACCGGTTCGGGGACGGGGAAGATCGCATGGCGGTGTCCGGGGTTCGGTATGCACTGCCTGCCGAAGACGTGATCAGTCCTTCAGGGGAGGGGTGCGAGAGGTCATCTCGGACGCGATCACGGCGAGGTGTTCCCATATTGTTCCCATCGCGGTGTCCAGGTGGGGTCCTGGCGTCGTGGGGAGAGGTGGGGGAGGGGGTGAAAGCCCTGGTAGCGGAGGCGAGCGGGAATCGAACCCGCCGTCCCGAGGTGCTCGGGACCATCGGTTTTGAAGACCGGGAGGGCCACCAGGCACCCTGTCGCCTCCGGGGCGGACGATACACGTCTCGGGTGTGAGACGGAGGCGGTGCGGCGGGGGCCGGGCGGCGGTGGTGCGGGTGCCATTCTGGGCGGGTGAGCACCGTCATCAGGAACATCGGGGAACTGGTCACCAACGAGCCCGGCTTCGGGGAGGGCGTGCTCGGGGTGCGGCGGGACGCCGCGCTGGTGATCGACGGCGGCGCGGTCGTCTGGGCCGGGGACGCCGCGGCCGCGCCGGACGCCGACGAGGTCTACGACGCGGGGGGCCGGGCCGTGCTGCCCGGGTTCGTGGACTCGCACGCGCACCTGGTGTTCGCGGGGGAGCGGGCCGAGGAGTTCGCCGCGCGGATGAGCGGCGAGCCCTACGCCGCCGGCGGCATCCGCACGACCGTCGCGCGGACGCGGGCGGCGGGCGACGACGAGCTGCGCGCGAACGTGCGGCGGCTCGTCGCGGAGATGGTGCGGCAGGGGACGACCACCGTCGAGTGCAAGTCCGGCTACGGGCTCACCGTGGACGACGAGGAGCGCGCCGTCCGGATCGCGTCGGAGGAGGCCGACGAGGTCACCTTCCTCGGCGCGCACGTCGTGCCCGCCGAGTACGCGGACCGGCCGGGGGAGTACGTGCGGCTCGTCTCGACCGACATGCTGGCCAGGTGCGCGCCCTACGCGACGTGGATCGACGTGTTCTGCGAGCGCGGCGCGTTCGACGCCGACCAGGCCCGCGAGGTGCTGGAGGCCGGGGTCCGGGCCGGGCTGACGCCGCGCGTGCATGCGAACCAGCTCGGCGAAGGCCCCGGGGTGCGGCTCGCGGTGGAGCTCGGCGCCGCGTCCGCCGACCACTGCACCTTCCTGAGCGACGCCGACGTGGACGCGCTCGCCGGATCGGAGACGGTCGCGACGCTGCTGCCCGGCGTGGAGTTCTCCACCCGGCAGCCCTACCCGGACGCGCGGCGGCTGCTGGACGCGGGTGCCGCCGTCGCGCTCGCCAGCGACTGCAACCCCGGCTCCTGCTACACCTCCAGCATGGCGTTCTGCATCGCGGTGGCCGTCCGGGACATGCGGATGACGCCCGCCGAGGCGGTGTGGGCGGCGACGGCGGGCGGCGCCCGCGCGCTCCGGCGGACCGACGTCGGGCGGCTCGGCGCGGGGGCCCGCGCGGACGTGCTGGTGCTGGACGCGCCCTCGCACGTGCACCTCGCCTACCGGCCCGGCGTGCCGCAGGTGGCGGCCGTGTGGAAGGCGGGGAAAAGGGAAGTGTGAACGTCGGCAGACCCGGGCACCGGACTCCTGCACAGCCGAGGGAGAGGCAGACATGGCCGAATTTCTTACCGATATCGAGACGATCCGGGCGCGCGCCCGCCAGGAGATCGACAAGGGGCCGATCACCGAGGCGTACGGCGCGGACCTGGAGCGGGTGATCCAGGTCTGCAACGAGGCGCTGGCGACCGAGCTGGTCTGCGTGCTGCGCTACAAGCGGCACTACTACACCGCGACGGGCATCCACTCCGAGGCCGTCGCGGCCGAGTTCCTGGAGCACGCCGGCGAGGAGCAGGAGCACGCCGACAAGCTGGCGACGCGCATCGCCCAGCTCGGCGGCGAACCCGACTTCGACCCCGACACGCTGACGACCCGCTCGCACGCGCAGTACCACGCGGGCACCGACCTGGTGGAGATGATCAAGGAGGACCTGATCGCCGAGCGCATCGCGATCGCCTCCTACACCGAGATCGTCCAGTGGCTCGGCGACAAGGACCCGACGACCAAGCGCGTCTTCGAGGACCTCCTCGCCCAGGAGGAGGAGCACGCCGACGACCTCCGCGGCCTCCTGGAGCGCCTCCCCAAGGACCTCGCCGCCCAGGAGCGGTAGGGCGGCCCAGGACGGGGGGCCGACCTCCGGCTCCGCCCGGCCGAGCCGGATCCCGAACGGCGGCGTCGCGGTCCCGGTGCGCGATACCGATCTTGGTGTAGCGCGGCTCCCCGTCCAGCAGGCGCAAGGCCGCTCACGCCGTCCCGAGATAGCGGCGGTTCACCCTGATCAGGGGGTCGCGGGCGCGGGCGATGTAGTCGGCGGCCTCGACCTCGGCGACGAAGAGGGTGTGGTGGCCGGCCTCGATGCGCTGCCGGGTGCGGCACTCCAGCGCGGCGAGGCCGGTGTCGGGGACCAGGGCGTCCGAGCGCGGGCCGCGGTGGTGCGGCTCGGACGCCAGGAGCAGCCGCGCGGACGGGCGGCCCTCGGCGGCGAAGCGGCCCGCCAGGGCCTTCTGCCCGGCGCTGAGGACGGTCGCCGCCCACCGGTCCTGCCGCGACAGCACCTCGCTCAGGTACGACGAGGTCGCGACGCCCGCCAGCACGAGCGGCGGGTCCAGCGACACCGACATGAACGAGGTGACGGTCGTGCCGAGGTCGTCGCGGCCGTCGCGGACGGTCAGCACCACGACGCCCGTCGCGAACCCGGCGACGGCGTCGGTGAAGTCGGCGCCGGTCAGCGGATCTCCCAGGTCCCGGGCAGCGTCAGCGGACCGGCGGCGGGCAGGCCGAGGCGGGCGGCGACGCCGCCGAGCGAGCCCCAGCCGTCGAAGCGCGCCGCCGCGGCGGTGCGGTCCTCGCTGGAGTCGGGCGGGCGGAGCCGGTCGAGCGGCGAGGAGTGCGGGAACGAGCGGACGGGCGCGTCCGCGGGCAGCCCCGCCCGCTTGCGGGCGAGATCGAGGGCGGTGTCCAGGCCGCCGAGCTCGTCCACCAGGCCGTTGTCCCTGGCGTCGGCGCCGGTCCAGACGCGGCCCCGGGCCAGGTCGTGGACGCGCTCGCGGGTCAGCCCGCGCCCCTCGGCGACCTTGGCGGTGAACTGGTCGTAGACGGCGTCCAGGGACGCGTCGATGCGCTCCCACTCGGACTCGGTGAAGTCCTCGGTGACGGAGAACATGCGGGCGTGCCGGCCGTCGGCGACGTGCCCGAGGCCGACGCCGAGCCGGTCCAGGAGGCCGGTCACCACGGGCTTGCCGATGACGACGCCGATCGACCCGGTGATCGTGCCGGGCTGCGCGACGATCGTGTCCGCGCCCATCGCGACGTAGTAGCCGCCGGACGCCGCGACGTTGCCCATCGATACGATCACGGGCTTGCCGGCCTCGCGGGCGAGGGCGACCTCCCGCCAGATCGCGTCGGAGGCGACGGCGGATCCGCCGGGGCTGCTCACCCGGAACACGATCGCCTTCACCCGCTCGTCGCGGACGGCCGCGCGGAACGCCGCGCCGATCGTGTCGGAGCCCATCGCGGGGCCCTGCGACGGCAGCGGGCCGCCGCGGCCGCTGCGGCCGAGGCGGATCGCGCCGAGCCCGGTGATCAGGGCGACGCCGTCGTGCTTGCCGGGGGTCGGGAGCCGCTTCGCGAGCCCGGTCGCGCGGGCGTAGCGGGTGACGAACCGCAGCTGCGCCTCGGCGCCGAACCGCTCGCGCAGGTCGGCGTACACCTGGTCGCGGTAGCCGAGCCGGTCGACCAGGCCCTCGTCCAGGGCCTCGCCGGCCAGCAGCGGGCCGCGGTCGGTGAGGTCGCGGACCTTGTCCTCGGGCAGGCCGCGGGCGGCGGCGATGCCGGCGGTGAGCTGCTCGCCGAGCGAGTCGACGAGGCGCTGCGACGACTCCAGGTGCTCGGGCGTGTAGCCGGTCTCCATGAACGTGTTCGCCATGGTCTTGTACTCGTGCCGCTTGGCGAAGCGCGGCTGCACGCCGGCCTTCTCCAGGGCGCCGGCGAGGAACGGCTCCTCCAGCGCGACGCCGGTGAGGCCCACCTCGCCGGACGGCTGCAGCCAGACCGTGTCGAAGGCGGTGGCCAGGTAGTAGGGGACCGAGCCGCGGCCGCCCTCGCCGAAGGTCTCCGCCCAGGCGACGGTGTGCTTGCCGGCGGCGCGGACGGCGGTGACGGCCTCGCGCAGCTCCTGCGCCAGGGCGAGCGGCACCCCGCCGGCGATCTTGACGACGAGGGCGCGCACCCGGGCGTCCGAGCGGGCCCGCCGCAGGCCGTCCAGGACGTCGCGCAGGTGGGTGCGGCGCAGGGACAGCAGCGCCGACACCGGGTCGGCGGGCGGGGCCTCCGCGAGCCCGTCGGCGAGGTCGAGTTCCAGGATCAGCGGCGCGGCGCGGCGCCCGCGCGCCTGCTTGATGACGTTGACGACGGAGCCAGGATCCACCATGGACCCAGCCTATGCGCTGCCTTGACGATCAGCGTGCGAAGGCCTTGTTGGGCAGCACGCCGGCGTTGGCCTGCGCGACCGGTCGGCCCTCGGCGTCCGCCAGGACGGCGGTGCAGACCATCCGGGTGCGGCCGGGGTGCACGCAGACGCCGGACACCGTGTAGGTGCGGCCGGCCTGCACGGGCCGCAGGTAGTCGATGTTGAGGTTCAGCGTCAGCATCGGCATGAAGTGCTCGCAGGTGCTGGTGCCCGCCAGGCACACCGCATTGTCGAGGATCATGGCGATGTAGCCGCCGTGCACGATGCCGCCGGGGTTGCAGAGCCGCTCGTCGGGCGTCCAGGACAGCTCGATCCGGCCCGGCACCGCCGACACCATGACCTGGCCGATGTGGTCGTTGATGTCGGAGATCTGCGGGAAGCGGCCGTCGGCGATGGCCTGGATCAGCTCGGCCCCCGACAGGGTGTTCCACAGGTCGGCGGCCTCGGCCTCCGCGCTCATCGGGCCTTCCTCTCGCAGACGGTGCTCCGCCGAATGGTATTCGGCGCGGGCCGGGCGCGGCGATGTGCCGTTGGTCACCGGACGGGCCGCCGCACGGGCCGCCGCACGGGCCGCCGCACGGGTCACCGCACGGGTCAGGTCTTGCGCAGGTCGCCCGTGGTGTCGCCGGTCCCGGCGCCGCCCGAGGAGTAGGCCAGGCCGCCGCCCGAGCGCGTCAGCGTCACCTCGCCGGGGACGCAGAAGCCGCCGGAGCCGGCCGCGCTGCCGCCGAGCTCGCGCAGCGTCAGCACGTCCCCCGAGATCTCGGTGACCTGGGTGTCGAACGCGCAGTTCCAGCCCTCGTAGGAGACGTGCCCCCTGGACTCGCCCTCCTTCAGCGTCAGCGTCACCGGCGTCCGCACGCTGTCGGACGAGGTGAGGCCGCCCTCCTGCACGATCGTGCCCTTCCAGGTGCCCGCGAAGGCCGCCGGGACCACCGTCCCGGACGGCGCCGAAGACGACGCGGACGCCGACGCCGACGCCGACGCAGCCGAGGCGGACGGCGGGCCGCTCGCCGCCACCGGCGGCGCGTCCGGGGACACGAGCCGCGACGCCAGCCACACCCCCGCCGCGACCACCAGGACGGCCGCGGCCGCCGCGACCGCGACCACCGCCGTCCGGCGGCGGCGGGGAGGCGCCGCGTCCGCCGCCACCGTCGGGGCGGCGCCGCCGAGCGGGCCGGTCGCCTCCGCGCCCGTCCACGGCTGCGGGAGCGGCTGCGACGGGGTGGCGTTCAGGTCGACCAGCCGCATCATCAGGTCCCGCGCCGTCGGCCGCCGCCGCGGGTCCTTGTCCAGGCACTCGGCGAGCAGCCCGGCGAGCGCGGGCGGCACCCCCGCGAGGTCGGGCGGCCCGTGCGCGATCCGGTTCATGAGGGCGGGCAGCGACGGCCCCGACCCGAACGGGGGCCGCCCGGTCGCGGCGTAGACCATCGTCCCGGCCCAGGCGAACACGTCGGACGCGGGCGTCGGCGGCCGCCCGGCGAGCCACTCGGGCGCGAAGTAGGCGGGCGTCCCGACCATCTGCGTGTGCGTCTCGGCGTCGATGGAGCGGGCGATGCCGAAGTCGACGACGCGCGGCCCGTCGGAGCCGAGCAGGACGTTGGCGGGCTTGAAGTCGCGGTGCACGATCCCGGCGGCGTGGATCGCCGCGAGCGCCGTCGCGGTGCTGTTGGCGAGCCGCCGCAGCCCGCCGCCGCTCAGCGGGCCGCGCTCGCGGACCCGCTCGGCGAGCGAGGGCCCGTCGATGTACTCGCTCACCACGTACGGCTCGCGGCCGTCCACCGAGACGTCCCGGACGGCGGCGGTGCAGAACTCGTCGACCTGCCGCGCCGCCGCCATCTCCCGCGCGAACCGGGCCCGCGCGGACGCGTCCGCGTGCTTCAGCACCTTGATCGCGACCTGCTCGCCGGTCGCGTCGGCGCCGAGGTACACCACCCCCTGGCCGCCCTCGCCGAGGCGCGCGAGCACCCGGTAGCGGCCGATGGAGCGCGGGTCGGACGGGTCGAGCGGGTCGTGCGGCATGGGCGCCCCTCGGCGTAGCTGGTGCCATCCCCCCGGACGTGGAACCCACCGTACAGAGAACGCCGCCCGATATCGTCGCGCTCATGGGTGACGGAGACGGCTGGGCCGAGTGCGGCCAGGGGCACACGCACTGGGGCCGCTACGGGGCGTCCGGGCTGCTGCCGTTCCACCGGGACGGCGCCGGGGTCCTGCACGTGCTGCTCCAGCAGCGCGCCTGGTGGGGCCTCGGCGGCGGCACGTGGGGGATGTTCGGCGGCGCCACGCACAGCCACGAGGACCCCGTCACCGGCGCGCTCCGCGAGACCGAGGAGGAGTGCACCCTCGACACCTCCGCCGTCCGCGTCCTCGGCGCGCGCACCGAGGACCACGGCGGCTGGGCGTTCACCTCGGTCGTCGGCGCCGTGGACGCGATGCCGCCGGTCCGCGCCGCGTCCCGGGAGACCCGCCGCGCCGCGTGGGTCGCCGCCGACCGCGTCGCCGGGTACAAGCTGTTCGCGCCGTTCGAGCGGACGTGGCCGGCGCTCCGCGAGGGCCTCGTCCGGATCGTGCTGATCGTGGACGCCGCGAACGTCGTCGGCGCCCGCGCCGACGGCTGGTGGAAGGACCGCGCGGGCGCCAACGCCCGCCTGCGCGACGACCTCGCCGCCCTCGGCGACGGCGTCGGCGGCGTGCCCGGCTCGCCGTTCGACCGGACCTTCCCCGACACCGTCCTCGTCGTCGAGGGCGCCGCGCGCGGCGTCGCGGACGAGCCGGCGGACGGCCTGCGGGTGGTCGCCGCGCCCGGCAGCGGCGACGACCTCATCGCCGAGCTCGCCGGTCTGGACGAGCCCGACACCCGCCGCGTCGTCGTCACCGCCGACCGCGGGCTGCGCGCGCGCTGCGAGGCCGCCGGGGCGTCCGTCACGGGCCCGCGCTGGCTGCTGGACCGGCTGCCGCGACGCGGCCCCGTCAGCTCTGGCTGACCCGGTGCCCCGCGGCCTTCAGCGCGGCGGAGGCGTCCGGGACGCGCGGCGACGGCACCAGCACCAGGTCGGCGTGGTAGGTGGAGGCGACGAACACCGGCACGCCCGCCTCGGCGAGCGGCGCGACGACCGCGGCGAGCACGCCCGGCTGGTCGAGGCCGTGCGCGGCGTCGCCGTAGAAGCCCGTCCAGCGCGTCGCCCCGCCGAACGGCGGCGCGTCCCGGACGACCGTCAGGCCCTCCGGGGCGCGCACCAGCGCGATCCACTCGTCGTCCTCGGGCAGCGTGGCGTGCGGCAGGTGCTCCACCACGAACTCCGACGGGACGATGCGCAGGTGCTGCGGGACGCTCATCCCGCCACCCTAGACGCCGCCGCTCACCCCTCGGGGACGAGCCAGAGCGCCCCGAGCGGCGGGACGCGCAGCACCGCCGACGCGGGCAGCCCGTGCCAGGGCTCGGCCACCGCCTCGACCGCGCCGAGGTTGCCGACGCCGCTGCCGCCGTAGTCGAACGCGTCGGTGTTCAGCACCTCGCGCCAGCGGCCCCCGCTCGGCAGCCCCACCCGGTACTCCTCGTGCGGCGTCCCGGAGAAGTTGACGACGCACGCCAGCACCGGCGGCTCGGCGACGTCGCCGGCGGTCGGCTCCGCCCCGTACCGCAGGTACGACAGGACGTTGCCGCCCGCGTCGTTGGCGTCGATCCAGCGGAACCCCTCCGGATCGTTGTCGCGCGTCCAGAGCGCGGGCTCGGCCCGGTAGGCGGCGTTCAGGTCGCGGACCATGCGCTGCAGCCCGAGGTGGTGCGCGCCCTCGGCGGCGTCGTTCAGCAGCCACCAGTCGAGCGGCCGCGACTCGGCCCACTCGGCGCCCTGCCCGAACTCCCCGCCCATGAACAGCAGCTGCTTGCCCGGATGCGACCACATGTAGGCGTACAGGGCGCGCAGTCCCGCGAACTTCTGCCAGGCGTCGCCGGGCATCTTGCCGAGCAGCGACCCCTTCAGGTGCACGACCTCGTCGTGCGACAGCGGCAGCACGTAGTTCTCCGAGAACGCGTACACCAGCGAGAACGTCAGCTCGCCGTGGTGGTAGTTGCGGAACAGCGGCTCGTGCTGGAGGTAGTTGAGGGTGTCGTGCATCCACCCCATGTTCCACTTGAACCCGAAGCCGAGGCCGCCGAGGTGCGTCGGCCGCGTCACGCCCGGCCAGGCGGTGGACTCCTCGGCGATCGTCATGACGCCGGGGCTGCGCTTGTAGACGGTGGCGTTCATCTCCTGGAGGAAGGAGATCGCCTCCAGGTTCTCGCGGCCGCCGTAGACGTTCGGCGTCCACTGCCCGTCCTCGCGCGAGTAGTCCAGGTAGAGCATCGACGCGACGGCGTCCACGCGCAGCCCGTCGACGTGGAACTCCTCCAGCCAGTAGGAGGCGTTCGCGACCAGGAAGTTGCGGACCTCCGAGCGGCCGAAGTTGAACACCAGCGTGCCCCAGTCGGGGTGCTCGCCGCGCGTCGGGTCGCCGTGCTCGTACAGCGCCGTCCCGTCGAACCGGGCGAGCGCCCACTCGTCCTTGGGGAAGTGCGCGGGCACCCAGTCGACGATGACGCCGACGCCGGCCTGGTGCAGCCGGTCGACCAGGTACCGGAAGTCGTCGGGGTCGCCGAACCGCGACGTCGGCGCGTAGTACGACGTCACCTGGTAGCCCCACGACGGGCCGTAGGGGTGCTCGGCGACCGGCAGGAACTCCACGTGCGTGAAGCCCATGTCGACGGCGTAGGCGCTCAGCTCGTCCGCCAGCTCGCGGTAGCCGAGGCCGGGCCGCCACGACCCGAGGTGCACCTCGTACACGCTCATCGGCTCGTGCACCCAGGAGCGGTCCTTGCGGCGGTCCATCCAGTCGCCGTCGGCCCACTCGTGCCGGGAGGTGAACACCCGCGACGCCGTCTTCGGCGGCACCTCGGTGTACTGCGCCATCGGGTCGGCCTTGGTGCGCCACACCCCGTCCGCGCCGAGGATCTCGAACTTGTAGGCGGTGCCGTCGCCGGTGCCGGGCACGAACAGCTCCCACACGCCGCTGGAGCCGAGCGAGCGCATCGGGTGCGCGCGGCCGTCCCAGTGGTTGAAGTCGCCGACGGCGCGCACCCCGCGCGCGGTCGGCGCCCACACCGCGAGCGCCACGCCCTCGGTCGGGCCGAACGCCGACGCGTAGCCGCGCACCCGGGCGCCGAGCGCCCGCCACAGCTCCTCGTGCCGGCCCTCGCCGATCAGGTGCAGGTCCAGCTCGCCGAGCGTCGGCAGGTGCCGGTAGGGGTCGTCCTGGACGGTCTCGGCGCCGTCGCCGTAGGTCACCGCCAGCCGGTAGTCGGCGGTGGCGAGCGGCGCCTCGCCGGGCGCGTCCCCGGCCAGGGAGGCGCCCTCGGGCAGCGTCACCTCGAACACGCCCTCGTGGACGTGCCGCATCCGGTGCCGCGACCCGTCCGGCAGCACCGCCTCGACGCGCTCGGCGAGCGGGCGGAGCGCCCGCACCACCACGCCGTCGCGGTCGGGGTGCGCCCCGAGGACCGAATGCGGGTCATGGTGGTCGCCGCCGACCAGCCGGTCGATCTCAGCGCGCGTCACCCGTGCCATGGATGCATGGCCTCCTTGTGCGGGGGTCCGGACCTGTGTGCCAGTGCTGTATCACTGCCCCGAGATCCGGTCATATCACCTGCCCCGGCCCGATGAGACGCAGCTATCTCCGATAAGAGAACCCCAGCCCGGTGATGCCGTTGTCGAAGCTGGACAGCAGGTACTCCGGCTCGCCCTCGGCGCGCAGGCCCGGAAGGCGGTCGAACAGCTCCCGGAACATGATCTTCAGTTCCATCCGGGCCAGGTTCGCGCCGAGGCAGAGGTGCGGGCCCGGCCCGCCGAAACCGACGTGGGGGTTGGGGGAGCGGGCGATGTCGAAGGCGTCGGGGTCGGCGAAGACCTCGGGGTCGCGGTTGGCGGCCGGGTAGAACAGCACGACCTTGTCGCCGGCGACGAGGGTGCGGCCGCCGATCTCGACGTCCGCGGTCACCGTCCGGCGGAACTGGATGATCGGCGACACGTAGCGGACGATCTCCTCGATGGCCAGGCCGATCCGCGCGTCGTAGTCGGCGAGCAGCTCCTCCCGCTGCTCTGGGTGGTCGGTGAGCAGCTTCAGGCCGTGCGCGAGGGCGTTGCGGGTCGTCTCGTTGCCCGCGACGAGCAGCAGGTCGAAGAACGAGCCGAGCTCGCGCACCGACAGCCGCTCCCCGTCGGGGTTGGCGTTGACCAGCGCCGACACCAGGTCGTCGGCGGGGTTCGCGCGGCGCGCCTCGCCGAGGCGGGCGACGAGCCGGTGCAGGTCGACGATGGCCCGCAGGTTGCCGTACAGCAGCCGCATCGTGCGGGGGCTGGCGAGCGAGCCGCGCACCCCCGAGTACTCGGTCATCGCGTCGATGCGCGACAGCACGTAGGGGCGGGTCCGCTCGGGGATCCCCATCATCGCGCAGATGACGTTGATGGGCAGCCGCGCCGCGACCTGGGCGACGAAGTCGCGCGGCCCCTCGGCCAGGACCTCGTCGACGATGCGCGCGGCCGTCGCCCGGACGTCGTCCTCGATGCGGGCGAGCATCTTGGGGGTGAAGGCGCGGAACACGATGCGGCGGAGCCGCGCGTGCCGCGGGTCGTCCATGTTCACCATCGGGGTGCCGAACACGGCGGCGAGCCACGGCGGCGGTTCGGGCGACGTCGCGGCGGGCTCGCTGGAGAACACCTTGGCGTCGCGGCTCGCCGCGACCACGTCGGCGTGCCGTACCAGCGCGTAGAAGCCCTTGCCGGAACGGACGAGCGGGACGCGCGGCTCGGGGAAGTGGACGGGCACGCCGTGGCCGCGCAGCCGCGCGAAGTCGGCGAGGCGCTCGGCGGGCGGGCGGTCCCAGAAGTCCATGCCGGCCAGATTCATGCGGGCCGGGTCGATGCCGGCCGGGCCGGAGGGCGGCGCCGAGTTGACGGCCACGGTCTCTCTCCTCGGGTAGGTCGTGCGTTTCGGGGGACGGGCGGGCGCGTCAGCGGGCCGCCCACTTGACCTCGTAGGGGGCGAGCGTCAGCGTCGCGCCGTCGATCCGCGCGGACGCCGCCTGCGCGCTCGTGTTGACGGCGACCATCCGGTGCGGCTGCGCCAGCACCCGCACCGCCGGGTTGGACGACCTCGCCCGCACCAGCGGCGTGCCCGGCGGGAACCACCGGCCGAACGACTGCAGGTTCTGCAGGGTCGGCGTGCCGCCGCCGCCGTGCGCGCTGCCGTACCAGAGGCAGCCCGCGCAGTCGTTCGCGTCGGCGCCCTGCGGGTTCCAGTAGAAGGCGCTGGACGCGCCGCCCTCGATGAACTCCATCATCGCGACGGCCTGCACGGCGCCGCGGTGCTCGTCGGTCCAGCCCGACGCGGCCGGCTCGACGTACCACTCCGCCCACCAGACGGGCAGCCCGCCGTCCAGGCCGCGCAGCCAGCGGGTGGCGTCGGAGAACTTGCGGAGCGCGGTGAACTCGTCGACGCGGGCGCCCGGCTGCTGCGGCAGCGACGCGCCGTCCACGGCCAGGAAGTCGGCGCCCTTCTTGTGGGCGTACCAGTACTTGAGGGCGTCGAGGTCGCGCTGGTCCATCGACCCCCAGGGGCCGGCGAGCTCGGACGGCGGGCCGCTCGACTGGACGCCGGGCGCGCTGCTGTTCAGCACCATGTAGGGGCCGCCGACCCTGATGTCGGAGTCGACCTTCTTCAGCGCCGCGTACACCTTGTTGTACAGGTCGGTGTAGCCCTCGTAGTCCCAGCGGTTGGCGGCCTGGTTCCAGAAGCCCTTGAACTCGTTCCAGACGGCGTAGTAGCGCACGTCGGGGTAGCGGCGGGCGACCTCGGCGGCGAGCGCGGCGAAGTCGTCGAAGTGCGCCCGGTCGACCGGCTTCTCCAGCTTCGACCAGTCGGTGGTGCCGGGCGCGCCGCCCTTCATCCAGTCGGGCGAGCAGCAGAGCGTCACGACCGGGACGCCCCGGGTCTGCCGGACCGCCTGCATGCGGCGGTCGAGGGTGCCCCAGTTGTAGCCGCCCTTGCGCGGCTCGGGGTTGTCCACGCCCCAGCCCATGATCGGGACGGCCTGCGGGACGGGCTGCGACCCGATGTCGGCGAGCGCCTGCGCCGGCCCGCTCCGCGGGTCGACCGAGTTCTGGGTGTGGGTGAAGCCCCACGCGGGCCAGCCCGCGGGCGCGCCGGGCGCGACCCGGGAGGCGGGCGCGGCGGGCGCGGCCGCGGGCGCGCCGCCGCCGGGGAGCCGGCCGGTGACGGCGAGGACGGTGAGCGAGGTCAGCACTCCCGCGAGGGCCGCGACGAGGGCGACGAGGAACAGGCGCCGGTGCGGGCGCCCGTGCCGGCCGTGCCGGTTGCCGAACAGGGACGCCCGTTCGGGCTTCGCGCGCTGCTGGACTTCCAAGAGGGGCCTCCTGTGCGGGGCCTGCACGGACCGCCCGGCGAAAGCCGGACATGTGCTTAGAGCGCCGCCGCGACGGGCGGGTTCACCTGCGCCGACGCCCCCCGGACCGCAACGCGGCCACATCTGCCTCACCCCGGGGCGCGGGCGGCGCCGCAGCCGCTGGCCGCGCGCGCGTCTCACCGAGCGTCACGCAATAAGGGCCATCCGTGACCGGTTTTCCGGACGGTGTGCGGGCGCCCGGAATGGGGCTGAGATCGCGTTCGTCCTGGTGGACGGCCGGGGCCCGGGGCCGGGGGCGCGGCGCCGTCCGCGACCGTGCCCGCCGCCGCACCGGGCAGGGGTCGCCCGGTGCGGCGGCGGCCGCGATTGCGACCGCACGGGCGGGCACGACTCTTCGCCAGGGGTCGCGCCGACTGTGCCCGCCCGTGCGGTCACGTCTCTCTGTCCGGAGCGGTCAGGGTGACCCCGCCGACCCCAGATCCAGTCCTGTGTCACCTGGGCGCCACAGGACCCTTCCGTAACGGAACGTTCGAGCCCGGTCCGCCCCCGCACGCGGGCCGGCCCCGCCCGTCCCTCCTCCGCCCGGTCACGGTTCCGCCGCGCCGCGCCGGGACTGGTCCCGGAGCAGGACGCGCAGCCCCTCGGCGTCGTCGGCCGCGACCGTCATCGCATATCCCGCCTGGAGTTGGGCGTCGGTGAGGTCGCCGCTGCGGGTGGCGTACCAGCGACCCGCGTCGCTGCGCCACACGAGCCAGCCCGGGAACTCCCGCTCGATGGCCGTCTTCAGATCCTCGAAGTCGCCCATCAAGGTCGTCCCTTCCCCGAGGCGGTTCTTCTGTATACAAAAGTCTTACTCGGTCAAAGAGGTGTCAAGCTGTCCGTAAGCGGACCGTCCCCCTGGGGATAGCGCCCAGGAGGCATCGGTCGCGGGGGAAGGAGGTGGGCCGGTGCCCGATCGTCCGGCCTACGCGCGCATCGCGGACGCCCTGCGGGACCTGATCCGCGACGGTACGCACCCGCCCGGGACGCGGCTGCCGACGCTCGCGGAGCTGAGCGCCCGGTACGGGGTCTCGCAGATCGTCGTCCGCGGCGCCATCACGCTGCTCCGCAACGAGGGGCTGGTGGAGACCCGGCGCGGCGGCGGCACCGTCGTGCGGGTGGCGCCCCCCACCCGCCGCGTCGCGATGGACCGCTACCGGGCCTTCGACCGGCGCGCGGGCGCCCCCGCCACCGCCTTCACCCGCGACCAGGGCATCGGGTGGAGCGAGTACCGGCTGGACCGCGAGTTCACCCGCACGCTCGCCACCCCCGAGCTCGCCGCGCTCTTCGAGCTCCCCTCGCGGACCGAGCTGCTGCGCCGCCGGTTCGTGTTCTACGCGCGCGGCGAGCCCCAGCAGATCTCGGTGAACTACCTGCCGTGGCAGCTCGTCGGCGACACCCCGGTGTCGGACCCGGCGCGCGAGCCGTGGCCGGGCGGCACCCTCGCCCAGCTGAGCTTCCTCGGCCGCCCGCCGACCCGCGTCGAGGAGGCCGTCCGGTCCCGCATGCCGACGCCCGAGGAGGCCGAGACGCTGGGCATGCCGGCCGGCATCCCCGTCATCGCCGTCACCCGCCGCCTGCTGTCGGACGGCGACGTCCTGGAGGTCTGCCGCGACATCGTCATCCCCGCCGACCGCGTCGTCCTCGACTACGCCCTCGACCTGGACCGCGAGCCGTGACCGGGCGGCGCTAGTCGCGGAAGAGCCACTCCTCCTCGTCCTCGTCGAGGCGCTGGACGGGGATGTCGGCGCGCGTCACGTCGGCGCGGGACGTCGCGGGCGGCGCCGGGTCGGGCGGCGCCGGGCGGCGGCGCCGGTGCGCGGCGCCGAGCCCGGCGACGGCCGCGCTCAGCGCGAGCACCCCGGCGACCCCGCCGCCCGGCGACCAGGCGCCCATCATGATCATGACCTGGGCGACCGCGGCGACCGCGGCGATCCCGCCGGCGATCGCGACGATCAGCCGCCCGATCGGGTCCAGCACCGGCAGCAGCGACCAGAACGCCGCGACCGGGACGGCGAACAGCAGCAGGGCGAGGAGCAGGCTCACGTGATCACCAGGAACCGCTCGATGATGACCGCGGCGACGCTGAGCAGCAGCGGGAGGGCGAGCACGGTGAGCGGTCGCAGCCGCCGCATCCGCTGCTCGGGCGGCTCGCCGCCGGGCCCCGCCGGGGCCAGCAGGCGGAGCCGGCGCAGCTCGCGGGCGAGCAGCACGGCCAGCAGGATCGGTAGGTAGATGAGCCCGGCGGGCGTCCACGGCGAGGACCGCAGCCCGAGCCCGGCGGGCTTCGGCACCGCCACCACCGGCTGCGCGGGCGGCGTGCGCAGCCGGTACACCGCCGCGTCCCGGTCCGCGAACACCGTGGTGATCTGCGGGGACGCGGCGAGCGCGGCCCGCATCCGCGCCGCGTAGTCGGCGCGCAGCCCCGAGTTCAGCACCTGGAAGTCCTCGTGGCTGCGGGTCGTCACGAAGAACCCGCCCGGCCCCTGCTGCTTCAGCGTCTCGATGATCTGCGAGACGTTCGCGGGGTCCTCGCGGTCGGCGACGACCGCCGCGTAGTTGAACCGCTCCCACGACCGGTAGGACCACGGCATCGACGGCATCCCGCCGACGGCGTTCGGGTCGTCGGCGCTCAGCCACACCACGCCGATCGTCTGCTTGTAGTCGGCCAGCATCACGTCGAACGCCCTCACGTCGCTCGGGCGGACCTGCTCGTACTTCTCGTTGCCGTAGCGGACGGCGAGGAAGCCGCCCGCGATCGACAGCGCGAACAGCGACGCGACCGCGACGGCCGGCAGGTGCCGGCGCCGCCCGGTGCGCCACCGCCCGAACCGGGGCGCCACCTTCGGGTCGCGGACCCGCGGCGCGTCGAACGGCGCCGGGAAGAACAGGTAGGCGATCAGCAGGCAGGCCGCCGGGAGCATGAAGAAGTAGATGCGCAGCCCGATCTCGCCGCCGTAGTTCTGCAGCCCGACCGAGGAGAACGGCACCAGCATCAGCACCAGCGCGACCCGGTCGTCGATGCCGCGCGCCCGGCGCCGCAGCAGCCCGGCGACGGCGAGCCCGAGCACCGTGACGGCGATGAGGATCCGCAGATATTGGAGCTGCTGGGTGGCGCCGTCGACGTCGCCGATCCGGCCGCCGGTGCTCTGCTCGACGTTGGAGAACACCTTGCCGAGCCCGCCGAACACCTCCTCCTTGCGGCTCGCCCAGTACCCGACCGTCATGAAGCTGACCCAGGCGGCGTACACCACGCCCGCGATGATCGGCATCCCGCGCAGGCTGCACCGGCGCAGCAGCACGAGGCCGCCGCACGCCGCCGTCATCAGGAACGGCGTGAGCTGGTGCGCGGCGGTCCCGACGAGCAGCAGCGCGAACAGCAGGAACAGCAGGATCGACTGCTCGCGCACCGACACCTTCGGGGCGGGCAGCTCGCCGGGGTCCTTCGGCCCGAACAGCCAGCCGTAGACGCGCCAGAACGCGCCCGCGCGCTCGCGCGTCTCGCGGGTGCGGCGGCGCCCGGCGCGCCGCGTCGTCTCGTCGTGGTGGCGGAACCAGTTGACCAGGATCGCGACGAAGAACAGGTACAGCAGGTACGCGAACGCCTGCGGCGACAGGTAGTCCTGCCCGACCCAGTTGGCCGCCACGAACAGCCACGCCGCGAACCACTTGGCCCGCCACGTCGCGCGCAGCACCCGCAGGATCAGGATGTAGGGCAGCAGGTACAGCAGGTTCGTGACCGGCGGCGCCCAGCGCAGCACCGGCTCGATGTTGCCCTGCCCGACGGCCTTCAGCACGAACGCCATGAAGGAGAAGAAGCCCGGGGTGTTGAAGCGGGCGTCCAGGTACCAGTCGACGGTGCGGGTGCGCTCGATGTACTCGATGAACCCGGCGGTCTGCCAGACCGTCGGGAACCGGGCGATCGGCTCCAGCGCGAGCGTCACCCCGTGCAGCGAGATGATCAGCAGGCCGACCTGGGCGCTCAGCAGCAGCCGGTGCGGGCGCGGCAGCGCCAGCGACGCCATGAAGGTCAGCACCAGGACCGCGGCGCCGAGCAGCGTGGCGACCGGCAGCACGCCGATCAGGCCGTAGCCGTTCATGGCGTCCAGGTCCACGCCGCGCAGCGGCAGCCAGAACAGGGCGGTGCCGGTCGCCATCGCGGCGACGACGGCGAGCAGCACCGGCCGGCGGGCGTCCGGCGCGGCGGGCGCGGCGCCCGCGCCGTCGCCGCGCGGCGCGGCCTCCTCCGGTGGACGTTCCCGCCGAACGGTCACCCTCACGACTCTTCCCGCCCCGGGCCGCCCAGGGAAGGCCCGCTCGCGGCCCGCGCGGGCCGGATCGTGCGGCGCAGGCCCGGCAGGACCGCCGCGGCGACCGCGACGTTCACCACCACGACGGCCACGCCGATCGTGTACAGGTGGGCCGGGTCGACCAGCAGCACGACCAGGCCGAGGACGCCGGCGAGCCGGACGCCCTGGAGCACCGCGACGAGCCCGGTGCGGTTGCGGACGCGCAGCGCCCCGATGTACAGCTCGATGACGGCCTTCGGCAGCACCGCGAGCGCGAGCCACTGCAGCAGCGGCGCGCCCGCCTCGTACCCGTGCCCGTAGATCCGCAGCCCGAGCGGCGCGGCCGCCACCACCACGGCGGTGACCGGGACGAGCAGCACGACGGTGCGGCGCAGCGCCGCCCGCGTCGACCCGGCGAGCGCCGCCCGGTCGAAGGACCCCTCGACGGTCAGCGAGTACGACAGGGTGAGCGCCAGCAGGTCGAGCATCATGCCGGGCACCCACGCCATCTGGAAGCAGGCGTTGGTGCCGGGCGTCAGGTGCGCGGCGACGACGAGCGGCACCAGGCTGACCGTCGCGAACTGCAGGGCGCCGCCGAGGTAGCCGGGGCCGAGGTAGCCGAGGATCTCGCGGCGGGTCGAGCGGTGGCCGCGGCCGGCGTTGGCGCGCCGGTGCGCCGGGATCAGCCGCCCGAAGATCAGCCGGTTGACCGGCGGCAGCAGCACCATCACCGGCAGGTACCACGACAGCACGATGCCGTTGTGCGGGAACGCGCCCGCCAGCGCCATCACCAGCCCGAGCCGGGTGAGCGACCACACGGTGTTGGCGACCGGCACCCAGCCCGCCCGCCGCAGGCCCGTGAAAGTGCCCTCCATCGCGTTCCACAGGTTCCACGCGATGGCCATCGCGACGAACAGCACGCCCGGCCAGAACCCGCGCAGCCCGTCGAAGTTCGACCAGCCGCGCCCCCACACGTTCACCGTGACGAGGAACGCGGCGCCGACGAGCGCGGCGGCCGCCGCGCCGAGCGCGTAGCAGGCCAGGACGAGCCGCCGGGTGGAGCCCGCGGACTCCGGGACGAACCGGATGAGCAGGAAGTTCAGCATCGTCACGCCGCCGACGAACATCACCGCCTGGTTCATCGCGGTGTTGCGCCCGTAGTCGGCGGGGCCGTAGAAGAACGGCCCGACCAGCCAGAACGCGGCGCCGAGCGCCGTGGTGACGCCGCCGTTCAGCATGAGCGCGTAGGCGTTGCGGAACAGCGGGTTGCCCAGCTCGCGGCGCAGCAGGCCCGCCGGGCCGGCCGCGTCCGCGAGCGTCCGGTCAGTCACGTCCGGCCGCCTTCCGCAGGCCCGCCCGCACGCCGTAGCGGGCCCGCCGCACGACGGCGTAGCCCTTGGTCAGCGCGTGCTCGCGGAGGTAGACGCGGCCGAGGCCCGCGCCGTCGACGACGCGCGCGAAGGTGTCCAGCGACGTGCCGCGCCCGACCGTTAGCCGGGGCACGGCCAGCGGGTCGCCGCGCGCGTCGAGGGAGGCGGTCCGGTTGGCGACGGCGCAGGCGGAGCCGTACCCGGCGGCCCGCACCGCCCGCCGCACGCGGGCGCTGGAGTAGCCGTACGGGTAGGCCATCGTGGTGACGGCGCGGCCGAGCCGGTCCTCCAGCAGCCCCCTGCTGCGGGCCAGCTCGTCGCGGAGCGCGGCCCCGCCGAGCTGGTCGAGCTGCGGGTGGCTGTGGCTGTGCGCGCCGAACTCCACGCCGTGCTCGGCGGCCTCGCGGACCTGCCCCCACGACAGCATCGCGTCGAGCGGGCGGCCCGCCGCGTCGGGGCCGGCGTCGGCGAGCCACCCGGTGGTGGCGAACACCGTCGCGGTGAAGCCGAGGTCGTCCAGCACCGGCAGCGCGTGCCGGTGGAAGTCGGCGTACCCGTCGTCGAAGGTGACCACGACGGGGCGCGGCGGCACCGGCCCGTCGCCGAGAGCGGAGAACGGCACCGGCGTGAACCCGCGCTCCCTCAGCAGCCCCATCTGGTCGGCGAAGGCCCGCGGATGCACCGACAGCGCCGCCGTCGCCCGCGGCGGCCGCGGATGCACCGAGTGGTACATCAGCACCGGGATGGGGTTCATGACCTCGCCTTCGCTCGGCGGGCCGTGGCGACGCCGACGCCGTAGCCCCAGGCCGTCCAGGCCAGGCCGACGCCGATCGCGCCGGCGCGGCCGAGGCCGCCCGGGTCGCCGGTCGCGCCGTCGCGGAGGCCGCGCAGCGCGCCGCGCGGCAGCGTGACGAGCGCGTGCGCGCGCTCGCTGGCGAGGCCGTCGCCGGTGCCGACGCTCGCCGTCACCAGCGCCTTGGACAGCCCCTCGGCGTAGCAGCGCTCGCGGAAGTAGGCGAAGCGCGCGCGGACCGGCGGGACGCGGTGCCAGATGACGGCCCGGTCGTCGTAGACCAGCTCCGACTCCGGGCTGCGCTGCCGCAGCCGGATGCAGAACTCGGTCTCCTCGCAGCCGAGCGGCCGTCCCGAGAAGGTGCGGCCGATGCCGGAGTCGAAGCCGCCCGCGAGCGGGAACGCCTCGCGCCGGAACGAGGCGTTGCCGCCCATCAGGTTGCGCACCGCGCCCGTTTCCAGGCCCCGGTAGGTGCAGCCGACCGTCCAGTCGAACTCCTCGGGGAACCAGCGGGGCCGGGTGCCGGTGCTCTCGGGCACCGGCGCGCGCACCAGCTCGCCGGCGGGCGTGGAGCCCGGCCAGAGCGGCAGCGTGAGGCCGCCGACGCCGGCGACCCGCGGGTCGCCGTAGTGCGCGGCGAACGCGGCGAGCCAGCCGGGGGCGGCGACCGCGTCGTCGTCGAGGAAGGCGACGACGTCGCCGCGGGCGAGGGCGACGCCGGTGTTCTTGCCGCCGGACAGGCCGCGGCCCTCGGCGTTCTCGACCACGGTCGCGTCGGGCAGCGCGCTCTTCAGCCGGGCGTGCAGCGTCGGGTTGTGGTCGACGACGACGATGATCTCCTCGGGGGCGTGCCGCTGCGCGCGCACCGAGGCGACCGCGGCGTGCACGTCGTCCCACCGCTGCTCGGTGTAGGCGCAGATGACGACCGAGACGCGCAGCGCGCTCACGCCGACCGCCCCCTCATCCGCGCGTAGGTCTTCAGCACGCGGTCGGCGCGCTTGTATAGCGCCGGGTTGTCCAGGACGGCGCCGCGCGCCCGGTTGAGCGGCGCGGTCCGCGCCCAGTGCACCGCGGCGCCGGGCGCGCGGCGCGCGACCCGGCCCTCGGCGATGGGGATCTCGCGGCCCTTGAAGCCCTCCTTGAACTCCTTGCCGCCGCGCCCCATGGCGATCTCGGCGACGCCGTGCCCGATGCAGCCCTCAGCCAGCCGCAGGTGCCCGATCATGCCGGGGGAGTACTTGCCGAAGGCGGTGTCGTAGGCGGGGAACCAGCCCGCCATGACGGCGCCGCTGCGCAGCCCGAGGTGCGTCGACACGGGGGTGTCGCCGGCCCACAGCACCGACAGCACGCCGAACCCGGTCGCGTGGAAGTGCTCTAGCAGGGAGACGATCCAGGGGCGGGCGAACCGGTCGGTGCGGCCCGTCCGGTTGTACTGGTCGGACTTCCAGTCCATGAGGCGGCGCAGGTCGGCCGGGTCCGCGGAGGCGAACTCGTAGCGCAGCTCGCCGACGTCGCGGCCGAGCTTGCGCTCCTTGTAGCGGATGGTCTTGTGGGTCTTCGGCGCGCTCTGCCGCAGGTGCGCCTCGAAGGCGTCGAACCCCTCGGCGAGCTCCATCACCGGCTCCTTGCGGAGCACGGTGTGGAAGGGGGCGAACGGGGCCTGGCGGGCGAGCAGGTGGTCGAAGTCCCAGACGGCGAGGCCGCAGGCGCGCAGCAGGTCGCGCGCGTCCAGCTCCAGGCCGTCGGCGGCGACGATGCCCTGGAGGTCGGTGAGGCCGAAGCCGACGGGGTGGCCGATGCCGAGGGGGCCGCGCTCGTAGGGGAAGAACGCGGCGATGGTGCCGCCGTCCTCCACCACCGCGACCCGGACGTCGTCCCGGAACCGGCCCACCCCGAGGGTGAACTCCGGTGCCAGGAACGGGTTGCCCAGGTCGCGGGCGGTGGCCTGGAGGGCGCGCCATCGCGCGATCTCGGCGGCGCCGAGATCGGCCGGGGGGACGATGGAGATCCTCACTCGGTCCCGGTCCTCCCGAGGGCCAGCCGGTTCAGGTGGACCGGCTCGTGCGGGGCGGTGGCCTCGGGGTCGGCGCCCGCGGCGTGCGGGGCGAGCTCGCCGGCGAAGCGGAGCCGGACCATGGTGCGCAGCACGCGCCAGCCGTCCCGCCAGGTGTTGAGGTTGGACTCGCCGAAGCGGCGCTCGGTCTCGTGGCTCGCGACCTCGGCGATGCGCAGGCCGGCGCGGACGGCGTTGACGCACATCTCGGTCTCGATCTCGAAGCCGGTGGACTCCAGCGCGAGCCGGCCGAGCGCGTCGCGGCGCATGGCGACGTAGCCGTAGCAGAGGTCGGACCAGTGCTGCCGGTAGAGGCGGTTGGCGAACCAGGTGAGGGTGGAGTTGCCGGCGCGGCGGAGGCCGGTGAGGTCGTCCGAGCCGCCCCCGCAGCCGTAGCGGGTGCCCTTGACGAAGTCGTAGCCGCGGCAGAGCAGGGCGAGGAAGGAGTCGAACTCGGCCGGGTCCATGCTGCCGTCGGCGTCCAGCATGATGATCATCTCGGAGGTCGCGGCGGCCATCCCCTGCCGCATCGCGGTCCCCTTGCCGGTCGGCGGCTCGACGATGATCCGGGCGTCCGGGCGGACCGCGAGGACGACCTCGACGGTGCCGTCGGTGGACTGGCCGTCCACGATGACGATCTCGTCCACGGCGCTGAGGCGCGGCATGAGCCAGCGCAGGTTCTCGGCCTCGTTGAGGGTCGGGATGACGGCGGTCACGGTCGGCCAGCGGCGGGCGTGCCCGCCGATCGCCGGCAGTGCGCCGCGGCGCGCGAGGGGGGCCGCCCTCAGCGTGCCGTCGACGCGCACGGTGGAATCAGGAGTCTGCATGGGAGTCCCCGTAATTGGTTGACGTCTTGGGCTGTTAGATGTCGGGTCCGCCCATCATGTTTGGACCTTCCGGGGGACGGCTCCCATAAGTTGCGCAGGAGGGCCTACGCACCTCGTACCGCTCCGGCGGGTAAGGGCCGCATCGTGCACCGCTTGGGGTGGCATAGGCCAATAAAACGGACGGACCGCGGGTCCGGTCCTGGCCGGATGTGGACACGTCCTTGCAGGTGGGGGCGGTGGTAGCGGGGGTGCGGGGGAGCAGGCGAAAGATCGCCGTATGGTGCGTAGATCGCCAATGGCGGCAGTTGTATCAGCAAAGCCGACTAATTACGGCATATCGCGGAAGGGGATTCCCGGCCCGCGCCGCGACGGCCGGGCCGGGAATATGAAAGATCTTTTGAGGATCTTTTCAGCCGGCGTCCGGGCCGGCCAGCGACCGCAGCGGCACCGGCAGCCAGGACGGCCGGTTGGCCGCCTCGTAGCGGATCTCGTAGACCGCCTTGTCCAGCTCCAGGGCGCGCAGCAGCGCCGCGTGCGCGTCCGGGTCGGCGCCGCCGGCGGCGGCGTAGCCCCGGCAGAACGCCCGCCGGTTGCGCCCGGCCCAGGCGCGCGCCCGCAGCTCCAGCTCGCGCGCGGTGCCGGGCGGGGCGTGCTGCTCGTCGGCGTGCAGGAACCGCGCGGCGTACTCGAAGGACCGCAGCATCCCCGCGACGTCGCGGAGCGCGTGGCCGGGCGCCGCGCGCTCCTCGGGCGTGCGCGCGGGCTCGCCCTCGAAGTCCAGCAGCACCCACCCGCTCTCCGAGCGCAGCACCTGCCCGAGGTGGTAGTCGCCGTGCACGCGCTGGAACGGCAGCGGGCCGTCCAGCCGGGCCAGGGCGTCGAACGCCGTACCGATGGCGGCCTCGTGCGGTTTCAGCTCCGGCACGGACGCGGCGACCTCGGCGAGCTGGCCGTGCATCCCGGCCGCGAGCGCGCGCAGCTCGGCGCCGCCCACCTCGGTGACGCCGAACGCCGCCGCGAGGTCGCGGTGGACCTCGGCGGTCGCGGCGCCGAGCCGCTCGGCCTCGCCGGCGAAGTCGCCGCCCGCGCCGCCGGCGTCCAGCCCGGCGCCGGTCCGCGCCGAGCGGGGCGCGACCGGCTGCGCGAACCAGTCGCGGACGCTGGTCACCGCGAGCCGCCACCCGTCGGTGGCGGTGTGCAGGAACCGCGACATGAGCCCGAGGGTGTCGGGCGGCGACCCGTCGCCGCGGTCCAGCTCGAACCAGCCGAGGACGGGCGGGACGTGCGGGCTGCCCCGGCCGGTCAGCGCGAGGTTGACCTCCAGGTCGGGGCTGACGCCCGGGGCGAGCCGCCGGAACAGCTTGCAGATGTAGTCCTGGCCGTAGACGAGCGAGGTGTTGCTCTGCTCGCCGGTGGCGGGCTTGCCGGTGAGGCCGGTGTCGATCGAGGCGCCCTCGGCGCGGTGGAAGCGCAGCGGGCCGTGCACGGCCCCCGCCGCCATCGCCGCGAGCAGCGTCCCGGTCAGCTCGGGGTCGTGCGCGGCGTCGTAGGCGAACCCGCCGGGCACCGCGCCGATCCCGCCCTGCCGCAGCCGCTCGGGCGGGTCGCGGCGGATCCCGGCGAGCAGCTGGTAGCGGTCCACCGCCGCGCCCTGCCGCACGTCCAGGACGAGGTGGCGGAGGCCCGGGTCGCCGTCCCGCAGGACGGTGCCGGACGCGACCGCCACCTCGTCGACCGGCCGGTCCTTCCCGGCGAACCACCGCTGCCGGGGCAGCCAGGCGAGGAGCAGGTCCTCCAGCGATCGTTCGGGGAGCGGCCGCACCGTCACATCACCTCGCCGTCTCCGCCGCCTTCGGGCGCGGGGGTCAGCAGGAACCAGAAGAAGCCGTGGCCGGGCAGCGTCAGCAGGTAGGGCAGCTCGCCGATCGGGGGGAAGCGGGTGCCGCCCATGCACTCGACCGGGGCGGCGCCGCGGAAGCGCCGCAGGTCCAGCTCGACCGGCTGGGGGAACCGCGACAGGTTGTTGACGCACAGGATGTTGTCGGTGCCGCCCCAGCGGTCGGCCTCGCCCTCGGGCATCTCCCGCACGAACGCCAGCACGCTGGGGTTGGACGCCGACAGCTCCACGTACTCCCCGACGCCGAACACCGGGTGCCGCTGCCGGATCTCGATCATCTTGCGGGTCCAGTTCAGCAGCGACCCGGGGTTGGACTGCTGGGCCTCGACGTTGACCGCCTGGTACCCGTAGATCGGATCCATGATCACCGGCAGGTAGAGCCGGCCGGGGTCGGTGCGGGAGAACCCGGCGTTGCGGTCGGGCGTCCACTGCATCGGGGTGCGGACGGCGTCGCGGTCGCCGAGCCAGATGTTGTCGCCCATGCCGATCTCGTCGCCGTAGTAGAGGACGGGCGAGCCGGGCAGCGACAGCAGCAGGGCGGTGAACAGCTCCAGCTGGTTGCGGTCGTTGTCGAGGAGCGGGGCGAGCCGCCGCCGGATGCCGATGTTGGCCTTCATCCGGGGGTCCTTGGCGTACTCGGAGTACATGTAGTCGCGCTCCTCGTCGGTGACCATCTCCAGGGTCAGCTCGTCGTGGTTGCGCAGGAAGATGCCCCACTGGCAGTTCTCGGGGATCTTCGGGGTCTGGGCCATGATCTCGGAGATGGGGTAGCGCTGCTCGCGCCGCACCGCCATGAAGATGCGCGGCATCACCGGGAAGTGGAACGCCATGTGGCACTCGTCGCCGCCGACGCCGGGGTCGCCGAAGTAGTCGACGACGTCGCCGGGCCACTGGTTGGCCTCGGCGAGCAGCACCCGGTCGGGGTAGAGCCGGTCGACCTCGGCGCGCACCTTCTTCAGGTAGGCGTGCGTCTCGGGCAGGTTCTCGCAGTTGGTGCCCTCGCGCGCGTACAGGTAGGGGACGGCGTCCAGGCGGAACCCGTCGATGCCGAGGTCCAGCCAGAACCGCAGCACCTCCAGCATGGCCTCCTGCACGGCCGGGTTGTCGTAGTTCAGGTCGGGCTGGTGCGAGAAGAAGCGGTGCCAGAAGTACTGGCCGCGCACCGGATCCCAGGTCCAGTTGGAGGTCTCGGTGTCGACGAAGATGATGCGCGCGTCGGCGTACTTGTCGTCGGTGTCGGACCACATGTAGAAGTCGCCGAACGGCCCGTCGGGGTCGCTGCGCGACGCCTGGAACCAGGCGTGCTGGTCGCTGGTGTGGTTGAGGACCAGGTCGGCGACGACGCGGATGCCGCGGGCGTGCGCCTCCTCGATCAGCTCCACGAAGTCGCCGAGCTCCCCGAAGTCGGGCAGCACCTTGGTGTACTCGCTGATGTCGTAGCCGCCGTCCTTCAGCGGCGACTGGTAGATCGGCAGCAGCCACAGGCAGTCGATGCCGAGCCACTGCAGGTGGTCCAGCTTGCCGATGAGGCCGCGCAGGTCGCCGTAGCCGTCGCCGTTGGAGTCGGCGAAGCCGCGCACCGACACCTCGTAGAACACCGCGGTCTTGAACCAGTGCGGGTCGCGCGGGGTGTCGGGGTCGAAGGAGTCGGGGATCGGCTCGGCCGGCACCGGCGCCGCCTCGGGCGGCAGCTCGGAGATCGGCTCGTCGTGCGGCAGCACGCCGGGGGCCGGCGCCGGCGCGGGCGGCGCGCCGCCGCTCGGGACCGACACGTCCGGCGCGGGCGGGTGCTCGGCGGGCGCGACGGAGGAGGCCGGCGCGGGCAGGGCGTCGGCGGGAGGCTGGGCGGGGGATTCGGGCGTGTTGCTCAACTCGGGTTTCTCCGCAGCGTGAAGATGTGGGCCGGCTGGACGTGGGGGTCGAGCCGCACGTAGTTGTGCTCGCCCCACGTGTAGGTCGCGCCCGACAGCTCGTCGACGACCTCGAACGTGCTGCCCGGCTCGACGCCCAGGGCGGGCAGGTCGAGGTGGACGGTGGTCTCGCGGACCTGGTGGGGGTTGAGGTTCACCACGGCCAGCACGGTGTCGTCACCGCCGCCCGCACCCGAGGGCGGGCGTTTGGAGAAGCAGACGAACTCGTCCTGGTCGGCGGCGTGGAACCTCAGGTCACGCAGCCGGTGGAGCGCGGGGTGGGCCCGCCGGAAGGAGTTCAGCCGGGCGATGAGCGGCGCGATGCTGCGCCCCTCGCGCTCGGCGGCCTCCCAGTCGCGCGGGCGGTACTGGTACTTCTCGGAGTCGCGGTACTCCTCACTGCCGGGCCGCACGGGCGTGTTCTCGATGAGCTCGTAGCCGGAGTAGACGCCCCAGGAGGGCGACAGCAGGGCGGCGAGGACGGCCCGGATGACGAAGGCCGGACGGCCGCCGTGCACCAGGTACTCGTTCAGGATGTCGGGGGTGTTCACGAAGGCGTTCGGCCGCATGTAGGACGCGGCCTCGCCGCTCAGCTCGGTGAAGTACTCCTCCAGCTCGCGCCGGGAGTTCTTCCAGGTGAAGTACGTGTAGGACTGGTGGAAGCCGATCTTTCCCAGGGTGTGCATCATCGGCGGCCGGGTGAACGCCTCCGCCAGGAAGAGCACGTCGGGGTCGGTGGCGGCGATCTCGCCGAGCAGCCGTTCCCAGAACACCACCGGCTTGGTGTGCGGGTTGTCCACCCGGAAGATCCGCACGCCGTGGTCCATCCAGTGCCGGACGACGCGCAGCACCTCGGCGTACAGGCCCTCGGGGTCGTTGTCGAAGTTCAGCGGGTAGATGTCCTGGTACTTCTTCGGCGGGTTCTCGGCGTAGGCGATGGTGCCGTCGGCGCGGGTGGTGAACCACTCGGGGTGCTCGGCGACCCAGGGGTGGTCGGGGGAGCACTGCAGGGCGAGGTCGAGCGCGACCTCCAGGCCGTGGTCGCCGGCGTAGGCGACGAAGGCGTCGAAGTCCTCCAGGGTGCCGAGGTCGGGGTGGACGGCGTCGTGACCGCCCTCGGCCGCGCCGATCGCCCACGGCGAGCCGGGGTCGTAGGGCCCGGCCTCCAGGGTGTTGTTCGGGCCCTTGCGGTGGGCGCGCCCGATGGGGTGGACCGGCGGCAGGTAGACGACGTCGAAGCCCATGTCGGCGATCGCGGGCAGCCGCTTCATCGCGGTGCGGAACGTTCCCGACATGGGGCCGCGGCGCCCCATCGGGTCGACGGTGGCGCCCTCGGAGCGGGGGAAGAACTCGTACCAGGACCCGTAGAGCGCCCGCTCGCGGTGCACTACCAGCGGCATCCACTCGCCGACGGTGAGCAGGTCGCGCAGCGGGTACCGCTCCTCCAGGGCGAGGACGTCCGCCGCGTCGGCGGCGGCGAGGCGGTCGGCGGCCGGGACGGTCGCGTCGGCCAGCAGCCTGGCGAGGCGGGTGAGGACGGGCCGGCTGCGCGCGGGGACGCCCTCGGCGGCGCGGGCGAACAGCAGCGAGCCCTCGGCGAGCATCAGCTCGACGTCCTGGCCGCGCGGGACCTTGATGCCGGCGTCGTGCCGCCAGTGCGCCAGCGGGTCGCCCCACGCCTCGACGCGGAAGTCCCAGCGGCCCGGGGCGTCGGGGGTGACGTCGGCGGCGAGGCGGTCCAGGCCGGGCGCGATGTCGACCATGCGCGCGAGCGGCCGCACCTTGCCGTCGGGGCCGCGCAGGGCGACGGCCGCGCCGAGCATCTCGTGGCCCTCGCGGAACACCGTCGCGCTGACGCGGACGGTCTCGCCGGCGACGGCCTTGGCGGGCCAGCGCCCGCCGTCGACGGCGGGCCGCACGTCGATGATGGGGATGCGCCCGAGTCCCGACCGCCCGAGGTCCGATTTAACCGACTTCTGGGACGTTTTGGACTCCACGCGCATGTGCGATCCCCTACCCTCTCGTGATTGCCAAAACCGTCATGCCCGCGTTCGCGGTCTTACCGCCCTCTTGGGCAGGTTAACTTTGCGCTACATCTCCACTACCTGCCGGTCGGACGCACCTGCGTCGACCTGGAGTGGCCGCCCGCGAACCCCCGGTGCGCCCGGTTCGTCATCGGAAGTGTGCCGCACCACGTCCCCATCGAGGCCGTCCGCGCGCTCGCCGTCTGGGCCGCGCTGAGCGCCGCCGCCGTCCCGGCCGCCTGGCGGCCGCTCGCCCGCCGCACCGGCCGGCCGCCGCCGTCCGCGCTGGCGCTGCTCGTCTGGACGGCGCTGCTCCTCGCCATGACGCTGCCGGCGACGGCGGCGGCGGGCGCGGGCGGCCGGCTCGCCGCCTGCGCCGCGCACCCGGCCGCCGAGGCCGCCTGGATGGTCCGCACCTTCGGCGACCGCGGGCTGGAGGACGTGATGAACGTCGCACTGTGGATGCCGTGCGGGCTGCTCGCGGCCGTCGCGACGCGCCGCCCGGCCGTCTCGGCGGCCGTGCTGTCGGCCGCCTTCACCGGCGTCGAGCTGCTGCAGACGCTCGATCCGGGCCGGGAATGCGACCCCGGCGACATGGTCTACAACTCGGCGGGCGTCGCGCTCGGCGCCCTCGCCGGGGCCGCGCTGCTGCGGCTGCCGGGGCTTCGCGAGCGTGCCACGGACCGGTCCGTTAGGTGACGGTCCCGTGGCCGGGTCGCATTCAGGGGGCTTGAGCGTTTACCGTGGCCGGGCGTGAAGGCAATTCGACGATTCACCGTACGTACCGTCCTTCCCGAGCCGCTGCGCGACCTGGAAGAGCTGATCCTCAACCTGCGCTGGTCGTGGCACCACGAGACCCTCGATCTGTTCCGCGCGGTCGATCCCGCGCTGTGGGAGGCCGTCCGGCACGACCCCGTCCGCCTGCTGGGCGAGGTCTCTCCCGAGCGGATCGGGCAGCTGGCCGCCGACCGGCGCTTCCTGCGCCGGCTGCGCGACGCCGGCGACGAGCTGCACGACTACCTGACCACCGACCGCTGGTACCAGTCCCTCGGCGGGGCGCCGCGCGCCATCGCCTACTTCTCGCCCGAGTACGGGATCACCGCGACCCTGCCGCAGTACTCGGGCGGCCTCGGCATCCTGGCCGGCGACCATCTGAAGACCGCGAGCGACCTCGGCGTCCCGATCATCGGCGTCGGGCTGCTGTACCGGCACGGCTACTTCACCCAGTCGCTGTCGCCCGACGGCTGGCAGCTGGAGCGCTACCCCCCGATCGATCCGAACGGGCTGCCCCTGACGCTGCTGCGCGAGGCCGACGGGACGCCGGTGCGCATCAGCATCGGGCTGCCGCAGGGCCACGACCTGCACGCCCAGGTGTGGCTGGTGCGCGTCGGCCGCGTCCCGCAACTGCTGCTGGACTCCGACGTCGAGGACAACGACCAGGCCGCCCGCGACATCACCGACCGCCTGTACGGCGGCGGCGGCGACCACCGGTTGCTCCAGGAGATGCTGCTCGGCATCGGCGGCGTCCGCGCCATCCGCGCCTACTGCCGCATCACGGGGCACCCGGCGCCCGAGGTGTTCCACACCAACGAGGGCCACGCGGGGTTCCTCGGCCTGGAGCGCATCCGCGAGCTGGTGTCCGAACGGGGCCTGGCGTTCGGGGAGGCGCTGGAGGCGACCCGCGCGGGCACGGTGTTCACCACCCACACGCCCGTCCCGGCGGGCATCGACCGGTTCCCCCGCGAGCTCGTCCGCACCTATTTCGGCGGCGTCAACGAGGAGCCCGACGTCCCGGTCGAGCGCATCCTGGAGCTCGGCGCCGAGGACTACCCCGGCGGCGACCTCACCGTGTTCAACATGGCCGTCATGGGCATGCGCCTCGCCCAGCGCGTCAACGGCGTCAGCCTGCTGCACGGCGAGGTCAGCCGGGAGATGTTCGGCGGCCTGTGGGGCGGCTTCGACACCGCCGAGGTGCCGATCGGGTCGGTCACCAACGGCGTGCACGCCGGCACCTGGGTGGCCCGCGAGGTGCTGGAGCTCGCCGCCCGCGAGGCGCCCGCGGTGCTCGGCTCGGAGGACGGCTGGGACCAGGTCCGCCAGGTCGACGAGGAGGACATCTGGGCGGTCCGCCGCACCCTGCGCGCCCGCCTCGTCGAGGAGGCGCGGCGCCGGCTGCGCGACTCGTGGCGCCAGCGCGGCGCGAGCGAGGCCGAGGTGGCGTGGATCGACGACGCCCTCGACCCCGACGTCCTCACCATCGGGTTCGCGCGGCGCGTCCCGTCCTACAAGCGCCTCACCCTGATGATGCGCGACCCGGACCGGCTGCGGGCGCTGCTGCTGGACCCCGAACGGCCCGTCCAGATCCTCATCGCGGGCAAGGCGCACCCCGCCGACGAGGGCGGCAAGCGCCTCATCCAGGACATCGTGCGGTTCGCCGACGGCGAGGACGTCCGGCACCGCATCGTGTTCCTGCCCGACTACGACATGTCGCTCGGGCAGTCGCTCGTGCAGGGCTGCGACGTGTGGATGAACAACCCGCTGCGGCCGCTGGAGGCGTGCGGCACCTCCGGCATGAAGGCGGCGCTGAACGGCGGCCTCAACCTGTCGGTCCGCGACGGCTGGTGGGACGAGTGGTTCGACGGGCAGAACGGCTGGGCGATCCCGTCCGCCGACGGCCTGTCGGCGCCCGACCGCCGCGACGACCTGGAGGCCGCCGCGCTCTACGAGCTGATCGCCGACCACGTCGCGACGCTGTTCTACGACCGCGACGGCGGCCGGGCGCCGCGCCGCTGGCTGGAGATGGTCAAGCACACCATCGCCGGGACGGGCCCGAAGGTGCTCGCCACCCGGATGCTGCGCGAGTACGTCGAGCGGTACTACGTGCCGGCCGCGGACGCGGGCCGCGCCATGGCCGCCGACGACCACGCGGGCGCCCGCGACCTCGCCGCCTGGAAGCAGCGGGTCGCCAAGGCGTGGCCGGGCGTCGCGGTCGAGCACGTGGAGTCGGTCGGCGAGGACCGGATGAACGTCGGCGCCCGGCTGCCGCTCCGCGTGGTGGTGGCGCTCGCCGGCCTCGACCCCGCCGACGTCGCCGTCGAGGTCGCCTACGGGCGGGTGGACGACGCCGACGCGCTCGCCGACCCGTCCTACCTGGAGCTCGGCGGCCCCGAGCCGCTGGAGGACGGGCGGCTCCGCTACGTCGGCGACGTCCCGCTGGAACGGAGCGGCTCGTTCGGCTACAGCGTGCGGGTGGTGCCCCGCCACGAGGGCCTCGCGACCCGCGCCGAGATGGGCCTGGTGGCGCTGCCGCCCGCTCCGCAGGGGATGGCCGACGGCGTGCTGCGCTGACGCCGGGACGGCGAGAGCCCGCCGACCCCGGGGGTCGGCGGGCTCTCGCCGGCACGGCTGAGCTGCGGCGACGCCTACTTGAACAGGTTCGCGACGAACTTGGTCGTGTCGGGCAGCGACGCGGCCATGTTGCCGCTGTGGTCGGCGCCCGCGTACGCCTTGAACGTCACCGGCTGGTTCCGTGCCTTGAGGTCGGCGACCAGCTTCAGCGTCAGCGGGATCGGCACGGTCGTGTCGACCATGCCCTGCGCGATGTAGAACGGCCTGGTGTAGCCGGACACCGGCACCTCCATGACGCCGCGCAGCGCGTTGAAGAACGGCGCGTCGAACAGCGACCGGTTCAGCAGCTGCCCGATGCCGACGCCCTTGGTGCTCGCGACCATGTCGTCGTAGCAGAGCGTCTCGGCGTCGGCGACGGCCTTCTTCCCGAGCGGCGTCAGGTACCTGTCGACGTCGAAGTCCGGGCGGGCGGCGCGCAGCCCGGCCAGGATGTAGGCGACGTAGCCGGTGAGGTCGTCCAGCGGCAGGTTCGGGATGTAGGGCCCGGCGAGCGAGACGATGCCCTCCAGGTTGGAGGGCGGGCCGGTCGCGACGGCGCCGCGGAAGTCCAGCTCGGGCGCGTACTTCGGCGCCAGGTTCGCGGTGAACAGCGCGGCCTGCCCGCCCTGCGACTGCCCGATGACGACCCACTTGGACGCCAGGCTCTTGTCGACGCTGCGCGCCGCCCGCACCATGTCGGCGGCCGAGTAGGCCGCCGACCGGCCGTCCAGGTAGGGGTGCACGCCGGGCGTGCCGAGGCCGACGTAGTCGGTCGCGACGATCGCGTAGCCCTGCGCGAGCCACTGCTTCAGGTAGGTGATGTCGCGGTCGGAGCGGCCGGCGGTGGACGGCGCGCACGCGTCGCCGATGCCGACCGTGCCGTGCGTCCACGACAGGACGGGCCAGCCGCCCTCGGGCGCGGTGCCCTTCGGGACGAAGACGGCGCCGGTGCTGACGGCACTCTTCCCGGTCGGGCCGGTGGTGGTGTAGGTGAGGCGCTGCGCGGACCCGGTGCCGGGCAGCCACAGGTTCGCGGGGAGCGGGGCGACGGCGGTGACGCCGCCGGGCTTCGGCCCGGCGGCCCGCGCGGTGGCGGGCTGCGCGAGCGCGGCCGCCGACAGCAGGGCACAGCCCGCCGCGAGGAGACGACGCATAGGGGGGACCTCCAAGATCCCCGACACCGTAGCGCCTGCCCGACCGGCGGGTAAAGACCCTGATCAACCGCCCTTTCCCCCGTCGCGACGCAGCGGTCCAGGTAGGCGGTGAACGCCCGCGCGCCGGGCTCGGGACCGGCGGCCCGGCAGGTACGCGGTGCGCAGCAGCCGGGCCGAACGCCGCGCCGCGAGGGAGGTTTCTCCGGGCGTCATTCCTCGGGGGACGAGGGGTTCTCGGCGAGGGCCTCGTAGGCGGGCAGGAGGACGTCGACGAGGGCGCGGCGGCGGACCTTGACCGCCGGCGGCTCGGCGATCTCCAGGACGAAGCCGGGCGGGACCGGGGGAGCGGCGCGGCGCTCGCGCAGGCGGGCGAGGCCCGAGGGGGCCGCCCAGTAGCCGTCGGCGGTCAGCGGCTCCTCCTCGACCTCGAACGGGTCGGGGTCGGCCGCGGGCGCGCGGCGCAGCGCCGTCAGGAGCGCGTCGCGGGACCGGCCGTTCCACTCCAGGATCAGGAACGGGTCCTGGTCGAAGGCGCGGCCGAGCGCGTCCAGGACGGTCGCGGCGTGCGGGCACGGCTCGCCGTAGTCGTCGCACGAGCACATCAGGTGCAGGGCGCCCGCCGACATCGGCAGCAGCGGCAGGCCCGCCTCGGCGAACACCAGCTCGATCTCCGGCGGCACCTCCCCGGCGAGCAGCTTGGCGCGGAACACCGCGCGCGACGCCAGCTCGTCCTCGACGCGCCGCCAGCCGAGCTCGTCGATCGCGCCGATGCCGACCGTCAGGTCGTGCACCTCGCCCGGCACCCGCACCTTCGCGACGACCTCGCAGGGGTCCACCCGCAGCTGCGTGATCGTGCCCTGCCGATCGGCGAGCCGGTCCGGGTCGGCGAAGGACTCCAGCAGCCGGGCGAACCGGCGCGACCACCACCGCTCCATCAGCCGCTCACCGCCTCCGGGCCGAGGCGCAGCACGTCGCGCAGCTCGGCGACCGACAGGTCGGTCAGCCAGTCCTCGCCCGTCCCGACGATCGACTCGGCGAGCGCCTTCTTGCGCTCGATCATCTCGTCCACCCGCTCCTCCATCGTGCCGACGCAGATGAACTTGCGGACCTGCACGTTCCGCGTCTGCCCGATCCGGAACGCCCGGTCGGTCGCCTGGTCCTCCACCGCCGGGTTCCACCACCGGTCCAGGTGCACCACGTGGTTGGCCGCCGTCAGCGTGAGGCCCGTCCCCGCCGCCTTCAGCGACAGCAGGAACACCGACGGCTCGGCGTCCCGCTGGAAGTGCTGCACCAGGTCGTCGCGGGCCTGCTTGGACGTCCCGCCGTGCAGCCACAGCACCGGCCGCTCCAGCTTCGCCGCCAGGTAGGGCTGGAGCATCGTGCCGAGCTCGGCGTACTGGGTGAACACCAGGGCTTTCTCGCCCTGCTCCATCACCTCGGCGCAGATCTCCTCCAGCCGCTCCAGCTTCCCCGACCGGCCCTGCAGCCGCGATCCGTCCTTGAGCAGCTGCGCCGGATGGTTGCAGACCTGCTTCAGCTTCGCCATCGTCGCCAGCACCAGGCCGCGCCGCTGCTTGTCGTCGGCCTCGGCGATCTGCGCGAGCATGTCGTCCAGCGTCGCCCGGTACAGCGACGCCTGCTCGGCCGTCAGGTTGCAGTAGACCTTGATCTCCTGCTTCTCCGGCAGGTCCGCGATGATCGACCTGTCGGTCTTCAGCCGCCGCAGCACGAACGGCTGCGTCGCCCGCTTCAGCGCCATCGCCGCCCGCTCGTCGCCGTCCTTCTCGATCGGCACCGCGAACCGCTCGCGGAAGTGCGCCCGCGGCCCGAGCAGACCCGGATTCGCGAACTCCATGATCGACCACAGCTCGGTCAGGTGGTTCTCCACCGGCGTCCCGGTGAGCGCGATCCGCGTCCGCGCCGGGATGCCCCGCACCGCCCGCGCCTGCTGCGTCCCGCTGTTCTTGAGCGCCTGCGCCTCGTCGCAGATGACGCGTCCCCACGCCACCCGCCCGAGCATCGCCGCGTCCCGCGCCGCCGTCCCGTACGTCGTCAGCACCAGATCGGCCGCCGACGCCGCCCGCACCAGCGCGTCGTCGCGGTGCCGCCCGGTCCCGTGGTGCACGTACACCCGCAGCTTCGGCGCGAACCGCGCCGCCTCCCGCTGCCAGTTCCCCACCAGCGACATGGGCAGGACGGCGAGCGTCGGCGCGGGCGCCGCGCCGCCCTCGCGCTCGTGCACCAGCAGCGACAGCATGATGATCGTTTTCCCCAAGCCCATGTCGTCCGCGAGGAGCGCGCCGAGGCCGAGGCCGTCCATGAACGCCAGCCAGGCGAGGCCGCGCCGCTGGTAGGGACGCAGCTCGGCGTCCAGGTCGCCGGGGGTGGGAACGGGGTCCAGGCGGCGGTCGGCGTGGCCGGAGAGGAGGTCGCCGAAGGCGCCGTCGGCGTCGACGCCGGTGAGGGGGAGGGCCGGGTCGCCGGCGTGGACGACGGCGCGCATCGCCTGGGCGGCGGTCATCCGGCCGGTGCGGGGGTTGCGCAGGAAGTCCAGGGCGGCTTCGAGCTGCTCCTCGTCGAGCTCGACCCACTGGCCGCGCAGGCGGACGAGGGGCGCCTTCAGGCGGGCGAGCTCGGCGAGCTCGGCCTCGTCGACGGTGTCGTCGCCGATGGCGAGGTCCCAGCGGAAGCGGACCATGCCCTTGAGGTCGAAGCCCGAGGACGCGGCGGCGCCGCCGCCCTCGTCGGGGTCGGTGCGGGCGGTGAAGCGCAGGCCGAGGCGGGCCTTGCCGGCCCAGGTGGGCAGCAGGACGCCGAAGCCGGCGGCGGCGAGCATGGGGGCGGACTGGCGGAGGAAGCGGAAGGCGCCCGCGGTGTCGAGGCGCAGCTCGCCGGGGGTGGCGGTGTCGAGGGCGGGGGCCATGTCGGGGAACAGGCGGAGGGCGCGGCCGAGGCCGGCGAGGAGGGTGTCCTCGGCGTCCGCGACGGTCGGGGCCTCGCCCGCCCAGACGGTGGCGGCGGGGACGTAGAGGCTGGGGTCGTCGGTGCCCTGGAGGGCGAACTCGACGCGCCAGCCGTCGTCGTCCCCGGCGGGCTCGGCGGGCTCCTCGAGGGGGTCGTCGGTGAACTCCTCGGCGCCGGGTTCGGCGAGGCGGAAGCAGACGCGCAGCGGGCCGGTGGGGCGGCGGGAGGCGGCGGCCCAGGCGTCGAGCTCGGCGATGAGGTCGTCGGCGTCGTCGTGGGCCTCGCGGGGGACCGACGGGTCGGGGCCGGTGAGGGCCTGGACCCAGCGCTCGGGCAGCGGCAGGCGGTCGGGGGCCCGGCCGGCGCGGGCGGGCAGCAGGGGGTGGGGGACGGCGCCGCGGACGGCGGTGTCGACGAGGCCGTCCAGGGCCTCGCGGAGGACGGCGGCGGCGGGGCGGCCGCCCTCGGCGGCACGGCAGGCGGCCGGCATGGCGCGGACGAGGTCGCCGAAGCGGGCGGCGTCGTCGAGGACGGGCCGCCAGCGGGCGACGAGGTCGCCGTCCTCGCGCCGCAGGGCGGGCAGGACGCGGCCGCGGGCGGCGAGGTCGGCGGCCTCGTCGGCGATGAGGCACAGGTAGCGCAGGTCGGTGCCGGCGATGACGTCGCCGCTGTGCTCGGCGGCCTGGAGCAGCGCCATCGCGCCGAACGGCTCCAGGGCGAGGGCGGGGACGCGCCAGGCGCGCAGCTCGACGGGGCCGCCGTAGGGTTCGGGGCCGAGTTCGGCGGACGGCTGCGGGTGGTCGCCGTGGGTGGGGAGCTGCAGCGGCAGGGTGACGCGGAACGCGCCGCCGAGCAGCGGCTCGTAGGAGGTGCCGGTGAAGTCGGCGGTGGCGAAGGGGTGGTCGTCGCCGGCGGGGCGGTGCGGCCCGGTGCGCTCGGCCCACAGGCAGAGCGCGCCGCCGTGCCAGGTGGCGTGCGCGACCAGCATGACGTTCGACTCCCCCCGCCCCGACGGACTGCCCGCTCGAAGCTACCGGACGCCAGTGACGGAAGGGGGTGCGGTTAGGCTCGGTGCGCCGGTTCGGGCATGGTCGAGGGAGGCTGTCGTGGGCGAGTTCGTGCGGGTCGAGGTCGAGGGCGGGGTCGCGACGATCCGGCTGGACCGGCCGAAGATGAACGCGCTCGACGCGGCCATGCAGCGGGAACTGATCGAGGCGGCCCGGCAGGTGACCGAGGACGACGCGGTGGGCGCGGTCGTGCTGTACGGGGGCGAGCGGGTGTTCGCGGCGGGCGCGGACATCAAGGAGATGGCGCCGATGTCGTACGCCGAGATGTCGGCGGGGCACTCGCGCCTGTTGCAGGACTTCACCAAGGCCCTGGCGGCGATCCCGAAGCCGGTCGTCGCGGCGATCACCGGCTACGCGCTCGGCGGCGGCCTGGAGGTGGCGCTGACGGCGGACCTGCGGGTCGCGGGGGAGGGCGCGAAGGTGGGGCAGCCGGAGATCCGGCTCGGCATCATCCCGGGTGCGGGCGGGACGCAGCGCCTCGCCCGGCTGATCGGCCCGTCCCGCGCCAAGGACCTGATCTTCTCGGGGCGGCACGTGGAGGCCGCCGAGGCGCTCGCGCTCGGCCTGGTGGACCGCGTCGTCCCCGACGCCGAGGTGTACACCGCCGCGCGGGAGTGGGCGGCGTCGTTCGCCGGCGGCCCGGCGGTGGCGCTGCGCGCCGCCAAGCAGGCGATCGACAGCGGCCTGGAGGTGGACCTGGCGACCGGCCTGGAGATCGAGCGGACCCAGTTCGCCGCGCTGTTCGCCACCGAGGACCAGAAGGCCGGCATGCGCAGCTTCGTGGAGGAGGGGCCGGGCAAGGCGACGTTCAGGGGCCGCTGACCTCGGCGGCCTCCTGGGCGGCGAGCACCTGGTCGCCGTAGCGCTCGGTCCAGCGGCCGAGCGCGAGGATCGGCTCCAGCAGCCCGCGCCCGGCGTCGGTCAGCGCGTACTCGACGCGCGGCGGCGCCTCGGCGTAGCGGCGGCGCTCGACGAGGCCGCTCGCCTCCAGGCGCCGCAGCGTCGCGGTGAGGACCTTCTGGCTGATGCCGCCGATGTGCTCGCGCAGCTCGCCGGGACGGCGCGGCCCCTCGCGCAGGGCGTAGAGGACGACGCTCGTCCACTGGCCCGAGATGAGGTCGAACCCGAGCCGCGCCGGGCAGTCGGCGATGAACATCGTGCCTCCTCCGATGCGCACCCGGAGGTGCCTGACGGAACGCCTACCGTCCCGAACGTAACGGACGAGGGAGGCTTTCCATGAGGATCGGTGTGCTCGGCGCGGGGAACATGGCGGACGCGCTCGGCGGCGCGTGGGCGCGCGCGGGACACGAGGTGATGGTCGGCGCGCGCGACCGCGGTCGGGCGGACGCGCTGGCGGCCCGCATCGGTGCGGCGGCGGGCGGGTTGGCGGACGCGGCCGTATACGGGGACGTCGTTCTGCTGGCCGTGCCCTACGGCGCGGCCGAGGACGTCGTCCGCGCGGTCGGCCCCTGGCAGGGGAAGGTGCTCGTCGATTGCACCAATCCGATCGGCGGCCCCGATTTCCGGCTGCTGACGGCGGGCGGCGCCTCGGGCGCCGAGCGGATCGCGGCCGCCGCGCCCGGCGCGCACGTCGTCAAGGCGTTCAACCTGGTGCACGAGGGGATCTGGCGGGCGCCGCGGGCGGCCGTCGGCGGCCCGCTCGGCGTCCCGCTGTGCGGCGACGACGCGGGGGCGCTCGCGGCGGTGCGGGGCCTCGTCCGGGATCTGGGGTGCGAGCCGGTGGACGGCGGCGGGCTCGCGCGGGCCGGGCAGCTGGAGGCGACCGCGGCGTTCGTCATCGGGGTGTGGTTCGGCGGCGGGGATCCGGCGGCGATGCTGCCGCCCGTCGAGGTCGCGATGGGCGGGCGCCCGCACGCCTGATCCGGCGGGTTGGAGCTCGCGCGGCCGGCCGGGGTCGTCCGGCCGGCCGCGCGGCGTTCAGGTGGCGGCCGGGGCGCTGCCCGACGGGCCGGCGCCGGGGGCGGGGTCGCCGCCGCTCAGCTCGCGCTCGATCTGCTCCAGCGTGCGGTCGCGCGTCTCGGGGACGCGCGCCACGAAGAACACGATGCCGACGACGGCGAGGCCCGCGTACAGCCAGAACGTGGCCGGCCGCCCGATCGCGTCGATGAGCTGGAGGAAGTAGTAGGACACGAAGAAGTTGGCGACCCAGTTGAAGACGCTGCACACCGCGATGGCCTGCCCGCGCACCGCCAGCGGGAAGATCTCGGAGATCATCAGCCAGAACACCGGGCCGAGCCCGATCGCGAACGAGGCGATGAACAGCACCAGCGCGACGAGCGCGACCCACGGGGCGCCGTCCTTCCAGCCGAGGCCGAAGAACAGCGCGAGCAGGGCGAGCGCGACGGTGAGGCCGGCGGTGCCGACGATCAGCAGGGTGCGGCGGCCGACGCGGTCGAGCAGCAGCACCGCCACGATCGTGAAGACCACGTTGGTGACGCCGACGGTGAGCGCCTGCGCGATCGCGTCGCTGGCGTCCAGGCCGGTGTAGGTGAGGATGGTCGGCGAGAAGTAGATGACGGTGTTGACGCCGACGATCTGCTGGATCACCGCGAGCCCGATCCCGACGATCAGCATGGGGCGCAGCCGGGGCCCGAACAGCTCGCGCAGGCCGTGCCGGCGCTCCTGGGAGAGCACGCTGTCGATCTCGTCGAGCTCGGCGTCGGCCTCGTCGCCGCCGCGGCTGCGGGCGAGGACGGCGCGGGCCTCGTCGCGGCGGCCGCGCATCATCAGCCAGCGCGGGCTGTAGGGGACGAACGCCATGGCGATCACCAGGACGACGCCGGGTGCGGCGCCGATGCCGAGCATCCACCGCCACCCGTCGCCGGTGTCGCGGAGCGCGAAGTTCACCAGGTAGGCGACCAGGATGCCGATCGTCACCATGAGCTGGTTGTAGGACACCGTGCCGCCGCGGATCCTGGGCGGGGTGTGCTCGGAGATGTAGAGCGGCACCACCGCGGACGCGGCGCCGACGGCGAGGCCGAGCACGACGCGGGCGGCGATGAGCTGGCCGGTGGTCTGCGCGAGGGCGGCGCCGAGCGCGGCCGCCACGTAGACGATCCCGGCGATCAGCAGGGTCCAGCGGCGGCTGATCCGGTCGGCGAGCCGGCCGCCGATCAGGGCGCCGGCGACCGCGCCGAGCAGCAGCCCGGCGACGATCCACGACTGGGCCAGGGATCCCGCGCCGAGGTCCTGCTTGATGTAGAGGAGCGCGCCGGAGATCACGCCGGTGTCGTAGCCGAACAGCAGGCCGCCGAGCGCGGCCAGCATCGAGATCTTCAGCACGAACGGGTTCCGGGCCGCTTCCCTGACGTAACTTGCCACTTCGCCTCCCAGGGGTGCTCCCCGGGTACCCGTGACATTTCGGGTCAAACGGCATCCCGGGCGGGCGTGCGGGCCGCGGGTCGGTAGCATCGGCCGCCATGCGACAGGGCTTGCGACAGGGTTTCCGGACCGCGCTCGTGACGGGCGCCTCCAGCGGCATCGGCGAGAGCTTCGCCCGGATCCTGGCCGCTCGCGGCACCGACCTGGTGGTCGTGGCGCGCCGGGCCGACCTGCTGGACCGGCTCGCCCGCGACCTGGTGGAGCGGCACCGCGTCGCGGTCGAGGTGATCGCCGCCGACCTCACCGACCCGGCCGCGCGCGGCGAGGTGGCGGAGCGGCTGCGCGCCGGCGCCGTCGAGCTGCTGGTCAACAACGCCGGGTACGGGGCCTTCGGCGCCTTCGCCGAGCTGGACCTGGACGACCAGCTCCAGGAGATCGAGCTCAACGTCACCGCGCTCGTGCGGCTCACCCACGCCGCGCTGCCCGCGATGCTGGAGCGCGGCCGCGGCGGCGTCCTCAACGTCGCGTCGATGGCCGGGTTCGCGCCGTCGCCGGGCAGTGCCACCTACGGGGCGACCAAGGCGTACGTCGCGTCGTTCTCCGAAAGCCTGCACGCCGAGGTCGCCGGCCGCGGCGTGCACGTGACCGCGCTCTGCCCCGGCTTCACCCGCACCGACGAGGAGCAGGGCGCCGGGCTGCTCTGGACGCGCCGCGCCGACGTCGCCGCCGCCGGCCTGGACGCCGTCGCCGCCGGCCGCGCGCTCTGCGTCCCGGGCCTGCAGTACAAGGCGGCGCTGCCCGCGCTCAGGGTGCTGCCGCGGCCGCTGCTGCGGGCCGCCGCGACCCGCGTGTGGCGGCAGGCCGCCGACACGCAGTGATCCTCCGCGCACGCGGCGCGCGCCGCCGCACGTGGACGATCCCTACAAAGATTTGCGCGGGTTGATTGTGACAGGGGTGGCTTGACGCGGCTGCCCCGGATCGCGAAACCTGGAACCTACGGTCGCGTAGGTTCGGTCGCCGCGGGTACGGCGGACCCCTACGGTGATCGGAGCGACCCCACCCGACGTCCAGCGAAGGATCTGCGCACCATGTCCCTGACGCCCGAGGAGAAGTTCCAGACCGGCCTGCTGACCGACCTCGAACCGGTGGCCGAGAAGGAGCTGAACCGCCACCTGTCCATGGCAGACGAGTGGTTCCCCCACCAGTACGTGCCGTGGTCGCAGGGGCGCGACTTCGACGGGCCGATCGGCGGCGACGGCTGGACGCCCGAGGACTCCTCGCTGGACGAGGTGGCCCGGACCTCGCTGATCGTCAACCTGCTCACCGAGGACAACCTGCCCGGCTACCACAACGCGATCGCCGGCGTGTACGGCCGCGAGGGCGCCTGGGGCACCTGGGTGAACCGGTGGACCGCCGAGGAGAACCGGCACGGCATCGTCATCCGCGACTACCTGACCGTCACCCGCGCGGTCGACCCGATCGCGCTGGAGCGCGCCCGGATGACGCACATGGAGCAGGGCTACACCGCCACCCACGGCGACGCCTTCCTGCACGGCACCGCCTACGTGTCGTTCCAGGAGCTCGCCACCCGCGTCGCGCACCGCAACACCGGCAAGGCGTCCGGCGACCCGGTCTGCGAGCAGATGCTCGCCCGCGTCGCCAAGGACGAGAACCTGCACATGATCTTCTACCGGAACCTGATGGCCGCCTCGCTGGAGGCCGCGCCGAACGAGACCATGCGCGCCATCACCGAGGTCGTCAAGGCGTTCGAGATGCCGGGCGCCGGCATCGAGGGGTTCCTGCGCAAGTCCGTGATGATCGCCAACGCCGGGATCTACGACCTGCGGCTGCACCACGACGACGTCCTCCAGCCGTGCCTGCGCAAGTGGGGCATCTGGGACCGGGAGTTCACCGGCGACGGCGCCAAGGCCCGCGACGAGCTCGCCGAGTTCATGGAGCAGCTCGACGCCGCCGCGACGAAGTTCGAGACCCGCCGCGAGGAGCGGCGCGCCCGCCAGGCCGCGCGCAAGGGCTGACGGCGGCCCGTCCCGGCCGGGAAACGATCGGAACGCGGGCCCCGTTTCCGGCGTCATAGGGGTCATGGGGACGCATCGACGGCTGGGCGGCTACCGGCTGCTCGACGAGATCGGCCGGGGGAGCACGGCCGTGGTGTACCTGGCCATGGACTCCACCGGCCGCGAGGTCGCGGTCAAGGAGATCAGCCCCGAGTTCGCCGCCGACCCCGAGGCCCGGCGGCGCCTCGCCCGCGAGGTCGCCGCGCAGGCCCGGGTCGACAGCCCGCACGTCGCGCGGCTGCTGGACGCCCGCATCGACGGCGACCGGCCCTTCCTGGTCACCCAGTACGTGCCGGGCGCGCCGCTCGGCGACCTGGTGGAGACCTACGGGCCGGTGGGCGCGCCCCGGCTGCCCCGGCTGGCGCGCTCGATGGCGCTCGGCCTCGCCGCCGTCCACGACGCCGGGGTGCTGCACCGCGACCTGTCGCCGCACAACGTGATGGTGCTGAACGACCGGCCGGTGCTGGTCGACTTCGGCATCGCGCTCGGCCAGGGCGCCGAGCAGGTCACCAAGGCCGGCATGGTCATCGGCACCCCGGCCTACCTGGCGCCCGAGATCATCGAGGGCGGCCGGGCCTCGCGCGCGTCCGACCTGTTCGCCTACGCCGCGACGCTCGCCTACGCCGCCACCGGCCGCCCGCCGTTCGGCCGCGGCTCGCTGCACGGGGTGTGCTTCCGCATCCTGCGCGGCCAGAGCGACCTGGACGGGATCGCCGAGCCGCTCGCCGCGCTGATCCGCCGCGGCCTGCACCGCGACCCCGCCGAGCGGCCCTCGGCGCGCTGGTTCGCGGGCGCCTTCGCGGGCTGGCGGGACGGCGCCGGGCCGGGCGGCGGGCCCGGCGGCGGGGGCGCCGAGCGGGCCGGGGCCCTGGCCGCGGAGCAGGGGTAGGGTTTGCGGAAACGATGAGGGGAGCCACCACGTCCGGCGAGATGATCGGCCAGTACCGCGTCCTGCGGACCCTCGGCGAGGGCGGCATGGGCGTGGTGTACCTGGGCGCCGACCAGGCCGGCCGGAACGTCGCGATCAAGGTGCTGCGCCCGGCCGTCGCCGGCGACGCCACCGCGCGCCGCCGGCTGGCCCGCGAGGTCGACTCGATGCGCCGGGTGCACAGCCCGCACGTCGCCGAGATCCTGGACGCCGACGTCACCGCCGACCGGCCGCACATCGTCACCCAGTACGTGCCGGGCCGCACGCTGGAGGAGATCGTCGAGACCGACGGCCCGCTCGCCGCGGCCGCCCTGCAGCGGCTCACCGTCGGCCTCGCCGCCGCGCTGTCGGCGATCCACGGCGCCGGCATCGTGCACCGCGACCTCAAGCCCGGCAACGTCATGCTGGTGGACGGCGAGCCGGTGGTGATCGACTTCGGCATCGCGCAGGCCGCCGACGCCACCCGGCTGACCGCCACCGGCATGGTCATCGGCACCCCCGGCTACCTGGCCCCCGAGATCATCGAGGGCGAGGACGCGGGCCCGCCCGCGGACGTGCACGCGCTCGCCGCGACCGTCGCCTACGCCGCGACCGGCCGCCCGCCGTTCGGCGCCGGCACCTTCGAGTCGATCTTCTACAAGATCATGCAGAACACCCCGGACCTGGACGGCGTCCCGGCGCCGCTGCTGCCGCTGCTGCGGTCGGCGATGGCCCGCCACCCCGCCGAGCGGCCCACCGCCGTCGGCCTGGTGCAGATCGCCCGCCGCATCCACGTCGAGGCGACGATCACCGACCAGACCCGCGTCGACGGGCCGGGCCTCGCGGTCGAGGAACCCGCCACCCGCTTCGACGCCCCGGCGGGCGCGGCGTCCGGCGCGACCTCGCCGCTGGAGGCGACCGCCGCCGACCACTCGCGGCACTTCGCCATGCCGGGCCCGACGCCGCCGCCCGCCCAGCCGAAGGACTTCCAGGGCCTGCTGCCGCCCGCCGCGCCGCCGCCCGCCGAGACGACCGGCCCCGCGCCGTACGCCTTCCCGCCGCCGCGCGACAACCGGCCGCGCAAGGCGGGCCTGTCGCGCCGGCCGGACGAGCAGGCGCAGCAGGCGGCCGCCCCGCCGCCCTACGTCCCGCCGCCCTACGAGCAGCAGGCCGCACCCCAGCCCTACCCGCAGCAGCCGCGGCACCCGCAGCAGCAGCCGGCGGGCGAGGCGGCGCGGCGCCCCGAGCGCGACCGGGACCGCGACCGCGAGCGGCGCAAGCCGTACGGCTGGTACCGGGTGATCAGCCTGCTGGTGCTCGTCGCGCTGCTCGCCTTCGCCAACACCGCACCGGTCCTCGCGATCATCGTGACCGTCGCGGGCGTCCTCGTGCTGCGCGCCGCCGACAAGTCCGCCAAGGGCATGGAGGACCGCCGCACCCGGCGCGGCCCGCGCCCCGGCGACGTCGTCGGGGCGGCGCTCCGCACGCCGCTGCACCTGCCGGGCGCGGTGATGATGACGGCGCTGCTCGGCGGGCTCGCGCTCTGCGCGGGCGCGATCCTGCTCGGCGTGCTGATGTTCGCCAATGCCGACATGAGCGCCGCGCGGGCCATCGCCTACGCGGCGATGCTCGTCGTGGCGCTGCTCGCGCTCGCCCCCGGCAGCGGCGCCCCGCGCCGCCAGCTCGCGCGCGTCTGGGGCGGCCTCATGCCGCGCACCGAGGCGGCCCTGGCGGGCGTGCTGATCGTCGGGCTGTTCGCGGGCGTGCTCGCCGCCCTGTCGGTCCGCCAGCCGCCCGACACCACCCCGGTGAACGGGATGAGCCGGAGCCTGGAGAACCTGCGCGGGGACGTCAACGATCTCGTGGACGGGCTCCCGTTCCTCTAGCGGGCGCTCCGCCGCTAGGCTGGCCAACCCTATGACCGAGGACGCGCCGCACGAGGAATCCATCGGCCCCTACCGGCTGCTGTCCCGCCTCGGCGACGGACGCGGCGGGCACCGCGCCGCCGACCGGTCCGGCCGCGACGTCGCGATCCGCCGCCTGGACGGCGCGGCGGGCGGCCACCGCCCCGACATCGCGGCCATGCGCGGCGTCCTCAGCCCGTACGTGGCCGACGTCCTCGACGGCGACCCGGGCGCCTACGTCGTCACCCGCTTCGTCCCCGGCCGCCCGCTGGAGGAGCACGTCGCCGGCCACGGGCCGCTGCGCGGCGCCGCCCTCCGCCTCCTCGCGCTCGGCCTCGCCAAAGGCCTCGCCGCGATCCACCGGGCGGGCCTCGCGCACGGCGGGCTCGCGCCGGGCAGCGTCCTGGTGGTGGACGGCGCGCCCGTCCTGGTCGACTTCGGCCTCGCGGCCGCCACCGAGGCCGACGACGTGTACGCCTGGGCCGCCACGGTGACCTTCGCGGCGACCGCGCCCGGCGGCGGCGACGTCCCGGCGCCGCTCGTGCCGCTGCTGCGCGCCGCGACCGCCGCCGACGCGGCCGTCCGCCCCTCGGCGGCCGAACTGGCCGAGGCGGTCGAGGCCCTGGACCTCGGCCCGGCCCCCGCACCCGCCTCCGCACCGGCCGCGCCCGTCCCCGAACCCCGCCCGGCCGCCGCGGACCCGGCCGCCCCGCCGCCGGCCGCCGTCGCGGTCCCGCGGCCCGAGCTGGAGATGGCGCGCGGCTGGGCGCGGCTGCTGACGATCCTGGTCGCGGTCATCGCGGTGAGCGTGACGGTGCTGATGCCGGTCGCCGGGCTCGCCCTGTCGTTCCTCGCCACCGGCCTGCTGCGGCTCGCGGCGCCCGCCCCGCTGCGGGGCCGCCTGCTCGCCCTCGGCACGACGGCGCTGTCGCTGCCCTACGCGGGGGCGGTCGCGGTGGCCGTCCCGCTCGCGATCACCGCCCTGGCGGCGGTGGACGTCGTCGTCGAGCCGCTCGGCGCCGCCGCGCTCGGCGCGGGCGCCGGCACCGCCGTGCTCTGGCTCGCGCCGGGCCTCGGCGGCCCGCGCCGCCTGCTGGAGGAGGCGTTCCTGCGCGCCGCCCGCGTCCCGCACCGCATCGCGGCGGCGGGCGTCGTCCTCGGCCTGCTCGCCTTCGCCGCCGCCGGCGCCGCCCTCTCCCTGACGCCGAGCTTCGCGCCGATGTACGGCCTGCAGAGCTCCCTGGAGAACTCCCTCGGCCGGCTCCAGAGCTATCTATGATCTGACGAAGGGGAGGAAAGGGGGCGGCGGTGCCGGAACGGGCGGGAGAGTACGAGCTGCTCCGCCGCATCGGCGCGGGCGCCATGGGCGAGGTCCATCTCGCGCTCGCCCCCACCGGCCGCACCGTCGCCGTCAAGCTCCTGCACCGGCACATGCTGGACGACCGTTCGATCCGGGCGCGCTTCGCTCGCGAGGTCGAGGTGATGAGCGCGGTCCGGCACGAGGGCGTGGCGGCGATCCTCGGCTTCGATCTGGACACCGAGCCGCCCTACCTGGTAACGCGGTACGCGCAGGGCCGCTCGCTGCAGCGCACGGTCGCCGAGTCCGGCCCGCTCCGCGGCGCGGCGCTGGACGTGCTGCTCCGCGGCAGCGCCGCGGCCCTGGCGGCGATCCACGCGGCCGGCATCGTGCACCGCGACGTCAAACCGGACAACATCGTGCTGGACGACGGCCGCCCGATGATCATCGACTTCGGCATCGCGCACACCCTCGGCGCCACCCGCATCACCCGGCTCGGCGGCGCCCGCGCTGGCTCGGTCCGCTACATGGCGCCCGAGCTGTGGCGCGGCGAGCAGCCGACGCCGGCGGTGGACGTGTTCGCCTGGGCAGCGTCCATGGTCTGGGCCGCGTCCGGCCGGAACGCCTTCGAGGCGGGCTCCGACGAGGCGATCATGTACCGGATCTTCAGCGGCCTGCCCGACCTGGACGGCGTGCCGGACGGCCTGCGCGGCCTGCTCGCCAAGGCCCTGGCATCGGACCCCCGCGACCGCCCGCCCGCCGCCGAGCTGCCCGGCCGCCTTCGCCAGCTGGAGGGCGCCGCGACCGTGCCGGAGCCGCGCGTCCCGAGGCCGCCGCTGCCCGTCGAGGTGTCCCTGGGTGAGGTGTTCGCCGGAGCCGAGCGGGAGGTGGAGGCCGGCGGGCGCACCGTGCGCTTCTCGGTTCCGCACGAGGCGCTCACAGGCAGGATCGCGGAGGTCGGCGAGGGCGTCCGCGTGGTCTTCGAGGTCGTCGCGGAGCCGGGGCACGAACGGCGCGGCGACGACCTGTACCTGCCACTCGTCCTCGACGAGGAAACGGCCGCGCGAGGCGGGCGGCGCTCCGTCGACCTGCCGGATCGCTCCCGCGTTTCCCTCCCGCTCTCCCCGTCCGTCAAGGACGGGGACCGGCTGCGCATCGCCGGTCGCGGGTTCCCGCGCGCCGGCGGAGGCCGAGGCGACCTGCACGTCACGCTCCAGGTCCTGCCCTGCCCGCATCTTCCGACCAGGGAGGCGCTCCAGGAGGCTGTGCTGCGCTTCGACCGGGCCGAACGCGAGCTGGGGCGGTCCGTCAGGATCACCGCGGAGGACGGGGACCGGCTGAGCGACGCGGCGGCGATCGAGCGGCGGAAGGACCTCGAAACCGGACTGGCCGAGCTCGGTGAGTGCGAGCGACGGGCGCTCGAAGCGGCCGCCGCGCTGGTCGGGACCGTTCACGAGAAGGAGGCCGTTGCCTCGGCGGCCGAGCTGAGAGCACGCCTCGGCGCCGCGGACCGAAGCGCGGCGGCGGGCTTGCAGCGGCTTGGGCCGGAAACCGGAGCCGACGTGGAGTCGTGGATCGTCGTGCCGCTGGAAGCCGTGCTGACCGGCACGACCGTCGAGGCGGGCGCGACCGAACGAAGAACGCAGGTGGAGGTCCCGCCCGGCGTCCGCGACGGCCATGTGCTGGTGATCGAAGGAAGGGGCGAGCCGGGTCGGCGTGGAGGTGCGCACGGCGCCTTGCGCGTGCACGTGCGGGTATCGCCTGACACGCGCTGGACGCGGCTGGGTGACGACCTGATCGCCGCCGAACGTATCGGCGGCGCGGTGGCACAGACCGGCGGCGTTCAGGAAGTCCTCACTCTGGAAGGGACAAAGACGATCACCCTTCCGCCACAGAGTACGGGCCGGGTGCGTGTCACCGGCTGGGGCGTGCCGCGCCTGAACGGCGTGGGCCGCGGAGACATGATCTGGGAGATCGCCTCCCATTCGGAGCCGCAGGACGGTGGGGACGAGGCGTATGCGGCCGATGCGGCGGGCGAGGCGACTTCGGACGCGGGGCTCCGGGCGGAACCGGTTCTCAAGGACGCCGGACGAGCGAGGCGGCGCACGGGAACGATGGCCGCCGACCTGCTCGGAGCGGCCCTTCCGGTGATCGGGTACACCTTTCCTTTGGTGGCGATCCCGCTGCTCATCGGCATCAGCACGGCGGCGGAGCGGCAGGGCGAGCGCGAGCGGCGCCGGACTTCTGAGGAGCCGGCGAAGGAAGCCGGCACCCTCGGGTGTTTCGGTTTCGCCTTCCTCCTCACCGTCGGCTGGGCGGTGGTCGTCGGTCTGGTCGTGGGAATCCTCGCGCTGGCAGAGGCCGATCGACTCTGGATCACTTCTTGTGCCGTGACGATGGTGTTCCTCGGCGCGATCGTGAGCAGCGCATCGCGACGGGGCGCCCGGGGGCTCGTCATCGCGGTCGTGGGACTCGCGATTCTCGGTGGTCTCCTGGTCTGGCCAGGCCTGCACCCCGCCTGGCTCCCCACGGTGGGCGCGCTGCCCTAGGGATCACCGGAGCGGTGGCGGAGTACAGCGATATCCGGCACGGGTGATGGCAGGGGACAAGTCGCCCGTGCGTCCGGGGGGTGCGTGGGTAAGGTCTCATCAGCTGGGATTTTGCGCCCAGGCTACCGATCGGTAACATTTGAGCGGCACGGCCGAACCGGGGACCCGGCTCCGAAGGGCGTTCGGGTGTTTGGCAGGCTGTGTGCCCAACGCAACGGTTGCAAGCGTCGACCCTCCCGGGCGGCGCCCCTCTGACCGCTCACCCCAGCGGCCGAACAGATGCAGGGAGGTCGGCCACCGGCCATGAACATCGTCGTCCTGGTGAAGCAGGTTCCCGATACGGAGAGCCCGCGCAAGCTGAAGTCCGATGACAACACGCTCGACCGCGCCGCCGCCGACGGTGTGATCAACGAGCTGGACGAGTACGCCATCGAAGAGGCGCTGCTCATCAAGGAGGCCCACGGCGGCGAGGTGACCGTCCTCACCATGGGCCCCGACAAGGCCGCCGAGTCGATCCGCAAGGCCCTCGCCATGGGCGCCGACAAGGCCGTCCACCTGAAGGACGACGCGCTCGCCGGCTCGGACTCGCTGCAGACCTCCTACGCGATCCAGCAGGCCCTCGGCACCACCGGCTTCGACCTGGTGGTCCTCGGCGCCGAGTCCACCGACGCGCGCACCGGCGTGCTCGCCGCCATGCTGGCCGAGCGCCTCGGCGTCCCGCAGCTCTCGCTCGCCAACAAGGTCGAGATCGACGGCACGTCGATCAAGGTCCAGCGGCAGACCGACTACGGCCACGACAAGGTCGAGGCGACCCTGCCCGCCGTGGTGAGCGTGGTCGAGAAGATCAACGAGCCGCGCTACCCCTCCTTCAAGGGGATCATGGCGGCGAAGAAGAAGCCGGTCGAGACCCTCGACATCGCGGCCGCCGGCATCGACGCGGCCCAGGTGGGCCTCGCCAACGCCGCGACCGAGGTGGTGGACTTCGCCGAGGCCCCGCCGCGCGCGCAGGGCCAGATCGTCACCGACGAGGGCGACGGCGGCGCGAAGGTCGCCGAGTTCCTCGCGTCGAAGAAGTTCGTCTGAGCGAGGAAGGGGATTAGGAACGATGGCTGAGATTCTCGTCCTCGTCGACCACGTCGACGGTGAGGTCAAGAAGGTCACGCTCGAACTGCTCACGCTGGCCAACCGCCTCGGCGAGGCGTCGGCGGTATGGGTCGGCGCCGGCTACGACGGCGCCAAGGACAAGCTCGCCGAGTACGGCGCGCAGAAGGTCTACGTCGGCGACGAGGAGCTGGCCTCCTACGTCGTGGCGCCGAAGGCCGCGCTGCTCGCCGAGCTGGTGGGGAGCAAGTCCCCGGCCGCGGTGCTCGTCGCCGCCACCGGCGAGGGCAAGGAGATCGCCGGCCGTCTCGCGGTCAAGACCGGCTCCGGCGTCCTCACCGACGTGGTGGACGTCGCCGACGGCTTCGTCGCCGAGCACTCCATCTTCGGCGGCGGCATCATCTCGCACGCCAAGGTGAAGGCCGGCACCCCGATCATCGCGGTGCGCCCGAACTCCATCGCCCCCGAGGCCGCCCCGGCGACCCCGGCCGAGGAGCAGGTGGCCGTCACGCTGAGCGACGCCGACAAGGGCGCGAAGATCGTGGAGAAGGTCGTCGAGGAGAAGGGCGAGCGCCCCGACCTCACCGAGGCCTCGATCGTGGTCTCCGGCGGCCGCGGCGTCGGCTCCGGCGACAACTTCAAGATCATCGAGGAGCTGGCCGACTCGCTCGGCGCGGCCGTCGGCGCCTCCCGCGCCGCGACCGACGCCGGCTGGTACCCGCACTCCTTCCAGGTCGGCCAGACCGGCAAGACGGTGTCGCCGCAGCTCTACATCGCGGTCGGCATCTCCGGCGCCATCCAGCACCGGGCCGGCATGCAGACCTCGAAGACGATCGTGGCGATCAACAAGGACGCCGAGGCGCCCATCTTCGAGCTGGTCGACTTCGGGGTGGTGGGCGACCTGTTCCAGATCGCCCCGCAGCTCACCGAGGAGATCGGCAAGCGCAAGTAGCACGACCGGAACGTCCCACGGCGGCCTGCGGCCGGCCGCCGTGGGACGTTCCGCTTTTCTCAGGCCCCCGCGTCCCGGACGACGTCGGGGCGGACGTAGGCGCCGAGGCCGCTGTAGGGGACGCGGACGGTCTCCTGCCCGCAGGCGGTGATGCCGCCGAGCCCGACGTCGTCCACGAGCACGACGAGGTCGCTCTTGTCGAGGGCGGCGACGACGTACGGGTTCGGGTCGGTGAGCTGCCGCCGGCTGATCGCGGGGCGTTTCTCGGCGAGGCAGCCGCCTTGCGACCCCTTCTGGAGCAGGGCGGCGAGGCGCTGCGTGCCCGCCGCCGTGAGGCCCTTCTCGCCGAGGATCGCCGGGAGCGCGAGCGGCGCGCCCGTCCGCAGGTCCACGTTCACCGCGAGCGAGCGGTTCCACGTCGGGTGCGACAGTTCCTTGGAGTTCAGCGTGACGTCGTACACGACCGACAGGTAGCGCGGGCCGTTCAGCACGATCCGGGCCTGCACCGCCGACGTCGCGGGCGCCGCCCGGTAGCTCTGGAGCGACGTCCGGTAGTACTGCTGGCGCGCGTCCAGCGGGGCGCGCAGCGCGGCGTTGATCTTCTTGGCGAGTTCGGGGGAGCCGCCGCGCGCCTGGACGAGCCGCCCGCCCGGCGTGAGCTGCGGCGCGGTGGCCGGATCGCTGTAGGCCGCCAGCGCGAAGCTCAGCGGTACGGGCTTCGGCGGCTTCTTCCCGTCGCCGGACGCGGCCACGTACGCGGCCCCGCCCGCCGCCGCGACCACGACGGCGGCGCCCGCCGCGGCGATCCCGGCCTTGCCGGCGAGCACCCCGGCGGCGCCCTTGGCGGCCGCCGAGCCGCCCGCCGCGCTCCCGCCCGCGGCGCCCCCGCCCGCGGCGGCCGCACCGCCCGCCGCGGCGGCGCCGCCGGGCGCGATCCCGAGCGCGGTCAGCGGGAACAGCGCGGCGAGCGCGGCGACCGCCCCGGCCAGCAGCCGGACGCCGCGCTCCTCCCAGCCCGGCCCGTAGGCGTCGCTCGCGACGGCCTCCAGCCGCGTGACGAACGCCTCGGCGCCCGCCGGGCGGTCCCACGGGTCCTTGGCGAGGCCGCTCAGCACGAGCGGGCGCAGCAGCTCAGGAACGCCGTCCACCGGCACCGGGCCGTTCAGGTGCCGCTCGCGCAGCTCGGCGAGGCCGGCCGCCTCGAACGGCCGGCGCCCGGTCACGCACTCCACGAACACGCACGTCGCGGCGTACACGTCGGTGGCGGGCGAGGCCGGCTCGGCCCGCCACTGCTCGGGCGCCATGTAGACGGGCGTGCCCGAGCGGTCGGCGGCGCCCGCGTCCGCCGCGATCCCGAAGTCGATCAGCTTGCTGAGCCCGTCGGCGCGCACGACGACGTTCGCGGGCTTGTAGTCGCGGTGGACGACGCCGACGGCGTGCGCGGCGGCCAGGCCGAGCAGCGAGCCCTTCAGGACGCCGAGCGCCGCCTCCGGCGCGAGCGCGCCCCGCTCGGCGAGGACGTGCTTCAGCGAGGCGCCGTCCACCGCCTCCATGACGATCGCGGCGCCCTCGGCGTCCTCGACCAGCCCGTACACCTGGGCGATGTGCGGGTCGCGGACCCGCGCGAGCAGGGCCGCCTCGGCGCGGAACCGCTCGCGCGGCAGGTCCGCGCCGAGCACGTACTTGATCGCGGCGACCCGGCCGGTCGCGTCGTGCCGGGCGAGCACGACGCGGCCCTGCCCGCCCTCGCCGAGCACCGACAGCTCGGTGTACCCCGGTACCCGCCAGCCGCTCACGGCGGACCTCCCCGAATCGGATCGACGGAAGGTTTATAGCAGGAGGTACCGGTCGCGGTCAGGCGGCGAGCGGCTCGGCCTCGGCGACCCGCAGGTCCGCCCCGGCGTCGCCGGTCCCGGCGGCGTCCGCGGGGCCGAGCGGCACGAACCGGGCGCCCGCCGCGATGAGCAGCGCCAGCACCACGACGACGCCGACGCCGACGCGGAGCGAGGTCGCGTCCGACAGGAACCCGACGAGCACCGGGCCGAGCAGCAGGCCGCCGTAGCCCATCGCGCCGACCTGCGCGACGGCGGCCGCCGGGCGGTCGGGGGCGGTGGTGCCGGCCAGCGAGATCGTCGTCGGGACGATGGTGCAGACGACGAGGCCGGTCAGGAAGAGCCCGGCGATCGCGACCGGCACCGACGGCGCGGTCACCACGACGGCCATGCCCGCGGCGGTGCCGATCCCGGCGCCGGTGAGCAGGCGGCGGGTGCCGACGAGGACCCGCAGCCGGTCGCCGATGAGGCGGCCGGCGAGCATCGCGAGCTGGAACACCGGGTAGCCGAGCGCGGCGACGGCCTGCGTCGAGCCGAGCTCGTCGTGCAGCAGCAGCCCGCTCCAGTCGGCGATCGAGCCCTCGGTCATGAACGCGATGAAGGCGAGCACGCCGATCAGGTAGACGGCGGCCGGCATCCGGGCGCGGCGCCCGCCCGCCGCGGCGGCGATGGCCGGCGGGTCGGCGAGGTAGGTGCGGCCGAGCGCGAGCCCGACCGGGAACGTCACGAGCGCGGCCGTCAGCACGGCCGCGGTGAAGCCGAGGCCGGCGGCCGCGGTGGCGACGCCGAACAGGCCGCCCGCCATCGCGCCGACGCACCATCCGGCGTGCATCCCGCTGAGGACGGGGCGCCGGTAGGCCCGCTCGACCACGGCGGCCTGCGCGTTCATCGCGATGTCGGTGATCCCGAAGGCCATCCCGAACGCCGCGACCGCGCCGAGCAGCACCGCGTAGGAGGGGGCGAGGGCGACGCCGGCGGCGGCGACCGAGGCGAGCGGCAGCGCGACCCGCAGGTTGGCGCGGCTGCCGTGGCGGGCCATCACGCCGCGGAGGCCCTGCATCGCCACCAGGGCGCCGAGGCCCCAGACGAGCACCACGATGCCGACCCGGCCCTCGTCGAGCCGGAACTTCTCGGTCAGCGCGGGCATCCGGGCCACCCAGGTTCCGCAGAGCACCCCGGCCAGGACGAAGGTCGCGAACGTCCCGATACGCGCGCGCAGCAGCATGGTGTTCACCTCTTTCTCGTAATCGGCGGGGCGCGGGGGCGCCCCGGTGCGGGCGGACTGGAGCGCTCCAACCCCGTCAGGGGAGCGGAGTCGCCGTGTCGTGCCGGGGGAGTCGCGCGGTCGTTACCGCGGCAGCAGGCCGAGCAGGCGCTGCTTGAGCGCTTCGAGCCGGGCCCCGTCGTAGAGGCCGGGCGCGTGGCTCACCACTTCCCAGAGGCCCTCCGCCGCGAGGCGGACGACCATGGACCCCACCGGGTCCGGATCCTCGCCGCAGGGCTCGTGCCCGTTCGGCCGCCCGTGCCAGCGGGCCATCGCCTCGTTCAGCGGCGCGGCCAGCTCGGGGTCGGCGGCCGCCGCGGTGATCGCCGACCAGCGGCGGTGCGCCCGCGCCTCGCCGGTGAGGATCTCGAAGGTGGCGAGGACGTAGGCGCGGTCGCGGCCGCCCGGAGCGCCGTCGTCGAAGGAGTCGATCAGCTCGTCGAACTCCGCGATGACCCGCGCCACCATGGCGGTGACCAGGGCTTCCTTGGTGGGGAAGTGGTAGAGGAGGCCGCCCTTGCTGACCCCGGCGCGGTCCGCGACCGCGGCGAGGGTGAGCGCCTGCGTGCCGTGCTCGAAGAGCACGGACTCCGCGGCGTCGAGCAGGGCGTCCTTCGTCATGATCCCCTCACTGTACCGACCGGACGGTACAGTCGCCAACCCGGGGACCGGGCCGGATATTCCCAGGTCAGCGCCCGCTTACCGGCGGGGGCGGACCGGCGGCCGGGGGACGGGCCCGGCGCGGATAATCTGAGAGCCGTGGTGACCTACCTCGACCATGCGGCGACGACCCCGATGCTGCCCGAGGCCATCGCGGCGATGACCGCCGAACTGGCCGAGCTCGGCAACCCCTCGTCCCTGCACGCGGCCGGCCGCCGCGCGCGCCGGGTCGTCGAGGAGTCCCGCGAGCTGATCGCCGACGCGTTCGGCGCCCGGCCGAGCGAGGTGATCTTCACCTCGGGCGGCACCGAGGCCGACAACCTCGCCGTCAAGGGCCTGTACTGGGCGGCCCGCGCCGCGGACCCCGGCCGCGTCCGGGTGCTGGCCTCGGCCGTCGAGCACCACGCCGTCCTGGACACCGTGCAGTGGCTCGGCGACCACGAGGGCGCCCGCGTCGAGTGGCTGCCGGTCGACGGGCTCGGCCGGGTGCGGCCCGGGACGCTGCGCGCCGCGATGGGCCCCGACGTCGCCCTGGTCACCGTCATGTGGGCCAACAACGAGGTCGGCACCGTGCAGCCGGTCGCCGAGCTCGCCGCGATCGCCGCCGAGCACGGCGTGCCCTTCCACACCGACGCGGTGCAGGCCGCGGGCGTCCTGCCGGTGTCGTTCGCGGCGTCCGGCGCGCGGGCCCTCACGCTGAGCGGCCACAAGATCGGCGGCCCGCTCGGCGTCGGCGCGCTGCTGCTCGCCAAGGGCACCGACCCCGTCCCGGTGCTGCACGGCGGCGGCCAGGAGCGCGACGTCCGCTCGGGCACCCTGGACACCCCCGCGATCGCCGGGTTCGCCGCCGCCGTGCGGCTGTCGGCCGAGCGGCGCGCGGCCGAGGCGGCCCGCCTCGCCGGGCTGCGCGACGAGCTGATCGCCGCCGTCCGCGCCGCCGTCCCGGGCGCGGTGCTGAACGGCGACCCGGCCGACCGCTTGCCCGGCAACGCCCACTTCTCCTTCCCCGGCTGCGAGGGCGACGCCCTGCTGATGCTGCTGGACGCGCGCGGCATCGCCTGCTCCACCGGCTCGGCGTGCTCGGCCGGGGTGTCCCAGCCGAGCCACGTGCTCCTCGCCATGGGCGCCGACCCCGCCCGCGCCCGGGGCTCGCTCCGCTTCACCCTCGGCCACACCTCCACCGGCGCCGACGTGGCGGCGCTCGCCGAGGCCATCGGGCCGGTCGTCGAGCGGGCCCGCCGCGCCGGGCTCGGCTGAGCCGGCCGGGACGGGACCCGCGGCTCAGCGCGCCGCGAACACCCCGATGCCGTTCGCGACGGGCCGCTCCCGCGAGTCGGAGGGATGGTTGCGGACGGTCGCGGCGCCCTCGCCGGGCAGCCGCACCACCATCGTGGACGAGCCGCCGCCGTCCAGCGCGACGCCGTCGTCGGCGTGCAGCCGCCGCAGCAGCGCGGCGGCGCCGGCGAGCGACAGGCCCTGCCCGGCGCCGCGCGCCCCGTCCACGACCGCCAGGTACACGCGGCGGCCGTCGGCGCTCACCCCGGCGACGGTGCGCGCCCGCCTCGGGGTGTCGGGGAGCCCGCCCAGCGGGGCGCCGTCGCGCAGCACCGGCAGGCCGCCGAGCGCGAAGCGCGGCCGGACCCGGCCCGCGAGCCGGTAGGACACCGCGACGGGGTCGCCGACGCGCGCCGCCCGCAGCGGCGCCGCGCCGTCCTCCCGGCCGGCCAGCAGGACCGTCCCGGCCGGCAGCTCGCCGCCCGGGTCGGCGAGCCCCGTCACCCGGCCGCCGCGCACCGTCACCGCCGCCGTGTCGGGGGTGCAGTCCGCCCCGCGCCGCCGGTCGTCGCCGCAGAACGCGCGGGCGCGCGAGGCCGCGCCCCAGGCGGGCGTGAACACCCCGACGCCGCCGGCGGGCAGCGCGTACTGGTTCAGGCCCGCGACGGGCAGCCGCCGCCCGCCGATCCGCACCCTGCCGCGCAGCGCGAGCCGGAACACCCGGCCCCGGCCCGCCGCGTCCGTGCCGATCACGGTGTCGGCGGGCGCGCCGGCCGGCAGGTCCGGGCCGTAGCGCTGCCCGAGGGGCACCGGACCCTTGACGGGCACGCCGTTCGCGACCTCGGGGCCGACCGGGGCGCCCGTCGCCGGGACGCCGGGGTGCTGGCGCTCGCTGATGTGGAAGAAGTCGCCGTTGACGCCCGCGAGGGCCCCCGCCGCCCGCACCATCGCCGAGGTGGTGAGGCGGGACGCCACGCGCGGCGGCCGCAGCAGCCCGAGGCGGGCGCGGCGCAGGTCGACCTCCAGCACCGAGCCGCGCGCGCCGCCGAAGGCGAGCGGCCGCCACACCGCGCCCGGGGTGACCTGGCGGGCGTCCGGGACGGCCGGATGGGCGGGGGAGAGCAGGGACAGCGTCAGCACGGTTCGCAGGAGCACCGGCCATCATGAGCTGCGGTTCCGTGATCCACATATGCCGTTTTACGCAAGTTTGACCTTCCGGTGGCCGGGCACAGCCCTGCCGTCTGAAGGAGGGGCTGGGATGGCAGCGAACGTGGCGGGCAACGACGCCAAGCAGGCGGGCCGGCAGGCGGCCCACGAGGGCAAGCGGCAGGGCCACAAGGTCGCGTCGAGCAAGTGGTTCCACCGGTTCTCCCGCGCGGGGCTCGTCGCCCGCGGCGTGATCTACCTCCTGGTGGGCTGGCTCGCGCTGCAGATCGCCTTCGGCGACAACGGCGAGCAGGCCGACAAGACGGGCGCGATGCAGACCATCGCCGAGAAGCCCGGCGGCACCGTCATGCTCTGGCTGGTGGTGATCGGGTTCTTCGGCCTGGCGGCCTGGCGGTTCTCCGAGGCGGCCTTCGGGCAGCCCGTCGCCGACGGCGACAAGGCGACCAAGCGCCTGGCGTCCTTCGGCCGCGGGATCTTCTACACCGCCGGTTTCATCGGCATGCTGAGCTTCGTGCTCGGGCAGGGCGGCAAGTCCAGCAACGAGCAGTCGCAGAGCTGGTCGGCCAAGGCCATGGGCGAGCCCGGCGGCCGCTGGCTGGTGCTGCTCGTCGGCCTCGGCTTCGTCGCCTGGGGCGTCGGCAACATCGTCGGCGCGGTGCGCCGCAAGTTCCTGAAGAAGCTGAAGACGAACGAGATGAGCCCGACCGTCGAGAAGGTCGTCAAGGTCCTCGGCATCGTCGGGCGCGCCTCGCGCGGCCTGGTGTTCGGCAGCGTCGGGGCGTTCCTCGTCAACGCCGCCGTCCAGTTCGACCCGAAGAAGGCCAAGGGCTTGGACGGCACCCTGCGCGAGTTCGCGCAGACCCCCGCCGGCCCCTGGCTGCTCGTCGCCGTCGCGATCGGCGTGCTGATCTTCGGTGCCTACTCGTTCTGCGAGGCCCGCTGGCGCAAGGTCGAGGCCGCCGGCTCCGCCCACTGACGGGCCGGCCGGGACGCCACCGCGAGCGCGCCACCCGCCCGGCGGGTGGCGCGCTCGCGTGCGATCACGGGTGCGGTCAGGGCCGGAAGGGGGCGAGCGCCCGCCAGCCCGGGTCGCTGACCGAGGCGACCTTGGCCTTGCCCTCGGGCCAGGCCGCGGCCATCTGGTCCAGCTCCGACACCGCCGCGGAGTCGGGGTCGGCGTACAGGTGGAAGACCTGGAGGCCGTCGCCGGTCTCGCGGACCGCGAGCACCGCCGCGGCCCCGAGCCGCGCCAGCCGCTCCTCGAACTTGCGGAGCGCCTTGGCCGACGGCTCGACCGGCAGCCGGTCGGGGTTGGCGTGGGCGTAGGGCAGCGTCACCGCCACGTGCAGGTCGCAGAGCGGGTGGTCGGCCCGGTGCAGCGGGAACCGCGCCGCGATGCGGGACGGGTGCCCGCGCGGCGTGCGGCCCTCGCCGGTCAGCCAGGCCGGCTCGGCGAAGTCCTCGGTGACCTGCTCGACGACGGCCGGCAGCATCGCGGGCGGCAGCGCGTCGATCGGCGCCTCGGCGGCGACGGTGACCCGCCCGACCCAGCGCGCCACGTCGTCCTCGCCGAGCGCCCAGTCGAGCACGTGCGCGACGACCTGCGCCTGGAGCTCGTCGGGGACGAACAGGAAGTCGGGGTGGTAGCCGGCGATGTCGACGCGGCCGCGGGCCTGGTCGGCGCGCATGCCGAGCCGCACGTACTCCAGGTCGAACTCGTGGTCGCCGAGCACCAGCTCCTGCGCCAGCATCTCCGGGTCGGCCTGCCGCGCCGGGAAGTACCGCCAGCCGTCCGCTCCGCCGGGGGGCGCCGCGCGGCACCACCGCTCGGCGAGGCCGCGAAGGCCCGGGTCGCCGCCGCCGGTCACGGTGAGCGTCGGGGTGCGGCCGTCCGCGCCGCCGATCTCCCACTGCAGCTCCGGGTGGATCTTGTGGACCCGCAGGGTCAGCTCCTCCACCAGCTCGGTCGGCAGGCCGACCGGGGAGTCGGACGCCGCGGCGTCGCCGTCGGCGGCGAGGGCGGACTGGGCCGCCGGGCGGTTCGGCGCCCACCACTCCCAGAACTCGACGATGGCGGGCAGAGCGGCGGCGGACGAGGCCTCGCGAGGGCGGCGAAAGATTCCCATGGCGGGTGACATCGTACGCGCAAACCGCCGCTCGCCGTCCGCCGCCGCGCTTTACCGGAAGGCGCGGCACCCCCGGCGGCGCGTACCCTCGAAGACCTATGACTCTCCGCGTACTCGCCGCCATGTCGGGCGGCGTCGACTCGGCCGTGGCCGCCGCCCGCGCGGCCGAGGCCGGGCACGACGTCACCGGCGTGCACATGGCCCTGTCGAGCAACCCGCAGTCCTACCGGACCGGCGCGCGCGGCTGCTGCACCCTGGAGGACTCCCGGGACGCCCGCCGCGCCGCCGACGTCATCGGCATCCCGTTCTACGTGTGGGACCTCGCCGAACGCTTCCACCGGGACGTGGTCGAGGACTTCGTGAGCGAGTACGCCGCCGGCCGCACCCCGAACCCGTGCCTGCGCTGCAACGAGAAGATCAAGTTCGAGGCGCTGCTGGACCGGGCCGTCGCGCTCGGCTTCGACGCCGTCTGCACCGGCCACTACGCCCGGCTCGCGGACGGCGTGCTGCGCCGCGGCGTCGACGAGGGCAAGGACCAGTCCTACGTCCTCGCCGTCTGCACTCCCGAGCAGCTGTCGCGGGCGCTGTTCCCGCTCGGCGACACCACCAAGGCCGGCATCCGCGCCGAGGCCGCCCGGCGCGGCCTCACCGTCGCCGACAAGCCCGACAGCCACGACATCTGCTTCATCGCCGACGGCGACACCCGCGGGTTCCTCGCCGAGCGCCTCGGCGCCGAGCCCGGCCCGATCGTGGACGCCTCCGGGGAGGTGCTCGGCGAGCACGAGGGCGCCTACGGCTTCACCGTCGGGCAGCGCAAGGGCCTCCGCCTCGGCCGCCCCGCGGCCGACGGGCGGCCCCGCTACGTCCTCGACATCTCGCCGGTGACCAACACCGTCACCGTCGGCCCCCGCGAGGCCCTGGACGTCCGGGAGATCGTCACCGAACGGCCGGTGTGGCTCGGCGCGGCTCCCGGCGGCCGGTTCGGCTGCCAGGTGCAGTTGCGCGCCCACGGCGAGGTGTACGACTGCGTCGCCGGGTTCCGCGACGGCGGCGACGGGCTGGTGATCAGCCTGGCGCGGCCCGCCCGCGGCATCGCGCCCGGCCAGGCGGCCGTACTGTACGCGGGGGACCGCGTGCTCGGCTCGGCGACGATCGCCGAGGCCGCCCGCGTGTCCGCCTGAGCAGCCCCGCACCTGTGTAAGGAGTCCCACGTGGAGTTCGGTGTCTCGACGTTCGTGACCGACGACGGGATCGGCCCCGCGCCGCTCGGCCGCGCCCTGGAGGAGCGCGGCTTCGGCGCGCTGTTCCTGGCCGAGCACACCCACATCCCGGCGAGCCGCGAGTCCCCGTGGCCCGGCGGCGCCGAGCTGCCCCGCCAGTACTACCGGACGCTCGACCCGTTCGTGGCGCTCACCGCCGCCGCCACCGTCACCGAGCGCCTGATCGTCGGCACCGGCATCGCGCTGGTGGTCCAGCGCGACCCGATCGTGCTGGCCAAGGAGGTCGCCTCCCTCGACCTGGTCTCCGGCGGGCGGGCGCAGCTCGGCGTCGGCGCCGGCTGGAACCGCGAGGAGATGCGCAACCACGGCACCGAGCCGAAGACCCGGATGCGGCTGCTGCGCGAGCGGGTCCTCGCCGTCAAGGAGCTGTGGACGGCCGAGAAGGCCGAGTTCCACGGCGAGTTCGTCGACTTCGACCCCGTCTTCTCCTACCCCAAGCCCGTCCAGGACCCGCACCCGCCGGTCCTCGTCGGCGGCAGCGGCCCCACCACCTTCGACCGGGTGATCGAGTTCGGCGACGGCTGGATGCCCATCCACGGCCGCGGCACCGACGGGCTGGCCGGCCAGATCGCCGAGCTGCGCGACCGGGCCGGGCGCCGCGTCCCGGTCACGGTGTTCGGCGTCGTGCCGAAGGCCGAGAACGTCGCCGCCCTCACCGACGCCGGCGTGGACCGCGTCCTGTTCAACCTGCCGACCGAGCCCGAGGACGCCACCCTCGCCCGCCTCGACACGATGGCGGCCCTCCTGTGACCGGCTACCCCTGGGGGCCGGGCACCGCGACCGGCGTCGGGTCCTACCCCGGCACCGACGCCGCCGAGGCGCTGCGGATCGTCCTCGGCGAGCTGCCCGAGCTGCCGCACCTGCCCGAGCTGCCCGCGCGCGGCCCCGGCGCCGACATGATCGGACGCTCGGCGGGGCTGCTCGTCGAGCTGCCCGTCCGGGTCGAGCCGTCCGGCTGGCGGTTCGCCGACCGGCCCGGCCGCGACACCCGCCGCGCCCTCGACTGGATGGCCCGCGACCTCGACGCGCTGGAGGAGCAGGCGGGCGGGCACGACGGCCCCCTCAAGATCCAGGTGGCGGGGCCGTGGACGCTGGCGGCGTCCATCGAGATGCCGAACGGCGAGCGGGCGCTGAAGGACCCGGGCGCCGTCCGCGACCTCACCGCCTCGCTCGCCGAGGGCGTCGCCCGCCACGTCGCCGAGGTGAAGCGCCGGCTGCCCGCCGCGACCCTGCTGCTCCAGCTCGACGAGCCGTCGCTGCCCGCCGTCCTCGCCGGCGCGGTGCCGACGGCGAGCGGCTTCTCGCGGCTGCGGCCGGTCGAGGCGCCGATCGCCGAGGAGGGCCTCCGGCAGGTGATCGGGAAGGCGGGCGAGGTGTTCCCGCTCGTGCACTGCTGCGCGCGGCGCGTCCCGTACGCGCTGCTGCGCGGCGCGGGCGCGCGCGGCATCTCCGTCGACCTCGCGCTGGTGCCCGAGCGCGACGACGACGCGGTGGGCGAGGCGATCGACGCCGGCGTCGCGCTGTTCCTCGGCGCCGTCCCGGCGACCGACGCCGCGCTGCCGCCGCTCGCGGCGACCGCCGCGCCCGTCCGCGAGCTCTGGCGCCGCCTCGGGTTCCCGGCCGCGCAGCTCGGCCGCCAGGTCGTCGTCACGCCCGCCTGCGGCCTCGCCGGCGCCTCGCCCCGGCACGTGCGGGCGGCGCTCGGGCGCAGCCGCGAGGCCGCCCGGATGCTCTACGAAGCCGCCGAATAGTTCCGGTACCGGACGCCGCCCCGGAGATCGATCCCGGGGTGGCGTACCGGCCGGAATGTCGGTGGGGCGCGCGACAATGGGGGCATGACCTCACCCGACGGAGTTCCCGCGGCCGCGGCCCGCAGGCACAAGGAGCTGGCCGAGAGGCTCGATGAGGCCGGCTACCGGTACTACGTCCTCGACCAGCCGACGCTGACCGACAACGAGTACGACCTCGCCATGCGCGAGCTCCAGGCGCTGGAGGACGAGCACCCCGCGCTCGTCACGCCCGACTCCCCGTCGCAGCGGGTCGGCGCGCCGATCACCACCGACTTCGCCACCGTCGCGCACCTGGAGCGCATGCAGTCGCTCGACAACGCGATGGACGCCGAGGAGCTGGCCGCCTGGGACGAGCGCGTCCTCCGCGAGGTCGGCGAGGTCGCCGGGTACCTCTGCGAGCTGAAGATCGACGGGCTGGCGATCGCGCTGGTCTACGAGCGGGGCCGCCTCGTCCGCGGCGTCACCCGCGGCGACGGGCGCATCGGCGAGGACGTCACCAACAACGTCCGCACCATCGGCGACGTCCCCGAGCGGCTGGCGGGCGAGGGCTGGCCCGACCTGCTGGAGGTGCGCGGCGAGGTCTTCCTGCCCGTCGAGGGGTTCGAGCAGGTCAACGCCGCGCAGGTGGAGGCGGGCAAGCGGCCGTTCGCCAACCCCCGCAACGCCGCCGCCGGGTCGCTGCGGCAGAAGGACCCGCGCGTCACCGCGCACCGCCCCCTCGGCATGCTCGTGCACGGGTTCGGCGCCTGGGAAGGCGGCACGGTCCCCGACAGCCAGTCGCACGCCTACGAGCTGATGCGCGGCTGGGGCCTGCCCACCAGCGACCGCTACAAGGTCGTCGGCGGGATGGACGCCGTCCGCGACTACATCGCCCATTACGGCGAGCACCGCCACGACCCCGCCTACGAGATCGACGGCGTCGTCGTCAAGGTCGACCAGTTCGCGCTGCAGCGCCGCCTCGGGTCCACCTCCCGCGCGCCCCGCTGGGCGATCGCGTGGAAGTACCCGCCGGAGGAGGTCAACACCAAGCTGCTCGACATCAAGGTCGGCGTCGGCCGCACCGGCCGCGTCACCCCCTACGGCGTGATGGAGCCGATCACCGTCGCCGGGTCCACCGTCACCTACGCCACCCTGCACAACGCGGGCGAGGTGAAGCGCAAGGGCGTCCTCATCGGCGACACCATCGTGCTGCGCAAGGCCGGCGACGTCATCCCCGAGATTGTCGCGCCCGTCACCGACCTGCGGGACGGCACCGAGCGCGAGTTCCGGATGCCCGCCGAGTGCCCCGAGTGCGGCACGCCGCTCGCCTACGAGAAGGAGGGCGACGCCGACATCCGCTGCCCGAACGCCCGGCGCTGCCCGGCGCAGCTCCGCGAGCGCCTGTACTTCCTGGCCGGCCGCAAGTCGCTGGACATCGAGGCGCTCGGCTACGTCGCGGCGACCGCGCTCACCCAGCCGCTGGAGCCCGACGAGCCGCCGATCGAGAACGAGGGCGACCTGTTCGACCTGTCCGTCGACCGGCTGCTGCCGATCCGGACGGTGGTGCGCGAGCCGCGCAGCGGCCTGCCGCGGCTCGACCCCAAGACCGGCGAGGAGAAGGTCGTCACCTTCTTCGCCAACCAGGACGGGGAGCCGAAGAAGTCCACCGGGACGCTGCTGGAGGAGCTGGCGAAGGCCAAGGAGCGGCCGCTCTGGCGGGTCCTCGTCGGGCTGTCCATCCGGCACGTCGGGCCGCGCGCCGCCCAGGACCTCGCCCGCGAGATGGGCTCGATCGAGGCGATCCGCGCCGCGTCGGAGGAGGAGCTCGCCGCCGTCGACGGCGTCGGGCCGACCATCGCCGCCTCCATCAAGAACTGGTTCGCCGAGCCGTGGCACGCCGAGATCGTCGACAAGTGGGCGCGGGCGGGCGTCCGGATGGCCGACGAGGGCGCCGGCGGGCCGCGCCCCCTGGAGGGCGTGTCGGTCGTCATCACCGGGTCGCTGGAGGGCTACAGCCGCGACTCGGCGACCGAGGCCGTGCAGGGGCTCGGCGGCAAGGTGTCCGGCTCGGTGTCCAAGAAGACCGGGTTCGTGGTCGTCGGCGACAGCCCCGGCTCCAAGTACGACAAGGCCGTCAAGCTCGGCGTGCCGGTCCTGGACGAGGAGGGTTTCCGGGTGCTGCTCGCCGACGGGCCGGAAGCGGCCACCGCCGCGGCCGTCCCGCAGGAGGAGTGACCGCATGCGGTCACCGGCCGGTTCACCTGCGTGAAGTTACCCAAGGGTACGGTGTCGCTACCGAGCGAGGCCGTTCCACTACACATGGGGCATAACGGAACGTGCGCAACCGGTTTCGCGATGTACCGCAAAGGCCGTACCCTCCCTGACATCACAGGTCCCCCGAACCCCCCGAGATGGCGATGAAGGACCCGAACAACACGCGGAACACGCTGCCGCGCCGGGGCTCACCACTGTGGATCTACCTGACGGTGGTGACCCTGGCCGGCCTCGCCGTCGGCGCCGGCGCGCTGGCGTCGCTGACGATCGAGCAGACGCACGCGCTGCTGCGCGGCCCGGTCTTCTGGATCCTCGCCGTCCTCGTGGTGTTCGGCGAGCTGCGGCCGATCGTCACGCCCGGCTCCACCGAGACCAGCGGGGCGACGACCTCCACGACGTTCTCCTTCGCCGCGCTCCTGTACGCCGGCCTGCCGATCGCCGCGCTGCTGCGCGCCGCCGCCGCGCTCGCCTGCGGCCTGCTGATGGGCCGCTCGCCGCACCGCATCGTCTTCAACGTCGCGCAGTACACCCTCAGCCTCGGCGCCGCGCACCTGGTGCTGCTGGCGTTCGGCGTGCACGCGTCCCCGACGGCGCTCTGGGTGCCGGCCGGCGCCGACCTGCCGGCGATGGCGCTCGCCGGCGGCGCCTACTTCCTCTGCAACGACGTGCTCGTCGCCGCCGCCGTCGCGCTGCACGAGCGGGTCTCGCTGCTCCGCTCGATGCGCTGGGACCTCGGCTACCAGGCCCTCGTGCACCTGGCGCTGCTCGGCCTCGCCCCGATCATGGTGGTGGCGATGGACCGGTCGGCGGTGCTGCTGCCGCTCATCGTGCTGCCGTTCATCGCCGTCTACCTGAACGCCTCGGTGTCGGTGCGGCGCGAGCACCAGGCGCTGCACGACGGCCTCACCGGCCTGCCCAACCGCAAGCTGCTCATCGTGCGGACCGAGGAGGCCCTCGCCCAGGTCCGCGGCGCCGCCCGCCGCCCGGTCGCGCGCACCGGCGGCGAGGAGCAGGCCCGCCGCGCCGGGCTGTTCCTGCTCGACCTCGACCGGTTCAAGGAGGTCAACGACACCCTCGGGCACGCCACCGGCGACCGGCTGCTGCAGCTCGTCGCGCACCGGCTGACGCACAGCGTCCGGCCCGGCGACCTCGTCGCGCGGCTCGGCGGCGACGAGTTCGCGGTGCTGCTGCCGACCGTCCGCGACGAGCAGGCCGCCCGCGAGGTCGCCCGCCGGCTGCGCGCGGCGCTCAGCGAGCCGGTCCGCCTGGACGGCATGTCGTTCGACCTGGAGGGCAGCGTCGGCATCGCGCTGTTCCCCGACCACGCCCCCGACTTCGAGCTGCTGCTGCAGCGCGCCGACGTGGCGATGTACAGCGCCAAGCAGACCCGCAGCGGCGTCCAGGTGTACTCGCCGGGCGAGGACCGTAACTCGCCGGCCCGGCTGGCGATGCTCGGCGACCTGCGCCGCGCCGTCGACCGCGGCGAGCTGGAGCTGTTCTACCAGCCCAAGGTCGCGCTGCGGGACGGCCAGCTCGTCGGCATGGAGGCGCTGCTCCGCTGGCGCCACCCGGCGCAGGGCCTGCTGATGCCCGCGGCGTTCCTGGAGGTCGCCGAGCAGACCTACCTGATGCGCGCGATCACCCGCCAGGTGGTCGGCGCCGCGCTCGCCCAGGCGGCCGCCTGGTGGCAGGAGGACCTCGCCGTCCAGGTAGCGGTGAACGCCTCCGGCCGCGACCTGCTGGACGCCGGCCTCGCCGAGACGATCGAGGAGGGCCTCGGCGCGCACGGGCTGCCCGCCGCCGCGCTCCAGCTGGAGATCACCGAGCGGATCCTGATGAACGAGCCGGCCTACGCCGCCGAGACCGTCGGCGCGCTCGCCGACCTCGGCATCCCGCTCAGCCTGGACGACTTCGGCACCGGCTACTCCTCGCTGGTGCGGCTGAACCGGCTGCCGGTCGAGGAGATCAAGATCGACGCCTCGTTCGTCGGGCGGCTCACCCGCTCCCCGGACGACGCGATGATCGTCCGGACGGTGGTCGACCTGGTCCGCACGCTCGGCCTCCGCTCGGTCGCCGAGGGCGTGGAGGACCCGGCCACCGCGCGGATGCTGCGCGAGATGGGCTGCGACGCCGCCCAGGGCTGGCACTTCGGCCGCCCGATGGACGCCGCCACCGCCACCGACTGGCTGCGCCGCCGGATGGAGCGGGCCCCCGAGCCCGCCGCCTGACCGGAGCCGCCGCCGCGCCGGGGATCAGTAGTCGCGGCGCTCGTAGCCCGAGCGCGGCGCCGGCGGGACCTCGTCGCCGTAGAAGCGCTCCTCGCGGACGCGGGTGGTGCCGGGCGGGACGCCGAGCCGGCGCCGCGCGGTGGTGATGCGGACGATGCCGACCACCAGGCCGATCAGGCCGCCGACGATCAGGATGATCCCGACCAGGTTGATGTCGATGCCGCTCAGCTGGAAGTTGACGGCGTAGGCCAGGATCGCGCCGATGATGATCAGGGCGATGCTCGCGCCGATGGTCACGGCGGGCTCCTCTCGTGGGGCGAGCGCGTACGCCAAGGGGTGTTCCCCCCACGATCGTCTGAAACGGCCCGGGGCCGGGCGATCCCGCGGACGCGCCCGGCGGGGTGCGCCAACCGGTCGGGTTCGCGGGCACCGGCCCCATAGGATGGAGGCGAACCCCGTCGATCGCAGAAACGGTTTCCCTATGTCCGCCATCACCCGTGACGAGGTCGCGCATCTCGCGCGGCTGTCCCGGCTGGCGCTCGGCGACGATGAGCTCGATCATCTCGCCGCCCAGCTCGATCAGATCATCTCCGCGGTCGCGCGGGTGCAGGAGGTCACCGCGGACGACATCCCGCCGACCTCGCACGCGCTGCCGCTGACCAACGTCTACCGGGCCGACGAGGTCCGGCCCTCGCTGACCCCGGAGCAGGCCCTGGCGGCCGCCCCGGCCGCCGAGGAGCAGCGCTTCCGGGTCCCGCGGATCCTGGACGAGGAGGTCTGATGGGCGAGCTCGTCACCAGGACGGCCGCCGAGCTCGGGGCGCTCATCGCGTCCGGCGAGACCTCGGCCGCCGAGGTCGCGCGGGCGCACCTGGACCGCATCGCCGCCGTCGACGGCGCGGTCGGGGCGTTCCTGCACGTGGACGCCGAGGGCGTGCTCGCGCAGGCCCGCGCGGTGGACGACCGCCGCGCCGCGGGCGAGGAGCTCGGCCCGCTGGCCGGCGTCCCCGTCGCGCACAAGGACGTCTTCACCACCCGCGACATGCCGACGACCGCCGGATCGAAGATCCTGGAGGGCTGGCGGCCCCCCTACGACGCGACGATCACGCGCCGGCTCCGCGAGGCGGGCCTGGTCATCCTCGGCAAGACCAACATGGACGAGTTCGCGATGGGCTCCTCCACCGAGAACAGCGCCTACCGGACCACGCACAACCCGTGGGACCTGGCGCGGATCCCCGGCGGCTCGTCCGGCGGCTCGTCCGCGGCGGTCGCCGCCTACGAGGCGCCGCTCGCCACCGGCACCGACACCGGCGGCTCGATCCGCCAGCCCGCCGCCGTCACCGGCATCGTCGGCGCCAAGCCGACCTACGGCGGCTCGTCGCGGTACGGCATCGTCGCGTTCGCCTCCAGCCTGGACACCCCCGGGCCGTTCGCGCGCAACGTGCTGGACGCCGCGCTGCTCCAGGACGCCTTCTCCGGCCACGACCCGATGGACTCCACCTCGATCGACCGGCCGAAGCCGCCGGTCGTCGAGGCCGCCCGCCGCGCCGACGTCGCGGGCCTGCGCGTCGGCGTCGTCAAGGAGTTCGCCGGCGACGGCTACCAGCCGGGCGTCTCGGCCCGCTTCGCCGAGGCCGTCGAGCTGCTGGAGTCGCTCGGCGCCAAGGTCGTCGAGGTGTCCTGCCCGAACTTCGCGCACGCGCTGCCGGCCTACTACCTGATCGCGCCGTCGGAGGCCTCGTCCAACCTGGCCCGCTTCGACGCGATGCGCTACGGCCTGCGCGTCGGCGACGACGGCGCCCGCAGCGCCGAGGAGGTCATGGCCCTCACCCGCGCCGCCGGCTTCGGCCCCGAGGTGAAGCGCCGCATCATGCTCGGCACCTACGCCCTGTCGTCGGGCTACTACGACGCCTACTACGGCAAGGCGCAGCAGGTCCGCACCCTGATCACGCGCGACTTCGAGCGGGCCTTCGAGCAGGTCGACGTGCTGGTCTCGCCGACCACCCCGACCACCGCCTTCCCGATCGGCGAGCGCGCCGACGACCCGATGGCGATGTACCTGGCCGACCTCTGCACCATCCCGTCCAACCTCACCGGCAACGCGGCCCTGTCGGTGCCGTGCGGCCTGGCCGACGAGGACGGCCTGCCGGTCGGCCTGCAGATCATGGCCCCGGTGCTCGCCGACGACCGCGTCTACCGCGTCGGCGCCGCCGTGGAGAAGGCCCTGGAGGACCGCTGGGGCGGCCCCCTCCTGGCCAAGGCCCCCGAGCTGTAGGCGACGGACGAGCGACGAGGAACGGCGGCGACATCACGTGATCACGCGCATCGAGATCGACGGCTTCAAGTCCTTCCTGGACTTCAAGCTCGATGTGCCGCCGTTCCTCGCCCTCGTCGGCCCGAACTCCAGCGGCAAGTCCAACCTGTTCGACGCCGTGGAGTACGAGCAGGACGCCCGGGACGATCCGGAGGACGCCCTTCTGCAGGAACGGCGGGGACGGCCGTACGAGTTGTTCCACCGAGTTGCCGAAGGTGACGCGGTAGAAGCCTTTGAGGTCCGCGTTGAATGGCTGGCACGATCTGCCGCTGGTTTCGCAGCCATTGCCTCATGCGGTGGTGCCACTCTAGAGAACGGTCGACCTACGGGCGACCGCGGACCCGTCGGACTGCTCGATATCGGCGAACAGCGATGGGCCACGGAAGCGGTACGCAAAAGACAGTGGCGCACGATACCCGAGCAGGTTGACGAACCTCTGATCGATGATCTTTTCGACTTCTTCCATCGCCTGTCGGCGTGCAGATCGTATGTGCCCGATCCGCAGATGATGCGGCGGCTCTCGTCCGTCGCGGATCGTCGACCGCTGCACCGGGACGGGAGTAATCTCGCAGCGGTTCTCGGCCGTATGCGCGACACCGAGGCGTTCGCCGACCTCACCGCTGACCTGGTGGCGCTCGTCCCGGACGTGCAGGCGATGGTTCCGGAACTGGACGCCAAGCGCCAGGAATGGTCCTTCGACCTGGTCATCGACGGGCAGGGCGCCGTGCCGAGCACGCTGCTGTCGGACGGGACCCTGCGCATCCTCGGGCTGCTCGCCGCCCTGCACGACCCGGATCACGCCGGAACCCTGATGGTCGAGGAGATCGAGAACGGGCTGCATCCCGGCCGCCTCGCCGAGCTGCTGCGCCGCATCCAGGAGCGGGTCACCGATCTGAGCGACCCGGAATCGCTGAATCGGCCGCTCCGGCAGGTGATCCTCACCAGCCATTCGCCGGTGGTGGTGTCGGAGCTGTACCGGATGCGACCGGACTCGCTGGTGTTCATGGACACCGTCGTGCGCGTCGATCCGGAGCATGACCGGGTGTCGCGGGTGACGGTGGCCAAGCCGGTCCGGGAGTCGGGCGAGCCGGGCACCTACGTGTCGCCCCGGCAGGTCCGCCGCTACCTGGGGACCGTCCGCCAGGAGGCACCGTGAGCAGGCCGCTCGTCCCCGGCCTGCTGGCGGAGAACACCACCGACGAGCTGTTCCTCGGCCCGGTCGTCTTCCGCCAGTTGCGGGCGCTGACCGAGAAGCGCGGCCGACACTCCGTGGACGTCGCCAAGACCGAGATCGGCGAGTGCTGGACGATCAAAGGGACGGACCAGGTGGCGAAGGCCGTCTTGGAGCTCGCCGAAGACTGCCACATCATCTGTGTGCACAACGACCACAACGAGCGCAGCAAGGCCGAGCGGGTCATCGATCTGCTCGGTGAGCACGGCCTGCGGAAGCCCGTCATCCCCCTGGTCCCGGTCCGCGAGACCGAGGCGTGGCTGCTGGCCGACCCCGGACCGTGGGACGGCCTGCGCGGCAGTGACATCGCACACCTCCCCGGGCGTCCTCGGGACGTGGAGAAGCTGCCCGACCCCAAACTGGTGCTGGACGCGGTCCGCCCCAAGAACAACCGCCGGCCGCAGGCCGACTACTTCGATTACCTAGGACAGAACGTCGATCTCGACGTGCTCGCGCAGATACCGGCGTACGCCGGCTGGGTGGCCGAGACCGAGAAGGCGTTGGAAGGATTGGGATACCTGTGAGCGTCGTGACCCCGATGAAGTACGACGAGGCGCTCGCCAGGTTCGAGCCGGTGCTCGGCCTGGAGACGCACATCGAGCTCGGTACCGCGTCGAAGATGTTCTGCGGCTGCGCGACCGGGTTCGGCGCGGAGCCGAACACCCAGGTCTGCCCGGTCTGCCTCGGCCTGCCCGGGTCGCTGCCGGTCGCCAACCGGGCGGCCATCGAGGGCATCATCAAGATCGGCCTGGCGCTGAACTGCGAGATCGTCGAGTGGTGCCGGTTCGCCCGGAAGAACTACTTCTACCCGGACATGCCGAAGGACTACCAGATCTCCCAGTACGACGAGCCGATCTGCGTCGACGGGTACCTGGACGTCGAGGTCGAGGGCGAGACGTACCGGATCGAGATCGAGCGCGTCCACATGGAGGAGGACACCGGCAAGTCGCTGCACGTGGGCGGCGCGACCGGCCGCATCCAGGGCGCCGACCACTCGCTGGTCGACTACAACCGGGCCGGCATCCCGCTGGTGGAGATCGTCACCAAGCCGATCGAGGGCACCGGCGCGAAGGCGCCGCTCGTCGCGCGCGCCTACGCGACCGAGCTGCGCGAGCTGGTGCGCGCCCTCGGGGTGTCGGACGTGCGGATGGAGCAGGGCTCGATGCGCTGCGACGTCAACGTGTCGCTGATGCCGAAGGGCGCCGCCGAGTGGGGCACCCGCACCGAGACCAAGAACGTCAACTCGCTGCGGTCGGTGGAGCGGGCGGTCCGCTCGGAGATCGAGCGGCAGGCCGCGGTGCTGGACGGCGGCGGCTCCATCCGGCAGGAGACCCGCCACTTCCACGAGGACACCGGCACCACCACGAGCGGGCGCAGCAAGGAGGAGGCGCAGGACTACCGGTACTTCCCCGAGCCCGACCTCGTCCCGATGGCGCCGTCGCGCGCGTGGGTCGCCGAGCTGCGCGCGTCCCTGCCCGAGCTGCCGGCCGCCCGCCGCGCCCGGGTGCAGGGCGAGTGGGGCCTGTCGGACCTGGAGCTGCGCGACGTCGTCAACGCGGGCGCGCTCGACCTGATCGAGGACACGATCGGGGCCGGCGCGGACGCGGGCGCGGCCCGCAAGTGGTGGATGAACGAGCTGTCGCGGCGCGCCACCGAGAAGGGCGTGGAGCTCGCCGAGCTGCCGATCGAGCCCGCGCAGGTCGCCCGCGTGCAGGAGATGGTCGCGGCCGGGGAGCTGAACGACAAGCTCGCCCGGCAGGTGTTCGAGGGCGTCCTCGCCGGCGAGGGCGCCCCGGACGAGGTCGTCGCCGCCCGCGGCCTGAAGGTCGTCAGCGACGACGGCGCGCTCGTCGCGATCATCGACCAGGTGATCGCCGACAACGCCGCCGTCGCCGACAAGGTCCGCGGCGGCAAGGTCGCCGCCGCCGGCGCCCTCGTCGGCGCGGTCATGAAGGCGAGCCGCGGCCAGGCCGACGCCGGCCGCGCCCGCGAGCTCATCCTGGAGCGCCTCGGCGTCTCCTGACGGTACGAGCGCGAGGGCCCGGACGCACCGCGTCCGGGCCCTTTCGCGCCGGTCAGGCCAGCGGGACGAGGAGGATCTTGTCGTCGCCGGTCTCGGGGTCGCCGCGGCCGTCGCGGTTGCTGGTGGAGACCCAGAGGGCCCTGCCGTCGGGGGTGCGGGCGACGGCGCGGAGGCGGCCGTAGGCGCCGGTGAAGCGGGCGACGGGGGTGCCGGTGCGGCCCCCGGCGTCGAGGGGGACCTGCCAGAGGCGCTCGCCGCGCAGGGCCGCGGCCCAGAGCGAGCCGCCCGCGTAGGCCAGGCCGGACGGGGAGGCGTCGGAGGTGTGCCAGGTGACGAGGGGGTCGGTGAAGCCGGCGCGGCGGCCGGCGCCCTCGACGGCGGGCCAGCCGTAGTCGCGGCCCTTCTCGATGCGGTTGATCTCGTCCCAGGTGTCCTGGCCGAACTCGGTGGCGTACATCCGCCCGCCGCCGTCCCAGGCCAGGCCCTGGACGTTGCGGTGGCCCCAGGTCCAGACCCGGCTGCCGAAGGGGTTGCCCGGCGCGGCCCTCCCCTCGGGCGTGACGCGCAGGATCTTGCCGCCGAGGGAGTCCTTGTCCTGGGCGAGCTGCGTGCGGTAGGTCTCGCCGGTGCCGATGTAGAGCATCCCGTCCGGGCCGAAGGCGATGCGGCCGCCGTTGTGGTTGCTGCCCTTGGGCGCGCCGGTGACGAGCGGCTGGAGCGCGCCGATGCCGTCGTCGTAGCGGAAGCGGACGAGGCGGTTGTCGTTCGCGGCGGTGAAGTACAGGTAGACGAGGCGGTCGGTCGCGAAGCCGGGGGAGACCGCGACGCCGAGCAGGCCGCCCTCCCCGCCGGCCTTCACGCCGGGGACCCTGCCGACCTCGGTCGCCTTCCCCTGCGGGGTGACGCGGAGCAGCCGGGCGCTGTCGCGCTCGGTGACCAGGGCGTCGCCGCCGGGCAGGAACGCGATGGCCCACGGGACCGACAGGCCGGTCGCCAGGACCCGCGGCGTCCCGGGCTCGGCGGACGCCGCCGCGGTGGCGGCGGGGGACGCGGCGCCGGTCGCCGCCGAGGGGGAGGCCGCGCCGGACCCGTCCGGCGAGCAGGCGGACGCGGCGAGCAGCAGGGCGGTGGCGATCAGGGGCGGCGAGGGTCGCATGGAACGCTCCGTGGGTGGGCCGGTGGCGTGATCGTGTTCCCGCCGTCCATTGTGCCGCCTGCCCGACCGCTACGCTCCGTAAACAGGACTAAAGACGCTGAACTGGGATGATCCACTGAAAGTCACCCGGCGCGACCGGCGGAGCCGCGCGGTTTGTCGCCGGGAGGACGCCCAGCCTCAATCGCTCCGTGACCTACGGAACGTACATTGGGTGTCACGGTGATCCCGCACTGCAGCAACGTCGCTGACCATGAGCCGGCGCCGCCAGGACGCGCGCGGGCACCCCGCGCGGACCGGGCGCGGGGCACGATCCACCGGTGGCCGGCCGTTGACCGGGCATCCGGGCGGACCGGGAACGTACATCTCAGCACGGCGCGCAGCGGCGCCCGCGAGGGGCTCGGCCCCCGCAGAGCGGGAGGGGACACGGCTCGACATGAGCGGCGAGGACGGCGGGCGGCCCCCGCGGGGCGCGCTGGCCATCGGCACCGCGGCGATCGTCGGCGTGCTCTACGCCGTCGGCTCGGTGCTCGGCTGGGGCGGCACCGCCTTCATCGCCTGGGCCGAGGCCGCGGCCGCGTTCGCCGCGACCTGCTCGCTGCTGCCCGCCGCCCTCGGCGCCGGCGCCTCCGCGCCCGGTGACGAGCCCGCCGGCGACGTCCCGGACGCGCCCGGCGCCGCCGGCTCCGACCCGCCCGACCCCGCCGTCGCGCAGGACCGGGGCGTCGGGGAGCGCGCCCTGCAGCGCGCCCGCCGCCGCGTCCGCCTCAACCAGCCGGCCCCCGGGGTGCTCGGCGCCCCCGAGCCCGACGACGGCCCCGACCCCGGCCCGCGCTTCCGGCGCGGCTTCGGCCGCCGGGGCGACGGGCCCGCCGCCGGCGAGAGCGGGGACGACACCGCGCCCGGCGCGTGGCGGACGCCCTGGCGCTGGTTCTGCATCGCCGCCGCGACCTGGTGCCTCGGCGCCGTCGGCTCGGCGATCTCGGCCACCGCGCAGTCGCGCGGCGCCCTCACCCTGTCGGTCGGCGACCTGTTCTACCTGATCGCGGTGGTCTCCCTGGTGCTCGGCCTCATCGTGCCGATCCGCCCGGCCCGCGACGCCCGCACCTGGATCCGCTACGCCGCCGACACCTACGTGTGCGCGGCCGCGCTGTTCGTCCTCGGCTGGGTGTCGCTGTTCAGCGACCTGTACTTCCGCTCGGGCGAGTCGGCCGGCCAGTTCGGCACCGAGCTGCTCTACCCGCTGATCGACACCGTGCTCGTCTGCGCGGCGCTGCCGTTCGTGCTCGGCGCCGCGCGCGGCGAGCGCCGCCCCGCCCTGATGGGGTACGGGGCGCTCGCGGCGTTCGCCGCCGCCGACGTGATCACCACGGTGGTCCGGCTGCGCGGCGGCGCGCCGACCGACGACCCGTCCGACATCCTGCGCCTCGCCGGGCTGCTGCTGCTCGTCCTGGCGCCCTGGGCCGGCGGGCCCGCCGCGGACGGGCCGGGGCGCGCCGAGCGCGGCCGCATGATCGGCCCGGGGCTCGCGGTCGCCGCGGTCGCCGCCGCGGCGGCGCTGTTCGTCGCGGGCCGCTCGCTCACCGGGGCGCACGGCCTGGAGCCGGTGGTGACGGCGGTGGCGGGCTCGGCGGCGTTCGTGCTGCTCGCCCGCCTCGCCGGGCTGCTGCGCGAGAACGACCGGCTGCGGCGCGCGGTGAGCGCCGGGGAGGAGCACTTCCGGGCGCTGTCGGAGAGCATCAACGACGCGGTGCTCATCTGCGACCTGGACGCCGTCGTCCAGTACGCGAGCCAGGGCGCGCTCCGCACCTACCGCTACACCGCCGACGAGCTGCTCGGCCGCCCCCTGGCGGAGATCGTGCACCCCGAGGACCTGCCGCGCATGCAGGCGGTGCTCGCCGAGTTCCTGGAGGCCGGGGACGCCGCCGGCCCCCTCAAGGCCGCCTGCCGGGTGCGCGCCGCCGACGGCACCTGGCTGCCGACCGAGTCGACGGTGTCGCGCTACGCCGGCGCCGGCGACGCGCCCGGCCGGCTGCTGATCACCACCCGCGACCTCAGCGAGCAGGCCGCCCTCCAGCGCCAGGTCGCCCACCTGACCTTCCACGACGGCCTGACCGGCCTGCCGAACCGCGCCTACTTCGAGGAGCGCACCCGCGAGGTGCTGTCCCGGCAGGTGGAGTCCGACGGCGGCGGCCGCGTCGCCGTCCTGTTCGCCGACCTCGACGGGTTCACCGCCGTCAACGACTCGGCCGGGCACGCCGCCGGCGACCAGGTCCTCGCGCAGGCCGCGCGGCGCCTGCGCGGCACCGTGCAGGCCGACGACACCGTGGCGCGCTGGGGCGGCGACGAGTTCGCCGTGCTGCTCCAGCTGTCCGACGACGGCCCCGGTGACTCCCAGCTCGCCGTCGAGCTGGCCGAGCGGCTGCTGCGGGTCCTGTCGGCCGACCCCTACCGGGTCGGCAGCAAGAACCTCGCGCTCACCGCCAGCGTCGGCATCGCGTTCGCCGGCGACGCCGAGGACGCGCCGCGCAGCCCGGCCGAGAACGGCCGCCGGCTGCGCCGCACCGCCGCCGACCTCATCCGCAACGGCGACCTGGCGATGGCACGCGCCAAAGAGCTCGGCGGGGGCCGCGTCGAGGTGTTCGCGCCCCACATGCACGCCGACGTCGTGCGCCGCCTGGAGCTCGGCAGCGACCTGCAACGCGCGCTCGCCGAGGAGCAGTTCGCCGTCGAGTTCCAGCCGGTGGTGGAGCTCGCCACCTCCCGCGTCACCGGCGTGGAGGCGCTCGCCCGCTGGTTCCGGGGCAGCGAGGCGGTGCCGCCGGAGGAGTTCATCGCCCCGGCCGAGGAGTCGGGCCTCATGGTCCCGCTCGGCGACTGGGTGCTGCGCAAGGCGTGCGCCGAGGTGGCGCGCTGGCGGCGCGACTCCTGGGACGTCGGACTGTCGGTCAACTTCACCGCCCGCCAGATCGCCGCGCCGACCTTCGTGGAGGCGGTCGCCGCCGCGCTCGACGACACCGGGCTGCCGCCGAGCGCGCTCACCCTGGAGGTGCGCGAGGAGGTGCTCGTCGAGGACGCCGGCCAGAACGTGGCGCGGCTGTCGGCGCTCCGCGACCTCGGCGTCCGGCTCGCCATCGACGACTTCGGCACCGGCTACGCCTCCCTGGCCTACCTCGGGCAGCTCCCGGTCGACATCATCAAGATCGACCCGTCGTTCGTGGCGGGCCTCGGCTCCGACGAGACCCTCACCCTGCTCACCCGCACCATCGTGCGGCTCGGCCGCGACCTCGGCCTCACCGTCGTCGCCGAGGGCATCGAGCGGCCCGAGCAGCTGGAGCTGCTGCGCGAGATGGAGTGCCCGCGCGGCCAGGGCTACCTGGTGGCCCGGCCGATGGCGGCGGGCCCGGCCGAGTCGCTGGTCCGCACCAACCTGAAGGCGCAGGAGCTGCCCGGACGCGCCGACCTGCCGCTCCGCCACTCGGCGCTGTCGCCCTACTGAGCTCCCGCCGTCCCACATATTGAGACCAGGTGTCCACAGATTTGACCAGCGGCGGGAAGTCGGCGAAAGTGGGCACCGTGCAGAGCAGCTCCATCCTCCTCGTAGTACTTGGTCCGCGCGCAGGCTGACCGAGTCTCTCGTCCTGCGCGCGCCCCTCGACCGCCACCCGGCGGCGGGGGTTTTTTGTTGGCCGGGTGATCTTCGAACCGTACGTTCCCGGGAGCCGCGGCTCCCGGGGGCCCCGACTTCTCCCCAAGGGACACAGCACATGACGACCGAACAGATGACGGGAGCCCAGGCGCTGGTCCGCGCCCTGGAGAACGTCGGCGTCGATACGGTGTTCGGCATTCCGGGCGGGGCCATCCTCCCCGCCTACGACCCGCTCTACGACTCGCAGAAGCTCCGCCACATCCTGGTCCGGCACGAGCAGGGCGCCGGGCACGCCGCGCAGGGCTACGCGATGGTCACCGGCAAGGTCGGCGTCTGCATGGCGACGAGCGGGCCGGGCGCCACCAACCTGGTGACGCCGATCTCGGACGCCTACATGGACTCGGTCCCGATCGTGGCGATCACCGGCCAGGTGACCAGCTCCTCGATCGGCACCGACGCCTTCCAGGAGGCCGACATCGCCGGCATCACGATGCCGATCACCAAGCACAACTTCCTGGTCACCGACCCCGCCGACATCGGCCGCACCATCGTCGAGGCGTTCCACATCGCCTCCACCGGCCGCCCCGGCCCCGTCCTCGTCGACATCTCCAAGGACGCCCTGCAGGCCACCTTCGGGTTCGAGTGGCCGGTCCAGATGCGGCTGCCCGGCTACCGCCCGGTGACCCGGCCGCACGCCAAGCAGGTCCGCGAGGCGGCCCGGCTCATCTCCGCGGCGTCCCGGCCGGTGCTGTACGTCGGCGGCGGCGTCGTCAAGGCGGGCGCGGCCGCCGAGCTGAAGGTCCTCGCCGAGCTGACCGGCGCGCCCGTCGTCACCACCCTGATGGCCAAGGGCGCCTTCCCTGACAGCCACCCCCAGCACATGGGCATGCCCGGCATGCACGGCACCGTCGGCGCCGTCGGCGCCCTGCAGCGCGCCGACCTGCTGGTCACCCTCGGCGCCCGGTTCGACGACCGGGTCACCGGCGACCTCGACAGCTTCGCGCCCGGCGCCAAGGTCGTGCACGCCGACATCGACCCCGCCGAGATCTCCAAGAACCGGCACGCCGACGTGCCGATCGTCGGCGACGCCCGCGAGGTCATCGCCGACCTCATCGTCGCGGTGCAGGCCGAGCACGACGCCGGCCGCAAGGGCGACTACCAGGACTGGTGGCGGCAGCTCGACGCCTGGCGCGAGACCTACCCGCTCGGCTACGACGCCCCCGAGGACGGGACGCTGTCGCCGCAGTACGTCATCGAGCGCATCGGGAAGCTCGCCGGGCCGGAGGCGTACTACGTCGCCGGCGTCGGCCAGCACCAGATGTGGGCGGCCCAGTTCATCAAGTACGAGCGGCCCGGCGCGTTCCTGAACTCCGGCGGCGCCGGGACGATGGGCTACGCCGTCCCGGCCGCGATGGGCGCCAAGGTCGGCGCGCCGTACACGCAGGTCTGGGCGATCGACGGCGACGGCTGCTTCCAGATGACCAACCAGGAGCTCGCGACCTGCGCGATCGAGGGCATCCCCGTCAAGATCGCCGTCATCAACAACGGCAACCTCGGCATGGTGCGGCAGTGGCAGACGCTCTTCTACAACGAGCGCTACTCCAACACCCGGCTGAAGGGCAAGGCCGCCGACGCCCGCTACATCCCCGACTTCGTCAAGCTCGCCGACGCCTACGGCTGCGTCGGCCTGCGCTGCGACCGGCCCGAGGACGTGGACGCGGTCATCGCCAAGGCGATGGAGATCGACGACGCCCCGGTCGTCATCGACTTCGTCGTCCACCAGGACGCGATGGTCTGGCCGATGGTCGCGGCCGGCACGGCCAACGACGACATCAAGATCGCTCGGGACCTGGCGCCCGAGTGGGAGAACGGAGACTGACGGCGATGACCCAGCACACCCTGTCGGTCCTGGTGGAGAACACCCCGGGCATCCTCGCCCGGGTGGCGGCCCTGTTCTCCCGGCGCGGCTTCAACATCGAGTCCCTGGCGGTCGGCACCACCGAGCACCCGGAGATCTCCCGGATGACCATCGTGGTCAACGTGGAGAGCCTGCCCCTGGAGCAGGTCACCAAGCAGCTCAACAAGCTGGTCAACGTCCTGAAGATCGTCGAGCTGGACACCGCGGTGTCGGTGCAGCGCCAGCTGCTGCTCGTCAAGGTCCGCGCCGACGCCGAGACGCGCTCGCAGGTCCTGGAGACCGTGCAGCTGTTCCGTGCCAAGGTGGTGGACGTCGCCCCGGACGCGGTGACCGTCGAGGTCACCGGCAACCGCGACAAGCTGGACGCGCTGATCCGCGTCCTGGAACCGTTCGGCATCAAGGAGATGGTCCAGTCGGGCATGGTGGCCATCGGCCGCGGCGCCCGCTCCATCACCGACCGCTCGCTGCGCGCCATCGACCGCAGCGCCTGACCCACCCACAACCAGAAAGGCACCAGCACAGTGGCTGAGATGTTCTACGACAACGACGCGGACCTGAGTGTCATCCAGGGCCGGCACGTCGCCGTCATCGGCTACGGCAGCCAGGGTCACGCGCACGCGCTGTCCCTGCGGGACTCCGGCGTGGACGTCCGGATCGGCCTGCCCGAGGGCTCCAAGAGCCGGGCGAAGGCCGAGGCCGAGGGCCTGCGGGTGCTGACCCCGGCCGAGGCGGCCGAGGAGGCCGACCTCATCATGATCCTGGCGCCCGACCACCTGCAGCGCGGGATCTACGAGCAGGACATCAAGCCGGCCCTGGTCGAGGGCGACGCGCTGTTCTTCGGGCACGGCCTGAACATCCGCTACGGCCTCATCGAGCCCCCGGCGGGCGTGGACGTCGCCATGGTCGCGCCGAAGGGCCCGGGCCACCTGGTCCGCCGCCAGTTCGAGGCCGGCCGCGGCGTGCCCGTCATCGTGGCCGTCGAGGAGGACGCCACCGGCGGCGCCTGGCCGCTCGCGCTGTCCTACGCCAAGGCCATCGGCGGCCTGCGCGCCGGCGGCATCAAGACCACCTTCACCGAGGAGACCGAGACCGACCTGTTCGGCGAGCAGGCGGTCCTCTGCGGCGGCGCCGCCGAGCTGGTCAAGACCGGCTTCGAGGTGCTGACCGAGGCCGGCTACCAGCCCGAGGTCGCCTACTTCGAGTGCCTGCACGAGCTGAAGCTGATCGTCGACCTCATGTACGAGGGCGGCGTCTCCAAGATGTACTGGTCGGTGTCCGACACCGCCGAGTACGGCGGCTACACCCGCGGCCCGCGCGTCATCACCGCCGACACCAAGGCGGAGATGAAGAAGATCCTCGCCGAGATCCAGTCCGGCGAGTTCGCCCGCGAGCTGGTCGCCGAGTTCGAGGGCGGCCAGGTGCAGTTCGCCAAGTACCGCGAGGAGCTCGCCGAGCACCCGATCGAGAAGACCGGCGGCGCCCTCCGCCCGATGATGAGCTGGCTGAACGACTGACGCCGCGCCGCGGCCGACCGCGGGACGCCGGCCCTTCGCGGGACCGGCGCCCCGCGCTCAGCGGTGCAGCCGCCGCTTGATCTTCGCGCGCAGCGGGTCGGGCCGCGGCTCGCCCCGCACCAGCACGGCGAGGTGGCCGCCCTTGGTGAAGTAGGCCGACGCCTCGGCGCCGTCCTCCAGCGCGCGGGTCTGCGTCTCGGTCTTCAGCCGGGGGCCGCGCAGCGTGCCGAAGCGGGCCTCGCGCGTCAGGCCGAGGGCGGTCGCGGCGACGTGCGCGTCCCAGCGGCCCGGTCCGAGCCCGGCCAGGTCCGCGACGGCCTCGAAGCCGTCCTGCACGTCCTCGACGGCCTCGGCGGCGACGCGGTGCTCGGCGCCGGTGGCGCGCTCGCGCAGCAGCAGGTCGACGGCCGTGCGGTGCGTCTCGATGCGCTCCAGCCGCGCCGTCCCGCGGATCCGCAGCTCCCGCCTGCCCTGCCACGCCACCGCGTCCAGGCGGTGCTCCACGCCCACCTCGTCGGTGATGTCGGCGTCCTGGCGGGGGACGCCGCGCAGGTAGGGGTACATCGCGTAGACGCGCCCGCCGACGACGACGGCGCCCGCCGGGCTGCCCGACACCTCGTCGGCGATGAGCCGCTCCAGCTCCCCGGCCATGCCGTGCTGGATGCAGAACGCGCGCAGCCGGTAGGACGCCGGCAGCGCCGCGCGGGCCTCGTCGCTCAGCCCGTCCGCGCCGAGCACCTGCCGGGTCCCCTCGAACAGCCGCCGCCGCTGGGAGGGGTCCAGGTCGAGGAAGCGGTGGTCGTAGACGCGCAGGACGTCGCGCAGGACGCTGGTGGCGTGGTCGGTGCCGGTGTCGGTCGTCACGGGGTTCTCCAGCTCAGGCGGGGTTAACGGTCACGTTAGGGCTCGCGCCCGCCCGGCGGGGCCGATTCGGTCGCGTGTCGCCGCCGGGCCGCCCCGTCTCGGCGGACGCCGGACGGTACTGGTACCGTCCTGGCGCGTGATCGGAGGAGCGGGGCGCCCGCGCGCGGGGGCCGCCGCGCTGGCCGCGGTGAGCGCGGCGGTGTACGCGACGCTCGCGCTGCTGCGCCTGCGGACGTTCCGCTCGGGCACCTACGACCTGGTCATCTTCGACCAGGCGGTCCGCTCCTACAGCCGGTTCCACCTGCCGGTGGCGATGGTGAAGGGCGTCCACAACGGTTTCGGCCCGGACTTCTCGGTGCTCGGCGACCACTTCTCGCCGATCCTCGCGCTGCTCGCCCCGCTCTACTGGATCCACGACGGGCCGGGGACGCTGCTCGCCGCCCAGGCCGTCCTGCTGGCCCTGGCCGTCCTGCCGATCTGGGCGTTCGCCGCGCGCCGGCTCGGCGAGCGCGCGGCCGGCCTCCTCGCGGCCGCGTACGCGCTGTCGTGGCCGGTGGCCGAGGCGGTGGCGTTCGACTTCCACGAGGCGGCGTTCGTGCCGCTGCTGTCGGCGCTGCTGGTGGAGCGGCACGACGCGGGGCGCCGCGGGCAGGCCGCCGCCGCGGCCGTCCTGCTGCTGCTGGTCAAGGAGGACATGGGGCTGCTCGTCGCGGGGTTCGGCCTGGTCCTGCTGGCGCGGCGCGGCGCGCGGCGCGAGGGCGCGGCCTACGCCGCGGCCGGGCTGGCGTGGACGGCGGTCGCGTCCCGGCTGCTGATCCCGGCCTTCGGCGGCCGCGAGGACTACTACTGGGCCTACGGCTCCTACGGCCCCGACCTGCCGCACGCGGTCCTGCACCTGCTGACGCACCCGTGGGAGGGGTTCGCCGGCCTCGCCGACCCGCCGGTCAAGCTGTGGACGATGGCGCTGCTCGTCCTGCCGTTCCTGCTGCTGCCGCTCGCGTCCCCGCTGACGCTCATGGTGCTGCCGATGCTGGCCGAGCGGATGCTCGCCGACCGGTTCGCCAACTGGTGGGAGCCGCGGTACCACTACAACGCCTTCCTCGTCGCGGTGCTGGTGATGGCGGCGGCGGACGCCCTGGACCGGTGGGGCGGGCGGGCGCCGCGGCTGCGGGGCCTGGCGCCGCCGGCGATGCTGGCGGCCGCCGCCGCGACCGTCCCGTTCTTCGGCTTCGCGCAGCTGTGGAACCCCGACCTCTACCACCGCAGCGACCGGGCGCGGGCGGCCGCCGAGGCCGTCGCGCGGGTGCCGGACGGCGCCGTGGTCGAGGCGTCCAACCGGCTCGGGCCCGCGCTGTCGGGGCGCACCGGCGTGCTGCTGCTGGACCACCGGCCGCGCGGCGCCCCCTGGGTCGTCGCCGACGAGCGGGTGCGCCAGTTCCCGTTCGCGACCGTGGACGAGCAGCGCGCGCGGATCGCCGCGCTCGTCGCCGCGGGCTACCGGCAGGTGTTCCGCGAGGGCGGGTACGTGGTGCTGCACGGGCCGGACACGCGGGGCGGGCCGCCGCTCCCCGGCTGATCGGGCGACCGGCGGGAAAGGGTGTGTAACGGTGCAAGTCGCCAGGTCCGCGAAGCGGGCCGCGCGCGGGGGATAGACTCGCCCCAGGCGAGCGCTACGACGAGGTGGACTCGCGAAGACCCGCAAGGACCCTGCCCCGCCGCCCGCGGGGACGGTCCCTCACCGCACACCTACCTTCCAAAGGATTCCTCCTTGAGCAAGCCCGTGGTCCTCGTCGCTGAAGAACTCTCCCCGGCCGGCATCGCCGTGCTGGAAGCCGACTTCGACGTGCGCAGCGTGGACGGCACCGACCGCCCCGCCCTGCTCGCCGCCGTCGCCGAGGCGGACGCGCTCATCGTGCGCAGCGCCACCAAGGCCGACGCCGAGGTCTTCCGGCACGCGCACCGGCTGCGCGTCGTCGCCCGCGCCGGCGTCGGCCTGGACAACGTCGACGTCGAGGCCGCCACCAAGTCCGGCGTCATGGTCGTCAACGCCCCCACCTCCAACATCGTCACCGCCGCCGAGCACGCCATCGCGCTGCTGCTGGCCACCGCCCGGAACGTTCCGCAGGGCCACGGCGCGCTCAAGCAGGGCGAGTGGAAGCGCTCCAAGTACACCGGCGTCGAGCTCCAGGGCAAGACCGTCGGCGTCCTCGGCCTCGGCCGCATCGGCGTGCTGGTCGCGCAGCGCCTCGCCGCCTTCGACATGGACGTCGTCGCGTTCGACCCCTACGTGCAGGCCGCCCGCGCCGCGCAGCTCGGCGTCAAGCTCGTCACCCTCGACGAGCTGCTCGCCGAGAGCGACTTCATCACCGTGCACCTGCCGAAGACGCCCGAGACCCTCGGCCTCATCGGCGACCGCGAGCTGCACCGGGTGAAGCCGAGCGTGCGGATCGTCAACGCCGCGCGCGGCGGCATCGTCGACGAGGCCGCCCTCGACCTGGCCCTCAAGGAGGGCCGCGTCGCCGGCGCCGGCATCGACGTGTTCAGCACCGAGCCGTGCACCGACAGCCCGCTGTTCCACCACGACAACGTCGTGGTCACCCCGCACCTCGGCGCGAGCACCCACGAGGCGCAGGAGAAGGCCGGCACGCAGGTCGCCCGCTCGGTCAAGCTGGCCCTGTCCGGCGAGTTCGTGCCCGACGCCGTCAACGTGCAGGGCGGCGCGGTCGCCGAGGACGTCAAGCCCGGCCTGCCGCTCGCCGAGAAGCTCGGCCGCATCTTCACCGCCCTCGCCGGCGGCGTCCCGGTCCGCCTCGACGTGGTCGTCCGCGGCGAGATCGCCGAGCAGGACGTCAAGGTGCTGGAGCTCGCCGCGCTGAAGGGCGTCTTCCTCGACGTCACCGAGGAGCCGGTCACCTTCGTCAACGCGCCGCTGCTCGCCCGCGACCGCGGCGTCGAGGTCACCCTCACCACCAGCGAGGACAGCCCCGACTGGCGCAACGTGGTGCAGGTGCGCGGCACCCTCGCCGACGGCACCGTCGTGTCGGTGTCGGGCACCCTCACCGGCCCGAAGCACGCCGAGCGGATCATCGAGGTCAACGGCTACAACATGGAGCTCGTGCCGGCCGCGCACATGGGCTTCTTCTCCTACACCGACCGGCCCGGCATCGTCGGCGCCGTCGGCAAGCTGCTCGGCGACGCCGACGTCAACATCGCCGGCATGCAGGTCGGCCGGGACGCCAAGGGCGGCAAGGCGCTCATCGCGCTCACCGTCGACGACGCGATCCCCGCCCAGCTGGTCGACGCGATCGCCGCCGAGGTCGGCGCGGACGTGGGCCGCCGGGTCGACCTGGAGGTCTGACCCCGCGGCCGGAGACCGGCCCCCGCGCCGCCCCGCGGCGCGGGGGCCGTCCCGCATGCTGGGAACATCGGCCACCGGTCGGGACGCTCCGCCGGTCGGGAGGTACCGTGAGGTGGTAATGGAGCGGCGCTTCGAACCATCCCTTCGGTGCGCGGCGGGACCCGGGCGGCCGGGCCGTGCGAACCACGGCGCCCCCGAGCGGTCCCCGACAACGGCACGCGACGCCTCGCGGCCTCGTGTGGACCACCCTGGGAGCAGAACCGATGAACGAGTCCATGACCTTCGCCGTGCCCGCGGACGACGCCGAGGACGAGGCGGCGCGCGCCCTGCAGACCGCCCTCGACCGCCGCGACAACGGCGGTCCCTCGTCCCGCTGACGGGCGTTCCGGCCGCGTGAGCGGCCTCAGCGGCACCGAGGCGGCGGCCGCGCTGCGCGCCGCCGCCCGCCTCGGGCCCTTCTTCACGATCGTCACCGGTCCGGCCGCGCCCCCCGGTCCGGCGTGGTCGCCGCTGCGCGCGGCGGACGCGGCCGGGTTGCGCGAGGTCACGGCCGCCTACGCCGCGCGTCTCGGCACCGCCGAGACGCGCGTGGCGGCCTCGATCCTGTTCCAGGGCCTCGCGTCGCGCCTCTGGTCGCCGGTTCTCGTCACGGCGGCGCGCGGCATCGTCCCCGACCTGGCGGGGCTGCGCTGGCGGTGGGTGCCGGGAGAGCCGATCGGGCTGTGGCTGCCGGAGCCGTCCGGCCGGCGGGTCGACGGCGACGCCGCCGAGCTCGTCGAGCGCGCGGTGGTGGACGGGTGCCTCCGGCCGCTGCGCGAGGCGTTCCGCGAGGTGGCTTCCCTCGCCGACGGCCTGATGTGGGGCAACGCGGCGTCCGCGCTGGTGGGGGCGCTCCAGCCTGGGACGCCCGCGGCGGCGCGCCCGATCGTGGCGGAGCTGCTGCGGCGCGGCCCGCTGCGCGGGACCGGCGCGCTCGGCCCGGCGGGTTTCGTCCGCCGGAGCTGCTGCCTGTACTACCGGGTGCCGCCCGGCGGCGGGATGTGCGGCGACTGCGCGCTCCTGCCCCGCCGAGCAGGGCGGGGCAGGAGCGCGAGCGGCGACCTCTAGCCCGTCACACCTTGGCCGGGACGGCCCGCGGAGCGCGCGCCCGCGTCACCGACCGCTCGGTCAGGTAGCCGAACAGCAGGCCGAGCGTCGACCACAGGGCGAGCTGCAGGCCGAGCGAGGCGATCCGGAAGTCCCAGAGGACGCGGGAGGGGAACCCCTCCGCGATGGCCTCGGGGCGCGGCGTCACCCGGTACACGACGCCGAGCAGGACCACGTACGCGACGACCGTCGCCGTCACCGCGTTCCAGGCGCCGAACCGCGGCACGAGCCGCCGCGCGACGATCACCGCGGCGGCGGTGGCGAGGACGCCGAGCGCCATCATGCCGAAGTACAGCGCCGTCCGGCTCCCGATCGTCTCGGGGTTGCCGACCGCCGGGGGAGTGGCGGGGTACTTCAGGAACGGCACGAGTTCGATCGCGACGAACCCGGCGGCCGCGACGAGCGCGGCCGTCGCGCGGGCGCCGAGCGCGCCGAGCCGCCCGTAGGCGAACGCGAACGCGATCGAGAACAGGCCGCCGATCGCCACGCCGTAGAAGGCGAGCGCGGTGATGAGGCCGGTCGTCCTCTGCACGGTGCGGCTGACGACCTCGGCCTCGTCGCCGTGGTCGTGGCCGTGCGCGGCGTGCTGCGCCTCCTCGAAGGCGATGGCATGGCCGACCTGCGGCTCGCCGTAGATCCAGGCGATGAGCAGGGCCACGGCGGCGGCCGCGAGGCCGGCCAGCATGCCGCGGACCAGCAGGGTGCGCATGCCCATCAGTGGCAGGGGAAGCCGAGCAGGTGCCGGCCGTCGTGGGTGAACTCGTGCACCCAGGTGCCGCTGATCAGCGAGGTCGCGCCCTGCTCGGCGCCGACGAAGTAGATCAGGACGGCGCCGAGGACGAGGGCGAGCACCGCCCACGGGACGATGTCGCGGAGCGGGACGCCGACGGGCGCCGCCGGGCGCGCGGGCGCGGCGGGAGAGGCCGTGGAAGGGGCCATGACAGGAGTCTCCTCACGGGGTTCGCTCGACCCCGGTTGCGGGAGGACGGCAGGTCAGTGTCCTGACTCCCAGCTCGCCGTCGCCGCCGACCTTCCCGCCGGTCGCCCGGCCGTGGTCGCGTGTGGCGGAGACTCCCTGGTCACAGTGGCGGGACCGTCCCGGAATCGCACCGGGTTCCTGCGCACTGCCGCCTCGTTTTCACTTGTTCAGGCAGAGCGTCCCTTTTGCGAGGTCGCGCGTCAAGTCCGGCCCACTCCCGGCGTCTCTCATGTTGAGACGGTTGCTCACGGGATGAGACGTTGGGTAGGGTGGCCGCATGGCTTCCCGCAGCATCCGGCTCGCGGTCGTCCCCGGCGACGGGATCGGCCCCGAGGTGGTGGCCGAGGGGCTGAAGGTCCTCTCGGCCGTCGCCCCCGCCCACGACCTGACGTTCCAGCAGACCGACTACGACCTCGGCGCCGCCCGCTGGCACCGCACGGGCGAGACGCTGCCGGACGCGGTCCTCGCGGAGCTGCGCGAGCAGGAGGTCATCCTGCTCGGCGCCGTCGGCGACCCGAGCGTGCCGAGCGGCGTGCTGGAGCGCGGGCTGCTGCTCCGCGCCCGGTTCGAGCTGGACCACTACGTGAACCTGCGCCCGGTGAAGCTGTTCCCGGGCGTCGCGACGCCGCTGGCGGGCGCCGGCCCGGACGACATCGACATGATCGTCGTCCGCGAGGGCACCGAGGGCCCCTACACCGGCGTCGGCGGCGTCCTGCGCAAGGGCACCCCGGCCGAGGTCGCCACCCAGGAGAGCGTCAACACCTACTACGGCGTCGAGCGGGTCGTCCGCTACGCCTTCGAGGTCGCCGCCTCCCGGCCGCGCAGGAAGCTGACGCTCGTCCACAAGGACAACGTGCTGACGTTCGCGGGCGAGCTCTACCAGCGCGTCCTGGCGGAGGTCGGCGCCGAGTTCCCGCAGGTCGCCACCGACTACGTGCACGTGGACGCGGCCACCATGTTCTTCGTGAACCAGCCGCGGCGCTTCGACGTCGTGGTCACCGACAACCTGTTCGGCGACATCATCACCGACATCGGCGCCGCGATCGCCGGCGGCATCGGCCTCGCCGCCTCCGGCAACGTCAACCCGACCGGCGCCGCCCCGTCGATGTTCGAGCCGGTCCACGGCAGCGCCCCCGACATCGCCGGGCAGGGCAAGGCCGACCCGACCGCCACGATCCTGTCGGTCGCCATGCTGCTCGACCACGTCGGCGCCCCCGCCGCCGCCCGCGCCGTCGAGCGGGCCGTCTCCGACGACCTGACCGAGCGCGGCGCCCTCGGGGCGCGCTCGACCGCCCAGATCGGCGACGCGATCGCCAAGCGAGTATCGGGCTAGCGGCGCGCCGATCCCGATACGGGGACACCTCGCAGCGAGGCACTCCGGGCGCGCCCCACGGCGCGCCCGGTTTTCCGTATGCGCCGTGACCGGGGAGTGGGGCTGGACGTAGGACGACAATAGGCATTAAGGATGCCGTGGCGGCAACGGGGCCGCGGCCGGCGATCCGCGAGAGGACCAACGATGAGCACCCTGGACTTCGACATCACACCGAACCCGAACCCGGTCCCGGCCGCGGAGCGGGAGGGGATCCTGGCCGACCCCGGCTGGGGCCGGCACTTCACCGACCACATGGTCACCATCCGCTACAACGAGGACGCGGGCTGGCACGACGCGCGGGTCGAGCCCTACGGCCCGATCGCGCTGGACCCGGCGAGCCAGGTGCTGCACTACGCGCAGGAGCTGTTCGAGGGCCTCAAGGCCTACCGGCAGCCCGACGGGTCGATCGTGACGTTCCGCCCGTACATGAACGCCGCCCGGATGAACCGGTCGGCGCAGCGGATGGCGATGCCGGAGATCCCCGAGGACCTGTTCGTCCGCGCGCTGGAGGCCCTCGTGGAGGCCGACCGCGACTGGGTGCCGACGGAGGAGGGCTACAGCCTCTACCTGCGGCCGTTCATGTTCGCCACCACCCGCCTGCTCGGGGTGAACCAGCCCGCCCGCGACTACCTGTTCATGGTCATCGCCTCCCCGTCGGGCCTGTACTACTCCGGCGGCATCAAGCCGGTCTCGGTGTGGCTGTCGCAGAACTACACGCGCGCCGCGGCGGGCGGCACCGGCGAGGCGAAGACGGGCGGCAACTACGCCTCGTCCTTCGCCGGGCAGGCCGAGGCCGTCGCGCACGGCTGCGACCAGGTCGTCTGGCTGGACGCCGTCGAGCACCGCTGGGTGGAGGAGGTCGGCTCGATGAACCTGATGTTCGTCTACGGCTCGGGCTCGGCGGCCCGGCTCCTCACGCCCGCCCTCACCGGCACGCTGCTGCCCGGCATCACCCGCGACTCCATGCTGAAGCTCGCCCCCGACCTCGGCGTCCCCGCCGAGGAGGGCAAGATCAGCATCGAGGAGTGGCAGGCCGGGGTGGAGTCCGGCGAGATCACCGAGGTGTTCGGCTGCGGCACCGCCGCGATCATCAGCCCGGTCGGCGAGGTCAAGGGCGCCGACCGGCAGTGGCGGATCGGGGACGGCGAGCCGGGGGAGGTGTCGATGCGGCTGCGCGAGGAGCTGATCGGCATCCAGTACGGCACCCGCCCCGACCCCTACGGCTGGGTCCACCGGATCCTGTGACCGCGGTGGACGAGCTGCGCGACGCCTACTTCGGCGCCGTCCTCCACCGGCGCGACGGCGACCGCGACGAGTGGCGGGCCGAGCTGCCCCTCGGCCGCGGCCGCATCGCGGTGACCCTGACGAGCGCGGCCGGGCCGCCGGCCGGCGACCCGGCCGGGCGGCTCGCCGCCGCGCGCGGCCCGGTGCGGCGGATCCTGGCCCGCGAGCCGGAGATCCGCCGCGCGGCCGCGGCGGCGCTGCTGCCCGCCGCCCGCGACTGGACCGAGGCCGCCGCGGGCCGGCGCGCCCTGCACCTGCCGAAGATCGTCAGTGATGCCGCCGACATCGAGCGGCGGATCGTCCCGGCCGGGCTGCTGCTGGAACCCTCCCCGGGGCTCGGCGGGCGGCGCACCGCCCGGCTGTCCTACCGGGACGACGGCATCTTCCGGAACCAGACGATCTATGCCGGTATCGAGGTCGGCGAGGACGGCTCGGTGGAGTTCACCGAAGCCTATTTCGGCTGATCAGCCGACTGTCGTCCCGCATCGTGAGACGTCGTGTGACGTATGTGGGACGGCTGTGGCACACTGATGCCATCATGCGCCACAGCCTCGTGATTATCGGCTGGCGCGCCGGCAACTGACGGGACACCGCCGGCGCGCAGACCTCTCACGTCCGTGAGGGGTCTTTTCGTTTTCCCGGCGCCGGTCCGCCCCACCCTCGGAGGGTCGCAGAACATGCAGGGCGATGCATTCCACCTTTACGACACGACGCTGCGGGACGGGTCCCAGCAGGAGGGCCTGAACCTCACGGTGGCCGACAAGCTGGCCATCGCGCGGCACCTGGACGGCCTCGGCGTCGGGTTCATCGAGGGCGGCTGGCCGGGCGCCAACCCCAAGGACACCGAGTTCTTCAGGCTCGCTCGGACCGAGCTGGACCTGAAGCACGCGCAGCTCACCGCGTTCGGCGCGACCCGCCGGGCCGGCCTGAAGGCCGCCGACGACCCCCAGGTGGCCGCGCTGCGCGACTCCGGCGCGCCGGTCGTGACGCTCGTCGCCAAGAGCCACGACCGGCACGTCGAGCTGGCCCTCCGCACCACGCTGGAGGAGAACCTGGCGATGGTCCGCGACACCGTCGCGCACCTGCGCGCCGAGGGCCGGCGCGTCTTCCTGGACGCCGAGCACTTCTTCGACGGCTACCGCGCCAACCGCGCCTACGCGCTGGAGGTCGTGCGGACCGCCGCCGAGGCCGGCGCCGACGTCGTCGCGCTCTGCGACACCAACGGCGGGATGCTGCCCGACGAGCTCGCCGACGTCGTCCACGACGTGGTCGCGGTCGGCGCCCGCGTCGGCATCCACTGCCACGACGACTCCGGCTGCGCCGTCGCCAACTCCCTGGCCGCCGTCCGCGCGGGCGCCACCCACGTGCAGGGCTGCGCCAACGGCTACGGCGAGCGGAGCGGCAACGCCAACCTGTTCACCCTCGTCGGCAACCTGCAGCTGAAGCGCGGCATGCGCCTCGTGTCCGACGACCAGCTCGCCCAGATGACCCGCGTCGCGCACGCGGTGTCGGAGGTCACCAACGTCGCGCCGAGCTCCCAGCAGCCCTACGTCGGGCTGTCGGCGTTCGCGCACAAGGCCGGCCTGCACGCCTCGGCGATCAAGGTGGACCCCGACCTGTACCAGCACATCGACCCCGCCGCCGTCGGCAACGACATGCGGATGCTCGTCTCCAGCATGGCCGGGCGCGCCTCGGTCGAGCTGAAGGGCCGCGAGCTCGGCTTCGACCTGTCCGGCGACAAGGCCCGCGACGTCGTCGACCGGGTGAAGGAGCTGGAGTCGGCGGGCTACACCTACGAGGCCGCCGACGCCTCCTTCGAGCTGCTGCTCCGCGAGGAGCTGACCGGGGTCCGCCCGCGCCACTTCGAGGTCGAGTCCTGGCGCACCATCGTGGAGCGCCGCGCCGACGGCGTCATGGTGAGCGAGGCCACCGTGAAGGTGCACGCCAAGGGCGAGCGGATCATCGCCACCGGCGAGGGCAACGGCCCGGTCAACGCCCTGGACAACGCGCTGCGCACCGCGCTCGGCCGGCTCTACCCCGAGCTCGCCCGGCTGGAGCTGGTCGACTACAAGGTCCGCATCCTGGAGGGCGCGCACGGCACCAGCGCCCGCACCCGGGTGCTCATCGAATCCAGCGACGGCGAGCGCGAGTGGGGCACCGTCGGCGTGGAGGAGAACGTCATCGCCGCGTCCTGGCAGGCGCTGGAGGAGGCCGTCACCTACTGCCTGCTGCACTCGGGCTACGAGGCGGGCTGAGCGGGAATCACCGGGGCCCCGGCGGGCATTGAGGGGATCATGAGCAGAGAGATCACCGACAACGCCGCCGCGAACCGCTACGAGATCCGCGAGGACGGCGCGCTCGCCGGGTTCGCCGAGTACGTGCTGCGCGACGGGGAGATCGTGTTCACCCACACCGAGGTGGACCCGTCCTTCGAGGGCAAGGGCGTCGGCGGCGCGCTGGCCCGCGGCGCCCTGGACGACGTGCGCACCCGCGACCTGGCGGTCGTGCCGCAGTGCCCGTTCATCAAGAGCTGGATCGACAAGCACCCCGACTACCGGGACCTCGTCGCGTCCTGACGGCCCGC
>NZ_JAIBOA010000012.1 GCF_019458805.1 Actinomadura parmotrematis
CCCCCGCCGCCGGCGCCGCCCGCCGCGGGCGCGGCCGCCGGCGCCCACCACGCGCCGGCCGGGGTGCGCGGGGCGACGTCGCCGCCCGCCGCCGGGGCGCCGTGCGCGCGGGGCGCGGCGGCCGCGACGGTGAGGGCGGGCGCGGGATGCTCGGGCTCGGTGCCGTCGGCGGCCTGCTCGTTCCAGGCGACGACGCGGCCGTCGTCGTAGGTCTGGGTCGCCGGCAGCGCCAGCGGGCCGGGCGGCAGCGGCCCGGCGCGCAGCGCGAACCGCCCGGTCGCGCCCGGCCGGACGCCCCGGCCCGGCGCCGCCGTCCAGGTGACGGTGCCCGCCGCGACCCGGGCGGTCCAGCCCGGACGCGGCGCCGGGTCGAGGCGGGTCAGGGACGCCGGCACGCGGACGGCGAGGACCGTCGTCGCGGCGGTCGCGGACTCGCTCGGGACGCTGAAGGTGAGCGTCGCGGTCGCGCCGGGCGCGGTGGTGTCGGCCTGCACGGTCACGTGCGCGGACGCCGCGCCGGGCGCGGCGAGGACGCCGGCGGCGGTGAGGGCGGCGACGGCGAGGACGCGGCGGATCACGGCCCCTCCGCCCCGGCCGGCTCCGCCCCGGCCGGCTCCGCGAGCCCCTGCTCGGCGAGCCAGCCGTCGTCGAAGACCTTGGACAGGTACAGGTGGCCGGAGTCGGGCAGCAGCACGACCACGAGGTCGTCGGGGCCGAGCCCGGCGCCGAGCCGCAGCGCGCCCGCGACGGCCGTCCCCGACGAGCCGCCGACGAGCAGGCCCTCCTCGCGGGCGAGGCGCCGCGCGGTGCGCAGCGACTCGCGGTCGGGGATCCGCTCGAACCGGTCCACGACCGCCGGGTCGTAGGACTCGGGCCAGCGGTCCTCGGCGGCGTCGGGGTGCCGGAAGTGGCCGATGCTCTCCACCAGGTAGGGGCGGCCGTCGCCGCCGGAGTACACCGACGCCTCGGGGTCGGCGCCGACGACGGTGACCGCGCCGCCGCTCGCCTCCTTCAGGAAGCGGCCGGTGCCGGTGATGGTGCCGCCGGTGCCGACGCCCGCGACGAAGTGCGTGATCCGGCCGCGCGTCTGCTTCCAGATCTCCGGGCCGGTGGTGCGGTAGTGCGCCTCGGGGTTGCGCGGGTTGTTGTACTGGTCGGCCAGCCAGGCGCCGGGGATCTCCTCGGCGAGGCGGACGGCGGTGGCGCGGACGTGCGCGGGGTCCTGCGGCGGCACCCCCGACGGGCACACCACGACGTCGGCGCCGAACGCGCGCAGCACCGCGACCTTCTCCCGGCTGCTCTTCTCGGGGATCGCGAACACGCACCGGTAGCCGCGGGCGGCGGCGACCATGGCGAGGCCGGCGCCGGTGTTGCCCGACGTCGCCTCCACGATGGTGCCGCCGGGCCGCAGCAGGCCGCGCTCCTCGGCGTCGTCGACCATCGCGGCGGCGATGCGGTCCTTGGCGCCGCCGCCGGGGTTGGCCGACTCCAGCTTGGCGTAGACGGCGCAGTCCAGGCCGCCGGTGACGCGGCGCAGCCGGACGAGCGGGGTGCCGCCGACGAGGTCGAGCGGGGATTCGTGGACGCTCATGACTCCACTCCGAGCAGCCGCAGGATCCGGTGGCGCAGGTCGCGCAGCGCCGGCGCGCCGGTGTCGCGGGGCCGGGCGGCGTCCACCGGCAGGTCCGCCAGCACGCGGCCGGGCCGCGCCGACAGGACGAGCACGCGGTCGGCGAGGCGCAGCGCCTCGTCCACGTCGTGGGTGACGAGGACGGCGGTGAAGCCGCGCGCCTCCCACAGGTTCAGCAGCTCCTTCTGCATCGCCAGGCGGGTGAGGGCGTCGAGGGCGCCGAGCGGCTCGTCCAGCAGGAGCAGCTCGGGGCGGTTGACCAGGGCGCGGGCGAGCGCGGCGCGCTGCGCCATGCCGCCCGAGAGCTGGCTCGGGTAGGCGTCGGCGAAGTCGGTGAGGCCGACGAGCTCCAGCGCGGCGGCGACGTCGTCGCGGCGCTCGCGCAGCCGCCCCGTCGCCCGCGGGCCGATCTCGACGTTGCCGCGGACGGTCCGCCACGGGAACAGCGTCGGGTCCTGGAACACCAGGGCGCGGGACGGGTCGGGGCCGGCCAGCGGCGCGCCGTCGACCGTGAGGCGGCCGCGGGTCGGCCGGTCCAGGCCGGCGAGCAGCCGCAGCAGCGTCGACTTGCCGCTGCCCGAGGGGCCGACGACGGCGACGAACTCGCCGGGCGCGACCGCCAGGTCCACGCCGTCGAGGACGGTGAGCCGGTCCCGGCCGAGCGCGAACCGGTGCGTCAGCGCGGTCGCCTCGACCGCCGCCGTCACCATCGGACCAGGTCCTTCTGCCAGCGCAGCACGCGGTTGCGGACCCGGAACAGCAGCGCCATCGCGCCGCCGCACAGCACGATCATCAGCGTGATCGCGGCGTACATGCGCGGGTAGGCGGCCCAGCCCTTGGTCCACTGGATGTACCAGCCGAGGCCGTTCTTGACGCCGAGCAGCTCGGCCACCACCAGCGTGAGGAACGCGGCGCCGAGCCCCATGAACAGCCCGACGAAGATCTGCGGGAGGGCGGCCGGCACCGCTACCCGCCACACCAGGTACCCGCTTCCCGCGCCGAGAGTCTGCGCGACGTCGTAGTAGCGGCGGCTGACGGCCGCGACGCCCGCGCGCGTCAGCACGGTCGTGGGGAACCACACGGCGAGGGCCACCATGAACACCGCGCCGCTGTAGCTGGTCGGGAACACCAGCAGGATCAGCGGCAGCCACGCGGCGGCCGGGACGGGGCCGATGCTCATCAGCACCGGGTGCGCCCAGTAGTGCACGCGCGGCGACCAGCCCATGGCGATGCCCGTCAGCACGCCCGTGGCGGCGCCGAGCGAGTACCCGATCACCAGCAGTTTCAGCGAGTTGCCGAAGCTGTCGAGCAGCAGCGCGCGATCGTCCCAGAGCGCCGCCAGCAGGCCCTGCGGCGAGGTGAAGTAGGGCGGTTCCAGCAGGTCGAGCTTCGCCGTCGCCAGCTCCCAGAACACGAACCAGTAACCCGTCGCGGCGATCCACGGCCCGGCGCGGCGGACCCGTTCGGTGAGCGCCGGCGCCAGCGCGGCGGTCAGCACCGCGACCGCGCCCGCGAGCCCCGCCGTGACGGCCGTGTGCTCCGCTTCCTGGCGGTTCGGGACGAGGGCGGTGAGGGCGGCGCCGGCCGTCCAGACGAGCGCGCCGAACAGCGCCGCGACCGGGGGCCGCGCCCGGCGCCGGGCGGCGGCGCGCGCCGGCGCCGCCGCCCGTTCCCGTTGGGTGACGGCCATCAGAACGCCAGGCCCAGATCGACGAACGCCTTGTCGGCGAGCTTGGCGGGATCGGTCTTCCTGTCCAGGTAGCCGGTCTGCTTGAACTTGGCCGCGCTCGGCGCGATCTCCTTCTTCAGGCCCTTCGCCGACGGGTCGAACAGGTAGGTCGACAGCACCTTCTGGATCGTCGGGGCGTCGGCGGCGACGTACTTGCGGGTCGCCTCCAGGTTCGCCGCGGCGGGCAGGTTCGCGCCGACCCACCGCGACCCGTCGGACCAGGCGGTGACGAGCTTGGCGGCCGTCTCGGGGTCCTCGCGCAGCAGCCGCCCGTTGATCGCCGTGGTGCAGCAGTAGTGCTGCGCGTTGGCGCCCTGGCGGTTGTTGGCGAGCTCGACCGCGATGCCCTTGAGCTGCGGCAGCAGCGCGTTCGGGTCGGAGGCGGCGACGGCGGCGACCTCGCCGCGGTCCAGGGCCTGGCCGAGCTGGTCGGGCGGGTACGCCCGCCACTCGACGTCGTCGCTCGGGTGCAGGCCGGCGTCCAGCAGGTCGAGGGAGAAGAACGACATCGCCGAGCTGCCGATCGCCTCCACCCCGATGGTCTTGCCCTTCAGCTGCGCCGCCGAGGTGATCGGGCTGCCCTTCTTCACCACCAGGCGGAGGCAGCCCTCGTGCAGGCCGGCGGCGAGCCGCACGTCGACGCCCTGCTCGATCGGCTTCAGCCAGGAGAACAGGATGCCGGGGGCGGCGTCGAGCTTGCCCGCGCCGACCGCGTCCTTGATCTCGTCGGAGCCGGTCTTGATGATCTCGACCTTGAGGCCCTGGCGGGCGAAGAAGCCCTGGTGGTGGGCGGCGAACAGGGGCGCCTCGCAGATCCCGCCGCCGTAGCCGATCTTCAGGGTGCGGGCGGCGGCGGAGCCGGCCCGGCGGCGGCCGCCGCCGCCGCGGGTCGCCCAGGCGGTGAGGCCGCCGGCGGCGGCGAGGGTGCCGACGGCGACGGCGCCGCCGGCCAGCAGCGACCGGCGGGAGAGGAGCCGCTGGTCGTCGGGGCCGGCGCCCTCGGCGTCGAGGTCGCCGGGCGCGGCGGGGTCGTCGGGCGCGGCGGGGTCGTCGGGCGCGGCGGGCTCGCGGGGCTCGCCGGGCTCGTCGGGCGCGGGAGGGGGGTTCTCGGACATCGTCAGGTTCTCCGTGGTTCAGAGCACGCCGAGGGCGGTCTTGCCGACCACGTCGTGGACGAGGTTGGCGTTCGGGGGGTGGAACGGTCCGGACTGCACGTCGCGGATGAGGCGCTCGAACTCGCCGGAGCGGAACAGCGACGCTCCGCCGTGGACGCGGGCGGCGAGGTCGACGACCTGCTTGGCGCCCTCGACGGCGTTGTACTTGGCGCCGAACAGTTTCGCGCTCCAGGCGGCGCCGTGGTCGACGCCGGCGTCCCAGTCGGCGGCGACCCGCTCCAGCTGGGCCTCGACGGCCTCCAGCCTCAGCGCGGCCTCGGCGACGTTCCACTGCACCGACGGGTGGTGCGCGAACGTCCGCCCGCCGAGCTCCTTGGACGTGCGGCGCCGCGCCGACTCCACCGCGACGTCGAACGCGCGCCGGGCGATGGCGTGGTAGATGTTGCCGAACAGCGGCAGCACCCAGGCGAGGATGCCGAACACGAACGGGTCCTCGATCGGCCCGGCGGGAACGACCCGCGAGACGTGCTCGGGCGCGGCGACGACGCCCTCCAGGACGGTGTCGTGGCTCTGCGTGGCGCGGACGCCGAGCGCGTCCCAGGTCTCCTCGATCCGGTACCCGGGCGCGTCGCGGCGCACGAAGGCGTGCACGACCCGCGGGTTCTCGGGGTCGGCGGCGTCCAGGGCGTGCACGCCGAGCCAGTCCCAGGCCGGCGACAGCGAGGTGAAGATCTTGCGGCCGTGGAAGGCGTAGCCGCCGTCCTCGCGCCGCTCGGCGCGGACGTTGGAGTGGCCGAGCGCCAGGTCGTTGCCCGGCTCGCCGTGGCCGGCGGCGAACAGCTCGCCCGCCGCGGCGGCCTCCAGCAGCCAGTCCAGCGAGGCGTCGCCGGCGGCGTGCACCTCGGCGGCGGCGCCCGTCCAGTACAGGTGCATGTTGATCGCCAGGGCGGTGGCGGGCGACCGGTAGGCGAGCCGGCGCTGCTCGCGGGCGACCTCGGTGAGCGAGTAGCCGAACCCGCCGAGGTCGGCGGGCACGGCGATCCGCAGGTAGCCGATCTCTCTCAGCTCGGCGAGGTCCTCGCTGAAGAAGGCGTTGTCGCGGTCGTAGTCGGCGGTGCGCTTGGCGAAGCCGTCGAGCAGTTCGTCCGGCAGCAGTTGCCGTTCGGGCATGACGTTCCAACTTCCTGGCACGGAGTTGAGGCGTCCGGGGGACGGGAGGAGGGCAGGTGGGAGGGGTGCGCCCTGGCGCGGGGCGCGGTGTCCGGCGGCCGGTGCCCCGACTGTAGGCCGGGCCGGGGCAGTAATCAAGTTTTCCTACCTATTTAGTAGAGATAAGTCCCGGGGCGCCCCGACCGGAGGCGGACGCGGCCGCCCGCGCGAGCCCGCCCGCGACACCTCCTCCCGCTCCGGCATTCACGGGGGACGGCGAAATAAAAGATGCGCCCCAAAGGGACGCGCCGTTAGACTTCGACCATGTTCGAGCCCCGGTACCCCTAGTCCAGGACCGCGCGCTTACCCGCAGGCGTCGGTCGCCCTTCAACGCACCGCGACTCCGCCTTCGCGCTCCGCTCCCTCCGCAGCGGCCGCGCACCCGATCCCGCACGTCACCGGCCCCGCCGGGCACCGTGCGGCGACCTCCTCGCTCCGGTCCGGATCCTGCGATGAATGACGCCCTAAAAACAGGGAATAGCAGGGATCCGACCGGAAAGGACCTCTTCCCCCGAGGACTCGGAAATGACCACCAACGGAGTACCCAAGCACGTTCTCAAGGCCGGGACGAGGCTGGCGACGATTTTCACCCTCTTCGGTCTGGTCTCGCTCGGCGAGGCCCTCGCGACATGGCTGCACGGATCCTCGGCCGACTGGGGGTTCGCCACCTTCGCGGCCGTCGCGGGCGGCGTCGCGGTCCTGCTCGGCGCCTACATGTTCGTCATGGTCTGGCGCCTCGGCCGCGCCCCCGCGGCCCCCGAGCCGGTCCCGGCGGACGACGCCGAGCCGGCCCCCGCGCCCGTGGAGATCGCCTGACGGCCCCGGCGGGCGCCGGTCCACTCCCCCTCGGACCGGCGCCCGCCAGGCGGGGACCGCCGCCTCCAGGGCGCCCTCCAGCTTCTGGCGCGAGCCCACCCCGAGCTTCCCGAACACCTCGCGCAGGTGCCACTCGACGGTGCGCGGGCTGAGGAACAGCAGCGCGCCGATCTTCCGGTTGCTGTGCCCGGCGGCGGCGGCCGCGAGCGCCGCGCGCGGCGTCCCGGGCGGCGCGGAGCAGCGCCGTCTTGCCGATGCCGGGATCGCCGCGCAGCACGAGGCACTGGCCCTCGTCGCCGGCCCGGCCGATCATCTCCGTCAGGGCCAGGATCTCGGCGTCCCGGCCGAACAGGGTGCTGGTCATCAGCGCAAGGTAGCCGCCGCCGGGCGCGCCGTGCTTGCGTCGAACGACCGCGTCCCGGCGGGCGCCGGAACGTCAGGGCGTGAAGAACGCCAGCGACTCGGGGTTGGCCATCGAGTCGCGGTTGGCGGCGCGGTCGGCCGGGACGCCCTGGAGGATCTTGCGGACCGGGACCTCCAGCTTCTTGCCCGACAGCGTCCGCGGCACCCCCGGCACGGCGGTGATCTCGTCGGGGACGTGCCGCGGCGACAGCGCCGAGCGGATCGCGCCGCGCAGCCGCGCGACCAGGTCGCCGTCCAGCTCCGCGCCCCCGGCGAGCTGCACGTACAGCAGCAGCCGCCCCTCCTGCCCGAGCCGGCCGGTGTCGATGACCAGGCTGTCGGCGATCTCGGGGAACGCCTCGACGACGCGGTAGAAGTCCGCGGTGCCCATCCGGATGCCGCCCCGGTTCAGGGTGGAGTCCGAGCGGCCGTAGATGACGCAGCCGCCGTCCGGCAGCACCTTGATCCAGTCGCCGTGCCGCCAGACGCCCGGGTACATGTCGAAGTAGGACTCGCGGTAGCGCTCGCCGCCCGGGTCGTTCCAGAACGCCACCGGCATCGACGGCATCGGCTCGGTGATGACCAGCTCGCCGACCTCGCCGGTGACGGCGCGGCCCTCCTCGTCGAACGCCTCGACGCGGGCGCCGAGCCCGCGCGCCTGGATGACGCCGGCGCGGAGCGGCAGCAGCGGCGACGGCCCGACGAAGCCGGTGCAGAGGTCGGTGCCGCCGGAGAACGAGCCGAGCAGCAGGTCGGCGCCGACCGCCTCGTACACCCAGGCGAACCCCTCGGGCGGCAGCGGCGAGCCGGTCGAGCCGATGCCGCGCAGCCGCGACAGGTCGAGCTCGGCGCCGGGCTGGCGGCCCTCCTTCATCGACGCGGTGATGTAGGGGGCGCCGACGCCGAGGTAGGTGGCGCCGGTCTCGGCGGCGAGGCCCCACAGGTCGGCCGGGGCGCCGTCGTACAGCACCACGGTCGCGCCGACGAGCAGCCCGCCGACCAGGTAGTTCCACATCATCCAGCCGGTCGTGGTGTACCAGAGGAAGACGTCGCCGGGCCCGAGGTCCTGGTGGAAGCTGAGCGCCTTCAGGTGCTCCAGGACGATGCCGCCGTGCCCGTGCACGATCGGCTTCGGCAGGCCCGTCGTGCCCGAGGAGTACACGACCCAGAGCGGGTGGTCGAAGGGGACGGGCTCGAACTCCGGCGCCGCGTCCGGGCGCGGCAGGTCGGCGTAGGCGACGGTGCCGGGCAGCGTCGCGGCCGCGTCCAGGTACGGGACGAGGACGGTCGCGCGGAGCGTGGGCAGCGCGTCGCGGATCTCGGCGACCGTGCCGCGCCGGTCGAAGCCCTTGCCGTTGTAGGTGTAGCCGTCGACCGCGATCAGCACCGCCGGCTCGATCTGGGCGAACCGGTCGATGACCGACGACGACCCGAAGTCCGGCGAGCACGACGACCAGATCGCGCCGAGCGAGGCCGTCGCGAGGAAGCAGACGAGCGCCTCGGCGGTGTTCGGCACGTAGGCGGCGACCCGGTCGCCGCGGCCGACGCCGAGCGCGGCGAGGCCCGCGCGGACCCCGGCCACCTGCGCGGCGAGCTCGCCGTAAGTCAGCTCGCGCGGCGCGCCCGCCTCGGACCGCACGATGACGGCGGTGGCGGACGGATCGCCGCGCAGGGCGTTCGCGGCGTAGTTGAGGGTCGCCGACGGGAACCAGCGCAGGCCGTCCACCGGCATGGGGCCGCCCGCGCGGACGGGCCCGTCGCCGCGCTCCCCGGCGACGTCGAAGTAGTCCCAGACGGCGTCCCAGAAGGCGTCGACCTCGGTGGTGGACCAGTTCCACAGGTCGGCGTAGGAGCCGTCCGGCCCGACCGGCGCCCCGCCCTCGCGCAGGCGGCGCTGGAAGCGGGTCACCCGCGCGGACGCGACGACTTCGTCGGACGGCCGCCACAGCGGGGCCCCCTCGGACACCTGGGACATGTGCGCTCCCCTCACTGGCGTGCGCCGTCGCACGCGCCCCTTCTCAATATCCGGCACCCGCCCACCGGCGCAAATGCGACGGGGCGTCAGGCGGGACGGGCGGGCGCGGTCAGGTCGACGACGGCCCGGACGACCGTCGCGGTGTCGGTCAGGTCGGCGAGCACCGTGTCGGCGCCGGCGGCGCGCAGCTCGGCCTGCGTCGCCGAGCCGGTCGCGACGGCGATCACGGGGGTGTAGGCGATGCGCGCGGCCTGCACGTCGCGCGGCGAGTCGGCGATGTAGACGGCCTGGCCGAAGCGCGCCCCGAGCTTCTCGCCGGTGCGGGTGCGGGCGAGCTCCAGCAGCGCGGCCTTGGAGTACACGCCGGTCTCGTAGCCGCCGGTGTCGATGTTCAGCCAGCGGTCCAGGCCGAGCTCGGTCAGCTTCAGCAGCGCGTTCGGCCGGATGGAGCCGGTGAGGACGGTCTGCGCGGTGTCCTTGCGGGTCGCCAGCGTGGTGATCGCCTCGCGGGCGCCGGCCAGCACCCGGCCGTGCCGGCGCAGGTCGCCGCGGCGGGCGGCGAACGCCTCGGTCAGCGCGACCATGAAGGCGGGCAGGTGGTCGTCGGTGGTGACGATGTCGTTGAACGCCAGCGTCTCGAAGATGATCTCCGATTCGGTGCGGCCGGGCGTCGGGGCGAGGCGGACGAGGGGCCGCCCGGTGGTCCGCCGGAACGCCTCGGCGTACGCCTCCCGGGTGACGCGCGCGACGTCCACCAGGGTGTTGTCGATGTTCCAGAGCACCAGTCGGTTCAGCGTCGACATCCGGCTTTCCATGGGGATCGGCGGGCGGGCCCGCGGGCGGGGGCGGGGCGGGCGTGCTTATCGTCGGGCCTGCGCGGGGGTCACCGCAACTAGCCCGGAACGGGCGGAACCGGGCGCCCGCCGGGGGTTCCCGAAAGGGGCCGGGAGCCGGTCAGGGCAGCAGGTCGGCGAGCTCCTGGGTGGCGTACCAGAGCAGCTCGTGGCCCTCGGCGCCGTCCACCTCGAACCGGGCGTCCTCGTCGCCGGCGTCGGCGGCGGGCAGCGCCGCGACGGCCGCCCGGACGTCGTCCTCCGCCGCCGGCTCGTCCACGTGCCCCGACGCGATCAGCTTCCAGCCGACCGGCGCGCCGACCGTCACGCGGGCCCGCTCCTCGTCGCCGTGGACGGCCGTGACCGCCGCGTCGGGGACCTCGGCGGCCAGCACCACGCGGCGCGGCGCGGCGCCGGGGTCGGCGGCGAGCAGCCGCAGCGAGGCGCGGGCGGCGGCCGTCATCGCCGCGTACTCCAGCTCCTCGGTGTCGCCCTCGGCGTACCACTCGCGCAGCGCCGGGGTGACCGCGTAGGCGGTGAGCGGCGCGGGCCCGGCCTCCCGGTCCGCGTGGACGCGGGCGAGGGCGGGCAGGGTCGAGGGCAGGTAGACGCGCATGACGGCAGGTTATGCGGTCAGAGCGCGCCGAGCGCACGGAGGGCGTCCGCGGTCGCCGCCGGCGAGGTGTGCACGATGCCGCGCATCCCGAGCCGCTCGGCCGCCGCGACGTTGTGCTCGATGTCGTCGATGAACACGCACGCCTCGCCGGGCAGCCCGAGCCGGTCCAGGGTGTGCCGGAAGATCTCCTCGCCGGGCTTGCGGAGGCCGACCTCGCAGGAGATGACGACCTCGTCGAACAGGCCCGCGAACAGGTGCCGGGGGTAGTCGTTGCCCCAGGAGTTCGACAGCAGCGCCGTCCGGACGCCGCCCGCGCGGACCTCCCGGAGCGTCGCGTACATCGGCTCGACGGGCTCGAACGCGGCGAACATGCGGGCGATCAGGCCGTCGGCGGGGACGGGCGCGCCGTCCAGGTCCAGCAGCTCGGCCGCGAGCAGCCGCTCGAACTCGGCGACATCGAGGGTGCCGTCCTCCAGGCCGTGGATCGGGTTGACCTCCGACCCGTCGTAGGCCTGCCGGACCCAGGTCCGCATGACGTCCTTGTAGCGGGCGGTGTCGATCCGGTCGGCCCGCATCCAGAGGGCGATCGCGTCGTTCAGCGGGGAGGTGAGGACGCCGCCCCAGTCGGTGATGACCGCTTCGACCTTGTTCACGGCGTCCGTCCCGGTGTTCGTCGTCACGGGCCGATGGTAGGCGACCGGTCCGGCAGCACGGCCGCCAGGATCAGCAGCGGCACCGCGGGCAGCACGTACCGGTAGTCGAACTGGGCGGTGAAGGCGGGCACGACCAGCAGCGTCACGCCGACCGACCACGGCAGCAGGCCCGCGCCGCCGAGCCGGCGCCGCCGCCGGACGATGCGCGCCGCGCCCGCGACGACGATCGCGCCGAGCACCACGCCGGGCAGGTAGGCGGTGCGCTGGTAGGCGCCGAGGAAGGACGCGTAGGGCCGCACGACGCGGGTCGGCTCGTAGCCGGAGTCGTAGCGGCGGACGTAGCCCTCGGCCTTCGCGCCGGGGCTCGCGACCGTCGGCGCGAACAGGTAGCGGTGGTAGGTCTCCCCGTCGGGGAACTGCGGGTGCCCCCAGCGGAAGGTGCGGGCGATGTCGGTGAGCGCGACCCGCAGGTAGTCGCCGGGCTGCGCCATGATCGCGCGCAGCGCGAAGGAGCGGGCGAGGCGCTCGCCCTGCGGCCCGAACCCCTCGGCCTCCACGCGGTGCCGGGCGGCGTCCGGCCCCCAGATGTAGGAGCGGTACACCGACCGGCCGCCGGGCGGGCCGGACAGGCAGAGCGGCATCTCGTCCACCGGCGGCCGCATCGCCCGGCAGTCGGCGAACGGCGCGACCCGGCCGTACAGGAACACGCCGGTGCTGCGCGTCATCGCGAACTCGCCGTGGTGCGCGGCGAACCAGGACGAGTAGGCGACGAGCGGGACGAGCCCGGCGGCGAGCGCGGCGAGGACGTGCCGCCAGCCCGTCCGCCGCACCAGCAGGTACAGGCCGAACAGCAGCAGCAGCGGCAGCCCGGCCGAGCGGGTGAGGGTGGCGAGGCCGAGCAGGACGGCGGCGCCGACCGTCCAGCGGAGGCCCGGCGCGCCGCCGGGCCAGAGCAGCAGCGCGAGCGCGCTCATGACCAGGAACCCGAACAGGGTGTCGGACATCACCATGTGCTCGAGCTGGAGCTGCCAGGCGTCCAGCAGGGCGGGGACGGCGGCGAGCGCGGCGAGCCACCCGGGCGCGCCGCGCCGCCGCAGCAGCGCGTAGAGCAGCACGCCGGTCGCGACGCCCATCGCGTGCTGGGCGAACGCGACGAGCGTCAGGCTGTGGAAGGGCTTCAGCAGCCAGAGGAACAGCGAGTAGCCGCTCGGCCGGACGAGGCCCGGGTTGGGGTTGACCGCGCCCGACAGGTAGTCGTCGGAGTCGGGGAACCACATCACCGACCGGTAGCCCGCCATCACCGCGAGCCGGAGCAGCACCCCGGCGGCGAGCACGCCGAGGAACGCCCGGTGCCGCCGCGCGGACGCGCGGACGTCCCGGAGCGCGGCCCGGCGGTCCGGCGGGCCGGCGGCGGGGGCCGGGGTGCGGTCCTCCGGCCGGAGGCTCAGCTCGGTCATGGTGGGGATCACGATGCCCGAAGAGCACGGTCCCGTCCATCGGCGCGTTCCGCCCCGGCCTCCCCCGCACCGGGAAACCGAATCCCGTTCTGCGAGACTGGCGGCATGGACTTCGAACTCAGCCCGAAGGCGCGGGAGTATCAGGAGCGCCTGCTGGCCTTCATGGACGAGCACGTCTACCCCGCCGAGTCCGTCTACGCCGGGTGGCGGGCCGCCCACGACCCGCACGCGCTGCCGCCCGTCGTCGAGGAGCTGAAGACCGCGGCCCGCTCGCGGGGGCTGTGGAACCTGTTCCTGCCCGACGTGTCGGGGCTGACGAACCTGGAGTACGCCTCCCTCGCCGAGATCACCGGCCGCTCGCACGAGCTCGCGCCCGAGGCCGTCAACTGCGCCGCCCCCGACACCGGGAACATGGAGGTGCTGCACATGTTCGGCACCCCCGCCCAGCAGAAGGAGTGGCTGGAGCCGCTGCTCGCCGGCGAGATCCGCAGCGCGTTCGCGATGACCGAGCCGGCCGTCGCCTCCTCCGACGCCACCAACATCACCACCTCGATCGTCCGGGACGGCGACGCGTACGTGGTCAACGGCCGCAAGTGGTTCATCACCGGCGCCGCCGACGAGCGCTGCAAGATCTTCATCGTGATGGGCAAGACCGACCCGGACGCCCCCGCGCACCGCCAGCAGTCGCAGGTGCTCGTGCCGCGCGACACCCCCGGCGTCACCGTGCTGCGGCACCTGCCGATCTTCGGCTACCAGGACCAGCACGGCCACTCCGAGATCGTGTTCGAGGACGTCCGCGTCCCGGCCGCCAACCTGATCGGCGAGGAGGGCGGCGGGTTCGCCGTCGCGCAGGCCCGCCTCGGGCCCGGCCGCATCCACCACTGCATGCGCGCCATCGGCATGGCCGAGCGGGCGCTGGAGCTGATGTGCAAGAGGGCCGCCGAGCGCGTCGCGTTCGGCGGGCCGCTCGCCGCGCAGGGCGTCGTCCAGCAGCAGATCGCCGAGTCGCGGATGGCGATCGAGCAGGCCCGGCTGCTGACGCTGAAGACCGCCTGGCTGATCGACCGGCACGGCGCCAAGGGCGCCCGCACCGAGATCGCCGCGATCAAGGTGGTGGCGCCGCGGGTCGCCGCCGAGGTCATCGACCGCGCCATCCAGGTCCACGGCGGCGCCGGCGTCTCCGCCGACACCCCGCTCGCCGCCATGTACGCCTGGGCCCGCGCCATGCGGATCTTCGACGGCCCCGACGAGGTCCACGTCCGCACCGTCGCCCGCCAGGAGCTCCGCCGCCACGGCGCCTGACCCGCCGGTCACCCCCGGCCGGACGCCGCCGCCCGCAGGCCGGACGCCTCGGCGCGGAGGCGTCCGGCCAGCGCCGGATCGGCCGCCTCGACCAGCCCGGCCCGGCCGGCCAGCGCCGCCGCGGCGAGCGTCCAGGCCCAGATGTGGCCCGGCTCCCGCTCGGCGACCCGCGCCAGGCGGTCGTGCGCCTCGACGTACAGCGCGTCGCGCTCGGCGGGATCCGCGGAAGGCGACAGGTTCGCCCGGTGGACGAGGGCGTAGGCCAGCCGCTTCACCGTGTCCGGGTCGTCCCGGCCGCCGTCCAGCAGGCGCCGCGCCGTTTCGGCGGTCCGCGCGAACGCCTCCGCCGCCCTCGCGTCGCCGGTCCGCTCCAGGAGCTGCCCCCGGACCGCCTGGACGGTGCAGAGGCGGTCCGTGAGGTAGGGCCGCGCCCCCTCCGCGCGGGCCAGGTCACCGGCGGCCCGGTCGTAGTGCTCCAGCGCGGCCCCGGCGTCGCCGGTCTCGGCCAGGCGGCCCAGGTGGTAGTGGCACCAGCCGCGCCCGGCGAGCAGGTCCGGATCGTCCGGGGCCGTGGCGAGCCCGCCGTCGTGGACGCGCGCCGCGGCGGCCCACGCGTCCGCCTCCGCCGCCTTCTGGCCGGTCCGGCCGAGCGCGATCGCCCGGCCCTCGTGCGCGTCGGCCAGGGCGAGCCTCGCGGCGAGGTTCTCCGGCGCCCGTTCGACGGCCCGCCGGAGCACCTCCTCGGCGCGCCGGTGCAGGTCCAGCGCTCCGGGCAGCCCGCGGGCGTCCGCGAAGCGGCCGCGGTCGGCGAGCGCGGCCCCGAGCCGGTACAGGGCGTCGGGATCGTCCGGGTCCTTCCGCAGGAGCGCCTCGCCCCACTCCGCCGACTCGGCGGCGAGCCGGTCCGCGAGCGCGGGATCGGCGGGCGCGAAGATGAGGGCCCGCATCCTGAGCGCGAAGGCGATCCGGGCCAGGGCGCGCGGATCGCCCCGGCGGGCGCCGGGCGAGTGGCGCGTCCGGTGCTCGAGCTCCCGGTACAGCCGCTCCTCCTCTTCCGGTCCGGCGTACCGGGCCCGGCCGATGAGCGCGTTGCCGAGGCTCCAGAGGACCTCGTCGCGGCCCGGGCGCAGGTCGAGGGAGCGGCGGTAGAGCGCGGCGGCCTCGGCGTAGCCCTCGCCCCGCCGCTCGCCCTCCTGCTCCACCCGCGTGACGATCACCTGCCCGAGCCGCCACGGGTGGTCGGCCTCCGCGGGCTCGACCCCGGCCAGCACCCGGTACCAGGTCTCGGCGACGCCGAGGAACCGCACCGCCTCGCCGGGGGACGGGTACTCCTGCTGGAACAGCTCGAACGCGGCGCCCGCGAGCTGCCGCACGGCGACGGCGTTCCCCTCGACGGGATGGGCGAGGGGCGCCGCCCGCAGCCGCTCCACCGCCTCGGCGGCGGCGTCCGCGTCGCCGGAGCGGACGGCCCGCTGCGCCTCGCGCCTCAGGTGGCCGAACGCCACCGACGCGCCGGCGATCATGCCGGGGCCCCAGTCCGCCGCCGCCGCGCAGCGCGGGCAGGACGGCAGTTCCGCCGCCGCCGCGCCGGTGCGCTGAGGGCGCCAGCGCTTGCCGCACAGGGCCCTGACGATCCCGCCGTCCTCGGCCGCGCCCTTGCGGACGCGGTGGCTCAGGCCGTCCGGCTCGCTGACTTCCTGCGCGGGGAACGCCTGCCACCCCAGGTACAGCCATTCCGCCGCCCGCTCGTAGTCGGAGACGACGGCGACGAGATCCGCCAGCTCGGCCCCCGTGACGGGGCCGCGCGCGGGCCCGGTCGTCATCTGGATGCCGTCGGGCAGGACCTCGTACCGCTCGATCCGCGGCGGGCCGGTGCGCCGCTCCGCCAGCCACACCTTCTCGTCGAGGGCGAGCCACGACCCGGCGCGGCCCCAGCTGTCGCCGAAGGTGCCGTCGAACATCGCCAGCTCCCGGCCGATGAGCCGGGCCGGCCGCCTGCCCGGGACGTCGGCCGCCGCGCGCAGGAAGGCGAAGAACGCGGTGAGCACCTCCTGGCAGGAGCCCGCGAGGAGCCGCTGGAGGATCCGCGCGGTCAGCGGGTGCATCACGAACGCGTCGGCCTCCACCGCGACCAGCGCCCACCGGGAGAGGACGGCCTCGGCCGCCGCGACCGTCAGGGCGCCCGCCGGGCCGGGGAACAGGTGCCGCAGGAAGTCGTCGGCCAGGTCCTTCGGCACCGTGCCCTCGCCGGCCGTCCACACCAGGGCCGCCAGGACGCGGACGGCGTCCGGGGCGTCCGCGCGCAGCTCCTCCAGCGTCCGCCGGTGGATCACCGACAGCCGCTCGGCGGCGCCGCTGAGGGCGTCCAGCGCGTCGAGGGTGCCGGAGGTGTCGGCGGACAGCGCCGCGACCACGTCCGGGACGGTCCGCCCGGGATCCGCCGCCAGGTACCGGCAGACCCGGTCGAGGACGAGCGGGTGGTGGGCGACGGCCGCGGCGATCCGGTCCCGGTCGCCCGCCGGGAGGCCGGGCAGGAGGGCGCCGATCGCCGCCGCGGTCTCGGCGGGGCCGTAGGCGCCGACCCGCATCCCGGCGAAGGGCGCGGGCGGGTGCGTCCGGGCGGTGACGACGACGGGGACGCGCGGGTCGGGCGGCACGATCTCCCGGACCCGGTCCGGGTCGCCCGCCCCGTCCATGATCACGGCACCGAGGGCGCGGCCGTCCGCCAGCATGCCCCGCAGGTGGCGGCGGCAGGCGGCGGCGCTCCAGGAGCTCGCGTCCGCGTCGCCGTGGGCGAGCGCGGCGAGGACGTCGCTCTCGGTGACGCGGGAGTTGCCGAGCCGGATCTGGGCGGCGGGCCGGGGCCCGCGGACGCGGTCCGCGATCTGCCGGGCGAGCACGGTCTTGCCCGTCCCGGCCTCGCCCCACAGCCACAGCAGCCGCGTCCCGGACAGGAGGCGCCCGGCCTCGGCCAGCGCCTCGGGCCGGTCGATGCGGGCCTCGGCGGGCGGGGCCGGGACGGCGGGGGCGTCCAGGGCGGCCAGGGCGGCGGTGAGCTCCTCGATGATGAGCCCGACGTAGTTCCGGCCCTGCCGGAACGTGTTCGGGGCGGGGTTCTTCGGATGCCTCCGGGCGGCCGTCTCCAGCCGGTAGGGCCACGCCTTGCCGAAGGTCTCCCGGGACACCCCGAACAGCGCCGCCGCCGGGGCGCGCAGCTCCTCGACGCCCATCAGGGCGACGGCCTCGCCGAGCAGGGCGCGCAGCGGCGGGGGCGACGCGGCGCCGGTGCCGTAGCGGCGGCGGGCCAGGGCGGACAGCACGGGGACCCGGGCCGCCAGATCGGCCTCGGGCATCGTCCCGAGCCCCCGGCGCCTCACCTCGTGCAGCTCCGCGGCGGGCGCGCCCGTCACGCCGTCACCGATCCGTCACCGGCCCGTCACCGCCGCCCGCCCGCGGCGCCGAGAGTGGTCGCGACGGGAGAGGAGACCCCCATGACCAGCGCCCTCGCGCACCTGACGGACCCCGCGCACCCGATCGCGATCAAGCTGCTGGCGGCCGGCCTGGTGGCGGCCCTCGCCACCGCCGTGGCGCTGGCCGCCGGCATCGTGAGCCGATTCGCCAAAGCGTCCCTTCCCCAAGCCGCCATCTGCGCGGGCACCGCCTTCGGCGGCACCGCCACGATCCTGCTGCTGGCGATCTCGACTTTCAACCCGTTCTAGCGGGCGAGCGGGCCGCCCGGCGGGGACGTCCCCGCCGGGCGGCCCGCCGCGTCACGCGCTGCGCAGCAGTTGCAGCGCCTCGCGGACGCCGCCGTCGGCCTCCTCCAGCAGGAGCGTGGCGCGCGCGGCCGGGACCTCGCCGAGCAGCGACACCAGCGCGACGCGGGTGTTGCCGCCCGCCTCGGCGAGCGCGTTCTCGCAGGTCACCGGGTCCATGCCGGTCGCCTCGGTGAGGATGCGCACGAGCCGGGTGCGCAGCTTGGAGTTCAGCGCGTTCACGCTGACCATCAGGTTGGAGTAGGTCCGGCCGAGCCGGATCATCAAGGTGGTGGAGAAGGAGTTCAGCACCAGCTTCGTCGCGGTGCCGGCCTTCATCCGGGTCGACCCGCTGATCACCTCCGGGCCGGTGGCCAGCGCGATGTGCACCTCCACCTCCTCCCCGTAGGGCGTCTGCGGGTTGCAGGAGATGAGCGCGGTGTGCGCGCCCGCCGCGGCGGCGGCGCGGAGGGCGCCGACCACGTAGGGGGTGCGGCCGCTCGCCGCGATGCCGATCGCGACGTCGCCCTCGTGCACGTCGCCGGCGTCGCGGCCGCCGAGGTCGTCGTCGTCCTCGACGTCCGACACCGCCTGCGACAGCGCGCCGGGACCGCCCGCGTGGTGCGCGACGACCCGGCCCCAGATCCCGAAGGTCGGCGGCAGCTCGGCGGCGTCGATCACCGCGAGCCGGCCCGAGGTGCCCGCCCCGAAGTAGTGCACCCGGCCGCCCGCCCGCAGCGCGGCGACGGCCAGGTCGACCAGCTCGGCGATCTGCGGCAGCACGGCGGCCACCACCATCGGCACCGTGGCGTCCTCGGTGTTGATCAGACGCAGCACGTCCAGCGTGGGCAGGGTGTCGACGTCGAGGGTGCGCGGGTTGCGCCCCTCGGTGGGCAGCTCGCAGTCGATCACCGACGCCTCCGGTCGGGTCGCACGGTCCGGCCGCGGACCGCCTCGTAAGTGGCTTCCAGGGCCTTGCGGGTGGATCCGAAGGTACGCTGCGCGAGCCCGACGAAGACGCAGTCCACCACGGTGAGCTGCGCCAGCCGGCTGGCGGTCGCGCCGGACCGGAACGTCGTCTCCCGTGCCGCCGTCGTCAGGATGAGGTCGGCCACCTCCGCGATCGGGGACTTGGGGAAGTTGGTCAGGCCGACGGTGGTGACGCCGCGGCCCCGCGCCACCTCCAGCGCGTCGATGGTCTCCATGGTGGAGCCGGTGTGGCTGATGCCGATCGCCACGTCGCCCGGACCGAGGACGGCGGCGCTGGTCAGCATGATGTGCGCGTCCGACCAGGCGCTGCAGACCCGGCCGATGCGGTGCAGCTTCTGCTGGAAGTCGGCGGCGACGAACGCGCTCGCCCCGACGCCGTAGACGTCGACCCGGCCGGCGCCGGCGAGGGCGTCCACGACCTGCTCCAGCGTCTTGATGTCGAGCTGGGCCGCGGTCTCCTCGACGGCGCGGGCGTCGGCGAAGGTGACCTTCTCGACGATCTGCTCCAGCGAGTCGTCGGGGCTGATGTCGCTGCCGATGACGCGGCCGCCGGTCGCGCTCTGCGCGCGCCCCGCCTCGGTGGCGAGGGTGAGGCGCAGCTCGGGGTAGCCGTGGAAGCCGATCGCCCGGCAGAACCGGATCACGGTCGTCTCGGACGTCCCGCAGGTCTGCGCGAGCTCGGTGATGGTGGAGTTGGCGACCCCCTCGGGGTCGTCGATGACGCGCTGGGCGACGCGTCGCTCTGCCGGGGGCAGGGAGGGCAGCAGGGAGCGCACCCGCACCACGGTGCTGAGCGGCGTGCCCTCCCGGCCGGGCGGCGGGCCCCCCGATGTGCTCCCCGACTCTGGGCCGGTGGGTTTCCTCATGGTAGAAAGTTTCTTACTGGCTGGATGTCACGTCAACGGGCGAAAAGGCTACGGTCGCCATGTGTTGACCCATTTGGCCGGTCCTTTCGTGATCGGCATAGACGCGGGTGGCACGAAGACCCGCTGTGTCGTACTAACGCTCGGGGGCGCCCTGGCCGGTTCCGGAACCGGTCCCGGCGCCAACCCCAACTCCGGGGGCGACACCGCGGGTGCGCTCTCCACGGCCCTGCGCGAGGCGCTCGGCGATCTCGACCCCGGCCTGGTCATCGGCGGCGCGTTCGGCATCGCCGGGGCCGGCTCGGCGGGCCGCCCGGCGGCCGTCGCGGCCGCCCGGACCGCCTGGCAGGGGCTCGGGCTGCGCGGCTCGCCCGCCGTCGTCACCGACATCGCCGTCGCGTTCGCGGGCGGCACCACGGCCGGCCAGGGCATCGTGGTGTTCTCCGGCACCGGCGCCGGCGCCGCGGTGATCAACGACGGGGCGATCGTGCAGCGCGCCGACGGCTACGGCTGGCTCGTCGGCGACCAGGGCTCGGCGGTCTGGCTCGGCCGCGAGGCGGTCGGCGCGGCGCTCGCCGCGCTGGACGGCCGGGCGACCCCGACGGTGCTCACCGAGTCGGTGCCGCGCGCCCTGCTCGGCGCCGCGGTGCTGACCGAGCTCGACGACGCGCACCGGCCCCGGCACCGGCGGGCGCTCGCCCTCGCCGGATCCACGGCACGCGCGCCCGGCGACCCCGACGGCGGTACCACGATGCTGCTCGCCGCGCCCGGGGACGCGCCGGCGCCCGATCCGCGGCTCGCCCAGGCGATCATCAAGGAGGTCTACGGGCGCCCGCCCGCCTCCCTCGGCCGGCTCGGCCCGGTCGTCGCCGCCGCCGCGAGCGCGGGCGACGCGGTCGCCCGCCGCATCATCGGCGAGGCCGCGGACTGGCTGCTGCGCGACGTGGACGCCGTCCGGCCCGCGCTCGGCGACCCGACCGCGCCGGTCGTCATGCACGGGTCGGTGCTGCGCAGCGGGCCGGTCGCCGACGCCGTCCGCGCCGGGCTCACCGACCGGTTCGCCGCCCCGCCCGAGGCGGCCGGCGACGGCGCGGTCGGCGCCGCGTCGCTCGCGCTCACCCGGCTCGGCTACCCGCCGCTCGCCCCGGTGCGCTGAACCGCCCGCAACCGGGAGAAGGCGGCACCGGGCGCGCCGGACCGAGTCGACAGCACTCGCGGGGAGCGGCTACCGTCGCCAGGGTCGGATCACGACCCTGTAACGATCAAGGACGGAGCCGGACCGGTGCGCGCCACTCGTTCCCTCGCGCTCGCGGCCGCCGCGGCGCTGGCGGCGCCGCTCGCCGCCTGCGGCGACGCCGACGGCGGCGCGGCGGCCGGGCACGGCTCCCCGCCCGGCGCCCCGTCCACCACCGGCCCGGCGTCCGCCGCGCCGCACGACGCCGCCTGGATCGCCGCGCGGGTCGCGGGCATGAGCCTCGCCGAGAAGGTCGGGCAGCTGTTCGTGCCGACCGTGGCGGACCGCTCGGCCGGCGTCGCGATGGTGAAGAAGTACCACGTCGGCGGCGTCATCTACTTCCCGCAGAACCTCACGTCCCCGGCCGCCGCCGCCCGGCTGTCCAACGCGCTGCAGAAGGCGTCCCGGACGCCGCTGACGATCGGCGTGGACGAGGAGCAGGGCCTCGTCACCCGGGCGCCGTTCGTCACCCGCCTCCCGGGCAACATGGCGCTCGGCGCGGGCGGCAGCGCCGCCGACGCCCGCGACGCCGCCCGCGTCACCGGCGCCGAGCTGCGCGCCGTCGGCATCAACCAGGACTTCGCGCCGGACGCCGACGTCAACGTCGACCCCGCCAACCCCGTGATCGGCATCCGCTCCTTCGGCGCCGACGCGAAGCGGGTCTCGCCGCTGGTCGCCGCCGCCGTCGCGGGCTACCAGGCGGCGGGCGTCGCGGCCACCGCCAAGCACTTCCCCGGCCACGGCGACACCGCCACCGACAGCCACACCGGCCTGCCGGTGATCGAGCACTCCCGGGCCACCTGGGAGAAGGTGGACGCGCCGCCGTTCCGCGCCGCGATCGCCGCCGGCGCCGACTCGATCATGTCGGCGCACATCGTGGTGCCGGGCCTGGACTCCTCCGGCGACCCGTCCACGCTGTCGAAGACCGTGCTCACCGGGCTGCTGCGCGGCGAGCTCGGCTACCGCGGCGTCATCATCACCGACTCGCTGGCGATGGCGGGCGTCCGCAAGAAGTACGGCGACGCGTCCGTCCCCGTCCGCGCGATCACCGCGGGCGCCGACCAGCTCCTCATGCCGCCGGACCTGCCGCGCGCCCACGCGGCGGTGATGCGGGCGGTGCGGTCCGGAAAGATCTCCGCGAAGCGGCTGGACGCGTCGGTCGCCCGCATCCTGGCGATGAAGGAGCGGCGCGGCCTGTTCAAGGGCACGCACGTCGACCCCGCCAGGGCCGCCGCCGCGATGCGCACGAGCGCCCACCGCGCCGTCGCGCACCGCGTCGCCGGGCACTCGGTCACCCTGGTGCGCAACACCGGGGGGCTGCTGCCGCTGAAGGGCCGGACGGTCCGCGTCACCGGCCCGCACGCGGCCGACCTCGCCGCCGCGCTGCGCGCCTACGGCGTCCGCACCGTCACCGGGGGCGCCGACGTCACCGTCGTCACCACGCTGAACACCAGGCCGGCGGTGCCGGCGGGCGGGCGGACGGTCGTCGCCGCCCTCGGCAGCCCCTACGCGCTGAACGGCCTGCCGGCCGGTGCGGACGCGGCCCTCGCCACCTACTCGTCGTCGGCGGTGTCGGTGACCGCCCTGGCGAAGGTCCTGGCGGGGCGGGCGAAGCCGACCGCCAAGCTCCCCGTCCCCGCCGCGGGCCGCCCGATCGGCTACGGCCTGCACTACTGACGCGGGTCTGGACGGGTGTCCAGCCGGGCTGGCAGGATCTCCTCGCCCCTGGGAGGTCGCCGTGCCCCGTCGCCCGCTGCTCGCCGTCCTGATCACCGCGCTGGCGCTCTGCGCGGCCTGCGGGGGAGGCGGCGACCCGCAGCCCGCGCCCTCGCCGGCGGCGCGCTCCACCGGGCCGGCGACCGTCCCAGCCGCCCAGTCCAGGGCCGCCCGCGCCGCACTCGTGGCGTACCTGCACGCGCTCGGCAAGGGCGACGGCAAGGCGTGCTCCTACCTCTCCCCCGCGTACGCGCGGGAGACCTTCGGCAAGAACTGCGCCGCGGGCCTGCGTAGCGCGCGTGCCCGGCTGCGGCCCCGGGACCTCAAGTCGTTGCAGGCGGTCACGGCGCCCGAGGCGGAGCCCGGCGTGACTCCCGGCGAGGTGTCGATCCCCTTCGAGTCCCTTCGGTGGAAGGACGAGCCCGCGCTTCCGGGCGGCCCCGTCGCGGCCCGTTTCACGCTGCAACGCACCGGCAAGCGCTGGCTGATCTCCGGCTGACCCGCCCTCCCCCGACCCTGGGACATCCGGGCCCGCAAAATCTGACAGTTGACTTTCATTTCAAATCGTACTCTCATAAGAGTCCCAACTGTCGATATCTGGAGGTCCGCCGTGGCTCCCCCCGGCACCCGCTCCCCGCGCCGCTGGCTCGCGCTCGCCGCGCTCACCCTCAGCGTGCTGATCATCGGCCTGGACGGCACCGTGATCACCGTCGCGCTGCCCACCCTGGCCCGCGACCTCGGCGCGAGCGCCGCCGAACTCCAGTGGATCAACGGCGGCTACCTGCTGGCGCTGTCGGTGGCGCTGCTGCCGGCCGGCAAGCTCGGCGACCGGTTCGGCCAGAAGCGCCTGCTGCTCGCCGGGATCGCGCTGTTCGGCGCGGCCTCGCTGGCCGGCGCGTTCGCCGCGACCACCGGCCAGGTGATCGCGGTCCGCGCGCTGCTCGGCCTCGGCGCCGCGGCGATCATGCCGCTGTCGATGGCGATCCTGCCGCGCCTGTTCGCCCCGGACGAGCTGTCGCGGGCCATCGCGGTCTGGACGGCCGGGACGGCGCTCGGCATGCCCGCCGGGCCCCTGGTCGGCGGCTGGCTGCTCGACTCCTTCTCCTGGGGCGCGGTGTTCCTGTTCAACGTGCCGGTCGCGGCGGCCGCGCTCGCCGCCGCGGCCTGGCTGCTGCCCGCCGACGGCCCCGCCGGGCGCGCCGCGTCCGGCCCGTTCGACCTGGCCGGGACGCTGCTCGGCGCGGCCGGCATCACCGCCGTCGTCTACAGCACGATCCGCGTCCCCGCCGCCGGGTGGGGCGACCCCGCCGTCCTCGCGACGCTGGCGGGCGGCGCCGTCCTGCTCGTCCTGTTCGTCCGGCGGCAGCGCCGCCACCCCGACCCGCTGGTCGACGTCGGCCTGTTCGCCGGGCGGGCGTTCCGGTGGGGCGCGCTGGCGGCGGTGTTCGTGAACTTCGCGGTGATGGGGCTGCTGTTCGTCGTCCCGCAGTACCTGCAGGACGTGCTCGGCGGCGACGCGCTGTCCACCGGCCTGCGGGTGCTGCCGCTGATCGGCGGGCTGATGGCGGCGGCCACCCTCAGCGAGGCGCTGGTGCCGAAGCTCGGCGCCCGCGCGGTGATCGCGGCGGGGCTCGTCCTGCTCGGCGGCGGCGCGCTGCTCGGCGCGACGACCGCGCCGTCCGACGGCTACGCCTTCACCGCGGCCTGGCTGTCGGTCGCCGGGCTCGGCTTCGGCCTCGCGATGGTCCCGGCGACGAGCCTCGCCGTCGGGGCGCTGCCCGCCGAGGGGACGGGCGCGGGCACCAGCCTGCTGGAGACCGTCCAGCAGCTCGGCGGCGTCCTCGGCGTCGCGGGCCTCGGCAGCCTGCTGAACGCGGGCTACCGCTCCCGCCTGCCCGCCGGCGCCCCCGCCGCGACCCGCGACTCGGTCGCGGCCGCGAACGGCGACCCGGCCGCCCTCGCGGCGTTCGTGCACGGCATGGACCTCGTCCTCGCCTTCTGCGGCGCCACCGCCCTGGCCGTCGCCGTCCTCGCCGCCGTCCTCCTCCCCCGCCGCGCCCCGGCCCCCGAGCTTCCCCTCCCCGCCCCCCACCCGGGACAATTGCCCGTTTGACTTCCTCCCTCACCTAAAGGCGGGGGATTCCAGCGGTCGCCCGCCGGGTTTCCTGCTTCATCGACGACCGCCCCGTCCGGGAGGACTCCCGTTGAGGTCTTACACCGTCTCCACAGGCGGACGCCGCCGGCCCGGCGGCCAGGATGTTGCGTGCCGCGTTCACGTCGCGGTCATGCACCGCGCCGCACTCGCACGTCCACTCCCGGACGTTCAGCGGCATCTTCGCCGCGACCGTTCCGCAGGCCCCGCACAGCTTCGAGCTGGGGAACCAGCGGTTGATCACGACGAGTTCGCGCCCGTACCAGGCGCACTTGTACTCCAGCATGGAGCGCAGTTCCGTCCACGACGCGTCACCGATGGCACGCGCCAGGCCGTGGTTCTTGACCATGTTGCGGACGGCGAGGTCCTCGATCACGACCGTTTGGTTCTCACGGACGAGCCGGGTGGTCAGCTTGTGCAGGAAGTCCCGGCGCCGGTCGGCGATCCGCGCGTGGGCGCGGGCCGCCTTCCGGCGGGCCTTCTCCCGGTCCGCCGAGCCCTTCTCCTTGCGCGACAGTGCCCGCTGCGCGCGGGTCAGGCGGGCGCGGTCGCGGCGCTCGTGCTCGGGGTTGGTGACCTTCTCCCCGGTGGACAGGGTCACCAGGCAGGTGAGCCCCGCGTCGATACCGACCGCGTTCGCGGTGGCGGGCGCGGGGGCGATGCCATCCTCGCACAGCAGGGACACGAACCAGCGTCCCGCGCTGTCGCGCGACACCGTCACCGTGGTCGGCTCCCCTCCCTCGGGCAGGGGACGGGACCACCGGATGTCCAGCGGCTGCGTCATCTTCGCCAGAGTCAGCTTCCCCTCACGCCACGTGAAGGCGGAGCGGGTGTACTCGGCCGACGCGCGAGACTTCTTGCGGCTCTTGTACCGGGGATACTTGGCGCGCTTGGCGAAGAAGTTCCCGAACGCCGTCTGAAGGTGACGCAGCGCCTGCTGGAGCGGGACCGACGACACCTCGGCCAGGAAGGCCAGCTCCTGGGTCTTCTTCCACTGCGTCAGCGCGGCCGAGGACTGCACGTAGGAGATACGGCGCTGCTCGCCGTACCAGGCGCGCGTACGTTCCTCCAGCGCCTTGTTGTAGACCAGGCGGACGCAGCCGAACGTGCGCGACAGCTCCGCCGCCTGCTCGCCGGTGGGGTGGAAGCGGTACTTGAAAGCCCGCTCGACCTGCTGCGCCATGCCTCACACTCCATTAGTTTCCGTGTGAGCCGCAGGGTTCGGCCGGTTACCGTGGACGCCGGATCGCCCTGGCGGCGATTCGCCTTTCCCCGCCCCGCTACGCGGGAGCTTCGTTTCCTCCCCGGCCCGAAGGCCGGGGTATCCACGAAGGAGATCCGATGAACATCCCGGAGGCGAGGCGATGAGCGGGGAGATCTCGGCGGAGGCGGGGCTGGGGCTGCGGGAGCGGAAGAAGCTGCGGACGCGGCGGGCGATCCGCCGGGAGGCGTACCGGCTGTTCGCCGAGCAGGGCTACCAGGCGACCACGGTCGAGCAGATCGCGGCGGCCGCCGAGGTCTCCCCGAGCACCGTCTTCCGCTACTTCGCGACCAAGGAGGACATCGTCCTCGCCGACGAGCACGACCTGCCGCTCGCCGAGGCCCTGCGCGCCCGGCCCCGCGACGAGCCGCTGCTGGAGTCGCTGCGGCGCGTCGTCGCGGACTCGATCGGGGCGGTGATCGAGCGCGACGCGGCGGCGCTGGCCGTGCAGATCCGGCTCGCGACGAGCGATCCCGACATCCGGGCCCGCGCGTTCGAGGACCAGTTCACGAGCCAGCGCCGGCTCGCCGAGCTGATCGCCGAACGCACCGGCCGCGCCCCCGACGACCTCGACGTCGCCACCGCCGCCGCGGCCGTGATCGCGCTGTCCTTCACCGTCCTGCGCCACTGGGTCGACGGCGGCTGCACCGCGGACGTCACCGCCCTCTACGACCGCCAGTTCGCCTTCCTCGCCGCCGGCCTCCCCTTCTCCTGACCCCGCCCCCGGGCGGGTCAGCGGCGGCCGGCGATGGTGTGGACGGTGAGCGCCATGACGGCGAGGAAGGCGGCGGCGCCGGCGGCGGCGATGTTGAAGCCGTGGACGGCGGCGGCCGCGGCGGCGCCCGGATGGGTGTGCAGGTAGCGGACGGCGACGGTGCCCGCGACGGTGCTGAGCAGCGCGGTGCCGAGGGACGCGCCGATCTGCTGCGACGTCATGACCATCGCGCCCGCCGTGCCGGTGTCGGCGCCCGCGCCGAGCGTCGCCGTGGAGTTCGCGGCGACGAGCGTCCAGCCGCCGCCGAGGCCGACGAGCAGCAGCACCGGCAGGACGTGCGCGGCGTAGCCGCTGCCCGGGTGGACGAGGGCGAGCAGCGCGACGCCCGCCCCGACGGTGAGGATGCCGGGCGCGAGCAGCGCCCGGACCGGCGCCCGCGCGAGGAGCCGCCCGACGAGCCGGACGCCGACCATCAGCCCCGCCGTGATCGGCAGGAAGCCGAGGCCGGTCCGCACCGGCGACCAGCCCCGCACGTCCTGGAGGTAGAAGGTGAGGAAGAACAGCACCGCGAACATGCCGACCGACAGCGACAGCACCGCCAGGTAGCAGGCGCCGCGCCGCCGGTCGAGGACGACGCGGAGCGGCAGCAGCGGCGCGGCGACGCGGGTCTGCGTCACCACGAACGCCGCGAGCAGGACGAGCCCGGCGGCGAGCGCCGCGAGGGTGGTGCCGGCGCCCCAGCCGTCGGTCTCGGCGCGGGAGAACCCGAACACGAGGGCCATCAGCCCGGCGGTGGCGAGCACCGCGCCGGGCACGTCCAGCCGCGCGTCCGGATGGCGCGGCGCGGGCCGGACGGCGTAGAGCACCCCGGCGCCGGCGATGACCGCGATCGGCAGGTTCACGAACATGCACCAGCGCCAGTCGAGGTAGTCGGTGAGCAGGCCGCCCGCGATGACGCCGAGGCCGGACGAGCTGCCCATCACCGTCCCGTAGAGCCCGAACGCGCGGCCGCGCTCGGCCGGCGCCGGGAAGGTCGCGCCGAGCGTGCCGAGCACCGCCGGGGTGAGCATCGCCCCGAAGGCGCCTTGCAGGGCGCGCCCGGCGAGCAGCGTCGCCGGGCCGGTCGCGATGCCGCCGAGGGCGGACGCGAGCGCGAACCCGGCCAGCCCGATGACGAGCATCCGGCGGCGCCCGGCGAGGTCGGACAGCCGCCCGCCGAGCAGCAGCAGGCCGCCGTAGGTCAGCGCGAAGATCGTCACGACCCACTGCCGGGTCGGGTCGGACATGCCGAGGTCGCGCTGCGCGGACGGCAGCGCGATGTTCACGATGGTGAGGTCGATCCCCACCATGAGCTGCGCGGTCGCGACCGCGCCGAGCGCCCACCAGCGCCGCGGGTCGGGCGGGGCCTCCGGGCCCGTCTGCACCGTCGTGGTCATCGCACGTCCCTTCCGAGGTAGGCGGCCAGCCGGTCGATCGCCGGGGCGTCGCCGGGCGCGGGCCGCTCGGGGCCGAACGCGTCGCCGCGCGGGCGCCCGTCCAGGCGCTCGCGTACGAACGCCAGCGACCGTTCGGCGAGGTCGTCCGGCAGGCCGGCGGGACGGCCGGTGGCGCGGGCCAGGTCCCAGCCGTGGGCGAGCAGGTCGGTGATGCGGAGCGCGAGGCGCTCGCCGTCGGCGTCCGGACGGTCGAACGCCGCCCGCAGCGCGGCGGCCGACGCCCGCCAGGCCGCGAGCGGGTCGCCCTCCGGCTCGCCCGCCGGCTCGCCCGCCAGTCCGGCGAACCGCAGGTTCAGCAGCGCCAGGTGCGCGGCGAGCGCGCGCACGTCCCAGCCCGTGCAGGGCGTCGGCGCGTCCCAGTCGGGGACGGCGGCGAGCAGGCGGTCCACCGCCGCCACCGTCCGGTCCAGATCGTCGATGTTCGGGTCGTCCACGGTCCCATCCTCCGTAAGTGAACACCTGTAGCGCTATGACTGTAGCGCTACATTCGCTTGGCTACAATGGCCCTCATGGGCGGCACTTCGGGAGCGGCGCGCAGCCGCAACAGGCGCGGGCAGGGCGAGCTGCTGCGCGAGGAGATCGTCACGGCGGCCCTGCGGATGCTCGACGAGCTCGGTGACGAGCAGCTGCTGTCGCTGCGCGCGGTCGCCCGCGAGGTGGGCATCGCGGCGACGTCGGTGTACCTGCACTTCGCCGACCGGGACGCGCTGGTCGCCGCCGCCCTGGAGCGCTACCACCGCGACATGATCGAGGCGGTCGACACCGCCGCCGCCGAGGCGGGCGACCCGGTGGGACGGCTGCGCGCGCGCGTGCAGGCGCGCGGCGATTGGATCTGGCGGCATCCCGGCCTCTACCGGGTGCTGCACGAGGGCAGCGTCAGCTCGGAGTCGGTCGGGCAGTGCAAGCAGGAGCTCGCCGACCGCACCACCGCCGCCGTCCGGGAGGTGATGGAGGCCGGGCTGGCGCCCGAGGACGATCCCGAGATCGTCGCGCTGGACCTGCGGTCCGCCGTCCACGGCGCCGTCTCGATGCGCCTGCACCAGCCGGACGTCGTCTGGCCGCCGCTGGAGGCGCAGGTCGAGCGCTACCTCAAGAAGATCGTGGGAGTCAGGTAAAAGGCGGCGACGCCACCCCTACACCGGGTGGCGTCGCCGCCGGATCCGCCCTACAGGCCCAGTTCCTCCAGGCCCGGCAGGGACGCGCGGGCCGCCCCGTGGGCGCCGGACGCCGAGCGCGCGGCGCGGGCGGCGGCCGCCGCCTCGCGGCACTCCTCCAGCGAGTGCCGGGCGAGCGCGGCGCGCACCAGCGGCAGGGACGGCGCGCTCATCGACAGCGACGTGACGCCGATCCCCACCAGGACGCACGCGAGCACCGGATCGCCGGCCGCCTCCCCGCAGACCCCGCAGGGGACGCCGGCGTCCGCCGCCATCGCGACGAGGTCGAGGACGGCGGGCTGCCAGGGGTCCTGGAGGTGGGCGAGGCCGCCGACCTGCCGGTCGGCCGCGTACGCGTACTGGGTGAGGTCGTTGGTGCCGACGCTGAAGAACTCCACCTCGCCCGCCAGGTCGCGGGCGCGCAGCGCCGCCGCCGGGACCTCGACCATGACGCCGGGGTGGTCGAGGCCGGCCGCGCGGCAGTCGGCGGCGAACCGGGCGGCCTCCGCCGCCTCGGTCACCATCGGCGCCATGACCTGCAGCGTCGCGCCCTGCCCGGCGGACGCGCGGGCGAGCGCGGCGAGCTGGGCGGCGAGGATCTCGGGGTGCCGCCGCGCCATGCGCAGCCCGCGCTCGCCGAGGGCGGGGTTCGGCTCGTCGGACGGGGGCGGGAGGAAGGCGAGGGGCTTGTCCGCGCCGGCGTCCAGGGTCCGGACGACGACCTTGCCTTCGGGAAAGGCTTCCAGCACCGCGCGGTAAGCCTCCTCTTGCTCGGCGTCGCCGGGCGGCTCGGTCCGGTCGAGGAAGAGGAACTCGGTGCGGTAGAGGCCGACGCCCTCCGCGCCGTGCGCGAGGGCGGCCTCGACGTCCTGCGGGCCGCCGATGTTGGCGAGCAGCGGGACGCGGTGCCCGTCGCGGGTCGCGCCCGGCCCGGACGCGTCCGCGACCGCCGACGCGCGCGCCTCCGCCGCGGCCCGCGCCGCCGCGACCTGCGCGCCGGTCGGGTCGACGGTGACGGTGCCCGCGGTGCCGTCGACCAGCACGACCGTGCCGTCCGCCAGCTCCGTCGCCCCGGGGAGCGCGACGACGGCGGGGACGCCGAGGGTGCGGGCGATGATCGCGGTGTGGCTGGTCGGGCCGCCCTCCTCGGTGACGAAGGCGAGCACCCGGCCGCGGTCGAGGACGGCGGTGTCGGCGGGCGCGAGGTCCCGCGCGACCAGCACGAACGGCTCGTCGGACACCGGGACACCGGGCATCGGGACGCCGAGGAGGCGGGCGACGGCGCGGTCCCGGATGTCGTCGAGGTCGGCGACGCGGGCGGCCAGGTACTCGCCGGCGCCGGCGAGCGCCGCCCGGTACCCGGCGAACGCCTCGAACACCGCGCGGGCCGCGCCGGTGCCGCCCGCGACGAGCGCCGTCACGGCGTCGGCGAGGCCGGGGTCGCGGGCCATGAGGGCCTGCGCGGCCAGCACGTCGCGGCCCTCGGCGTTCCCGGCGGCCGCGGCGCGCTCGCCGCGCTCGGTCAGGTCGGCCGCGACGGCCTCCAGCGCGGCGAGCGCCCGCTCGGCGTCGCCCGCCTCGGCCGGGGCGCCGGCGGGCGGCTCGGGCACCGCGCCCGCCACCGCCCGCACCGGCCCGTGCCCCGCACCCGGGCTGACGCCCGCGCCGCGCAGGACGTCAGGCACCCTTGGGCTCCGCCTCGGCCACGACGGCGGCCAGCTTCGCCAGCAGCTCGTCGGCGCCGTCGCCGTCGGCGCGCAGCGTGATCTCCTCGCCGTGCCGGGCGTCCAGCGCCAGCACCGCGAGGATGCTCTTGGCGTTGACCGGCTCCTTGCCGGGCTTGGCGACGGTGACGTCGATCGGCGCCTGCGCGGCGGTCTGCACGAACAGCGCCGCCGGGCGGGCGTGCAGGCCCACCTTCGACTCGACCTTGATGGTGCGCTCGGACACTTCAGACTCCTCGTGAGGCCCCCCGCACCCGCAGCGCGGGTCCGGGCAGCACGTCGATTCCGGTGAGATCGGCGACCACGCCGTCCGCCGCGGCGAGCGCGGCGGACGGCTGCGTGGTGGTCACCGCGATGCAGGTCATACCCGCGGCCTTGGCCGCGGCCACCCCGGCGGGCGCGTCCTCGAACGCGACCATCGCGGCCGGCGGGGCGCCGAGCCGCGCGGACGCGGCGAGGAACCCCTCGGGGGCGGGCTTGCCGGTGGCGACGTCGTCGGCGGTCACCACCGCGTCCAGCAGGTCCCGCACGCCGAGCGAGACGAGCATCTCCTCGGCGTAGCGGCGGACGCCGGAGGTGACCACGGCGAGCGGCACCCCGGCGGCGTGCAGCGCCCGGACGAGCTCCAGCGCGCCGGGCACCGGCTCGGCCGCCGGCAGCGCCGGGTCGTCGTGGTCGTAGCCGACGACCTGCTGGAACAGCTCCTCGACGGTCCGCCCCGGGAACAGGTGGAGGCGGTCGGCGAGGGCCTCGCGGCCGCGCCGCCCGGTGAACGACGACAGGACGTCGTCGTCGTAGGGGGCGCCGTGGTCGTCGAAGAGCCGCGCCCACAGGATCCGGCTGCGCGGCTCGGTGTCGACGAGCGTGCCGTCCATGTCGAACGCGACCGCCCGGAGCGTCAGCTCCATGCGAACAGCTCGGCGCCGCGCTCGACGTCGCCGTCCTCGCGGACGCCCGACAGCGCGTCGGCGCCCGCGTCCAGCGCGACGACGGCGCAGACCGGGGAGCGGCCGCCCGCCTCGATCGCGGCGGGGTCCCACGCCACGACCGGCTGCCCGGCCTCGACGCGGTCGCCCTCGGCGGCGAGCAGCTCGAAGCCCGCGCCCTTCAGCTGCACGGTGTCGATGCCGAGGTGCACGAGCACGCCGTGCCCCTCGGCGTCGACGACCACGTAGGCGTGGGGGTGCAGCTTGACGATCGTGCCGGCGACGGGCGCGGCGGCGGCGCCGGGCCCGCGCGCGGGGTCGACGGCGGTGCCGGGGCCGACCATGGCCTGGGCGAACACCGGATCGGGCACGCCGGCCAGGCCGACCACGCGGCCGGGGACGGGGGAGAGAACTCGCGTCATGTCAGTGCCTCCGCAGGCCCTCAGTCGAGGATGTCCTCGATGTCGCTGGCGAGGGTGTCGGCCTCGGGGCCGACCACCACCTGCACGACGGTGCCCGAGCGCATGACCCCGTACGCGCCGGCGGCCTTCAGCGCGGCGTCGTCCACCGCGCCGCCGTCCCGGACCTCGGTGCGCAGCCGGGTGGCGCAGGGCTCGATCTCGATGATGTTGTCGGCGCCGCCGAGCGCGGCGACGATGGCCTCGGCCTTGTCCATGTCCTGATCTCCTGGTGTTCGTTCAGTCGGTCTGGGTGACCTTGTTGAGTCCGCGGGGCACGTCGGGGTCCAGGCCGAGCGCGCGAGCCAGATTCTCCACCAGGATCTGGCCGGGGACGATGAGGCCGAGCGGGGCGACCCACTCGGGCAGGTCGGGGCCGGCGAGCGCGGCGCTGCTCGCGGCCGCGAGGCCCGCGCCGCCGCCGACGCCGAACGCCGCCGCGCCCGCCCCGCGGACCCGCTCGGCGAGCGCGATGGTGCCCGGCAGCGTCGGCCCGTCGCCCGCCGCGACGAGGATCGCGGGCGTCCGCTCGTCCACGACGGCGATCGGCCCGTGCAGCAGGTCGGCGTAGGACAGGCCCATGGCGTGCAGGTAGCACGCCTCCTTCAGCTTCAGCGCGAGCTCCAGCGCGGTGCCGAAGGCGAGGCCGCGGCCGGAGACGACGGCGCCGGGCACGCCGGCGAGGCCCGCGACGATCTCGGGGAGCGCGTCGGACGCCTCGGTCGCCTCGATCAGCCGGGCGACCTGGTCGGGGACGCGGCGCAGGTCGTCGCCCGCGACGTCGGCGCCGAGGCCGAGCCCGAGGACGGCGAGCGCGGCGAGCTGCGTCGTGTAGGTCTTGGTGGCGGGGACGGCGAGCTCGTCGCCGGCCTCGGTGAGCAGCGCGACCTCGGCGGCCTCGGCGAGCGGGGAGCCGTGCCCGTTGGTGACCGCGACGGTGCGGGCGCCGCAGCGGGCCGCCCACTCCAGCGTCTGCACGATCTCCTCGGTCTTGCCGGACTGGCTGATCGCGACGGCGAGCACGCCGGACAGGTCCAGGTCGCGCCGGTAGGTCGTGGCGATCGACGGCGCGGCGAGCGTCGCGAGGCGCCCGGCGCGCGCCTCGGCCAGGTAGCGGCCGTAGACGGCGGCGTTGTCGGAGGACCCGCGCGCGATGAACAGCACCTGGCGGGTGTCGCGGGCGAGGCGCGCCACGTCGGGCACGCGCGGCAGCAGCCCGTCGATGGTGCGGTCGAGCGCGCCGGGCTGCTCGCCGATCTCGGCCCGCATGCGGCTGGTGGTCATGATCCCCCCTGGAAGACGTTCTGCCCGTTGACCCATGTCGCAAGCGTCCGGTACCCGCCGTCCAGCCAGACGAGGTCGGCGGCGGCTCCGGGCGCGATGCGGCCGAGGTCGGGGCGGCCGATCAGGTCGGCCGGGACGCGGGTGGCGGCGTCGATCGCGGTGACCGGATCGAGGCCGGTGCGGACGAGGTTGCCGATCGCCTCGTCCAGGCGCAGCCCGGATCCGGCGATGGTGCCGTCGGCGCGGACCGGCGGCCCCTGCTCGGGCAGGGTGATCGGCTCGCCGCCGAGCTCGTACTCGCCGGGCGGCATCCCGGCGGCCGAGGCGGCGTCGGTGACGAGCACGACGCGGCCGGGCGCGGCGCGGAACACCAGCGCGCAGACCTCCGGCGCGACGTGGTGCAGGTCGGCGATGAGGCCCGGGTGCAGCCGCTCGTCGATCAGCGCCTGCACGGCGACGCCGGGGCTGCGGTGGTCGACGCCGGTCTGCGCGTTGAAGATGTGGGTGACCATGCGGGCGCCCGCGTCGGCGGCGGCCGCGGCCCGCGCGGCGGTCGCGTCGCTGTGCCCGACGCTGACGAGGACGCCGCCCGCGGTGAGGGTGCGGATCGCCTCCAGCGCGCCGTCCCGCTCGGGCGCGAGGGTGACCAGCTTGACGAGGCCGGTCTCCAGCAGCGCGGCGACCGCGGCGGGGTCGGGGTCGGTCAGGAACCCCTCGTTGTGGGCGCCCTTGCGCTTCGGCGACAGGAACGGCCCTTCGAGGTGGACGCCGAGGACGCGGGTGCCGGCGGGCAGGCCGGGCAGCAGCCCGGCGAGGCCGCGGAGCGCGGCGGCCTGGGTCGCGACGGGCGCGGTGATGAACGTCGGCAGGAACGACGTCACGCCGGTCTCGGGCAGCCGGGACACGACCTCGTGCCAGCCGGCCTCGTCCGCGTCCACCACGTCGTGCCCGTAGAAGCCGTTGACCTGGAGGTCCACCAGGCCGGGAGCGAGGACGCCGCGGTCCAGGCGCACGTCGGCGCGGTCCGGGCGGCCCGTTCCGACCTCGGCGATCACGCCGTCCTCGATCCGGACGAATCCCGGGCCCGGCGGGCGGGTAGGACCCGCCCCGGGGGAAGTGATCATGCTGTTCGCGCTGATCAGAAGCGTTGCCATGGGTGTGCGCTCTCTGTGCCGCCGCGACCGCGGGCGATCCGGCTCCCAACTGGTCTAGTCCGGACTAGACCAGCCAGCACCATACTCCACCAACCGGATGGAAAAGAAGATGTCGGACCGCGCCCGGTCGTCGGCCCTCGCCGTCCTGCAGCGCATCGGCCGGAGCCTGATGCTGCCGATCGCGGTGCTGCCCGCCGCCGGCATCCTGCTCCGCCTCGGGCAGGACGACCTGCTCGGCGCGGACGGCCTCGGCTGGACGCGCGTCGCCGAGGTGTGCGCGGCGGCGGGCGGCGCGCTGCTCGACAACCTGCCGCTGCTGTTCGCGGTCGGCGTCGCCATCGGGTTCGCCCGCAAGGCCGACGGGTCGACCGCGCTGGCGGCCGTCGCCGCCTACCTGGTGTTCGACCGCGTCTCCAAGGCGCTGTTCGCGCACAGCGCCGAGCTGAAGGGCGACGTCGTCCAGGTCGTGCGACAGGACGACGGGTCGCTGCGCGAGGTGGTCGGGTACGGGCTGAAGAACCCGACGCAGGTCCTCGGCGGCATCGCCGTCGGGATCCTGGTCGCGCTGCTCTACCAGCGCTTCTACAAGATCAAGTTGCCGTCCTGGCTGGCGTTCTTCGGCGGCCGCCGCTTCGTCCCGATCGTCAGCGCCGCCGCCGCGCTGCTCCTCGGCGTCGCGTTCGGGCTCGTCTGGCCCGCCCTCGGCGGCTGGATCGACGACTTCGGCGACCGGCTGACCGGCCTCGGCGCCGCCGGCGCGGGCCTGTACGGCGTCGCGAACCGCCTGCTGCTGCCGTTCGGCCTGCACCACATCCTCAACTCGCTCATCTGGTTCGTGTTCGGCACCTACGACGGGCCGGACGGCGCCGTGCACGGCGAGATCAACCGGTACCTGGCGGGCGACCCGCACGCCGGCACGTTCCTGTCCGGCTTCTTCCCGGTGCTGATGTTCGGGCTGCCCGGCGCCGCCCTCGCCATCTGGCGGGCCGCGCGGCCCGAGCGGCGCGCCGCCGTCGGCGGCCTGATGGTCTCCGCGGCGCTCACCGCGTTCGTCTGCGGGGTGACCGAGCCGATCGAGTTCTCGTTCATGTTCGCCGCGCCGCCGCTGTACGCGATCCACGTCCTCCTGACGGGCGCGTCGATGTACCTGCTCGCGGCCGCCGACGCCCAGCTCGGCTTCACCTTCTCGGCCGGGCTCATCGACCTGGTCCTCAACGCCACCAAGGACAACACCCGGCACCTGTGGCTGGTCGTCGGGCTCGGCACGGTCTACTTCGTCCTCTACTTCGCCGTCTTCACCCTCCTCATCCGGCGCTTCGACCTGCCCACCCCGGGCCGCGAGCCGGAGGAGGCGCCCGACGGCGCGGACGCGTGACCCCCGCCACACCCGCGACCTCGCAGAACACCCTGACCTGCACCGATTCGCAGCGGCTCGTTACCGATTCGTGCATTGACACCCCTTCCGGAGCTGTGGTCTAGTCCGGCCTAGACCAGTACGAACCCCTGTCGATACCGGTTCCCCCTGCTAGGAACATCCCGTGACGACCATTGATCCGAACAGCCCGGTCCCGAAGTACTTCCAGCTCCGCGCGATCCTGCTCGACCTGATCGACGGCGCGGAGCTGCCCGTCGACGCGCCGATCCCCTCGGAGCGCGAGCTGTGCGGACGGTACGGGCTCTCCCGGATGACGGTCCGCCAGGGGGTGGACCAGCTGGTCACCGAGGGCCGCCTCTACCGGGTGCCGGGCAAGGGCACGTTCGTCGCCCGGCCGAAGCTGGAGATGCCCCTGCGGCTCGTGTCGTTCACCGAGGACATGCTGGCGCGCGGGCTGCGGCCCGGCGCCGTCGACCTGTCCCGGCGGACCGTCCCGGCCGACGGCTGGCTGGCCCGCATGTTCGACGTCGCCCCCGGCACGCCGGTCCACGTCGTGGAGCGGCTCCGCACGGCGGGCGGCGAGCCGATGGCGCTCGAACGCGCGCACGTCCTGGCGTCCCTGGCCCCCGACCTGCTCGACCGGCGGCTCGCCGACCGGTCGCTGTACGGGGTGCTGGAGGCGGTCTACGGGCTGGTGTTCGACGCCGGGGACCAGACCATCGACGCCGGCCTCGCCGACACGGCCGAGGCCCGGCACCTGCAGATAGCGAAGGGCAGCGCGGTGCTGCTCCTCCGGCGCCGCTCGTTCACGAACGGCGTCTGCGCCGAGCTGGGCGTGTCGACCTACCGGGCCGACAGGTACCAGATCCACACGGCACTCGGAAACCCCCCGTCACTCCCCTGAGATCCGAGGAAGGACACCCCCCGAATGAGTTCCACCACCGCCGTGGGCGGCACCGCCGCCCCGAGCCGAGGGTCCAGCGCCCTCGCCCTCCTGCAAAGGATCGGCCGCAGCCTCATGCTGCCGATCGCCGTGCTGCCCGCCGCCGCCCTGCTGCTCCGCCTCGGCCAGCCCGACTTTCTGGGCGAGAACGACGCCGCCAAGATCAACTTTGCCGGAGCGGACCGGGTCGCCGAGATCTTCGCCTCCGCCGGCGGGGCCCTGTTCACCTGGCTGCCGCTACTGTTCGCGGTCGGCGTCGCGGTCGGCTTCGCCCGCAAGTCCGACGGTTCTACGGGCCTCGCGGCCGTGGTGGGCTACCTGGTCTTCCACTACGTCAGCATGACCATGTTCTTCCACACCTTCGACGAGAAGACCACGGTCTACGGAAAGATCACCAAGCAGCTGTTCGATCCGGACAACCCGGGCAAGCCGAAGGTCGTCCTGGACCTGGCGACCACCAACCCCACCCAGGCGTTCGGCGGCATCGTCATCGGCATCGTCACCGCCCTGCTCTACCAGCGCTTCTACCGGATCAAGCTGCCCACCTGGCTGGCCTTCTTCGGCGGCCGCCGGTTCGTGCCGATCATCACCGCCTTCGCCGCGCTGGTACTCGGCCTGCTCTTCGGCTGGATCTGGCCCTTCTTCGGCCAGGGCCTGACCAACGCCGGTGAGTGGATCTCCGACCACAGCACCCTCGGCGCGGCCATCTACGGTGTCGTCAACCGCCTGCTGCTGCCGTTCGGCCTGCACCACATCGTCAACAACGTCGTCTGGTTCCAGATCCCCGACTGCACCGTCGGCGGCAAGTCCTACACCGGTGACCTCTCTTGCTACCTGAACGGCCAGGACGGCGCCGGCTGGTCCATGACGGGCTACTTCCCCGTCCTGATGTTCGGCCTGCCCGCCGCGGCGCTCGCCATCTGGCGCGCCGCCCCGGCGCACCGCCGCCCGGCCGTCGGCGGCCTGATGATCTCCGCGGCGTTCACCGCGTTCATGACCGGCATCACCGAGCCGATCGAGTTCGCCTTCGTGTTCGTCGCGCCGCTGCTGTTCGGCGTGCACGCGATCCTCACCGGCGTGTCCATGGCCGTCGCGAACGCGCTCGGCATGAAGCTCGGCTTCGGCTTCTCGGCCGGCTTCATCGACATGTTCATCAACGGGTCCAAGCCCAACACCCACAAGCTGTGGGAGCTCGTCCTGATGGGCCTGATCTACGCGGTGATCTACTACTTCCTGTTCTACTTCATCATCAAGCGGTTCAACCTCGCGACGCCGGGCCGCGAGCCCGAGGGCGTCGAGTCGGTCGCCGCCGACCCGGCCGCCTCCCCCGAGGTCGCCGCCGCCGAGGCCCCCGCCGTCGAGACCGACAAGGCCACGGTCGGCGCCCCCGCCGCCGCGGACCCCGACCCCGACCCGGCGCCCGCCGCCGAGCCGAAGGCCGAGCCCGACACCAAGTAGGACCACGCGGCTCCCGGACGGCTCCGTCAGCCCACGGACCGTCCCGCCTCCGCAGGCCCCCCTCCCCACCAGGACGAAGGCGGGGGCCGCCCGACCCGCTGCGGCGGGCGCTCCCCGAGCGCCCGCCGCAGCGGCGTTCCCGGCCCCGGACGTTACGGTTCTGGCCTGATCCGGCCAGGACGTATTTTCCGTGCGGCTCGCGCCTCTTGAAGGGTGTCCCCTCACACCCCTCGAGGAGTTCCCATGGACCCCAGGCGTGCCGCCGTCCCGGCCGTCGTCCCCCTGCCCGCCCCCGCGCGGCCCGCGCCCGTCCGGCTCGTGCGGGCGGTGGCGCCGTCCCGCCCGTCCCCGGCGCCGCTGCGGGCGGTCCCGCCGGCCCCCGGCGGCGGGCCGGACCCGCTCTCCGGCGAGGCCGTCCGCGACGCCGTGCTCGCCGCCGTCCGGCTAATCAGCGAGGTCGTGACGGGGGCGCGCCCGGACCGGCAGCTCGCCGGGATGGCGCTGCCCGAGGTCCGCGCGGGCCTCGCCGCGCTCCGCCCGCCCGCCGGAGGCCGGACGCGCCCGCCGGCGGTGCTGCGCCACTGGTTCCAGCGGCCCTCCCCCGCCGCCGTCGAGGCGGGCGCCGTCGTGGACGCCGGCGGGCACGTCCACGCGATCGCGCTCCGGCTGGAGCTGCGCCGCGGCCGCTGGTGCTGCACCGCCGTGGAGACCACCGCCCGCCGCGTCCCCGCCCCCGGCAGGCGGCTGGCCGCCTGAGACGCGCAGCGGCCCCCGGGACGGTATCCGTCCCGGGGGCCGCTGCGGTGCCGGACCCTACTTCTTGCTGGGGTCCCCGTGGCAGCGCTTGAACTTCTTGCCCGACCCGCACGGGCACGGGTCGTTGCGGTTCACGCCGGCGTACTCGTCGGCGGCCTCCTCGGTGTGGTGCTCCACGCCGCCGTCGCCGTCGACCGTCGGCGCCGAGTAGTCGAGCTTCTTCGGCCGCTGCGGCTCCTCCAGGCCCTTGGCGTGGATGACCGGGACGTCGTCGGTCCCGGCGTCCGCCGGGACGTCGTCGACCTCGGCGTCCACCGCGGTCGCGTCCAGGGCCACCGGGTTGGCGCCGACCTTGGGCGCCTCCGGCTGGTCCTCGATCTCGACCTCGAGGTTGAACAGGTAGCCGACCGACTCCTCCTTGATGCCCTCCAGCATCGCGTTGAACATGTCGTAGCCCTCGCGCTGGTACTCGACCAGCGGGTCGCGCTGCGCCATCGCGCGGAGGCCGATGCCCTCCTGGAGGTAGTCCATCTCGTAGAGGTGCTCGCGCCACTTGCGGTCCAGGACCGACAGGACGACGCGGCGCTCCAGCTCGCGCACGACCTCCTCGCCGAGCTCCTCCTCGCGCTTGGCGTAGGCGGCCTCGGCATCCTCGTGCAGGCGCGTCGCGAGCGTCTCGGCGTCCAGGCCGGAGATGTCGCCGCCGACCTCCTCGACCAGGTCGTCGACGGTGAGGGTGATCGGGTAGAGCTGCCGGAACGCCTTCCACAGCTTGTCGAGGTCCCACTCCTCGGCGTAGCCCTCGGCGGTGGCGCCCGCCACGTAACCGCGGACGACCTCCTCGATCATGCGGCGGACCTGGTCCTTGAGGTCCGCGCCCTCCAGCACCGAGCGGCGCTCGGCGTAGATGACCTTGCGCTGCCGGTTGAGCACCTCGTCGTACTTCAGGACGTTCTTGCGCATCTCGAAGTTCTGCTGCTCGACCTGGCTCTGCGCCGAGCGGATCGCGTTCGACACGATCTTGGACTCGATCGGCACGTCGTCGGGGATGTTGAGGCGCGTCATGATCGCCTCGACCCGCGCGGAGTTGAACAGCCGCATGAGGTCGTCCTCCAGCGACAGGTAGAACCGGGACTCGCCCGGGTCGCCCTGCCGGCCGGAGCGGCCGCGCAGCTGGTTGTCGATGCGCCGCGACTCGTGCCGCTCGGTGGCGAGGACGTACAGGCCGCCGGCCTCGGTGACCTCCTCGTGCTCGCCCTTCACCGCCTCCTTGGCCTTCTCCAGCGCCTCGGGCCACGCCGCCTCGTACTCCTCGGGCGTGTCGAGCGGCGACAGGCCGCGCTGGTGCAGCTCCAGGTCGGCGCGGAAGTCGGGGTTGCCGCCGAGCACGATGTCGGTGCCGCGGCCCGCCATGTTGGTGGCGACGGTGACGGCGCCCTTGCGGCCGGCCTCGGCGACGATCGCCGACTCCTGCTCGTGGTGCTTGGCGTTCAGCACCTGGTGCGGGATGCCGCGCCGCTTCAGCATCTTGCTGAGCCGCTCGGACTTCTCCACCGAGGTGGTGCCGACCAGCACCGGCTGCCCGTTCTCGTGCCGCTCGGCGATGTCGTCGACGACGGCCTCGAACTTGGCCTGCTCGGTCTTGTAGACGACGTCGGCGACGTCCTTGCGGACCATCGGCCGGTTCGTCGGGATCGGCACCACGCCGATCTTGTAGGTCTTGTTGAACTCGGCCGCCTCGGTGTCGGCGGTGCCGGTCATGCCGCCCAGCTTGTTGTAGAGGCGGAAGTAGTTCTGCAGGGTGATCGTGGCGAGGGTCTGGTTCTCGTCCTTGATCGCCACACCCTCCTTCGCCTCGATCGCCTGGTGCATGCCCTCGTTGTAGCGGCGGCCGTGCAGGATGCGCCCGGTGAACTCGTCCACGATCAGGACCTCGCCGTTCATGACGACGTAGTCCTTGTCGCGCTTGTACAGCTCCTTGGCCTTCAGCGCGTTGTTGAGGAACGACACGAGCGGGGTGTTCACCGAGTCGTACAGGTTGTCGATGCCGAGGTAGTCCTCGACCTTCTCCACGCCCGCCTCGGTGATGCCGACGGTCCGCTTCTTCTCGTTGACCTCGTAGTCGCCGGGGCCGTACTCGTCGACCTGGCCGGCGGTGGAGACCAGCTCGGCGCGCTTCAGCCGCGGCACGATCTTGGCGAACTCGGCGTACCACTTGGAGTTCTGCTCGGCCGGACCGGAGATGATCAGCGGGGTGCGGGCCTCGTCGATGAGGATGGAGTCGACCTCGTCCACGATCGCGAAGTTGTGGCCGCGCTGGACGCACTCCTCCAGGCTCCACGCCATGTTGTCGCGCAGGTAGTCGAAGCCGAACTCGTTGTTGGTGCCGTAGGTGATGTCGGCGTTGTACGCGACCCGGCGCTCGTCGGGGGTCATCTGCGGGAGGATGACGCCGACTTCCAGGCCGAGGAACTGGTGCACGCGTCCCATCCACTCGGCGTCGCGCTTGGCCAGGTAGTCGTTCACCGTGACCACGTGCACGCCCTCGCCGGACAGCGCGTTGAGGTACGCCGGGAGCACGCAGGTGAGGGTCTTGCCCTCACCGGTCTTCATCTCGGCGATGTTGCCCAGGTGCAGCGCGGCGCCGCCCATGAGCTGGACGTCGTAGTGGCGCTGGCCGAGGACCCGCTTGGCGGCCTCGCGGGCGGTGGCGAACGCTTCGGGGAGCAGGTCGTCGAGCGACTCGCCGTCGGCGATGCGTTCACGGTACTTGTCCGTGAGCTCGCGCAGCTCGGCATCGCTCATCTCGAGGAAGTCCTCCTCGATCGAGTTGATCTGATCCGCGAGCTTCTTGAGCTTGCGCAGGGTTTTGCCTTCGCCCGCACGAAGGATCTTGTCGATGACTGGCGGCACTCTAGGAGGCTCCTTGCAGATCGTGGGTCACCGCCTGAAGGCGGCGCGCACACCACACGTACGATTGCCATCGTAGGCGAGACCCAGGATGGTCTAGGTCACCCTGGGACGCAACGCCGCGCCTTTACGGGCGCGGTGAGGACAATTAGTGATCATGCAGAGCACCAGAGGGGAGGCGCTGATGTCCGAAGAGTCGCACGGCTCGCACGCCGGACGCCCCAGTTCATGGGTCGCGGTGGCCATCATGTTCGCCGGTTTCGTCGTCGGCGGGGTCGCCTTGTGCGTCGGCCCGCAGTGGATCCTGTTCTGGGTCGGCGTGGCGATCGTGCTGGTCGGCGCGGTGGTCGCCGGCCTCGTGCACATCTTCACCGACGTCGTCGTCGACGCGCCCCGGGTCATCCCGGAGATCGTGGACTACTCCGTCTTCGGCGGCCACAGCGACAAGCGCCGCGGCGGCTCGGCCGGCGAGACGCTCGACCGGCCGGTGAAGACCGACACGCAGAGCACGCCGCACGGCTGACCCGCTTTTCAGCCGGCCGAATCGATCGACCCGTCCAGCAGATCGCGCGAGATCTCGGGCGGGTCGATGCGTTCCACCCGCACCGCGTCGCAGCCGACCCACTCCGCCGCGCGGCGGAGCGCCTCGGCGAGCGATCTCGTGGCCGCCTCCCGGCGTGTCGCGGTCGCGATCGCGCGCGGTTCGAGCGACACCTGCCGCGCGACGAGCGTCCGCCCCTCGCGCGCCGGGTCGACGCGCCCGATCAGCCGGCCGCCCGCCAGCACCGGCATGACGAAGTAGCCGTGCACCCGCTTGGCCTTCGGGACATAGGCCTCCAGCTGGTGGTCGAAGCCGAAGACGCGCGAGGTGCGGGGGCGGTCCCAGACCAGGGAGTCGAACGGCGACAGCAGGGTGGTGGCGTGCCGGCCGCGGACGGGCGCGGCGAGCGCGTCCGGGTCGGCCCAGGCGGGCTGCCGCCACCCCTGCACCCTGACCGGGACGAGGCCGCTCGCCTCGATCGCGCCGTCCACGTGGCGGGCCTTCAGCCGGTAGTAGTCGGCGAGGTCGGCGCGGGTGCCGACGCCGAGGGAGCGGCCGGAGCGGCGCACCAGGTAGGCGAGGCACTCGTCGTCGGCCGGGTCGCGGTCGAGGAGGTCGGCGGGGATGGCGCGCTCGGCGAGGTCGTAGACGCGCCGCCAGCCGTCGCGGCGGACGCAGACCGCCTCGCCGGTGTCCAGCAGCCACTCGATGGCGATCTTGTGGTCGCTCCACTCCCACCAGTCGCCGCCCGCCTTGGCGCCGCCGAGGTCGCGGGTGGTGAGCGGCCCGTCGGACTTCAGCCGGGCGCGCACCTCGTCGCAGACCGCCGCCGGGACCTTGTGCCAGCGCCAGCCGCGCTCGACGTAGGAGCGGCGGCGGAACGCGAAGTAGGGCCAGTCGGCGACGGGCAGGATGCACGCGGCGTGCGCCCAGTACTCGAAGGCCGTCGCGCCGTTCCAGTACGCCTTCTCGACCTTGGCGCGGCCGACGGCGCCGAGCCGCGCGTACGGGATCAGCTCGTGCGAGCGGGCCAGCACCGAGATGGTGTCGAGCTGGACGGCGCCGAGCCGGGACAGGACGCCGGGGACGCCGCCGCGGCGGCCGTCCGCGCCGAGCAGCCCCTGGGCGCGGAGCTGCAGGCGGCGCGCGTCGTCAGCACTGAGTTCGAGCACGCCGCGATGCTACGGCACGACACCGACAAAACGGCATCGGTGGTGATCCCTCCGGAGGCCGGCCGGGATCAGGTGATCTCCAGGAGCTTCTCCCGGACGGCGTACACGACGGCCTCCATCCGCGAATGCAGCTGGAGCTTCTCCAGGATGTTGCGGACGTGGTTCTTCACCGTGTTCTCGGAGATGAACAGCTCCTTGGCGATCTCCCGGTTGCCGAGCCCCCGGGCGACCAGCCGCAGCACCTCCATCTCGCGCTCGGTCAGCCGCGGCGCGGGCACCTGCTGGGTGCGCTCCTCGCTGCGCTTGGCCAGCGAGGCGAACTCGGTGATCAGCTTGGACGCCATGGACGGGCTGATCAGCGACTGGCCGCCGTACACCGCGCGCACCGCCTGCGGGACCTCGTCGATGGAGATCTCCTTCAGCAGGTAGCCGCTCGCCCCCGCCTTGATCGCCTCGAAGAGGTCCTCCTCCTCGTCGCTGATGGTCAGCATGACGATCTTGGCGCTGGGGGCCGCCTCCTTCAGCGCCGAGCACGCCTCGATGCCGCTGCGGCGCGGCATCCGGATGTCCATCAGCACCACGTCGGGAAGCAGGTCCCCGGCCATCTGCACGGCCTCGTGGCCGTCGCCGCCCTCGCCGATGACCTCGATGTCGTCCTCGCTCTGCAGGACCATCTCCAGGCCGCGGCGGAACAGGGCGTGGTCGTCGACGATCAGCACCCGGATGGGGTCGGCCGCGCCGGCGGCGGCCTGCCGGGGTACCGCGGGGGTTCCGCGAGCCTCGGGATTCTCGCTCACCTGAGTCGCGGCGTGGAGGGACGCCGCTTCCCCCTTCCACTGTGCGTGATCTGGACCTGGAGGGTGCCGCGGGGCGGCGGCCCGGGAGCCCGGGCCGGCCGCCCGTACGGCCTGCTGGTTACGCCTTTCTAGATCATGACACGCTTCGGGCGGTGACGTGACGCAAGTGCCACATCACTCTGCGACGATCTACTCCTCGACGAGGCGGAGAACGCCGTAGTCCCACCCGCGGCGGCAGTAGACCACCGACGGCTGCCCGCTCTCCTTGTCGCGGAACAGGAAGAAGTCGTGCCCGACCAGCTCCATCTCCGTGAGGGCCTGGTCGATGGTCATGGGGTCGGCCCGGTGGAACTTCTCGCGGACCACGACGGGGCAGTCACCGTCCATCGGGATCGGCACGAGGTTCTCGTCGAGCTGCGCGGCGACGTCCTCGTACAGGGCGTCCTCGTCGTCGGTCCCCTGCACGGCGGTGCCCGCCTTGGCGGCGGCCGGGACCACCGCGGGCAGGTCGTCCGGCAGCGGCTCCAGGCCGGCGAGCTTGGCCCGCGCCCGCCCGCCGTGGCCGGGCTTGCGCCGCTCGGCGTCGCGCCGCAGGCGCATCTCCAGCTTGTCCAGGGCGAGGTCCAGCGCCGCGTACCTGTCCTCGGCGGCCGCCTCGGCCCGGATGACCGGGCCGTTCGCCCGGATCGTCAGCTCGACCCGCTCGCGCTGGTCGGGCTGGCGCAGGTTGCGGTCCTCCGAGACCTCCACGTCGACGCGGATGACCTTCTGGTTGAGTCGCTCGATCTTGGCGAGCTTGCCGTCGACGTGCTGCCGGAACCTGTCGTTGACGTCGGTGTGCCGGCCTCTCACGATGATGTCCACGCGAGACCCCCCTTCGTTGGCGTGCTCCTGCCCAACGCGGGGCTCCTTATAGCTCCGCGGGGCACTACAGCTCGATGGGATGCCACCCGCCCGGCCGACCTGGTCTTCGTCCCCACATCCGCCTGCTGAAGAGCTCGCGGCGCTATCGCCACTACTGTCCTTCTCCCGGTACGGAGGATGTCTGATCTTCCGGCGGGGCAGGGCTTACCTCTAAGGCGCACCGTGATCGGTCGACGAGAAGTCGCCTTACGTGGGCCGTTTCGCCTGCGCCTGGCATCGGCTAGCCGGATCGCGCACCGTGCTCCTGACGAGCACTGCGATCCGACGCAACCACGGACCCGGGCGGGTGCCATGTCAGGAACGCTAACCCCTTCCGCCACGAATGTCAGCGGGCTGACCCGAGGAAAAACTCACGCACCGTCATCGGAACCCGCCACAGCGCCCGGCCGACCGGCCCGTCCCGCTCCGCTCACCTGCCGTGAACCCCTGTGCACACAGGGGCTGCGCCCGTCCGGCGCCGCCCAGGCCACCTCCCTGAACACCGTTCTCCGGTTAACAAAATCTCTACCGTCCGCCCACCGGCGCATGGCCTGCGAAACCACCGGTAACCACGCACCGCCGAACAACTTCGACAGCACGCCATCACGGTAGGTAATCCCCCGCCTCGACCGGAAGCGTGAAGAAAGTCACTCTCCCCCTCAAGTAACCGCACTCTCACCCCTGAGCCCGCCCGATCCCGAACCAGACGGTGCCGAGCCCTGAGCCGATCCGCACCGAAGCAAGGCCGAACCCTGAGCCTTGAGCCGAACCGGAGCAAGGCCGAGCCCTGAGCCGATCAGAACGGGACCAAGGCCGAGCCGATCAGAACTGGACCAGACCGGAGCCGAGGCCGGGGACAGGATGGAGGCAGGCCAGAAACAGGACTACACCTGGCCTGAGCTGGGCCGCGTCGAAGTTATCCACAATCCCGCGCCCCTCTTCCCGCCCCGCACCTCCGCCGCGCACCCTTGCTTCATGAGCTTCTTCACCGACCTCCTCGACCTCCTCCTCCCGACCACCTGCGCCGGCTGCTCCCGGTCCCCCGGCCTGCTCTGCCCCCGCTGCACCCGCCACCTGGCCCGCCCGCCCCACCGCGTCCCGCACCTCCGAGACCTCCCGCCCTGCTGGACGGCCGCCCCCTACGAAGGCCCGCCCAAAGCCGCCATCACCGCCCACAAGGAACGCGGCCTCACCGCCCTCGCCGTCCCCCTCGGCCAAGCCCTCGCCGCCTCCCTGGAGGCCGCCCTCCTCGCCTCCCCCTCCCCCCCCGTCCCCGCCGTCGTCGTCCCCGCCCCCTCCACCCGCGCCGCGACGCGCCACCGCGGCCACGACCCCACCCGCCGCCTCACCGAGACCGCCGTCCGCGAGCTCCGCTGCCGCGGCCACCCCGTCACCGGCCTGGCCGCCCTCCACCACCGCCGCACCGTCGCCGACCAGTCCGGCCTCACCCGCGCCGCCCGCGCCCGCAACCTCGCCCGCGCCCTGGAGGCCCACCCCTCCGTCCAGGGCGCCCGCGTCCTCCTGACCGACGACGTGGTCACCACGGGGGCCACTCTCACCGAAGCCACCCGCGCCCTCACCGAAGCCGGCGCCCACGTCCTCGCCACCGCCACCGTCGCCGCCACCCCCCTCCGCCACTAGGAGTCCACCCACGACACCCCCACACCCCTGCACCACGACGCTCCGCCACGACCCTGCGCAGCACCTTCCGCTCCAACCCGCGCCGCCCACCCGACGATCACCCTCAGAGGAGCCCGCTCACGACACCACCCAAGACGCTGCGCCACGACCCTGCGCAGCCCCCTCCGCTCCAACCCGCGCCACCCACCCTTATTGGAGGCGTACACCCCTCACCACCGCTGGAGGCATACACCCCGATCACCGCCGTTGGAGGCGCGCACTTCACTCATCAAGCCGGAACCCAAACACAGCCCAAGACACGGCCCAGGCACAGCCCAAGCACGGCCCAAGCCACAGCCCAGGGCGCGGCGCAGACACGGCCCGGGCACGGCCCAAGACACAGCCCAGGCACGGCCCGGTGCGCGGCCCGGTGCGCGGCGCAGACACGGCCCCAAACACGACCCAAGGCACGACCCAAGTACCGCTCAAGACACAGCCCCCAACACCGCTCAGGACATCGCTCAGGACATCGCTCAAGACACAACGCCGAGGCGCTGCGCAGCCCCACGCGCAGTCCCCATCGCGTCTGGCAGGGTGACCTGGAACGGCCCGGACGATCCATGGACTCGGGCTCGGGCTCGCGGGAGGAAGAGCGCGATGGGCTCCTACATCGTCGTCGGGGCGGGGCTGACCGGGGCGGCAACGGCCTGGCGGTTGGCTCGCGGGGGCCATGAGGTAACGGTGCTGGAGCGCTCCACGCCGGCCAACGCCCAAGGGAGCTCGCACGGCTCCGCACGGATCTTCCGTTACGGCTATGCGGACCCGTTCTACGTCCGGCTGGCCGTCGAGGCCCGGCAGGCCTGGGAGGAATTGGAGCGCGCCTCCGGCGAGCGGCTCTTCACACCGACCGGCGCGCTCAACTTCGGCGAGCGCGGGGATCCGGCGGCGCAGGCGGCGGTGTTCGACGAGGTCGGCGTCGAGCACGAGCTGCTCAGCGCCGCCGCCGCAGCCGCGCGCTGGCCGCAGTTCGATTTCGACAGTGGGGTGCTGTGGCATCCCGGCGGCGGTGTCGTCGACGCCGAGACGACGGTAGCGGCGATGCTGCGGCTGGCCGAGGACGGGGGCGCCCGGGTGGAAACGGGTTGGCCGGTGGCGCGGGTCGAGCGAGCAGGCGCCGGATACCGGGCGGTGAGCGCGGACGGGCGCACTGAGGAGGCCGGGAGAGTCGTGATCGCCGCCGGCGGCTGGCTCCCCGACCTGCTGGAACACCTCGGTCTGCCGGCGGCGTTCCTGTCCGCGTTCCCACCCGTGCAGGTGATGCAGGAGAACGTCTTCCACTTCCCCTACCGAGACGTCACGGAAGGAGCCTGGCCAACGTTCATCCACCATGAGGCCGACATGCTGGTCTACGGGCTGCCCGGCGGCCGGGACGCGGCACTCCCCGACGGCCCGAACGGGCTGAAGGGTGGCCGGAGCGGACTGAAGATCGCCCAGTACAACGGTGGTAGGCCGATCCCGAGCGCGTCCGCGCGAACAGGCGAGATCGACCCGGACCACCGGGAGCGCATCGTGGCGTACGTCCAGCGATTCCTTCCCGGTCTCGTGCCCGAGCCCTACGCCGAGACGACATGCCTGTTCACCAACACCCCCACGGAGGACTTCGTGATCGACGGCGTCGGTGGCATCACGGTCGCCTCGCCCTGCTCGGGCCACGGCGCCAAGTTCGCCCCGCTGCTGGGACGGATCATCGCCGAGGCCGCGTCAGGGGAGCGCCCGGCCCCCGCGCCCTTCCGAATCACCGCCCCTGCCCCGACTCAGTCTCCGACCTGACGGCCCGAACTCCGCAAGACCGATCGCTGGAGTTCAGCGCCAAGCCATTCCGCTGCGACCAGGCGAAGAAACGCCTGGTCGGCGGGGCCGGCCGATGGTGAGGGCGCCAGGCCGAAGATCAGGTGACACCCCGGTCCAGCGCGGAGTCCATCGCGCGGAGGTCGGCGTTCGCTGCTGGGCTCAGCCGGTCGCCAGGGTCGAGTCCTCGCTGCTCCCGGTGTCGGGGGCGGGCCATGCCTTCATGGCCAGCTCGGCCGTGCTCGTGAGCTCGGCGGCGGTGGCGCCGTCGCGGGCGCGTTGGGACATGCCCTGCACGACGGCGGCGAAGTAGGCGGCCAGCGAGCGCGGATCCGTGTCCGCGGGCAGCTCGCCGTCTTCGCGCGCCTTCCGCAGGCGGGCCTCCATGGCGGCCAAGCCCTCGGTGCGCAGGTCGCGCAGGAACGCCTCGATCGCAGCGTCCTGCGGGGTGACGTTGGTGGCCGCACTGATGGTCAGGCACCCGGCCGGGTGGGAGGGATCGGAGTACACGACCGCGGCTTCGCGCAGGATGCGGGCGACCGCCCCGCGAGCGGTGCGCTCCTCCCGCAGGGCGACGCCGATGAACCCGCCGGCCGAGGAACGGCCGTAGTTCTGCACGACCTCGCGGAACAGGGACTCCTTGTCCCCGAAGGCCGCGTACAGACTGCCCGGCCGGATGCCCATCGCCCCCGTCAGCTCGCCGATGGAGGTCGCGCCGTAGCCGTGCGCCCAGAACAGCCGAGTGGCGGCCTCCAGTGCCGCCGCCCGGTCGAACCCGCGCGGCCGCCCTCGCTTCGTCCCCGTCTCGCCCACGCCGTCATTGTAGAACGTTCCCTCAAGAATGCTGCTACCGTATTTCTTGGTCGGTCACTCAATAAATCAGGGATGGTACGGACATGGCAGCAGGAGCACTTGAGGGCAAGGTCGCGCTGGTCACCGGCGGCAGCCGGGGCATCGGCCGGGCCATCGCGCAGCGGCTGGGCCGGGACGGCGCCATCGTCGCGGTCGCCTACGCCCGCGAGGAGTCGGCGGCGGGCGAGGTCGTAGCGGACATCGCCGAGAACGGGGGCCGCGCCTTCGCGCTGCGGGCGGAGCTGGGCCGGCACGGCGACGCCCGCCGCCTCTGGGCCGCCTTCGACGCGCGCATCGGCGAGTACACCGGGGAGCCGGTGGTGGACATCATCGTCAACAACGCCGGCATCGGCCGCAGCGCGGCCCTGGCCGAGCTGACCGAGGAGGACTTCGACGAGGTCTTCGCCGTGAACGTGCGCGCGCCGTTCTTCATCGTCCGCGAGGGGCTCGGCCGGTTGCGCGACGGCGGGCGGATCATCAACATCTCCAGCGGCGCCGCCCGCCTCGCCATGCCGGAGATCATCGCCTACGGCGCCACCAAGGGCGCCCTGGACACCTTCACCCTCAACCTCGCGAAGGAGCTGGGGCCGCGCGGCATCACGGCCAACTCGGTGGCCCCCGGCATCGTCGACACCGACGTCAACGCGGGCTGGCTGCGCGACGACCCGGCCGCCCAGGCCCACGCCGCCTCCCTCGCCGCCCTGGGCCGCGTCGGCCGCCCGGAGGACATCGCCGACATCGTGGCCTTCCTCGCCTCCGACGACGCGCGCTGGGTGACCGGTCGCGTCATCGACGCCACCGGCGGCGCCGGTCTCTGACCTCTTCGGCTCAGCGGCACCGAACGCAGGCGAGTCGCCGCCCTCCCGAAGTCGCGCTGCGGCACGTCGGCCGCCTCGGTTCTCCAAGGAGGCCAACGCGCCGCGCGCCGAAGCGCGCGGTGGGGCGGACACGGCGGCGGGGCGTTCGCGGTCCGGCTGTCGCTACCGGAAGGCTTCCCGTCAGGGGCGCGGGTCCGCCCCGCGCGTCTGGCGGCGCCACTGCCCGCAGACCCCGAGCCCTTCGTGGATAAGACTCTCAAGACCGTCCGCGATCGTGGTCAGCGCCACCGCCTGGCCCTTACAGAACGCGGCATCGACATGCCGACCGTTCTTGTCGTGCCGCGCCGTGAGCTTGCCCATCTCCTCGGCGAGGTAACGCTGGTTCTCGATCTCGTCGAGCACCGCACGAAGCGTGCGGCGGACGGACTTCGACCGGAAGACCAGCAGATACACGGGATGGAACCGGCGCTCGCGCCCCGTCACGCCGGGCACTCCTCGTCCGCGCGCTCGGCGTGGAGCACCGCCCATACGGCCTTGCCGCCAGAGGCGAGCGGGATGCAGCCCCACATGGGCGTCATCGCCTCGACCATCATCAGCCCGCGGCCGCTGGTGCTCTCGGCGTTGGGGGAACGGACCTCGGGCTTGATCTCGCTGCGGTCCCACACCTCCAGCACCGGCCCGGCATCGGAGACGAACAGCCGGACGATGATCCCTTCGCCGGGCATCGCCGCGTGCCGGTAGGCGTTGGTGACCAGCTCGGTGGCCACGGTCTCGGCGAGGTCGATGGACGTCTGGTCGAGCCCGTGGTCGTAGAACCAGCGCCCCACGAAATCACGCGCGCTTTTGATCGATTCGGGGGTCGCCGCGATCATGAGAGAGGTAACGCCGTTCGCGGCCCCCGGCGGCTTGTCGCCTGAATTTCGGATCATGGCTGATGACCTCCGCACTGTGGTGGGTGTACGCCACTAAGGTCACGCGTTCGCTACTCCCCGTGTTGCGAGCACCGCCCATCGGCGGAAACAGGCAGCGTTCATTCGGCGACTGATTGTGTCCAGTCGCTATGCGCTCGCAGCTACTTGGGAGATGATTGGAGCATGGTGCGACGAGCCCGCAAGTCCCAGCTCGCGAATCCCGCGCTGGTCGCCTTCGGCAACCAGGTCCGCTTCTACCGGGAGCGCCTGGGGCTCAGCCAGGAACGCCTGGGCGAGCGGTTCCCGGTGAGCGGCTCCTACATCGGGCTGGTCGAGGGCGGCAAGACGCGCTGCACTGAGGAGTTCGCCGAGCATCTGGACGGACACCTCGAAGCGCACGGCGCCCTCCTCCGGCTCTGGAACGATCTCGTCAAGGACGCCCCCTACCCGACGTGGTTCGACTGGCCTGTCATTGAAGCCGAAGCGGTCGAGCTGGTCGCATGGGAGATCTCCGTGGTGTATGGGCTGCTCCAGACACCGGAATACGCCGCCGCCCTGCTCGGCGACAACGCGAAGGTGGAGGGCCGCCTCTCCCGGCAGACCATCCTCACCCGCCCGGATCCCGCTCCCCCGACGCTGGCCGTCCTCATGGACGAGAGCGTCCTTCGCCGTGATATCGGCGGCGCGAAGGTGATGAGCGAGCAGTTGCAGCACTTGATCGACGTTTCGAGCCGCGGCCTGACGGTGCAGGTCGTGCCGCACGGGCTGCACGACGGCCTGTCCGGCTCCTGCGTGCTCGCGACGATGGACGATCGCAGCCAGATCGCGTACGTCGACACCGCCGTCCGGGGTTTGACCATGAGCGGCAAGGAGGAGATCGGTACTCTCTCGCAGGCGCTCACCTCCTTGCGGGCGAACGCCTATTCAGTGAGGGAAACCCAAGAGATCATCCGTAAGGTGGTACACGAGAAATGGACCTGAGCCGCGCGACATGGCGGAAAGCCAGTCGCAGCACCAACAACGGCGGCAACTGCGTCGAACTGGCCGCCGTTCCCGGCAGCGTCGCCGTACGCGACAGCAAGAACCCCCACGGTGGTGAGCTCCTGCTCGACCACGCCGACTTCCGTCGCTTCGTCGGCGTGATCAAGGATCTGTAGCTCTCCGCGGTCCCCTCGTCCCACATCGCGCGGGGGCGAGGGGACGTTCTCTCGTCAAGCTTTCGCAACCGAAAGTATGACCGCTTGGGGAGGGACGGCCACCGATCGGGTCCGCGTTCGTCAGGTCTTCCCGAGGGCATGTGGCCTTGTGTATTTCGGGTACGTATGCAAGGCAGCCATCCCGGAAGGTGGGCGAATGATGGATCTGAGCAAAGCCGCATGGCGCAAGTCTTCGCACAGCGCCGAGAATCAGGGCGACTGCATCGAACTGGCCGCCGTTCCCGGGAGTGTCGCTGTTCGCGACAGTAAGGACCCCCACGGTGGTGGGCTTCTGGTCGGACGGGCCGGCTTTCGTCGGTTCGCGGGTGTCGTCAAGGGGTTGTAGCCAACGCGGAACGTCCCTCGTTCCGCATAGTGCGAGGCGAGGGGCGTTCCGTTGGTGGGCTGCCTCGTCAGGTCGTGGGTGGCTTGGGATGGCGGAGGAGGGCGAGGGAGGTGCCGAGGAGCCACCAGCTGAAGATCGCGCCCATGAGGGCGGTCGTGCCCCAGCCGTTGGCGGCGTAGAAGTGGGCCGGGGTGCTGCCGAAGAACAGTGACGGCAGGAAGGCCAGGTTCAGCAGGGCCAGGGCGCAGGTCAGCAGGCCCGCCCAGTGCGGCAGGATCGACGTGCGCAGGATGGCGAGGCCGACCGATCCCAGGAACATCGCCATGAGCATCCGGCCGATGGCGCCGTAGAGGATGTAGGTCCCGGTGACGGTGATGGTCGGGTCGATCGGGTGGTCGGAGGCGATGACCGCGCCGGCCTCCAGGCCGGACGAGACGAGGGTGACGACGGCGTAGGCCGGGCCGGCGGTCCCGGCGAAGCGGCCGATCCAGGCGTGGCGCGGGTCGGCCTGGCCGACCAGCTCCCGGAACGACAGCGCGAACGCGAGGACGCAGCCGAGGGCCAGGACCCCGATGAGCAGCCGGCTCAGGACGTTCGAGGCGGGCGGCGCGCCCGAGTAGACGAAGTAGAGCGGGACTTCCAGGAGCAGCGCCACGGCGGCGGCGAGCCCGGTGGTCCCGGTGAGGCGGCGGGCGAGGAGGAGGTTCATCGCGTCTCCCATCGAGGTGTGCGGGGGAACGCTTTGAAGTCTTCGCCTCGCGGGCGGTCCGGGCAGTGGGGCCAGGCTGCCGGCCGGCGTGGGGCTAGGCCCCGGGTGGGGTGGGTCGGGCCAGGGTGTCGATCCAGGACTGGAGGCGGCGGCCCTCGGTCTCCAGGAGGGCCGGGTCGCGGAAGGTGTTGGTGAGCAGGGAGGCGCCCTGGTAGGCGGAGAGGAGGGCGACGGCGAGGTCGCGGGCGTCGTCCGGGCGGCCCAGGGCGCGGAACTGGGACTCCAGCCAGTCGAGGAGGGGGCGCATGGTGTCGGCGGCGGCGCGGTCGAGGCCGTCGGTGCGCTTGTCGAGCTCGGAGGCGAGGGTGCCGGTGGGGCAGCCGAAGCGGGCGGCGACGTCGCTCTGGTCGATCCAGCCCTGGACGAGCGCCTTCAGGCGGTCGGCGGGGGCGGGCAGCGCGTCCAGGGCGGCCAGGTGGGCGGCGAGGGCGCCGGCGTGGGAGCCGAGGGCGGCCTCGACGAGCTGGTCCTTGGTCTTGAAGTAGTAGTAGACGTTGCCGAGGGGGACGCCGGCGGCCTCGGCGATGTCGGCCAGGCGGGTCTTCTCCACGCCCTGTTCGTGGAAGGTGCGGACGGCGGCCGCCACGAGGCGGTCGCGCTTGGCGGAGCCGCGCGAAGTTCTTGAGTCAGCCACCTGACTGAGTGTAGACGGCGCGGCGGCGCGTGCCGTAGCGTGAAGTTAGTTAGCCAACTGACTTATGAGGGGTTCTCATGATCGTAGTGACCGGGGCCACCGGGAACGTCGGACGCCGGCTCGTGCGCGCCCTCGCGGACGGCGGCGAGAAGGTGACGGCCGTGTCGCGCGGCGCCGCCGAGCTGCCCGACGGGGTCCGGCACGTGCGGGCCGACCTCGGGGACGCCGCCTCGCTCAAGGGCGCCCTCGACGGCGCGGACGCCCTCTTCCTGCTCATCGCGGGCGAGCAGCTCGTCTCGGGCGAGGCGCCGGAGCGCCTGCTGGAAGTAGCCGAGGGGGCGGGCGTCCGGCGGGTCGTGCTGCTGTCCTCGCAGGCCACCGTGACGCGGCCGGGCCTCGTCTCGCACGCGCGGCTGCGCGCCTTCGAGGACGCCGTCCGCTCCGCGAATGCGGAGGCGACCGTGCTGCGGCCCGGCGGTTTCGCCTCCAACTCCTTCGCCTGGGCGGAGTCCGTCCGGACGCGCCGCCGGGTGGAGGCGCCCTTCGGCGGCGTCGCGCTGCCGCTCGTCGACCCCCACGACATCGCGGACGTCGCGGCGGCCGTGCTGCGCGAGGACGGCCACGCCGGACGCGCGTACACCCTCACCGGACCGGCCGCCGTGACGCCGCGCGAGCAGGTGGCGGCCATCGCCGCCGCGATCGGCGAACCCGTCGCGTTCGCCGAGCTCACGCGGGCGGAGGCGCGGGAGCGGATGGTGGCGTTCATGCCCGCGCCGGTGGCGGACGGCACGCTGGCGATCATCGGGGAGCCGACGGCGGAGGAGCGGGCGGTGAGCCCCGACGTGGCGCGGGTCCTCGGCCGCCCCGCCGCCCCGTTCGCGGACTGGGCCGCCCGCAACGCCGCCGCCTTCGCCTGATCCGCACGGCCGCGACCACCTGGTCATCAGACGTTGAGATGCGGCGTGTTGGGCACTTCGGAGATCGAAAGTGCCCAACACGCCGCATCTCGACGGGGGTGACCGGGGGGTCAGCGGTCGGTGGCCAGGTGGACGCCGAGGGCGACGAAGAGGGTTCCGGTGGCGGTGTCGAGGCGGCGGCGGGCGGTGCGGCGGCGGCGCAGCCAGGCGCCGATGCGGCCGGCGAGGACGCCGACCGCGCCGTCGATCGCGAACTCCAGGGCGATGAGGATCGCGCCGAGGACGGTGAACTGGACCCAGACGCGCCCGAGCGACGGGTCGATGAACTGCGGCAGGAAGGCGATGGTGAAGGTGACCATCTTCGGGTTCAGCAGGTTCGTCAGCAGCCCGCGCAGGTAGGCGTGGCCGCCGCGCACGCCGCCCGCCGGGACGTCGTCCGGGACGTGGTCCTCGCGGTGCCTAAGGAGCTGGACGCCCAGGTACAGCAGGTACGCCGCGCCGGCGGTGCGGAGCACCAGGAAGGCGGTCGGGACCGCGGCGAACAGCGCCGCGAGCCCGGCCGCCGCCAGGGCGACGTGGACGGCCTCGCTGGTGGCGACGCCCGCCGTCGCCAGCAGGCCGGCGCGCGGCCCGCCGCGCATCCCGCAGCCGAGGACGAACATCATGTCGGGCCCGGGGGCGATCATCGCGACGAGGGACGTCGCGGTGAACGCGAGGAGCAGGTGCTGGTCGATCGGCATGGGGCGGACCCTGGCACCGGGCCGGGCCCGACGTCCAGCGCTTTTCCCCCGAGGGCTCAGTACGGGTAGGCGGGGTCGGTGCCGGGGATGGCGCAGACCCATTCGCTGATCTGCTCGCTCGGGCTGCTCTGCCGGCAGACCTGCCGGGTGCCGTTCTGCTCGATGCCGACGAGGACGGACTGCCCCGGCGCGGCGGTGATCGTGGTGGGGTCGCCGAGGGCGCCGACGCCGATGGAGCTGACCGCCGAGCCGCTGACCGGGACGAGGAACGGCAGCACCCGCTGGTCGCCCTGGCGGCGGCCGAGGACGGCGAGCGTCCCGTAGTCGCGCCAGGCCAGGTCGATGGTGGCGGCGAGCTCGGCGCTCACCGGCAGGAACGAGCCGGCCTCGGCCGGGGTGCCGTCGGCGGAGCGGACGATGCGGCCGATCTGGATCTGGGTGGCCCCGTCGACCTTGACGATCGCGGCGGCGCGGACGCCGTCGCGCGCGACCCGGAACGCCGTCACCTCGCGGCCGCTGAGACCCCACTCCTGGACGCGGACGGCGGGCTTGCCGCGCGGCCGCGTCCACAGCCAGGACTTGTCCGCGGACGTCTCCACCGTCCACAGCGTGCCGTCGCGGTCGTAGCCGGGCGCGGTGAAGCGGGTGCCGGCGTGCGCGGTCAGCAGGGTGCGGAGGGCGGTGGCGCCGCCGTTGGTGAGGGCGCCGGTGAGGACGGTGCGGCCGTCGGGGCTGAGGCCGGCGAACTCCTGGGCGTCGCTGGACACCGCGGGCCGGACGAGCCGCCGCGAGACGAGCGCGACCTGCTGCGGCCGGTCGCCGGCGAGCCGGCTGAGCGCCCCGGCGGCGTCGATGACGTAGCCGGTGCGGGTGCTCGGCGCGTCGGGGCCGTCGGGCGCGTTGCCCTGCCAGGCCCGCACCGGCTGGACCTCGCCGGTGGCCTCGGGCGCGACGGTGTCGCCGTCGATCTGCAGCTTCCACTGCTTGATCTCCGAGAGCTGCCGCAGCGTCCAGGCGAGCTGCGCGGACATGCGGTCGACGTCGCCGCGGCGGGCCTGCCCGGACAGGTCGACGGTGGCGGTGTCGTTGTCCAGGGTGAGGCGGCGCAGCCGGGTGCCCTCGGGGAAGTCGTTCTTCACCGCGGTGCCGAGCCAGGAGCTCGGCCCGGCGAGCAGCGCCTGGACGAGCTGGGACGGCAGGTCGCGCCGGTTGACCAGCGGCAGGAAGATGCCGTTCGGGACGAGCGTGGCCCGCTCGGGCGCGAAGTAGTACAGGTTCATGGTGCGGAACGAGCGGTCCACGTCGCTCTTGGTGAGCAGCAGCCCGCCGCGGGCGTCGTCGGGCAGCCCGGAGATCCGCCAGCCGTTCGAGCCGCGGGTGAGCTGGAACTCCTCGGAGATGTCCTCGGGGTCGGCGATGTACTGGCCGTCGGGGCCGATGCGGCCGAGGCGCTTGCCGCGGACCTGCACGGTGGCGGTGGACGCGCCGGTCTGCTCGGCCTGCGGGGCCTGCCAGGCGTCGACGACCGTCACGGCGGGCCGGGCGCCGGGGTTCCAGGCGGTGGACGAGCCGGTCAGGTACTCGCGGGCGACGCGGTGGTCGTCGTCGAAGCTGCCGGACGCGGCGAGGAAGCCCGCGACGAGCTGGTCGGGCTTCCAGTCGGCGCGCGGGTGCGCGGGGATCAGCCGGACGTAGGGGTCGTCGGCCTGCTCGGCCTGGCCGCCGGCGTGGCCGGTGACGACCCGGCCGCCGGAGGGGACGGTGGCGCAGCCCGCGCCGCCGAGGCCGAGCGCGAGCGCGGCGGCGAGGGCGGCGGGGACCCGCTGGGGGCGGCCGCTCATTCGCCCGCCTCCAGCTCGGCGAACAGCGGCCGGCCGCCCGCGCCGGGCGGGACGAGCGGCAGCGGCGAGCCGCGCAGCTCGGCGCCCGCGACGCGCGGCAGCGACAGCCGGAACTGCGAGCCGGCGCCGGGCTCGCCCCACGCCTGGAGCCAGCCGCCGTGCAGCTGGGCGTCCTCGCGGGAGATCGACAGGCCGAGGCCGGTGCCGCCGGTGGTGCGGGCGCGGGCGGGGTCGGCGCGCCAGAACCGGTCGAAGACCATCTGCCCCTCCCCGGCCTTCAGCCCGACGCCGTGGTCGCGGACGGCGACCGCGACGGCGTCCCGGTCGGCGGCGACCGACACCACGATGTCCTCGCCCTCGCCGTGCTCGACGGCGTTGACCAGCAGGTTCCGCATGATCCGTTCGACGCGGCGGCGGTCGACCTCGGCCATGCAGGGCTCGCCGGGGAGCTGGAGCAGCACCTTGGAGCCCTTGCGCTCGGCGAGGTTCTGGATGTCGCCGACGGCGCGCAGCACCAGGTCGCGCATGTCGAGGGACTCGGCGTCCAGGGTCGCGGCGCCGGCGTCGTGGCGGGAGATCTCCAGCAGGTCGGCGAGGAGCGCCTCGAACCGCTCCAGCTGGCTCTGCAGGAGCTCGGCGGAGCGGCCGACGGCGGGGTCGCCGAAGTGCTCGCGGTACTCGTAGAGCATGTCGGCGGCGATGCGGATGGTGGTGAGCGGGGTGCGCAGCTCGTGCGAGACGTCGGAGACGAACTGGCGCTGGAGCTGCGACAGGTCCTCCAGCTCGCCGATCTTCTCCTGGAGGTTGGCGGCCATCTCGTTGAAGGAGCGGGCGAGGCGGGCGAGGTCGTCCTCGCCGCGGACCCGCATCCGCTCCTCCAGCCGGCCGGCGGCGAGCCGCTGCGCGCCCTGCGCGGCGAGCCGGACGGGGATGACGACCTGCCGCGTCACCAGGGAGGCGATCGCGGCGAGCAGCAGCAGCAGGACGACGCCGACGCCCCACAGGGAGCGGCTGACGATCGTCAGGGTGTGCTGGTCCTCGGTCAGCGGGAACAGGTAGTACAGCTCGAACTGGCCGGACTTGCCGCCGACGATCAGGCCGGGCTCGGACGCGCGGCCGTTGTAGGTGAGGCGGCCGAAGGTGTAGGCGGTGGTGTCGGGCGGGGCGTTGCCGAGCTCGTCGCGGAGCCGCTGCGGGATGCTCTCGGCGCGCAGCTCGTTGGAGCTGTAGCCGTCCAGGGACTGGTCGTGGACGTCGCGGATGTACACCTCGTACAGGCCGGACGGGCCGCTCCGCTCCTTCAGCGTGTTGATCACGCTGTTGAGGCGGTCGCCGGTCTCGGGCTGGTCGGCGAGCTGCCCGCGCACCGTCGACAGGCCCTCGTCGAGCTGGAGCTGCGCGGCCTTGACCTTGCCGCTCATCAGCGCGTTCGACATCTGCTGGGTGAGGAAGGCGCCGAGGATCGCCACCACGACCGCCGAGATGCAGAGCGTGGAGGTGACCACCCGCAGCTGGATGGACCGGCGCTGGCGGACGTAGACGGCCCGCAGGAGGCGCCGCGACGAGGCGAGGGCGCGCCGCGCCGACCGCTTCACCGCGTTCATCCGGGACCGCCGGGCATCAGGCGGGGCCGGCCTTATAGCCGACGCCGCGGACCGTCACCACGATCTCGGGCCGCTCCGGGTCCTTCTCGATCTTGGCGCGGAGGCGCTGCACGTGCACGTTGACCAGGCGGGTGTCGGCGGCGTGCCGGTAACCCCAGACCTGCTCCAGCAGCACCTCGCGGGTGAACACCTGCCGGGGCTTGCGGGCCAGCGCGACCAGCAGGTCGAACTCCAGCGGCGTCAGCGGGATGTGCTTGTCGGCGCGCTTCACCGAGTGCCCGGCGACGTCGATGGTGATGTCGCCGATGGTGAGCGTCTCGGGGGCGGGCTCGTCGGTGCGGCGCAGCCGGGCGCGGACGCGGGCGACGAGCTCCTTCGGCTTGAACGGCTTGACGATGTAGTCGTCGGCGCCCGACTCCAGGCCGAGCACGACGTCCACGGTGTCGCTCTTGGCGGTCAGCATGACGATCGGCACGCCGGACTCGGCGCGGATCTGGCGGCACACGTCGATGCCGTCGGCGCCCGGCAGCATCAGGTCGAGCAGCACCAGATCGGGCCGGCTCTCCCGGAACGCCTCCAGCGCCTTGTCGCCGTCGTGCACGAACGACGGCTCGAAGCCCTCGCCCCTCAGCACGATGCCGAGCATCTCGGCGAGCGCGAGGTCGTCGTCGACGACCAGTACACGTCCTCTCATGGCCCTCATCGTCACAGTGTCGGGGTCCGGTGGATATGCGGTGCGGTGTCGCCACCGCCGGCCCTCCGGGGAGGCCCGGCCCCACCTCGCCGGGAAGATATGCCTTGGCGTGCAAGGTTACCTGCGTTTGCCCGGTCCATGACTCCCCCGTAATCGGCCGCGGGGGCGCCTCTGCTAAAGGCGGCCTCTCCTGGACGCGGATTGTAGACAGTGACTCCCGATGGGGACGCCCGGTTGACCCGGTGGCCACACCGGGCGCCAAGTGATCAACTGTGCGGGTTACCGCATTCCGCGCACCCCGCCCATGACAGGATGACCTGACGCGCCCTGCCCCCGGGGGTCCGGCGCACCGGACGCCACGAGGAGCGGGGATGCCGAGACCGGACGGGTGGGACGACGATCCCGCCGCCCTCTTGGGGGGCGACGTCCCGTTCCGGCCGCTGTCCATCGTCGAGCTGCTGGACGCCTCGATCGGCGGGATCCGCCGCGATCCGCGGTTCGTGCTCGGCCTGTCGGCGCTGATCAGCACGGTCGTGCAGGTCGCCGGATCGGTCGCGGCCTACTCCTTCATCGGCCGGGACGCGCGCGGCGACGTGACCCCGGACGTGCTGCTCCGCTCGGTCGGCGGCCAGTTCCTGCTGACGGCGGTCGGCCTCGTCCTGTCGGCGTTCGGCGTCCTGGTGCTGGCGGGGGCGCTCGCGCCGTACTTCGGGCGGGCGCTGCTCGGGCGGCCGCCCGACCGGCGCCTGTCCTGGCGGGCCGCCCGGCGGCGGCCGGGCCCGCTGCTCGCGCTGGCCCTGCTGATCATGGGGATGGTGCTGGCGGCGCTGCTGCTGCCCGCGGCGCCGCTCGTCGCGGCCCTCGCCGTCGAGGCGCACCCCGCGGTGATCGTCGTCGCCGGGCTGATCGGGCTGCCCCTCGGGATCGCCCTGACGGTCTGGCTCTACCCCAAGGTCGTGCTGGCGCCGCCCGCGCTCGTCCTGGAGCGGACGGGGGTCCGCGCGGCGCTCGGCCGGTCCCGCGCGCTCGCCCGCCGGAGCTGGGGCCGGACCTTCTGGACGCTGGCGGTGACCGCGCTGGTCACCGCGTTCATGGGGTTCCTGGCGCTGCGCATCCCGTTCCTGCTCGTCCAGCTGATCTTCTTCCGGAACGCGACCGGCGGCGTCCCGCTGCTGCTCGGCCTCGCCGTGGACACCCTCGGCCGGATCGTGGCCTGGTCGGTGATGCTGCCGTTCGACGCCGGGGTGATCGCGCTGCTCTACCTGGACCAGCGGATGCGCCGCGAGGGCCTCGACCTGGACCTGCGCACCCGGCCCCGGCCCGCGGACGAGGCCCTGGACGCCGGCGGCGACGCGGACCCGTTCGCCGTCCGGACGGCGGGCCGCCCCTCATGATCATCAGCGTCCTCCGCGGCCCCGAGCCCGTCGACCGCGGCACCGCCCGCGAGCTGGCCCGCCGCGAGCTGGAGAAGCCGGTCTACCACCGGGACCGGTCGTCCTGGCTGGAGCGCACCCTGCAGCGGTTCTCCGACTGGCTGCACGAGCTGACCTCCCGCGCCGGGCACCCGACCGCGCAGGGCGGCGGCAGCGGCTGGATCACCTGGCTCGTCATCGCGCTGCTCGCCGTGCTCGCCGTCGCGCTGGTGACCTGGCTGATGTGGGGGCGCCGCAACGTGCGGTCGGCGGCCGGGCCGCTGCTGGAGGACGCCCCGACGAGCGCCCGCGGGCACCGCGAGGAGGCCGCCGCGCACGCCGCCGCCGGCCGCTGGCCCGAGGCGATCCGCGAGCGCCTGCGCGCCGTCGCCCGCGATCTGGAGGAGCGCGCCGTGCTGGACCCGCGGCCCGGCCGCACCGCCGACGAGCTCGCCGCCGAGGCGGGCGCCGCGCTGCCCGCCCTGGCCGGCGAGTTGCGCGCCGGCGTGCTGGTCTTCGACGACGTCTGGTACGGCGACCGGCCCGGCAGCGCCGCCGAGTACGACCGGCTCGTCCGGCTGGACGACGCCGTCCGCGCCACCCGGCCCCGCCCCCTCGGCGAGGACGGGGACGCGGGCACGGGCGAGGCGGAGGCGCTCCGATGGTGACCGGCCTCGCGGCGCCGCCCGAGCCCACCGCCCGCCAGGTCGCCGGCCGCCGCTTCCGCACCGCCCGCGGCGTCGTCCTCGCGCTCGCCGCGCTGATCATCGTCGCGATCGCGCTCGCCGCGCTGAAGCCGACGGCCCGCGAGACCGACCTGGACCCCGCGTCGCCGAGCCCCGGCGGCAGCCGCGCCCTCGCCGAGATCCTCCGGCAGCACGGGACGCCCGTCACGGTGGCGCGGTCCGCGCGGCAGGCCGCCGAGCTGGCCACCTCCGACAGCGTGACGCTCGTCACCCGCGGCGAGCGGCTCACCCCCGCCGGCATCGACCGGCTCCGCGCGGCGCCCGGCGACCTGTTCCTCGTCCAGCCGACGCAGGACATGCTGGCCGCGCTCGCCCCCGGCGTGGACGAGGCCGGGCCGTCCTTCGAGCGGACCGGCGCGCCCGGCTGCGCGGTGCGGGCCGCGATCCTCGCCGGGGACGTGGAGTTCGGCCGGTCGGAGACCTACAACGCGCCCGCGGGCGCCGCGTCCTGCTACGTGTCCGGCGGCCACCCCCGGCTGGTGCAGCTGCCCGTCGGCAGCCGCACCGTCACCGTCCTCGGCGCCGGCGCCCCGCTCGCCAACGACATGCTCGACAGCGCCGGCAACGCCGCGCTCGCCATGGACGTGGCGGGCGCCCGCGCCTCGGTCGTCTGGCTGATCCCCGACCTGCCGCCGCCCGGCGACGACAGCGGGCGGAAGTCCCTCGGCGAGCTGGTGCCGTTCGGCGTCAAGCTGTTCTTCCTGGAGCTGCTCGTCGCCGTCGCGCTGCTGGCGCTCTGGCGGGCCCGGCGGCTCGGACCCGTCGTCGCCGAGGCGCTGCCGGTCGTCGTGCGGTCCGCCGAGACCGCCGAGGGCCGCGCCCGCCTCTACCGGGCGCACCGCGCCCGCGACCGCGCCGCGGACGCGCTCCGCTCGGGCGTCCGCGAGCGCCTCGTCCCGCTGCTCGGGCTGCCGCGCGGCGCCGCGCAGGACCCGGCGGCGGCCACCGAGATCGTCACCGCCGTCGCGCTCCGCACCACCCACGACCAGGCGACCGTCCACGCCGCGCTCTACGGCCCCGCACCGGACGGCGACGCCGCCCTGGTCGCCCTCTCCGACCTCCTCGACGACCTGGAAAGGCAGGTGCGGGAATCGTGAACCACCCCGTCGACCTCGACAAGGACGACGCCCCCCGCGACGACGTCCCCGGCCCGCCGGCGGCCGACGCCGACGCGGCCCGCAAGGCCCTCGCCGCGCTGCGCGCCGAGGTCGCCAAGACCGTCGTCGGCCAGGACCCGGTCGTGACGGGCCTGGTCATCGCGCTGCTCTGCGGCGGCCATGTGCTGCTGGAGGGCGTGCCGGGCACCGCCAAGACGCTGCTGGTCAAGACGCTGTCGCGGGCGCTGGACCTGGACTTCAAGCGGGTCCAGTTCACGCCCGACCTGATGCCCGGCGACGTCACCGGCTCGCTCGTCTACGACAACCGGACCGCCGAGTTCGGCTTCCGGGCCGGGCCGGTCTTCACCCACCTGCTGCTCGCCGACGAGATCAACCGCACCCCGCCGAAGACGCAGGCGTCGCTGCTGGAGGCGATGGAGGAGCGGCAGGTGTCGGTGGACGGCGAGCCCCGCGCGCTGCCCGACCCGTTCCTGGTGTGCGCGACGCAGAACCCCGTCGAGTACGAGGGCACCTACCCGCTGCCCGAGGCGCAGCTCGACCGGTTCCTGGTCAAGCTCGCGGTGCCCGTCCCCGGCCGGGACGAGGAGATCGCGATGCTGCGCCGGCACGCCGCCGGGTTCGACCCGCGCGACCTGTCGGAGGTGCGGCCGGTCGCCGGCGCCGCCGAGCTCGCCGCCGGGCGCGCCGCGGTGCGGACGGTGCACCTGGACGCCAAGGTCGCCGCGTACGTGGTGGACCTCTGCCGCGCCACCCGCCAGTCCCCGTCGCTGCAGCTCGGCGTGTCGCCGCGCGGCGCGACGGCGCTGCTGGCGACGGCGCGGGCGTGGGCGTGGCTGTCGGGCCGCGACTACGTGACGCCCGACGACGTCAAGGCCCTCGCCCGGCCGACGCTGCGGCACCGGATCGGGCTGCGGCCGGAGGCCGAGCTGGAGGGCGCGACCGCCGACGGCGTGCTGGAGGGCATCCTCGCCCACGTCCCGACGCCCCGCTGATGGCGCTCACCGGCCGTCTCGGGCTGCTCGCGCTGCTCGGCTGCGCGCTGCCGATCCTGCTGCCGAGCTGGTGGACGCTGCTCGCGGTGTGGGCGGTGCTCGCGGCGGGCGTCGCCGCGGACCTGGCGCTGGCGGGCAACGTCCGGGCCCTCGTGTTCCACCGCTCCGGCGACACCAGCGTGCGGCTCGGCGAGCCCGCGCGGGTGGCGCTCACCGTCGAGAACCCCGGGCGGCGGCGGGTGCGGGCGCTGCTGCGCGACGTGTGGCCGCCGAGCGCGGGCGCGACGCCGCGCACGGCGCGCATCGACGTCCCGGCGGGCGAGCGGCGCCGCGTCGACGTGGCGCTGGCGCCGACGCGGCGCGGCGACCGGCACGCGGTGACGGTCGCGGTGCGCTCGGCCGGGCCGCTCGGGCTCGCCGCCCGGCAGCTCTCGCGCGAGGCGCCGTGGCGGGTGCGGGTGCTGCCCGCGTTCCCGTCCCGGCGGCACCTGCCGGCCAAGCTGTCGAAGCTGCGCGAGCTCACCGGCAACCACGTCGCGATGGTGCGCGGGCAGGGCACCGAGTTCGACTCGCTGCGCGAGTACGTCGACGGCGACGACGTCCGGTCCATCGACTGGCGGGCGACGGCGCGGCGCGCCGACGTCGTCGTGCGGACCTGGCGGCCCGAGCGCGACCGGCGCCTCTACCTGGTGCTGGACACCGGCCGCACGTCCGCCGGGCGCGTCGGGGACGTCCCCCGGCTGGACTGCTCGATGGACGCGGCGCTGCTGCTCGGCGCGCTCGCCTCGCGGGCCGGCGACCGCGTCGACCTGCTCGCCTACGACCGGCGGGTGCGGGCGCGCGTCGAGGGCGCCTCGCGCACCGACCTGCTGACCGCGATGGTGCAGGCGATGGCGCCGCTGGAACCGGAGCTGGTCGAGTCGGACGCGGCGGGCATGGTGTCGGCGCTGCTGTCGCGGGTCCGGCAGCGGTCGCTGGTGGTGCTGCTGACCGAGCTGAACGAGGCCGCGTTCGAGGAGGGCCTGCTGCCGCTGCTGCCGCAGCTCACCGCCCGCCACATCGTCATGATCGCGTCGGTGGCGGACCCGCGGGTCGCGGAGATGGCGGCGTCCCGCGGCGACCTCGCCGCCGTCTACGACGCCGCCGCGGCCGAGCGGGCCCGCGCCGAGCGCGGCCGCCTGGTCGCCGAGCTGCGCTCCTACGGCGTCGAGGTCGTCGACGCCCCGCCCGACGACCTGGCCCCCGCCCTGGCGGACGCCTACCTCGCCCTCAAGGCCGCCGGCCGCCTCTGACCGGGGGGTCAGGGGGTGCGGGTGCGGCGCCAGGCGCCCGGGGAGGCGCCGTAGCGGCGCTTGAAGGCGCGGCCGAACGCCTCCTCGGACTCGTAGCCGACCCGCCGGGCGATCACCGCGACGGGCCGGTCGGTGGTGGCCAGCAGGTCGTCGGCGAGGTGCAGCCGCCAGTCGGTGAGGTAGCGGATCGGCGAGCGGCCGAGGACCTGCCGGAACCGCTCGTCCAGCGACGACCGCGACACCGCGACGGTCTCGGCGAGCGCCGCGACCGTCCAGCGCCGCGCCGGGTCGGCGTGCAGCGCGGCGAGGGCGGGCGCGAGGACGGGGTCGGCGAGCGCGGCGATCCAGCCCGACCCGATCGTGGGCGCCGACCGCAGGTGCAGCCGCAGCACCTCGACGAGCAGCAGCTCGGGCAGCCGCACCGACGTGGCGTCCGTCGGCGCCTCGGCGGACGTCGTCGCCGCCACCGCGTACTGGACGCTCGCCTGGATCCACTGCGCGGCCGGGCCCTCGGGCGGGCGGACGACGAACACCGGCGGCAGCGCGGCGAGCCCCGGGTCGAACAGCGGGTCGCTGGAGTGCAGGTAGCCGCAGACGATGCCGGCCGCGGCGCCGCCCCCGCCGTGCCGGACCATCGGCAGCGCCGTCCAGGGGCGCGGGTCCATCAGGTCGGTGATGGGGACGGGCTCGGCGTCCGCGGTCCCGCCCATCGTGTGCTGGTCGGCGTAGGGCAGCACGACGACGTCGCCGGACTCGGCCCACAGCCGCTCGCCGCCCTCCAGTGACACCCAGCAGGGGCCGTCCACCACGATGTGGAACAGGATGATGCTGCGGGCGCCGGGGTGCAGCGCCTCCACCAGCCGCTCGGGGTGCGGCGACAGGTAGGACCACGCCTCGGTGAACTCGGCCCGGAAGAAGATCGCCCCGTTGAGGCGCAGCCGGTGCAGCGCGGCATCCAGGGCCTCGTCCAGCGCCGCGTCCGGCGCCGTTGCCAGGACGGTGTCCCGGCCAGGTCGTTCGGTCACACGGTCATGGTGCCCCGGATCGGGCGGCGCCAGTATCGAGTTACGACGAAGCGGCCGGAATCAGTACGGCCGCCGGGAACGGGGAGAGACCATGCCGAAGTTCGTGATCGAGCGCACGCTGCCGGGTGCCGGGGACCTCAGCGGCGACGAGCTGCACGGCGTCGCCTGCAAGTCCAACGAGGTGCTGGACTCGCTGAACGGCGCGGCGCAGTGGATCCAGAGCTACGTCACCGACGACAAGCTGTTCTGCATCTACATCGCCGACAGCGCCGAGACCATCCGCGAGCACGCCCGCCGGGGCGGGTTCCCGTGCGACGCCGTGCACGAGGTGCGCACCGTCATCGACCCGACGACGGGCGAGAAGAGCGGCTGACCGCCGCATCCGAGGACCCGGCCGGGGGCACCCAGGGGGAATGGGGCACCGCAGCCCCCGGCCGAACCGCTCCGCCCCGGTCCCCGCTCCGCCCTTTGACGTCGGGCGGGCGGGGCCCGGCCGCGGGCCATCGGCCGGGCGACGGGGCGGGCGACGGCTGTCTGGGAGTCAGCCGGAGACGGGGGCGAGATCGGGACGTTCTCGGACGTCGCCGGTCTCGCCCTCGCGCACGGCGCGGCGGCCGAGCACCACGACGTAGGCGAGGAACGCGGCCTCGGCGACCACGCCGATGCCGATCCGCAGCCAGGTGGTGTGCACCCAGCCCGTCACGAAGCCCTCGATCAGGCCGGACACGAACAGCACCCCGACGAGGCCGATCGCGATGCTGACGGCGGCCCGGCCCTCCTCGGCGAGGGCCTGCCCGCGCCGCCGCGGCCCCGGGTCGATCACCGTCCAGCCGAGCTTCAGGCCGGCCGCGCAGGCCAGGTAGACGGCGGACAGCTCCAGCAGGCCGTGCGGCAGGATCAGCCCGAAGAACACCGCGCCCTTGCCGTGCGCGAACATCAGGCCCGCGCTCACGCCGAGGTTCAGCTGGTTGGCGAACAGCACGTACAGCGTCGGGATGCCGAGCAGGATCCCGAAGATGAGCGCGGTCGCCGACACCCACGCGTTGTTCGTCCACACCTTGAACGCGAACGAGGACGCCGAGTGCTCGGTGTAGTAGTCGGCGAAGTCGTGCTCGACGAGCTGCCGCACCTCGTACGGCGACCCGATGGACGCCTGCACCTCGGGGCTCTGCACGACCCAGATCGCCAGGGCGAGCGCGAACAGGTTGCCGAGGACGGCGATGCCGATCCACCAGTACCGCATCCGCCAGGCGGCGGCCGGGAACGAGACGGTGAGGAAGCGCGTCGCGTCCCGCCACATCGGCGCCCGCGCGCCCGCGACGGCGGCGCGGCCCCGCGCCACCAGCGACGACAGCCGCGCGACCAGGATCGGGTCGGGCGAGCTGGACCGCACCACCGACAGGTGCGTGGCGGTCCGCTGGTACAGCTCGACGAGCTCGTCGACCTCGGCGCCGGTGCGCTTGCGGCCCGAGCCGATCAGCCGCTCCAGGCGCTGCCACTCGGCGTTGTGCGCGGCGACGTAGGCATCGACGTCCATTCGGGTGAGACTAACGCGTCACCGCCCGGAGCGGGCAGAATGGACGCTCCACCCCCGCCGTTCCCTCGCCGAGGAGGACCCGTTGGCCGAGCTCGTCACCGGCGAGGCCGTCGCCCTCGACATCCGGGTCGCCCGGCTGGCGAGCCGCGGCTGCGCCCTGCTGCTCGACCTGTTCCTCCAGTACAGCATCCTCAGCGCGCTGGTCACCGCGGTGAGCGTGCTCAGCGCGTTCGGCGACCCGGCGTGGGCGGCGGGCCTCAGCGTGCTCGCCACCGTCGCCGTCGTCGTCGGCTACCCGTGCGTCTGCGAGACGCTGACCCGCGGCCGCACCGCCGGGAAGATGGCGTTCGGGCTCCGCGTGGTCGCCGACGACGGCGGGCCGGTCCGGTTCCGGCAGGCGCTCGTGCGGGCGCTCGCGGGGTTCGTGGAGTTCTGGGCGCTGGCCGCCGCGCCCGCGCTGATCTGCTCGATCTGCTCGCGCCGCGGCAAGCGGCTCGGGGACGTGTTCGCCGGCACCATCGTCATCCAGGAGCGCGTCCCCGCCAACTCGGCGTTCGGCGCCGTCGCGGTGATGCCGCCGCAGCTCGCCGGCTGGGCGCGGACGCTGGAGCTGTCGCAGGTGCCCGACGGGCTGGCGCTCGCCGCCCGCCAGTACCTCGCCCGGTTCTGGGAGCTGCAGCCGGAGGTCCGCGACGAGCTCGGCGCGCGGATCGCGGGCCGGGTCGCCGCCCTCGTGACGCCGCCGCCCCCGCCGGGCGTCCGCCCCGAGATCATGCTGTCGGCGGTGCTGGCCGAGCGGCGGTTCCGCGAGGAGCGGCGGCTCGCGCAGCGGGCGGCGCTCCGGTTCCGGCGGCGGGGCGGGACGCCGCAGCCCGCGCCGTTCCCGGCGCCCGCGCCCGTGCCTGCGCCGGTGCCCGCCGGGGCGTGGCCGCAGGCGTGGCCACAACAGGACGCCTGGCGCCGGTGACCGCCACGGGCTGACCGGGCACCCTACTCCGAAGAAGTTTCACATTCGGAGGCGACATGCGCGCTGCCCCGCCCGCGTCCCTGCTGCTGCCGCTCCTCACGGCCGCCGCCCTGCTGTTCCCCGTCGCGCCCGCCCGCGCCGCACCCGCGCCGCCGCCCCCGCTGATCACCGACGACCGGGGGCGGGCGCTCGTCCTGCACGGGCTGAACACCGCCGGCAGTGCCAAGGGCCCGTCCGGGCTGCCGTGGATCACCCGCGCCGACGTCGCCCGCGAGGTGCGGGCGATGGGCACGAACTCGGTCCGCTACCTGATCCAGTGGAAGAACGTCGAGCCCTCCCCCGGCCGCTACGACGAGAAGTACCTCGACGCCGTCGCCGAGCGGATCGGCTGGTACCGCGAGCAGGGCGTGCACGTCGTCCTGGACATGCACCAGGACATCTACGGCCCCGCCGCCTGCGCGGGCGCCGGGAACGGCGCGCCCGCCTGGGCGACGTTCACCGACGGCCTGCCCTGCACGCCGCAGACGCCGTGGGTGCTGACCTACCTCCAGCCCGCCGTGCTTCGCGCCTACGACAACTTCTGGAACCACACCGGGAGTCACCCGGAGCTGATGCGGCGGTACACCGCGATGTGGCGGCACGTCGCGGCGCGCTTCGCCGCCGACCCGGCCGTACTCGGCTACGACCTGATGAACGAGCCGTTCGGCGGGACACGCCAGTTCGGCTTCTTCGAGACGCCCTCGCTGACGCCGTTCTACCAGCGCCTCGTGACCGCGATCCGGTCGGTGGACCGCGACGGCTGGATCTTCGCCGAGCCACAGGCGCTCGGCCCCAACGAGGGCCTCGGCACCTCCCTCGGACCGATCGCCGACCCGCGCCCGGGCGGGCCGCGCGTCGTCCTCGCCCCGCACCTGTACCCCGGCGGCGTCGACATCGGCGGCTCCTACACCGGCGCGGCCAAGGCGCTCGTGCAGGCACAGTTCGCGCTGTGGAAGGCGAACATGCCGAGTGCCGCGCGCCGCCTCGGCACGCCCATGTGGCTCGGCGAGGTCGGCGGCATCCCCGGCTCGGCGGGCGGCGCGCTCGACTACACCGCCGACTGGCTGGCGCTGGCCGACGGGCTCGGCGTCGGCTGGGCCTACTGGTCCAACGACCCCGGCGACGTCACCGACGCGGCCGGGAACCTCACCGCCGTCGGCCGCCTGCTGGCCCGCCCCTACCCGCGCGCCGTCGCGGGCACCCCCACCAGGATCGCCTACTCCGCCGGGGCGCTGACGGTGTCCTGGCGCGACCGGGCCGGCGCTAGCGGGCCGACCGAGATCTGGTTCCCGACCGCGCCCCGCGTGACGTCCACCGACCCGCGCTGGAGCTGGGACGCGGCCCGCCACGTGCTGTCGGTCTGGCCCGCGAAGGGCCGCGCCGACCACACCGTCACGCTCCGCCCGTGACGAGGTTGGGCGGGGACGCGAGGGCGGCCAGCTCGATGCCGGGGGCGTCCAGCACGACGTCCCCGGCGAGGTGGACCGCCCACGCCTCGGCGGTCTCCAGGTCGGCGACCTCGTAGCGCTCGACCGGCAGCGGCGCCGTCTCGGTCGCGTGCTCGGTGACGTCGGCGAGCCGCCAGCGCTGCCGCACGGTGAGCGCCGCCAGCGACGGCCCGCCGAGCCGGACGAGCGCGACGTCGCGCTGCGCGCCCGGCTCCAGGCGGAGCCAGCGGGCGACGGCGACGAGGAAGGCGGGCGACTCGCCGACGAACGCCGCCGCGCGGGCGCCGTGCTCGTCGCCGGTCCCGCCCGCCGCCCGCACCCAGGCCAGCTCGTTGCCGGTGACGCCGCCCCGCACCCACCGCTCCCCCGCCGCGACCTCGACGCGGATCTGCCGCCACCGGCCGTCCACGACCAGGTCGGTCCGGACGCCGTCGGCGCGCGTCCCGACGTACCGCCACCCGCCCGCGCCGGGCGCGCACTGGAAGGTCTCCTCGATCTCGCCGTCGAGGTGCAGGTACGTTCCGCTCGGCATCCGCCGACGCTACTGCACGCCGGGAGCGGGCGGTCAGCGGCCCATGTAGCCGTCGAGGGCGGCGACGCAGGCGTCGCGGCGGGCGGCGTCGGGGAAGCGGCGGGCGCACTCGGTGCGCGTCCAGGACGGGCCGGCCGGGGGTTTCGGGCGGGCCTTGGGCCTCGCCTTCGGGCGGCGGGCCGGGGTGTGGCGGCGCTGTGCGGCGGCGGTTCGCGGCGCCGCTTTCGGGCGGGCCGTTGGGGGGCGGCGCGGGCGCACGTGTCGTTCCTCGGTCACGGCGTGCACGGGCGGGACGGGCACGCTCACGACGGGCGGTGCGGGCGCCCGTCGCGTCGGGGAAGGCGGCGGCGCGGGCAGGGCGGGGGCCTGGGCGGCGGGCGCGGCGAGGGGCGCGCGGGCGGGCTCCGGCCAGGCGGCCCAGCCGAGGCCCGCGACGGCGAGGACGGCCGCCGCCAGCGCGCCGCCCGCCAGCAGGCGCCGCCACCGGCGGGACGCCTCCGGCGCCGCGCGCAGGTAGGCGGACGGGGGGAGCTTGCCGGGACGGGCATGGGCCATGAGGCGATCCTCACCGCTCCCCCGCGCCGGGGCACGGCATCGCGGCGGTCGTTGCACGCCTGCAACCTGCCGTGCACGTGCAGCTACGCTGTGTGTCAGGAACCGAGCCGCCAGGAGTGCAGGTAGTCCTCCTGGTCGGGTGTCAGCACGTCGATAGAGATCGCCATGGCGGCCAGCTTCAGCCGCGCCACCTCGGTGTCGATCTCCTTCGGCACCTCGTGCACGGCCGGCGCGAGCGCCGCGTGCTCGGCGGCGAGCCAGGCGCAGGCGAGCGCCTGGTCGGCGAACGACATGTCCATGACCGCGGCCGGGTGCCCCTCGGCGGCGGCGAGGTTGACCAGGCGGCCTTCGGCGAGCAGCACGAGGCGGCGCCCGTCGGCGAGGACGTACTCGTCGGCCTGCGGCCGCACGTCCCGGTGCACCTCGACGGCCAGCGCCGCCAGCGCCGGGATGTCGATCTCCACGTCGAAGTGGCCGGAGTTGGCGAGGATCGCGCCGTCCTTCATGACCGCCAGGTGCGTCCCGTCGATCACCTCGCGGTTGCCGGTGACGGTGATGAACACGTCGCCGTGGCGCGCGGCGTCGGCCATCGGCATCACCGAGAAGCCCTGGTGGACGGCGTCCAGGGCCTTCACCGGATCGATCTCGGTGACGACGACGCGGGCGCCGAGGCCGCGGGCCCGCTCGGCGAGGCCGCGCCCGCAGTACCCGAACCCCGCGATGACGATCGTCTTGCCGGCGAGCAGGGTGTTGGTGGCGCGGACGATGCCGTCCAGCGTCGACTGGCCCGTCCCGTACCGGTTGTCGAACATGTGCTTGGTGTCGGTGTCGTTGACCGCCACCATCGGGAACCGCAGCGCGCCCTCGCGGGCCATCTGGTGCAGCCGGATGACGCCGGTCGTCGTCTCCTCGCAGCCGCCCTTGACGCCGTCCAGCAGGTCGGTGCGCTCCAGGTGCAGGATGTTGACCAGGTCGCAGCCGTCGTCCAGGACCAGGTCGGGGCCGATCTCCAGCGCCTGGTGGATGTGCCGGTAGTAGCCCTCCCGGTCGATGCCCGCGCGCGCGTACACCTCGGCGCCGTACTCGACGGCGAGCGCCGCCGCCGTGTCGTCCTGGGTGGACAGCGGGTTGGACGCGGCGAGCGCGACCCGCGCGCCGCCCGCCTGGAGCGTGCGGATCAGGTTCGCGGTCTCGGTCGTGACGTGCATGCACGCCGCGACCCGCAGCCCGTCCAGGGGGCGCTCGGCGGCGAACCGCTCGCGGATCCGGCGCAGCACCGGCATGGTGCGGTCGGCCCACTCGATCCGCTTGGCGCCCTCGTACGCCAGGGACGGGTCCGCGATGTCGCTGCTCAACTGGGTCGTCCCCCTCGGATGGCGCGGCCGCCGCGCGCGTCCTCGCGGGGACGCGGGCGGCGGCCGTCGGTCGTCGCGCTACCGGGTACCGGTCAGTAGCGGTAGTGGTCGGGCTTGTAGGGGCCCTCGACGTGGACGCCGATGTAGTCGGCCTGCTGCTTGGTGAGCTCGGTCAGCTTCACGCCGAGCGCGTCCAGGTGCAGGCGGGCGACCTTCTCGTCCAGGTGCTTCGGCAGCACGTACACCCCGACCGGGTACTCCTCGGTCTTGGTGAACAGCTCGATCTGCGCGATGACCTGGTTGGTGAAGGAGTTCGACATGACGAACGACGGGTGGCCGGTGGCGCAGCCGAGGTTCATCAGCCGGCCCTCGGCGAGCACCAGGATGGAGTGGCCGTCGGCGAACCGCCACTCGTGCACCTGCGGCTTGATCTCGATCTTCTCGATGCCCGGGATCCGGGCCAGGCCGGCCATGTCGATCTCGTTGTCGAAGTGCCCGATGTTGGACACGATCGCCTGGTGCTTCATCCGCTCCATGTGGTCGGCGCGGATGATGTTGAAGTTGCCGGTGGTCGTCACGAAGATGTCGACCTGGTCCACCACGTCGTCCAGGCGGGCGACCTGGAAGCCGTCCATGGCGGCCTGCAGCGCGCAGATCGGGTCGATCTCGGTGACGATGACGCGGGCGCCCTGGCCCTTCAGCGCCTCCGCGCAGCCCTTGCCGACGTCGCCGTAGCCGGCGACCAGCGCGACCTTGCCGCCGATCAGCACGTCGGTGGCGCGGTTCAGGCCGTCGATCACCGAGTGGCGGCAGCCGTACTTGTTGTCGAACTTGGACTTGGTGACCGAGTCGTTGACGTTGATCGCCGGGAAGGCGAGGGTGCCGGCCTTCGCCATCTCGTACAGGCGGTGGACGCCGGTCGTGGTCTCCTCGGTGACGCCCTTGACGCTCGCGGCCGTCTCGGTCCAGCGGCCGGGGGTCTCGCCGATGGTGCGGCGCAGCGTCTCCAGGATGATCCCCCACTCCTCGGGGTCGTCCTCGGCGGCGGCGGGGACGGCGCCCGCCTTCTCGTACTCGGCGCCCTTGTGCACGAGCAGGGTGGCGTCGCCGCCGTCGTCCAGGATCATGTTCGGGGCGGAGCCGTCGGGCCAGCGGAGCGCCTGGTCGGTGCACCACCAGTACTCCTCCAGCGTCTCGCCCTTCCAGGCGAACACCGGGACGCCCTTCGGGTCGTCGACGGTGCCGTCGCGGCCGACGACGATCGCGGCGGCGGCGTGGTCCTGGGTGGAGAAGATGTTGCAGGACACCCAGCGGACGTCGGCGCCGAGCTCCACCAGCGTCTCGATCAGCACCGCGGTCTGGATGGTCATGTGCAGCGAGCCCATGATCTTCGCCCCGCTGAGCGGCTTGGTGTCGGCGTACTCCTCGCGCACCGACATCAGACCGGGCATCTCGTGCTCGGCGAGCCGGATCTCCCGGCGCCCGAAGTCGGCCAGGGAAAGGTCGGCGACCTTGAAGTCCATGCTGTGGTTGCTCCTTGAGTCCGGGTCGTCGGCCGCCGTGGTCGCGCGGGGACGCGCAGGGGACGCGCGGGGCCGGGTCCACGAGCGAGTCTAGGTCGCCCCCGCCCTCCGAGGCACGGCCGGGAGCGCATTTCTGACACGGATTTGTCAGAATCGGCTCCATGCGCATCACGGAGGCCGCCCGGCGGCTCGGCACCTCGCCCCGCATGCTCCGCTACCGGGAGTCCCTCGGCCTGCTCCCGCCGACCCGCGACACCGGCCACGGCGGCCACCGCCGCTTCGGCGACGCCGAGCTGCGCGCGGTCGCCCTGGCCCTGGCGCTGGAGAAACGCTACGACGTCGGCCCCGCCGAGCTCGCCTTCGGCCTGCGCGTCCTTGCCGAACCCGAGGTGCAGGCCCGCGTCCGCGAGCTGGGCGAGCGCATCGGCCGCGTCTCCGCCCCGCCCGCCCGCGCCCTGGACTTCGAGAAGGAGAAGGCCCTCCGCCTCCTCCAGCGCCGCCGCTGACCTCTCGGGCGGCACCCGGATGGACGGATCGCCCGCCCATGTCCGGCTCGCCCGTTACGCTCTCCCGCACTCCACCGCGACGAGACCCGCAAGGCGGACACATGAGGGAACGCATCTACCAGGTGCTCGGCGTCATCGGCGGGATCGTCCTGCTGTTCGGCGGCATCTCCCAGATGGGCGACAAGGAGGTGAAATGCGGCGGCCAGGTGATGCGACCGGGCGACATCTGCAACGAGATCCGCCGCGGCCACTCCACCCGGCGCACCTACGACGAACAGAAGTCCAGCAACCACACCTGGGCCGTCGTCATGGCGATCGGCGGGCCGCTGCTGACGATCGGCTGCGGGGTGTGGCTCGTCACCTCGCTCCGCCGCCCGCGCCCGAGCACGAGCGCATACCCCCACCCCCGGCCCTACCCCGCCGGTCCCCCGCAGCCCTACCCCGCCGGCCCTCCCCAGGGAACGCCCTACGCCGCCGGTCCCTCACACCCCCAGCCCTACGCCGCCGGCCCGCACTACCCCGCCGGTCCCTCACAACCTCAGCCCTACGCCGCCAGCCCGCCACAGCCCTACGCAGCCGGACCGCCGCAGGGGGCGCCCTATGCCGCCGGTCCCTCGCAACCCCAGCCCTACTCCGCCGCCCTGCCGCAGCCCTACGCGGCCGGGCCGCCGCCGGGAGCGCCCTACGGCGCCGGCCCTCCGCCCGGCTACGGCCAACCCCAGCAGTACGGCCCGCCGCAGGGCCACCAGCAGCCCCAGCCGTACGCCCAGCCCCAACAGCCCCCGCCGCCGCACCCGCCCCAGCCCGGCGGCCCCCACGGCCACTGACCACGACCACCCTCCGCCAACCCCGCCACCGGCGATGACCACCCGCCCACCACACGTTGAGATGCGGCGTGTTGGGCACTTTCGATCTTCAAAGTGCCCAACACGCCGCATCTCAACTTTGGACGACCACCTGGTCATGGGCGGTTGGGCGGGCTGCTTGCCGGTCGGCCGCTGCCGCCCGGCGGGGCTGGGAGCGGGGCGTCCCGGGACGGTGTTCCGGGTGGCGGCGGGACGGTGCTCCCGCGCGCCTGGTGCGGCCCGGCTGCGACGCTCGGGGCACGCCCTGATCAGGGGCCGTGACGGGAGGAGCAGCCATGACGGGAACGGGACGGAAGCGGTGGGGGCGGCGGGCGGGCGTCGTCGCGGTGGGCGTGCTGGCGGCCGCCGGGGGAATCGCCGTGGCGGGCTCGCCCGCGCAGGCGGCGCCGTCCGCCTGCACCTTCACGTGGGGCGGCGGCAAGTCCCTCACGACGGCCTGCGCGGAGGGCGACGGCCAGTACCGCACCAAGCTCCTGTGCGGGCGCACCGGCCAGATCCCGTCGCGCCTCACCTACTACGGGCCGTGGGTGGCCGCCGGGCCCGGCACCCGGTCCGTCGCCACCTGCCTGGCGATCTCCAGCTACGCCATCAGCGGCAGCATCGAGGCCGCCTGACACCTCGGCGGACGCGGCGGCGGGCATGCCGCCTGACGCGGCGGCGGGCACGGCGGCGACGGACGTGGCGGCGGGCATGGCAGCGGCGGGCATGGCAGCGGGCATGGCGGTGGCGGACGCGGCGGTAGGCACGGCGGTGGGCGCGTTAGGTGTCCGTGCCGCCAGGGACGCGGCGGCGGGCGCGTCAGCCGTCCGCGCCGCCGGGGACGACGACGCCGGACTCGTAGGCGAGCATGACCGCCTGCGCCCGGTCGCGCAGGCCGAGCTTGGTGAAGACCCGCGCGACGTGCGTCTTCACGGTGTGCTCGCTGACGAACAGGCGCGCCGCGATCTCGGCGTTGGACAGCCCGCCCGCGATGAGCACGAGGACCTCGCTCTCGCGGGCGGTCAGCGTCGCCAGCTCCGCCGGCGCCTGCGGCCGGTTGCGCCGCTGCCTGGTGAACTCGCGGATGAGGCGCCCGGTGACCTGCGGGGCGAGCAGCGCGTCGCCGCGCGCGACGACCCGCACCGCCGACACCAGCTCCTCGGCCGTCGCGTCCTTCAGCAGGAACCCGCTCGCGCCGACCGCGAGCGCCTCGTAGACGTACTCGTCGACGTCGAAGGTGGTGAGGACGAGGACGCGGACGCCCTCGGCGGCCGGCGCGGCGAGGATCCGGCGGGTCGCCTCGATGCCGTCCATGTGCGGCATCCGGATGTCCATCACCACCACGTCGGGCCGCTCGGCGGCGGCGAGGCGGACGGCGTCGCGGCCGTCGCCGCCCTCGCCGACCACGGTGATGTCGGGCTGGGCGTTCAGCAGCGCGGCGAAGCCGGCCCGCACGATGGTCTGGTCGTCGATGACGATGACCTTGATCAACGTCGCTCCCGGGTCGGTGGTCAGCGCGGCGCGTCGCGGGCGGGGGTCCCCTCCCGGTCCAGCGGGAGGTCCGCCGCCACCACGAACCCGCCCTCGGTGGCGGGGCCGGCGGAGAACCGTCCGCCCAGCATGGTCGCACGTTCCCGCATCCCGACGAGCCCGTGCCCGGAACCGGCCGGTCCCTCGACGCGGGTGCGGCCCGCCGGGCCGGCCGGGCGGCCGAGGACCTGCGTCCGCGCGTCCGCGCCGCCGTCGCTGACCCGGACCTCCAGGCGGTCGGGCAGGTAGGCGAGGTCGACGTGGACGGCCGCGCCGGGCGCGTGCCGGCGGGCGTTGGTGAGGGCCTCCTGCACGATCCGGTACGCCGACAGCTCGACCGTCGTGGACAGCGTCCGCGCGTCGCCGCGCACGGCGAGGTCGACGCGGCCGCCGGCGCCGCGGTGCTGGTCGAGGAGCTCGGGCAGCCGGTCGAGGCGCGGCTGCGGCGCCGACTCGGGCTCGGCCCGCGCGTCGGCGCGCAGCACCGACAGGAGGCGGCGCATCTCCACCAGCGCGTCGCGGGCCGTCCGGGCGATCTCGGCGTAGCCGTCGCGGGCCTGCGGGGACAGGCCGTCCATGGTGTAGGGCGCGGTCTCCGCCTGCACCGCGATCATGGAGACGGAGTGCGCGACGACGTCGTGGAGCTCGCGGGCGATGCGGGCCCGCTCGCGCATGACGGCCTGCTCGCGCTGCACGGCGGTGAGGCGGGTCAGCGTCTCGCTCGTGCGCTCGGCGGCGGCGGCCTCCGTACGCGCGGACGTCTCCACCGTCCGGCGGGCGTCGCCGAGGCCGATCGCGGCGAGCACCGCGACGACGGCGGCCGGCCAGGGGACGTCGTCCAGGGTGCCGGTCGCGAGGTAGACGACGGCGACGGTCGCGGCGGCGCCGGCCGCGAGCATTCCGGCGGACTGGCGCGGGAGCTGCCGGCCGAGCGCGTACAGCGTGTACAGCGCGCCGAGCGTCGTGGTGATCAGCAGGGTCTGGCCGGTGAGCAGCCCGGCGGCGAACGCGCCGAGGGCGGTCGCGGCGACGGGCCGCAGGTACTCGCGGCGCCAGATCAGCGGCAGCGTCGAGGCGACCGCGAACGCGCCCGCCAGGCTGAGCGGCGACGCCACCCGCGGCGCGAGCTCGGCGAGCGCGGCGACCGCGAGCGCGAGGCCGGTCAGCGGCGCGAAGTACCAGGATCCGGCGACCTCCGCCCACGCGTTGGTCCAGCGCGGCAGCGGCGCCGTCGCGGTGACTCCCGGCGCGGGCGCCGGGCCGCCGGTCAGCTTGGCGGTGAGCCGCCGGCCGAGCGGCCGGAGCAACCGCCCCGCGCCCGTCAGCACCCACAGCAGGAGCTGCCCGACGCCCGCGACGACGCGCCCCGACAGCCGCCACGCGTGGCGGGCGAGGGCGGGGCCGAACGCCGTGGGCGCGGCGGGCGGGGCGGGGTGCGGGGCGGGCGGCGGGGACGGGTCGGTGCTCACGCCTTCCATGGTTACCCGGTGATCGGCGTGCCCGCCTCACCGGGCGGAGCCATAAGGCGGACCCGTATCCCCCTGGAGGACGACACGGTTTCCCTCCTTTCGGTGGACGCCCCGGCGACCTGCGGGAACGTAGTGTTCTGGGTGTGACCGCGACACGGTGGCCCGGCCGGCTAGGGGGTTCGGCCGGCCACCGCAGTCACACCAGAACCGCCCGGGAATTCAGGGGCCCGGGCGGGGAGCATGGGAAGGCGCCCTCGCCGGCCGGACGCGCGCGTGCCCCTTCGCGGGGCACGAACGGTCTTGCCTGGGCTGGGGACGATCGGCGCCGCGCCGGCCGGTGAGGGGACCGCCTCCCGCACGAGACCCCGCCGAGAACTGACGGCCCCGCACCCGGGCCGCCGCATGATGAAGGCGCCCGCCGAGTGTCCCCGGCGGGCGCCTTCGTCGTATCCGCGGCGTTCGCGCGGCGCGCGGTCGCGCGCGGTCGGGAAGACGCGGTGGTCTCCGCATCGCCGTGTCCGCAGCGCTCGCGCGGCGCGCGGTCGCGCGCGGTCGGGAAGACGCGGCGGTCTCCGCCTCGTCGTGTCCGCAGCGTTCGCGCGGTGCGCGGTCGGGAAGACGCGGCGGTCTCCGCATCGCCGTGTCCGCAGCGCTCGCGTGGTGCGCGGTCGCGCGCGGTCGGGAAGACGCGGTGGTCTCCGCATCGTCGTGTTCGCAGCGCTCGCGTGGTGCGCGGTCGGGAAGATGCGGCGGGCTCCGCATCGTCGTGTTCGCAGCGCTCGCGTGGTGTGCGGTCAGGAGGACGCGGCGGTCTCCGCGTCGCCGGTCTTCGCGGTCGGCTCGGGAACGTCCTGCTGGCCGCCGGCGTCGCCCTCCAGGTCGGGCTCCAGGTAGATCAGCCGGGCCTCGGGGAACTGGCCGCGGATCTTGGCCTCGGCGGCGTTGATGCCGCGGGCGACCTGCCCGGCGGTGTCGTCGTGGTTCACCGCGATCTTCGCGGCGATGAGCAGCTCCTCGGGGCCGACGTACTCGGTCCGCATGTGGATGACCCGGTCGACCTCGGGCACCGACTCCAGGCAGGCCACGATGCGGTCCTGGACCTCGGGGTCGGCGCCCTCGCCGATCAGCAGGCTCTTGGTCTCGATGGCGAGGACGGTGGCGACGAGGCCGAGCAGCACGCCGATGCCGACGGTGCCGACGCCGTCCCAGGTGCCGTCGCCGGTGAGGACGGCCATGGAGACGCCGAACAGGGCGAGGACGAGGCCGATGAGGGCGGCGAAGTCCTCCAGCAGGACGACCGGCAGCTCGGGCGCCTTGGCGCGGCGGATGAACTGCACCCAGGACCGGTCGCCGCGGGAGGTGTTCGACTCCTTGATCGCGGTGCGGAAGGAGAAGGACTCCAGCAGGATCGCGAAGATCAGCACGCCGAACGCCCAGCCGGGCGACTCCACGTGGTGCGGCTCGATGATCTTCTCGACGCCCTCGTAGAGCGAGAACGCCGACCCGACGGTGAACAGCACGACGGCGACGACGAAGGCGTAGAAGAACCGCTCGCGCCCGTAGCCGAAGGGGTGCTTCGGCGTGCGGTCGCGCTCCGAGCGCTTGCGGCCGAGGATGAGCAGGCCCTGGTTGCCCGAGTCGGCCACCGAGTGGATCGACTCGGCCAGCATCGAGGACGACCCGGTGAACAGGAACGCCACGAACTTGGCCACCGCGATCCCCAGGTTGGCGCCCAGCGCCGCGATGATCGCTTTGGACCCGCCCTCTGCACTCATCTACACAATCCTCGCTTTGAGCTCTTGGATGGCCGACACCGGCGTGGGGTCCACGCCGAGCGCGATAGCCAAGTAAACCGTGACGTAGTCCGCCAAAGCGATCAGCGAGGCGATCCGTTCCAGCGGATGGTCGCCCTCGGCGGCGATCTCCGTCACCGCCACGCCGCGTGCCCGCGCGAGCTCCACCGAAACCTCGCGGCGCTTGCTCACCTGCGGGTGCTCGTCGGTGTCGCGCAGCACGACCAGGTGCAGGCCGTGCTCGGCGTCGTCCACCCGGTCGCGGAAGAAGTCGTCGTCATCGTCGCCGTCGGCCGCGCCGGACCCACCGCGGGCGAAGAACCCGTCGAAGGCGACCACCTGGTTGTGGTCGGCCTCCGGCAGCTCCCCGAACACGCCGGGGTACTTGGCGTTCTCGTTGAGCTGGCAGCAGAACCGGTAGGCGGCGGCGGCCGCGAGCGGCGAGGAGCCCCACACCATCGGGACGTCGCCGGCGAGCTCGGCGGCGATCCGCTTGGCCGGGTTCACGAACGTCTCGCTGCCCGGACGGCAGCGGTGCGCGACCTCCTCCAGCCGCGCGGCGACCGCCTCCAGCAGCGCGTCCGGCGCCCGCACGAGGCCGAGCTCGCGGGCCGCGACGATCAGCGGGACGGTGAGGCCCCACAGCGTCGAGCGCGGCTGCCCGACCGAGCGGACCGGGACGAACGGGCCGCGGCTCTGCTCGGCGAGGCCCGCGAGCGGCGAGCCCTCCCCGCCGACGAACAGCATCCGGCAGCCGCGGCGGACCGCCTCGGCGGCGACGGCGAGGGTCTCCTCGGTGCTCCCCGAGCAGGACACCGCCATCACCAGGTCGGCGGCGCCGACCCAGCCGGGCAGCCGGTAGCCGCGCACCGTCACGATCGGGATGGGGCAGCCGGGTCCGCAGACGGCGGCGAGGACGTCACCGCTCATCCCCGAGCCGCCCATGCCAGCGACCACGATCGCGCGGGGCCGCCCGTCGGCGGCGAGCGCCGCGACCCCGGCCTCGGCCGCGAGCAGCAGCGCCTCGCGGACCTGCGCGGCGGACGAGGCCACCTGGCGGAGCATCCCCTCCGGGTCGGCCGCCTCGATCGCCGCCAGGTCCTCCAGCCGGCCGGTGTCGAGGCCGCCCGTCATGAGGCCGGGGCCCGCGCCTCGTCGACGAGCAGCACCGGGATGTCGTCGCGCACCGGGTACACGTAGTGGCACGGGCCCGTGCAGGCGAGCTCGGCGGCGGCCTCGTCGGCGCGCAGCGTTCCCTTGCAGTTCGGGCAGGCCAGGATCTCCAGCAGCCAGGAGTCGAGCTTCACCGTCATGTCCCCCTCACAATGGCCAGCACCTCGTCGCGGAGCGCGGCCATGGACGGACCGTCGGCGGCCTCCGCGTTGAGGCGCAGCAGTGGCTCGGTGTTGGACGGGCGCAGGTTGAACCAGCCGCCGCCGGCGGCGACGGTCAGCCCGTCCAGTTCGTCGATCGTAACGCCGGGGCGCTCCTCGAACGCCCGGCGGACCCGCGCGGTCGCGGCGGCCTGGTCGGCCACCTCGCTGTTGATCTCCCCGGACGCCGCGTAGCGGGTGTACTCGGCGAGCAGCTCCGACAGCGTCCGCGCGTCCTGCTCGCCGAGGGCGGCGAGGACGTGCAGCGCGGCGAGCATGCCCGAGTCGGCGAACCAGAAGTCGCGGAAGTAGAAGTGCGCCGAGTGCTCGCCGCCGAACACCGCGCCCGTCTCGGCCATCGTCTGCTTGATGAACGAGTGCCCGACGCGGGTGCGGACGGGCTTCCCGCCGTGCTCGGCGATGATCTCCGGCACCGCCCGCGAGGTGATCAGGTTGTGCACGATCGGCGCGCCGGGGTGCTTGGCCAGCTCGCGCGCCGCGACCAGCGCGGTGACCGCGGACGGGGAGACGATCTCGCCGCGCTCGTCCACGGCGAAGCAGCGGTCGGCGTCGCCGTCGAAGGCCAGGCCGATGTCGGCGCCGGTCTCGCGGACCTTCGCCTGCAGGTCGCGCAGGTTCGCCGGCTCGATCGGGTTGGCCTCGTGGTTCGGGAAGGTCCCGTCGAGCTCGAAGTAGAGCGGGACGAGGTCGATCGGCAGCCCGGCGAGGACGGTCGGGACGGTGTGGCCGCCCATGCCGTTGCCGGCGTCCACGACGACCTTCAGCGGGCGGATGCCCGACAGGTCGACCAGCGTCTTCAGGTGGTCGGCGTAGCCCTGGAGCATGTCGCGCCGCGTGACGGCGCCGGGCTTGCCGTCGAAGGCGGGGACGCCGCTCTCGACGAGCGCGCGGATGTCGGCGAGGCCGGTGTCGCGCCCGATCGGGCGGGCGCCGCCGCGGCACAGCTTCATGCCGTTGTAGCGGGCCGGGTTGTGGCTGGCGGTGAACATGGCGCCGGGCAGGTCCAGCACGCCGCTCGCGTAGTAGAGCAGGTCGGTGGACCCGAGGCCGGCCTCGATCACGTCGGCGCCCTGCGCGGTCGCGCCGCGCGCGAAGGCGGCGGCGAGCGGGACCGAGGAGGCGCGCATGTCGTGGGCGGTGACCACCGCGTCCGCGCCGGTCACCCGGACGAACGCCGCGCCGACGGCCTCGGCGGTGGCCTCGTCCAGCTCGGCCGGCACCACGCCGCGGATGTCGTACGCCTTGAAGATCTTGGCGGGGTCGCCCAACTCCGGTCTCCTGTCCGTCGGTCCTGCGGCCCACGAGCCTACCGGCGCGGGCGGCCCGGACAGGTCCGACCTGACGGGAAAGGGCGGTGTGCGCCGCGCGCGCGTCAGTCCTGGACGGGCGGGGCGCCGGCGGGCTGGCTGCCGGCGGGCTCGGAGCGCAGGACGCGCAGGTGGCCGCGGCGCCCTATCTCGGTGCCCTGGCCGACGGGCTCGGCGCCGGGCGCGCCGCTCGGGCGCGCGGCCTCGCGGACGGCGTCGGCGAGCGCCTCCAGGTCGTCGGCGCTCGGCTCGGATCCGGTCTCCACCGGCAGGCGGACGAGCTCCCACCCCATGGGGGCGGTGAGGCGTTCCGAGTGCTCCGCACACAGGTCGTAGCAGTGCGGCTCGGCGTACGCGGCGAGAGGACCCAGGACTGCGGTGGAATCGCGGTAGACGTACGTGAGCGTGAACACTGCGGACGCCTTGCAGGCGGTACGGGAGCAGATGCGGGCGGGGCTCACGATGGCCGACCGTACCCCGCCGCCGCCGACTCCGCCACCACCCCCGTGCACGTGTCGCCGTTACCGGACAATTTCCGCGATAACAATTACATTCCGTCCCGCTACGGATGCGGAGCGCTTCCGGGCGGCCCGCGCGAGGGCCGGACGGCACCCCGGACCCGGCGGTAGGCTGGGACGCGTGCGACCCCGTGTGGTTGGCGTGCGGCGCCGCGACCGGCACGGTCGCGGGGTTCGCGGCCCCTTGACCCCTCCGCAGGTGCCGGCCTCCCGCAGCCGGGCCGAGCGGTTCGACGACCTCGTCGAGGGCGAGGTGCGGCGCCTCGGCGCCCGCTTCGAGCAGGAGCTCGCCCGGGTGGAGTTCGCCGTCGAGGAGGTCCCCGACGTCGACCCGGGCGACGACGCGCCCGTCCCCCTCGTGCTGACCGAGCCCGGCGAGCAGGGCCGCCCCGTGCGCATCGTCGTGTACCGGCGGCCCGTGCAGGTCCGCGCGTCCGGCGACCCGGAGACGGCCCGGCTGGTCCGCGAGCTGCTCACCGAGGAGATCGCCGACCTGCTCGGCCTGTCCCCCGAGTCCGTCGACCCCGGCTACGACGGCCCGGAAGACTGACCTTCCGGCTACCGCACCAGGGTGCGGCCGGTGTCGCCCGCGGGTGGCAGGGCCGTGGTGACGGCGGCAGGGAACAGTGGCAGGACGGTCAGGCGCTTCGCCTCGGTCATCGTCCGCGCGGCGTGCACCGGGCCGGAGCCGGGCAGCGGGACGATCCACGCGCCGCCGGCGCTCAGGCCGAGGGCCTTCTCGACGGTGCGGCCCGCCGGGACGGCGACCTCCTGCGCGGCGCCGGGCGCCCCGAGCGGGACGATCCGCACCTTCGCCGCCCCGTCCGGCGCGGTGAGCAGCACCGACGCCGCGTAGCGGGTGTCGGCGACGACCGCACCGTCGGCGCCGATCGGCGGGGTCGCCGAGCCGTAGGCGACGTCGCCGCCCGCGGAGGCGTCGAACCCCGCGATGATCGGCCGGTCGGCGACGAGGCGGATCGCGGCGGGCTTGCCGAGCAGCGCGCCGTTCAGGTCGACGGCGGTGACGGTGCGGCCGGGCGCGTCCAGCTCGTCCTGGCCCTGCGGCGCGAATGCGCCGGCGGACGTCAGCACCTGGACGCGGACGCGGGCGTCGCCCTCGCCGGGCACCGCGAGGGCGAGGCGGCGCGCGCCGCCGCCGCTCGGGACGCCGGGGACGAGCACCGAGCGGGCCGGGGCGGGCGACAGCGGGAGCCAGTCGACGCCCTGGCCGGCGCCGCTGCGGACCCGGACGGCGGCGGCGACGCGGCCGGTGGTGGCGCGCACGCTCAGCGCCATGTCGCGAGCGCCGGCGACGACGGCGCCGAGCCCTTCGGGCGACCGGCCGATCTCGATGACCTTGCTGCCGTGGCCGGGGACCTGGGTGCCGCGCCCCTCGACGGTGTCGAGGGGGCCGTCGTCCGACAGCGCGGCGAGGTCCACCGCCGCCGGGGCGGGGTCGGGGTTGGTGAGCAGCACCTCGACGCGGTCGGCGGCGGCGGGGCCGGGGCCGAGGAACCACAGGTCGGTGCCGGGCGGGGCGCAGCGGGTCGCGGCGAGGCCGCGGTCGTCGCCCTTGGCGCGGTAGGAGGTGCGCTCGGCGGCGAGGCCGGCGGCGAGCCCGCCGGACGCGATGACGGTGCGGGCGGCGGGCGCGCGGGCGTCGTCGTGGGTCCAGGCGTGCCCGGCCTGGGTGGTGGACAGCAGCGGCAGCCCGGTGCCGGCGGGCTGGACGGTGAGCTGGCCGGCGCCGCGCGAGCGGTCGGCGGGCAGCGTCTGCACGGTCGTGCGGCCGCCGTCGCCGCCGGGGCAGACGAGCAGCGCGGCGGTGACGGGCGAGTGCCCGCCGCGCGGGGCGGCGCGGGCGCCGGGCCGCGACAGGTCGGCGGCGCCGTACAGGGCGGCGCCCGCGACCAGCACCAGGAGCGCGGCGACGGCCCGGTAGCGCAGCAGCCCGGCCGCGCCGCCCAGGTCGATGCGCGGCGCCCTCACGCGGGCACCTCCTCGTGCTCGGCGCGGACGGCCGCGGTCTCGCCGGTGCGGCGGCGCCGGCCGCCCGCGCGGCGGCGGGGCGCGCTGAAGGTGTCGAGCTGCGCGCCGGGCAGCGCGAGGACGAGGACGGCGAGCGCCGCCGCGCCCTGGATCCACAGCCAGCCGTGCCGGAGCAGCATCCCGCGCCGCTGGTCGAAGACGCCGCCGGCGGGCGGGATGCGGTAGCCCTGCGCCCAGCCGTCCACGGTCAGCGACGGCACGTCGCGGCCGTCGAGAGTGGCGTGCCAGCCGCCGTCGGCGGGTTCGGCGAGCAGCAGGATCCGGCCCGGCGGGCCGGGCGGGACGCGGACCGGCCCGGACGCGGGCAGCGGGACCAGCGCGCCGCTCGTGTCGAGCATGCGGCGGCCGGCGTCGGGCTGCACCCGCCAGACGGCGAAGGTCGCGGTGCGGCTCAGCCGCGACAGCTCGGGCGTGGCGTCGAGGACGGCGGTGAGCGGCGACCGTCGCGGGTCGTTGACCAGCAGGTACTGCACGCCCATGCGGGCGAGCGCCGTCCCGTCGTCGCCGGGCCGGTTCACGGCCATCGCGGCGGCGAGGCCGTCCATGCGGTGGCGGGCGCGGTCGTCGGCGGGCGTCTCGGCGTCGCCGAGGACGGGCGCGGCGCCGCGCAGCACGCTGTAGGAGATCCGCCCGTCCGGCTCGGCGCGCAGGGCGAGCGTGCGCGGCCCGGCGGGGCCGGCGAGGTAGCCGGGGACGGTGTCGGGGTCGACGCGGCCGAGCGGCCCGCCCGCCCCGTCCAGGATCCAGGACCCGGCGGCGAGGATCGGGGTGGCGACCGCCGCCGCGAGGACCGCCCAGGCGAACGGCCGGGTGCGGCGGGTCGCCCGGACCGCGCGGCGGACCGCGACGGCGACCGCGGCGAGCAGCCCGGCGGCGGCGACCAGCAGCACCGCGCCCGGCCAGGCCGGCGCCGGGTCCGGGCCCCGGGTGACGGTGATCGCCGCGGTGAGCAGGGCGACGAGCAGCGCCGACACCGCGAGCAGCCAGCCCGCCAGCGCGACGCGCCGCCCGCCGCGCAGCCAGAGCGCGCCGAACGCGGCGACCGGCAGCCCGGCCGTCGCCCAGTACGGCGGGGTGCCGGGGCCGCCGGGGTTCAGCGTGAGCAGCTCGGCGGCGGTCGCGGGCGCGTAGGGCGCGTTCAGGCCCGCCTCCAGCAGGAACCGCGACGGGTGCGCCAGCAGGCCGAGCGTCCAGGGCAGGCAGAGCAGCGGCGGGACGCCGAGCGCGATCACCAGGCCGCGGCGTACGCGCCCGCCCGGCCGTCCCGCGAGCGCCCAGGCCGCGCCGCCGCCGAGCACGGCGAGCAGCCACGTCAGCGGGACGAACGCGAACGCGACGGCGAGCAGCAGCCCCGTCGCCCATGCCGCCCGCCCCGCCTTGCGGCGTTCGGCGGACGGGTCCAGCATCCGCGCCGCCTGGACGGCGACGAGCGGCAGCAGCACGACGACGACGGCGCTGCCGAGCCGTCCCCCGGCGATCGCGCCGGTCGCGGTCGGCAGCAGCGCGTAGGTCGCGGCGAACCAGACGCGCAGCGGGTACGCCGCGCGCGGCAGCAGCAGCCGGGACGCGCGGTAGGCGGCCAGCCCGGCGAGCGGAACGCTGCCGAGCAGCAGCAGCGCGACGGCCAGCCACGGCTTGCCGAGGGTGAGCGACGACAGCAGCGCGACGACGCCCACCCACGGCGGGCTGCCCGCGGCCGAGCCGAGCCCGGCCGGATGCCAGCCCGCCAGGTACTGGTGCCACAGGTCGCTCGCACCCGCCACCGGCGGCGCCAGCGCGCCGCCGCCAAGGCGGCCGCCCGCGAACGGCAGCGACCGCTCGGCCGCCGGCGTGACGGCGCAGAGCGCCACGACGAGCGGCACGGCGGGGCGGGCGAGGAGCCGCCGCAGCGGTCCCGGGCCCTCGGGGACGGGCGCCGCGTCGCGCTCGCGGTCGCGCTCCTCGTCGCTCGGCGCGAGCCGGTCGGCGACCGTCTCGTACAGGCGGCGCAGCGCGACGCCGCGCGGCTGGAAACGGCGCACCGTCCGGTACACCTGCTTGCGGCCGTCCGCGCGGTCGGCGCGCACCCGCCGGAAGCGTCCGGGACGTCCGGCGACGGCGGCGAACGCGGCGAGCTCGTCGCGGGCGGCGCCCGGCTGCTTCACCGCGAACAGCACGAGCGCCCGCATCAGCGCGGCCCAGCCGTTGCGGAGCAGCGCGCGCGGCAGGCGGCGCAGCGGCAGGTTGCCGAGCAGCGCGTACAGCGCGTTGCGGCGGTCGCGGCGGCGCGGGCTCTCGGACGTCATGCCGATGGTGCGGAGGCCCCGCCGGGACGCCTCGGCGTGGTACACGACCGCGCCGGTGACGACCATCACGCGGTGGCCGGCGGCGTGCGCCCGCCAGCAGAGGTCCAGGTCGTCGCGGAACAGGCCGAACTCGACGTCGAAGCCGCCGAGCCGGTCCCACACGTCGCGGCGGACGAGCATCCCGGCGCTGCTGACGGCGAGGACGTCGCGGTCGCCGTCGCGCTGGCCCTGGTCGAACTCGCGGCCGTCCAGGCCGGTCTCGCGGCGGGTCGCGCCGTCGACGGCGACGCCGACCTCCAGCAGGACGCCGCGGTCGTACCAGTCGCGCAGCTTCGGCCCGAGGACGGCGGCGCGCGGGTCGGCGTCCGCGGCGCGCAGCAGGGCGGCGAGGGCGTGCCGGTCGGGGGCGGAGTCGTCGTGCAGGAGCCAGATCCACTCGGTCGCGGGACCGGCGCCCGGGTCCGCCGGGGCGCGCGCGGCGGCGGGGTGGCGGAGCGCCTCGGCGATCGCCTCGCCGTAGCCGGTGGTGCGGGGCAGCGCCAGCACCGCGTCCGCGCCGACGACCTCCGCGAGCACCGCGGCGCCCCGGTCGCGGCTCCCGGTGTCGGCGGCCACCAGCGCGTCGGGCGGGCGGGCCTGTGTGAGCAGGGCCTTCAGCGTGTCGGGCAGCCAGCGCACGCCGTCGTGCGCGACCAGGACGGCGGTGACGCGGTGCCCGGCGGCGGGCCGGGGCGGGGCCGGGCGGTGCTCGTGCGGGGGGTCGAGAGAGGGCGGCAAGGGAGGCGCTCGCTCTGGGTGGGGGAAAGGCAGCAGCCGTGCCGGCATGCTGCCGGCACGGCTGCCAACTGTACGCGCGAGCCGCCGGAACCGTCCCGAATCCCCTTATTTAGGGGTTTTCGACCGGGGGTGGTCCGCCGGGCCGCGCGGTCCGTCGCGCCCGCCCGTCCGCCCCGCCGCGCCCGTCCCGTCCCCGCTCGGGCGGGCCCGTCCGGGCGGCGGCGTCAGACGGCCTGGCGCTTCAGCTTGCGACGCTCCCGCTCCGACAGCCCTCCCCAGATACCGAAACGCTCGTCGTGCTGAAGCGCGTACTCCAGGCACTCAGCCCGCACCTCACATGCCCGGCACACCTTCTTGGCTTCGCGAGTGGAGCCGCCCTTCTCTGGAAAGAACGCCTCCGGGTCCGTCTGCGCGCACAGGGCGCGCTCCTGCCAGCCCATCTCTTCGCCGTCGTCTGTGCCGTGCGCCAGCGGGATCACTACCTCGCTCACAGCGCACCTCCTAGCCCGTGGAGCCCCCTGGTCAATGCCTTCCCTCGAGCTCCATCCCCCCGAGAAGGCATAGAACTACACTCACGAAATTACACGTGTGTAGCGCCCGCTCCGTCAAGCGGAACAAGTTTGCCCTGGGGCAAAGATGGGTTTTTGGGGCATCAGCGCGATCTGCTTTGGCCAGAGATCAGATAATCACGGCATCACTGAGGGGGACGGTTGTCGCGATACCAATCGCGGCCCTCGCCCTGAGCGCCCTCTCCCTGCTGGGGAGCCTGGCCGTACCCGGACTGACCTGGAGTATGCGGAGTTCCGGAAGGTCCCTGGGCATTGGGGTCGCCGCTGCCCGAACCGCCATAAGCCCGGGTCCACTCCCCCATGCTCTCGTCCTCGGCCTCCTGCGCCGCCGAGGGCTGCTGCGGCTGCTGGCCGTACTGCTGCTGGCCCTGCTGCTCGCCGTACTGCGGCTGCCCGTACTGGGCCTGCGGGCCCTGGTCGCCGTACTGCTGCTGCGGCTGCCCGTACTGCTGGTAGCCCTGCTGGCCGTACTGGGCCTGCTCGCCGTACTGCTGCTGATCGCCGTACTGCTGCGGCTGGCCGTACTGCTGCTGCTGCTCGCCCGGCTGCCCGTACTGCTGCTGGCCGTACGGGGCCTGCTGGCCCTGCTGGTACCCGTAGTCGGGGTAGCCGCCGCCCTGCGGCACCTGCTGCGGGTTCTGCGGCCGCGGCGGCTGGAGGCCCTGGAAGACGGTGAACACGAACCAGGCCGCGACGCCGGCGACGGCGAGCTTGGCGGCCCCGTGGAGGAACAGCGCCAGCTTGAAGCCGGCGCCCGCGTACTGCGAGCTCGACAGCATCCCGCCGAGCCAGGTGATGACGCCGAACAGGAGGATGCCGCCGAGCACGCCGAGCGCGCCCATCGTGATCGTCCGCGCCTGCGGCGTCGGCGCCGCACCGCCGTTGACCAGCAGGACCGCGACGACGGCCAGCGCGACGGTCGCCGTCGCGGTGAAGAATCCGTCCTGGGTCTCGATCAATGCGCGATACGTGAATCCGCCGGTGGTGAACAGCGCGATCAGGCCGGACAGCAATTGCAGCCCGGCGGCGGCCAGCAATACCCAGGCGGCCGGCTCGCGCAGGCGCTGGACGGCATCCTTGTTCACGGCGACATCTCCTGACAGAGGCATTCGGATTACAGCGCAAAGCTTTGCACATCGCCGGGCGCCGCGGCGCGCGCGGACCGGCCGGACGCGGTCCCGTGCGGGCGGCCGCGGCGGGCGCTCTAGGCTGGCGGTATGAAGATCGTGGCGCTGGCGGGCGGTATCGGTGGTGCCCGCTTCCTGCGCGGCCTGAGGGCGGCCGAACCGGCCGCCGACATCACCGTGATCGGCAACACCGGGGACGACATCTCGCTGTTCGGCCTGCGGGTCTGCCCCGACCTCGACACCGTCATGTACACCCTCGGCGGCGGGATCGACGAGGAGCAGGGGTGGGGGCGCCGGGACGAGGCGTTCACCGTCAAGGAGGAGCTGCTCGCCTACGGCGTCGGCCCGTCCTGGTTCGGCCTCGGCGACCGCGACTTCGCCACCCACATCGTGCGCACCCAGATGCTCGCCGCCGGGTACCCCCTGTCGGCCGTCACCGAGGCGCTCTGCGACCGCTGGAAGCCCGGCGTCCGGCTGATCCCGATGACCGACGACCAGGTCGAGACGCACGTCGTCGTCGACGACCCCGAGCACGGCCGCCGCGCGATCCACTTCCAGGAGTGGTGGGTGCGGCTCCGCGCGTCCCTGCCCGCCGTGACGATCGCGCCGGTCGGCGCGGCGGACGCCAAGCCCGCCCCCGGCGTCCTGGAGGCGATCCGCGACGCCGACGCCGTGCTGCTGCCGCCGTCCAATCCGGTGGTTTCGGTCGGGACCATTCTCGGGATCCCCGGCGTGCGCGACGCCGTCGCCGCCAAGACCGTCGTCGGCGTCTCCCCCATCATCGGCGGCGCCCCCGTGCGCGGCATGGCCGACGCCTGCCTCACCGCGATCGGCGTCGAGACGTCCGCGCGGGCCGTCGCCGAGCACTACGGCGCGGAGCTGCTGGACGGCTGGCTGGTCGACGACGCCGACGCCGCCACCGCCGCCGAGGGCGTCGAGGGCGTCGCGGTGCGGTCCCGGCCGCTGCTGATGAGCGACCCCGCCGCGACCGAGGCGATCGCCCGCGCCGCCCTGGACCTCGCGGCCGAGCTGGCGGGGGCCGCGGGATGAGCCGCGGCCTCCAGGTCTTCGGCGTGCCCGGCCTGCCGGAGGTGGCCGAGGGCGCCGACATCGCCGCGCTGATCCCCGCCGACCTGCTGGAGGACGGCGACGTCCTGGTCGTCACCTCCAAGATCGTCAGCAAGGCGGAGGGGCGCGTCCTGGTCGCCGGCGACCGGGAGAAGGCGATCGACGCCGAGACCGTCCGCGTCGTCGCGCGCCGCGCGCACGCCCGCGGCGAGACCCGCATCGTGGAGACCCGGCAGGGCCTCGTCATGGCGGCCGCCGGGGTGGACGCCTCCAACACCGCGCCCGGCACCGTCCTGCTGCTGCCCGAGGACTCCGACGCCTCGGCCCGCCGCATCCGCGCCGGGCTGCGCGAGCGCACCGGGCTGAACGTCGCCGTCCTCGTGTCCGACACCTTCGGGCGGCCGTGGCGGAACGGCCTCACCGACGTCGCGATCGGCGCCGCCGGCCTCGACCCGCTGGACGACTTCCGCGGCCGCTCGGACGCCTACGGCAACCGGCTGGAGGCGACCGTCACCGCCGTCGCCGACGAGCTGGCGGCGGCGGCCGAGCTGGTCAAGGGCAAGCTGGACGGGGTGCCCGTCGCGGTCGTGCGCGGCCTCGGCGACCTCGTCACCGACGACGACGGGCCGGGCGCGCGGATCCTGGTGCGCGCGCCCGCCGACGACATGTTCCGCTACGGGCCGTCGGAGGTGCTGTACGCGCGCCGCACCGTCCGCGAGTTCACCGCCGAGCCGGTGGACCCGGCGGCCGTCCGCCGCGCCGTCGCCGCCGCGATCACCGCGCCCGCCCCGCACCACACCACGCCCTGGCGGTTCGTGCTGGTGGAGTCGGCGGCGGCGCGGACCCGGCTGCTCGACGCGATGCGCGACGCGTGGGAGGCCGACCTGCGCCGGGACGGCTTCACCGAGGAGTCGGTCGAGCGGCGGCTGCGGCGCGGCGACGTCCTGCGCCGCGCCCCCTACCTCGTCGTGCCGTGCCTGGTCATGGACGGCGCGCACACCTACCCCGACGAGCGGCGCAACGCCGCCGAGCGCGAGATGTTCGTCGTCGCCGCCGGGGCGGGCGTCGAGAACCTGCTGGTGGCGCTGGCCGTCGAGGGCCTCGGGTCGTGCTGGGTGTCGTCCACGATGTTCTGCCGCGACGTCGTCCGCGAGGTGCTGGACCTGCCCGCCGGCTGGGATCCGATGGGCGCCGTCGGCGTCGGCCACCCCGCCGCGCCCCCGCGCGAGCGCCCTCCGCGCCCCGCCGACGCCTTCATCGAAGTCCGCTGACGCCCCGGCTCAGCGCCAGGCGCGGAAGGCGGCGGCCAGGGCGGCGCGGGTGGGCGGCGCCAGCGTCTTCGGGCGGGCCGCCGGGACGGCGAAGCGCTCGGCGCGGGCCGCGTCGAACGTGCCCTGCGGCGTCCGGAACCCGGCCGCCTGGAGGGCGTCGCGGGACGGGCGGGTGCCGAGCGCGGTGAGGAGCGCCTGCGCGCCCTCGCGCCGCGCGGCGTCGGCGGTCGTGACGGCGAAGGGGTAGTCGAGCAGGACGGTGCCCTCCTTCGGCACGGTCGGCTCGACCGGGTTGGGGCGGTGCGCCTCGTTGTAGGCGAGGACGGCCTGCTCGGTGGTGACGAGCAGCGGCCGCTCGCCCCGGTCGGGACCGAGCAGCCCCGCCAGCGGGACGCCCTTGCCGAGCGCCCGGCCGAGGCCCGCGTCGACGTCGCCGGCCGCGACCTGCTTGAGCGCGAGCATGGCGACGGCGCCGGGCATCGAGGCCGCCGGATCGGGCGAGCGGCGCGACAGGCCGCCGTCCAGCAGGGCCTTCCAGGTGCCGCCGGTGTCGACGCCCGCGGCCTTCGGCGCGGCGAGCACGACGGGCGTGCCGACGAGCGTCGGCGCGAGCGGCGGGACACGGTTCGCGCCCGCCTCGCGGGCCGGGCCGAGCCATAGGCCCGACTCGGGAACCCACACGTCGTAGCGCGCGCGCAGCGGAGCGCGCCGCACGTAGTCGGCGGACGCCACGTCGGTGACGGTGACTCTTACGCACCGCGTCCCGACGTGGTGCTCCTCGACGTTGAAGCGGTCGGCGACGCCGCGCAACGTCGACGCGATCCCGGGATCCGCGCCGACCGCGACCTGAACGGGCGCGCCGTCGCACGAGGAACCCGACGGCCCGAGCGCCCACACCCCGCCCGCGACGGCGACGAGCAGCAGCGCCGCCGCGCCCGCCCACAGCGGCGCGCGGCTCCGCGCCTTGGGCGGGGCGTCCTCGGCGGCCTCCGGTTCGGGCTCGGGTTCGGGCGCGGGCTCGTCCCCGTCCTCGTCCGGGACGCCGGGGACGGTCCAGCTCACCCGCTCGTCGAGCCCCTCGAACTCCTCGGTCCCACCGTCCGCGTCACCGGCGCGCTCGCCGTCCGCGGCGGCGTCCATCGCGGCTTCCCCGCCGTCCCCGCCGCCCGTCCCGACCGCGGGGTCGTCCGGGTCGCCGGGCCGGGGGCCGCCCGTGCTCTCGTCCACGGATCAGTAATACCGGATGGGCGCCTCTTTGCCGCGCCGCGCGTTGGCCGTGGAAGCCCCCCGGGCACCGCATGATCATGGGGGCGCGGGGGCTGGACTGGCGGTGGGGGGACGCGCTGCCCGGCGCGGTGTACGCGGTGCCGCCCGTCCTGGTGATCCTGTTCGGCGACGTCGAGAAGGGCCTCGCGTTCGCGGTGGGGACGGTCCCGGCGGTGCTCGTCGGGGTGCGGCCGGCGCGGCGGGGGCGGGTGCTCACCGCCGTCGTCGGGCTGGTCGCGGCGCTGTCGATCCTGCTCGGCAGCCTGCTGTCGCACGTGCCGCCGCTCGCGGTCGCCGCGATGCTGCTGCTGCCGATCGGCGCGGCCCGCGCCGCCGTGCGGCGGCCCGCCGGGACGCTCGCGCTGGTGCTCTGCGTCCCGCTCGTCGCGGTCGGGCTGAGCTACCGCGACCTCGGGCAGGGCGCGGCGATCGCCGGGCTCATCGCGTGCGGGTCGGTGGCGTCGTGGCTGCTGTCGCTGCTCTGGCCGTCGCGTCCGGGGCCGCCGCGCCGGGCGTTCGCGGCGCTGGAGCCGGCCGCCGCCCGCTCGTTCGGCCTGCGGATGGGCCTCGCCGCCGCGATCGCCGCGCTCGTCGGCTACCTGGCCGGGCTGGAGCACGTCGGCTGGGCGACGGCCGCCGCCACGTTCGTCACCCGCCCGGCGCCCGGCCCGCAGCGCCTGCGCAGCTACGGGCGCGTCCTGTCGGTGCTGGCCGGCGGCATCGCCGCGCTGCTGTTCGTCCGGTTCGCGTCGGACCCGTGGGTGATGGCGGCGGCGACGTTCGCCGTCCTCACGGCGGCGTCGGCGACGCGCGGCGGGCGCTGGTACATCACCGCCGCCTACACGACGTTCTTCGTCATCCTGCTGCTCGGCTTCGCCGACCACCCGTCGGCGGTCGCGCACTTCAACGAGCGGCTCGTCGAGACGGCGTTCGGCATCGCGCTCGCGCTCGTGTTCAGCCGCTCCTTCGGGGAGGGCGCGGTCCAGCGGTCGCGGTAGCGGTCACCAGCGCATCCGGACCTGCTCGGCCCAGCCGAGCAGGCCGTCCACCTCGACCGGTTCCTGCCCGCCGGGGCGGATCGTGCCGGCGTAGTGGCCGAAGCACTGGTGGGTGTCGTTGTAGATCAGGCCGGCGTTGGTGCGCTCGGCGCGCTCGTGGAAGGGGGTGAACACGACGTCCACGCGGTCGGAGCCGGGCGTGCGGACGCGCCAGGGCTGCGCGAAGTCGCCGTACTCCCAGTCCAGCTCCTCGCCGATCTTGGTGAGGCGGCCGTCGACGCAGAGCGCGTTCTCGGTCATGCCGGTGCCCGCCGTCCACTTCCCGCCGAACTGGAGGCCGACGGTGCGGCCGCCGGTGACGCCGGACGCGGCGCCCCAGTTCCACAGGGTGTCGTAGGGCCAGCGGCCGCGCCCGTGGTCGAGGACGCCCCAGCCGCCGTCGAAGTCGTACGTCCTCCCCCGCACGACGGCGGTCCCGGACGCGGGGCGGGCGGTGTGCTTGGAGGTGTACTGGAACCGCTTGCGGCTCCACGGGATGACGACGCTCATCGTCTCGTGCCCCTCGGGCAGCGCGGCGAACAGGTCGGCGCGCACGTCGGCGGTCTTGACCCGGATCCGCGTCCCGCCCGGCTCGCGGACGATGTCCACGCCGACCTTGCCGCGGACGGCGATGTCCGCGCCGTCCAGGCTGTCGGGCAGCCGCACGCCCCGCCCGAACGGGACGAGATCGGTCGCGGCGAGCTCCGCGCCGCCGTACTCCAGGAAGTAGACGGTGTTGAGCGCCAGGTAGTCGATGTCGCTGACGGTGACGGCGATCAGGTGCGTCGGCGTCGTGAGGCACCAGTACTCCCACCGCTTGCCGCGCCCCCACCCCTTGAGCGCCGTCCGGTGCAGCGGCGTCCGCGACCAGCCGACGGCCGCCGGGTTCAGCGTCCCGTCCGGCAGGCACAGGTCGACGCCCTCGGTGATCTCACGTTCCCCGCTCGCCATCCCCGGATCTTAGGACCCCGGCGCCGCTCCGCTCCGTCCGGGGCGGCGCCGGGGCGGCGGGTCAGGGCAGCTCGCCGGGACGGCCGGTGACGGCGGTGCGCAGCACGGCGGCCTCGTAGAGCACCTGCCCCTGCCGGTGCGCGGCGCGGAAGGCTGGATCGGTCCCGGCGCCGGGGCTCTTGCCCCCGGACGGGCGGAAGGAGGCGTCGAAGTCGACCACCGTGCGGGTGCCGAGGAAGCGCCGGCTGGCCGCGTCGAAGATCAGCTCGTACCGCGTCCCGGCCCAGGTCTGGCCGACCGCGACGCCGCGCCGCCCGGCGAAATCGACCGCGGCGGGGGACGCGGTCACGCCGGGGACGCGGGTCGCGGCCCGGAACAGCGCGGCGAGCGCGGCGGGCGGCACGTACCGCTCGGCGACGGTGTCGCCGAGGGTGATGAACGCCTGCACGTCGGGCGGGTTGCCGCCCTGCGCGGTGCGGTACAGCCAGGCGCGCGCGGCGCCCGCCTCCGCCGGCACGGCCGGGTCGGCGGCGGGCCGGTTGCGGCATCCGGACGGCCGGGGACCGGGCCCCGAGCCATGCGGGGCTTTCTTGACCGGCGCCGCGGCGTCGTCGCAGAGCCAGGTACGGACGGTCCGCCCGTCCCGGGTCTCGGCCGTCAGCCCGGCCTTCGCGCCGTCGAACGGCAGCCACGCGCGGCGCAGGACGGGCGAGCCCGACATGCCGCGCGTCTCCGGCGCGGCCGGGTCCACCGCCTGCCGGCTCCGCGTCTCGACGAACAGATAGCGCCCGGCGTCCACCCGGAGCGGCGGCCGCGCGGACGCGGCCTCGGCGGCGTCCTCCAGCACCGTCACGGCCGCCACGGGGGCCGTGCGGGGCGGGGCGCCTCCGCCGCCGCTTGCGATCGGGGTGATGGGCCGGTCGTGGCCGGGCCTCTCCCGGTTCGGCAGTGGCTCGCGATGAGCCGACCGTTGCCCGCCCTCGAATCAGGTCCCGCTGAGCTCTCGTTCGGTCGAGCGAACGTTCATGCAAGCCTCATGCATGAGACGGGCCGCCTTCTCCCAGCCGGGGGTATCGCCTCCGATGCGGTGCAGTGCTCCACGGACGGTGGCCAGGAGCTTCTGGCCCGCCTCGGCCAGGTCACTGGCTTCCACACACATGTTCACCTCGACGTCCCCGGTGGTCAGGGTCGCCGTGACATCGACGTCCACGATGGCCGGATCCGCCTCTTCCAGGTCGGCCAGCGCCTCCAGGAGCTCATCGACGCACTCCTGCACGTCGTCGATCCCCTCGATGTCGACGGCGATACCGAGGTCGGCATAGAAGATCACTCGGACTCCTCGTTCCAGCACGTCCGGCTGCCCAGATGCTTGACCAGATTGGTCTTGTAGCGGGGATCGGAAGGGGTGAGCTTCACCGTTTTGAAATGCTTCAACCGGCACGGACACCAGAGCTTCCAGTAGCGCTTGTCACGCGTTATCCGCCACCCCTTCCGCCATGCCTCCGCGAAGACCTGGTCCAGCTCCTTGTCGTTGTGCTTGGGCCGTGTCACGCACCACACCTGTCTTCGCGAGTGTATGTGCCCGTTTTGCTCTAGACCTATAGCGGGCACCGTCACTGAACAGCTACCAAGAGTGACGTTACGCTTGCTTGGCACACGCGCGCAGGTGTTCATCCGATCGAGTTGCAGACAGAACACCCGTGGCGGGCGCGCAGGCGGGCGGCGACCTGCCTCCCAGGCGAGCCCTGGTCAGGGGGCGCTGACGGCGGGGAGGAGTTTCAGTTTCTGGTGGCTCTCCGAGCCCGGGGTGGCGGTGTAGACGAGGAGTTCCTGGGCCTGCTCGGGGTCCAGGAGGACCTGGCACTGGAGTTCCAGGACGCCCAGCTCAGGATGCACGACGTGCTTGACGTCGGGGCGGTGGCCGCCGACGTCGTGGGCCTTCCAGACCTCGGCGAACTCCGGGCTGCGCGCCTGGAGGTCGGCCGCCATGCGGGCGGCGCGGGAGTCCGGGCCCTGGCGGGAGGACGCGGCGCGCAGGGAGGCGGCGAAGAAGCGGGAGAGGCCCGGGTGGTCCTCCGGGGCGTACCGCTCGCGGGTGGCCGGGTCGGTGAACCAGCGGTGGACGATGCTGCGGGCCGGGCCCGTGTGCGCGGCCGGGTCGCCGAACAGGGCGACGCCCGCCGGGGTCCGGACGAGGGTCTCGCCGAGGTCGGTGACGACCTCGGCCGGGGTGTCCTGGAGGCGGTCCAGGATGCGCATCAGGCCGGGCGTGATGTGGTCCGAGCGCGAGGCGCGGCCCGGGGTGTTGTGCCCGGCGAGGCGGAACAGGTGGTCGCGCTCGTCCAGGGACAGGTGCAGGCCGCGCGCGATCGCGGCGAGCATCGGCTCGGACGGCTGCGGGCCGCGCCGCTGCTCCAGGCGGCTGTAGTAGTCGGTGGACATGCCCGCGAGGGCCGCCGCCTCCTCGCGGCGGAGGCCCTCGGTGCGGCGGCGCGGGCCGCGCGGCAGCCCGACGTCCTCGGGCTGCAGCGCGGCGCGGCGGGTGCGCAGGAAGTCGGCGAGCTGCTCGCGGTCCATCACGTCCCCCAGGATGCCGGACGGGTCACAGGAACAGGCCGCCGGACGCCTCGACGCGCTGCCCGGTGATCCAGCCGGTGCCGGGGCGCAGCAGGGTCGCGATGGCGGCGCCGATGTCGTCGGGCTCGCCGATCCGGCCGAGCGCGGCCATCGACCCGAGCGCGCCGCGGACCTGCTCGTCGTCGCGGAGGCGGCCGCCCTCGAAGTCGGTGGCGACGGGGCCGGGCGCGACGGTGTTGACGGCGATGCCGCGCGGGCCGAGCTCCTTGGCGAGGTAGCGGGTGAACACCTCGACGGCGCCCTTCATCATCGCGTAGGCCGACATGCCCGGCGTGGTGAAGCGGGTGAGGCCGGACGACAGGTTGACGATGCGGCCGCCGTCGGCCATGAGCGGCACGAGCTTCTGGGTGAGGAAGTACACCCCGCGCACGTGCACGTCCACGAGGGCGTCGAAGTCCTCGACGGTGGTCTCCAGGAACGTCGTGCCGCCGGAGGCGCCGGCGTTGTTGACCAGGACGTCGAAGGTGTCGCGGCCCCAGTTCTCGCGCAGGGCGGCCAGGACGCGCGCGGCGAACGCGTCGAACGAGGCGAGGTCGGCGGCGTCGAGCGGCAGCGCGACGGCGGTCCGGCCGAGCGCCCCGATCTCCTTGGCGACGGCCTCGGCCTCGGCGGCGTGCGACCGGTAGGTGATGATCACGTCGGTGCCGTCGGCGGCCAGGTGCAGCGCGGTGCTGCGGCCGAGACCGCGGTTGGCGCCGGTGACGATCGCGATCCGCTGGTCGGTCATGGGAGTCCTCCTGCGCCGGGTCCGCGCCGCGTGACCCTCACGCGTCCCGCCCGGCGATCTCCATGCTGGTCGGCGGGCCGCGGCGGAAGAAGGCCGCGTTCATCCAGGGATCGTCAATCCCTGGCATGGACGCGTCCCGGGACGCCCCGCGCGGGGCGTCCCGGGACGCGCGTCAGCGGGTGACGAGCGGCAGGCCGCGGCCGGCGCCGAAGTGGCCGATGCCGTCGGTGCGGCGGGCCGCCTCGACGCGCTCGGCGGGGACCTCCCCGTACAGGGTGGTGCGCTGCCGGGACGGGCGCCCGGCCGCCGCCGCGATCGCCTCCAGCTCGCTGATGGCCTTGAAGGAGCCGTTCTCCGACCCGGCCATCCGGCTGATCGTCTCCTCCATCAGGGTGCCGCCGAGGTCGTTGACGCCGCCCTGGAGGACGCGCGTGCACAGCTCGTCGCCGAGCTTGACCCAGGACGTCTGGATGTTGGCGATCGCGCCGTGCAGCAGGATCCGCGCGAGGGCGTGGACGGCGACGTTCTCGCGCGCCGTCGGCCCCGGCCGGGCGAGCCCCGCCAGGTAGATCGGCGAGTTGTGGTGCACGAACGGCAGCAGCACGAACTCGCTGAACCCGCCGGTCCGCTCCTGGATCGAGCGGAGCAGCCGCAGGTGCCCGACCCAGTGCGAGGGCGTGTCGACGTGCCCGTACATCATCGTGGACGTCGTCGGGATGCCGACCTCGTGCGCGGTCGTGACGACCTCGACCCACTGGTCGGTCGGCAGCTTGCCCTTGGTGAGGACCCAGCGGACCTCGTCGTCGAGGATCTCGGCGGCGGTGCCCGGCAGCGAGTCGACGCCCGCCTCGCGCGCCGCGATCAGCCACTCGCGGATCGACAGGTCGGTGCGGGACGCCCCGTTGACGACCTCCATCGGGCTGTAGGAGTGCAGGTGGATATCGGGCGCGCGGCGCTTCACCTCGCGGGCGAGGTCGAAGTAGGCGGTGCCGGGCAGGTCGGGGTGGATGCCGCCCTGCATGCAGATCTCGGTGGCGCCCGCCGCCCACGCCTCGTCCACCCGGTCGCCGACCTGCGCGAGCGAGAGGGTGTAGGCGTCGGCGTCGGTGCGGCGCTGCGCGAACGCGCAGAACCGGCAGCCGGTGTAGCAGACGTTGGTGAAGTTGATGTTGCGGGTGACGACGTAGGTGACCTCGTCGCCGACGGTGTCGCGCCGCAGGTCGTCGGCGAGGCGGGCGAGCGCGTCCAGCTCGGGGCCGTCGGCGTGCAGCAGGGCGAGCGCCTGGTCGTCGCTGAGGCCCGCCGGGTCGCGCTCGGCGGCGGCCAGCGCGGACGCCACGTCGGAGTCGAACCGCTGCGGGGCTCCGTCTGCCCGAGGGGGGGCGACCCCCCACTGAACAGCCGCGGGCAAGCGGTCGCGCAGCGCGTCCCAATCGCCGTAGACCGAGTCGAAGTCCTCGCGCCGGTCCGACGTCCGCCCGCTCGTGTCGATCTCGACGTGCAGGTCGGTGCGGCCGGACGGGGCGAGCGCGGCGAACCCGCCGTCGGGCTCCTGCCAGGGGCGGCCCTCCAGGACGGCGTCCTCGCGGGCGAGGCCGGTCGCCGGGTCGGCGAGCGCGGCGACGTGCCCGGCCAGGCGCGGGTCGAGCCACGGCTCGCCGCGCTTGACGTACTCGGGGTAGATGGTGAGGCGCTCGCGCAGCGTGAAGCCGGCGTCGGCGGTGCGGGCGGCGAGCTCGTCGATCTGCGGCCAGGGGCGCTCGGGGTTGACGTGGTCGGGGGTCAGCGGCGAGACGCCGCCCCAGTCGTCGATGCCGGCGCGCAGCATCAGCGCGTACTCGTCGTCGACCAGGTTCGGCGGGGCCTGGATGCGGGCCTTCGGGCCGAGGACGACGCGGGCGACGGCGATGGTGGCGGCGAGCTCGTCCAGCTCGGCGTCCGGCGTCGCCCTCATCTTCGTGTCGGGCTTGGCGCGGAAGTTCTGGACGATGACCTCCTGCACCGCCCCGTACTCGCGCATCGTCCGGCGGATCTCGAACAGCGCGTCGGCGCGCTCGGCGACGGTCTCGCCGATGCCGATGAGGATGCCGGTGGTGAACGGGACGTTGGTGCGGCCGGCGTCCTCCAGGACGCGCAGCCGGACGGCCGGGTCCTTGTCGGGCGAGCCGTAGTGCGGGCCGCCCTTCTCGCTGAACAGCCGCGTCGCGGTCGTCTCCAGCATCATGCCCATGGACGGCGCGACCGGCTTCAGCCGCTGGAAGTCGCGCCAGGTGAGCACGCCGGGGTTGAGGTGCGGGAGCAGGCCCGTCTCCTCCAGCACGCGGACGGCCATCGCGCGGACGTAGGACAGGGTGTCGTCGTAGCCGTGCGCGTCCAGCCAGTCGCGGGCGGCGGTCCAGCGGTCCTCGGGCCGGTCGCCGAGGGTGAACAGCGCCTCCTTGCAGCCGAGCGCCGCGCCCTGCCGGGCGATCTCCAGCACCTCGTCCGGGCTGAGGTAGGGCGACTCCAGGCGGTGCGGGACGGTCGCGAAGGTGCAGTAGCCGCAGCGGTCGCGGCAGAGCCGGGTCAGCGGGATGAAGACCTTGCGGCTGTAGGTGACGACGCCGGGCCGCCCGGCCGCCTCCAGGCCGGCGTCGCGGATCCGCGCCGCGTGGGTGAGCAGGTCGCCCAGCTGCGCGCCGCGCGCGTGCAGCAGGGTGGTCGCCTCGGATCGGTCGAGTGTCTTGCCGTCGCGGACCCGTGCCAGGGCCCGGCGCAGGGCGTTGTCCGTCACCGGGTGGGTCATGCCCGCGCCCCGGCCCGTGCTGCGCCTGCGGTCTGTGCTGCGCTTGCGGTCATGCGGGCACTCTATGCCAATCGTCATATTCCGCGCCGCGCGGGGGACGCCGTCGGGACCGTCCGGAAGGCACAGCCGCGCGCGCGTCCGCGCTATTCCCGCGCGAGCGCCGGGCGCTCGGCGGCGAGCGCCGCGGCCCGCGCGCGCACCTCGTCCAGCACCGCCCGCACCGGCGGGCGCGCGTCGGCGCCGGTCCGCCAGCGCAGCACCATGCGGCGCCGCACGTCGGCCTCGGCGATCGGCCGGACGGCGACGCCGGGCGGCTCCTGCTCCATCGCCAGCTCCGGCACGATCGCGGCCGACCCGGCGCGCACCATCGCGAAGATGACGAGCAGGTCGTTGGAGCGCTGCCGGACGTCGGGCCGGAAGCCGCCGAGCTCGGCGCAGGCGCTCGCGACGACGTCGGCGTGGCCGGTGCCGAGGTGCCCGGTCGCCCACGTCGCGCCCCCGAGGTCGGCGAGCCGGACGGGCCCGGCGGCGAGCGCCAGCGGGTGCCGCTCGGGCAGCAGCAGCCGCATCGGCTCGGTGAACAGCACCTCCTCGGCGAGCTCGGGGTGCGCGGGCGCCCGCACGTGCGAGTACTCGCAGGACAGGACGAGGTCGACCTCCTGCTGCACCAGCGCCTGCAGGACGCGCACGTACTCGTCGTCGTGGATCTCCACGACGAGGTCGGGGTAGGCGGCGGCGAGGCGCGGCAGCGCGGGCGCCAGCAGGTGCAGGATCGCGGTCTGGAACCCGACGACCTCGACGCGCCCGGTGACGCGGCCGCTCGCGGCGCGGGCGTCCTCCTCGGCGCGGCGGGCGCCGTCCAGCAGGGCGTCGGCGTGCCCGGCGAGCGCCTCGCCCGCCGCGGTGAGCCGGAGGCGGCGCCCGGCCCGCTCGACGAGCGGCACGCCGACCTCGCGCTGGAGCTGCGCGAGCTGCTGGGACACCGCCGACGGGCTGTACCCGAGGGCCTCGGCGACCGCGCCCGCGGTGCCGCGGCGGCGGAGCTCGCGCAGGATGCGCAACCGGCCCAGATCCAACATGGTGAAGCGATTCTTACACGAACGCTGCAGAAAAGGTCGCTGGACCTGAAGGGTGCGATCCGCCCACACTGGAGTCACGAACCCGCGGGAACGTCCCCGGGGCCCGGCCAGGCCCCACCCCACACCGCTGGAAAGGGACCGATCCCATGATGACCTTCCTCGCCCTCCTCGTCACCGTCGCCGCCTTCGGCCTCCTCGGCGCCCTGTTCGGCGCCGACTCCCGGGACGGCCGCGACTGGGCGCCCGGCAGCTTCGGCGAGCGGTGCCTGCGCCGCGTCACCGGCCGCTCCCCCGAGATCGTCGCCGAGGCCGCCCCGGCGGACCGGCCCGTCAGAACGAGCGGTAGTCGCGCACCGGCATGCGCGGGGCGCGGCGCGGCCGCCCACCGCCGACCGCTGCGAGCAGGACGGTGACGCGGTGCCGGTGGCCGGCGAACGGCGCGAGCAGCTCCAGCATCCCCGCGTCGTCCACCGGCTCGCCGGTGAGCGCCCACCCGACCCGGGAGGCCAGGTGGTAGTCGCCCACCGAGACGGCGTCGGGGTCGCCGGCCGCGCGCTGGCGGACCTCGGCGGCCGTCCAGACCCCGACGCCCGGCAGCGACCGCAGCCGGCCCTCGGCGCAGTCGGCCTCCAGCCGGTCCGCGACCCGCGCCGCCCCGATGATCGTCCGGGCGCGGACGGCCTCGGCGCCGGCCCGGTGCCACTCCCACGAGGGGATCGCGGCCCAGACCCTCGGCGGCGGCGGGACCCGCAGGTCGGGGGCGCCGGGCGCGGGCATGCCGAAGCGGCGCAGCAGGTAGCGCCAGGCGCGCCACGCCTCGGTGGTGACGACCTTCTGCTCCAGCACCGCCGGCACCAGGGCCTCGAAGACGCGGCGCGTCCGGCCGATCCGCAGGCCCGGCTGCTCGCCGGCGAGCCGGGACAGCAGGGCGTGGCCGCCCGGCGCGAACGCGGCCGCGGTGTCGGCGGCGCCGAGCAGCTCGGGGACGCCGTCCAGCAGCCAGGCCGCGCCGGGCCCCCAGGCGGCGGCGTGGACGGTGCCGCCGGTCAGCGCGAGGCGCAGCGTGCCGGGGCCGTCCGGGGTGAACGAGGCGCGCCGGACGGCGCCTGAGGCGTCGATCGCGAAGGCCGGGTCGCCGGTGCCGCGCCGGTGCGGCGACAGCACCGCGTGCAGGTCCAGCGGCCACGGCGGCGTCCACGCCCGGGTGAGCGGGCCCGCCGCCGTGACGCTCACGCGCTCAGGCGTCCGGCGAGAAGCGGACCGCGGTCGGCGGCAGCGAGATGCCCGGCCAGAGCCGCAGCCCGCCGCACAGCTCGTTGCCCGGCCCGACGGACGCGCCGTCGCCGAGGATCGCGCCGTCCAGCAGGGCGCCCGCGCCGACCCGCGCGCCGCGCCCGATCACCGAGTCGCGCACGGTGGCGCCCTCGGCGACGAACGCGCCGTCCTGCAGGATGCTGCCGATCACGGTGGCGCCGCCCTCGATCTCGGCGCCGCGCCCGACGGTCGTGCCGCCGCGCACGACGGCGCGCGGCGAGACGACCGCGCCGTCCAGCACCAGCCGCTCGCCCGGCTCGCCCGGCATCGCCGCCGAGGCGATCTCGCCGCGGACCAGGTCGCGCGAGCCCCGCACGAACGCCTGCGGGGTGCCGACGTCGAGCCAGTAGCCCGACTCGACGTAGCCCATCACCAGGCGCCCCGAGGAGATCAGCCCGGGGAACGTCTCGCGCTCGACCGACACGACCTCGCCGTCGGCGATGCCGTCGATGGCCGAGCGGCGGAACACGTAGCAGCCCGCGTTGATCTGCTTGGTCGGCGGCCGGTTGGTCTTCTCCAGGAACGCCGTCACCCGCCCGTCGCCGTCGGTCGTCACCACGCCGTAGCGGGACGGGTCCTCGACGGTGGTGAGGTGCAGGGTGACGTCGGCGTCCGCGCCGGTGTGCAGCGCGACCTGCGCCCGCACGTCGTGGCCGGACAGGATGTCGCCGTTCAGGATGAGGATCGGGTCGTCCGGCTCCGAGCGCAGCGCGCGCGCGGCGTTGCGGATCGCGCCGCCGGTGCCGAGCGGGCGCGCCTCGCTGACGTAGTCGAGCTCGACGCCGAACGCCTTCTCGCCGAACGCCGCCTCGAACATCTCCGCGCGGTAGGACGTCGCGAACACGATGCGGGTGACTCCCGCGGCGTGCGCGCGCGCGAGCTGGTGCGCGAGGAAGGCGACGCCCGCGGTGGGCAGCAGCGGCTTGGGGGTGGAGATGGTCAGCGGGCGCAGCCTGGTGCCCTGCCCCCCGACCAACAAGATCGCTTCCAACGGTCTCCCTTCCTCGACCGGGCGAGCCTACCGACGCGGCCGGGCCCTCCCCGGCCCGGCCGGAGTGACGCAGGTCACCCCTGCCGCCCGACCCTACGCCGGTGCGCCGCGCTTGCGGGCCTGGACGAGGACGATGCTGCCGCGCTCGTTCGGGGCGCTCCGGTCGCCGAGCGCGACGAGCGGCGCGAGCGGCGCCGCCGCGTTGAACCCGACGCGGCCGCCGTAGGTGGACAGCGACAGGTAGAGGCGCTCGGCGGCGGCGGTGCGGAACTGGTAGGAGTGGCGCTCCACGTCCAGGTCGCGCTCGTCCATCAGCTTCGCCAGGGAGCCGTGGGTGTAGGTGTGCTGCACGTGGTACTTGGCCTTGTGCGCGTCGCGCAGCTTCGGCCAGGCGTCGGCGCGGCTCAGCACGTCGGCGGACATGAAGATCCGGCCGCCGGGCTTCAGCACGCGGGCCATCTCGTCCAGGGAGGTGCCGCCGTCGTCGAAGTGCTCGATCGCGCAGACGGACAGGATCGCGTCGAAGGACCCGTCGGCGAACGGCAGCCGCAGCGCGTCGCACTCCACCAGCGCGGGCGGGTGCGCGAGGGTCCGCCCGTACAGCATCTTCTTGCGGGCGAGGTCGATGGAGACGGCCTGCGCGCCGCGCTTGGCGGCCTGCCCGGCCCAGTAGCCGTCGCCGCCGGCGACGTCCAGCACGCGGCGCCCGCGCAGGTCGCGACCCATCCAGTCGAGCAGCGTCCCGGCCTCGCGGTACCGGCAGACATGCACCTGGTGCCCCATGAAGGCGACCACATCCGAGATCTTCATCGGTCCTAGGGTAGAGCCCCGTCGCCTACTCTGTGGCAGGTGACTGCCAAGGCCCTCGCCCTCCGGGTGCTCCGCGTGCTGCTCGTCCTGCTCGCCCTGGGCTTCTGCGCGTACAGCCTCGCGTCGCAGTGGGACGAGACGGTCGAGGCGTTCGAGCGGATGTCGGCGCCGACGCTGCTCGGGTCGCTCGCCGCCGGCTGCGGCGGCCTGTGGGCCTGGATGCTGGCCTGGCGGGTCTTCGTGCAGGGCATGGGCTCCCCGCTGCCGCTGCGCGCCGCGTTCCGCATCACCGCGATCTCCGCGCTCGGCAAGTACGTGCCGGGCAAGGTGTGGGCGCTGGTCACCCAGATCGAGCTGTCGCGCGAGCACGAGGTGCCCGCCGAGCGCAGCTTCTCCGCCACGATGATCGCGGTGGCCACGTCGATGGCCTGCGGGCTCGCCGTCGCCGCCGCGACGCTGCCGCTCACCTCCCCGGCCGCCCGCGAGAAGTACTGGTGGCTGTTCCTGCTCGCGCCGGTGCTGCTCGCGATGCTGCACCCCAAGATCGTGACGTGGGGCATCAACCTGGTGCTGCGGCTGGCCCGCCGCACGCCGCTGGAGAAGCCGGTCAGCGTCCGCGCGACGCTGCACGCGATCGCCTGGACGCTCGTCGCCTGGGCGCTGTTCGGCGTGCACATCTGGCTGCTCTGCCTCGCCGTCGGCGGCTCGGGCGCGGGCCTGCCGTTCCTCGCGACCGGCGCCTACGCGCTCGCGTTCGTCGCGGGCTTCCTGGTGTTCATCGCCCCCGGCGGGCTCGGCGCCCGCGAGGCCGCGATGGTGCTGGTGCTGAACCCGGTGCTGCCGGTCGGCGCGCCGATCGTCGCCGTCGCCTCCCGGGTGCTGCTCACCGTCGCCGACCTGATCGGCGCGGGCGTCGCGGTGCTGATGGGGCGCGCCGCCGCCCGCGAGCGCCGCGACCGCGCCGCCGCGGCGGCCCGGAGCGATACCGCCGGGAATGCGGCGGCCGCCCCGGAACTTGTCCCCGACAGGCAGCCGACGAAAGAGGAGCGAGCGTGAGCTCTACGACCACCGTGACCGACGCGACGTTCGACGCCGAGGTCCTCGCCAGCGAGACCCCCGTGCTGGTCGACTTCTGGGCCGAGTGGTGCGGCCCCTGCAAGATGATCGCGCCGGTGCTCGACCAGATCGCCGCCGAGCAGGACGGCAAGCTGAAGATCGTCAAGATGGACTACGACGCCAACCCGCTCACGCCCGGCAAGTACGGCGTGCTCGGCCTGCCGACACTGCTGCTCTACAAGGGCGGCGAGGTCGTCGAGCAGATCACCGGCGCCAAGCCGAAGCGCGCCCTGCTGAAGGCCATCGAGCCCCACCTCTAACCGCGCGCCGCTCCGAGCAGCGCGGCGGTGTAGGCGTCCCACAGCGGGCCGTGGTCGACGCGTTCGACCGCGGCCCGCAGCCGTTCCGGCTCCCCCGGCGCGTAGAACCGGTCGAGCGCCGCCGCCAGGGACGCGGCGTCGTCCGGGTCGCAGAGCAGCCCGTCCACGCCGTCGCGGACCTGGTCGGGGAACCCGCCGACGCGGGTCGCGATGACCGGGACGCCGTACTCGGCCGCCATCCACACGTTCTGCGACGCCGTCGCCGTCCGGTAGGGCAGGACGAGCGCGTCGGCGGCCGCGAACAGGCCCGGCACGTCGGCGGCGGGCACGTAGCCGGGCCGCAGCTCGACGCGGTCGGACAGGCCGAGCGAGGCGACGAGCGCGCGCGTCTCGTCCAGGCCGCCCCAGAACTCGCCCGCGACCGTCAGCGTCGCCTTGGCCGAACTCGCGGCGAGGGCGCGGAGCAGCACGTCCAGGCCCTTGTAGGGGCGGATCATGCCGAAGAACAGCAGGTGCTCGTGGACGGGCACGGCGCCGCCGCCGTCCCCGCCCGCCGGAGTCGGGAAGTGCGCCGGCATCTCGGCGACCGTCACCGGCCGGCCGGTGAGGCCGCGCGCCAGGGCGGCCTGCTCGTCCGAGTGCACGAGGACGCCGTCCACCCGCTTCAGCAGCGCCTTCATCAGCGGCCGGTCGTAGGGCTTGCGCTCGTGCGGCAGCACGTTGTGGCAGAGCGCGACGGCCGGCGTGCCGCGCCGCAGCCCCGCCAGGATGCCGAGGTAGGCGGGGACCTGGACGGGGCTCAGCACCGCGAGCACCACGAGGTCGGCCGAGCGGAGCGCGCGGCCGGCGCGCCACCAGCCGTCCGGGCGCCGCCAGTCCAGGTCGCGGGCGGTGCCGGGGAACGGCTCGCCCTCCGGCTCGTCGATCGTCTGCCGCCCCGGGTAGAGGAACCCCGGGTACTGCGCCCGCCACGACTCGATGCGCACGTCGTGGCCCGCGGCCGCGAGGCGGTGCGCCAGCTCGGTGGTGTGGTGGGCGCCGCCGCCCTTGTACGGGAACGCCGGCCCGACGATCGCGACGCGCCGCTTCTCCGCCACGGGTCAGACGTCCCCTCGGGAGCGGACGATGAGGTCGGCGAGCAGCGCCATCGACCCGATGATCAGCCCCGTCACGAAGATCATGATGGTGTTGTTGGCGAAGTAGCCGAAGTGCCACACCATGTCGAACACGCCCTTGGCGAACCCGATGACGATCAGCCAGAGCGCCGGCGGCATCAGCACCTTCAGCGGGTTGAAGTACATGACCATCCGCAGCACCTGGAGGATGTAGCGGTAGGCGTCCTTGAAGAAGTGGAACTTGGACGTGCCCGCCCGCTTGGCGTAGCCGATCGGCTCGTAGCGGACCGGGTGCTGGTTGGCCAGGAACGCGATGGTGATCGTGGTGACGCAGGAGAACCCGGGCGGCAGCAGCCGCAGGTAGGGCAGCGACACCTCGCGGCGGAACGCGCGCAGCCCCGAGTTCAGGTCCGGGATCTTGGAGTTGGTGAGCCGCTCGGCGACCTTGCGGATGAACCACTTGGCCGGCACCCGCAGCACCTTGTGGGTGCCCTCCTCGCTGGTGCGCGCGCCGACGACCTGGTCCACCGCCGGGTCGTCGTCCAGGATGTCGACGAGCTCGGGGATCCGCTCGTTCGGGTAGGTCATGTCGGCGTCGGTCCAGACGACGATCTCACCGCGCGCCTGCTGCGTGCCGATCCGGCGGACGGTGCCGGACCCGCTGTTGTGCTGGAAGCGCATGATGCGCATCCGCGGGAAGCGCGGCGCCGCCTCCTCCAGCCGCGCCAGGGTCTCGTCGGTGGAGCGGTCGTCGACGGCCAGCAGCTCGTAGGACTTCCCGCTGTTGTCCATCGCCTTGGTGATCCGCTCGACCTCGTCGATGACGTGGTCCTGCTCGTTGTAGCAGGGCAGCACGATCGTGACGTGGACGGGCTCGGACGGCGGCGCGGTGGGGTCGGTGCTCACGCAGCGCGAGAATACCCGCCCCGGCGGGCCGGCGAAGCCGATCACCTCCCCGGGCACCGGTCCGGCGGGCGCCGGGGCGCCGTCAGGGCAGCTGCGGCTCGGCCGCCCACACGTCGATCGCGAGGCCCCAGGTGCCCGACGGCGGCCGGTCCAGCGTGCGCGCGTCCTGCCGGGCGCGCAGCGCCATGACCTGCGTCGGCGGTCCGTAGGGCGCGACCTGCGCGGCCTGCGCGCCCACCACGACCGGCCGCCGCCCGGCCTTCACGACCTTGCCCATGACGCGCTGCACGTCGGCCTGCCCCGCGCCGGGCAGGAGGCGCGCGGCGGGCAGCCCGCACATCCCCCGGATCACCTGGAGGAAGCGGTCGGCGGTGACGGTGTCCACGACGATGATCGAGTGCCCGGCGCCGCCGAACGCGGTGCACATGCGGCGCACCGCGGCGACCTCGCCCCGGTCGGTGCGCGCGGCGGCGAGGCCCGCCGAGGAGATCGCGACCGGGACCGCCAGCGCGGCGGCGGCCGCGACGGCGGCGGCGCGGACCGCCCACCGGCCGTACCCGGCGCGCCGGACCCGGCGCATCGCCCAGGCGGTGCCCCAGAGCGCGAGGAGCAGCAGGCCCGGGACGACCACCGCGACGAGCCGCCGGGTCGCCCACGGGTGGTCCGGGGTGATCGCCGGGCGGACCAGGGTGGTCAGCGTCGTCCACATGATCGCCGCGAACGGCGCGAGCCACTCGGCCGACCGGCCGCGCAGCAGCCGCCGCGCGAGCAGCGCGGCGCCGAGCACCGCGAGCAGCAGGGCGGGCACGCCGATGTACCAGATCACCCAGTACAGCGACAGCTCGCCGTACTGGCGGGTGCCGTCGACCGGCAGCCCGTCGATGCGCTGCACCGCCTCGATGAAGCCGGCGTTCAGCCGGTCGTCGGCGTTGGCCGGGACGCGGCGGACGGTCTGGAAGGCGGGGCGGGCCGCGAACGCCGCGAACACCAGCAGCGTCAGCACGGCCGCGGCGCCCGGCAGCCGGCCGCGCGCGACGGCCCGCCCGGCGGCGGCGAGCCGGTCCGCCGCCGCCGGCGCCCGGAGCACCACCACCAGCCCGGCCGTCGCGGCGATCACCAGGGCGGTCATCGCGAGCAGCGGCTCGACCGAGGCGTGCAGGTAGTGCAGGTAGGGCCGGGACAGCACGAACCCCTCCAGCAGCCCGGCGCCCGCCCCGACCGTGAGGCCCGCCGCGAACGGGTACCCCGAGCGGCGGCGGCGCGCGACGAGCAGCCCGGCGAACGCCACGAACGGCAGCAGGTCGCGCAGCGCGTCGATGCGGGTCAGCACGATCAGGCCGAGGGTGAGGCCGGCGAGGAACGCCTTGGAGCGGACCGTGCGGGTCCGCCCGGACGCCGCCGCGGCCCGCACGTCGTACAGCAGGGCGAGCGCGCCGAGCAGCATGACGAGGGCGGGCAGCTCGCTGAGCGTCGTCCGCGACACCCAGATCATCGGGGTGGTGAGGGCGAGCAGCAGCGCCCCGGCGGGCGCCCAGCGCGGCCCGACGTAGCGGGCGACGACGCCGCCGAAGGACAGCACGCACGCGGCGCCGAGCAGCGGGCCCATGAGCAGCAGCCCGTGCGTGCCGCCGATCCAGGCGCCGAAGGCGAGCAGCAGCGGCAGGCCCGCCATGAACTGCGGGACGAGGACGTCCCCGGGCTGCTCGTAGAAGGCCGGGCTCGCGTAGCCGAGCGCCGGGTCGTCGCCGCCGAAGGCCCAGCGCATCTGCGGGATCGGCAGCGAGCCGTGCTCGGCGAGCCAGGTGCCGAACTGGGCGTAGGACGCCGGGTCGCGGCGCACGATGATCTGCTCGGCGCACATCCAGGACTGCACGGCGAGGAACACCAGGGCGACCGCGATGACGCCGCCCGTCGACCACCAGGACACCCGGCCGAGGACGCCGTCGCCCGCGCTCTCGGGGTCGGGGTCGCGCAGGCCGAGCCAGAGCAGCACGGCGGCGACCGGCGGGACGAGCAGGAGGGCGGGGCCGAAGCGGAACAGGTCGGCGAACAGCAGCGGCAGGCCGACGGCGAGCCCGGCGACGGTGAGCAGGGCGGGGGCGACCGTGAGCCGCGCGAGCAGCCGGCCCGCGCTCACATGTGCCCCCTGGGTGTCAGATGCGGGTGCCGGTGCGCCGCCCCGTGCCACCTGGGACGGTCCCGCCCGCCGGGCGATCCGGTCGATCGGGGCCGATCGTACTCACGCAGGGTGACCGGAGCAAGCGGGCCGCGCGCCGCCCGCCCGGTGCGGGCGGGCGGGCCGCGCCGGCCCTACGCTCGCCCCTATGACCACCTCGGACCCGGCCGGGCTGCTCCGGCACCGCGTCGCCGCCGATCCGGCGCGGCCGCTCGTGACCTTCTACGACGACGCGACCGGCGAGCGGATCGAGCTGTCGGCGCGCACCTTCGACAACTGGGTCGCCAAGACCGCGAACCTGCTCGTCGACGGCCTCGCCGCCGAGCCGGGCACGCCGGTGGTGCTCGTGCTGCCGCCGCACTGGCAGACCGCGGTCTGGCTGATGGCGTGCTGGACGGCCGGCGCCGTCGCCGTCCCGGTGTGGGACGCGGCGGGGGGCGGGCCGGCGGCGCTCGCCGAGGCGGCCGGCCCGGCCGTCACCGGCGGTGACAGCGGTGACTACATCGTCGTCGCGGCCGAGGAGGCGCTCGCGGACGCTCTGGCCGCCTTCCCGGACGCGGCGGAGGTCGTCGGGCTGTCCCTGCACTCGCTCGGTGGCCCGCTCGCCGCCGTCCCGGGCGGCGTCACCGACTACGCGGCCGAGGTCCGCGGGTACGGCGACCGGTTCGCCGCCGCTACCCCGATAAATCCTGACGAACCGGCCCTGGTCATGACAAAGATCACATACAGTGGGGCCGAGCTGGTGCGAGAGGCCCGCGCCGCGGCCGCGAAATGGGAGCTGGACGTGCAGGACCGCCTTCTGGTTGACATGCCGTTCGTCACATGGGACGGCCTTCTGGCCGGACTGCTCGCACCGCTAATCTCAGGATCTTCCGCAATAATCCAACGCAACCCCGACGAAGCTCGTCGCGAGCGTCGTATCGCCCTGGAGAACGTGACCGCGGTGGCGGGTGCGGCCGGATGGAATGACGCATCCGGGTCCGTGCGGCGCCTCCCCTGACCTACCCTCTGTCTCCCGACCCCCTTGGGCGTCCCGAGACTCCCGACCCCCAGAAAGCGGGCCTTCACGCCCTGCGCCGGAGCCGATGAACAGTAACCCGTTGTACATGGAGTACGTCGACGACGCCGATCCGCAACCGCCGCGCCGGCGCGGTTGGCGCATCCTCGGCTGGGTGTCGGTCGGCCTGTCGGCGGTCATGGTGGCCGGATCCCTCACCGCGTACGGCTTCTACCGCGACGCCATGGGCAACATCGGCCACCAGAACCTGGACGACGTCGGGCCCGACCGGCCGAAGAAGCTGAACAGCGCGCTGAACATCCTGATGATCGGCTCCGACACCCGCGCGGGCGCGAACGCCTCCTACGGGCGGTCGATGAAGAACGAGGCGCCGCGCTCGGACACGATGATCCTGCTGCACCTGTCCCCGGGCGGCACCCAGGCGATGGGCATCAGCTTCCCGCGCGACCTCATGGTGCCGATCCCCTCCTGCAAGACCGGGACCGGCTACTCGGCGGCGACCAACCGCGGCCAGATCAACTCGGCCTTCACCACCGGCGGCGCCAAGTACGGCGCGCTCTGCGTGGTGAAGACGATCGAGAAGATGAGCGACATCCACATCGACCACTTCATGCAGGTCGACTTCACCGGGTTCAAGTCCATCACGACCGCCGTCGGCGGCGTCCCGGTCTGCCTGCCGAAGGACGTCGACGACAAGGACTCCAAGCTGCACCTGTCCAAGGGGCGGCACGTCATCAAGGGCGAGACGGCGCTCGCCTACGTGCGCAACCGGCACGGTCTCGGCGACGGCTCCGACACCCAGCGCATCAAGCGCCAGCAGCAGTTCATGGGCGCCCTCGCCAACAAGGTGCTGAGCGCGGGCACGCTGTCCAACCCCACCAAGCTGTTCAAGCTGGTGCAGGCGGGCACCCAGTCCCTCACCACCGACACCCAGCTCAACGCCACCGGCATCATGTCGATCGCCAAGGGCATGTCGGGGATCTCCTCGGGCAAGCTGCGCTTCGTCACGGTGCCCTCCGGCCCCGACCCGCTGGACCCGAACCGGGTCGCGCTGACCTCGGCCGCGCAGCCCTTCTTCCAGACGATCCGCAACGACAAGACGGTGCAGACCGAGACCAAGCAGGCCGCCCCGAAGATCCCGGCGAGCCAGGTGCGGGTCCGCGTCTACAACTCCTCCGGCATCTCGGGCCGGGCCGGCCGGGTCGCCCAGGACCTGGAGGCGCAGGGCTTCCAGGTGGAGGTGGCCGGCAACGCCCCGAACAGCGCCACCACCAAGGTGATGTTCGGCAGCGGCGCCGACCAGCAGGCCGTCACCCTCGCCCAGGCGCTGAAGAACGCCCCCGCCCCCGCCGCCCGCGCGAAGGGCGTCGCCGGCACCGTCGACCTGTTCATCGGCGCCGACTACGAGGGCCTGCGCGCCAAGTCCGGCATCCCGACCCAGCAGGGCGAGATCCGGGCCAGCGACGACATCTGCAAGAAGACGACCTGATCCGGCGGGCCGGACCCGCCGCGCACCGCTCCGGGTCCGGTCCGCCGGCCGGGTGACGCCGACCCGTCCGGAAGGCCCATGATCCACACCACCGGTTCCCCCGCTCCCCCGCCGGCCCCCGCACTCCCGCCCGGCGCCCCCGCCCCCGCCCCCGCGGCCGGGAGCGCGGACGCCCCGCCCGCCAGGCCGCGCCGGCAGCGCGACCCGTTCTTCGACAACGCCAAGTTCCTGGCGATCCTGCTGGTGGTGATGGGGCACTGCCTCGCGCAGCTGCTCAACGTCGACTTCGCGCGCGGGCTGTACATCTTCATCTACATGTTCCACATGCCGCTGTTCATCGTGATCACCGGCTACTTCTCGCGGAACTGGACGTTCTCCGGCGGCAAGGCCCGCAAGCTCATCACCAACGTCGGCGTGCCGTACGTGGTGTTCGAGATCGCCTACTCGGTGTACGACTGGCTGGTCGGCCGCAACGACCTGGAGATCAGCCTGCTCAAGCCCTACTTCCTCACCTGGTTCCTCTGCGCGCTGTTCATGTGGCGGCTGTCCACCCCGGTCTGGCAGCAGATCCGCTGGCCGCTCGCCGTCGCGCTGGTGTTCTCGCTGCTGTCCTACATGAGCGACCTCGGCGGCACCTTCAACATCCACCGGGTGATCGGGCTGCTGCCGTTCTACGTGTTCGGGCTGATGCTGAAGCCCGAGCACTTCGAGATCGTCAAACGGCCCGCCGCGCGCGTCGCCGGGATCGCCGTCCTCGCCACCGGCCTCTGCGTGTCGTACCTGGCCATGCACCACATGAACAAGGACTGGATCTACTGGAAGGACCCGCACTCCGAGCTCGGCGTCGGCAACCTCGTCGGCACCGGCATGCGGCTCGGCATGTTCGCCTGCTCCATCGTGCTCGTCGCGGCGTTCCTCACCCTGGTCCCGAAGCGGCACACCTGGTTCACCGCGCTCGGCTCCACCACCCTGTACGCCTACCTGCTGCACGGGTTCGTCACCCGCCTGCTCCAGTTCGCCGGCTGGTGGGGCGAGCCCTGGATGCACACGATCCCCGGCGTCCTCGCGGTGATGGCGGGCGCCTGCGTCGTCGGCACCTTCCTCTGCTCCAAGCCGGTCGTGAAGTGCATGAGCTGGGCCCTGGAACCCAAGATGACCTGGGCCTTCACCGGCCTCCGCCGCCCCGGCGCGTCCCGCCCCGTCGGCGCCCCCGCCGCCCCGGCGGGCGCCCCCGGCGGCCCCCCGCCGGGCCCCGGCCGATGACGCCGCCCGGCACTGGCCCGCGACCCCATCCGATAATCTGCCATCCGTCCCCCCAGCGCCCGCGGGGCGCTTCCGCCCGTGCCGCCTCGGCGCGGGCGACCGTGACGGCGCCCGGCGCGCCGGTGTGATCAGGAGAGACGTGTCACCGCTGCTCAGCGTCGTCGTGCCGTTCTACAACGTCGAGGAGTACCTCGCGGACTGCCTGGAGTCGGTGCAGCACCAGACGCTCCGCGACGTCGAGGTGCTGATGGTCGACGACGGCTCGCCCGACGGCAGCGCCGAGATCGCCCGCCGGTTCGCCGCCGCCGACGACCGGTTCACGCTGATCACCCAGGAGAACCAGGGCCTCGGCCCGGCCCGCAACACCGGCGCCGCCGCCGCCACCGGCACCTACCTGGCGTTCCTGGACTCCGACGACGTGGTCCCGCGCTACGCCTACGAGCTGATGGTCGGCACCCTGCAGGAGACCGGCTCGGACCTCGTCGCGGGCGCGGTGCGCCGCCTCACCTCGGCCGGCCCCCGCCGGTCCCCCATGCACACCGAGATGTTCCGGGTCACCGACAAGCGGACCCACGTCTCCCGGCGCCCCGACCTGCTCGGCGACCGCACCGCCTGGAACAAGGTGTTCCGCCGCGAGTTCTTCCGGGAGCACGGCTTCGCCTTCCCGGCCGGGCTGTACGAGGACGCGCCCGTGACGATCCCGGCCCACTTCCTCGCCTCCGCCGTCGACGTCCTGGACGACGTCGTCTACTACTGGCGCGAGCGCGAGGGCGAGTCCCAGTCGATCACGCAGCGGCGCACCGAGCCCGGCAACCTGGAGGACCGGGTCCGCAGCACCCGCGCCGTCACCGACTTCCTGAAGGACCGCTCCCCCGAGCTCTGGCGCGCCCAGCTCACCTCGGTGCTCGCCGGGGAGCTGCCGCTCTACATCGACGTGGCGGGCGACGGCGGCCCCGAGTACCGCGAGCGGCTGCGCGCGCAGGTGAACGAGGTGCTCGCCGAGACCGACGCGGGGATGATGCGCGAGCTGACCGCGCTGAAGCGGCTGAAGTACCACTTCGTGTCCACCGGCCGGACCGACGAGCTGCTGACCATGCTCGCCTACCAGCAGGCGCAGATCTTCACCGCCGACGTGGTGCGCCGCGGCGACCGCTGGTACGGCGTCTACCCGTTCTTCGACGACCCCGCCCGCGGCGTCCCCGACGAGCTGTACGACGTCACCGACGAGCTGTCCTTCATCGGCCGCGCCGACACCGCCTGGTGGCGGGACGGGCGGCTGCACATCGCCGGGCACGCCTACATCACCCGCATCCCGATGACGCCCCCCGGCGAGCCGGAGTCGCCCGCGGTGCGGGTCTGGCTCCAGCACACCCGCTCGGGCGCGACCGTCGAGCTGCCCGCCGCCCGCGTGCACCGGCCCGACGTGTCCGCCGACGCGCGCCGCGCCGCCGCCGACTACGACTGGGCCGGTTTCAAGGTCGAGGTGGACCCCGCCGACCTGAAGGCGGGCAAGTACCGGTTCCTGCGCTCCGCCTCGCTGCCCGGCCTGAAGGGGTTCCGCACCGGCAACTGGGAGCTGCACGCCGAGGTGACCGCGCCCGGCGGGCTCGCCCTGCGCGGCCCCGTCGGCGGCCCGCGCCGGAGCGACGTGCGCTGGGCCAACGCCTGGCAGGCGGGCCGGGACCTGTCGATCCGCCCGGTGACCATGCCGGGCGACCGGTTCGCGCTCCAGGTCCGCGCGCTCACCGCGCAGGTGACCGAGGCCCGCGTCGAGGGCGACGGCATCGTCCTCGCGGGCCGCCTCGCCGGCCACCGCTCCGGCACCGGCGAGCTCCGGCTGGACCGGCGCCAGGGCATGGACACCGTCCGGCTGCCCGCCGCCCTGGACGGCGGCTCCTTCCGCGCCGTGATCCCGGCCGGCGCCATGGCCTCGCACTCCCCGGACACGGCCGCCGGCCCGTCCGCCTGGGTCGCCGAGGGCCTCGACTGGGACGTCTCGCTCGCGCTCCCGGGCACCGCCAAGCCGCTCCGGCTGACCGTCGCCGACGACGTGGACCTGCGGCACCCGCTCGGCTCCGACGAGCTCGTGGTGACCCGCACCAAGTTCGGCAACCTGCGGATCATCGAGCGCTCGCTGCGGCCCTCGGTGACCAGCGCCGCGTGGGGGCCGGACGGCCGGCTCGTGCTGCGCGGCGAGCTGGCGGGCGACGACCGCCCCGAGCGGATGCTCGTCCGGCTGCGCGGCGGCGGCGACACCGCCGAGTTCCCCGTCTCCTGGGACGGAGCGCGGTTCACCGCCGAGTTCGATCCGACCCGCGTGCCGCAGTTCGGGCAGCTGCTGCCGCTCGCCGGCGGGTTCTGGGGCTTCTTCGTCCGGGTCGGCGCCCGCGAGGTGCCGGTGTCGGTGGCGCGCAGCTCGCTCGCCGACCTGCCGCCGCAGGAGTTCGCCGGCCTGCACGAGCTGCGCCTGCACACCTACCAGGGCGACTCGCTGCGGCTGGAGGTGCGCACCGCCCTCGCCGACGAGGAGCGCGGCGTCTTCGGCCTGAAGCGCATCGCGCTGCGCGAGTACCCGGCGTTCCGCCGCCAGCCGCTCCGCGACCTCGCGGTGTTCGAGAGCTTCCGCGGCCGCCAGTACTCCGACAGCCCCCGCGCGATCTACGAGGAGATGGTGCGCCGCCGTCCCGACCTGGAGTACGTCTGGATCACGCTGGACGGCCGCTACCAGGCGCCCGAGGGCGCCCGCACCGTCCTGCAGGGCAGCCGCGCCCACTTCGAGGCGCTCGCGCAGGCCCGGTACCTGGTCGGCAACGACCCGATGCCGGAGTGGCTGGACAAGCGCGCGGGCCAGTTCTACCTGCAGACCTGGCACGGCACGCCGCTGAAGCGGATCGGCTACGACATCGAGCGGCCCCAGTTCAAGAACGCCCAGGACTACCTGCGCCGGTTCAGCGCCGACGTCGCCCAGTGGGACGCGCTGGTGTCGCCCAACCCGTTCTCCTCCCCGATCATGCGGCGGGCGTTCCGCTTCGACGGCGAGCTGCTGGAGTCCGGCTACCCGCGCAACGACCTGCCGGTCCGCGGCGACGCCGAGCGCGCGTCCGCCGTCCGCAAGCTGCTCGGCGTCCCCGAGGGCAAGCGGGTGGTGCTGTACGCGCCGACGTGGCGCGACGACCAGGCCCGCGCCGGCGGCTACAGCATGGACCTGCGCTTCGACCTCGACGCGGCCCGCGCGGCCCTGTCCGACGACCACGTGCTGCTCGTCCGCGGCCACTTCAACCTCGGCGGCGGCGTGACCGGCGCGGACGGCCGGTTCGTGGTGGACGTGAGCCGCTACCCCGACATCGCCGAGCTCTACCTGGTCTCCGACATCATGATCACCGACTACTCGTCGGTGATGTTCGACTTCGCCGTCACCGGCCGCCCCCAGCTGTTCTTCACCTACGACCTGGAGCGCTACCGCGACCAGCTCCGCGGCTTCTACTTCGACCTGGAGGCCGAGTCGCCGGGGCCGCTCGTGGCCACCTCCGACGAGCTGATCGCCGCGATCCGGGACGTGGACGACCTCACCCCCGGGTACGCGGACCGCTACCGCGCGTTCCAGGCGAAGTTCTGCGCCTGGGACGACGGGAACGCCGCGGCGCGGGCGGTCGACCGGATCCTCGCGGGGCCCTGACCGGCGCGTCCGCGCGGTGCCGGCCCCGGCACAGGGTGATCACGAACGGGCCACAGGGCGAATATGTGGCGAATGTCCGGTGACCGGCACCCGATAGCATCGGTCTCCGGCGCTCCCGGGCGACGGCGTGCGATCGTGGGGGACGAGGCGCGCCGCGCACTTCCCAGGCTCCCGCGGCCCGTCCCACGGCGCGACCGGGAGGCCACGTTCCATGATGAAAGGACAGCTCTCCATGGCGAACTTCACGCTCGACGACGTCCGGCAACGGACGTACAAGGCGCGTGACGCGTGGTGGACGGTGCTGCTGGTCGATCCGCTCGCCTCCCGGCTGGTGCGCTTCACCGCGAACCGCACCCGCGTGACGCCGAACCAGCTCACCGTCGGCGCGCTCATCCTCGGCCTCGCCGCCGGCGCCTGCTACGCCGTCGCGACCTGGCCGTTCCTGCTGCTCGGCGCGCTCCTCTACCACCTGTCCTTCACGCTCGACTGCATGGACGGCAAGATCGCCCGGTTGAAGGGCACCGGCTCGGTGTTCGGCGCCTGGCTGGACTACATCTTCGACCGGGTCCGCGTGCTCGCCTGCGCGATCGCGCTGATGGGCGGCCAGTACGCCGCCACCGGCAACGTGGCGTACGTGTGGACGGCCGTCGCCGTCGTGTTCCTCGACATGCTGCGGTACATGGACGCGCTGGAGATCTACAAGGTCCGCAACCAGATGCGCTCCAAGCTGGTGAAGGGCCGCGAGGAGGCCGCCGCGCTCCAGCTCGCCGTGCGGCAGGCGCGGGGCGAGGCCCCGGCGCCGGGCGAGGTCGGCGCCGAGCTGTCGTCGGCCGACGCCGCGATCGGCACCGACCCCGAGGCCGACATGGAGGAGCAGGTCGTCGGCGACGCGCCGAACCCGAACGCCGAGCTGCAGGCCGGCTTCAACAAGCGCTTCCCCTGGTACGCGCGCATCCGCAACGTGCTGCTGCGCGGCCGGATCCGCCCCCACCTGATCAGCGGCATCGAGTTCCAGATGGGCGTGTTCATCGTCGCCCCGGTGATCGCCGCCGCGCTGCCCGGCGCGATCATCCCGGTCACCGTGCTGTCGGCGGTCGGCATGCTCGCCTTCGAGCTGGTGATCATCTACAAGTTCTACCTGTCCAGCCGCGACTACAGCCGCAGCATGGCCAAGCTGGACGCCAAGATCGAGGGCTACCGGGCGCAGCTGCCCGCCGAGCAGGAGTTCGGCGCCACGGTCTAGCGGCCCCGCCCCTTCGAGCCCCGGACGGCCTCGCCGTCCGGGGCTCGCGCGTCCGCGGGGCCGGTCAGGCCCGGCCGAGGAGGCGGCGCAGCACCCGCAGCCGGCCGCCGCGGGCGGGCGCGGCCCGCACCAGCGACAGGTTGCCCTTCTTGGTGCGCACCGCGTCCGGAGCGGCGGCCGCCTCCGGGGCGGCCGGGGCGCGGAACCGCACCGTGCCCCCGGCCACGCTGATCTCGTAGGACACGTCCCAGATCCCCTCGGGCAGGTCCTCCAGCGGCAGCTCGGCGGTGATGCGGCGGCGCTCGGGGCCGTCCGCCGCGACGGCGGCGGCGACGGCGCGGACCTCGTCGCCGTGCCGGCGGCCGAGCAGCACCCGCACCTCGACGCGGTCGGCGCCCGGGAGCGCGGTGGCGATCCCGGCCGCCAGCCGGCGGCGGCCCGGCCCGGCCGGGTGGACGGTGGCGCCCTCGACGGGCGGCGCGGCGCCGCCGGTGCGGCCGACGAGCAGCGCGAGACCGCCCGCGTGCGGGGTGAAGTAGGGGGTGACGACGGGCGGCCCGGCCGCGACCGCGGCCACCCGCGCGCCCGGCGCGGCCGGGTCCTCGCCGGCGCCGTCCGGGCGGGGGCCGTCCGGGCGGGGGCGCAGCAGGCGCGTCTCGGCGACCACGCCCTGGAGGGAGACGACGGCGTGCGCGTCCCACCGGCCGGCGGGCAGCGGGCCGCCGTCCGCGACGGTCCCGAGGTCGATCATCGCGGTGCGGAGCCGGGGCGCCGCGGCGGCCGGGGCCGCCGCTCCCCGGCCGGCGGCCGGTGGAAGCGGGTAGGGGTCGAAGGGGACGCGGTACTCGCGCTCCCCGCCGCGCTCGCGGAGGGCGAGCTCGACCCGCTGCGCCCGCTCGTCGACGCGCTCGGCGCGGGCGTGCCCGTCCACGGCCAGGTACCCGGCGTCCCAGCGGACGGCGGTGACCGTGCCGCTCGCCCGCAGGGGCTGCCCGGACAGGAACATCTCGTCGGGGATGGCGAGCTCGGCGGCGCGGAAGAAGCCGGGGTAGGCGTGGTAGGTGCGGCGGCCGTCCACCACGATCGGCGGCTGCTGCTCGGCGTGGACGCGGGCGAGCTCGTCCACGAGCCCGTCGTGGCCCGACCGCAGCAGGTGGGCGAGCACCCGGTTGTAGGGCGACAGGTCCTTCAGCGCGCCGTGCCCGGCGTACCGGCGCACCAGGGCGCGGGCGCCCTCCTTGGTGTCGCGGCGCTCGGTGTCGTCGAAGGAGGGGTAGCGGCGGTCGAACCGGGAGAACACCTCGTAGGCGAAGTGCCGGCGGAGCAGCCGGTCGCGGACGGGGCCGGGCTCGGTCCGCTCGGTCACGTAGGCGAGCAGCTTGTCGATCTCGGGGAAGTAGTCGCGGGCGGGCGCGCCGCCGACCTGCAGGGCGCTGGTGCCGTCGGACCGGTCGACCCAGTAGTAGCAGTCGTAGTCGGCGAGCACCGACACGCCCTTGGCCTCGAAGTAGGCGCGCACCGCGAAGATCTGGTCCTCCCCCGACAGGACCCGCTCGGGGAAGCGGATGCCGTGCTCGTCGAGCATCCGGCGGCGGTACAGCTTCAGCGCGGTGAGGCTGCCGTACAGGTTGGGGACGGCGTCGTGGATGGTGGTGAAGGGGACGGTCCGCTCGAACAGCGCCCGGTTGACCCGGCGGCCGACGCCCACGTACTTGGGCACCACCACGTCGGTGCCGTTCTCGTCGGCCATCGCGACGCAGCGGGCGAGCGCCTCGGGGCCGAGGTGGTCGTCGGCGTCCAGGAAGAACACGTACTCGCCGGCGGCGGCGTCCAGCCCGGTGTTGCGGGGCCGGCCGGGGCCGCCCGAACCGGTCGCGTGGCGCAGGACGGTGACGTGGGGGTGCCCGGCGGCGAGGCGCTCCAGCTCCTCGCCGCTGCCGTCGGTGGAGGCGTCGTCCACGGCGATGAGCTCGACGGCGCCGGGCGGCATCGTCTGCTCCAGCACCGAGCGCACGGTCAGCTCCAGGCTGGGCCTGCAGTTGTACACCGGCACGATGACGCTGACTCTCGGATCCACCTTCTCCACTCCAGGGCTCGACGCGAAGGCCGCAGAACGGCGAGCCGAGGACCTGGACCGCCCTCCAGGGGCGGATGCCTGGAGGAGGGCCCCTGGGGTGGCAGGCGATCCTGCAATCCCGGCGGATGCCATGGGCCGAAGCCGGGTCGATCCTATCGAAGGGACGCCACCGGGACGGTTGCGACGCGAGGAGTCCCGGCGCTTCCCGCTAGGGCTCGCGGTCGCCCTGGGCGGTCGCGCCGGCCGGCTCCTGCGCGGGCTCCGGCTCGGGTTCCGGCTCGGGTTCCGGCGCGGGCGGCTCCTCCTGCGGTTCCCGCGCGGCGGGGGGCGGCCCGGTGCGGGACGCGGCGCGGCGCGCTCCGGCGAACGCCAGCGGGACGGCGAGGACGCCGATCAGCATCGGCCCCGGCATGTAGCGGAACAGCTGGGCGGGGTTGGCGGCGAGCACCGACAGCTGCCCGGCGACGATCATGGCGGTGAGGGCGAGCGCGGCGGGGCTCCGGCGGCGCCGCGCGTACAGCGCGATCGCCGCGATGCCCGCGTAGCACCAGATCGGGGCCCGCCAGAGCAGGAACTCCAGCTGCTCCATGCGGCTCGCCCGCAGGACGAACACCATCGCGTCGCGCTCGGGCTGCAGGAGCGGGCGCGTCCTCAGGTCGGCCAGGTAGGGGTTGCCCTCCATCCGGCCGCCGGGCGCCGCCCAGCCGAACCGGTCGGGCGTGACGCCGCCCTCGCCGACGATGGTGTGCCCGTCCAGCTCGCGCGGCCCCGGCCAGATCCGCCAGGCGATGGAGCCGCGGCAGACGCGGGCGCCGATCGCCGCGTCGGGGGTGCGGCGCAGCGTGCGGCCCCACAGCGCGAGCAGCTCGTCGGTGCGCCCGTCGGCGACGGTCTTGTCGAACCGGGGCCGGTTGGTCAGCCAGTCGGAGCTGTAGCAGCTCGTCCCGGCCTGGTCCCAGAACCACAGCGGCGCGACCTCGGCCATGACGGCGCGGTCCCGCGCGGTGAAGGTCTCCGGGCGGTCGTGGTAGGTCACCGCGATGTCGGCGTACGCCGAGGCGTAGGTGAGGCTCGGCTGCGCCGCCTCGATCTTCAGGGCGGGGTAGACGAGCGAGGTCAGCACGAAGGAGAACGCGATCGGCACGAGGGTGAGGGCGAGCAGCCGCGCCCAGTACCGGCGGAGCGCGATCACCAGGACGGGGACGGCGACGAGCGCCGTCAGGAACCCGTTGTTGCGGAACAGCACGAGGCCGAGGAAGCCCGCGCCGATCAGCCAGAACGCCCGCGCGGGCGGCGCCTCGCCGGCGAGGCGCCGGGCGACGATCCGGCCGGTCGCGGCGAACACCACGACCGCCGAGATGGTGAACGGCACGTCCTTCCACACGAACGAGGGGAACTGGCCGAGCGAGGGGATCGCCACCGCGACGAACGCCGCGAGCGCGGCCCAGCGTGCGCGCACCCCGAGGTCGTGCAGGACGTCGGCGGCGTAGGCGAGCGCCACCGCCCACAGCACGACCTGGAGGAAGGTGAGGGTGGCGAGGGTGCCGGTGCCCTTCAGCGACAGCCAGACGAGCCCGTCGTAGGGCACCGAGTGGTTCGCCATCCAGTGCCCGGTGGTGACGTGCCACACGTAGGCGACCGAGTCGTAACTCATCGCCCCCGGGTAGAAGGCCGCCCACCAGAGGAGCAGCACGACCTGGCAGACCGCGTAGACGGCGAGCGGGAGCCGCAGCCGTGCGGGAAGTCTCAAAGGGTCACCATTCCATCGTCGATCCGTCCCCCCGCGGGGACCGTGGCGCGGGCGGCGCCCGCCAGCCGCAGCCCGAGCAGCAGGACCGCCGCGGCGCACGACAGCACGAGCGCGACCTCGACCCGCGGGAGCACGTCCATGGGGAGCAGGCAGGCCAGCACGAAGACCAGCAGCGCACCGGCCCACCCTAGGCCGTTGCCGGCGTGCCTGCCGAGCGCGACGAGCCCGGACTGGAACACCTGCGCGATCATGTAGAGGGCGGTGGCGCCGGCGAGCACCACGATGTCGAGGCGGCCGAGGTGGAAGCCGGCGCCGAACGCCAGGTGCAGCACCTGCGGGCCGGCCAGCGCGGCGCCGAGCACGCCCGCCGCGCCGACGGCGCCGGTCGCGGCGAGCACCCGGCGCAGCTCGCGGCCGAACGCGGGCCGGTCGCCGGCGGCGAGCGCCCGCGACAGGCCGGGCAGCAGCACCGCCTGCACCGCCTGGAACAGGAACAGCGGGACGCGGGCGACGACGAACGCGGCGAGGAACCGCCCGGCGGCGTCGCTGCCGGGGTCCAGCAGCCGGACCGCGACCATCGCGGCGTTGGCGACGCCCTGCGCGCAGACGGCGGCGAGCAGCAGCCAGCCGAGGTTCACCGAGATCTCCGACCAGGCCGCGGCCGGGCCGGGGCGGAGCGCGGCGCGCGTCCCGGGGGCGGTGGCGAGCACCGACAGCAGCGGCGCGGCCGCGAGCAGCCAGGCGTAGGGGGCGGCGGTGTGCACGCCGGCCGCGAACAGCGCGAGGCAGCCGGCGATGCGGACGCCGCCCTCCAGCCCGAGCTGGGCGGAGTACCAGCCGAACCGGCCGGTGCCCGAGAACGCGCCGCGGGTGACGTACTGGGCCGACATCGCCGCGAGCGCGGCGCCGAGCGCGAGCAGCGGCGCCCAGCGGCCGTCGAACAGCCGGCCGACGAGGGCGGGGGCGAGCAGCGCGCCCGCCGCGAGGAGCACGGCGAGGACGGCGGCGGCGCCCGCGGCGGTGCGGGCGAGCACCGGGGCGCCGCCCTGGCCGAGCTGCCCGCGGTGCGCGAGGGCCCGCCCGGCCTCCTGCTCGAACGGCAGGAAGGCGCCGATGCCGAAGGTGTAGACGAGCGTCCACAGCGTGGACAGCGAGGCGAACTCGCGCGGTCCGACGGCGCGCGCCGACAGGACCAGGTAGACCGTCGCCGACACGCCGAGCAGCACCAGCCCGGCACCGACGATCATGGTGCCCCGGCCGGCGGTCGGCGCGGCGCGGCGGCCGGGGGGTGCCGTCGCCGCGCTCACCGGCGCTCGGGCCGCTCGTCGCGGGGCTCCGCCGAGGCGGCGGGCGCGGTACCGGCGGGCGCGGCGTCCGGGCGCTGGAGCAGCGCCGCGCAGCGGCCCTCGTGCTCCAGCCGGTCCAGGCGCTCCAGGCCGATCGTCTCGGCCAGCGTGCGCACCTTGTCCTCCAGCCGGCTCACCTCCGAGCTGAGCTGCACGTTCGCGGTGAGCAGGACCAGGCTCGCCCCGAAGAACAGCAGGTTGGCCGGCACCTGCACGCCGGTGATGTCGGCGAGCCAGGTCAGCACGTCCGGGAAGATCGCGAGGACGGCGATGGCGACGGCGACGAGCACCCACACGACCGCGTACTTCTCGCGCAGCCGGCGCCGCCGCAGCATCTCGAAGATCACCAGCATGGAGATGCCGGCGCCGAGCAGCCCGAGGCCGTAGACGTTCACTCCGGCCGCACCTTCTGCGGGCGGACGAGCGCCATGCCGAGCGCGACGACGGCGCGGCAGAGGTAGATCGCGGCGCGCACCGGGGACTGGCTCGCCCGGCCGCCCGCGCGCGGCCGCATCGCGACCGGGAGCTGGCGGACGGTGCAGCCCGAGCGGATCGCGATGACCAGCGTCTCCACCGTGTCGCCGAGGTACTCGGCCGGGTAGTGCTCGGCGAACAGCTCGATGGCGCGCGGCCCGGCCGCGCGGAACCCGCTGGTCGTGTCGGTGAGGCGGGTGCCGGCGAGGCGCGACAGCACCGCCGACAGCATGACCATGGCCCAGCGGCGCGGCCCCCGGCCCGCCGAGTAGGCCCCCTCGCCGGCGAAGCGGGCGCCGACGACCACGTCGGCCTCGCCGAGCGCGGCGACCAGCGCGCCGATGTAGGAGGCGTCGTGCTGGCCGTCGCCGTCCACCTGGACGACCGACCGGTAGCCGTGCGCGAGGGCGTACCGGTACCCGGCGCGCATCGCGCCGCCGACCCCGAGGTTGAAGGGGAACTGCACGACGGGGGCGCCGGCGTCGCGGGCCGCGCCCGCGGTGTTGTCGCTCGACCCGTCGTCAACGACGAGCACGTCCACCGGCGGCTCGCAGAGCGCGAGCTCGGCGAGGACGCCGCCGATGCTGGCCTCCTCGTTCAGCGCGGGCACGACGACGAGCGTCGCGGCGCGCGGCGGCTCCCCGGCGTCGCCGGGCGGTGCGTCCGTGGCGAGTTCGGAAATGGTGCGGCCCTCCGTTCCCCGTCGCCCCGGCGCCGCGGGGGCGCCGGGACGGCCCCCTCCGCCGGGCGGAGGAGGCTTCCTTGCGGATGTGCGTCGCCGGGGCCCGCGGGCCGGCCCCCACCGGCGCGCCCCGGCGGGTCAGGGCGTGGGCCGGCGGCATGGGACCGGACGTCGGTCCGGCTGTCGCGCGTCCACCGGCGCCGCCGTGCGAGCAGGGCGGTGAAGGCCGACCGGCGGAGCGGGCACGGCCCACGACGAGAAGACCAGGGCAATCCGTGAGTATAACGACGCGGGCGCGCCGATCGTGCCCGGCGCGCGCGGGCGGGCTCCCTTCGGCTCACCTGGCCCATGACGGCCCTGTACCCCGGAAACCACCGGACCCTTCCCCCCGAAAGGGTTCTTTGCCCCCGGCCGGGGACCGCTAGAGCCGGCCCGCCTCCTCCACCGCCCGGTCCTCGGCGGGGGCGGGCGCGGGCCGCCGCCCCGGCTCGCGGACGCAGGCGAGGACGGCGGCCAGCACCGCGAACGGGACGGCCGGCAGCACGTACCGGTAGTCGAAGTCGGCCGTGGCGGCCGGCACGACGAGCAGGGCCAGCCCGACCGACCAGGGCAGCAGCACGGCGCCGCCGAGGCGCCGGATCCGCAGGACGATCCCGGCGAGGCCGACCGCCAGCATGATCCCGAGGGGCGTGCCGTGCAGGTAGGCCCAGGACTGGTAGCCGCGCATCGTCGCCGCGTAGGGCTCGACGACGCGCACGTCGGCGGTCCGGCCCCCGTACAGGCGGCCGGGCACCGCGTCCCGGTCGGTGATGGCGGCGCCGACCGGGAACTCGTACGTCCGCATGATCGCCGCCGACGGGTAGGCGGTGCGCCGCCAGGCGAAGGCGCGCCAGGTGTCGCGCCAGACCACCGCCAGGTAGTCGCCGGGCTGCTCGGTGATCGCCGCCGTCGCGAACGCGCCGGCCAGCTCGTTGGCCTGCGGGTCGTACAGCCCGCCCGGCAGCTGCCGGAACCCCGAGTTCCCGCCCCACAGCGCCGACAGCGCCGGCGCGTACGCGGGGTTGGGCGGGATGCCGTCCCGGCAGAGGATCGCCACCCGCGGCTCCGGCTTGATCACCGAGCACTTGGCGAACGCGACGGTGCGGCCGTACAGCCAGATCTTGTCGGTGGTGGTGATGGAGTAGGTGCCGTAGAAGGCGTGGAACCAGGTCATGTAGGCGGCGACGGGCAGCACCGCCGCGGCCGCGGCGGCGGCGATCGGCCGCCAGCCCGCCCGGCGGAGCGCGAGGCAGACCAGCACGACGATCAGCATGGGCAGCCCGACCGAGCGGACCATCGCGGCGGCCGAGACGGCCAGCCCGGCGAGCGCGCCCGCCCACCAGCTCGTCCGCCGCCGCCACATGACGAGGGCGACGCCGGCGACCAGCCCGAAGGTGAACAGCGAGTCCGACATCATCATGTGCTCGAGCTGGATCGTGTACGCGTCGTAGAGCACCGGGACCGTCGCGAGGGCGGCGACCGCCCCCGCGAGCAGGGGCCACCGGGGCCGGGAGGCGAGCACGGCCCGCCGGCACAGGGCGTAGACGATGACGCCGACGAGCAGCCCGAGGGCGTGCTGCGCGGCGAGCACCACGCGGAAGTCGTGGGCGGGCTTCAGCAGCAGCAGGAACAGCGAGTACCCGCCGGGCCGCAGCTGCGAGGGCCGCCCGTCCAGCGCCGTCTGGAGGTAGGTGTGCGAGTCGCCGAACAGCCCCATCGTCGGGTAGCCGCGGATCGCCGTCCAGCGCAGCCAGGCCGCGCCCGCGAGGACCACCGCGAACAGCCCGTGCGCGCGCAGCCACCGCAGGAGGGACCGCGCCCCCGACCCCGCCGCCTCCACCACGCGCTCCTGCGACGGCACGCTGCGAACGGCCGCCTTCGAGACCCTCTCAAGCACCCTGGCTCCGTAGCTGGATCCGCTCGGCCGACACCCGCCCGAAAGCGCCGGGCCTCCCGCCAGAGCATAGTGCCGGGGGGCCCGGAGCCTTGCCACAGCACGCTTTCGGCGGTTCCGCCGTCAGCGCATCATGGCCGGGCCGAGGTCGGCGGGCGCGTGCCCGGCGAGGGCGTCGACGAGCTGCGCGCAGACCTCGTCCAGGCCGTAGGCGGCGCGGACCTGGGCGCGGCCGTCGCGCCGGTCGGCGTCCCAGCGGCCGAGCCGGACGGTGTCGGCGATCGACTGCGCCATCTCCGTGGTGCTGCGGTGGATCCACCGGGTGTCGTAGATGGTGTCGGCGCCCGGCCAGTTCAGCAGGGCCGGGACGGCGCCCGCCGCCATGCCCTCGGCCGGTGCGAGGTGGAAGCTCTCGTCGTCGCTGGTGGACAGCACGAACCCGATGCGGCGCAGCCACGCCGCGACGTCGCGCCCGTAGTCGTCGAAGACGACGCCGCCCGACAGCAGCGGCGAGCGCCGCACCCGCCGGAACGCCTCCTCGAAGTGGGCGCGCTCCTCGGGCTTCTGCCAGATCCACCAGTAGTCCCACGGCAGCTTGGACTTCACGAACAGCGTGAACCGCGGGTCGTCGCGGCGCAGCTCCTCCAGCACGTCCAGGGCCAGGTCGAAGCGCTTGCGCGACGGGGCGAGGCCGATGAAGCCGAGGTGGTGCTCGGCGCCCTCCAGCTTCGGCCGGTCGAGCTGCTTGTCGTCGACCCAGTTGGGGATGACGACGACCTTGTCCGACGGCCAGCCGGTCTTGGCGAGCGTCAGGTCGCGGTAGTGCGGGCTGACGCAGATGACCTTGTCGACGTTGTCGATGGCGAGCTTGCGCGGCCAGTCGGCGTACAGCTCGAACCGGTGCAGGCGGACCAGCAGCCGCTGCCCGGGGCGCTTCCGCTCGGCGTACCAGAGCGCGTTCGGGCCGCACCACTCGCAGAGGATGACGTCGGCCCAGTCGAGCAGCTCCTCGCCCTTGGCCGGGTCGTGGACGCGCAGCGCCGACCAGTGGTCGACGCGGACCTCCATGTCGGGCCGCGAGTTCAGGTAGTCCAGCAGCCGGGTGAAGAACTTCAGGTCGTGCCCGGCGATGCCGACGCGCAGCTTGCGGCCGCCGCCCGCCGCGAGGACCTTCTCGTCGGCGGCGGGGAACGCGTCCGCGAGGTATCCGGCGAGCCGCGCCGACGAGGCGTCCAGGGTGTAGTCCTCGGCGGCGGCGCGGCAGCGGGCGGCGGCCAGCGCGTACAGCTCGGGGTCCTTGGCGACGCGGTCGAGGGCGTCGGCGACGTCGTCCTCGGTCGCGACGAACAGCGGGTAGTCGGCGCCGAACAGCCGCTCGTGCATGGGCGTGCGGTTCAGCACGACCGGCACGTTGAGCAGGCCGCACTCCAGCAGCTTGGTCGACAGCTCCAGGCTGGAGTCCAGCGACGGGTGCCGCCAGGACAGGCCGACGTCGCAGGCGGCGGTGAGCCGCATCGCCTCGGCGCGCGGGTGGCCGCCGTGCCAGACGACGCCGGGCGCCGACTCCAGCGCGGCCTGCATGCGCGGCGCGTAGCCGGGGTCGCCGGGGTCGACGTGGACCTTGTCGCCGATCATGTGGACCTCGGCGTCCACGGTGAGCCGCGCGGGCAGCCGCGTCATCTCGTAGGTGTTCCAGCGCGGCGCGAACTTGCCCGTGTAGACGAGCTTCAGCGCGCGCCCGGCCGGGGCGCCCTCGGCGCGCGGCTCCAGCCCCTCGGGCAGCGCCACGACCGGCGGGAACAGCACGCTCTTGCCGGCCGTCGCGGGGACGGCGCTCTCCATGAAGCAGCGCAGCTCCTCGGTCTGGCAGAGCAGCATCCGGGAGGCGTCGGCGATGCGGCGCAGCTCCCCGAACGCGGCGCCGGTGAACTCGGCCGGGTGCTGCGGGACGTCGGTGAGGTACGTCCAGAGGCGCCCGGCGAGCGGCCCGGCGGCGAGCTTGGCGGCGATCTGCCGGCCGCGCACCACGACCAGGTCGAACGGGTCGGCCTCGTCCAGCTCGGCGAGCACCCCGGCCGCCCAGCGCGGCACCATGACGGCGTGGTCGGGGATGCGGCCGGCGGCGTGCGGGCTGTGCACGGTGACGCCGGGCAGGCCGCGCAGCGGGTCGACGAGGCGGCCGGTGCGCACCGGCGCCTTCAGCACGAGGGTCACCTCGCAGCCGGCGCGGGCCAGGGACTGCACCATGCCCTGGACCCAGATCGCCGAGCCGTCGATCAGGTTCAGATCGACGTCTCCGTAGACGAGGGCGCGAAGCGGCACGTTGGTTCCTTTCACGGGACGAGCAGGTCGGCGAGCTGGACGGGCGCGGTCGCCCGCGCGTCCCACTCCAGGCAGGCCAGGGTCGGCGGCGGGTTCTCGCCCCACAGCACCACGGGCAGCTCCCGGGCCTTGGCGATCCGGCGCAGGTCGTGGACGGCGCGGTCGCGGTCGTACATGCCGGGCTGGCCGAGGTAGGCCCACGGGCCGCCGGGCGCGCCCGCCGTCGTGTCGATCAGCAGCAGGTCGGCGTCGGCGGACGCCAGCACGATCTTGGCGTCGTGCGGGTAGAGCGGGACCGTCCGCGCGTGGTCCGCGAGCGCGTCCCGGGTGCCCGCGCCGAACACGCCCGCGACGATGAGCGTGGTGCACGGGTTGGCGACGAGCAGCCGGTCCTCGGGCCGCTCGGCGGCCTCGAACACCGCGGCGTCGCCGCCCTTGACGGCGGGCGCGGCCTGCGGGACGTGCCGGTTCTTCCACAGCCGGTACAGGTCGCGCGGGAGCCGGGTGCCGCGCTTGGGGTTGCGCGCGGTGCCGGCGAGCAGCCGCCCGGCCTGCCAGGTGGTGGAGCCCTCCAGCGCGGCGAGGCGCTTCTCGGCGAGCGCGAGGCGCTCGTCCCGGTCGCGCAGCGCCGAGCGCAGCTTGGCGGCCTGCTGGTGCGCCTTGGCGAGCGCGGCGGCGTCGGAGGCGGGGTCAGTCACCGAGGAACTCCATGATCACGTCGGCGATGCGGGGGCCGGCCTGGCCGTCCCACAGCGGCGGCTTGCGGTGCTCGGCCGCCGGTTCGGCGTCGAGGGCCTTGCGGACGGCGGGGACGAGCTCCTCGAAGGTGACGAGGCGGTTCGTCCCGTGGGTGAGGGTGATGGGCCGCTCGGTGTTCGGGCGGACCGTCAGGCAGGGCACGCCGAGGATCGTCGTCTCCTCCTGGAGGCCGCCCGAGTCGGTGACGACGGCCGCGGCGCCGCGCACGGCGGCGATGAAGTCGATGTAGCCGAGCGGGTCCAGGACGTGCACGCGCGGGTGGTCGTCCAGGCCCGCGGCGAGCAGCGTGGCGCGGCCGCGCGGGTGGACGGGGATGACGACGTCGGCGAGGTCGGCGACGCCGTGCAGCTGCTGCACGAGGGCCGCCGCGGTCTCGGGGTCGTCGACGTTGGCGGGCCGGTGCATGGTCGCGAGGACGTACCGGTCGGGCAGGCCGTGGGCGGCGCGGACGCGGGCGGTGTCGAACCGGTCCAGGTTCCGCAGCAGCGTGTCGATCATCGGGTTGCCGACCAGGTGCGTCCGGTGCACGTCCACCCCCTCGGCCGCCAGGTGGCCGATCGCCTCGGGGCTGGTGACCAGGCAGAGGTCCGACAGCTGGTCGGTGAGGCGCCGGTTGACCTCCTCGGGCATGGTCATGTCGAACGAGCGGAGGCCCGCCTCGACGTGCGCGACGGGGATGTGCAGCTTGGCCGCGACGAGCGCGGCGGCGATGGTGGAGTTCACGTCGCCGTACACGATGACGAGATCGGGTGAACGGGTCGTGAACTCCGCCTCAAGCCCCGTCATCAGGGCGGCGGTCTGCCGGGCATGGCTCCCCGACCCGACGCCGAGGTTCACGTCCGGCTCGGGCAGCCCGAGCTCGTCGAAGAACACCTCGGACATGGCCCGGTCGTAGTGCTGGCCGGTGTGCACCACCACCTGCTCGACGCCCCGGCCCGCCAGCGCCCGGATCACCGGCGCGGCCTTGACGAAGTTGGGGCGCGCCCCGAGGACGTGCACCAGCACGTGCGAAGCCGTCATCATTTGCCTTTCGTTCATCGGGGTCGCCTACGCTCCCCGCCGTGTCACCGAGAACCACCGCGCCGAAAACGGCGATCTACCTGCTGGGTTCCGCCTGCCGCCAGCTCCGCGACGACCCGGGGCGGCTGCCCCGGCTCGCGGCCAGGCTGACCCCCGTCCCGGCCGTCCGCCGGTCCAAGCTGGCGCTGCCCCGCCCCCGCGACCCGCGGCGCGAGTCCGCGGACCTGCAAAAACTTCTTGACGCTCCGGCGGCCTCCCCGAGACCCGGGCCCCACCTCACCCCGGGGAACGGACCGCGGACCGTCCTCATGTTCGTCACCAATGCGTTGCCCGTCACGAACGCGGGTTACACCGTCCGGACGCATCGCGTCGCGCTCGCCCAGCGCGAACTCGGCCTGGCCCCGCACGTGGTGACCCGGCCCGGCTACCCGCTGGGCCAGGGCGTCCGCGACGCCCGCGCCCGCGTCGACGTCGACGGCGTGCCCTACCACCGGCTGCTGCCGTGGCTGCCCGCCGCCGACCCCGTCCGCGACGTCGCCCAGGGCGCCCGGCTCGCCGGCCGCCTCATCGACGAGCTCCGGCCGGGCGTCCTGCACGCCGTCAGCAACCACCAGAACGCGGCGGTCGCGCTGGCGGCGGGCCGCCGGCACGGGCTGCGGGTCGTCTACGAGGTGCGCGGCTTCCTGGAGGACTCCTGGCTGTCGCGCGACCCCGCGCACTCGCCGGACGACGACTTCTACCGGCTCACCCGCGCGCTGGAGACCCGCCGCATGGCCGAGGCGGACGCCGTCGTCACGCTCGGCGAGGCGATGCGCGCCGAGATCGTCTCGCGCGGCGTCGACCCGGCGAAGGTGTTCACCGTCCCGAACGGCGTCGACGACGCGTTCCTGGAGCCGCTGCCCGACGGCGCGCCGCTCCGCGCCGAGCTCGGCATCGCGCCGGACGCGACCGTCGTCGGCTTGACCTCGTCGTTCTACGGCTACGAGGGCATCGGCACGCTCATCGACGCGGCCGCGCTGCTCCGCGACCGGGGCACCCCGGTCGTGCTGCTGCTCGTCGGCGACGGCCCCGAGCGGGGCGCGCTGGAGCGGCGCGCCGCCGAGCGCGGCGTGCGCGCCGTGTTCACCGGCCGGGTGCCGGTCGCGGCGGTTCGCGGGTATCACGCGGTCCTCGATGTCTTCGCGGTCCCCAGAACGGCCGACCGAGTTTGCCAATTGGTGACCCCACTCAAACCGATCGAAGCGATGGCAGGGGGAATCCCTGTCATAGCAAGTGATGTCAAGGCACTCCGCGAAATCGTGGAACCCGGCGTGACAGGGACGTTAACACTTCCGGAAGACCCGGGAGCCTGGGCCGATTCTCTCGGTTCGCTCATTTACAGTCCCGAACGACGCCGAAAAATCGGACAGGCCGGTCGGGATCAGGTCAGGGCGGAACGCACGTGGCGTGCCGTCGCCTCCCGCTACCGGGCGGCCTACGCAATCGAATGATCTTCGCGAAGGGAGCCACCTGGTGGATCTGGTGGTCATCGGGCTCGGCTACGTCGGGCTGCCGCTGGTGCGCGAGGCCGCCGCCGCGGGCCTGCAGACCGGCGGCCTGGACCTGAACGCCCGGGTGGTGGACGGCCTCGCCGCGGGCCGGTCGCACATCGACGACGTGTCCGACGCCGAGGTGGCGGCGATGCTCGCCGCCGGCTTCCGGCCGAGCACCGACGAGAGCGTGCTGGACGGCGCGCAGACCGTGGTGGTCTGCGTGCCGACCCCGCTGTCGGAGGAGGGCGGCCCGGACCTGCGGGCCGTCAAGGGCGCGGCCGCGGCCATCGCCCGCCACCTGCGGCCGGGCGTCCTGGTCGTGCTGGAGTCCACCACCTACCCCGGCACGACCGAGGAGGTGCTCCGCCCCCTCCTGGAGGAGGGCTCCGGCCTGACCGCGGGCACCGACTTCCGCCTGGCGTTCTCGCCCGAGCGCATCGACCCGGGCAACCCGGTCTACGGCGTCCGCAACACGCCCAAGATCGTCGGCGGGCTGACGCCGGCGTGCGCGCAGGCCGCCGCCGCCTTCTACGGCAAGTTCGTGGAGCGGGTCGTGCAGGCCAAGGGCACCCGCGAGGCCGAGATGGCCAAGCTGCTGGAGAACACCTACCGGCACGTCAACATCGCGCTGGTCAACGAGATGGCGGTGTTCTGCAACGAGCTCGGCATCGACCTGTGGGACGCGATCGACTGCGCCGCCACCAAGCCGTTCGGGTTCCAGGCGTTCCGGCCCGGCCCCGGCGTCGGCGGGCACTGCATCCCGATCGACCCGAACTACCTGTCGTACAAGGTCCGCTCGCTCGGCTACCCGTTCCGGTTCGTGGAGCTGGCCCAGGAGATCAACGACCGGATGCCGCGGTACGTCGCCGAGCGGGCGCAGCAGCTGCTGAACCGCGAGGGCCGGGCGCTGAAGGGCGCCAAGGTGCTGCTGCTCGGCGTCACCTACAAGGCCGACATCGCCGACGAGCGCGAGTCCCCGGCCCGCCCGGTCGCCCGCCGCCTCGCCAAGCTCGGCGCCGACCTGGCCTTCCACGACCCGTACGTGACGCGCTGGTCGGTGCGGGACGAGGAGGTGCGGTACGCCGGCGACGACCTCGCCGCCGCGCTGGAGGACGCCGACCTCGTCGTCGTCCTCGCCGACCACGCCGAGTACGACGCCGGGCTGCTGTCGCGGCACGCGCGGCTGCTGTTCGACACCCGCGGCCGCACCCGCGGAATCCGCAGAGAATCCGTCGAACTGCTGTGACAGGCACCCTGAATGCGCCCCGCGTTCACCCGGGGGGCGCCCGGAATTCACCGGCGCCGGGAATGGTCTCAACGGCTCATCGAAACACTTCCGGAGTGAGTGGAATGCGGGTCTGCGTTTGCACGATCGTGCACCATCCCGAGGACGCCAGGATTCTGCACCGGCAGATCCGCGCCCTGCTCGACGCGGGCCACGAGATCACCTATATCGCCCCCTTCCGCGCGTGCAACGTCACGCCGTGGCGCGAGGTGAGCCCGGTGGACGTCCCGCGCGCCACGGGCCGCAAGCGGCTCGCCGCGCTGCGCGCCGCGCACCGGGCGCTGGAGGAGCATTCGGCGTACGCCGACCTGGTGCTGCTGCACGACCCCGAGCTGCTCGTCGGGCTGCCCGCCACGGTGCGGCGCCGCACCGTCGTGTGGGACGTGCACGAGGACACCGCGGCGGCGCTGTCGGCCAAGGGCTGGGTGCCCGGCCCGGCCCGGCCGCTGCTCCGCCCGCTGGTGCGCCGCCTGGAGCGGCGCACCGAGGACCGCCACCACCTGCTCCTCGCCGAGAACGGCTACGTCGACCGGTTCACCCGGGCGCACCCGGTCGTCCCGAACACCACCTACGTCGCCGACCTGCCGCCCGGCCCGCCCGACGACCGGCGCGCCGTCTACGTCGGGCACCTGTCGGTGGCCCGCGGCGCCCTGGACATGATCGAGACGGCCCGGCTGCTGGCGCCCGAGGGCGTCCTGGTCGAGCTGATCGGCTCGGCCGACGCGGACGTCCGGCCGGCGCTCCGCGACGCCCAGCGCGAGGGGATCCTCCGCTGGTACGGGTTCGTCCCGAACGACCGGGCGCTCCGCATCGCCGCGGGCGCGATGGCGGGCCTCGCGCTGCTGCACGACGAGCCGAACTACCGGCACTCCATGCCGACCAAGGTCGTGGAGTACATGGCGCACGGCATCCCGGTGGTGACCACGCCGAACCCGCCGGCGGTCGGGATCGTCGAGCCGACCGGCGCCGGGATCGTCGTCCCGTTCCGCGACCCGCGGGCGGCCGCCGACGCCGTCCGCCGCCTCCGCGCCGACGTCGAGCTGCGGACGGCCGCGGGCAAGAACGGCTACGCCGCCGCCCGCGCCCAGTACCACTGGCCGGCGCAGGCCGAGACGTTCGTCGCCCAGCTGGAGACCTGGGGCGGCCGCTCCCCCGCCTCCCTCACCGAACCCGCCTGACCACCCTCCGCACACGACCACCCGGTCACCCTCCGTCGACTTGCGGCGTGTTGGCCTGCGGGAGCGCTCCCATCGCCCAACACGCCGCAAGTCGACGGACGGCGACCAGGGGGTCATGCGCGGAGGGTGACGGGCGCGGTCAGGACGGCGGGGGGACGGCGGGGGGCGGGGCGGCCGGGGGGAGGCGGGTCGCGAGGACGGCGGCGAGGCGCTCGGCGACGCCGGGGAGCTGCGAGGCGCTGACGACGACGATCGTGCGGTCCACCCGCACCGCGACCGTCCCGGCGGTCGGGCCGAGCTCGTACACGTCGTCGCCGCCGAGGTCGAAGCGGTGCCGGGCCTCGGACTGGACGTCGGCGAGCGCGTCCATGAGCTGCGCGGCCGACGCGCCGTCCGGCGCGACCCAGCGGACGGCGACCCGCACCGCGCGCGCCCCGGCGGCGCCGCGCTCGTCCTGCTTCGGCGTGTAGGTGCAGGCGGTCGGGCGCGGCAGCGTCACCGGCCCGACCGACGACCGCTCGGCCCGCACGCTGTAGGCGGGCAGCCGGGCGGCGGTGAGGTCGCCGGGCTTCAGCAGCGCGCAGGCGTCCGGCCACCGGGCGGCGGGGACGCCGCCGAGCTCGGCCGGTCCGCTCCGGGTGAGGCCGCGGCGGAGCACCAGCAGGTGCGCCGCGCCGGTCGGGCGGGGCGCGGCCTCGGGCAGCGCCACGTAGAGCATCCCGCCCGCCGCCGCCATCCACGGCACCGCGCCGTCCAGGTCGGGGTCCAGCGCGAACGGGACGGGCACCGTGGACGCGGCGCCGTCGGCGGGCGACACCAGGTCGACGCCCGCGGGCAGCAGCCCGGGAGCGAGCCGCGGCCGCAGCGCGTAGATCCGGCCGCCGGCGGCGGCGAGCGCCGCGTAGGCCGGGGTGTCCTGGCGCCACAGCATCCGGCGGGCGACCGGGTCGACGGACTCCATGACGGCGGCGTCCGGGGGCGCGTCCGCCGGCCGGTACACGACGATCAGGCGGCCGTTCTCGGCCAGCGCCGGGCACATGCCGTCGCCGCACACCTCGTCGCCGGGCCAGACCGCGAACGGCTCGCCCGCGGTGTCGAAGGCGCGGAGCGCGGTGCCGTCGGCGGCGAGGGTGAGGCCGCCGCGGACCGAGACGCGGGGCGCGAGCGGCGAGCCGAGCGGCCGGTCCCACAGGATGCGGCCGGTGCCGGGGTCCAGGGCGAGGAGCCGGCCGCCCCCGGCGCAGTCCAGCGCGAGCGCGGCGAGGCCGTCCTCGGCGTCGGCGGGCGCGGGCGCGTCCTCGAACAGGCGGCAGCCGGCCGGGACGCGCAGGTGCCAGCGGCGCGCGCCGTCGCCGGCGGCCCGGCCGAACACGACGGCGCGGGTGCCGTCGGTGGTCAGCACCGTGCCGGACCCGGCGGGCCAGCGCAGCGTGGCGCGCGAGCCCTCGGCGGGCCGCTCCCCCGACGCGCGCCAGAGCAGCGCGCCCGACAGGGCGTCGAAGGCGACGAGGCGCCGGTCGGCGCGGTGCCCGTCGCGCTCCAGGTAGGCGGCGAGCCGCCCGCCGGTCGCGGCCCAGCCGAGCAGCGACCAGCCGGCCCGCCGGTAGGACCAGCGCAGGTCGCCGGTGCGGGCGTCGCGGACCTCCAGGCCCCGCCCCGACGCGGTGACGACCTGCCCGTCGGCGAGCAGGTGGGCGACGCCGTCGTACCCGGCGACCGGGCCGCGGTGGACGCGCGTCGAGCGCTCCCAGCTCACCGCCAGCGGGCCGGGCGGCGGCCCGCTGTCAAGCTGCCGGGCGAGGGGGTCGGCGGTCTCGGTGCGGCGCACCTGCCACCACTCGGCGGCGAGCACGTACCGGTCGACGAGGACGGCGGCGAGCGCGAACGCGGCCAGCACGGCCAGCAGGCCGAGGACCGGCCGTCGCCCGCTCACCACGGTCCCTCCCGTACTGTCGCGCCGTCCCGTTACTGTCGTGCCGTGCAGACCTTCACCTCGTGGCGGACCTGGGACGAGGCCCGCGCCGCCCTCGCCGGCGACCTGGACGCCGCCGCCCTGGACCGGCTGGACCGGGCGGCGGAGGCGGCCCGGAGATGGCACGGTACCCAGCTGCGGCCCACCGGCGTCCCCTACATGGAGCATCTGCTGGAGGCGCTGGAGGTCCTCGTCCGCGGCGCGGGCGTCACCGATCCTGCCATCCTCGCCGCCGCGCTGCTCCACGACGCCGTCGAGGACACCCCCGCCACCCTCGCCGACGTCGAGGCCGCGTTCGGGCCGGAGGTCGGCGAGCTGGTCGACTGGGTCACCAAGCCGCCGGCCGGCGGGCCGGGCCGGCAGGCCAAGCGGGCCGCGAAGGCCGCCTACCTGCGGCGGCTGCGGGACGCGCCCCGCGCGGCGGTCCTGGTGAAGCTGGCCGACCGGGTCAGCAACACCCAGACGCTGGAGGACATGCCGGCCGACTTCCAGCGCCGCTACTACGCCGAGACCGTCACCTACATCCAGCCGCTCGCGGCGGACGAGCCGTGGTTCCGCGACTGGTACGCGGGGTGGGCCGAGCGGTACGCGCACCTGCGCTGACACAATCCGTCCCATGGAACGCGAATGGGTCGTCGAGGAGAGCGTGCCGGTGGCGGCGTCCCCGGACGCCGTCTACGCGGCGGTGGCCGATCCGCGCCGGATGCGCGAGTGGAGCCCCGAGCTGTTCGCCGTCTGGGTGCGCGGGAAGCGGGTCGCCGAGGGCACCCGCTTCGTCGGGTTCAACCGGATCGGCTGGCGCGTCTGGTTCACCACCTGCGAGGTGACGGCGGCGGTGCCGGGGCGGGCGTTCGCGTTCCGGGTGTCGACGTTCGGGATGCCCGTCGCGCTGTGGGGCTACCGCGTCGAGGGGACGGGCGAGGGCACGTCCCGGCTCGCCGAGTACTGGGAGGACCTGCGGCGCGACGGCCGCAGCGCCGGCCTCGTGTCGCTGCTCGGCCGCGTCGGCACCGGGGTGCCCGCCGCCGAGCGGGCCGCGGTGAACCGGCGCGGGATGCGCACCACGCTGGAGCGGATCCGGGCGTCGCTGGAAAGCACCGCGCCCCGCCGGTGACAACAAAACAAGAACCTGTTCTACTAATCCTGTGACGAACGAGTCCCCTGTGATCCAGGGCGAGCGGGTCGCGCTGCCGGTGGAGATCCGCGACGCCGCCGTGGCGTCGGCGATGTTCGCCGTGCCCGCGCCCGCCGCGCGCGACCTCATCGCCTACGCGGGCCTGGCGCCCGCCGCCCGGTTCGGGCGGGCGGTCTGCTCGCTCGCCGCCGTCCGCTACGCCGACGGCGACCTCGGCGCCTACCACGAGTTCGCCGTCGCGTTCCTCGTCCGCGACCCGGTGGACGGCGGGATCGGCGCGTTCATCCACTGGCTGCCGGTGAACCAGTCCTTCACCTTGGAGGCGGGCCGCTCCATCTGGGGCTTCCCGAAGGAGATGGCCGACATCCCGCTGGACCTCGCCGGGCGCGTCAAGCGCTGCGCCGTGCGGTTCGGCGGGCGCACCGCGCTGGAACTCGCCGTCCGGCCGGGCGCGCCGCTGCCGACGCGGTCCGCCGCGCCGTCCATCGTCGCGTTCTCCCACCTGGACGGCGTCACCCGCCGCATCCCGTGGACCGTCAGCCCCACCGGCGTCCGGATGCGGCCCGGCGGCGCGACGCTGCGCCTCGGCGACCACCGCGTCGCGGACGAGCTGCGCGCCCTCGGCCTGGACGGCGCGCGGGCGCTCAGCACCAGTACCGTCACCCGCATGACCATGAGCTTCGCCGGAGCGGAGGAGGTCCGATGACCGGTGCGCGCACCGCCCTCGTCACCGGCGCGGGCAGCGGCCTCGGCGCCCTCGCCGCGCAGCGCCTCGCCGCCGCCGGCTGGGACGTCGTCGCCCTCGACGTCGACGAGCCGGGCCTCGCCGCCACCGCCCGCCGCTCCCCCACCCTGCACACCCGCGCCTGCGACGTCACCGACCCGGACGCGGTCGCCGCCGTCGCCGCCGAGGCCGGGCCGCTCCAGCGCGTCGTGCACGCCGCCGCGATCAGCCCGCTCGTCCCGGCGCTGGACCAGCCGGTCGAGGACGTCCACCGGGTGCTGCACATCAACTTCCTCGGCACCGTCCACGTGGTGCGGGCGGCGCTGCCGGCGATGCTGGACGCCGGGCGCGGCGAGATCGTGCTGTTCTCCTCCCTCGCCTCGCTCGTCCCGGGCCGCCTGACGTCGGCGTACGCGGCGGCCAAGGCCGCGGTGAACGCCTACGCCGAGTCGCTGCTGATCGAGTACGGCGGACGCGGCGTGACGTTCCGCGTCGTCGTCCCCGCCCAGGTCGACACCCCGATGTACCGGCGCCAGGCCGCCGCGCACCCCAAGGCGACGGCCGGCATGAAGGGCATGGACCCCGGCGCCGTCCTGGACGCCGTGGACCGCTCCCTGGCCCGCCCCGAAGGCGACCTCTACGTCTACCCTGGGACCGTCGCGCGCCTCACCGCCGCGACCAAGCGGCACTTCCCCACCCTGATGCGCCGCGTCCTCGACAAGCAGACCTCCTGACCCGGAGCCCTCCATGACCTACCCGCCGCCCGTCTACCACGGCGAGAACGGCGAGATCAGCGCCGTCCTGCGCCCCTCGGACCAGGGCCCCGACCTCGTCTACCCCGGCTCGGGCACCCGCGTGCACTACCTGGCGACGGGCGCGACCACCGGCGGCCGCTTCGGCCTGTACCGCTGGGAGATGGGCCCCGGCCGCAGCGGCCCCGACCCGCACTTCCACCGCACCATGCAGGAGTCGTTCTACGTCCTGGACGGCACCGTGCAGATCTACGACGGGACGGACTGGCGCGCCTGCCGCTCCGGCGACTTCGTGCACGTCCCCGAGGGCGGCGTCCACGGCTTCCGCAACGAGTCCGGCGAGCCCGCCGCCATGCTCATCCACTTCTCCCCCGGCGGCCCCCGCGAGCCCTACTTCGAGGGCCTCGCCTCCTTCGCCGTCAACGGCCGCCCCTCCGCCGAGGAGCTGGCCGCCTTCTACCGCCACCACGACAACCACTTCGTCTGACCGCGCGCGCCCGTGCACGTGCGGGCGGTGGCCGGGGCGGGTCGCGCGGGACGGGCGCGGCACCGCATAAGCTGGCTCCTTCCCGGATCAGGAGGAGCAGCCCGCATGTCGTCCCCGGTCACCGGCCCGGCGTCCACGGTCAAGGACCGGGAGATCGCGGCCGAGCAGCGCTACGTCGACGTCGCCTACGAGCGGCTCGCGGAGATGCGCGCCGACGCCCAGGCCATGCTGCGCGAGGGCTTCCGGATCGCGCAGGCCGGCACCAAGGCGTCGCTGGTCGACCGCGACGCGATGGTGCACCAGGCCTCGCTCCGCGCGCAGGCCCTCGACGTCGCCGACGACGGCCTGGTCTTCGGCCGCCTCGACCTGTTCCCGCGCGAGCCCGAGAACGGGCAGCAGCCCGGCCGCATCGTCGACGGCTGCGAGGTCCGCTACATCGGCCGCATCGGCGTCCGCACCAGCGAGCACGACTCGCTCGTCATCGACTGGCGCGCCCCCGCCGCCGAGGACTTCTACCGCGCCACCCCCGAGGACCCGCGCGGCGTGATCCGCCGCCGCGTCCTGCACTCGCGCGGCCACGCCGTCGTCGACCTGGAGGACGACCTCCTCGACCCCGACGCCGCCGGTGACCTCACCATCGTCGGCGACGGCGCGTTCCTCGCCTCGCTCGCCCGCACCCGCGAGGGCGCGATGCGCGACATCGTCGCCACCATCCAGCGCGAGCAGGACGAGGTGATCCGCGCGCCCGCCGAGGGCACCGTCCTCGTCCGCGGCGCCCCCGGCACCGGCAAGACCGCCGTCGCCCTGCACCGCGTCGCCTACCTGCTGTTCCGGCACCGCCGCCGGTTCGGGTCGCGCGGCGTCCTCGTCGTCGGCCCGAACCGCCGCTTCACCGCCTACATCGAGCGGGTGCTGCCGTCGCTCGGCGAGGGCTCGGCGACGCTGCGCTCGCTCGGCGACCTCGTCGCCGGCGCCACCGCCACCGTCCACGACACCCCGGGCCTGGCCCGGCACAAGGGCTCGGCCGCCATGGCGCACGTGCTGCGGCGCGCCGTCGCCGACCAGGCGCCGGGCGCGCCCGGCGAGCTGCGCGTGGTGTTCCGCGGCACCGTCGTCCGGCTGGACCGGCCCGCCCTCGACAAGATCCGCGCCGACGTGCACCGGCGCGTCCGCGGCAGCGTCAACGCGGGCCGCCGCCAGGCCATCGACGCGCTGCTGGACGCCCTGTGGAAGCGCCTCGCCGACACCGGCGGCCCCGACGCCGACGCCGACGACGGCCAGCTCGGCCTGTGGAACGCCATCCTCGCCGCCGACGGCCTGGAGCAGCTCGACCGGCCCGGCGGCACCGCCGCCGCGTCCGACCGGTCCCGGTTCGACGCCGTCGTCCGCGAGCAGCGCGCCTTCACCGCCTTCCTCGCCGCCTGGTGGCCGATCCGCCGCCCGCAGGACGTCCTCGCGTCCCTCGGCGACCCCGAGCGGCTGCGCCGCGCCGCCGCCCGCGACCTGCCGGCCGACGCGATCGGCCCGCTCGCCGCGTCGTTCGCCGGCCCCGCCCTCAGCTACCAGGACGTCGCCCTCCTCGACGAGCTGGACGCCCTGCTCGGCGCCCCGCCGCGGCCCCGCCGGACGCCCGAGGGCGAGGACGACCCGTTCGTCGTCGACGGCGTCAACATCCTCACCGGCGAGGAGGTCGCCGACGAGTCGTGGGAGCCGCAGATGCAGGAGCTCACCACCTCGATGGAGCGGCTGGAGCGGTCGCGGCGCGTGGACGACGGCGTCGTCGACGAGCGCCCCGAGTACGCGCACATCGTCGTCGACGAGGCGCAGGACCTGTCGCCGATGCAGTGGCGGATGCTCGGCCGCCGCGGCCGCCAGGCCAGCTGGACCGTCGTGGAGGACCCGGCGCAGAGCGCCTGGGAGGACCTGCCCGCCGCCCGGCAGGCGATGGAGGCCGCCCTCGGCGGCGAGCAGCCCCGCTCGCGCGGCCGCTCCCGGCGCCCCCGCAAGCCGCCGGCGCGCCGCACCCGCCACGAGTACGAGCTGACCACCAACTACCGCAACTCGACCGAGATCGCGGCGGTGTCCTCGCGCGTCCTCGCCCTCGCCCTGCCGGAGGCCCGCCCGGCCCGCGCCGTCCGCGAGTCGGGCCTGGACCCCGTCGTCACGGTCGTCGCCGACCCCCGCGCCGCCGCCCGCGCCGCCGCCGAGGAGCTCCTCGGCCAGGTCGACGGCACCATCGGCGTGATCACCCCGCTGTCCTGGCCGGCCGCCGACCGCGCGGCCCTCACCGCGGGCCTGCCCGACCGCGTCCAGTCCCTGGACGTCCTGGAGGCCAAGGGCCTGGAGTTCGACGCCGCCGTGATCGCCGCCCCGGAGACCGTCGCCGCCGAGTCCCCGCGCGGCCTCCGCGTCCTCTACGTCGCCGTCTCCCGCGCCACCCAGCGCCTGACCGTCGTCACCACCGACCCGCAGTGGCGCACGACCCTGCTGGAGGACGGGGCATAAGGGACGTCTCGGCTTCGCCCCTGTGTTCGTTTTTTCAATATCGAGCAAAACCCAGTGTGATCTTTCCGCCACTCCTAGTGTCCATCTCATGCCTGCAAGCCGTGAACACGAGGCGATCGCCGACCTCTTCCGCTGGAATCCCCATCTGGCCGCGGAGATCCTTGACGTCCTGCCCGGCGTGGACCTCCCCGAGTACCTGGAGGCGTGCGAGAGCTCGGAGTCGCACACCGACGCCCACGTCAGCGAGTTCAAGAGCGACTCGACCGTCCTGCTGAAGGACGCCGACGGGAACCCGCGCTGCGGCGTCATCGTGGAGGTCCAGCTCTCGCCGCCCCGCACCAAGCGGTGGACGTGGCCGGTGTACCTGTCGCTGTTCCGCGCCCGCAACAAGTGCCCGGTCGTCCTGCTGGTGATCGCCCCCGACCCGTCCATCGCCGCCGCCTGCGCCCACCCGATCATCACCGGCCACCCGAAGTACGTCCTGATCCCGATCGTCGTCGGCCCCGACCGCATCCCCGTCGTGACCGACCCCGCCGAGATCGTCGCCGACCCCGCCATGTCCGTCCTCTCCGCCGCCTTCCACGCCACCGGTCCCCACGGCCCGGACATCCTGGAAGGCTTGGCCGAAGGCGCCCAGCTCCTTCAGCAGCAGGCCCCCGACGAGGGGGAAAGGTACATTGACAGTGTTCTCGCGGTTCTGCCTCGGGCACTCAGAGACTCGATGGAGAAGAAGATGGCGATGACCGGCCGGTACGAGTACAAGAGCGACCTCCTGCGCAACAACTTCGCCAAGGGCGAGCAGAAGGGGAAGATCGAGAGCACCATCACCGTGCTGGAAGCCCGCGGCTTCAGTGTGGACGACGACACCCGCGAACGGGTCCTCTCCTGCGGGGACGCCGCCGAGGCCGACCGACTTCTCACCCGCGCCGCCATCATCGAGTCCCTCGACGAGCTCTTCGAGTAGCTGTATGGCGTCGCGCGAGTACCGGTACAAGAGCGAGTTCGCCGAGCGGCACTTCGCGATGGGCTACGCCAAGGGTTTCGCGAAAGGTTGGGCCAGGTCCTGCGCTGGAGAGTTCATGCGGAGCCGGACCGATGGCCCGGCTGTGTACTCGGCCAGGGAACTGGTGGAGGACCTGGCCGAGGGGCTGGCGGAAGGCACGATCGAACTTCTGGAATACCGCCGCTTCACAGTGGACGGCGGTATCCGCATGCGCATCGGTTCCCGCAAGAACGTCGCCGATGCGCGCCGGATGCTCGACCGGGCGGCCCTTGTCGCGTCGCCCGAGGAGCTCTTCGACTGACGGAAGTCGCAAAGGCCCGCGGCCCGGCCACCCGCACCGACCACCCGGTCACTACATGTTGAGATGCGGCGTGTTGCCCACTTTGAAGATCGAAAGTGGGCAACACGCCGCATCTCAACGAGTGGTGACCGGGTGGTCGGGGGAAGCGAGAGGTCGGGGCGGCGTCAGATGATCGGGGGGCGGCCGGTGCGGGTCATGCGCCAGGCGGTCTTCCAGGAGATGGGACGGCGGGGGCCCGCCGGCTTGCGCCAGCCTTCGAGGAAGCCCTTGAACCAGGGCTTCAGGGCCCTCACGCTGCGCTCGCGCAGCAGGGTCATGCCGACCCAGACGCCGAGGTAGGCGAAGGCGAGGGGCCAGGGCAGGTTGCGGCGGGCCAGCCAGACGCGGTTGCGGGCGTTGTAGCGGTAGAACATCTCGTGCCGCGTCGGCAGCACCGCCGGGTGGAACATGACGGCCGAGGCGTCGTAGACGATGCGGTAGCCGGCGTTGAGGACCTGCCAGGCGAGGTCGGTCTCCTCGTGCGCGTAGAAGAAGTCCTCGGGCAGGCCGCCGCCCGCGTCCCAGGCGGCGCGGCGGACGGCGCAGGCGCCGCCGAGGAAGGTGGTGACCTCCGAGGAGCGCTCGGGGTCGCCGGCGCGGAGGCGCGGGACGTGGCGGCGCTCGCCCCGGCCGCCCTCGGGGTCGCGGACGCGGAACGAGACGATCCCGAGGTCGGGCTCGGCGGAGAACCGGTCGCGCAGGTGGGCGCCGAGGCGCGGCGAGCGGTACCAGCCGTCGTCGTCGAGGAACAGCACGACGTCGCCGGACGACGCCGCCACCCCCCGGTTGCGGCCCGCCGGGATGCCGACGTTGGTCGGCAGCCGCAGGATCTTGACGCGCTCGTCGTCGAACGGCGCCCGCCCGGCGCGGTCGCCGGCGGGGTCGGCGCCGTTGCCGACGAGGACGACCTCGACGTCGACGTGCTCCTGCTCCAGCGCGCTGTCGATCGCCCGGGCGAGCTCCTTCGGCCGGTTCCCCATGGTGAGGACGACGACGGACAGTTTCATTACTTCAGTCTCCGGGAGGCGAGGATGCTGACCAGGTGCAGCAGGGTCTGCAGCAGGGCGACCGCGGCGACGGCGACGGTGAGGCCGCGCAGGAACACCGGCGTGTCCGCGCCGAGGACGGTGTCCAGGGCGGCGGCCGCGAGGATGAGCAGCGACAGCTCGACGGCCCCGATGATCCGGTGCAGCTTCAGCATCGACGCGGCCTGCCGGGCGAGCGCGATGCGGGTGGAGCGGGGGCGGAGCGCCCGGTCGCCGCCGGTCGGGTCGGCGGTCAGGCCGGACTTGGCGCGGGCCACCACGACGTTGTCGGTCTCGGCCTTGATCAGCGCGGCGCCGAGGGCGGCGAGCAGGCCGAGCTCGACGTACCCGCCGTTCGACCAGCCGCCCTGCGCGGCGAAGCCGAGCCCGGCGAGCAGCGCGACCTCCGACAGGTAGTGGCCGATGCGGTCCAGGAACACGCCCGCGACCGACGTCTGCCGCAGGTAGCGGGCGACCTCGCCGTCGATGCAGTCGAGCAGCAGGTAGAGCTGGATGAGGACGGCGCCGCCGAGCGCCGTCCAGACCTGCGCGCCGACCGCGACGGGCAGCGACACGACGGCGCCCGCGGCGACGCCGCTCAGCATCATCAGATAGGTGAGCTGGTTGGGGGAGAACCCGAGCCGCAGCGCCAGCCACGAGAAGTAGGGCGACAGGCTCCGCATGTAGAGCCGCCCGGCCCAGTGCTCCTCGTTGCGCCGGTCCTTCAGGCCGGGGGGCTGCCCGTACCGGCGGACGTCGGCGACGCCGGCCTGGCGGCGCGAGGGCCGCAGGTCGTCGCCGGCCCGGATGCCGCCGCCGGGGGGCGGGGCCTCAGCCTCCATGGGCTTGGACATACTGGTGCACCGCCTTGTGCGTCGCGGCCTCGTCGAGCCCGAGATGTTCCAAGATCGTATAGCGCCCGGGACGGGTGCGCGGCGCGTACTGGACGGCCGCGGCGAACTGCTCGGCGGTCAGCCCCACGTGCTCGGGCAGCCAGGGCAGGCCGTGCCGGTCCAGGCACGCGATGATCTCGGCCAGCCGCTCCGCGCCGTCCCCGAGATGGGTGGCGCGGAGGTGGTAACAGAATGCCGCACCGATGCCCGCCAGCTCGCCGTGATTGGCGGTTCCGGGGTAGAGCTGGTCGATGGCGTGCAGGATCTCGTGGTCGCCGCCGGACGCCGGCCGCGAGTCCCCGGCGAACGACATCGCCATCCCGGACAGGACGAGGCCCTCGGCGAGGACGGTGAGGAACCGGTCGGACTCGATCGACCCCGGCTGGTGCAGCAGCGCCTCGGCGGCGGTGCGCGCCACCGTGAGCGCCATCCGGTCGATCTTCTCGCCGCACTCCTCGCCGGCGAGGAGCCAGTCGTCGACGGCGGAGAAGTTGCTGACGACGTCGCCGACGCCGGCGCGCACCAGCTCGGGCGGCGCGGCCCGCACGTAGTCGAGGTCGACGACCATCGCGAGCGGCATGACGACGCCGAACGAGCCCTTGCCCTTGTCGTGGGTGAGGGACGCGACCGGCGAGCAGATGCCGTCGTGGGACAGGTTCGTCGCGACCGACACCATCGGGATGCCCGACAGCGTCGCGGCGTACTTGGTGGCGTCGATGGTGCGGCCGCCGCCGATGCCGACGACGGCCTCGTACGAGCCGGCGCGCAGCGACGAGCCCAGGGAGACGGCGGCGTCGACGGTGCCGCCGTCCACCTGGAACACCTCGCACTCGGTCAGCGAGGCGCGGACGTGCTCGGCGATCTGGTCGCCCTGGCCCGGCCCGACCGCGATCGCGACGCGGCCCTCGGTGGCGATGCGCCGGTCGGCGAGCAGGTTGCCGAGGTCGGCGACGGCGCCGCGGCGGACGTCGATGGACAGCGGGGCGTTGAGCATCCGCGTGAGCAGGGGCATGGGCCTTCCTTCGAGCTTCGTCGGCCGGCGTGCTCCCGGGCAGGGAGACCGATCGGGGAATCGGTCGGGATCAGTAGGTGACGGCGATCTCGCGCGCCTTGGCGAGGTCGTCGTGGTTGTCGACCTCGACCCAGGCGACGTCGCCGATCGGCGCGACGCCGATCTTGAAGCCGCGGCGGACGAGCTCCTGGTAGCCGTCCTCGTAGTACTGGTCGGGGTCGGCCTCGAACGTCGCCTTGAGGGCGTCGGCGAGCTTCTCGCCGGCGGCGGGCTCCAGCAGCGTCGCGCCGATGTACTCGCCGGCGGCGTCGGCCGGGTCCATCAGCTTGGTGATGCGCTCGACGTGCCCGTCCGCGTCGAGGATGACCTTCATCTCCTCGTCGGCGAGCTTCTTGACGTCGTCGACGGCGAGGACGATGTCGGCCTTGCCGCGCGCCGCGAGCAGCGTCTTCTCGACGCTGACGGGGTGGACGGTGTCGCCGTTCACCATGAGGACGCCCTTGGCGAAGTGCTCGCGGGCGAGCCACATGGAGTAGGCGTTGTTCCACTCCTCGGCCTTGTCGTTGTGGACGAGGGTGATCGTGACGCCGTAGCGCGCCTCCAGGTCGGCCTTGCGGGCCTCGACGGCCTCGGCGCGGTAGCCGACGACGATGACGACGTCGGTGAGGCCGACCTCGGCGAGGTTGGCGAGGGCGATGTCCAGGATGGCGGTCTCCCCGTCCACCGGGACGAGCGCCTTCGGCAGCGTGTCGGTGTACGGACGCAGTCTCCGGCCGGCTCCCGCCGCCAGCACCATCCCGATCATGTGTTCCCATCCTCCAGATCGACCATCACGCCGCTGCCGCGGCTCGTCCTCGACCACGTCGAGACGCTCTCGCCCGCGAACAGGACGCCGAGGTAGACGGCGAGCGAAGCGTACGCGAACGCCAGGAGCCCGGAGAGGCCGAGGAAGGCCACGATGAGCATCCGGCCGTCCCAGCCGAGGCCCGCGCGGAAGATCCACTCCGGCGGCCACAGGCCCTGCCGGGCGCGGTACACGGTGTCGTAATGGTGGTACGCCAGGACCGCGATGAGCACATAGATCAGCGGTGCCGGCACGCCCTGCGCGAACCCCAGTACAGCGAGGTAACCATACTCGATCGCGCGAATGAAGGGTGGGACAAGCCAGTCCAAACGCCCGTTATGGGGATGTCCTGCTGCCGGGCCGGTGAGGAGCAGCGCCACGGCGGGCGCGAACAGCGCGGGCGTCTGCTGGTCCCCGACGCCGCTGCAGAGCAGCACGGCGGTGACGGCGAGGGCGACGGCGGCGCCGGGCAGCGGCGGGATGTGGCCGCGGGCGAGGGAGCCGAGCGTCCGGCTGATCGGCCCGTCGTCGCGGTAGGCGAGCAGCGCCTCCGACGCGGCGGGGGCGACGGCGGGGGCGCGGTCGCGCGGGGCGGTGGTCATCGGGGCAGGGTCCTCAGCACTCGTCCGGTCAGGGTGTAGGCGCCGCCGACGGCGCCCCAGGCGAGCAGCGCGACGAAGGTGACGCGGGCGTCGAACAGCGCCGCGGTGATCGAGATCAGCGCGAACCGCTCGCCGATCGGGAAGACGACCATCTTCTTGAGCCAGTGCAGGGCCCGCACCCGGCTCGTCGCGGCCGACAGGCGGGCGACGGCGCCGCCGCGCCCGGCGGCCGGGGCGGTCTCCGCCCGCGCGGCCGCCCCGTCGCCGGCGACGCCCAGCGGGACCCCGGCGGGCGCGGCGGCCGCGGCCCGCGCCGGCCGCACCCCGAACGAGAAGTCGATCATGTGCCGGACGGTCTGCAGGCAGAGCGCGGCGACGGCGAGCGGCCAGACGTCCCCGCCGTCCACGCCGCTGCCGGCCGCCGCCGCGGTGGACCCGACGGCGAGCCCGGCGAAGACGGTGTACTCCTTGGCCCGGTCGAACACCGCGTCCAGCCAGGCCCCGAGGACGCTGAACTGGCGGGTGTAGCGGGCGAGCTGCCCGTCCACGCAGTCGAAGACGAACGACAGGTAGAACAGCGCGGCTCCGGCGACCATGCCGGTGCGGGTGCCGGCCGCGAACCAGACGGCGGCGATCACGGCGAGGCCCATCGACAGGCAGGTCACCGTGTTGGGGCTGAGGCCGCGCCAGGCCGCGAGCCGCACCAGGTAGGGCGACCAGCTGCTCACCGCGAAGGTGGTGAAGAAGCCGTCGTTGCTCTTCACCGCCGCCTTCAGCCGGACGGCGCGCTCGTCGACGCCGTCCACCGCCGCCGACGCGGCCTGCGCGGCGGGCTCGTCGTCGGCGCGCAGGCACGGCAGCCCGCCGGCGTCGAGGGCGGTGACCGGGACGCCCGCGCGCACGAGTCCGACGAGCAGCAGCGCCAGCGGGTCGGGCTCTCCCTCGCCGGCCGGCTCGGGCAGCGCGCCCGGCGCCTCCAGCAGGCCGGCGAGCCGCTCGGCGGTCTCGGCGAGCGTCTCGAAGCGCGGCCGACCGACCCGCAGCACGCCGGGGAAGGCCGCGTCCGGGCCGGTGACCTGGTGGAAGGCCGACCCGGCGGACACGACCGTCCCGCGTGCGCGGCGGACCGGCGCCGCGCCCGCCCCCGCGTCGGCGGCGGTGACGGCGGTGACGGTGGTGCGGGCGTCGCGGACGAGGCGGGCGAGCAGCTCGCCGCCGGTCGCGAGGTCGCCCGGGAGCAGGAGGAGGGGGCCGCGGGTGAGCCGGGCCAGCCGGGCGATCTCGCGCAGGTCGGCGGCCGGGTCCGCGCACTCGATCACGTCGTGCCCGTCCTTGCGGAGCAGCGGCGCGTGCTCGGGACGGGTGACGATGTGGCGGTCCGGTACGTTGAGGGCCGTGAGGCGGCGGCAGAGGCGGGTGAGCAGGGTGGGCGGGTCGTCGCCCGGCGCGCCGGGCAGCACCGCCGCAGGACCGGGCTCGGGTCCGCCCCGGGCGGTCCCGGTCGCGATGATTACCGCTACGGTCATCGGCGCCTCCCCGGCGTCGGGTCAGGGATTCTGAACACAATGACTGCAAAGAGTAGCGGCTCGGACACGTTGCGCAGCGGCAACGAGGGGGGCGCACCCATGCGGACGGTCGCGGTGGTGCTGGCCGGCGGGATCGGCCAGCGGGTCGGCGCGGGCCGGCCGAAGCAGCTCGTCGAGGTCGGCGGGCGGCCGATCCTCGCGCACGCCGTCGAGGCGTTCGACGCGCATCCCGGCGTGGACGCCGTCGTGGTCGTGATGGCCGCCGGGCACCTGCGCGCGGCCGCCGCGATCGCCGCCCCGTTCGGCAAGGTCGCCGCCGTCATCGAGGGCGGCGACACCCGCACCGCGTCCACCGTCGCGGCCCTGCGGGCGCTGGACGGCGAGGCCGGCGACGCCCGCGTGCTGTTCCACGACGCGGCCCGCCCCTTCGTGGACGCCGCGGTGATCGGCCGGGTGCTGGACGCGCTCACCGGCGCGGAGGCCGTCGCGGTCGGGCTGCCGTCGGCCGACACGATCGTGGAGGTCCGCGACGGCGTGGTCGTCGCGATGCCGCCGCGCGACTCCCTCGCCCGCTTCCAGACGCCGCAGGGGTTCCGGCTCGGCACGCTGCGCCGCGCCTACGAGCTGGCCCTCGCCGACCCCGCCCTGCGCGCCACCGACGACTGCGGCATCGTGCACCGCTACCTGCCGGACGTGCCGATCCGCGTGGTCGCGGGCAGCGAGCGCAACCTCAAGGTGACCCACCCCCTGGACGTCGTGGTGGCCGAGCACCTGGCCGCCGCCCCCGAGCACCCGGAGCACGCATGATCTTCCAGCGCCCGCCCGCCGTGATCGGGCACCGCGGCCTCGGCGCGGGCGAGCTCCGGCCCGCCGGCGCGGACGCCCCGGTCGCCGAGAACACCGTCGCGTCGATCCTCGCCGCCGTCGCGGCGGGCGCGTCCTGGGTCGAGATCGACGTCACCCGCACCGCCGACGACGAGCTGGTGCTGCGGCACGACCCGACGGGCCCGGACGGCGCGTTCCTCATCGACCGCCCCGCCGCCGCGACCGGCCTCCCCCGGCTCGCCGACGTGCTGGCCGCGCTGCCGCCGGAGGTCCGGCTCGACATCGACGTCAAGACCATCGCCGAGGACGCGGTGGACGCCCCGTCGCGGCGCACCGGCGCGCTGCTGAAGCCGCTGCTGGAGCGCGAGGCGCGGCGGCGCGAGCTGCTCGTCACCTCGTTCGACCCGGCGCTGCTCGCCCAGCTCCGCGCGGAGCTGCCGCAGGTGCCGGTCGGGCTGCTGACGTGGCTGCGCCACCCGCTCTGGCACGGGCTGCCGACGGCGGCGGGGCTCGGCTTCCAGGCGCTCGGCGTGCACACCGGCTCCTGCGGGTTCGAGCACCCCGACTCGCGGCTCCGCCCGCTCGGCTTCTACGTCGACACCGCGCACAAGGCGGGCCTGGAGTTCCTCGTCTGGTGCCCGTCCGCCGAGGCGGCCCCCGCCTACGCCGCCGCGGGCGCCGACGCCCTCGTCGTCAACGACGTCCCCGGCGTCCTGTCCGCCCTCGCCCCCACCCCCTGACCGGCTGGTCACCCAACGTCGAGATGCGGCGTGTTGGCCCCTGGGAGCGCTCCCAGGGGCCAACACGCCGCATCTCGACGGGCGATGACCGGGTGGTCGGGGGTCAGCGCTGGTCCTCGCCGCCGAACATGCGGGTCCACTCGCCGCCCTCGGCGGGCTGGTCGCGGCCGGAGAGCGGGGGCGGGGCGTTGCGCGGGCCGGCGCCGCCGTAGCCGGGCGGCAGCGGCCCGGCCGAGGGCGGCGAGGACGGCTGCGGGGACGCGGCGTGCCGCGGTCCGATCGGCTCCATGCCGGCCAGCGGGTTCACGTCGTCCAGGTCGTCGCGGCGGCGGCCCCGCCACCGCGACGGCGCCAGCGACGCGACCAGCAGGATCAGCCCGAACGCGAGCAGCAGGCCGAGGCCGCCGAGCGAGGTGTAGCCGACGTCGAACCTGTGCGGCAGCTTGCCGCCCGTCCAGTCCACCGCCTTGCGCAGGTCCCACGCCCACAGCCCGCCGGCGGCGGTGAAGGCGAGGCCCGGGACCAGCGAGGCGAGCGGCGAGATGCGGGTCCCGACGAGCAGCGCGATGAGGACGGCGGCCCCGCCGAGCAGCGCGTAGGGCAGCCAGCGGTCGTCCCACGTGGCGCGGAAGCTCTGCAGCACGTAGTTCGCCTGGTAGGTGCCGTAGAACAGCGCCGCCGCGAGGGCGGGCGTGGCGACGACCCCGGCCAGCAGGCCGAGACCGTGTCGTGCGCCGTTGGACATGTGCGGCCTCCTTCTGGGGCGAATCTAGCCCCCGGACCGCACGGACCGCCGTCCGATTCGACCTTTTTAATCAGGATTTCGCCGGGGTGGGCTGTCCGAGCCGCGGCGGGCTGGTGAGGAAGCCGACGCCCCACGACACGTGCATCGTCGCGAACACCAGCGGCAGCCGCACCCACGCCGCGAGCGGCAGCCCGCGCCCCTCGACCGCCGCGCCGGCGACCATCGCGAGGGCGTAGCCGCCGGGCAGCAGCCAGCCCGGCCAGAACCCGAACAGGCCCGCGACGACGCCCGCCGCCATCGCGACGACCGCGATCGGCGGCGCCAGGTAGCGCAGGTTCAGCGTGCCCTGGTGCTCGCGCCCGACGACGCGGCGCCACCGGCCGGTGTGGAAGTACTGCTTGGCGAGCGCCCGCAGGTTCGGGCGGGGCCGGTAGGTGACGCGCATCCGCGGCGTGAAGAAGATCCGCCCGCCGGTCTGCCGGATGCGGTGGTTCATCTCCCAGTCCTGCGCGCGCACGAACGTCTCGTCGTAGTAGCCGACGCGCTCCAGCGCGCTCCGCCGGAACGTGCCGAGGTAGACCGTCTCGACCTCGCCGGCCTCGCCGCCGGTGTGGAAGCGGGCGTTGCCGACGCCGAGCTTGGACGTCATCGCGCGCGCGACGGCCTGCTCGAACGGGCTGACGCCCTCGGCCGCCATGATCCCGCCGACGTTGTCGGCGCCGGTCGACTCCATCGTCTCGACGGCGGCCCGCACGTAGTCGGCGGGCAGCAGCGAGTGGCCGTCCACCCGCACGATGATCGAGTACTGGGACGCCTTGATCGCGATGTTGAGGCCCTGCGGGGTGCGCCCCGTCGGGTTCGGCCGCACCACGATGCGCGGATCCCCGGCGGCGAGGCGGGCGGCGATCTCCTCGGTGCGGTCCTTGGACGGCCCCACGGAGAGGACCAGTTCGAGCTCGCCCGGGTAGTCCTGGGTGAGGATGCTGCCGACGGCGTCGGTGAGGTGCCGCTCCTCGTTCAGCACCGGCATGATGACCGAGACGGCGGGCCAGGTGCGGTCCGCGGTCGGCTGCTGCTCGGTGGGCTGGTCGGCGGCGGGCTGCTGGGCACGCTGGGCGTGGGGAGACGGGTTCATCGCTCACGGGCGGCTCCGACCTGCGGCGGAGCGGGGCCCACTGTCCTTTCTGGCTCGCAGTCCGGACCCGGCCCGGTGGCCGGTCGCCGGGCCCGGGGTCAAGACGGCGCCACGTTACTGCAAGGACACGAACGCCCGGTAGCGAACGGTCCGGGGTCGTCCACTTTAGAGTGGTGGAAACTCGCGACAGAAGCACCGGAACGTTACGGGGGAGGCGGCGGCCGCATGGCAGACGGGTACGGCTCGGGACGCGACGGCGCGGGGCGCGGCCGCGGGGACTCCGGCGACGAGCCGATGGAGCGCTACTTCCGTCCCCGCCCCGGCGCGGCGACCCCCGGCGACTCCGGCGAGCAGGCCATCGACGGGGTGCGGGTGGAGGGCGCCGCCGCGCCGCGCGTGCCCGTCGAGTCGCGCGGCCCGCGCCGTCCCGGCCCCTCGCTCAGCCCGCGCGCGGCGCTGTCGGCGCGCCGCCAGCGCCGCTTCCTCATGGTCACCGGCGGCGTGTCGGCGTTCGTGCTGCTCACCTCGGGCGGCGCGTGGGCGTTCCAGAACTACGTCGCGGGCGCCATCGGCAAGGTCGGGGTGAACGGCCTCAGCGGGTCCGACGGCCCGAAGGGCGCGATGACGATCCTCGTCGCCGGCGTCGACCGGCGCGAGGGCCTCACCCGCGCGCAGCAGCGCGCCGCGCACCTCGGCCACGACGCCGGCGAGCGGTCCGACACGATGATGCTGCTGCACGTGTCGCGCGACCACGACCGGGTGTCGGTGGTGAACCTGCCGCGCGACTCCTACGTGACGATCCCCTCGCACAAGTCGAACGGGTCCGAGGGCGCGAAGGGGTCGTTCGTCCCGAGCCGCCCCGGCAAGCTCACCTGGGCGTACCAGTTCGGCGGCCCCGACCTCACCGTCGAGACCATCAAGCAGGCGACGAACGTGTCGATCGACCACTACGTCGAGGTCAACTTCTACGGCTTCGTGAACATGGTGGACGCGCTCGGCGGCGTGCAGATCTGCACCGAGCAGGCGATCGACGACCCCAAGAGCGGGCTGCGGCTGCCCGCCGGCAAGTCCAAGGTCGACGGGCTGAAGGCGCTCGCCTACGCGCGGGCCCGCTACACCCTCGGCGACGGCACCGACCTCGGCCGCATCGACCGCCAGCAGGCGTTCATGGCGGCGCTGATGAAGCAGGCGCTGTCGTCCAACACCTTCGGCGACCCGGTGAAGTCCACCCGGTTCATGAACGCGGTGCTGAAGGCGCTGCGCGTCGACAAGGACCTCGCGGGCAACCTGCCGAAGCTCGCCGACCAGATGAAGCACCTGTCGACCGACAGCGTCACCTTCGCCAAGGTGCCGCTGTCCAACCCCGGCTACAACGTCGTCATGTGGAACGCGTCCGCGCCGCAGTCCACCGTGCAGTGGGACCGCGGGGCGGCCGCCGACCTGTTCTCCCGGTTCCGCCACGACGAGCCGCTGTCCGGGGAGAAGGAGGCGTCCGCGACGCCGTCCGCGTCCGCGTCGGCCGACGCGCCGACGGTCGCGCCTGCGGAGATCCAGGTGCGGGTGCTGAACGCCGTCGGCACCCGCGGCCTCGCCGGCCGGGCGGGCGACGACCTGGCGGGCGTCGGCTTCCGCGTCACCGTCGTGCCGGGCGTGGCGCGCCGCGGCCTCGCCACCACCCTGATCCAGTACGGGCCGGGGCGGGCCGACTCGGCGAAGACGCTGGCGGCGGCGATCCCGGGCGCCAGGCTGAAGAAGGTCGCCGCGCTCGGCGACCACGTGCAGGTCCTCGTCGGCAAGGACTGGGACGGCGCCACGAAGGTGAAGGTGGCGGGCGCGCCGTCGGCGGCGGCGTCCCCGGCGGTGCAGACGGGGACGGCCACCCAGAAGCTCTGCAAGTGACGGCGCACTAGGCGGCGGGTGTTCGCGGCGCGGCCGTCCGCTCCGTTGCGGACGGCCGCGCCCGAGCACCCCCCTCCTGGCAGGTCGTGGACCTGTGCCGCCGGAGCCGGGCAGGGTCACCGGCGGCACAGGCCGTCCAGGGGCGGGCCGGGGCCCGCGGGCGGCGCCGCCGGGCGGGCGCGCCGCACCCGGCGGGGGTGGTTCCCGGGACGTCAGCCGATGACGTGCAGCGCGCCGATCACCTCGGGCCAGCGGGCGTTGGCCACCGCGGCGCGGGTCGCCGGCGACTCCTCGACGATCTCCCGCCCGCGCACCCGCCGGATCCGGCGGATCCAGCGGAGCCCGCCGCCCGACAGGAGCTGGTACTGCACGGTGCGGCGCGGCGACGTCTCGGCGATGATGCGGGCGTCGGCGGCGGGACCGCGCACCGTGCGCCACTGGATGGTCTCAGTCACGACTCGTCCGTTCAGATCTTCAGGGGCAGGGGTCGGGGACGCCCCGGCGCTGGACGGGCGGCGGGAGCGCGGTGGTGCGGGTGCGGGGTGCTCGGGGTCGGGGTCGGCGGGGTGGACGCGCGGGCCGGGAGCCGGGCCGTGGTTCCGCGGCTCCCGGCCCGCGCCGCTTTTCCCCTCGGGGGTCCGCTCCTCGGGCGGCCCGGCTAGCGGGCGGGGGCGAGGCCGCCCGGCCGGGTGGCCCAGTTCGCGAGCAGGCGCAGGGAGTCGGCCGCCGGGCTGCCCGGCGGCACGGTGTGGATGCAGAGCGTCTGGTCGGGGTCGGTGGGGAAGGTCAGCGACTCGCACGGCAGCGTGATCTCGCCGACCACCGGGTGCCGGTAGACGCGGAGGCCGCCGGTGAAGTTCGCGACCTCGTGGCCCGCCCAGAGCCGGCCGAAGTCCTCGCTCTTCACCGACAGCTCGCCGATGAGGTCGGTGAGCAGCGGGTCGCCCGGGTGGCGGCCGGCCTCCAGCCGGAGCGCGGTCACGGTGATCCAGGCGACCTCGTCCCAGTTGCCGAGCAGGCTGCGCGCGTAGCCGTCCAGGAAGACGAACCGGGCGACGTTGCGGTCGCGGCGCGGCAGCGCCTCCCAGTCGACGAGCAGCGCGCGGGCCAGCACGTTGGCGGCGAGCACGTCGGTGCGGCGCCCGAGGATCAGCGCCGGCGCGACGTCGTCCACCGTCTCCAGCAGCCGGTAGAGGCCCTCGCGGACCCGCTGCGGCGGCTCGACCGGAGCGCCGTCGCGGCGGCGGGCGGGGCGCGCGATGCGGAAGAGGTACTCGCGCTCGGCGCCGTCCAGCCGGAGCGCGGCGGCGACGGCGTCGAGCACCTCCTCCGAGACGGTGCGGTTGCGGCCCTGCTCCAGCCGGACGTAGTAGTCGGCGCTGATGCCGGCGAGCTTCGCCAGCTCCTCGCGCCGCAGGCCGGGGACGCGCCGCCCGGTCCCGCCGGGGTCGATCCCGGCCGTCTCCGGGCTGAGCCGGGCGCGCCTGCTGCGGAGGAACTCCCCGATCTCAGATGGAGTGGTCATGGTCACAACTATCCACCCCCGGAAGGGTGCAGAACGGCCGCAAGGTGGGTCCACTGCACCCACGCCAAACGGTGTATCGGAAGGAGGAAGAAGAATAAAAGGTGCACTGAAAGTTATTCAGGGACGCCCGCAACAAGCGAGCCCCGTTCGGCCATCCCCACCCCGCCCACCGCACCACCACCCCATCACACACCGCCGCCAGATCCGCCGCACCCACCGGCACCCCGACCGCACCCGGCGAGCGCCCCGCCGTCCCCGCCCCCAGCCCCGCAGCACCCACCGAACCCCCCACCCGTCGGCCAGCATTCACCGGCGACGGCAGTCGAGCGGCGCCCGCCCCGTTCCCACCACCCATGACCAGCCGGTCACTCAAAGTCGAGATGCGGCGTGTTGACCTCCTTCGATCTTCAAAGCGCGCAACACGCCGCATCTCAACGAGGAGCGACCGCCTGGTCATGGCCGGCGGCGGGACGGCGGGCAGGGCCGCTCAGGCCGTCGGGTCTGTGGGGGTCGTCGTGTCCGCCAGGGCGGCGAAGGCGCGCTCGACCAGGGCCGCCAGGTCGGCGTCCGGGTGGCGGCCCCAGATGCGGGCGGCGGCGAGCAGAGCGGCCGCACCGGCGCCGACGGCGACGGCCGGGTGGGGATCGCGGTCGCCGTCGACGCCGAGGCGGGCGGCGACGATCGCGATGGACTCCTCCTCGGCGGCGGTGCCGATGCGGCGCAGCGCGGCGGCGAGGGCGGGCTCGCTGAAGGCGAGCTCCAGCAGCTCGCGGGCGCCCTCGCGGCGGTTCCAGCCCGGCTCGTCGGGGTCGGCCAGCCAGGCGCGCAGCGCCCCGAGGTAGGCGGCGACGGGCGGCTCGCCCGGCGGGCGGGCGGCCAGCGCGGCGTTGATCCGGTCGAAGTCGGCGCGCAGCGGGTCCAGGACCGCGTCCTCCTTCGAGCCGAAGTACCGGCTGAAGGTGCGCCGCGACACGTCCGCGCGCTCGGCGACGTCCTCGACGGCGACGGCGGCGACGCCGCGCTCCCGCGCCAGTTCGAGCGCCGCCCGCGCCATGGCGGCGCGCGTCTCGCGCGCCTTGCGCCCGCGGCGCCCGGTGGTGCCGGAACGCTCGCTGCTCACACCGCCATTCTATGAACAATGTCCCACTGCGCCAAAAAGGCCGCGAACGTGCGCGGGACGCTCCGCCTCCCCCGGACTCTCGTATCCTGCTCCCCCATGACCACCAGGACGCTCGCGCCGCCCCGCGACGAGGGCGGCGCCCGGCCGGCGGCGGGCGGCCCGTCCCGGCTCGCCTGGCTGGACGCCCTGCGCGGCGTGGCCGCGCTCGTCGTGGCGCTGCACCACGCCACCTATGATTACCTGCCCGGACCCCGCGCCGCCCTGCTCGCCTGGTTCGATCCCGGTACCTACGGCGTCATGGTCTTCTTCCTGGTGAGCGGCTACATCGTCCCGGCGTCGCTGGAGCGCGGCGGCGACGTCCGCCGCTTCTGGATCGGCCGGCTGTTCCGCATCTACCCGCTGTGGCTGGTGGCGTGCGGGGCGGCGGTCGCGCTCATGGCGGCGGGCCTCTACCGCGAGCGCGGCGGGCCGGGCCCGGCGGTCGCGGTCCTCGCTCACGTCACGATGATGCAGGACCTGCTGGCCGTCCCGAGCGTCCTCAACGTGCTGTGGACGCTGTCCTACGAGATGGCGTTCTACCTGCTGGTCGTCGCGCTGTTCACGGCGGGCCTGCACCGGCGCTCGGCGCACCACGCGCTGCTGTTCGCGGCGGGCGCGCTCGTCCTCGGGGGCCTGCCGCCCGCGCTGCTGTCGGTGCGGGCCGGGGTGGGCGCGGTGGCGGTGGGGGCGGCCGCGCTGACGGCGGCCGCGATCGTCCTGGCGGCGCGCGGGCACCGGCTCGGCGGGCTGCTCGGCGCGGTCCCCGCGTTGCTGCTGGTCGTGCTGAACGGCCGGGTCGGCGCGGCCGAGGGCCTCACCATCCTCGCCGTCATGTTCGCCGGGACGGCGGTGTACCGGATCGAGCGCGGCGAGCTCGCGCCGCGTCCGGCGCTGCTCGGGCTCGGCGCCGTCCTGGTGACGGCGCTGGTCGCCGCCGCCGTCCATCTGGACGCGGCCGCGCGGAGCTGGTCGCTGGCGCTCGCGGCGGCCGCCGCCACCTTCGGGCTCGGCCTGCTGGCCCGCCGCCTCCCGATGCCGCGCGCCCTCGTCGCCCTCGGCGTGATCAGCTACTCGGTGTACCTGCTGCACCCGGTCCTGCTCGCGATCTTCCGCGTGCTGCTCGGCGGCAACGGCCCGGACCGCCCCGACCGCGGCAGCGTCCCGCTCCTGCTCCTGTTCACCGCCGTCCTCCTCGCCCTGAGCTGGACGACGCAGCGCTACGTCGAGGCCCCCATGCAACGCCTCGGCAAGCGCCTGGCCCGCCCCGGACGGCGCGCGTCCGGGGCGGCGGCGGGGCGGCCTACTTGAGGAGCTGGCGGGCCATGACCATGCGCTGGATCTGGTTGGTGCCCTCGTAGATCTGCGTGATCTTGGCGTCGCGCATCATGCGCTCGACCGGGAACTCGCGGGTGTAGCCGTAGCCGCCGAGGAGCTGGACGGCGTCGGTGGTGACGTCCATCGCCACGTCGGAGGCGAGCGTCTTGCAGGCCGACGACACGAAGGTCAGGTCCGGCACCTTCTCGCCGAGGAACGCCCGCTCGGACTTGATCGCGGCGTGGTAGGTGAGCTGCCGGGCGCCCTCCAGCCGCATCGCCATGTCGGCGATCATGAACTGGACGCCCTGGAAGTCGGCGATCGCCTTGCCGAACTGCCTGCGCTCCTTGACGTACCCGATCGCGTAGTCGAGCGCGCCCTGCGCGATGCCGAGGGCCTGCGCGGCGATGGTGATGCGGGTGTGGTCCAGGGTGGCGAGCGCCGTCTTGAACCCGGTGCCCTCGGCGCCGATGATGCGGTCGGCCGGGATGCGCACGTCCTCCATGATGACGGTGCGGGTCGGCGAGCCCTTGATGCCGAGCTTGCGCTCCTTCTCGCCGAACGACACGCCCGCGTCGGCCTTCTCCACCACGAACGCGGAGATGCCGCGGGCGCCCGCCGACGGGTCGGTCACGGCCATCACCGTGTAGTACTCCGACACGCCCGCGTTGGTGATCCACATCTTGGTGCCGTTCAGCACCCAGGAGTCGCCGTCCCTGACGGCGCGGGTCTTCATGCCGCCCGCGTCCGAGCCCGCCTCGGCCTCCGACAGCGCGTAGGAGAACATGGCGTCGCCCGAGGCCACCCGGGTCAGATACTTTTTCTTCAGCTCCTCGGAGCCGGACAGCAGCACCGGCACCGTGCCGAGCTTGTTGACCGCCGGGATCAGCGACGAGGAGGCGCACGCGCGCGCGACCTCCTCGATGACGATCACGGTGGCCAGGGCGTCGGCCCCGGCACCGCCGTAGGACTCGGGGACGTGCACGGCGTGCAGGTCGTTCTGCCGCAGCGCGTCCAGGGCCTCCTGCGGGAAGCGGGACTCCTCGTCGACCGCCGCGGCGAACGGGGCGATCTTGGCATCGGCGAGCTCGCGCACCGTCTGCCGCAGGAGCTCGTGCTCCTCCGACGGGGCGTACGTGGGAAAGTCGGCACTCATAGCGCGAATGCTACCCGCCAGTACGGATCGGCCGGCGGCGCAGGTGCCACCCGGGGCGGGTCCGCCCGCGGGGACGTCAGCAGCAGAGAGGAACAACGCCGTGACGCACCGCCTGACGGTGATCGGGACCGGTTACCTGGGCGCCACGCACGCCGCCTGCATGGCCGACCTCGGCTTCGAGGTCCTCGGCCTGGACGTGGACGCGGCGCGGATCGCCCGCCTCGCCGGCGGCGACCTGCCCTTCTACGAGCCGGGCCTGCCCGAGCTGCTCCGCAAGGGCCTCGCCTCCGGGCGGCTCCGCTTCACCACCTCCTACGCCGAGGCCGCCGAGTTCGGCGACGTCCACTTCGTCTGCGTCGGCACGCCGCAGAAGGCCGGCGAGTACGCCGCCGACATGTCGTACGTGGACGCCGCGATCGACGCCCTCGCGCCGCTGCTCGCCCGGCCCGCGCTCGTCGTCGGCAAGTCCACCGTCCCGGTCGGGACGGCCGAGCGGCTCGCCGCCCGCCTCGCCCGGCTCGCGCCGGCGGGCGACGGCGCCGTCCTCGCCTGGAACCCCGAGTTCCTGCGCGAGGGCTTCGCCTGCCACGACACCCTGCACCCCGACCGGATCGTCGTCGGCCTGCCCGGCGACGCGGCCGCGGCGGCGGGCGCCGAGGCGGCGCTGCGCGAGGTGTACGCGCCGATGCTGGCGGGCGGCACGCCGTTCATCACCGCCGACTACCCGACGTCGGAGCTGGTCAAGGTGTCGGCGAACGCCTTCCTCGCCACCAAGATCTCCTTCATCAACGCGATGGCCGAGGTCTGCGAGGCCGCGCACGCCGACGTCACCAAGCTGTCGGAGGCTTTGTCGCACGACGACCGCATCGGCGGCAAGTTCCTCGGGCCCGGCCTCGGCTTCGGCGGCGGCTGCCTGCCGAAGGACATCCGCGCGTTCATGGCGCGCGCGGGCGAGCTCGGCGCCGACCAGGCGCTCACCTTCCTGCGCGAGGTCGACGAGATCAACATCCGCCGCCGCATCCGCATGGTCGACATCGCCCGGACCCTGCTCGGCGGCTCGTTCATCGGCCGCACCGTCGGCGTCCTCGGCGCCGCGTTCAAGCCCGAGTCCGACGACGTCCGCGACTCCCCCGCCCTCGACGTGGCCGCCACCATCCACGCCCAGGGCGGCAAGGTCACCGTCTACGACCCGCAGGCGATGGCGAACGCGCGGCGCGCGCAGCCGTCCCTGTCGTTCGGCGAGTCCGCCCTCGACGCGGCGCGCGGCGCGCACGTCGTGCTGCTGCTGACCGAGTGGGCCGAGTTCCGCGAGATGGCCCCGGGCGGGCTGGCGGCGGCCGTCGCCGAACGCAACATCGTCGACGGCCGCAACGCCCTGGACCCGGAGGTCTGGCGCGCGGCGGGCTGGACCTACCGCGCCCTCGGCCGCCCCTGACGGCGCGTCAGCCGACGTCCAGGACGGCCTTGCCGTGCAGGCGGCGGTCGAGCAGGAGCCGGACCGCCTCCGCCGCCTTCTCCCAGGAGCCGCGCCAGGAGATCTGCGGGTCCAGGTCGCCCGCCGCGACCCGCTCGGCGAGCCACGCCAGGTCGCGGGCGAGGCCGGCGCAGGCGGGCAGGAAGAACGTGACGATCGACCGGTCGTGGCGGCCGGCGTCGCCGAACAGGGCGCCGTAGGGCAGGTGCTCGGCGGCCCCGGCGGCGTGGCCCGCCGCGACCAGCGTGCCGCCCTCGGCGAGGCGGGCGTGGGCCTCGACGAGCGTCGCCCCGCCCACCAGGTCCAGCACGCCGTCCACCGGCGCGTCGAGGTCGGCGGGCGAGGCGACGGCTTCGTGCGCGCCGAGCTCGCGCAGCCCGTCGGCGTGCCGCCCGGCCGCGATGACGTGCGCGCCGCCCCGCCGGGCGAGCTGCACCGCGTACCGGCCGACGCCGCCGGACGCCCCGGTGACGAGGACCCGGCGGCCGAGCAGCGGCCCGAGCCGGTGCAGGGCGCGCAGCGCGCTGCCGCCGGCGACCGGGACGGTCGCGAGCGCGCCGGGGTCGGCGCCGGCCGGGGCGGCGCCGAGGAGCGCGGTGTCCACGGCCCGCAGCTCCGCCCAGGCGCCGTCCATGCCGAGCGTGACGACCGGCGTCCCGGCGGGCGGGCCGGAGCCGTCCGCCGCCGCGGCCTCGACGATCCCGGCGGCGTCCCAGCCGGGCACCGTGCCGTCCGGGGCCTGCGCGAGGACGACCGTCGCCTCGCCGTGGTTGAGGGAGGTCGCCGTCACCCGCACGAGCGCCTGGTGCGGGGCGGGGCGGGGGTCGGGGACCTCCGCGAGGCGGAGACCGGGACCGTCGACGGTCAGGGCGCGCATGTGAACCTCCACCGAGAAGCTTTTGCCACTGAGTGGCATAAACCTACAGGGGGCATCCGCTCCCGCGATACCCTCGGCGGGCGATGAACGAGACGTCCCTGCGCGAACGCAAGAAGCTCCGCACCCGGCACGCCCTGATCGACGCCGCGCTGGCCGGCTTCGCCGAGCACGGCTTCGACGGCGTCACCCTCGACGAGCTGTGCGCGCGGGTCGAGGTGTCCAAGCGGACCTTCTTCCGTTACTTCACCGGCAAGGAGGACGTCGCGTCGTCCCCGACCCAGGACCTGTGGACGGCGTTCCTCGCCGAACTGGAGGCCCGCCCGGCGGGGGACGGCGGCCCGCTGCTGTCCTTCCTCGGCGACCGCCTGCTGGCCGCCCTGGACGCGATGCCCGCCGAAGGCTGGGCGGACCGCGTCCTGCTGAGCCGCCGCGTCGCCGCCGCGACCCCGTCGGTCAGCGCCCACGACCTGCAGTTCTGCGACCGCACCACCCGCGCGTCCCTGGACGTCCTACACCGCCGCTTCGCCGTCCCCGCCGCCCCGGACCCCCGCCCCCGGCTGGCCCTGGACCTGCTCGTCGCCGCCTTCCACCACGCCCTGGACGAGTGGACGCGCGCCCCGTCCCCGACCCGCGACGCCCTGGCCGCCCACCTCCGCGCGACCCTGGCCGCCGCCCCGGGAGCCGTCACCCTGACGCTCGCCCCCTGACCGCCCGCCCGGCGGCGCCGCGGTGCCCTAGCATGGGAGGAGCGATTGCAGAACGTGATCCGTCTTGACACGGATCGTGACGAAGGAGGGGCGATGGGCCCGGCCCGTGAGTACGGTCCCGACCGTGGACCGAACACCGTCGCCGACCTCGACGCCCTGCCCGACGAGGGCAAACGGTACGAACTCGTACACGGCTGGCTGATCGAGATGTCGCCCAGCGCCCTCCACGACTACATGGCCGAAGCGCTCAAGGACCTGCTCCGGCCGCTCACGCCTCCGGGCCACCTCCTCAAAGGCCCGTGGGACGTGCAGATGCCGGAGGGGTCGATCTACTCGCCGGACGTGGTCCTGCTCGACGCCGAGGCCTACCGCAACGCCGCCATCGAGGACCGCCGCGCCGTCACCGGCGACGACGTGCTGTTCGTCGCCGAGGTCCAGCGCCCCCGCAGCGGGAGCTGGAAGACCGTCCACAACACCAAGGTCCGGGATTACGCGCTCGCCGGTATCCCGCACTACTGGATCATCGACCTCAAGGAGACGCCCCGGCTCAGCGTCTACCGGCTCGGGGACGATCGCACCTACCGGCTGGTCGCGCAGACCGAGGGCGCGGAAGCCCTCAACGTCACCGAACCGTTCGCGCTCTCGGTCAAGGTGTCCGATCTGCTTCCGCGCTAGCGCGGCGGGAGAGGACCGGGACCCGGCGGCGGCAAGGAGGACGTCGAGGCGTCCCCGCCCGGCGGCGGCGCGGTGCCCTAGCATGGGAGGAGCGATTGCAGAACGTGCTCCGTCTTGACACGGATCGTGACGAAGGAGGGGCGATGCGCCCGGCCCGTGAGTACGGTCCCGACCGTGGACCGAACACCGTCGCCGACCTCGACGCCCTGCCCGACGAGGGCAAACAGTACGAACTCGCCCACGGCTGGCTGATCCAGATGTCGCCCAGCGTGCAGCATGACGAGACCGTGGAGGACCTCCGGGAGATCCTGGCGCCCGCCGTCCCCGCCGGGTTCTCCCTGCGCAGCCCCTACGACGTGCGGATGCCGGACGGCTCGATCTACAAGCCCGACCTGGCCGTGATCGATACCGAGGCCATCAGAACGGCGCGGCGCGAGGACCGCCGTGCCGTCAGCGGCGACGACCTGCTGCTCGCGGTGGAGGTCCAGCGTCCGGGCAGCGGGAGCAGGAACACCGTCCACATCACCAAGGTGAACGACTACGCCAGGGCGGGCATCCCGCACTACTGGATCCTCGATCTCGACGACGTCCCGGTCCTGTCGGTCTACGCCCTCCGCGAGGGCCGCGTCTACGAACGGATCCACCGGGCGACCGGCGACGAGGTCGCCGAGCTCACCGAGCCGCTCGCCGTCCGCTTCTCGCCCGCTTCCGTCGTCACGGGAAGCCTGGACGGCTGAGCGGGGTTGTTCCCCCCATGGCGGACAACGAGATCGACCGGATGCTGGACGCGCGCGTGTGGGCCTTCGTCGGGCTGAGCGGCGACCGGACGCGCGAGGTGTACCGGCAGGCGAGCCTGATGCAGCAGCGCGGCAAGAAGATCGTCCCGGTGCACCCGGACGGCGGCGAGGTGCTCGGCGAGAAGGTGTACGCCTCGCTCGCCGACGTCCCGGACGCGATCGACGTCGTCGGCGTCTACCGGCGCTCGGAGTTCGCGGGCGCGGTGGTCGACGAGGCCGTCGCCGCGGGCGCCAAGGGCGTGTGGCTGCCGCTGAACGTGATCGACGACAGCGCCGCGCGGCGCGCCCGCGACGCGGGCCTGGACGTCGTCATGGACCACTGCCCCGCCGTCGAGTGGGCCGCCCGCCGCTAGGCGTTCTCGACGGTGCGGGCCAGGATGCCGAGGGTGGCGCGCAGGCCGGCCTCGGGGATGACCGGGAAGACGCCCTTGCCGCGGTACTCCTCGTGGATACGGCTCCAGTCGTAGTACGAGGTGACGCGGGTGCCGCCCTCGATCGGCGCGAGGCGGTAGCCGTACAGGTGCTCCAGCTGGGGGCGGATGCGGCCGCGGACCGTCCACTCGATCAGCGCGTCGGGCTCGTAGGCGGTGATGACGACGGTGACGTCGTAGCGGCCCATCTGCGGGTAGTCGTTGAGGGACTCGCGGTCCATGTGGACGGCGAAGGTGTCGCCCACCGCGCCGACGGGGCCGCCCTCGGCCGACTGGAGCATGCCCGAGCTGTCGATCGCGACGTGCCCGCGCGGGTCGCGCAGCAGCGCGAACACCTCGGCGGGCGTGGCGCGGACGTCACGGGACACCTCGAAACGCTCGATCTCGTCCATCCGGGCATCCTCGCACGGCGGTCCGCGACCGGATCTGGCGGGGACATGCCGGTTCTTGCCCCGTAGCCGACCCGCGGACCGTCCTTCCCTGGGAATGACCTTCCCCGGGAGGTGGTGCGGTGACGTCGGCGCGGACGCTGCTGCCCTCGGTGGTCCCGGCCCTCGCGGTCGGCGTCGGGTCGGGCCTGGTGCTGTACGCGGTGGACGCCGTGGCCGAGGCCGGAGAGCACCTGCTGTGGACGGACCTGCCGCGCGCGTTCGGCGTCCCGGACGGCAGCGGGCTCTGGACGTTCCTCGTCCTCGTCCTCACCGGCGTCCTCGTGGGGCTCGTGCTGTGGCTGGTGCCGGGGCACGGCGGCCCGGACCCGGCGACGGAGGGGCTCGTCGCGCCGCCCGAGCCCGTCCGGGTGCTGCCGAGCCTGCTGCTGGTGACGGTCCTCACGCTCACGGGCGGCGTCAGCCTCGGCCCGGAGAACCCGATCACGGCGGTGAACATCGCGCTCGCGGCCTGGCTCGGCTCCCGCCTCGTGCGGGGGTCGGACGCGGGGTTCTGGCTGGGCCTCGCCGCCGCCGGGACGATCGGCGCGCTGTTCGGGACGCCCGTCGCCGCCGCGCTGATCCTCTCGGAGATGCCGCTCGGCCGCGCCGGCGTCCCGCTGTGGGACCGCCTGTTCGCGCCGCTCATCGCCGCCGCGGCCGGCGCCCTCACGACGGTCCAGCTGGGCGAGCCGCTGGCGGCGATCCCGATGCCCGCCTACCCCGGCTTCCACGCGCTCGACGTCGTCACCGGGTCGGCCACCGCGGCGGCGGCGTGCGGGCTGGGCCTGCTCGCCGTCCTCGCCTTCCCGTACGCGCACGCCGCGTTCCACCGGATCGGGCATCCGCTGCTCATGGTGACGGCGGGCGCGGTGCTGCTCGGGCTGCTCGGCGCGCTCGGCGGCCGGATCACCCTGTTCAAGGGCGTCACCGAGATGGTCGAGCTGGTCGAGACGGAGGGGACGCGGACGGCGGGCGGCCTGCTGCTCGTCGTCGTGGTGAAGCTGGCGGCACTGGTGATCGCCGGGACGTGCGGGTTCCGCGGCGGCCGGATCTTCCCGGCGGTGTTCACCGGCGCGGCGTTCGGGCTGCTCGCCCACCACCTGGTCCCGTCGCTCCCGCTGCCGCTCGCGGTCACCGCGGCCGTCGCGGGCCTGCTCGTCGCCGTCACCCGCCAGGGCTGGCTGAGCCTGTTCACCGCCGCCGCCCTCTCCGGCGACCTGGCGCTGCTCCCCGTGCTCTGCGTGACGATCCTCCCCGCCTGGCTTCTCGCCACGGGCCGCCCCGAAATGCAGATCCGCACGCCCGGCCCCTCCCCCGAACCCGCCTGACGTCGGCAGGGGTAGGGCTGGCCCCCCTGGGGGTTCCGGCGTGGGGGTGGCTCGCCGTCGCCCACGGACTCCTCGGACGGTCCGCGGTGAATCCGCTGCTCCAGCTGCCGACCGTGTTCGCGCCCGCACACCGGCGCCCTCGGCGTCACCCTGCTGACGGCCGTCCCCCTCGGCGCCGTCGCCGCCTGGCTCCTGTCCACCGGCCGCCTCGACGTCCCCGCCGGTCAGCCGGGACGGGCGTGTAGGGCGTGATCGGCGGGGCACCTGCCCGCCGTGGCGACTTGGCGGGATCGCATCAGGACGGCGCCGCTGTGGCAGGTGGCGCTTCTCTCGTTCGTCTACCTCGCGGCGCTGTTCGGCGCCACGGGGCTGACCGTCGCGTTGCTGGTTCCGGCTCGGGTGCGGGCGGCGGTGCCTCTGCTGCTGGCGCTGACCGCGGCGGGCACGGTCCTGTGCGTCGTCGCGGCCGGCCTCGCGCGGTACCACGACCGGCGGACGACCGGCCCTCTGCCCCGGGAGGCGCGGACCGCGCTGGCCCGCGCCGTCCGTACCGGCGAGCTCCCCGACGACCCCGCGCTGGACGGGCCGCTGCTGGCGCTGCTGGAACGGGACGCCGCCGCGCGCGACCGGCTGAGGCGGTGGCGGTTCGTCCTCGTCCCCGTGTTGCTCGCCTGGCTCGCCGTGATCGTCTACACCGGCGAATTCCGCTGGGGCCCGTTTCTCGGCATCCTCGTCACCTCGGTGTTCTCGGCCTTCCTCCAGCGCGGCCGGCGCGACGCCCTCCGCCGCCTGGAGACCGCCGTGCGCGCCCGTCTCGGAGAAGAGGCCACATGAACGATCGCACGCAGCGGCGGGTGTTCGCGGTCGTCCTGGTCGTCGCGGGCGTGGCCGTGCTGTGGACGAGCGTGTTCCTTCGGGCACGGCGCCGCCCGCGCACCCGCTGACCTGCGGCTACATCGCGGCGAGCTCGTCCTGGTGCTCGACGGCCCACGTGGCGAGGTGGGCCAGCGGGCCGCGCGCGAAGGACGCTCCGAGCGGGGTCAGCTCGTAGACGGCGGCGCCGCCCGGCGCCCGCGCGACCAGGCCGTGCGCCACCAGCCGCCGCAGCGACTCCGTCAGCGCCTTGTCGCTCACCCCGGCGATGCGTTCCAGCAGGACGCCGCGCCGGGTCGGGCCGGGGCGGAGCGCCGAGACGACGACCGGGTCCCACGTGTGGCTGATGAGGTCGGCGGCGGCCCGCACATGGCAGTCCGAAACGAAGGTCACGCAGCCTGTTCCCGTCACCCCTCCAGTATCCCCGCCCGCTCCTACCGAATGGTAGGAACCGGCCTCCTAGCGTCGTCCGGAACACCTGACGAAGGAGAGTCGCATGAGGATCGGACTGCTGGGCACGGGGAACCTCGCCGTGATGCTGGGGAGCGCGTGGGCGGCCGCCGGGCACGACCTCGCGGTCACCGGCCGCGACGCCGGCCGCGCGAAGGCCGCCGCGGAGGCGATCGGCGCCGCCGCGACGCCCGTCGAGCCGGGCCGGCTCGCGGACGGGGCGGACGCCGTCGTGGTCGCGATCTCCTGGACCGGCCTGGCGGACGCGCTGCGCCTGGTCGGCGGCCCGGACGGCGCGCTGGCGGGCACGACCGTCATCGACGCCACCAACCCCGTCGACTTCGCGACCGGGCGCCTGCTCCTGGAGACGGGATCGGCCGCCGAGCTCGTCGCCGGGCTCGCGGCGGGCGCCCACGTGGTCAAGGCGCTGCACCTGTTCGCGGGCGCGTCGTGGCCTTTCGCGGGCGAGGCGGACGCCGCGCCCGTCGTCGCGCTCTGCGGCGACGACGCCGGCGCGCTCGCCCGCACCGCCGAGCTCGTCGGCGGCCTCGGCGCGCGGTCGGCGGTGCTCGGCGGCCTGGACGCCGCCCGGCAGGCCGAGGAGGCGGCCGGGTTCGTCATGCGGGTCGTCGCGGCGGGCGCGAACCCGCGCCGCGCCGTCCCGGACGTCGATCCGGCCCTGCTCCGCGCGGCCGGCTGACCCGCGCCGCGCGTCAGGGGCCGCCGTCCTGGATCTTGGCGGTGGCGGTCGCGACGGCGACGGGGCGGTCCCGCGCGTCGAGCAGCTCGCCCGCCAGGAACGCGATCTCGCGCCCGCGCCGCACGACCCTGCCCCGGCCGACGAGGCGGCCGGGGCGGGCCGGGCGCAGGAACTGCACGTGCAGGTCGAGGGTCGGCGCGAACGCGCCCTCGGGCAGCAGCGCCGCGAGCGCCGGGTTGAGGGTGTCGTCGAGCATCGCCGCGAGGAAGCCGCCCTGGATCGCCCCGGCGGGGTTGGTGAACCGCTCGTCGGCGGTGAACGCGACCTCCACCGTCCCGGCGCCGGCGTCGACCGCCACCGGCTCCCAGCCGAGCAGGACCGCCGAGGGCGGCACGGGCCGCCGCCCCGCCAGGACGTCCCAGAAGTAGCCGCGCCGCTCCGCGTCCCCAGTCATGATCCTTATTGAAGCAAGCCGCGCCCGGCCGCCCGCGGGCGGCTCCGGGCGGCGCCGTCCAGCCGATGCCCTGGAGTCCCTGTGGCCGCCCGCCCAGACGTCGGACTGGCCGCTCGCCCCCTCCCCGCACCCACGACCACCCGGTCACCGCTCGTTGACTTGCGGCGTGTTGCCCTCTGGGAGCGCTCCCAGCGGGCAACACGCCGCAAGTCAACGGCGGGTGGGCGGGTGGTCACCAGCGGGGGGTGGCGGGGTCAGCGGGACGCGCGGAGGCGCTCGCCCTTGGCCTTGGCCTGGGTGTAGAGGTCGCGCTGGAAGGCGGTCATCTTCGCGCGGAGCGCCGGGTCGGCCGCGGCGAGGATGCGGACGGCGAGCAGCCCGGCGTTGCGGGCCGCGCCGACCGCGACGGTCGCGACCGGCACGCCCGCCGGCATCTGCACGATCGACAGCAGCGAGTCCATGCCGTCCAGGTACTTCAGCGGCACCGGGACGCCGATCACCGGCAGCGGCGTGACGGACGCCAGCATGCCCGGCAGGTGCGCCGCGCCGCCCGCGCCCGCGATGATGACGGCGAGCCCGCGGGCCGCCGCCTCCTCGCCGTAGGCGATCATGTCGTGCGGCATGCGGTGCGCCGACACCACGTCCGCCTCGTGGCCGACGCCGAACTCCTCCAGCGCCTCGGCCGCCGCCTTCATGACGGGCCAGTCCGAGTCGCTGCCCATCACGACGCCCACCCGCACGGGCGCGCCCGCCTCGCTCATCGGTGCTCCCCCATCGCCGAGCCCCAGCGCAGGAAGTCGGCCGCGTGCCGGGCGCGGGCGCGGACCTCGGCCAGGTCCTCGCCGAGCGCCGTCACGTGCCCGATCTTGCGTCCGGGGCGCACGTCCTTGCCGTAGAAGTGCACCTTGACGGCCGGGTCGTGGGCCATCACGTGCAGGTACCGCGGGTAGATCGCGGCCTTGTCGCCGCCGAGCACGTTCGCCATGACGACGACGGGCGCGGCGAGGTCGGCCGAGCCGAGCGGCAGGTCGAGGACGGCGCGCAGGTGCTGCTCGAACTGCGACGTGCGGGCGCCCTCGATCGTCCAGTGCCCGGAGTTGTGCGGCCGCATCGCCAGCTCGTTGACGAGCAGCCCGCCGCCCTCGGTCTCGAACAGCTCGACCGCGAGCAGCCCGGTGACGTCCAGCGCGTCGGCGATCCGCAGCGCGAGGCTCTGCGCCTCGGCCCGCAGGTCGCCGGACAGGTCCGGGGCGGGGGCGAGCACCTCGACGCAGATGCCGTCCTCCTGGACGGTCTCCACGACGGGGTAGGCGGCGCCCTGGCCGTGCGGGGAGCGCGCGACGAGCGCGGCGAGCTCGCGGCGGAACGGCACGAACGCCTCCGCCATCAGCGGGACGCCGGACGCGACCAGGTCGCCGACCAGATCGGCCGCGTCGGCGGGCTCGCGGACCACCCAGACGCCCTTGCCGTCGTAGCCGCCGCGGGTCGCCTTGAGGACGACCGGCCAGCCGTGCTCGGCGCCGAACGCCTCCACCGCCTCGGCGGCGCCGTCCGCCGGGATCGGCGCGTACGCCGGGCAGGGCGCGCCGAGCGCGGTCAGCCGGTCGCGCATGACCAGCTTGTCCTGGGCGTGGGCGAGGGCGGGGGCGCCGGGGCGGCAGGGGACGCCGGTCGCGGTGACGGCCGCGATGTGCTCGCCGGGGACGTGCTCGTGGTCGAAGGTGACCACGTCGCAGCCGTCGGCGAAGGCCAGCAGGTCGTCCAGGCCGCGGTCGTCGCCGACGCGGACGTCGGTGACGACCTGCGCCGCCGACTCCGCCGGGCCGCCCGCGAGCACCCGCAGGTGCACGCCGAGCGCGATCGCCGCCTGCTGGGTCATGCGGGCCAGCTGGCCGCCGCCCGCCATGCCCACCACGGGCATCTGAGCTGCATCTGTCACGGCGGTAAGGCTATCCGGCGCCGCCCCGTGACCGGATACCGGCGAACGTTCGAGAGCGCCCCGGCGTCCAATCCGGTATGCCCCTCTCGTCCGGACTCGCCGTGGAATGGCCGAGGCCCCCCGGGAACGTCCGCGTTCCGGCGCCGGACGCCCCGGGTGCGTCTATCCTCGTGCTACCTCCTGCTGCACATCCGCTGGTCGCCACCGTGCCCGTACCCCGCCGGTGCCCCGAAAAGGACGGTCCCCTTCCGTGAGCCTGCTCACCGGTCTCCACCGGCGCTTCGCGCACCTCGTGCACGAGCTCCTGAAGTTCGGCAGCGTCGGCGCGCTCGCCTTCGCCATCACCCTGGCCACCGGCAACGCGCTGCACGTCGGCCTCGGGCTCGGCGAGCTCACCGCCACCGGGATCGCCACCGTGGTCGCCACCACGTTCGCCTACCTCGCCAACCGGTACTGGACGTTCCGGCACCGCGACCAGAGCGGCCTCGGCCGCGAGTACGTGCTGTTCTTCGCGCTGAACGGCGTCGGCCTGGTGATCACCTGGCTGTTCCAGGGCGTCACCAAGTTCGTGCTGGACCTGCACGGCCCGCTCGCCTACAACGCCTCGCTGATCATCGGGACGGCGGCGGCGACGCTGTTCCGCTACTGGTCCTACAAGCGCTGGGTGTTCCTGCCGCCGGACGCGCCGCCCGTCGCGCCCGCCTCCGGCCTGCCCGAGGCCCCCGAGGCCCCCGAGGCCCCCGAGCCGCCCCGGCCCGGGCATCCCGGCGGGCGCCGCCTCGGCTCCCCGCCGCGCCCCGAGGGCTACGCCGAGTTCACCGGCACCCGCTGAACCGTCACGTCGGGCCGATGACGACCCGCTCCTCGGCGAGGCGGGCCTCCGCCGCCGGCCGCAGGAAGATCCCGAAGACGGCGGGGCGGGCCCCGACGAGCTCCAGCCGGCCGCCGTCGACGACGGCCAGCGAGCGGGCCAGGTAGAGCCCGAGGCCGGTGCCCTTGCCGCTGGACACGCTCCGCTCGAAGATGCGCGCCTCCAGCTCGGGCGGGATGCCCGCGCCCTCGTCGCCGACCTCGACGACGACCGAGCCCGCGCCGGGCTTGGTGCGGATGGTGACGGTGCCCGAGCCGTGCACGAGCGAGTTGTCCAGCAGCGTCGCGACGATCTGCGACAGGCCCTCGGGGCTGGTGACGGCGGCGAGGTCGCGCTCGCCGGTCAGCTCGATGGCGCGGCCGTCGCGGCGGAAGATCGGCCGCCACTCCTCGATCTGCTGGGCGATGATCTGGTCGATCGGCGCGGCGACCGCCTGCCCCGTCCGGTCGTGCCGGGCGCGCGCGAGGAGCTGCTCGACGACGGCGACGAGCCGCTCGGCCTGGGCGATCGCCGCCGCGCCCTCCTCCCGCACGACGTCGGGGTACTCGGCGGCCTCGATCATCTCCTCCAGCCGCATGGACAGCGCGGTCAGCGGCGTGCGCAGCTGGTGGCTGGCGTCGGAGGCGAACTCGCGGCTGGCGGCCAGCAGGTCGGCGATGCGGACGGCGCTGCGGTCCAGCACCTCGGCGACCCGGTCGAGCTCGGGGATGCCGTAGCGGCGGCGGCGCGGCCGGGCGTTGCCGGTGCCGAGCCGGTCGGCGGTCTCGGCGAGGTCGACGAGCGGCAGGGTGAGCTTGCGGGCCTGGAACATCGCCAGGCCGACGGTGACGGCGACGCCGAGCAGCGCGAGGCTGCCGATCAGCAGCAGCTGGCGCAGCGCCTCGTCGCGAACCTCCCGCGCGGGGCGCTCCACGACGACGTGGACGCCGCCCGCGGTGGCGGGCGCGGTCAGCAGGTCGGTGCCCGCGGCGGGCTTCGCGCCGGCGGTCACCGTCCGCCCGCCCGGCAGGGTAATGACGATATATCGCCCCGGATAGGTCTGCGCGATCTTGCCGCCGTCGACCCGCTCGCTCGCGCCGAGGTTCAGCGTGACCCCGCCGACGATGGACGCGGCCTCGCGGGCGAGCGACTGCCGCGCCTCCTCGTAGATCAGCTTGTGCGTGGCGTAGGCGAGGGGGATGCCGAGGAGCAGGATCGCCACGACCGCCACCGCGAGCGTCGACAACAACAGCCGGCGCCTCATCAGGGCTCCTTCGAGAAGAGGGGAGCCATGATCATGCGGGCCGCGCCGGGGGCCTCTCGGGACGGCCGGCCCGGCGGTGCCGCATGACCATGGCGGACGGGATCAGTCGCCGCGCTCGAACCGGAAGCCGACGCCGCGCACCGTGGTGATGTAGCGCGGGCTGCCGGCGTCGTCGCCGAGCTTGCGGCGGAGCCAGGAGATGTGCATGTCCAGCGTCTTGGTGGAGCCCCACCAGTTGGTGTCCCACACCTCGCGCATGATCTGCTCGCGGGTCACGACCTTGCCGGCGTCGCGCACCAGCACCCGCAGCAGGTCGAACTCCTTGGTGGTGAGCTGGAGCTCGGTGTCGCCCATCCACGCGCGCCGCGACTCGGCGTCGATGCGGACGCCCTGCACGATCGGCGTCTCGGTGCTGCCGCGGCGGAGCAGCGCCCGCACCCGGGCGAGCAGCTCGGCGAGGCGGAACGGCTTGGTGACGTAGTCGTCGGCGCCGGCGTCCAGGCCGACGACGGTGTCGACCTCGTCGGCGCGGGCGGTCAAGATGAGGATCGGCACGCCGTGCCCCTCGGCACGGACGCGGCGGGCCACCTCCAGCCCGTCCAGCTCGGGCAGCCCGAGGTCGAGCACGATGAGATCAACGCCGCCCCCGAGGGCGCGCTCCAGCGCCTGCGGACCGTCCGGGCTGACTTCGACGGTGTACCCCTCGCGCCGCAGCGCACGGGCGAGAGGCTCGGAGATGGACGTGTCGTCCTCGGCGAGCAGTACTGAGGTCATGAACCGATCGTATGACCATTCATGAACGTTTCCTGGCAACCGCCGCGCTCTTGACCTGCGATTTGCCACTCGTAGTACATCCTCGAACACGGACCTACTCCACCGGAACGGGAGGTAGGGGGGCGTGGTGACCCTCGACGCGACCGTCGCGCGGGCGGTCGGCGCGGTGCTGCTCCTCTCGCTGTCGGCCGTCTACTTCGTGTCGCTCCCGCTGGCTTTCGCCCAGGACGGGTACTTCGGTGTGATCGTCCTGCTGGCGGCGGTCGTGCCGTTCGCCGGCGCGGCGGCGCTGTGCGCCGAGGGCCGCGACCGCGTCTGGTGGTACGTCCTCGCCGACGGGCTGCTGAACGCCGGCGGCGTCGTCGCGACGCGCACCGCCGGGCTGCCGTTCGTCCCGCACCGGGTGACCGGCTGGGAGCGCCACGACACGCTGACGCTGCTGTTCCTCGGCCTGTCGTCCGGCGGGCTCGCCGCCTGGGTGCTGGTCGCGCGGTGGCTCGCGCGCACCCGCCTGCGGCCCGTCCTGTCGGCCGGCGAGCGCGCCGAGCGGCGCGCCGTCACCGAAGGATCGCCGCCGACGACCCCGGAAGACTGACCCGCCCGTCCACCAGCCCGACCAGCGGATCCGCGGCGAGTATCAATTCGGTGACGCCTGGGACGGGCAGCAGCTCGGGCGTGTCGCCGAGGTTGACGGCGAGCACGACGCCGCCGCCGTCGGGACGTCCGCCGCGCCGCACGACCAGCCACCGGTCGCCGGTCTCGACGTGCGTGCCGGTGAGGCGCGGGTCGGTGAGCTCGGGCGTGGCGCGGCGGAGCGCGATGAGCGCCCGGTACCAGTCGAGCACGTCGCGATGCACGGGCTTGCCCGGCTCGTCCCAGTCCAGGACCGACCGGCGGTGCGTGTCGGGGTCCTGCGGGTCGGGCACCTCGCCCTGCCAGCCGTGCCCGGCGAACTCGCGGGCGCGGCCCTCGCTGACGGCGCGCCCGAGGGCCGGGTCCTGGTGGTCGGTGAAGTAGCACCAGGGCGTCCCGGCGGCCCATTCCTCTCCCATGAACAGCATGGGGGTGAACGGTGACAGCAGCAGGAGGGCGGCGCCCGCCTTGAGCATTCCCGGGGAAAGCGTGGCCGAGATCCGGTCTCCGGACGCCCGGTTGCCGACCTGGTCGTGGTCCTGGAGGAACGCCACGAACCGCGAGGCGGGCGTGCGGAGCCGGTCGACGGGCCGCCCGTGGTGGCGGCCCCGGTAGGTGGACATCGTCCCGTTGTGGACGAACGCCTCGGTGAGCGCCTTGGCGATCGTCGCCGTCGACCCGAAGTCGCCGTAGTAGCCCTGCCGCTCCCCCGTCAGGGCGGCGTGCAGGGCGTGGTGGACGTCGTCGTTCCACTGCGCGTCCAGGCCGTACCCGCCGGCCTCGCGGGCGGTGATCAGGCGCGGGTCGTTGAGGTCGGACTCGGCGATCAGGAACAGGGTCCGCCCGAGGTGCGCCGACAGGCCCGCCACCGCCGCCGCGAGCGCCTCCAGGACGTGCACGGCGCCGTGGTCGGCGAGGGCGTGGACGGCGTCCAGGCGCAGGCCGTCGACGTGGTGGTCGCGCAGCCACATGAGGGCGTTGCCGACGATGAACGCGCGGACCTCGTCGGCGCCGTCGCGGTCGAGGTTGACGGCCTGCCCCCACGGCGTCGGGTAGGCGTCGGTGAAGTAGGGGCCGAACGCGCCGAGCCGGTTGCCGTCCGGGCCGAGGTGGTTGTAGACGACGTCGAGGACGACGGCGAGGCCGCGCGCGTGCGCGGCGTCCACGAACCGCTTGAAGCCGTCGGGGCCGCCGTAGGGCTCGTGCGGCGCCCACAGGTGCACGCCGTCGTAGCCCCAGCCGTTGCGGCCGGGGAAGGACGCGACGGGCATCACCTCGACGGCGTCCACGCCGAGGTCGACCAGGTGGTCGAGGCGGCCGATGGCGGCGTCGAAGGTGCCCTCGGGCGTGAACGTGCCGATGTGCAGCTCGTACAGGACGCTGCCGGCGAGCGGGCGGCCGTGCCAGTGCGCGTCGGTCCAGGCGAACCGGCCGTGGTCGTAGACCCGCGAGGGGCCGTGGACGCCGGCGGGCTGCCAGGGCGAGCGCGGGTCGGGCAGCACCTCGTCCGCGCCGTCCAGGACGTACCCGTAGTCGGTGCCGTGCCCGGCGCCCGCGACGTCCGCCGCCCACCAGCCGGGGCGGCCGTCCACCGGTTCCAGGGCATGCCGGCCGCCCGCCTCGACCTCGACGCGCCCGGCGAGGGGCGCCCACACCTCGAAGCGGTGGGAGTCGGTCACGTGGGGTCCTCCTCGGGGACGAGCAGCGCGACGGGCAGGGCGGCGAGGATCGGGCCGAGGTCGGGGCGCTCGTGGACGGCGCCGGTCAGCACGTCCCGCCAGGCGTGCCCGCCCGGCAGGTCCAGGGCGGTGCCGCCCCAGCCGCCGCGCCGCTCCAGCCCGGCGGGCAGGCGGGTCGCGACGGTGACGGCGCGGCCGCGCCGGAACGCGACGGCGTGCCCGGCGGCGGGGCCGGTCGCGGCGACCGGCTCGTACCCGCCGTCCGGCCCGAACCACTCGGGGTGGCCGCGGCGCAGCCGGAGGGCGCGCGAGGTGACGAGGAGCTTCTCGTCGTCGAGGTCCTGCGGCGGGCGGCCGCTGTCCAGGCGGGTGAGGCGGGCGCGGCGGCGCCCGTAGTCGACCGGGCGGCGGTTGTCGGGGTCGACCAGCGACAGGCCGGTCAGCTCGCAGCCCTGGTAGACGTCGGGGACGCCCGGCATGGTGAGCTGCACGAGCTTCTGGCCGAGCATGACGTCCCGCGCGTACGGCGAGATCAGCGCGACGAAGCCCTCGATGTCGGCGGTGAGGCCGGGGTCGGCGAGGACGCGGGCGGCGAAGCCGAGCACGCCCTCCTCGTACCCGGCGTTCTGGTCGACCCAGGACGTCGCGGTCTTCGCCTCGCGCATCGCCTTGGTGAGGAACTCGGCGAGCCGGTCCCCGGTGAGCGGCCAGGCGCCGGCGAGGGTCTGCCAGAACAGGTACTCCAGGTCCGGTTCCAGCGGCGACCCGCCGGGGAACCAGCCCCGCCAGCGCTCGACGGCCTCGCCCCAGCTGCCCGGCAGCTCGGCGAGGACGGCGAGGCGGGCGCGGACGTCCTCCTGCCGCTTGGTGTCGTGGGTGGACAGCGTCGTCATCGTGGCGGGCCGCTCGCGGGCCGAGCGGGCGGCGTAGGCGTGGAAGTCCTCGGGGCCGACGGCGAACCGCTCGGGGTCGCCGCCGACCTCGTTCAGCGCCGCCATCCGGTTCCACCGGTAGAAGGCGGTGTCCTCGACGCCCTTGGCGGCGAGCGGCGCGGCCGTCTGCTGGAACCGGACGACGAACTCGGCGGGCGCGCCGTCCAGGCCGAGCGCGAGCCGGACGAGCGCGTCCAGCGTGCCGTGCAGGTCCTCGGGGAGGCGGGCGCGGGCCGCGTCCGCCGCCCGCTCCAGGACGGCGACGGCCTCGGGCGGCGCCTCCTCGCCCGGCACCACGTAGGCGCGGTAGACGGGCACGGCGGCCAGCAGCTCGACGAGCGCGGGCCGGTGGCGGGGGTCCTCGCCGCGGAAGGCGGTGAGGACGCGGAGCAGCCGGTCGGTCTCGGGCCGCAGCGCGTTCTCGGCGGCGAACCGCCGGGCGGTGTACTCGATCTCGGCGAAATCGGCGGTCGCGCCGGTCGCCGCCGCGTAGATCTTGGTGAGGGGCCGCTCGCCGGCCGGGTCGACGAACAGGCCGCCGACCATGCCGAGCGCGTCGTAGCCGGTGGTGCCGTCGCAGCGCCAGTCGGCGGGCAGCGCCTCCTCCCCGGTGGTGATCTTCTCGACCAGCACCCAGGTGCCGGGCAGCGCCGCCAGGTAGCCGCGCGGGTCGGTGAGGCCGTCGGGGTGGTCGATGCGCAGCCCGTCCACCAGCCCCTCGCCGATCATGCCGAACAGCACCGCGTGGGTCCGCTCGAACACCTCCGGGTCCTCCTGGCGGAGGCCGATCAGCCCGGAGATGTCGAAGAACCGCCGGTAGTTGGGCTCGCCCTGGCCGGGCAGCACCAGGCGCCCGCCGCCCGCGTCCCAGTCGACGTCGAACCAGGCCGCGTAGGGCGAGTCCGGGCCGTCGGCGATGACGCCGGCGAGCGGCTTGTTCAGCTCGGGCGGCGACGGGACCGCCATGTGGTTCGGCACGACGTCCACCAGCACCCGCAGGCCCGCCGCGTGCAGGCGGACGGCCATGGCGCGGAACGCGTCCGCGCCGCCGAGCTCGGCCGACACGCGGTCGTGGTCGACCACGTCGTAGCCGTGCGTGGAGCCGGGCGCGGCCTGGAGCACCGGCGACAGGTAGACGTGCGAGACGCCGAGGGAGACGAGGTAGGGCGCGAGGGCGGCGGCCTCGGCGAAGCCGAAGCGGTCCGCCGGGTCGTCGCCGCGCAGCTGGAGGCGGTAGGTGCCGGCCGGGAACGCGTCGTCGGGGGCGGCCCCGGAGGCGTCGGACACGGAGGCGTCAGACACGGCGCAGGACCTGGATCGAGCGGGCCTCCACCGAGATCGTCTCGCCCGACTTCACGACGGGCGACTCGGACTCGGCGAGCATCGGGTCGGCGGTGTCGAGCACCTTTCTCCACATCCCTCCGTAGCGGGCCGTCGGCAGCCCGAACCGCAGGTCCTCGTAGTGCGCGTTGAACAGCAGCAGGAACGAGTGGTCGGTGATCGGCATGCCGCGCCGGTCCGGCTCGCCGATGGCGTCCCCGTTCAGGAACACGTACATCGACTTGTTGTAGCCGGCCTCCCAGTCCTGCTCGCCCATCTCCCGGCCGCCCGGGGTGAACCAGACGAGGTCGGCGAGCTCGCCGGTGCCCTCGGCGGCGCCCTTGAAGAAGCGGCGCCGCCGGAACACCGGGTGCTTGCGGCGCAGCTTGGCGAGGCGCTGCACGAAGTCCAGCAGCGGGAAGTTGTCGCGCAGCCCGTCCCAGTTGACCCAGGAGATCTCGTTGTCCTGGCAGTAGGCGTTGTTGTTGCCGCCCTGGGTGCGGCCGAGCTCGTCGCCGTGCGACAGCATCGGGACGCCCTGCGACAGGAACAGCGTCGCGAGGAAGTTGCGCTTCTGCCGCTCGCGCAGCGCCAGGATGTCCAGGTCGTCGGTCGGGCCCTCCTCCCCGCAGTTCCACGACCGGTTGTCGTCGCTGCCGTCCCGGTTGCCCTCGCCGTTGGCGTCGTTGTGCTTGACGTCGTAGGAGACCAGGTCGTGCAGCGAGAACCCGTCGTGGCAGGTCACGAAGTTGATCGAGGCGTTGGGCTTGCGGCCGTCGTCGGCGTACAGGTCCGAGGAGCCGGTGAGGCGGGTCGCGAAGTCGGGCAGCGTGTCGTTCCGGCCGCGCCAGTAGTCGCGGACCGAGTCGCGGTACTGGCCGTTCCACTCGGTCCACAGCGGCGGGAAGTTGCCGACCTGGTAGCCGCCCTCGCCGACGTCCCACGGCTCGGCGATCAGCTTGACCTGCGACACGATCGGGTCCTGCTGGACCAGGTCGAAGAACGCCGAGAGCCGGTCGACCTCGTGCAGCTCGCGGGCGAGCGTCGCGGCCAGGTCGAAGCGGAACCCGTCGACGTGCATCTCGGTGACCCAGTAGCGCAGCGAGTCCATGATCATCTGAAGGACGTGCGGGGACCGCATCAGCAGGCTGTTGCCGGTGCCGGTGGTGTCCATGTAGTAGCGCGGGTCCTCGTCCACCAGCCGGTAGTAGGAGGCGTTGTCCAGGCCGCGGAACGACAGCGTCGGCCCGAGGTGGTTGCCCTCGGCGGTGTGGTTGTAGACCACGTCGAGGATGACCTCGATGCCCGCCGCGTGCAGGGCCTTCACCATCGCCTTGAACTCCAGCACCTGCTCGCCGCGCGCGCCGCCCGCCGCGTACTCGTTGTGCGGCGCGAAGAAGCCGATGCTGTTGTAGCCCCAGTAGTTGCGGAGGCCGCGCTGGGCCAGCGAGTCGTCGTGCACGAACTGGTGCACCGGCATCAGTTCGAGGGCCGTCACCCCGAGCTTCTTCAGGTGGTCGACGATCGCCGGGTGGCCGATCGCGGCGTAGCTGCCGCGCAGCTCCTCGGGGATGTCGGGATGGCGCTCGGTGAGGCCCTTGACGTGCGCCTCGTAGATCACCGTCTCGTGGTAGGGGGTGCGCGGCGCCCGGTCGTCGCCCCAGTCGAAGTAGGGGCTGACCACGATCGAGCGCATCGTGTGCGGCGCCGAGTCGGCGTCGTTGGTCGACCACGGGTCGCCGAACCGGTAGCCGAAGCACGCCTGGTCCCAGTCGATCCGCCCCTCGATCGCCTGCGCGTAGGGGTCGAGCAGCAGCTTCGCGGGATTGCAGCGCGCGCCGCGCGCCGGATCGTAGGGGCCGTGGACGCGGTACCCGTACCGCTGCCCCGGCATGACGCCGGGCAGGTAGGCGTGGTGCACGAACGCGTCCGCCTCGGGCAGCACGATGCGGGTCTCCCGGCTCCCCGGATCCTCCGCCGGCCCGTCGAACAGGCACAACTCCACTCGCTCGGCCGCCTCGGTGAAGACGGCGAAATTGGTGCCCGCCCCATCGAAATGGGCCCCCAGGGGGTAGGCGTCCCCCGGCCATACCTGCGCCACAGTGCGGTCCTTCCGTCGTCGCGACAGGTTTGCTTCCCCTAGAGGGTTAGATCACACCGTTGGTTGCGTCACTGGCCAGAACCGACATCTTTCAGCTACGTTAGGGGAGCCTAACCTTAATAAGGCCGCCCTCAGCGGTGTTCGATCTCGCCTCCGACCACCCTCCTACCCACCCCCGCCCGCTCCGCGCAGGCAACGTCGCAGAAAGGTCCCTCCGGATGTACGTGTGCGTGTGCAACGCGGTGACCGAGGACGATGTGCGCGGCTGCCTGGCGGCGGGGTGCGGTTCGGCCAAGGAGGTCAAGGCCGCATGCGGCATGCAGCCCGGCTGCGGATCCTGCACCAAGCGGCTGTACGGCCTGATCAGCGAGCACAGGACGGCCAGCGAGCTGGTCGACGCGCTGACCGGCGGGCCGCTGCCGCTGGAGGTCGTCCCCGCGGACCCGGCCGCGCCCCCGGCGCCGGCCGCCCCCCAGACCTGGCCCCAGCCGATCGCCGGGGAGGACGCCACGGCAGCCGCCTGAGCCGCCCGGCCCCGTCCGGGCCGGCCCCACGGCACCCGCACCGCGCCTGCGAGACACGCGCCGTGCGGGGTTCAGTGCTGTCAGCAGGTCGCCATCCGTGCAACGATGACCCCCATGGAAGGCGACAAGGACATCATCGCGCTGCTCAACGAGCAGCTCACCGCGGAACTGACGGCCATCAACCAGTACTTCCTGCACTCCAAGATGCAGGAGCACTGGGGCTACACCAAGATGGCCAAGTACACCCGGCACGAGTCCATCGACGAGATGAAGCACGCCGAGCGGCTCACCGACCGGATCCTGTTCCTGGAGGGGCTGCCGAACTACCAGAAGATCGGGACGCTGCGCATCGGGCAGACGATCCTGGAGCAGCTGGAGTCGGACCTCGCCATCGAGCACGAGGCGGTGAACCGCCTGCGCCCCGGCATCGAGCTCATGCGCTCGCGCGGCGACATCACCTCGGCGAACATCTTCGAGGACATCCTCGCCGACGAGGAGCAGCACATCGACTACCTGGAGACCGAGATCTCGCTCTTCCGGGCCCTCGGCGAGCAGAACTACTACCAGCGCCTCACCGACCACCCCGGCGAGGACGGCGGGTCGGCGTACTGAGCGTCCGCCGGGACGCCCCGCGCACCCGACCCCCCGGTGGTCGAGGACGTGCGGGGCGTCAGTCCGGCGGGACGGCGCCGCGCCCCCAGCCCTCGGCGGGCGGGGCGGCGCCGGTGGCGCGGCGGAGGACGGACGGCTGGACGATGCCGAGGCCCCGGACGGGCCGCTTCACGATCGTGGTGATGTCCAGGTCCGGGTCGCCCTCCAGCCGGGCGGCGAGCTCGCCGTCCACCATGACGGCGCCGGGGCGGGCGAGCGAGGTGAGGCGCGCGGCCAGGTTGACCGTGGTGCCGAACACGTCGCCCATCAGCGGCAGGACCGGGCCGTAGGCCATGCCGACGCGGACGTCGGGGATCTCGGTCTCGTCCTTGATCTGCTCGGCGATGGTGAGCGCGATCTCCGCGCCGATCCGCGGATCCTCGGCGCAGAACAGCACCTCGTCGCCGAGGGTCTTCACCAGCCGGCCGCCGCAGGAGGCGATGATGTCGGCGGCGGTCTCCTCGAACCACTCCACGACGCGGGCGAGCTCCAGCTCCTCGACCTCGCGGCTCATCTGGGTGAACGAGACCATGTCGGCGAACCCGACGGTGGTGACCGCGCGGCCGGGCGCCGCGCCCCCGCGGGTCGCCGCCGAGGCGAGCGCCCGGGTGCCGGCCGCGGCGAGCTGGCGCCGCCAGGCGTGCACGACGAGCGGCTCGAACTCGCCGATGTGCTTCTCCGCGATCTCCACGATGAGCCGCACCGCCTCGGGCGTCGGCGCGTCCTCGGGCCCCGCGGTGATCATGTTGGAGAGCAGGTTGACCTGCCACTCGGCGAGGCGCGTCATGGTCTGCCCGAAGGCGCGCACCAGCCGGATCACGCCGTCCTCGTCCAGCACCCCGTCGTCCATGAGGCGGCGGATGCGGCAGAGCGCGGCCACGTCGCCCTCGGTGTAGGCGACCGCCTCGTCGGGCATCGACGGGTACCCGAAGGCGCGCCAGAGGCGGCTGGAGAAGCCGCGGCTGACCCCCGACAGGCGGACGGCGTCCCCGCGGGTGTAGCGCAGTTCGCCGCCGAGCAGGAGCTCCTCGATCTCCTTGGGGTCCGGCAACCCTGCTGACATTCCCCTGCCCCCTCCGGCGGCGGCGTCGTTCCTCGCGACATATCGTGGCAGATCGGGCACGGTTCGGGTCAGCCGGGTGTCCTGCGGACGTGCACCACGTCGCCCGCGCTCACCGCCTCCGCGCCGCCCGGACCGGCCACCACCAGGCGTCCCGCGGCGTCCACGTCCCGGGCGACGCCGCGCAGGACGCGGTCGCCGGGCAGCTCCACCCGCACCTCGCCGCCGAGCGTGGCGCTGAGCTCGCGGTAGGCGGGGCGGAGGCCGCTCGCGTCGGCGTCGCCGCCGAGCGCCGTCCACTCCCGGTACCAGGTCTCGAACTCGCGGAGGATCGCGCGGAGCAGCGACGCGCGGTCGCTGAGCGGGGCGCCCTCGACGGCGAGGGACGTCGCGGTGTCCACCGGCAGCTCCTCGCGGCGCAGCCCGACGTTCAGGCCGATGCCGACGACCAGGGCGTCGCCCGTCTTCTCCGCGAGGATGCCGGCGAGCTTGCGGTCGCCGACGAGCAGGTCGTTCGGCCACTTCAGGCGGACGTCCACGGCGGTGTCGCCGCGCGCGTCGCCGAAGTCGCCGGCCTCGACGCGGGCGGTCATCCGGCGGACGGCGGTGGCGACCGCGAGGCCGGTGAGCAGCGGCAGCCAGCCGATCCGCTCGCCCGGCACGGCGGGCCGCAGCAGCATCGAGAACGTCAGGCCCGAGCGCGGCGGCGCCGTCCAGGTGCGGCCGAGGCGCCCGCGCCCGGCGGTCTGCAGCTCGGTGACGAGGAGGGCGCCCTCGGGCGCGCCCGCCGCCGCGGCGGCGGCGAGGTCGGCGTTCGTCGAGCCGGTCTCGGGCACGACGCGCACGTCCCGCCAGAGGCCGCCCTCCCGGGCCAGCGCGCGTTGCAGGACCCGCTCGTTCAGCGGCGGGCGGTCCAGATCGGCGTACGGTGACTCGCTCACCCGTCCATCCAACCTCACAGATCACCGGATGCGTCCCCCAGGTCGCCGCGATCGCGCCGGGGGCGGTCGTTAGAGTGCGGCGCATGGATGGTGTGACGCTGCGGCGCGACGGGCATGTGGCCGAGATCGTTCTGGACCGGGCGGAGGCGCTGAACGCGCTGTCCACGGCCATGGCGCGGCGGCTCGCGGCCGTGTGCGCCGAGGTCGCCGCGGACGCCGGGGTGCGCGCGGTCGTGCTGTCGGCGGCGGGCGCCAAGGCGTTCTGCGTCGGCGCCGACCTCAAGGAGCGCAACTCCATGAGCGACGCCGACCTGCTCGCGCAGCGGCCGGTGTTCCGGGCGGCGTTCGGCGGGGTGCTGGACCTGCCGCAGCCGGTCGTCGCGGCCGTCCACGGGTACGCGCTCGGCGGCGGCTGCGAGTTCGCGCTGTCGTGCGACCTGGTCGTCGCCGACGAGAGCGCGGTGTTCGGGCTGCCCGAAGTCGGCGTCGGCCTGGTGCCGGGCGGCGGCGGCACCCAGCTCGCGCTGCGCCGCCTCGGCCCCGGCCGCGCCGCCGACCTGGTGCTGACGGGCCGCCGCATCGGCGTCGAGGAGGCCGTCGCCTACGGCCTGGTGGACCGGCGGGTGCCCGCCGGGACCGTCCGCGAGGAGGCCCTGACGATCGCCGCGACGATCGCCGGCAACTCCCCCACCGCCGTCCGCGCCGCCAAGCGCGCGCTCCGCCTCGGCGCCGGCGTCCCCTTGGCCGCCGGCCTCGACATCGAGGACAACGCCTGGCGGACCGTCGCGTTCTCCGCCGACCGCCGCGAGGGCATCGCCGCCTTCGCCGAGAAGCGCAAGCCCCGCTGGCCGTCCTGACACCCCTTTCTCACCCGACCACCCGGTCATGGGGTGGGGGTAGCTGTTTGGCCATGTGGACGACGTGGCGGCCGCCGATGTCGTCGCGGCGGGTCTCGCGGTAGCCGAGCCGCTCGTAGAGCGCGATGTTCGACGTCATGAGGGCGTTGGTGTAGAGCCGCAGGGACGGCAGGCCGAGGGCGCGGGCGCGCTCCTCGGCGAACGCCAGCAGCCTCCGCCCGAGGCCGCGCCCCTGCGCGGCGGGCGCGACGGCGACGTTCTCCACCAGCAGTGCCCCGTCCTCCGGCACGAGGACGATCAGCGCGGCGGGCGCTCCGGTGACGAAGACGCGCCCGGCGGCGATGAGCGCGCCGTAGTCGGCCTCCATGGGGAGCGGGCGGATGCCGATCAGCTCCGCCCAGGGCGCGTAGGCGGCGTCGACGATGTCCTGCACCGGCCCGCGGTCGGCGGCGACCGCGGGCCGGATCGGGGACTCCATCAGCCGGTGTTCTGGAGCCCGGCGGCGACGCCGTTCACCGACAGGAGCAGGAGGTCCTCCAGGCGCTTGCGCTCGGCCTCGTCCGCGACGCCCGCACGGAGCGCGGTGAGGGCGCGGAGCTGCAGGTGCGAGAGCGCGTCCACGTACGGGTTGCGCAGCTCGACGGCGCGGGAGAGGACCTTGCGGTTCTCCAGCAGCCGCTCGTGGCCGGTGACGGCGAGGACGAGCGCGCGGGTCCGGTCGTACTCGGCGAGGACGGTCTCGGCGAGCTCGGGCCGGTCGCCGAGGGCGAGGTAGCGCTCGGCGATCGCGCGGTCGGACTTGGCGAGGCTCATCTCGGCGTTGTCCAGCAGCGACTGGAACAGCGGCCACGCCTCGTACGCCTCCTGCAGCTCGGCGAGGTCGGCGCCGTCGCCGGACACGGCCGCGAGGCCGCTGCCGAGCCCGTACCAGCCGGGCAGGTTGACGCGGGTCTGCGTCCAGGCGAACACCCACGGGATGGCGCGCAGGTCCTCCAGGCCGCGGGCGGCCTTGCGGCGCGCCGGGCGCGACCCGATGCGCAGCTCGCCGATCTCGCCGAGCGGGCTCACCCGGCCGAACCACTCGGCGAACCCGTCCGCCTCGATCAGCGACCGGAACGCGGTGCGGGCCGCGTCGCTGATCTTGTCGGCGAGGGGGCGGAACCGGTCGGCGGCGGCGCGCGCCCGGTCCTCGACGGCGGCGGTGGAGGCGAGCAGCACCGCGTTGGTGACCTGCTCGACGTGGCGGCGGGCGATCTGCGGGTGGCCGTAGCGGGCGAAGATGACCTCGCCCTGCTCGGTGACCTTGAACCGGCCGGCGACCGACCCCGGCGCCTGCGCGAGGATGGCGCGCCCGGCCGGGCCGCCGCCGCGGCCGAGCGACCCGCCGCGGCCGTGGAACAGCGTCAGCGTGACGCCGTTGCGCTCGGCCCACGCCGCGAGGGCCTCCTGGGTGTCGTAGAGGCGCAGGGTGGCGCTGGTCGGGCCGAGCTGCTTGGCCGAGTCGCTGTAGCCGAGCATGACCTCCATGCGCCGCCCGGTCGCGGCGAGCCGCTCCTGTACAGCGGGGATCTCCAGCATGCCGTCGAGGACGTTGACGGCGTTCTCCAGGTCCTCGCCGGTCTCGAACAGCGGGATGACGTCGAGGACGGGCGCACGGTCGCCGAGCGAGGCGGCCAGCTCGTAGACGTTCGCCATGTCCTCGGCGGACCGGGTGAACGACACGATGTAGCGGCGCGCGGCCCGCTCCCCGAACCGCTGCTGGATCCAGGCGACGACCCGCAGCGTGTCGATGATCTCCTCGGTCATCTCGCCGCGCTCGCCGCCCGCGCGGACCTCGGCGAGGGCCTGCGCGTGCAGCTCGGAGTGCTGGCGGATCTCCAGCTCGGCGAGGTGGAACCCGAACGTCTCCACCTGCCAGATGAGGTGCTGGACGCGCCCGTACGCCTGCCGGGCCGCGCCGGCGGCCGCCAGTGACTCCTGGACGACGCGCAGGTCGGCGAGCAGCTCGTCCGGGGAGGTGTAGGCCAGGTCGGCGTCGCGCGAGCGGGTCGCGCCGATCCGCGCGGCCGCGTACATGAGGAGCTGGCGGTGCGGCTCGCCCGGCGAACGCTTGGCGATCTCGGCGAGGCGCGCCGGGTGCGCGGTGCGGGCGGCGGCGAGCGCGTTGCGCAGCTCGGCGGAGGCGGGCGTGGTGGTGTCGTGGACGGTCAGCTCGCGGCCGATGCGGGCGCACGTCGCCTGCAGGGCGCGCAGCACGTGGTCGGCCTGGATCAGCACCGCGTCCCGGGTGACCTGCGCGGTGACGAACGGGTTGCCGTCGCGGTCGCCGCCGATCCAGGACCCGAACCGCAGGTAGGGGCGGGCCTTCGGGGGGCGGGCGCCGACGCCGTCGGGGTCGATGGCGCGGTCCAGCGTCCGGTAGATCTGCGGCACCACCCGGAAGATCGTCTCGTCGAACGCGGCCATCGCGGTGCGGACCTCGTCGAGGGGGTCCATCTGGGCGTGCCGGCGCAGCGCGGTCCGCCAGAGCAGGTCGATCTCCTCGCGGAGGCGGCGCTCGATGTCCTCGCGCTCGCTCTCCCCCGGGCCGGCGTTCAGCGCGGCGAGCAGGTCGCTGATCCGCTGGATGGCGGTGACGACGGCGCGGCGCCGCGCCTCGGTCGGGTGCGCGGTGAAGACGGGCCGGAACTCCAGGCCGTCGATCGCCGCGGCGAGCGCGGCCTCGCCCGCCGCCGCGCGGATCTCCTCGGCGGCGGCCGCGACCGTGCCGCGCACCGGGCCGTCGCCGGGGACGTCCCGCTCGCGCAGCGTGCGGATGCGGTGGTGCTCCTCGGCGAGGTTGGTCAGGTGGAAGTAGACGGTGAAGGCGCGGGCGACCTGCTCGGCGCGCTCCAGCGTCCAGCCGTCGACGAGGGCGGTGACGTCGGCGCCGTCGACCTCGCCGCGGCGCGCGCCGATCACGGCGTGCCGCAGCCGCTCGACGTCGTCCAGCAGCTCGCGGCCGCCGTACTCGACCAGGCCGTCGCCGAGCATGGTGCCGAGCAGGCGGACGTCGCGGCGGAGCGGTTCGGGCAGGTCCTGCCGGCGGGATTCGCGCGTGTTCGTAGCCACGGCACCAGCGTAGTGAGGGGGTCCCGGGCGCCCCGACACCGGCCGCCGCACCCGGTCGCCGTACCCGGTGCCGATGCCCGAATCAGCGGCCGGTTACCCTGGCCCGCATGGCGATGGAAGCTCCGGAACCCCCGGTCGACAAGATCGACGTCCACACCACGGCGGGGAAGATCGCGGACCTGGAACGCCGCCGCTACGAGGCGGTCCACGCGGGTTCGGCGGCGGCTGTGGAGAAGCAGCACGCCAAGGGCAAGATGACCGCGCGCGAGCGGATCGACGCGCTGCTGGACGAGGGCTCGTTCACCGAGTTCGACGAGTTCGCGCGGCACCGCTCCACCATGTTCGGGCTGGAGAGGAAGCGGCCCTACAGCGACGGCGTGGTGATCGGCCACGGCACCGTCGACGGCCGCCCGGTCTGCGTGTTCTCCCAGGACGTCATGGCGTTCGGCGGCTCGCTCGGCGAGGTCTACGGCGAGAAGATCGTCAAGATGCTGGACCTGGCGCTGAAGACCGGCTGCCCCGTCGTCGGCATCAACGAGGGCGGCGGCGCGCGCATCCAGGAGGGCGTGGTCGCGCTCGGCCTGTACGCCGAGATCTTCAAGCGGAACGTGCACGCCTCCGGCGTCATCCCGCAGATCTCGCTGATCATGGGGGCGACGGCCGGCGGGCACGTGTACTCGCCCGCGCTCACCGACTTCATCGTCATGGTGGACCAGACCTCGCACATGTTCATCACCGGCCCCGACGTGATCAAGACGGTGACCGGCGAGGAGGTCACCATGGAGGAGCTCGGCGGCGCCCACGCGCACAACAGCCGCTCCGGCGTGGCCCACTACCAGGGCGACGACGAGGCCGACGCGATCGAGTACGTCAGGGCGCTGCTGTCGTACCTGCCGTCCAACAACCTGTCCGACCCGCCCGCCCTGGACGCCCCCGCCGACCCGGCCGAGACGGTCGACGAGCTGGACACGCTCATCCCGGACTCGCCGAACCAGCCCTACGACATGCACACCGTCATCGAGGCCGTCCTCGACGACGGGGAGTTCCTGGAGGTCCAGGAGCTGTTCGCGCGCAACATCATCGTCGGGTTCGGACGGGTCGAGGGCCGCTCGGTCGGCGTCGTCGCCAACCAGCCGATGCAGTTCGCCGGCACCCTGGACATCGACGCCTCGGAGAAGGCCGCCCGCTTCATCCGCACCTGCGACGCCTTCAACGTCCCGGTGCTGACGTTCGTGGACGTGCCCGGCTTCCTGCCCGGCACCGACCAGGAGTGGAACGGCATCATCCGGCACGGCGCCAAGCTGCTGTACGCCTACGCCGAGGCGACCGTCCCGCTCGTCACCGTCATCACCCGCAAGGCCTACGGCGGCGCCTACGACGTCATGGGGTCCAAGCACCTCGGCGCCGACGTCAACCTGGCGTGGCCGACCGCGCAGATCGCGGTGATGGGCGCGCAGGGCGCCGTCAACATCCTGTACCGGCGCGAGCTGGCCGCCTCCGACGACCCGGACGCGCGCCGCGCCGAGCTGATCACCGAGTACGAGGACACCCTCGCCAACCCCTACATCGCCGCCGAGCGCGGCTACGTCGACGCGGTGATCAAGCCGTCGGAGACGCGCGGGCAGGTCGTGAAGGCGCTGCGGGCGCTGCGCGAGAAGCGGCAGACCCTGCCGCCGAAGAAGCACGGGAACATCCCGCTGTAGGGCGGGCGGGACGACGAGGGGAGAGCTGTGGGCAGCGAGGGCAAGCCGTTCCTTCAGATCGTGCGGGGCGATCCGGGCCCCGAGGAGATCGCCGCGCTGGTCGCCGTGCTCACCGCGCGCGCGCAGGCGGCGGCCGCTGCCCGTGACGGCGGCGTCGCCGGGCCGCCGTCGCGCTGGGCCGACCGGTCGCGGCTGCTGCGGCGGCAGGCCGCGGCGGGCGTCCGCCCGGCCGGGCCGGGCGCGTGGCGGGCGAGCGGCCTGCCCTCCTGACGGGACGCCTGCGCGGGGCGCGGAACGGCCCCTCGCGGGGGCGGTGTGCGCAGGGCGTGCACGGGGACATGCTCAGGGACATGTAACCGTGGTTCGCGCCCTGGAAAGGGCCTTGCACGAATAAGGTGAAAGGCCATGGCCACCTCGGAGTTCGTCCCACAGCCCGCGCGGTACGCCGTCTTCGTCGACGCCGGCTACCTCTACGCGGCCTCCGGTGCGCTGCTGCTGAACTGCAGCTCGCGCCGCGAATACCGGGTCGCCGCCGACCCCCTGATCAAAGCGCTCTGCGACCAGGCGGCCGACAAGCTCCGGGGCGAGCTGCTCCGCGTCTACTGGTTCGACGCCGCGCCGAAGCGGCAGCCGACCGTCGACCAGCGCGTCATCGCCAACCTGCCGCTGGTGAAGCTGCGGCTCGGCAACCTGAACGCGCAGGGCCAGCAGAAGGGCGTGGACGCCCAGCTCCGCGCCGACCTGGAGGCGCTCGCCCGGCACCGGGCCATCACCGACGCCGTGCTGCTCGCCGGCGACGAGGACATGCTGCCCGCCGTCGAGGCGGCGCAGCGCTACGGCGTGCGCGTCCACCTGTGGGGCGTCGAGCCGACGCACGGGTCGAACCAGGCCGAGTGGCTGGTGTGGGAGTCCGACACCGTCGAGGTGCTGCCGTCGGACTTCCTGCGCCCCTACTTCAGCAAGGCCGCCGGGCTGCCTGCCCCGGCAGCGGGCAGCCCCGCCGCGGCCGCCGCCATCCGCGAGGCCGCCGCCGCGGCGGCGAACCACCGGGCGTCGGTGCCGTCGCCCGCCCAGGTGTTCGCGGGCCGCGCGCCCGCCGCCAAGCCGGTGCCGGCGGCGGCCGCCGCCGTGCGGGCGCCCGCGCCGGTGACGCCCGCGACGGTCGCCGCCTCGCTGCAGGCCGCCGCGGCCGGCGCCACGTCGATCACCGCGGCGGCCGACGCCCGGCTCGGCCCCGACCGCGACCACATGATGGAGATCGGCGAGCACGTCGCGCAGAAGTGGATCTTCGAGCGGGGCCGCGACAACATCCGCGACCTGCTGCCCGGCCCGATGCTGCCGCTGGTCATCGACAAGGAGCTCCTGATCGAGGCCGAGAAGGAGCTCGGCTCCTCGCTCCGGCCCTACCAGGAGGCGCGCAGCTGGCTGCGGGACGGCTTCTGGGAGCGCGTCTACCGCGAGTTCGGCATCGGCATCGGCACCTCCGACTGACCCGCCCGTCCGGTGCCGTTCCGGTGGTTGCCCGGACACGCGGAGTGATCGGCCGGTAGCGTCCCGCCCGTGACGACGGGACGAGGGCGCGGCGCCGCCCGCCTGGCCGCGGTGGCGGCGGCGGGCGCGCTCGCGCTCGGCTGCGAGTCGCCCGTGCCGTTCTACCGTCCCGGCGCGGGCGCCCCGGACGGCCCCGTCGCCGCGCTCGGCGCGCCCGCGCCCTACGTCGCGCCGGGCCCGCGCCCGCTGCCGTCGCTGGACGCCCGGACGGCGGTGTACGCCGGGACGGGCCCGGGGATGCTGGCGCCCGCCGCGCGCCGCAGCCCGCCGCGCCTCTACGTCGCGGGCGGCGGGGCCGTCGCCGTCGTGGACGCCCGCACCGGCCGCGTCGTCCGGCGGGTCCGGGCGCCGGGCGCCGACCGCGTCACCCAGTCGTGGGACCTGCGGCGCCTCTGGACGACCGGCGCCCGCACCGGCCCGCTCGGCCGCGCCGCCCGGCCCGGCGCGGGCGGCGTCCTGTACTTCACCCCCGACGGGCGCGAGGCGATGACCCTCGACGGGCGGCGGCTCGTCTTCCGCGCCCCCGGCACCCTGCGGGCGCGCGGCACGCTGCGGCTGCCGTGCGCGCCCGGCCACGCCGACTTCTCCGCCGACGGCGCGTTCATGCTGGCCAGCTGCGGTTCCGGGCGCGTCCTGCGGATCGACCCGGCGCGCCGGCGGGTCACCGGGACGCTGCCGCTGCCCGGCGGCGCGGCCCCCGGCGACCTGCGGCTCGCCCCCGACGGCGCCGCGTTCTTCGTCGCCGACGCCGCCCGCGGCGGGGTCTGGACGATCGACGGGGCCGCGCTCCGCAGTACCGGCTTCACCCCGACCGGCGCGGGCGCCCGCGCGCTCGCGCTGAGCCGCGACGCGCGCCGCCTGTTCGTCCTCGGGACGGCGACGCTCGCGGCCGTCGACACCGCCGCCGCGCAGACCGTCACCCGCTGGCCGCTGCCGCCCGGCGGGCCGCTCGCCTCCGGCGGCGTCTCGGCGGACGGGTCGCTGCTCTGGCTGATGTCGGCGGCGCGCGGCACCCTGTACGCGCTGTCCACCGGCGACGGGCGGCTGCTGCACCGGTTCCGCGTCGGCGGCCGCCCCCGCTCGGTGACGGTGCTGCCCCAGCCGGGCCGCCACACCCTCGGCGGCCCCGGCCTCTACCGCTGACCGCCCGGTCACCGTTCGTTGAGATGCGGCGTGTTGGCCTGTGGGAGCGTTCCCACAGGCCAACACGCCGCAAGTCGACGTGCGATGACCGGGCGGTCGTGGTCAGTGGGCGCGGACGCGGGCGCCGGCGGGGGCGAGGTCCTCGATGAGCGACTCGGTCTCGGGCTGCAGGCGGTCGATCATCGGGTCGCGGGCCAGGTGGTCGCGCAGCTCGTCCACCACGACCTGCACCTGCGCGGCGTCGCCGAGCGCGTCGGTGGCGCGCAGCAGGTCGCGCCAGAGGCCCTCGTCCTCGGGCGCCAGGCGGAGCGCGGCGCGGGCGGCGCCGGCGGCCGCGCGCGGGTCGCCCTCGTCCAGGCGGAGCACGACCAGGCGGTGCGCGACGTCCACGACGCGGGCGGCCGCCTCGTACTCCAGGCTCGTCCCGGCGAGCCACCCGTACCGGCCGCGGGGGCGCCCGGCGAGCAGCGGGCCGCGCACGAGGTCCAGGGCGTAGGACATGTAGGCGCTCTCGGACGCCGGCTCGGCCGCCGACCGCCACACCAGCCACCGGAACACCGCCCAGTCGACCCGCACGTCCGAGCCGAGCCGGATGCGGCCCCGGTCGTCGTAGTACAGGTTCGGGCGGCCGCGCGCGTCGCGGCCGAGCCAGTCCGACACCCGCGCGATCGTCGCGTCCCGCACGCCGGTCGACACCCCGCGCGGCCAGACCGCGCCGCCGAGCACCGTCGGGTGCACGCCGTTCGGGTGCGTGGCGAGGAACACCAGCACCTCGGTGCACAGCTCGCGGCGCGCCTCGTCCATCGGGCCCGGCGCGGTGACCTCGATCGGGCCGAGCAGCCGGATGTCGGCCGCCGACCGCTCGGCGGACGGCGGCTCGGCCTCGCCGTCGTGGCCGGGCAGCGGCACGGCGGGCGCGGACGCGGCGTGCCGGAACAGCTCGAACACGCCGCGGTACTGGTCCTCGGTGACGAGCTGGGCGTCCACCTCGAACCCGAGGACGCCGGCCCGCAGCCGCCCCTCGGCGTCCAGCTCCCACGTCCAGGTGGCGCCCTGCACGTCGCCGGGCACCAGGTGCCCGGCCGCCATCCGGGTGCCGGTGCGGGCGAGCGCGACGAGCCGGTCGGCCTCCCGCTCGGTCGGCTCGTCCGCCATGATCAGGTAGTGCGGCATCCAGGCCTCGCCGAACACCCCGCGGCTCCGGCCGGTCAGCACCGAGTCGACGCCGGACGCCGCGAGCGCCTGCCGCACCTCCTCGCCGCGGCCCTCCAGCTCCGGCAGCGCCTCGTCCAGCGACGACACGGCGCGGATGCGGTCGGGGGCGACCTCGGTGATGCCCTCGCCGAACTCCTGCCCGAACCCGACGACGGTGATCCGCATGTGGTCGGACCAGCGGTTGGTGGCGAGCTCCAGGGCGAGGGCGGCGAGCGCGGCGCGGCGCGTCGCCTCGTCCCCGGCGAGCGCGATGAGGCCGTGCGCGGCCTCCAGGTCGACCAGGATGCGGCCGTTCTCGTTCGTGCCGATCGACACGAGGCCCGGGTAGGGGGCGAGGACGTCGGACAGGTCGGCGTCCTGGAGGCCGGCGAGGGCGCCCGCGTCCAGGCGCCACACCTGCCCGTCGTCGTGGGCCTGCCAGGGCGCCGGCGGGGTGCGGTCGGCGGGCGCGATCCACAGGTCGAGGCTGCCGGGGCCGAGGTGCACGCCGTAGACGGTCGGCAGGGCGCGGCCGCCCGCCGCCATCTGCTTGGACAGCTGGCGGAGGCCGAGGTCGAGGAGGCGGGCCGCGTCGTCGTCGGCGCCGACGCGCAGGGCGTGCTCGGTGACGGCGGCGCGCCCCTCGGGCGGCGGGACCATGTGGCCGAAGGCGCGCTGCCACATCTGCGTGCGGCGCCTGCGGCCGAGCGCGCCGAGCAGCCCGGCGGCGAGCAGCGACGCGAGCGCGAGGCCGTGCGGCCACTCGATGTCGAGCTTGACGGGCGCCTCGTGCTCCTTGCCGGGGACGTGCGCGCCGCCGCTGTCGGCACCGCCGCCGAGGGTGGCGGACGGCTGCGGCGCCGGCGCCCGGGGCGCCTGCGGGGCGGGCTGCGCGGCGTGCGCGGGCGGCGGCTTCGGCTGCTCCTGCTTCGGCGGCGCCTGCCGCTGCGCGGGCGGCTCGGGCGCGGGCTTCTCCGCCGGCGGCTCCGGGTGCGTGTCCCTGTGCGGGTGCCCGTAGCGGTAGTAGTCGTCGAGCTGGTCGGCGGGGATGACCTGCGCGCCCTTGGCGTCGTGCGGCATCTCCAGCACCCAGCCGGGCCGGATCAGGCTGGCGATGTGCAGCTTGGTGCCGTCGGGCTGGACGCGGCCCTTGTTCAGCTCGTAGATCTCCTTGTAGCGGCGGCCCTCGCCGAGGCTCTTCTCCGCGATCTCCCAGAGGCTCTCGTGGTGGCGCCCGGACGGCGGCTGCACCCGGTAGATCTTGGTGGTGCGCTCCTTGGCGTCCGGCAGGTCCGCGGCGGAGTGCGCGGCGACCTGCCGCACGGTCGCCGGGGGCGCCTGGTGGAACTCGGCCGCCTGCGGCTGCATCGCCGGCGCCCGCGTCAGACCGCTCCCGGCAAAAGCCGGCATCACCGCCGTCGTCGCGCTGAACAGCAGCAGCGCCGTGACGACGAGGCGGTGCACGAGGCTCTGCGTCCCGCCGGCGAGCGGCACCCGCACCGGCACGCCGACGCCGCGCACCCCGGCGTACACCTCCACGACCACGCAGAGTGCCAGCTGCAGCCAGGCCAGCCAGACGAGCACGACGAGGACGGTCAGCAGCGTGCTCGGGCCGACCTGCTGCGTCAGCTCCGCCTCGCTCGGCAGGTGGTCGGGGACCGGTGAACCGAACAGGGTCAGCAGCGCGTACGGCACTCCGACGAGCAGCGCGGCCAGGGCGAGGAGGGCGCCCAGCCCGGCGAGCACGTCTCCCGCGCCGCGCCGGTGCTTGATCTTCACGGGCTGTCGGGTCGCCATCACATCCCCGCCGGTTCATCCGATGTCGCTGTTTCGGTGGAGCACTCGCCGTGGCTGACATCGTAGACGCGACCGCCCCGTACGCAATGGCGGGCGTCTCCCGGCCCAATTGCGAAGCTGTCACGGTCCACCGTCAAGGCCCGGCGGCGGAGACCGTCCGTCCCTTCCGCCTCATTGGCGCGCAGCCGTCACAGCAATTCTTCCGCGGCCGTGCCACCCTGCACTTACATGATCTTTTTTCGGGCCGCCGCGACGAATTCGGCGGCCCCGCATTCCGCGCGCCGCCGATCGCGTTCACGCAGTTGAGTCCCGCTGTCGAGAAAAGCGCTCCCCGAGCTCCCCGAAGGGCCGCCCGTCCTCCCCGAAAATCTCCATGTACCGATCGAGGCGCGTGAACGACCGGTCGAGCAGATCCCCGTCGCCGTCCTCGTCCAAGTCGATCTCCTTCACCTCGGCCAGCCCCAGGAAGCGCCAGACGACGGCTTCCCCCTCCCCGTTGACGCCCTCGGTCTCCCCCTCGCGCCCCGCCGCCTCGGCCCGCTCCACCGCGTCTTCCTCGGACGCGGCGCGCACGAGCCGCACCGTCTCCCAGTACAGGTCGACGCGTCCCGCCACCGTGATCTCGTACAGCAGCACGGCGGCGTACCGTCGCCCCGCCCCCGCCCCCCGCTCGCCCATGGCGTTACGATCCCCGCGCCCGCCCGGATCCGAACCCCTCTCCCCCGGAGGCCGCCATGTCCGCCCTCGTGTTCCTCGGCGCCTCGCTGCTGCTCGCGCTGACGCCGGGCGCCAACAACCTGCTCGCCCTGCAGAACGCGATCCGGCACGGGCGGCGCCTCGCCCTGGGCGCGCTCGCCGGCCGCCTCGCCGCCTTCGCCATCATGATCACCGCGGTGGCGGCGGGGCTCGGGCCGCTCCTCGCCCGCTCCGAGCGGGTCCTCACCACGATCAAGTGGCTCGGCGTCGCCTACCTGCTCTACCTCGGCGCCCGCACGCTCTGGGACGCCCTGCGCCGCCCCGCCCCGGACGCCCCGGCCGAGGACGCGCCCGCGGACGCGCCCGGCCTGCGGCCGCTCGCGCGCAAGGAGTTCCTCGTCGCGATCACCAATCCCAAGGCGCTGCTGATCTTCACGGCGTTCCTGCCGCAGTTCATCGACCCGGGCATGTCGGCGCCGCTCCAGTTCGCCTGGCTCGGTCCCCTCTACCTGCTCGCCGAGTCGCTCGCGGCGACCGCCTACTGCCTGCTCGGCGGCGCCCTGAAGGCGATGCGCACGTCCCGCGCCTTCCGCCGCCGCCTCGACCAGGGCACCGGCGCCGTCCTCCTCGGCCTCGCCGCCCTCCTCGCCGCCGACCACTGACCCGCCGCCGCGTCCGGGCTACGTTGAAGCCATGCGCGCCCGGCCGCCCGACACGGGCGAGGACCCCACCGCACTCCCCCCCTTCGAGCGGGGAAGGGCGCCGGTGACTCGCGGACTGGTCCTCTTCGACCTCGACGGGACGCTGTTCGACCACCGGGCGTCGATGCTCGCCGGGGTGGGGCGGCTCATCGCGGACGCGGCGGTGCCCGCGCCCGATCCGGACGCGCTGGTGCTGCTCTGGCGCGAGCTGGAGGAGCGCCACATGCGCGAGTTCCTGGACGGCGCGTGCTCGTTCGCCGAGCAGCGCCGCCGGCGGCTGCGCGGCTTCCTGCCCGCGCTCGGCGAGCCCGTCCCGGCCGACGACGCGGGCCTGGACGCCTGGTTCGCCGGGCGGTACCGGCCCCATTACGAGGCCGCCTGGCGGGCCTTCCCCGACGCGCGCCCCTGCCTGGACGCGCTGCGGGCGCTGCCCGCGCCGCCGCGCGTCGCCGTCCTCACCAACGGCGACGCCGCGCAGCAGGAGGCCAAGCTCGCCCGCATCGGCCTGCGCGACCGGTTCGAGGCCGTCCTCACGCCCGCCGACCTCGGGACGGCGAAGCCCGACCCGGCCGCGTTCACCGCCGCCTGCCGCCTGCTCGGCGCCGCCCCTGACTCCGCCGTCAGCGTCGGCGACTGGTGGGAGGGCGACGCCGTCGCCGCCCGCCGCGCGGGCCTCACCGGCATCTGGCTCGACCGCGGCCCCGACGTGACCTCCGAATGGCCCGCCGACCCCGGCGACGTCCCCCGCATCGACCTCCTCACCGACCTCCCCGCCCACCTGTTACCGGTAGGTTCGGAGACATGAGCGACCAGCCGGTCACCGGCACCGTCAAGGAGTGGCACGACGAGGACGGCTGGGGCGTGCTGACCTCGCCCGGGGTGCCGGGCGACGTCTGGGCGCACTTCTCGATGGTCCGCACCGGTGGCTCGTACGCGACCCTCGCGACCGGCGAGACCGTCGAGTTCACCTGGGAGCGCGGCGACCAGGACGGCTACGCCTACCGCGCGATCGACGTCCGCCGGCCCGGCGAGCCCGAGCGGCCTCCGGCCGACGGCGGCCCCGGTTACACCTCCGAGGTGCGCGTCACCTACGAGTGACGCCCGGGGACGTCAGTTCCCGGTGACGGGGACGGCGCTGGCGGTGGCGGCCATGGTGAAGTCGCCGAGGCCGGGGATGATGCCGAGGATCTGCGGGTGGACGGTGATCTGGACGCGGACGGTGACGCGGTCCTGGGTGGCGGCGCAGTCGCTGCCGCTGACGCGGGTGTCGTAGTCGGCGAGCAGGTCGCAGGCCGCCGCCTCGGCGCGGCCGGGGTCGATGACCGGCCGGCCCGTCTCGCGGAGGGCGGCGTCGTCGATCTGGTTGGCGCCGGCGCGGGCGGCCTGCTCGGCCATGTCGGCGGCGCGCTGGCGGGCGTGGATGGCGAGGCCGCCGTCCACCAGCAGGCCCGCCAGCATCAGCACGACGGGCGTGAACAGCACGACGTACAGCGAGATCGTCCCGCGGTCGCGGCGGTCGCGCGGCCCGGTCACGGCGCGTCCCCGCCGCCGCGGTAGGTGTACTCGTCGACGGGCGCGACGGCGCGGCCGGTGAGGCGCTTGGTGCCGGGCAGGCCGATGAGGGCCATGTCGCCGAGGTCCACGTCGCAGCTGATCGTCACCGCGACGCGGCCGCCGGGCCCCCAGTCGCCGAGGTCCACCGCGACCTGCGGGCCGCCCGCGCACCAGGACCGGCCCGCCAGGCTGTCGTCGGCCGACTCGCGGGCCAGGTCGGCGGCGCCGCCCGCCGAGCGGGCCACCGACGCCGAGCGGACGGCGTCGCGGGCGGCGCCCTCGACCTGGCTGCGCGCGTCCACCAGCCGGCCGAGGCCCGCCAGGAACAGCAGGAACATCACGAACAGCGGGGTCGCGATCACCATCTCCAGCGACATGGCGCCCCGGTCGCCGCGGCGGCCCGTCCGGCGGCTCATCCGGCGCCCCCCTGGCAGGCGGTGCCGGCGCCGACGTCGGGCCGGAAGCACTCGACGGGGCCGCGCGAGCGCTGCGTCACGTGGACGGTCATGAACGGCACCACCCGGATCGCCGTGCCGCTGACCTGGACCCAGCGCTGGTCGCCGCCCTCCCCTGAGGTGACGGTCAGGCCGGCGATGAGGTGCGGGCCGATCTGGTCGACGTCGCGGCGGGCGCGGTCCTCGGCGGCGGCCTGCCAGCCGCCGCCGGCCGGCGCGGTGCGGGCGACGCGCGCGCCGGCCTGGGCGGCGGCGAGCGCGACCTGGCGGGCGTGGTAGACCATCGCGAACTGCACGGTGGCCAGCAGCACCAGCACGATGATCGGCGTGAGCAGCGCGAACTCCAGCGCCGAGGCGCCCCGGTCCTCGCTCCACCGCCCGGCCATCACTCGGTGTCGGTGTTGATGGTGTTGGCCTTGTCGATGATCAGTTTCTTGATGATGGCGGCGATGGTCACCGTGATGACCGCCAGCACCGCGGTGATGATCGCCCACTCCAGGGCGGACGCGCCGCGGCTGAGGTCCTCGCGGCGGGCGCGGTCCAGCCGGACGGCGAGCAGCGCCCGCAGGTAGACGACCGCCGGGTCGTTGAGGGGGTTCATCGGCTTCTCCTGATCGAGGGGGACGGGGGTGCGGTCAGGTCGCGATCAGCCTGATCAGCGCGGGAAAGGCCAGGAAGATCATGAAGGCGACGCAGAACAGCAGCTGCGCGACCATCATCGACTGGGACCGCTCGCCGGCGCGGCCCTCCAGCTCCGACAGCTCGCGGGTGCGCATGGACGCCGCCCGCGCCCCGAGCGACCGGCGGATCTGCGCGCCGTCGTCGGCGACGAGCGACAGCGCGCCCGCGAGGTCGGTCAGCTCGGCGATGCCGAGCTCGTCGCCGAGCCCGCCGAGCGCCTGCCAGGGCGTCTGCCCGACGATGCGGGCGTTGCCGAGCGCGTCGCGGAGCCGCTGCATGGCCCAGCCGTCGCCGACCGACGCGGCGGTCATCAGCGCCTCGTGGACGCCGCGGCCGCCCGACAGGTTCATCGACACCAGGTCCAGGAACGCGCCGACGGCGTGCCGGAAGTCCTGCCGGCGGGAGGCGGCCTCCTGCCGGAGCTGGAGGTCGGGGATGAAGAAGAACACGCCGGCGAGGAGCAGCCCGGCCCACAGCGGGACGAGCAGCCCGCCGCCGAGGTCGAGCAGCTCCAGGTACATGCCGATCAGCGGCAGGAACACCAGGACGGCGGCGGGCAGCAGGAACTTGGTGGCGAGGAACGCCTCCAGCGACCGGTCGGTGACGGCGAGGTCGGAGCGGACCGACTGCAGCCGCCAGCCCCGCGCGTCGCAGAACCGCACCAGCTCGCGGCCGAGCCGCGCGCGCAGCACCCCGACCCGCTCCAGCGGCGGGAACGTCCGCTCGGCGCCGGCCTCCTCCGCGTCGCGGTGGCGCGCGGCGTCGAACGCGGCGAGCCGCGCCGACAGGCCGGGGCGGCGCGGGAACAGCGCCCGGACCAGCAGGTACAGGCCGGCGCCGACGAGCGCGCCCGCGAGGATCGCGCCGGTCACCGGGGGCCTCCCCCGCCGGCGTCCATGGTGTGGCGGCCGCGCAGCGCCGCGGCCCGGCCCTGCCAGCCCGCGACGGTGCTCGGGACCTGCTCGGGGACGCCGGGCCGGCCCGCGCCGCCGCCGAGGAACCGGCTCGGCAGCTCGTAGCGGGCGAGCCGCCGCAGCCAGAGGAACGCCGCCGCGTACAGGGCGATGACGACGCTCAGCATGAGCTGCCCGAGGACGCCGTCGTAGGGCTCCACCCAGGAGTGGTTGAGCACCGCGAGGCCGAGGGCGCTGCCGACCGACACCCCGACGACGATGCGGACGCTGCGCCGCGTCGCGCGCCGGTCGGCCTCCACCCGGCGCCGCATGTCGAGCTCGGCGCGGGCCGAGGAGGCGAGCGCGCCGAGCATGTCGCGGAGGCCCGGCCCGCGCAGCTTGGCGTTGAGGACGAGCGCGGCGACGACGAGGTCGGCGGACGGGTCGTCGAGGTCGTCGGCGAAGCGGCGGAGCGCGTCGGGCATGGGGACGCGGGTGTGGAGGCGGTCGACGAGGTCGCGGAGGGGCCGCTGGAGGGCGGGCGCGGCGGCGCGCAGCGAGGACGGGATGGCCTGCTCCAGGCCGACGGCGCCCGCGATGGTGTCGCGCAGTGACTCGGTCCAGGCGGCGAGGCCCTCCAGCCGCGCCATCGCGACGCGCTCCTCTCGGGCGCCGCCCGCCAGGCCGTTCCAGCCGAGGACGAGGACGCCGGTGCCGGCGGCCGCGACGACCCAGCGCGTCGTCACCAGGACCGCGACGGCCGCGACGACGGCGACGGCGGCGCGGGTGCTGACCGTCCGCAGCAGCTCCTCGCGGCTCCGCGCGGGTTTGCGCGCCGCGCGGACCGGCATCCCGCGCAGCGCCGCGATCAGCAGCACCAGGCCGCCGCCGGCGAGCGCGCCGGTGATGATGGCGAGCAGGACGTCGGGGGCGGTCACCACGCACCGCCGAGGGAGGTGTCGTAGCCGAACTCGGCGAGCTCGTCGGCGCAGGCGATCGGCGCGGCGGGGACGGCGGCGCCGCGCGCCGGGTCCAGCGCGAACACCTCCGACGACAGGACGCGCCCGTCGCAGCCGGTGACCTCGCGGACGCTGGCGACGTAGCGGCGGAGCCGCCCGCCGCGCGCGTAGTCGTTGCGCTTCTCGATGAACACGACGAAGTCGATGGCGCCCGCGATCAGCATGTGGGTGGCCTCGGTGGGGAGCCGCTCCTCGGACTGGATCGCGTAGGTGGCGATGCGGTTGAACACCTCCATCGAGGAGTTCGCGTGGATCGTCGACAGCGACCCGTCGTTGCCCTGCGTCATCGCGTTCAGCATGGTGACGATCTCGTCGCCGAGGACCTCGCCGACGATGACGCGCGAGGGGTTCATGCGGAGCGAGCGGCGCACCAGCTCGGCCATGGAGATGGCGCCCTGCCCCTCGGAGTTCGGCAGCCGCTGCTCGAACGCGATGCAGTTGGGGTGCAGCTCGGGGAACGCGTCGAGGCCGAGCTCCAGGGCGCGCTCGACGGTGATGAGGCGCTCGTGCGCGGGGATCTCGTTGGCGACGGCGCGGAGCAGCGTCGTCTTGCCCGCGTTGGTGGCGCCGGCGAACATGATGTTCTTGCGGGCGTGCACGGCGGCGCGCAGGAACCGGCCGACGTCCTCGCTGAAGGTGCCGGTGCCGACGAGGTCGGACAGGAACACCTTGCCGAGGCGGGCGCGGCGGATCGACAGCGCGGGCCGCACGGTGACGTCCATGACGGCCGACAGCCGCGACCCGTCGGGCAGCCGCAGGTCCAGCTGCGGGTTGGCGGTGTCGAACGGCCGCGACGACAGGCCGCTGTAGGCGGCGAGGATCTGGATGAGCTCGACGAGCTCCTCGTCGCTCTCGGCGACCGGCTCCGCCAGCACCTCGCGGCCGTCGGCGTAGCCGAGGAACACGCGGTCGCAGCCGTTGATGTCGATGTTCTCGATCTCGGGGTCCTCCAGCAGCGGCTGGAGCCGGCCGACGCCGAACAGGGCGGCGTGCACGCCCGCGGCGAGCGCCTCCTCCTCCTCGGCGTTCGGCGGGCGGCGCCCGGAGGTGATCTCGCCGCGGGCGAACTCCTCCAGCACCTGCCCGATGAGGGCGCGCGCGAACTGCCGCTCGTCCTCGCCCGACATGGGGGCGAGGCCGCTCGCGGCGTCGAGGCGGCGCTGCTGGGCGAGGCGGTCGCCGACCTCCTGGCGGAGCCGCTTGACCAGGCCGTGGTCCACCTACAGCCTCCCTTCCTCCAGCAGCGGGACGGGCGGGGGCTCGGCGGGGCCGGCGCCGGCGCGCTCGCCGCGCAGCCGGTCGGCGCGGGCGGTGAGGCCGGCGGCGACCTCGCGGGCCGAGCGGACCAGCAGCGAGCGGTCGAGGCGGCCGCCCCACTGGCCGGACAAAAGGTCGGCGCCCTTGGGGTCCAGGGCGAGGCCGCCGAGGACGCCGACGGGGTGGCCGGCGCCGTCGCGGCGGGTGATGATGCGGTCGACCTCGGCGACCGAGGCGCGGAAGTCGCGCGGGTCGGCGAGGACGAGGACGGCGATCGGCGGGCCGCCGCGCAGCCCCTCGCTGAGCGCGGCGACGCGCTCGCGCAGGTGCGCGACCTGCTCCAGGGTGGCGCGGGTGACGAGGACGACGAGGTCGGCCTCGCGCATGAGGTCCAGCAGCGGGGTGCCGGCGCCGAGGCGGCCGCAGTCGGCGAGGACGTCCACCTGGCCGAGGCCGGCGAACGCGCGGCCGAGCGGCCCCCACAGCCACGTCATGCCCTGCGCCTGCTCGGCGCTGGTGATGCCGACCAGCACGTCCAGGCCGCCGACGAGGCGCTGGCAGTGCTCGGCGACCTGCTCGGGCCGCAGCCCGCGGCGGGCCGTCGCGGCGAGGCTGAGCAGGCCGCGCGAGGGGTTCAGCATGCCGCCGCCGCTCTGCCCCTCGGGCGGCGCGGCGGGCAGCCGGTAGACGAGGTCGCCGCCCGCCTGGTCGCATTCGGCGACGAGGACGGGCCGCGGCCAGACGGCGCCGAGGGCGACGGCGGTGGTGGTGACGCCGGGCGCCCCCTTGTCCGCCGCGAGCGCGATGAGGGCCACCGTCAGCCCCCGCCGGGCGCCGGGGTCTGCGTGGTGGCGGGCGGCGTCGCGGCGCCGCCGTCCCCGCCGCCGGTCCCGCCGCCGCCCGCGCCGCCCGTCCCGCCGCCGGGCGCGACGCGGCTGCCCTCGGGGACCAGCGCCACCGCGACGGCCTGCGCGGACGCGGCCTGCGCGAGCGCGGGGGCGTCGGCGGGCAGCACGGCGACGTCGATCGAGGTCGCGTCGGAGCGCAGCCGGTCGCCGCCGCCGCGCGCCACGTTCACGATGATGGCGTCGCCCGACAGCACCGTCCCGGCCTTCGGCCCGCTGCCGCCGCTCCCGCCGCCGACCGCGTACAGGCCGACGCGGCGCCCGTTGGCGAGGCCGCCCGCCGGGAACTGGCCGGGCTTCAGCGACAGCCCGACGACGAGCCGCCCGCGCGCGGGCGCGGTGTCGCGGCTCAGCATCGCGTTGGTCAGCAGGGTGCCCTTGACGAGCGGGACGGCGGCGTAGGTGCCGGTGACCTTGGCGTGCTCGGACCAGTTGAGGAACTGGATGCCGGTGTCGCCGATCTGCGCCTCGCGGAGCGCGCCCGCCGGGATCCGCTGCCCGGCCGCGACCGGCTCGGCGATCACGATGGCCGACACCCGCTGGCCGCTCGCCATCACCAGGTAGGCGCTGGCGAGGGCGCCGCCGAGGATCAGCAGGACGGCGAGGGCGGCGAGGGCGGGCTTGCGCTCGCGGGGCGCCGCCGGCAGCCGCTGCCCGCCCGCCGCGCCGAGCCCCGACCGGCCGAGTCCGGGGCCCGCGCCCGCCGGCGGTGTCGTGGCGACCCCGCCGGAGACGCCGCCGGAGGCGGCCGAGTGGTTGGACTTCATCGCCTTGCCCACGCGTCCCTTCCCGCCTTCCGGGCCCCGCTCCCGGCGGGGGCCCGGCACCACCGAGCGCTCCATGCTCGCCGGGACCCGAACGCCGCGTCAATGGATTCGGCGGGTTGAGGCCGTAGCGTGACTCCCTGTGTCAGAACGAGCGGGGAATTAACTGATCGCACACGTTTTGACGAAGAGTCACGCAAAATACTGACAAGCCGGGAATGGTCAACGGTGTTCTCGGTCACCGTTTCCGCGGCGGCGGGCCCGCGCTCCGGCTGAGGCGGCGGCGCGTCATCTTCTAGGCTTGCCGGACGGGCTGCGCCGTGGCCGGACGCCGCGCCGCGCGATGGAGGAACCTTAATGCGGATCTCGTGCACGGTCCTGACCGGTGAGGGCCCCCGCGACATGGTGATCGAGGTCGATTCCGAAACAACGGTCGGCGAGGTCGCGCGAACGCTCTTCCGCGGTTCGGACGCGTCCAGGGTTCCGGTCGGCGCGCCCGCACCGGCCATTGTCGATCACAAGTGCTCGCTGTGGCTGGACGGCCGGATGCTCGATCCGCGCGCGCCCGCCGCGCGCGAGCTGCGCGACGGCGCCCGCGTCGCGCTCGACCGGGCGACCGCCGCCGCGACCGTGCAGGCCGAGCCGTCCGGGCTGGTGGAGGTCCGCGTCGTGGGCGGCCCGGCGGCCGGGCCGGTGCACCGGCTCGGCATCGGCCGCACCACGGTCGGCGCGGGCCCCGGCGTCGACATCGTCGTGGCGGACGCGGCGCTGCCCGCCGCCGCGCTCGCCCTCACCGTCACCCGCGAGGGCGTCCGGGTCGCGCCCGAGCCGGGCGTGACGGCGCTGCTGGACGGCGTCCCGCTGGAGGAGCCCGCGGCGTGGCGGCCGGGCGTGCCGCTCGCCGCCGGGTCCGGGGTGCTGATGCTCGCCGCGTCCGTGCCGCCCGACACCCACCTGGAGCCGCTGCCGGACGGCGGCCTCGCGTTCAACCGGCCGCCGCGCCTGCGGCCCGCGCACCGGCCGCGCCGCCTCACCGTCCCCAAGCGGCCGGTGCGCGACGCCCGCGAGCGGCTGCGGCTGTTCGGGGCGCTGCTGTTCTCGGCGTTCGGGCTGGTCATGGCGTTCGTGCTGGGCCAGTGGTGGTGGGCGCTGTTCGCGCTCGCCTGGCCGGTGATGACGGTCGGCGAGTGGATCGGCGACCGGCTGCACGGCCGCAAGTCCCACCGCAAGGCGCTGAAGGAGTACCAGGAGCGGACGGCCCGGTTCGGCGGCGAGCTGGAGCGGCTGCGGCGCGCCGACGAGGACGAGCGGCGCGGCGTCCACCCCGACCCCGCCGAGGTCCTGCTCACCGCGACCGGCCCGCGCCGCCGCCTCTGGGAGCGGCGGACCGGCGACCCCGACGCCCTGCACGTCCGGCTCGGCCTCGCCGACCTGCCGTCGCAGGTGGAGCTGGTCGGCAACACCCCGCCCGACGGGTCGCCCGCGGACGCGCCGCCGCCCGTCGCGCCGCCGGTGTCGCGGCTGGTGCCGGTCGCGCTGCCGCTCGCCGACCTCGGCGTCCTCGGCGTCACCGGCCCGCGCGCGTCGGCGCGGGGCCTGGCGCGGTGGATCGTCGCGCAGTCGGCGGTGCTGCACAGCCCCCGCGACCTGTCGATCGTGGTGCTGTCGGCCGACCGGGCGGCGGGCGAGGACTGGAACTGGGTGCGGTGGCTGCCGCACTGCGCGCCGCGCGAGGGCGAGGAGTGCAGCGCCCTCGTCGGCGCCGACGCCGAGTCCGTCGCGCACCGCGTCACCGAGCTCGCCATCCGGCTCACCGAGCGGCGCCGCGCCGCGCAGGCCGAGCAGGGCTTCTTCGGCCGGGACCGGCCCGCCGAGCACGCCCCCCGCAACGTGCTGATCGTCCTGGACGGGGCGCGGACGCTGCGGCGCGTCCCGGGCATGCCGATGCTGCTGTCGCGCGGCCCGGAGTTCGGCATCCACGCCGTCTGCATCGACGACGAGGAGAAGCTGCTCCCCGAGGAGTGCGCCGCCGTCGTCAGCGTCGGCGCCCTCGGCGCCCGCCTGCGCGGCCACGGCCTGGACGGCGCGGCGGTGCTGCTCGCCGACGAGGTGTCGGCGGCGTGGGCGGACCGCGTCGCGCGGGCGCTCGCGCCCGTCCGCGACGTGTCCCGCGAGGACGCCGCCGAAGGCATTCCCGGGGAGGCCCGGCTGCTGGAACTGCTCGGCATGACCGACCCGACCGCCGAGCACGTGCTGCGCTCCTGGGAGGCGACGGGCGGCCGCGCGACCCGCGTCCCGATCGGCGTCGGCGCCGACGGGACCTTCACCGTCGACCTCGCCGCCGACGGCCCGCACGGCCTCATCGCCGGCACGACCGGCGCCGGCAAGTCCGAGCTGCTCCAGACGCTCATCGCCTCGCTGGCCGTCGCGAACCGCCCCGACGAGCTGACGTTCGTCCTCATCGACTACAAGGGCGGCGCCGCGTTCGCCGACTGCGCGCGCTTGCCCCACACCGTCGGCATGGTCACCGACCTCGACGGGCACGCCACCGAGCGCGCCCTAGAGTCACTGGCGGCCGAGTTGCGGCGCCGCGAGGAACTGCTGTTCGCCGCCGGCGCCAAGGACCTCGACGACTACAACGAGCTGCGCGCGTCCCGTCCCGACCTCGCGACGGTGCCGCGGCTGCTGCTCGTCATCGACGAGTTCGCCGCGATGGTCGCCGAGCTGCCCGACTTCGTCACCGGGCTCGTCGACATCGGGCGGCGCGGCCGGTCCCTCGGCGTTCACCTGCTGCTCGCCACGCAGCGCCCGGCGGGCGTCGTCACCGCCGACATCCGCGCCAACACCAACCTGCGGATCGCGCTGCGCGTCACCGACCCCGACGAGTCCACCGACGTCCTGGACGCGCCCGACGCCGCGCAGATCCCCAAGGCGACGCCGGGCCGCTGCTACGTCCGGTCGGGCGCGGGCGCGCCGCAGGCCGTCCAGTCCGCACGGATCGGCGGGCGGCGGCCCGGCGCCGCGGGCGCCTCCACGAGCGTGGCGGCGCTGCCGTGGCAGGGCCTCGGCCGGCCCGTCCCCGCGCCGCGCGAGGCCGCCGACGACGCGGCCGCGGCCGTGACCGACCTCGCCGACCTCGTCGCCGCCGTCGCCGAGGCCGCCCGGCGCGCCGGGATCGGCCGGCAGCCGTCGCCGTGGCTGACGCCGCTGCCCGAGCGGATCCGGCTCGCGCCGCGCACCGCGGCGGGCGGCTCGGTCGTCGACGTCCCGCCGATCGCGTTCGGGATCACCGACCTGCCGGCCGTCCAGTCCCGCGAACCGCTCGCGCTGGACCTCGCGACGTCCGGGCACCTGTACGTGGCGGGGTCGGCGCAGTCGGGCCGCTCGACGGCGCTCCGCAGCATCGCCGGCGCCCTCGCGGGCGGCTGCTCCCCCTACGACGCGCACCTGTACGCCATCGACTGCGGCGCGAGCGCGCTGCTGCCGCTCGTGTCGCTGCCGCACACCGGCGCCGTCGTCACCCGCGACCAGCCCGACCGCTGCGAGCGGCTCCTCGCGGCGCTGTCGGCGGAGGTGTCGCGCCGCCAGCAGCTCCTCGCGGGCGCCGGCTTCGCCTCGCTCGCCGAGCAGCGCGCCGCCGTCGCCGCCACCGACCGCCTCCCCTGGATGGTGCTGCTCCTCGACCGCTGGGAGGGGTTCCTCGGCGCGTTCGAGCACTACGACTACGGGCGGCTCGTCGACACCGTCCTCCGGCTGCTGCGCGAGGGCGCCGCCGTCGGGCTGCGCGCGGTGTTCACCGGCGACCGGTCCGGGCTGAGCGGGCAGGTGTCGACGGTGTTCGACCGGCGGCTCGTCCTGCGGATGGCCGACCCCAACGACTACGGGTACGCGGGGCTGCAGGACAAGCAGGTCCCGGCCGCGATGCCGCCGGGGCGCGCGCTGGAGGTCGTCGCGCCGGGCATGCCGCCGCGCGAGTCGCAGATCGGGCTGCTCGGCGACGAACCGTCCGGAACGGCGCAGGTCGCGGCGCTCCAGGAGATCGCGCGGGCCTGCGCGTCCCGCTACGGCCGGGTGCCGGCCCGGCAGCGCCCCCTGCACGTGGACGAGCTGCCCGTCCGCGTCACCTACCGGGAGGCGATGGCGCTCGACCCCGACTTCACCGCCCCGTCCCCGCTCTGGGCGCTCACCGGCGTCGGCGGCGACACCCTCGCGCCCGTCGGGATCGACCTGCTCAACGACGGGCCCGGCTTCATCGTCGCGGGCCCGCCCCGGTCCGGGCGCTCGACGGCGCTCTGGACGATCGTCTGCTCGCTGCTCGACCCCGCCTCCGGGGGCGGGCTCGTCCCGGTCGTCCTGATCTGCCCGCGCCGGTCGCCGCTCCGGCAGCTCGCGGGGCGGCCGGGCGTCCTCGGCGTCCTCGGCTCGGACGCCGCGTCCGAGGACCTGGACGCCCTCATCGGCGACGAGCACCGCTACGTCGTCGTCGTCGACGACGCCGAACTCCTCGACGAGACCGAACTCGACGACGCCCTGCGCGACGTCCTCCGCACCGCCCGCGACGGCGAGCACGGCGTCGTCCTCGGCGGCACCACCGAGGACCTGGGGCGCGGCTACCGCGGCTTCATGTCCGACACGCGGCGGTCGCGGTCGGGGGTGCTGCTGTCGATCGAGTCCCCCGACGACGGCGACCTCTTCGGCCTCCGCCTGCCGCGCAACGCCGCCCCGGGCGGCCCCACCGGCCGCGGCCTCTTCGTCGCCGCCGGCGTCACCACCCAGATCCAGATCGCCCTCCCGCCCCCGCCCGACCCGTCCTGACCCCCCGGTCCCTCCTCGTCGAGTTGCGGCGTGTTGGCCTCTTGAAACGTTTCAAGAGGCCAACACGCCGCAACTCAACGGATGGTGACCGGGCGGTCAGGGGGTGGCGGTGCGGCGCGGGGCGGGGCCGCACCGGGGACGTCCTGGAGGTGACGGAGGTGCTGGAGGCAGGGCGAGCGGACGGTGACGGTCACGCCGCCGTCGTCCCCGGCGGCGAGGAGCTGCACGACGAAGCCGTCCTCGGTGCGGAAGGCGGTCTCGTAGTCGCGGCCGGTGGGGCGGCGGCCGTCCTGGAGGCGGACGGCGATGCGCTCCACCTCGTCCTGCCCGTGACCGGGCGGCGCGGGCAGGACCGTCCGGTACAGCAGGACGCCGCTGCCGGGCGGCTCGACGAGCGAACGGCGCGCCTTGTCGTAGCGCCAGCAGCCGCCCACGCGGCTCCGCGCGACCACCGGCGCCGGCGTCCTTTGCGGGCCGATCACGGCGCCGAGCTCGGCCTCCGCCCGACGACTGGCGGTCGCGGCGTCCATACGGCTGAACACGTCGACATAGGGGCGGTACATGGCCGCCGGGTCATAGAGCACGGGCGCCAGCCCGACCAGCCACCCCGAACTCACCACCGCGGCTGTCCCCCACCCGAGCACCAGCCCCGCCCCGAACGCCCGCCGCCCCCTGACCGCGCTCGCCGCCCCGCCCCCGAGGCACGCCACCCCGCACACCACCGCCACCCCGACAACGAGCGGCAGCGACGGCGGCCGGGGCATCCACGCCCGGTCGAGCGCCATCTCGAGCCCGAACGGCCACAGCAGCAACGGCACCGATAGAACGGCGCAGACCCCCAGCGCGACCAGGCCCCCGCCCGCAACACGCCTCATCCTCCGCCACCGCCCACCCCGCGCCAGCCCCTCCGCCGGTATCAAGAGGGCCGAGGCGTACAGCGATGCAACTCCCCGAACCGCCGCTCAGCAATCCGCATGAACTCCACAAGATCACCCAACGCATCCCGCCCGCGCACAACAGGCGGAATATCAATACTGATCCACGTGGCCCGCCCACCGCATTTGAACAGCGCGATCACGTAATTCGGACGTTGATCACCGCCAAGAGTGAAACGACTGACGGCCAGCCCGCGCCCCAGTTCCGGTGGCAGCCTGCGGACAGGGGAACGTCCCGAGCCACCCAGCCACGCCTTTTCTTGCCGCTCAATGACCTGTTCGCCATCGTTGTACGACCAGCTAATGCCGAGTAGCGCGGAATTTTGCGCCCCCCAGGCAAGACACAAGCCATAATCCGTCTGATGCCCATCCCAACGCCCGGCAAGCGACCCTGCCACACCGCTCACCTCACGAAAAGAATGCTCTGGAACCAGATCGCACAGGTAGGGCGCGGCATCCAAAATCAAGCGCGCAGGCGCGGTAGTCGGTTCATGAACTATGCTTTTCCCTTGGCAGCCGGACGCCAACATCACCACGAACAAGAGCTGGCCGGCGAGAAGTCGTCTCATGGCCGAGCGCCCGGCACACCATCAACGCCGACATAATGGCCGGATGCCCGGCGCCTGCCTTGATCTGCAGCGTCGGCGAACGCTGAAGAGAGGTGATTGGAATCAGAATTTTCCCCCGCCCACCGCAGGAACGAAATAAATTCTGTCGGCGTCATTGAAGCGACGGGTTTAATCTTCGGATGCGGACCCGGCGTGGCGAATGAAGCCCCCGCGATGTTGCGGTGCGCGTACCGGCCATGAGCGACAATAGAGGAGAGGATCAACTGACTAAAGAGCTTTTCCAAGGCCTCACCGTCGGTCGTAGGCGCGGTGACCCATACCTTCGCCCCCTCCTCTCGCTGCCGGACGATCAGATCGACGATCTGCTTACGTGCGCTCTCCACCGAAAGTTCGAGTGCGATATCGACCGCCTTGCCGGCCACCGGAACGTCACTGATCGGATTCTGCGGCGAGAAAAGGCCGACACCCATTTCGACATTCGAGCGAAGCTCATCGTTGACCTGATCGACGCGCGCCTTCTCCGCCCAGAGGTTCTGAGTCCGGGCCTCCAACAAGTGACCGAACATCTTTCCCTCCGGATCGACGACGTCGACCATATAGCGAGAATCGCGCGCAACGGCTTGATCGATCACCACCTTCGCATGGGCCGTCTGAGCATTGAGCAGCGTCGTAAAAGAAGCGGAATCGCGTGCTACGTAAAGCAGCAGGTAGTCCATGTCCACATCCGACATGGGAGTTCCTGTGTCCGTAGCATTGTTGCCGGAAGCCTGAAAGATGTCGTTGACTTTGATGATGTGCTTGGCGAGCGCCATGGCCATCGCCTGGCGCACCCCGGACATGGCGTCGAGTCCTGCGTCGTCGTGTCCCTTGATCTCCAAGTGTCCGTCCTTGCCGACCTCGAAGTAGCCCTTGGCGTCGGTGGCGAGGGTTTTGCCGAGGGCGAAGGTGAGGCGGGTGGACTCGGGGTCCTGGCCGGTGGTGGCGGTCTGGATGGCGCGGCCGAGGGCGGCGCCGTGGTCGCTCCGCGCCCACTGGTCGCGGCGGTCGTGCAGGAGGTAGCGGTAGTTGGGGCCGGTGGTGTTCGTCCAGCCCTTCGGGAAGGGGCCCATCGCTTGGTGGGACAGCAGGGCTTGGGCCGCGGCGGGGCCGGAGCGGGCGGCGGCGTCGAGGAGGTTGATCAGGTGGTCGTGGCCCGGGGTGAGGTCGGGCAGGGGCGGGCGGCCGTCGTGGCGGACGGTGCTGTCGAAGGCGATCATGTCGCTGCCGACGCGGGCGAAGAAGGCCGGGGAGAAGCGGGCGCCGGACGCGCCGATCAGGGTCGACAGCGTCTGGTAGCCCGCCCAGCCCGCCGGGGGCGCGCTGCGGGGCGGGGACGTGGCGCGGCCGGCGGCGGTGAGGGCGGTCAGGAACGGGTCGCCGACGTAGGACGGGCCGTGCGGGTCGGTGGTGAGGGCCAGGCCGCGGCCGAGCAGGGCGTGGAGGGCCCTGGTGTCGGCGTTCAGGCGGACGTCGCCGGGGTTCGCGGCGGCGTGGGCGCCGGCGCGGCGGGCCAGGTCGAGCATCGCGGCGGGGCCGAGGGCGTCGAGGAGGCCGCGGGCGAGGGCGGGGGTGAGGTCGGCGGCGGTGATGCCCGGGGACGCGCCGCGCCCGAGGCGCGCCGCGATGCGGCGGCCCTCCATGTAGGCGGTCTGGTCCGAGTACCTGTCCGGGAGGGTGAGGTAGGTACCGCCGGGGAGGCAGGTCTTGAGGGCGGGCGACTCGTGGTCCAGGTCGTGCGCCAGGACGTTGCGGCGGCGCAGGTCGGTGGACGCCTCGGCGGCCCAGGCGGCGAGGCGGCGGATCTCCTCGGCCGGGGCGGTGCTGACGCCCGCGCTGTGCAGCGCCTGCCAGAGCTGGTCGGCGAGGGTGGACAGGCCGGGCGCGGCCCGGGACATCTGCCGGGTCAGCTGGTCGAACTCGGCGAGCTTGACGCCGCAGGTGCCCGGCGCGAGCCAGTCGTCGGCGCCCATCAGAGCATCGGGCCGCGGCGCAGCCGCGCCTCGATGAGGTCGTGGGCCTTGCCGAGCTGCGCCTTCAGGGCGCGCTCGCCGCCGCTCAGGCGGGATCCGAAGCCGCCGGCGGACGGTCCGACCCAGGCGTGGTCGTCCATCGCGCGGCGCGGGCCGGCCAGCAGGTCGCCGTACTGCTCGGCGAGGGTGCCGATCCGGCTGAGCAGGAGTTGCAGCCGGAAGATCTCGGCCTCGTCCACGTCGCCTCCCTCGGGGGTCGTCGTGAGCCTGCCCGAGGATCGCGGTCCGCGCACGTCGGGTGACGCGATCGTGACGTACCGCGAGCGGGCGGGATGGGGCGGAGGTCCGGTGCGGGGAGCCGGAGGCGGGAAGGGGGAATGGAGCGGGCCCCGGCCTCGGGGGGATGGGCCGGGACCCGCGGTCCTGGGGGCGCGTCGAGCGCGCCGGGGGCGGCTAGCGGGTGGCCGCCTCGATGTTCTGCTGGGAGCGCTTGATGTCCTGGCTGCCCTGCTCCAGGGCGAGGGCCATCTTGTCGAAGGCGGTCTTGGCCTCGGCCCACGCGGAGCGGAAGCGGTCGGCGCCGGGGCCCCACCAGGCGGCGCTGCTGCTCACGGTGCGGCCGTTGAGGTCCTTGATGAGCGCGTCCAGGTTCTTGGAGTGCTTGCTGAACATGCGGGAGAGCTCTTCGAGCTCGCCGATGTTGGCGCCCCTCTTGTCACCGCTCATCGCTTGACCCTTTCGATTCTCGCCCGCGGGCGACGTCTTCTGACGGGATCGTTCTCAGGTCGTGCCTTTTGCAGAATGGCGCCAGCCTACGCCCCATCGATCACCGGAATCCAGGTCCGGAGGCCCGCCGGGACGCGTCCCCGCACGCCGGAACGGTGGCCGGATGCGGCCATCGGGGCGGCGGGCGTCACTCTCCGGAGTTCTTTTACCGGCCGACATGACGCGGCGTCAAGGAATTCTCCGCCCGGACCGTTGATCCAATTACCGCCATCTGAAGAAAAGAGTTTCAGCGATCTTGCCCGACGGGGTCGTTCAGCGGCCGCGCGCCCGGATCGAGCAGGCCCTCGCCGATGAGGACGAGGCGGGTGCCGACGGCGGCGAAGTCGAAGCGGCGCCGGACGGACTGGGTGAGCTCGCCGGTCCGGTAGCGGGCGGCGGTGCGCTCGGTCGCCTCCAGGGTGATGCGGTCGCCGCGCCGGACCGCCCGGCCGTCGCCGAGGGTGGTCCGCACGTCCAGGTAGGGCGGGCCGCCCGCGACGGGGGCGCGGTTGCGGGTCTCCAGCTCCTGGACGGCGCGCTCCTGCGCCTGCGCGACGCGCGGGGAGATCACCACGCCGAGGATCTCGGCGGGCGGCCGCCGCTCGTGGTGCCCGCGCTCGACGAGCGCGCTGGAGCGCAGCTGCAGGAGGGTGCGGGCGGCGGCGACGAGCTGGTGGGTGGTCTCGGCGTCCACGAAGGGGCGGTCCCGGTGCGGGGTGGAGGACGGCGCGAGGAGCGCGCAGGCGGCCAGCAGCACCGCCGCCCCGGCCTTGCCCGGCCCTCTCATGTCCCTCCCCGCGGGAGTCGTCTCGACCCGTGGCGAAGATACACCGGGCCGGGGCCCGCCCGCCGGAATGAAAACGGTTGTCGTTATGTTGGGACCGATCGAGCGAGCAAGGGGGCCCGATGGCACGGAACGCGCTCCGGCCGGTGATCAAGCTGAGGTCCACGGCCGGCACGGGTCACACCTACGTGACCACCAAGAGCAGGCGCAACGATCCCGACCGGCTGGCGTTGCGCAAGTACGACCCGATCGCCCGCACGCACACGACCTACCGGGAGGAACGATGAAGAAGGGGATCCACCCCGAGTACCGGCCCGTCGTCTTCCGCGACCCGGCCGCGGGGTTCGCCTTCCTGACCCGCTCGACGGCGGTCACCGACCGCACCGTCGAGTGGGAGGACGGCAACACCTACCCGGTCGTCGACGTGGACGTCTCCTCGGCCAGCCACCCGTTCTACACGGGCAAGAGCCGGCTGATGGACACCACCGGCGCCGTCGAGAAGTTCAACAAGCGCTACGGCAAGAAGTAGTACCCGGCCCGGCCGCGCTGCGTCGCCCCGTCGCGCGAGCCGCCGGAGACCCGCGCCCCGCGGCCGTTCGATCGGTCGCGGGGCGCGGCGCGTCTCAGGGGTCCTGCTGGCTGTTCAGGGCCGCGAGGCGGGAGCGGGCGCGCGCCATGGCCTCGTGGTAGGCCGACTCCCAGTCGGCGCTGTCGTCGGGGATGGCGGCGATCGCCTGCCGCCCGGTCTCGCGGTCGCCCGCGACCTGCCGGACGGCGACGGTCGTCACCCCGTCCCGCGACTCGGTCGCGATCTCCCAGCGGGCGGCCGGCGCCGGGGCCGCCGCGCCCCGCGCCGCGTACACGGCGAGGACGGCGACCACGGCGACCAGCAGCACCGCGACGATCAGGATGACCAGGCGCACGACCGCCTCCGTTCCCGCGCGTCCAGCCGACGGCGCGTCCTCTGCCCGGGCGGCTCGCCCGTGCTACTTGCCCGTGCTACTTGCCCGCGTACAGCGAGCCGTTCGGGTTGCCCGGGGCGTAGACGGTGATCCCCTGCGGGAGGGCCTTCAACTCCTCGATCCGCGCGCACGTCGGGCACTTGTTGTAGCCGTCCTGGCGGGCCTTGTTGGCGGCGGCCTCGGCCTTGGCCGACGCGACCTTCGCCTGCGCCTCGCTGACCTGCGCGAACGCGGCCTGCGCGCGGTCCACCGCGTCCTGCACCTTGCTCGGCAGGGTGACCCGGACGAGGTTGAAGTGGATGTTGGTGAAGAAGTTCCCGCCGAGGGTGCTCTGCAGGTCCTGCGCCAGGCTGGTGTTGATGGCGTTCTGCACCTTGGCGATGTTGCCGTTGTTGCTCTGCGGCTGCGCGCCCTGGCCGGTCCTGACCGGCGTCACCTGCGCGGTGTTCTGCACGAGGGCGCAGGACGAGACGAGCTCGGCGCAGCGGAAGCTGTTGACCTGGCTGCGCAGGTCGTTGTCGATGACGGGCCGGACGATCTGGTCCAGGAACGCCGACCAGCCCTCGTCGCCCTCCCAGGCGTAGGCGGTGTCGCCGCTGCCGCCGCGGAACTTGCGGGTGCCGTACTTGTCGTCGAAGGTGCGGAGCGCGGCGTGGTCGAGGTTGAGGGTGAAGTAGAGGGTGCCCTCGATGCCCATGTTGACGCCGTCGGAGCTCGGCACCGTCACCACGTCGACGCCGGTCTCGTCGCCCTTGGAGGAGTTCGAGGTGATGGTGTAGAAGCGCTGCTGCGCCGGGTACTTGTGGACCTTGGAGTAGAGGCCGACGTAGGTGCGCCCGGAGCCGGGGTCGATGATCTGGCGGATCCGGTTGTTGTCGAAGAAGCCGCCGTTGCGGACGACCGCGACCTCGCCGCCGCCCGTCCGCGAGTAGGCGCCGAACAGCGCGTCGAGCACCGGGATCCCCACCACGACGAGCACGACCGCGAGGACGATCGCGGTGCGGCGGCGCGGCATGCGCGCCCAGGCGCGGGGGGCCGGGCGGGGGGTCTTGTTGGTCATGGTCGTTCTCCTCTCGCGTGCGTCTGACGCACGCGCCCGGTGTTCGGATCCGCCCCGGCGCGGGGCCCGCGGGGCACCCCGCCGACCGGCGCGGACAAGTGGTGACTTACTCAACGGCGGGGTCTTCCGAGGGCCGCCCGGGGCGATTATCTAGACTGCGTGCGAGGTTGAGGGAGGAGACCCAACGTGCGCAAGGTCCTGATCGCCAACCGCGGTGAGATCGCGGTCCGAATTGCCCGCGCCTGCCGCGACGCCGGGCTCGCCAGTGTCGCGGTGTACGCCGAGCCGGACCTCGACGCGCTGCATGTGCGGGTCGCGGACGAGGCGTACTCCCTGGAGGGCCGCTCCGCCGCCGAGAGCTACCTGGACATCGGCAAGATCCTGAAGGTGGCGGCGGAGGCCGGCGCCGACGCCGTCCACCCCGGTTACGGGTTCCTGGCCGAGAACGCCGACTTCGCGCAGGCCGTCATCGACGCCGGGCTGACCTGGATCGGCCCGCCGCCCGCCGCGATCACCGCGCTCGGCGACAAGGTGCAGGCCCGGCACATCGCGCAGAAGGTCGGCGCGCCGCTCGTCGCCGGCACCAAGGATCCGGTGTCGGGCGCGGACGAGGTCGTGGCGTTCGCCGAGGAGCACGGCCTGCCCATCGCGATCAAGGCGGCGTTCGGCGGCGGCGGCCGCGGCCTGAAGGTCGCCCGCGAGCTGGGCGAGGTCGCCGAGCTGTACGAGTCGGCGGTCCGCGAGGCCGTCGCGGCGTTCGGCCGCGGCGAGTGCTTCGTCGAGCGCTACCTCGACAAGCCCCGGCACGTCGAGACGCAGTGCATCGCCGACCGGCACGGCAACGTCGTCGTGGTGTCGACCCGCGACTGCTCGCTGCAGCGCCGCCACCAGAAGCTCGTCGAGGAGGCCCCGGCGCCGTACCTGGACGAGCGGCAGCTCGACCTGCTGTACACCTCCTCCAAGGCGATCCTGAAGGAGGCCGGCTACGTCGGCGCGGGGACCTGCGAGTTCCTCGTCGGCCAGGACGGCACGATCTCCTTCCTGGAGGTCAACACGCGCCTGCAGGTCGAGCACCCGGTGACCGAGGAGGTCGCCGGCGTGGACCTCGTCCGCGAGATGTTCCGCGTCGCCGAGGGCGAGGAGCTCGGCTACGGCGACCCCGAGCTGCGCGGCCACTCGATCGAGTTCCGCTTCAACGCCGAGGACGCCGGCCGCGGCTTCCTGCCCGCCGTCGGGACGCTGACCGCGTGGGAGCCGCCGTCGGGTCCGGGCGTCCGCCTGGACTCGGGCTACGTCGCCGGGCAGACCGTGCCGCAGGAGTTCGACTCCCTGATCGCCAAGCTGGTCGTGACGGGCGCGACGCGCCGGCAGGCGGTGGAGCGCGCCCGCCGCGCCCTGGACGAGTTCGTCGTCGACGGCATGCCGACGGTGCTGCCGTTCCACCGGGCCGTCCTGGACGACCCGGCGTTCGTGCCGGCGTCCGACGACGAGCCGTTCACCGTCCACACGCGGTGGATCGAGACCGAGTTCGACAACACGATCGAGCCGTACGGCGGCGCGGTCGCCGAGCAGGACGAGGCGGGCGAGCGCGAGCGGGTGACCGTCGAGGTCGGCGGCAAGCGCATCGAGGTCGTGCTCCCGGCGGGCCTCGGCGCGTCCGCGGCGGCGGCGCCCGGCAAGGCGGCCCCGGCGAAGCGCCGGTCGGGCAAGAAGGGCGGCGCGGCGGCGTCGGGCGACGCGCTGGTGTCCCCGATGCAGGGCACCATCGTGAAGCTGGTCGCCGAGGACGGCGCGACCGTCGCGGCGGGCGACACCATCGTCGTCCTGGAGGCCATGAAGATGGAGCAGCCGCTGACCGCCCACAAGGCGGGAACGGTCACCGGCCTGGCCGCCGGGGTCGGCCAGACGGTGTCCAGCGGCGCCGTCATCTGCGAGATCAAGGACGCCTGAGCGGCCGTCCGCCCGGTCAGCCGAACGCGGGGACCGGGCGGACGCCGCTGTCGCAGCGGCCGAGGCGGACGCCGAGCGCGGCGGGGCGGCCGCCGCCCGCGCCGACGAACTCGCAGCCCGGCAGCCGGTCGGCGGCGAGCGCGATCCGCACGACGGCCATCGGGTCGCGGCGCGCGGCCTGGTCCGGGAAGTGCGAGCGGGTGTAGTCGAGCGGCCCGGTGACGCCGGTGAAGGGGTGCGTCTCGATGGCCTTGGCGATCGCCCGCAGGGCGGCGCGCCGGTCGCCCGCGGGCGCCGTGGGCGGGACGGCGCGCAGCAGCACGCCCGCGGCGTCGTAGGCCAGGCCGGCCCGCTCCCCCGTCCACAGCAGCCGGACGCCCGCCTTGGCGAGGTCGCCGGCGAGGGCGCGGTAGGCGGTGCAAAAGGTCGCGAGGCCCGGGTCGTGGCCGCGCGGGACGCCGCCGCCGGTGACGCACGCGCGCCCGGTCTCCAGGATCGCCAGGCCCTTGCTGACGTAGGAGACGCTGAGGCCGCCGTACTGGCCGATGCCGCTGCGCGCCGGGTCGGCGACGAAGCGGGTGACGGCGTCGGCGGCGATGATGAACGGCTGCCGTCCCCCGCACGCCTTCATCTCGCGCAGGAAGGCCGAGAAGTCGTCGCCGGTGGCGCCCGCGGGCACGTCGTGGCGGCCCGCGTACACCACGACCCACGACCGGTGGCAGAGCCCGGCGGCGGACGTGACGGTCCGGGGCGCGGGCAGGTCGCGGGGCCGGAGCCGCCGCAGGTCGGCCACCAGCGTCGACACGTACAGGTCGGGTTCGGAGTTCGGCGGCCGGTAGACGCGGATCGCGGTGGCCTCGGTCGCGCGGTCGGAGGCGTAGTCGCGGGCGGGCCGCCGGAACCACTCGGGGACGGCGAGCCGGACGTAGTCGTAGATCAGCCGGGCCTCGTCGCTGTTGGTGCCCGAGAGCTGGAAGTAGCCGGGCCAGGTGCCGTGCGGGCCGGCGCCGATGCCGTCGGCGGACAGGGTCGTCGCCAGGATCGGGACGTCGTGCCCGGCCAGGGCCGCGATCGCGGCCTTGACCTCGGGGACGCTGCGGTCCATGCCGACGACGCCGACCAGCGTCCGGTCCCGCTCGAACAGCGGGACGAGGCGGGCGGCGACGGTGGCGGCGGCCCGCATCCGCGAGCCGCCGTTGGCGACGACGATCCGCAGCAGCGGCCCGCTCTGCGGGTCGTTGGCGAGGCGCTGCGCGGCGAGCAGCCCCTCCAGCTCCTCGGCCTCGGCCGAGTCGTAGTCGTCGCCGGGCGCGGAGGTGAGTCCGGCGAAGTAGACGAGGCCGGCGAGGGGGCGGGCGGGGTTCGCGGCGGCGAGCCCGGCGGCCCGCGCGTTCTCCTTGAAGATCAGCTCTTGGTCGGTGCGGAGCCGCCGTGCCTGCACCGCCTGCTGCGGGCTGGGCGCGCCCCGCTCGGACGCCCCGAACGGGGTTCCGGCGGCGGCGAACCCGACGCATTCGGCGGCGGTGCCGCCCGGTGGCGTCCAGGGCTCGGCCGACGCCGCCGGCCACGCGGCGCCGCCCGTGCCGCACGGGCCGGACGCGACCGCCGGCCGCGCGTCCGTCCAGGGCGCCGCCGTGTACACCGCCCCGGCGGCGAGCGCCGCCGCCACCCCGGCGGCCGTCCACGGGACCGCCGGATGCCGGGCGGCGAACGGGCCGCGCGGCGGCGCCGGGCGCGGCGCGGCGGTGAACTCCGCCACGGCCGCGGCGGGCACCGCCAGGCGCAGCGTCCAGCGCGCCGCCTCCGCCTCGCCGAGCGGGGCGTCCCGGCGGCCGGCGGAGCGCGGCGGCGGGTCGGCGAGCCAGGCGTCCACCGCTGCGGCGGACGCGGGCGGCAGGCCCGGCGCCGGGCCGTCCTCGACGACCAGCACGGCGAGCGGGTCGGCGCGGCCGGTCAGCGCGCGGACGGCGGTGATCAGGCCGGGCAGGTCGGGGTCGGCCGCCGGGCCGGGCAGCGGCGTCCCGGCGTTGTCCAGGACCAGGACGGGCCGGGCCGTCCGCCGCCAGGTCGCGGGCTCCCACGGGCTGCGGCGGTAGGCGGCGCGCAGGTCCTCCAGGAAGGCGTGCGCGAGCAGCCGCAGCAGCTCGGGATGCTCCTCGGGGGTGCGCTGCCCGGCGGTGAGCCGGACGGCGAAGTCGAGCAGCCCCTGGTCGCGCGGGTCCAGGAACGGCTGCCGCAGCAGCCACCGCACCTCGCGGCCGAGGCCGGGGACGCCGCGCGTCCACAGCCAGAAGCGCAGCCGGGGGAACGCGGCGGCGACCATCCCGACCAGCCCGAGCAGCCAGCCCTGCACGCTCGCCAGGGGGCCGAGCAGCTCGGGCTTGGCGGCGCCCGAGCGCAGGGCGCGCAGGGCCGCGATGAGCGCCTCGGCGCGCAGCCCGAGCAGGCCGTTCGGCGCCGCCCCGGCGGGCGGGTCGTCCAGCCGGAGCGCGGCGAGCCACTCGACGAGCCGGTAGCGGGTGAAGGTGAGCTGCCGGTCGCTGGTGTTGAACTCCACGACGGCGCGGGCGAGCGGCGGCAGCAGCGCGGCCGCGACGGCCCGTCCCGCCGGGTCCTCCGGCTCCCCGTCCGGCCCGTGCGCGTCCACCCGGGCGAGCGGCCGCAGCCGCGACAGCCGGGGCACGATCGCCGCCGGATGCGCCTCCGGAGCCGCGTCCGGGCCCGCCGGGGCGAGCCGCACGACCGGCCGCACCGGATCGGCGCGCCGCCGCAGCACCCGGTCGGTGAACGTCGGCCGCCTCCACAGCCGCCCGAGCATCTCCCCCAGCGCTCCGCCGTCCTCGGCCATCCGCACCCCGCCTCCGCGCTCCGAACCGGTCGTTCAGGCTGCCATGAGACGCGGCCGGGCGGCTGCGGGTTCGCCCGGACCGGCCGCCCCCGGCCGGTCGGGACCGGGACGTCCCGGGCGGAACGGGACGTGCGGCTCAGCCGTCGTAAGAGGTAAGGAGGCAGACTGTCATCATGAGAACCGAGATCGTGTCCCGCCGCACGGGCCGCCGGACGGGCACGCTGCTGGGCGTCCTCGCCGCCGTCGCGGCGCTGCTGTTCGGGTTCGCGGCCCCGGCGGGCGCCGACACCAAGACCCAGATCGCCAACGGGCTCATGTCGTCCCGGCTGTACGTGACGTCGGACGTGGGCTCGGCGATCTCGGCCGGCGACCAGGCCCGTATGCGGCAGGCGCTGGACGGCTCCGGCGGCGCCGACGTCCGCGCCGTGGTGATCAAGAACGGCGTGCCGCTCACCGAGGTCCGGGCCATGCTGGTCTACGTCGCCGACACCGTGGGCAAGGGCAAGACCTACGTGGCGGTCTCCCAGGACGGCCAGTCCCTGCACGCGGTCTCCAAGGACCTCAGCGCCACCGAGATCAACCGGCTGACCGCCCAGGGCGCCAAGGGCGCCTCGGCCGCCGACCAGCTCATCGGCTTCACCCAGCGGGCCGAGAAGAAGGCCGATTCCGACTCCCGGTCCACCATGATCGGCCTGTTCGTCGTCCTCGGCGTGCTGATCTTCGTGGCGGCGCTGGTGGTGTTCCTCGTCCTGATGGCCCGCAAGCGCAAGCGCGAGCGGGCGGCCCGGCGGATGGCCGAGCTGAAGGAGGGCGTCCAGGAGGACGTGACGGCGCTCGGCGAGGACATCGCCCGCCTCGACCTCAATGTCATGGACCAGGGCCTGGACCCCGAGACCCGCTCCGACTACGAGCGCGCCCTGAACTCCTACGACGCGGCCAAGACGGCCACCGAGCGCGCGCAGCGCCCCGAGGACATGACCAAGGTCACCACGGCGCTGGAGGACGGCCGCTACTACATGACCGCGACCCGCGCCCGCCTCGCCGGCGAACCGGTGCCCGAGCGGCGCGCGCCCTGCTTCTTCAACCCCCAGCACGGCCCGTCGGTGCAGGACGTCACCTGGGCGCCGCCCGGCGGCGTCGCCCGCTCCGTGCCGGCCTGCGCGGCCGACGCGCAGGCCGTCCTGCACGGCGGGCAGCCCGACATCCGCATGGTGCCCTACAACGGCGGCCGCCACCCGTACTGGGACGCCGGCCCCGCCTACGGCCCCTACGCGGGCGGCTACTACCAGTCCTACGGCGGCATGGACCTGGTCTCCGGCCTGATGATCGGCACGCTGCTCGGCTCGGCCCTCGGCGGCGGGTTCGGCGGCCCCGGCTACTACGGCGGCGGCTTCGACGGCGGCGGGAACGACTTCGGCGGCGGCGGCGACTTCGGCGGTGACGGCGGCGGCGGAGGCTGGGACTTCGGCGGCGGCGACTTCGGCGGCGGGGGCGACTTCGGCGGGGGCGGCGACTTCGGCGGGGGCGGCGACTTCGGCGGCTTCTAGTCCTCGGAACCACGGACGCCCCGGTCCCGCTGCGGCGGGCCGGGGCGTCCGTGTGCGATCAGTAGGCGTGCTCGGTCATCAGCCGCCGCGACGCCTCGGTGATGCTGCCCGACAGCGACGGGTAGACGGCGAAGGTGTGCGCGACCTGGTCGACCGTCAGGTGCTGCTGCACCGCCACCGACACGCCGAGGATCAGCTCGCTGGCGCGCGGCGCCACGATCACGCCGCCGAGGACGATGCCCGTCGACGGCCGGCAGAACAGCTTGACGAAGCCGTCCTCGAAGCCCTGCATCTTGGCGCGCGCGTTGGTGAACAGCGGCAGCATGACGGTGCGGGCGTTGACCTCGCCGGAGTCGACCATCTTCTGGCTGACGCCGACCGAGGCGACCTCGGGGTCGGTGAAGATGTTGGAGGACACCCAGCCGAGCTTCAGCGGCTGCACGGCCTCGCCGAGCGCGTGCCACATGGCGATGCGGCCCTGCATGCCGGCGACGGAGGCGAGCATCAGCACGCCGGTGCAGTCGCCGGAGGCGTAGATGTGCGGGACCGACGTCCGCGACACCTTGTCGACCTCGATGAACCCGTGCGCGTTCAGCTTCACCCCGGCCTTCTCCAGGCCGATGCCGCGCGTGTTGGGGACGACGCCGACGGTCATCAGGCAGTGCGAGCCCTCGACCTTGCGGCCGTCCTCCAGCGAGACGGTCACGCCGTCGCCGGTCCGCTCGACGCCCGCCGCGCGCGACCGCGACATGACGCGCATGCCGCGCCGCAGGAAGACCTCCTGGAGCACCGAGGCGGCGTCGGCGTCCTCGGTCGGCAGGATCCGGTCGCGGGAGGAGACGAGCGTCACCTTCGAGCCGAGCGACAGGTAGGCGCCGGCGAGCTCGGCGCCGGTCACGCCGGACCCGACCACGACCAGCTCCTCGGGCAGCTCCGGCAGGTCGTAGAGCTGCCGCCAGGTCAGGATGCGCTCGCCGTCGGGCTCGGCGCCGCGCAGCACGCGCGGCGTCGCGCCGGTCGCGAGCAGGATCACGTCGGCGCGGATGTGCCGGTCGCCGACCGCGACGACGTGCGGCTCCACCAGCCGCGCCTCCCCGCGGACGATCTTGACCTCCTCGTAGGCGAGGCGCTCGGCGACGTCGAAGGACTGCGCGCGGGCCAGGTCCTTCACCCGCTTGTTGACGATGCGCATGTCGGCCTCCAGGCCGCCCACGTCGCCGTCCGGGCCGCCGTTGAAGCGGACGCCGAGCGCCGCCGACTCGCTCAGCACCGACATCCGCGTCGAGGTCGCGATCAGCGTCTTGGACGGCACGCAGTCGGTGAGCACGCAGGCCCCGCCCGGCCCGTCGCGCTCCACGACGGTCACGTCGGCGCCGAGCTGCGCCGCCACGAGGGCGGCCTCGTAGCCGCCGGGACCTCCGCCAATGATCACAATGCGCATCACCCTTCCATTGTTCATCACACCGGGCAGTGGCCCCGCCCGCGGCCCGGGGTGCCGTACCCTGCACCACGTGGCTCTGTATGCGGCGTACGCCTCCAACCTGGACCCCGAGCAGATGGCCTCGCGGGCCCCGCACTCGCCGGTCCGCGGCACCGGCTGGCTGGCGGGGTGGCGGCTCACCTTCGGCGGCCGGGACCGGCACTGGGAGGGCGCCCTCGCCACCGTCGTCGAGGCGCGCGGCGAGCAGGTCTTCGTCGCGATCTACGACGTGCCGCCCTTCGACGAGGCGGAGCTGGACGCCTGGGAGGGCGCGGCCCTCGGCGTCTACCGCAAGATCAGGGTCCGGGTGCAGACGCTCGACGGCGACGCCCTCTGCTGGCTGTACGTGCTGGACGACTACGAGGGCGGCCTGCCGTCGGCCCGCTACCTCGGCATCCTCGCCGACGCCGCCGAGGCGGCCGGCGCGCCCGACGACTACGTCAAGGAGCTGCGGGCGCGGCCCTGCGCGTCGATCGGCGAGTGAGGCGGCGACGGCCCCGTCCACGGGCCGCCGGAACCGGTGATCGCAGCCGGTAATGTCGTGTCCGTGAGCAACGACGCTTTTGAACTCGCCCGCGAGGCCGCCGAGCGCCTCACCGCCCGCACCGGTTTCGACGGGTTCGACGTGGCGCTCGTCATGGGCTCGGGCTGGGTGCCGGCCGCCGACGCGCTCGGCGAGGCCGCCGCGGAAATGCCGGTGACCGACCTGCCGGGCTTCGCGCCGCCGGCCGTCGAGGGCCACGCGGGGCGGATCCGGGCGCTGGAGGCCGGCGGCCGCCGCGTCCTCGTGTTCCTCGGCCGCACCCACCTGTACGAGGGCCTCGGCGTTGACCCGGTCGTGCACAACGTGCGGACGGCGGCGGCGGCGGGCGTCCGCGCGGTCGTGCTGACCAACGCGGCGGGGGGCCTGCGGCCCGAGCACCAGCGCGTCGGCGACCCGGTGCTGATCACCGACCACCTGAACCTGACCGGCGCGAACCCGCTCACCGGCGCCACCTTCCTGGACCTGTCCGAGGCGTACTCGGCGCGGCTGCGCGCCCTCGCCAGGGAGGCCGACCCGACGCTCGCCGAGGGCGTCTACGCGGCGCTGCGCGGCCCGACGTACGAGACGCCCGCCGAGATCCGGATGCTGCGGACCCTCGGCGCCGACCTCGTCGGCATGTCCACCGTCCTGGAGACGGTCGCGGCGCGCGCGGCGGGCGCCGAGGTGCTGGCGCTGTCGCTGGTCACCAACGTCGCGGCCGGGCTGTCGGACCAGCACCTGGACCACGAGGAGGTGCTCGCCGCCGGGAACGCCGCCGCGTCCCGGATGGGGGCGCTCCTGGCGTCCGTGCTGCCCAAGATCTGATGGCGCCGTCCCACCGCGCGGCCGCCGAGGACTGGCTGTCGCAGGACCCCGACCCCGGGACGCGCGCCGAGCTGGAAGGGCTGCTGGACGACGCGGCGGCGCTCGCCGACCGGTTCGGCGCCCGCCTGGAGTTCGGCACGGCCGGGCTGCGCGGCGAGCTCGGCGCGGGCCCGAACCGGATGAACCGCGTCACCGTCCTCCGCGCCGCGGCGGGCCTCGCCGCCCGCGTCCGCGCGGACGGCGACCCGGACGCCGGCGTCGTCATCGGCTACGACGCGCGCCACGGGTCCGAGCGGTTCGCGCTGGACACCGCCGCCGTCATGGCGGGCGCCGGGCTCCGCGCCTGGCTGCTGCCGCGCCCGCTGCCGACGCCCGTGCTGGCGTTCGCCGTCCGGCACCTCGGCGCCGCCGCCGGCGTCATGGTCACCGCGAGCCACAACCCGCCGCGCGACAACGGCTACAAGGTGTACTGGGGCGACGGCGCGCAGATCGTCCCGCCGCTGGACGCGGAGATCTCCGCGGCGATCGACGCCGTCGGGCGGGTGGACGCGCTGCCGCTCGCCGAGGGCTGGACGGTCCTCGGCGAGGAGATCGTCACCGCCTACCTGGACGCGCTGTCGGCGGACCTGCCGCTCGGGACGGCGCGCGGCGTCGCCACCGCCTACACGGCGCTGCACGGCGTCGGCCGGGACGTGCTGCTCGCGGCGTTCGAGCGGGCCGGGTTCGCGCGGCCCGCCGTCGTCCGCGAGCAGGCCGAGCCCGACCCCGACTTCCCGACCGTCGCGTTCCCGAACCCCGAGGAGCCGGGCGCGATGGACCTGCTCCTCGCGCTCGCCGCCGGATCGGGCGCCGACCTGGCGATCGCCAACGACCCCGACGCCGACCGCTGCGCCGTCGCCGTCCCCGGCCCGGCCGGCTGGCGGGCGCTCACCGGCGACGAGCTCGGCGGGCTGCTCGCCGAGCACGTCCTCCGGCACACCGCCGGCGCGGACCGGCTCGTCGTCACCACGATCGTGTCGTCGTCGCTGCTGGAGGCGATCGCGCGCGCCCACGGGGTGCGGCACGCGGTCTCCCTCACCGGCTTCAAGTGGATCATGAAGGCGGGGGGTCCGGGCGACCGCCGGGTGTTCGGCTACGAGGAGGCGCTCGGCTACAGCGTCGGCGGCGTCGTCCACGACAAGGACGGCGTCGGCGCCGCCCTCACCGCCGCCGCCCTCGCCGCCGAGGCGAAGGCGGACGGCCGCACCCTGGCCGGCCTGCTGGACGACCAGGCCCGCCGCTACGGCCTGCACGCGACCGCGCAGCTCTCCTTCCGCGTCGCCGACCTGTCCCTGATCACCGGCGCCCTGGCGCGCCTGCGCGCCGAGCCGCCCGCCGAGCTGGGCGGGCGGCCCGTCACGTCCGTCGAGGACCTGGCGGACGGCGCCGGCGGCCTCCCGCCCACCGACGGCCTCCGCCTCCGCACCGGCGAGGCCCGCGTGGTCGTCCGCCCGTCCGGCACCGAGCCCAAGCTCAAGTGCTACCTGGAGGTCGTCCTCCCGGCCGCCGACGACGTCCCCGCCGCCCGCACCCGAGCCGCGGCCGCCCTGGACGCCCTCAAGGCCTCCCTGACGGCCGCCCTCGGCCTCTGAACCCCCGGCCCGGGGGTCAGGGGATGTCGTCGGCGAGGACGCAGTGGGTGCGGGTGAAGATCGTCGGCATGCACTTGTTGCAGTGGATGCAGAGGGACTCGGTCGCGGGGTCGGCCCGGATGCGGTTGATCAGGTCGGGCTCGCGGAGGAGGGCGCGGCCCATGGCGACGAACTGGAAGCCCTCGCGCATCGCCAGGTCCATCGTCTCCCGGTTCGTGACGCCGCCGAGCAGGACGAGCGGGAGGTTCAGCTCGGCGACGTAGCGGCGGGCGTCCGCCAGGAGGAAGGCGTCCTCGTAGGGGTACTCGCGGATGAACCTCTTGCCGGTCAGGCGGATACCGAGGCGGAGCGGCTGGGGGAACACCGCGGCGAACTCGCGGACGGGGGCGTCGCCGCGGAACAGGTACATCGGGTTCAGCAGGGAGCTGCCGGCGGTCAGCTCGATGGCGTCGACGCCGCCGTCCTCCTCCAGCCACTTGGCGACCTGGAGGCTCTCCTCGACGGTCAGGCCGCCGCGGACGCCGTCGCTCATGTTGAGCTTGGTGAGGATCGCGATGCGGTCGCCGACGGCGTCGCGGACGGCGCGGGCGATGCCGCGCGCGACCTTGGCGCGGTTGGCCAGCGGGCCGCCGTACCCGTCGTCCCGCTTGTTGATCTTCGGGCTGAGGAAGGCGCTGGCCAGGTAGTTGTGCCCGAGGTGGATCTCCACGGCGTCGAAGCCCGCCTCGATCGCGAGGCGGGCGGCGTCGGCGTGGGCGAGGGTGACGCGGGCGATGTCGTCCTCGGTGGCCGCGCGGACGGGCCGCATGGCGCGCGGGTCGAACGACCGGGACGGCGCGATCGCCGGCACCCGGTTGGAGCGGCCGTCGGCGACCGGCCCGGCGTGCCCGATCTGCGCCGACACCGCCGCTCCCTCGGCGTGCACGGCGTCGGCGAGGCGGCGGAGGCCCGGCAGCGCCTCGGGGCGCATCCAGAGCTGGTCGTACTCGGTGCGGCCCTCGGGCGCGACCGCGCAGTAGGCGACGGTCGTCATGCCGACGCCGCCCGCGGCGTGCCGCCGGTGGAACTCGATCAGCTCGTCGCTGACGAGGGCGCCGGGGGCGCGGTGCTCGAACGTCGCGGACTTGATGACGCGGTTGCGCAGCGTCAGCGGGCCGATCCGGCCCTCGCTGAAGACGTCGGGGGTGCTCATCGGGGCGCTCCTCACAGGACCCAGGCGGTGGGCTGGGCGTCGGGCCGCATCGCGGCGTCGGTGCCGCCGTCGACGTAGAGGACCGCGCCGGTCGCGAAGCCCGCCTCGGGCTTCAGGAACTGCTCGACCCAGAAGGCGATGTCGTCCGCCTGCCCGAACCGGCCGAGCGGCATCGGCGTCGGGAACTCGTCGGGGTCCTGGTCGGCGGCGCCGCCGGTGGAGCCCGTCATGAGCGGCGTCAGCACGGCGCCCGGCGCGATGACGTTGAGGGTGACGCCCTGCCGCGCCCACTCGGGGGTGACGGCGGTGCGGCGCGCCCAGTGCGCGAGGGCGAGCTTGGCGGAGGCGTAGGCGCCGATGCTCGGGGCGTAGTCGAGGATCTCCGGCGGCATCGCCGCCTGCCCCTCGTCGGCGCGCTCGCGGGCGCCGGCCTCGTCGCCGGCGAGGCAGAGGTCCACGAGGGAGGTGTCGACGAGCGGGACGGTGCTCGCGGAGTTGGAGCCGATGACGACGGCGCGCCCGGCGCCGCCTTCGGCGAGCGCGGGCCGCAGCGCGTCCAGCAGCGCGACCTGGCCGAAGTAGTTGATCGAGACGAGGTCGGCGGAGCTCTTCAGGCTCGGGCCGACGCCCGCGATGGCGGCGGCGCCGTCCAGCGCGCCGCCGCTCGCGGCGAGGATCTCGCGGGCGGCGTGCGCGCGCCCGCCGGCGGTGCCGATGTCGGCGATGATCGGCGCGTCCTTCAGGTCCACCCCGATGACCGTGTGCCCGGCGGCGGCGAGCCGGGCCGCGGTCGCGGCGCCCATGCCCGAGGCCGTGCCGGTGACGGCGTAGACACCCATTGCTGCCCCTTCGGTCGGTCACATCTTGCGGAAAGGTCTGCCCGCCGCCAACCAATCACTGATTGATGGCCGATATCAACCGCTATGGTGGAATGGCATGCATGGAGAACGACCCGCAGGGCAGCACCCGCGACCGGCTGCTGGACGCCGCCGAGCGGCTGTTCCTGGAGAAGGGCGCCGACCGCGTCTCGGTGCGGGCCATCAACGCCGCCGCCGGGCTGAACCCCGGCGCCGCCCACTACCACTTCGGCTCCCGCGAGGGCCTGGTCACCGCGCTGCTGGAGCGCGAGCTGCTGCCCGTCTGGGCGGACGGCCTGCGGACGATCGCGGACCGCTGCGGCGCGGGCGGCGCCGCCGACATCGGCGAGCTGGCCGCCGCGATCGTCGGGCCCTTCGACGAGCTGTGGCGGACGCCGAAGGGGCGGATGCTCTGCCACCTGCTGGCCCGCTCGGTGCTGCCCGGCCGGCGGATGCCCGCCGCGTCCGCCTGGTTCGGGCCCGCGCCGTTCGAGGTGATGCTCGCCCGCGCGATGCCCGGGCTGTCGGCGCGCGAGGTCGCCGAGCGCTGGCGGCTCGCCTTCACGCTGCTGCTGGAGACCTACGGGCGGGCCCTCGCGCCCTCCCCCGACGCGGCCGGCGCCCCGCCCGCCGCCGCCACCGTCGCCGCCTTCCTCACCGCCGGGCTGACGGCCCCGCCCACCGCGCCGCCGGCCGCCCCGCCGACCGCCTGACGTGGGGCGTCGCCCCCTCGTAGGATGCGGCGCATGACCGAGCGCGGCACGGAGTTCGACGACCATCCGCCCCGCCTGCCCCCCGGCGCCGCCGTGCGGGCCGACAGCACGGTGACGCTCTGGTGCGACCGCTGCGTGGCCGCCACCGAGCAGCGGGTGGCGCATCTGGAGACGGCCGACCTCGGCGCGCCCCGCTGCGCCGAGTGCGGGCGGTGGCTCGGGTTCGCGTGCACCAAGTGCGGCGCCTCCGGCGAGGAGCGCCGGCAGGCCCGGAGATCGTGAGGAGCCAGACCAGATGGGCGATGTGACCCGCTGCCCCGACTGCAACCAGACCGTCCCGGTGGTCAACGGCAGCATCCAGACGCACAACCGGGTGCTCGGCGGCAAGGGCGTCCAGTGCGCCGCCAGCGGGCGCACCGTATTGAACTGAGACCCCGGTGCCGAACTGAGGCCCCCGGCGTCAGGCCAGGACGAGCGCCAGCAGGACGAGGACGAGCGGGACGCCGAGCGCGGCGAGGGCGGGCACCGACCAGGTGACCGTCCCGGTGGCCGGGCCCTGCTGCCCGGCGGCCTTCGCGGCCCGGTCGGGGGCGCCCGACCGGGCCGGGGCGCGGTGCCGGGCGCGGGCCTCGTCGAGCTGCTCGGCGGCGAACCGGGTCGCCGACCGGCCCTTCAGGTGCGCGGCGGCGGGCCCCTCCTTGGCGGCCTGCTGGTCCTGCTTGCGCTGGGCGCGCGGCGACGTCTGCAGCACCCAGGCGCGGGCGAGCAGCTCGCGGCCGTCCGGCCCGGCGAACCGGACGGTCACCGCGCCGTCGCCCTTGATCTCGCGGATCGACCGCCAGGGCGCCCGCACGTCGCGCAGCGGGTTGCGGACGAGGATCCCCGCGTCGTCGGCGCGGATCCCCGGCCGCAGCCCCACCGCGTAGGCGATCCCGCAGCCGAACAGCAGCAGCGCGCCCAGCACGAACGAGAACCGGTCGTAGCGCGGCTCGCCGGTGATCCCGACCATGAGGTCGAGCAGGTTGAGCACGGCGAACGCCACGAACGCCCAGCCGAGGACGCGGGCGAGGGCGGAGCGGTACGAGAGCATCCTCAGATCATGCCAGGGGCCGCGACCCGTGCCACTTCAGCTGGGCGAACCCCGGCTTGATCACGCCGTTGATCAGTTCCAGCCGCTCGGTGAACCCCAGGAACGCCGACTTCATCGCGTTCACGGTGAACCACTGCAGGTCGTCCCAGCCGTAGCCGAACGCCTCGACGAGGCGGGCCATCTCCTCCGACAGCGAGGTGCCGCTCATCAGCCGGTTGTCGGTGTTGACGGTGACGCGGAAGCCGAGGTCGCGGAGCAGCCCGATCGGGTGCTCGGCGATCGAGGCGGCGGCGCCGGTCTGGAGGTTGGACGTCGGGCACATCTCCAGCGGGATCCGCTTGTCCCGCACGTAGGCGGCGAGCCGCCCGAGCACGGGTGCGTCCCCGGAGGCGTCGATGTCGTCGATGATGCGGACGCCGTGGCCGAGCCGGTCGGCGCCGCACCACTGGATGGCCTGCCAGATCGACGGGAGCCCGAACCCCTCGCCCGCGTGGATGGTGAAGTGCGCGTTCTCGCGCTGCAGGTACTCGAAGGCGTCCAGGTGCCGGGTGGGCGGGTAGCCCGCCTCGGCGCCCGCGATGTCGAACCCGACGACGCCCTGGTCGCGGTACCGGACGGCCAGCTCGGCGATCTCCATCGAGCGGGCCTGGTGCCGCATCGCGGTGACCAGGGCGCCGACCCGGATCCCGTGGTCGCGGCCGCCGCGCGCGAAGCCGTCGAGGACGGCCTCCACGATCTCCTCCAGCGGCAGGCCGTCGCGGGTGTGCAGCTCGGGCGCGTAGCGGACCTCGGCGTACACGACGCCGTCGTTCGCCAGGTCCTCGGCGCACTCGTAGGCGACGCGGGCGAGCGCCTCGGTGTTCTGCAGGACGCCGACGGTGTGCGAGAAGGTCTCCAGGTAGCGCTCCAGCGACCCGGAGTTCGACATCTCGGCGAACCAGGCGCCGAGCTTGGCCGGGTCGCCGGTCGGCAGGTCCCGGTAGCCGCTGCGATCGGCGAGGTCCACGATGGTCGCGGGCCGCAGGCCGCCGTCGAGGTGGTCGTGCAGCAGCACCTTCGGTGCGCGCCGGATGGCGTCGAGAGTGGGGCGTTCGTCCATCTTCCGAATCTACCTGCGCGAACCGTCCGGCGGCCGCTCCATTACCGCCCGGCGGGCGGGGCGGTCCGGGGCGTCCCGGTGGTCTCGACGAGGTCGGCGAAGACGGTGAGGCGCTGCCGGTCGCTGCCCTTCGGATGGCAGGTGATGAGCGTGAGGACGGCCTCGTGCGGGGTGCTGCCCGGCCGGAAGCGCACGGGGGCGAGGACGGACCGGGTCCGCGGCGAGATGATCCGGCGCCCCGTCACCCGGTAGGTGAAGGACGCGTCCTGCTGCCGGACGACGATCCGGTCGCCGCGGCGCAGCGCGCTGATGCGCGCGAACGCGGCGGCGCCCTGGGTGCGGTGCCCGAGGAAGACGGCGTTGCCCGTCTCGCCGGCCTGCGCGGTGCCCGGGTAGTGCCCGACCCCGCGCCACAGGTCGCTCTCCGTCACGCCCTCGCGGACGGGCTCGGACACCGAGAGCCGCGGGAACGTCATGAGCGCGTAGGGTTCGCCGTCGCGGTCCCGCGCGGCCACGGGCAGGACCGGGGCGACGGCGCCGACGGGACGCGCGGCGGCGGGCGCCGCGGGGACGGTCCGCGGCGCCAGGGCGGCGGGCGCGGCGAGCGCGGCGGCCGCCGTGCCGCCGGCCGCCAGCAGGACGAGGCGGCCCCGGCGGCCGCGGAGGACGGATCGGGACGGCTTGCGGTGGGACATGAGACCTCTCTCGGTCGAACGCTCGCTGGTGAACGCCCTGGTCGCGGCGCCCGGGAGATCCCGGGCGCCGGCCGGGGGCACCCGTCGGTGCCCCCGGCCGGGCCGCTCCGTGCGGTGCCGGAAGGCGGACGCCCGCACGGCGGGATCGTGACGCACGGCCCCGGACCGGACCGGGCCTTCCACCGGGCCGGCCGGGACGGCGCGTCACGAGCGTGCGCGGTCCGCCGGAGCGGACCGGATCGTGCTGGAGTGCGGGTCCCGCGCTACGGCAGGACCGGGGTGCCGCCGATGTTCATCGGCAGGCCCTTGATCGGGAGCTGCGGGCGGACGTCGGGCCCGTCGGGGCCGTTGTCCTCGGGCACCGGCACGCCGGCGGAGCGCAGCAGGCCGCGCACCGTCTCGGCGGCCTGCAGGGCCGTGGTGTCCTCGTCGCGGACGGCGGCGAGGCGCTTGGTCGACGGCAGCGCCGGCGCGGACGAGCGGACCTTGGACATGACCTTGCCGACGAGGCGGTCCTTGGCGCCCGACAGCTTGCCGGCGACGGCGCTCCGCTTGGTCGAGGGCAGCGCCTCCTCCGTCACGTTGCTGACGGTCGTGGCGCCGGTGCAGCCCGCCTTGGCGAGGCCGGCGACGCCCGCGGTGTTGCCGCAGACGTTCACCGGGGCGCTGATCGGCACCTGCGCCTGGTTGCCGCCGAGGACGCTGCCCTTGCCCGAGCTGGTCTGCGCGCCCGTGGCGTTCTCGTTGAGGACGTGCGCGCCGCCGGCGCAGTGCGCCTTCGCCACGCCGAGGACCGCGGCGCTGTTGCCGCAGACGTTGACCGGGATGCTGATCGGCACCTGCGCCTGGTTGCCGCCGAGGACGCTGCCCTTGCCCGAGGTCTTCATCTCGGCGCCGCCGCCGCTGTTGGTGACGGTGGCCGAGCCGTGGCAGTGCGCCTTGGAGAGGCCGGCGACCGCGACGGCGTTGCCGCACAGGTTGATCGGGGCCGAGATCGGCGCCTTCAGCTGGTTGCCGCCGAGGACGCTGCCCTTGCCCGAGGTCGTCATCGAGCCGGACTGGTCCACGTTGGTGACGTGGGCGCCGCCGACCGAGTGGGCCTTGGAGGTGCCGAGCACCGAGAGCGCGTTGCCGCTCACGTTGGCCGGGACCGAGACCGGGACGTTGAGCTGGTTGCCGCCGCCGACGCTGCCGGTGCCGTCGGTGACGTCGGCGAGCGCGCCGGCGGACCCGAGGCCGGAGCCGATGACGACGGCGCCGGCGGCCACGAGGGCGGCGCGGCTGATGTGCTTGGCCCAGTTGTTCATGGAGTGCTCCTGTTTCGTTCTCTGTGAGCGTCCCTGCCGTCACGAAACGGTCAGGGGGGCGGCGCGCCCGCGGGGGGCGGCGCCGCGTCCGGTGCAGGTCTGGTGGGTGGCCGGGGGCACGGGGACGCGGACGTCCGGGGTGCCGTGGCCGGGATGAGGGCCCGCCGCCGGTGCGCGCTGCGCGCTGCGAGGCGGGGGCGGCGGCGGCCGGAGGGCCGGCCGCGTCCTAGTCGGGGACGACCAGGAGGGTGATGGCGCGCAGCCGGTCCCGCAGGACCTCCGCGCGGAAACCGGGGCGCCCGGCGGGCGCGGCGGCGGGGTGCCGGACGGGCGGCGCGGTGCCGAGCACCGGGCCGAGGCCGTGGCCGGCGCCCGCACCGGTCAGCGGCAGCACGCCCTCATGGCCGTAGACGCCCGCGGGCCCCTGCGGGGCGCCGCCGGGCAGCGGCGCGCCGCGGTGCTCGACGCGGACGTCGCCGCCCGCGAGGTGCGCGGGCGCGGCCGGGTGGCCCGCCGCCGCGCGGGCGGTCGCGTGGCCGGCGGGGCGGGCGGACGGACCGTCCGCCTCGATCTCGCCGGCGGTGAGGGCGGCGTGCTCGGGCTCGGCGCGGGACGCGCCCGCGGCCGGGGCGGCCCGGCCGGGCCGCGCCGGGGACGGCGCCGCCGCGTCGAGGGACGCCGCGAGGGCGTCCCCGGCCTGCGCGGGCGCGAGCAGGCGGCCGGCGGGGCCGGACCGCGGAGCCGGGATCGACGCGGGGATGCGGGCGGGGATGCGCGCGGGGATCGTGGCGGCGACGCCGCGGTCGACCCGCTCCAGCGCCTTCCCGCCGGTCCCCCGCAGCTCCTCCAGGACGGGCCCGCCGGCGCCGGCGAGCGCGCGGACGGTCCGCTCGGGCCGGGGCAGGGCCCGCCCGGCGCGCACCGTGCGGGCCACCCGGCCCTCCCCGTCCCGCAGGGCGGAGACGACGGGCGCGGCGGGCGCGAGCGCGCCGGGACCGGCGGCCACCTGCCGCCGGAGCCCCGCGCAGAGCGGGCCGGCGCAGCCGGCGTCCGGGGACGCCTCCGGCTCGGCGGCCGACGCGCCGTGCGGCGCCCCCTCGGCGGCCGACGAGGCCGGCGCCGACAGGGCCGAGCCGACCGCCCAGCCCACCAGGGCGAGCGCGGCCACCACGAGGGCGCGGGCGACGAACCCCGGCAGGACGGATCCCGGACGGGCCGGCGCCGGCGACCGGTGACGCCCGGGGAGCGCCAGGGCTCCCCGCGGGGTCGTGTCCGGTCGCATGCGGTCCGCTCCTCGGTCTGTCCTCGCGCGCGGTCGGCCGTCGCGCAAGGGATTCACGTACAGGATTCTCGTACAGGAATGCGGCACGTCGCCGCGGCACCGCGACAATAACACCGCCCATCGGCGACTCCGGGAAAAAATGACTCCCTCCGGCGTGTCCGCCCGCTCCGTTCCACGGAAGGGGCGCCACAGGCGGAGAGAATCCGGCCGGGCCGTTTCCAGGCGGGTTCGGCCGCCTTTCCTGGACGCACCGAGTGTGCGCCACGGAACGTCCGGAACCCCCGGTCATGGCGCTTTCCTGGCCGCTCCATTACCTTTCCATGACGCCCCGGGAACCGCGTCGAGCAGGGGGAGCACCGGAAAGGCGCCGCATTCGCGCGACGCGGCACCGGAAAGAACCACTAAATATGCCAAAGGGGACGGCCGGCCGCCGTTCCGGGAAAGCGATGACCGTCCTCCCGCCAGGAATGCGGAAAATGCGGTTCGGAGCCGTTGCCACGGCGCGGAGACTTGCGGTGCGATCTATCGAGGGCGTGCTGCGAACGACTCCGGGCCCGGTCCGTCGGGCAAGGCCGCGCACGCCGCTCCCTCTTTCGAATGGAGACCTTCATGTTCAAGCGACTGGTCGCGGCGACTCTCATCGGCGGCGCGGGCTTCATGGCCTTCGCGGCGACCCCGGCCATGGCCGACGAGGACCCGTCGAACGTCCAGATCGTCGGCGTCCAGACCTGCCGCGGCATCGACGTCGCCGGCGTCGGCGCCGCCATCCACAACATCCTCGGCATCTCGCACGAGGAAGGCGACTGCATCAACGGGTCCTCGTTCAACCACTGACCCGGGCGGCGCAGCCCGCTGCGCGATGAGGCCGTGGCGTTCGTTCCGCGAACGCCGCGGCCTCCGCCGTTCCCGGGGGCCGGCCGCCCCGCGCGTCAGCCCGCGCAGCCCGCGGCGAGGGGCCGCCCCTCCAGCGCCGCGACGACCAGGTCCTGCATCGCGGCGTCCACCGGCTCCCCGGCGTGCCCGACGCGGCGCCCGGGGCAGAACTCCTGGACGGCGGCGTTGACGGCGCCGGGCAGCGCGGCCTTCTCGCCGAGGCCCTGCTCGCTGTAGAGGTGGTAGGCGCGCGGGCCCGGCGGCACGGCGGGCGCGGCGTTCAGCCGCTTCAGGAACGCCGAGTCCGGCAGCAGGTCGCGGCAGCCGGGCGAGGCGACGGCGCAGAGCAGGCCGAGCACCTCCCCCTGCTCCGGCGTGCCCACGCTGACGGCCGTGCCGACCCGCGACGCCCCGCCGAGGAACTTCAGGTAGTGGCGCTGGGCCAGGCCGCCCATCGAGTGGCCGACGACGTCGACGCGCGCGGCCCCCGTCCGCGCCAGCAGGCCGGCGGCCCTGACCGCCACGGCGTGCGCCGACTCGGCGATCGGCGCCGTGCCGGCCGGATCGCCGAGGAGCTGCATCGTCTCGGCGGGGTGGCCGCGCGCGGTGAGCGCCGCCGCGAGCCCGTCCAGCCGGTCCTGCCGGGCGTCGAAGCCGCCGATGACGAGCACCGGGTCCGCCGCGCGGACGCGCTCGGCGCCGGCCGCGGGCGCGGGCGCGGCGGCGAGCGCGGCGGCGGACGCGGCGAGGGCGAGCCCCGCGGCGGCGCGGAGGGCGGCGGGTGTCCGGAAGGCGCGGGTCATCGTTCCCCTGTCGCGAGGGGCGGCCGGGACGGTGGCGGGCGCCGCGCCCCCCGCCCGGCGCCCACGAAATGATCATGCGCGGTCCGGGCGCCGCCCACTCCCCCGCCCGCCCGGCCGGACCCTTCGCCGCCGCATCCTTTGCCGCGGGCTTGCCCGGCCGGGTTCGCCCGGCCGGGCGCCGGGCGGGTCAGGACCGCACGAGGACGTTCCCCGAGGCCGCGACCCCGGCGGCGCGCGGCCGCGTCGCGGCGATGTGGTCGGCGATCCGGCGCGCGCAGAAACCGGCGCCGTGCACGAAGCGCATGACGGGGCCGAAGCTCGCCGCCGCCGTCAGGCCGCCGAAGTACAGGCCCGGCACCGACGACTGGAAGTGCGCCCCGAGCGCCGGCGACCGGTACGTCCGGCGCACCTGGCCCCGCAGGTCGGCGGACAGCACCGCGATGCGCTCCACGTCCACGGCGAACCCGGTCGCCGCGATGACGCGGTCGCACGCCACCGTGCGCGCGTCGCCGTCCGCGCCGACGGTGTCCAGGACGGCCCGGCCGTCCCGCTCGGCCGCGCCGGTGACCGTCCGGCCGAGCGACACCGCGGTCCGCTCGTCGAAGCGGTCGTGCAGCCACCAGGCGCCGGCCGGGCCCAGGGTGGTGCGGACGACGCGCTGCCGCGCCGCGGCCGGGAGCAGGCGCGTCGCGGCCGGGCGCTCCGCCCAGAGCCAGGTGCGCCAGCCCCGGCCGAGGCCCGAGTGCGGGCCGCGCAGCAGCAGCCCCGCCCACGACGGGTCGGGCTCGGGCGGCGGGTTCCACGACAGCGCCGGCGTCCGGGCCACCAGGTGCGGGTGCGCGCCCGCCTCGGCCAGCAGCACCGCCGTCTCCAGCGCCGACTGCCCCGCCCCGATGACGACGACCTCCTCGCCCGCGAACCCCGACAGGTCGCGGTGGTCGGAGGCGTGCGACAGCATCCCGGCGGGCAGCCCGGCCAGCCCGGCCGGGACGCGCGTGAACGCCCCGACGCCGATCGCCATCACCACCGACCCGGCGCGCACCCGCTCGCCCGTGCCGAGCAGGACACCGAACCCGTCCCCGGCGCGGTCGACGCGCACCACGTCGGTCTCCTCGGGCCGCACGGCGAGCCGGTCCGCGAACCAGCGCCCGTACTCGACGAAGGTGTCGCGCGGGATCGGCCGGCCGATCGTCCAGCCGTCGTGGCGGTCGGTGAAGGCGCGCCCCGGCTCCGGCGAGCCGAGGGCGACGGCGAACGGCTCGGATTTCAGGAACATGCCCGCGGGCATGTTCTCGGCCCAGAACCGCATCGGCGTGCCGATGATGCGGGTCCGCAGGCCGCGCCCGTGGGCGTGGGCCGCGACGGACAGTCCGTAGGGTCCAGCTCCGACGATCAGTACGTCGACGGCCGCGTCGTTCACGGGTGTGCTCTCCGTTTCCTGGTGACGGTCGTGCCCGGAGGCGGGCGGGACGTGCCTCAGCTCGGGCGGCGCAGCGGGCGGGCGGCCCGGCGCGCGGCGCCGCGGGCGGCCCGGCCGAAGCCGTGCGCGCCGACGACGGCGAGGGGGACGCGGTCGTCGCGGGCGTACCAGGCCCGCTCGCCGGCGCCGGCGAGGCTCCGCAGCGCGGCCGGCAGCCCGGTCGGGTGGGCCAGCGCGTGGTGCAGGCACTGGTCCTCCACCACCAGGGTGCGGCCGTAGTCGGGGCGGGCCGGGGGGACGGGGCGGCCGGACAGGTGCAGGTGCTGGGCGCGGACGATGTCGAGCCCCCGGGCGTCGTGGAACAGCCGGAACTGGGCGCCGAGCCGGGGGTTGAAGTCGACCAGGTGGTAGGTGCGGTCGGCGGTCTCGCGGAAGTCCATGTCGACCGCCCCGCTGTAGCCGGCGGCCTTCACGATCGCGCGCGCGAGGTCCTCCAGCTCGGGGTTGGCGACCCACTCGCCGGTGACGGTGTGGCCGGCGTGCACCGGCCGCGCCAGGTGCTTGCGTCCCGCCCCGCCGAACAGGCAGGCGGACGACTCGTCGAAGTAGCCCTGGAAGAACCAGTCGCCGCCGCGGTGGCCCACCAGCTCCTGGAGGATCAACGGGCCTGCGTCGGCTTGGCCGGGCGCGCGGGACGCCGCGTACAGCTCGTGCGCCCGCTCGGCGGTCGCGACGAGCTCGGCGCTGCGGAACCCGGGCGGCAGGTGCCAGGGGCGCGCCCACTTGGCCATCAGCGGCAGCCCGAACCGCCCGGCCGCCGCGTCGACCCCGGCGGGGCCGGCGGGGACGGCGGTGGGCGGGTGCGCGATGCCGAGCTCCGCGCACAGCTCCGCCAGCCGCGCCTTGTCGGCGACCCGCGCCGGCACGTCCGCCGGGACGTCCGGCAGGACGAACCACTCGCGCAGCCGGGCGGCGTGCCGGGCGGCGAACAGCGCGCCCGCGTCGTCGACGGTGACGAGGAGGGCGGGGCGGCCGATGCGGGCGGCGAGGCCGCGCAGGTGGTCGATCACCGGTTCCGCCTCGCCGGGCGGCGGACCCCAGGGCAGCGCCCGGTGCAGGTGGCGGGAGCGGGCGGCGGGGTTCCCGCGCTCCTCCAGCACCGCGTGCACCTCGACGCCCGCGCGGCCGAGCGAGCGGACGGCGCCGAGCGTCCCGTGGTGCAGCGGGTAGCGGTGGGTGCGCAGGATCAGGGCCGGCAGGCCCCGGTCGAGCGCCGGGAACTCCCCGGCCCGCTTTTGCCGCCCCATAGGTCCCTGCCCGATCTTTTCAGGATGCGCATATTCCGCACGAGTAGTGGCGAGGTAAATTTTGCCGCCGCAAAGCCGGTCGCCTGTTCACTCGCGCCGGTCGAGGGCAGACTTTACGCATGGGAGCCCCCGACATCCACTCTGCGCGACGGCGTTTTTCCGACGGCCGCAAAGAATGGCGCGGGTCCGTTCCGGGGGCCCGCCCGCGCACCGCCGTCGCCGGGCTCGCGCTGCTGCTCTGCACCGCGCTCGGCGGGTGCCGGCCGGACGACCCCACCGCGCGGCACGAGCACCCCGTCCCGCTCGGCGCGTTCCTCGGCTCGGACGAGGGCGGCGTCGGGCGCATCCCCGCCTTCCAGCGCTGGCTGGACACGCCCGTCACCGTCGGGCACACCTACCTGCCGGGCGAGTCCTGGAGCGGCATCGAGGGGCCCGACTACATCGTCGAGCCGTGGGCGCGGTGGAAGGCCGAGGACCCGGGGCGCCTGCTGGTCCTCAACGTGCCGATGCTGGAGGCCAACGAGGCCGGCGTCCCCGACCGGACGGTGGCCGCCCTGCTCGGGCGCGGCGCCGAGGGCGCGTTCGACGGGCACTACACGCGGCTGGCGCGGCGCCTCGCCGGCGCCGGCGTCAAGGACATCGTGATCGTCCTCGGCTGGGAGATGAACGGCCTCACCTACACCGGCCGCTGCGGTCCCGCGCCGGACCGGTGGAAGGCCTACTGGCGGCGCATCGTCGCCGCGATGCGCGCGGTGCCCGGCATCCGGTTCAGCTTCGACTTCACCGCCACCCGCGGCCCCGACGCCGTCCCCTGGCCGGAGTGCTACCCCGGCGACGACGTGGTGGACATCGTCGGGCTGGACGCCTACGACCAGCCCTCCGGAAAGCGCTTCGACTATTACCGCGACGAGCCGTACGGGCTGAAGTACCACGCCGAATTCGCGGCCGCGCACCACAAGCCGATGTCCTTTCCCGAATGGGGTTTGTTCGACAATGCGGACAATCCCGACTACATCAAGGGAATGCACGACTGGATCGAGGGGCACGACGTCGTCTACCAGACGATCACCGACTACTGCCCGCACGGGATCTGGCGCTGCACCCGGAACGAGCGGTCGAGCAGCGCCTACCGCTCCCTGTTCGGCGGGCGGGGGTTGCAGACGGCGCCGCCGCCGGTGACGGTCCCGGCCGGCGGCACGACCGCGCCGGCGTCGCCGTCCGCGTCGCCGTCCTCGGCGGCGCCGTCCGGGTCGCCGTCCGAGCCGCCGGCCTCGCTGGCGGTCCCGCCGCCCGTGGCGCGCCCGGAGTCGCCGGCCGCGTCCCCGGACGCGCCGTCGTCGGCGCTGGTCCCGCAGTCGGCGTCCATGCCGCCGCCCGCGTCGCCGTCGGCGCCCGCGTCGGCCTTGGCGTCGCCGCCGGTCCCGCCGCTCGCGGCGAGCCCGGACGCGTCGGCCGCCACGCTGGAGCCGTCACCGCCCGCGTCCCCGCCGGCGGCCCCGGACGCGACCCCGTCCGCCTCGCCGTCACCGTCGCCGTCCGCCGCGCCGTCCGCGCCCGCGTCGCCGGCCGCGCCGCCGGCGCAGTCCGCGCCGCCGGCGCAGCTCGTGCCGCCGCCCGCGCCGGCGTCCCCGCCCGTCGCGCCCGCGCCTC